>NZ_JAKZGR010000059.1 GCF_022549675.1 Belliella kenyensis | reverse complement strand
GTGAAGGTAGATTTCTATGCAGGTGATCTATTGATCGCAAGTGTGGAGGCTGAGCCTTTTACTTTCAACTGGGACAATGCACCTCTGGGCAATCATTACATCACAGCTATTGCCACAGACAATGAAGGGGCTGGGACGGTTTCTACTCCTGTTTACATAACAATCGAGGAAGCTCCAGCAGCCAATGTTTCTCCAACAATCAGCATAATCAATCCAGAAGATCAGCAGGTATTCGAGCAAGGGCAAGTTATCGAAATCACTACCTTAAGTGCGGATGAAGATGGTGAAGTCGTGAAGGTAGATTTCTATGCAGATGACCTTTTGATCGCAAGTGTGGAAGCTGAGCCTTTTACCTTCAACTGGGACAATGCACCTCTGGGCAATCATTACATCACTGCTATTGCCACTGACAATGAAGGGGCTGCGACAGTTTCTAATTCTGTTTACATAACAGTTGAGGAAGCTCCTGAAATGCCTGAAACTCCTGCTGTGAATGTTTCTCCAACTATCAGCATCATCACACCAGAAGATCAGCAGGTATTCGAGCAAGGGCAAGTAATCGAGATCACTACCTTAAGTGCAGATGAAGATGGTGAAGTGGTAAAGGTAGATTTCTATGCAGATGATCTTTTGATCGCAAGTGTGGAGGCTGAGCCATTTACTTTCAACTGGGACAATGCTCCTCTGGGCAATCATTACATCACTGCTATTGCCAC
>NZ_JAKZGR010000058.1 GCF_022549675.1 Belliella kenyensis | reverse complement strand
TTTGACCCTTGATCCACGAGTCAATTTCGGATTGAAAAAGTACAATTTAGGATTAGTTTTTGTATGAAAATGACTCGGATTTTCCGTATGGACACACCTATCCCAATAAGTTGCTTTTTGGATGCTTTTTTAGGCTGCTTTTTGCTTCGGTGGACTTTCTTTGGCCTCCCTTCTTTTAGCGATCAGAACAGCGTTGGCTGTCATGATCCCAAAAAATATCATCAGCTTCTCCCTCTTTTCCCCTTTGACCTTGATTTTACCAAGACCGTAAAAGTTTTTGTTTGTTCCAAAAACACCTTCCATAACAGTGGCTCTCTGTTTGGATATTTCCGAGCTCAGAGTTTTTTCAGCCTTGCTTAGTTTTTTAGGACCTTTTTTAGGGAAGCAGGTAAAGATTTTTTTCCCAGTGCAGAATACGCGGTTTTTGTTGGTAGCATAGATCCTATCAGCTCCAAGCTGTTTTACAGGACCGAAAAACCTTTTATGCTTGGCTACTGACAGCTTAAGCCTAGTACACTCGTTGTAGGCATTGAAATCCAGTTTGTCAATAAAAGTAAGGCCATCAACCTGAAGAATGTGGGCTTTGGCGCCGAACTCCACAGGCTTTTTTTCTTTCCCTCTTACTATTGGTCGTAGATATGGTTTATGGAGTGATACAATTCTATCCTTCAGTTTTGAAGGAGGATTAGCCAGTAAAAACTCCTGTTGCTGACATACTTTCTTTATCACACCGAATCTTGCAAAATCTTTCAG
>NZ_JAKZGR010000057.1 GCF_022549675.1 Belliella kenyensis | reverse complement strand
TGTTCAGGCATCAATCCATCTCCAACTTCAATCCTTACAGCAGAGCGGTTTTCGCCGATCTTGCTGCCTGTCATACCGCTGCAAAAGGGTATCACCTCAGCAGGTGCGATGATCAGCAATGTGGAAACATCGCCCATCGATACCATTCCTGCGGCAATAGGCACTGCCCCAACTGTGGAAGCATGAAAAGGGATGCCTGGATTGAGAGTAGAATGGACGAACTCCTACCTACCGCCTATTACCATATCGTCTTTACCCTGCCACATGAACTCAATCCAGTATTCATGGGTAACAGGGCTAAGCTATTCGACCTTTTGTTTCTGGCAGCTTCCCAAACCCTGCTCAAGCATGCAAAGATGCCCGAATACCTTGGTGCTGAACCGGGGATCACAATGGTACTGCATACTTGGGGACAGGATCTTAGTTTTCACCCTCACGTCCACTGCATCGTCAGTGCTGGAGGATATGACGGACAGAGATGGGTAGATGCCAAACGCAAAAACAACCGATTCCTTTTTCCCCAGAAAAGTATGGCAAATATGTTCAAAGCTATCTTCATGGAAGGGCTGGAAAAGGACAGCTCAATTAGCTGGATTGGAAGTAAAAACAGCGTAATGAAAGCAATCAGGTTCAAAAAATGGAACGTCTATGCCAAAGCCCCTTTCGGTTCACCCGATAGAGTCGTCCAGTACCTTGGACGCTATACGCACAAGATTGCTATCACCAGACACCGAATCCTTGAGGTCAACGCAACACATATCAAGTTCAGGTATAAAGACTACGCCG
>NZ_JAKZGR010000056.1 GCF_022549675.1 Belliella kenyensis | reverse complement strand
CTGTTGAACTGACACCCTACGGGTGAGCGATTTACCTAAATTCTGCTTATTTTTAGTTATATCAAAATCTTTCATCATGAAAACTCAAAAAAAACACGCTGGGCACCGTAGCCCTCAATGATTCTGCTCAGGGGTATTTGCTAAAACTAGCTTCTTTTCTTGAAGCCAAGGCTTATTCTCCCATGACCATCCGAAACTATATGGCCGAGATGCGCTATATTTTCGCCTACTACAACCATCTCAATCCTGAGCAGCTCACCCAAGATCATATTGCTTCCTATATCAATTACATCAAAAAAGAACATGGCGTAGGTAGGGACAAGTGCCGCATGACTGCTCAAAGCTGTAGCTTCTTTTTTAAACACATATTGCCTTCACCTTATGTTGTTCCCCATGCACTCTATCCCCGAAAGGAGTTCAGGCTTCCTGAGATTCTAACCCAAAAGCAGATCAGTCATGTAATCCAATCTACTACCAATATAAAGCATAAAGCCATCATTGCTCTGTTCTATGGAACAGGGATCAGGTTGAGCGAACTTCGGTTCTTGGAGATGAAACATATTTCTCGGACAGACATGCAACTCAAGGTAGTAGCGGGAAAAGGTAGTAGGGATAGGTTTACCATCCTTCCAGCTGCTGTTCTTCCTCTACTCGAAGCATATTACAGGGTACACAAGCCGAAAGTCTTTCTCTTTGAAGGACAAACTCCAGGCAAAGCTATGAACGACCGCTCCATACAGCATGCTATCCGCATGGCCATGAATCAGGCGGGCTTTGAACAGTATGGTTTTTCTGCACATTCTATCAGGCATTCCTTTGCTACACACCT
>NZ_JAKZGR010000055.1 GCF_022549675.1 Belliella kenyensis | reverse complement strand
GGGCTTCTTGCTTAATTATTAACTAACTGATAATCAGTAAAATAATTAACAAAAACATAACACAAAAACCCCGAATTTGGCTGTTCCCAGCTTTTTTCGGGGTTTTCTTTTTTGTATTTTAAGGTTGCAATCTAAAATACAATTCAAGATATGGCGCAGCTTTCTATTTTCAAAGATTTTGACGGATATTCTCCAAAATATCACTTTTTCAAGAATTCGTTGTTAGGCAGAATCCATGACAGTATTCCCTGGGACGAACTTGTAGCCTGTCTTCCTGATGAACGTGTGGGCAGAGGTGCACCAAGCTGGTTCGGTGCCAGAGGTATGTTTGCACTCATGTTTTTGAAGGCCTACTTTAATATCAGTGACAGGCAGTTGCTGGAACGTTTCAATACGGATTGGTCACTTCAGTATTTCTGCGGTAAAGTACTTTCCGAAGACCAACAGATAAAAGACATGACTATAATGACCCGTATAAGGGCATATATAGAAAGCCATTGTGAATGGGAAAAGCTTCAGGAGACCCTAATTAACCACTGGAAATATGATGTCAGCAATAGCCATGTTCTGCTGATGGATGCCACCTGCTATGAATCTTATATTCGTTTCCCAACAGATGTAAAACTTCTTTGGGAGTGTTGTGAATGGGTTTTTGAGAGTCAGTTATTCAGTATTTGTTCAGAATATGGTATCAAAAGACCAAGATCCAAGTTCAGGGAGCAGAAACTGGCCCAGATGTCATATTCCAGAAAAAGGAAGAACAGCTTTAAGGAAACGCTGAGAAGAAGAAAAGCACTTATCTATCTTCTTAACAAAGGAATCGGTCAGCTGCAGGATATTTTGGATAAAAACAAAGGGGCAGGACTTGA
>NZ_JAKZGR010000053.1 GCF_022549675.1 Belliella kenyensis | reverse complement strand
GATCCTGCCGTGGAACAGGTATTGTCTGTCGTGCTTCTTACTCTTAAGCTATAGGTACCTGGAGCTAAGCCTGTGAATGTATTGCTTGACTGATAGGTCGCTCCATTGTCAATGCTGTACTCTACACCTGTCTGGGTCTCGAACACTATTGTTCCTGTTGGAACTTCACATGTTGGTTGTATCGTACTTGCTACCACCGGTACGGATGGAGCATCTGGTACTTCTTCAATCGTTACCGTTGAGGATCCTGCCGTGGAACAGGTATTGTCTGTCGTGCTTCTTACTCTTAAGCTATAGGTACCTGGAGCTAAGCCTGTGAATGTATTGCTTGACTGATAGGTCGCTCCATTGTCAATGCTGTACTCTACACCTGTCTGGGTCTCGAACACTATTGTTCCTGTTGGAACTTCACATGTTGGTTGTATCGTACTTGCTACCACCGGTACGGATGGAGCATCTGGTACTTCTTCAATCGTTACCGTTGAGGATCCTGCCGTGGAACAGGTATTGTCTGTCGTGCTTCTTACTCTTAAGCTATAGGTACCTGGTGCTAGGCCTGTGAATGTTTCACCCGCCTGATAGGTCGCTCCATTGTCAATGCTGTACTCTACACCTGTCTGGGTCTCGAACACTATTGTTCCTGTTGGAACTTCACATGTTGGTTGTATCGTACTTGCTACCACCGGTACGGATGGAGCATCTGGTACTTCTTCAATCGTTACCGTTGAGGATCCTGCCGTGGAACAGGTATTGTCTGTCGTGCTTCTTACTCTTAAGCTATAGGTACCTGGAGCTAAGCCTGTAAATGTTTCACCCGCCTGATAGGTCGCTCCATTGTCAATGCTGTACTCTACACCTGTCTGGGTCTCGAACACTATTGTTCCTGTTGGAACTTCACATGTTGGTTGTATCGTACTTGCTAC
>NZ_JAKZGR010000052.1 GCF_022549675.1 Belliella kenyensis | reverse complement strand
CACTTGGATCTTGACCCGTTACCGTAGCCAAGTTGTAGACATAGCCCGCATCAATATCTGCCTGTGTGATCGTATAGGTCGCTGTAAACGTTGATTCATCTATAGCTCCTGGAGCCAAGGAGGCCAATGGTCCACCTACCACTGTTACCAATGGATCGGTAATCAACAAGTTTGTGATTTCTACATTACCCGTGTTCCTTACAGTAAAGCTGTAACTAATCGTCTCGCCTACCTGAGCAAAGCCATCGCCATTCGAATCAACAAACGTTCCTGACTTCAATAGAGTCAAGGCCGCATCTGTACAATCCGCTGGTGGTGCTACCGTAATTTCTTGGTTCTCACATCCTGCAAAGCTTGCTGTCAAAACTACCGATACACCATTTGGTATACCTGTTATCCTTTGATTTGTTGCATCTACTGTTCCTGCTGTACTCGTTACTGTTACTCCTGATGCTGCATAGTAATTGATTTGGTAGCTCGTCGCTCCAACCTCACATACCGCACCCGAGATACTCAGTAGTGGCTCTGTACATGGATCATCACAGCTTATTGGGGCTGATACAACTACGCTTGTTGCGCAGTCGCCTGTGCCTGCTGTTATGGTCAAGTCTGTGCCTAATGGAATTCCTGTTACCGTCTGCTCAGCTACATTCAATGTACCTGAAGATACTGTAATATCTGTTGTGCCTGGAGCTACTAGGTATGCCACACTATATGTGCCTGATCCTAGGCCTTCACAAACACCGTTGCCTACTGTTAAATTAGGGAACACACAGTCTGTTGGACAGGTCGCTGGTGCTACTACTGTTGCCACTGTTTCGCAACCAACACCGCTTGAGGCGGTTACAATTACATCTACTCCCAATGGCGCTGTAACTACTCCGCCTGCGTATGTACCTGCACTTACTGTTACGTTCGTTGCATTTGTGGTTACTGTAAAGCTGTACCCTGTATCTGAACAGGTTACTGTTCCTACTGTTAAAATTGG
>NZ_JAKZGR010000051.1 GCF_022549675.1 Belliella kenyensis | reverse complement strand
GCAGCACCAGTTACCCCATCCGCACCAGTATTGAGCTATGCAGCACCTAGCTGTGACGAAGTGAGTGTAACGGTAAGCTTCACTCCAGAAGATGATGTAGAATATTCCTTGAATGCTGATTTTGCTGAATTGCTAACAGGCGGCAGCTTTGATGCAGTTTCGGGCAGTACAGGTGTAGTATATGCAAGAACAGCAGGAACAACCTGTGTTATCAGCAGTCCATATGAGATAGCAGCAGCACCAGTTACCCCATCCGCACCAGTATTGAGCTATGCAGCACCTAGCTGTGATGAAGCGAGTGTAACAGTAAGCTTCACTCCAGAAGATGGAGTAGAATATTCCTTGAATGCTGATTTTGCTGAATTGCTAACAGGCGGCAGCTTTGATGCAGGTTCGGGCAGTACAGGATTTGTATATGCAAGAACAGCAGGAACAACCTGTGTGATCAGCAGTCCATATGAGATAGCGGCAGCACCTATAGCACCATTTGCTTCTATTTCAATCAATAAATCCGCAAGTCAATCAACGTATGTTCTAGGAGATGTAATTACTTACACTTTCACAGTAGAAAATACTGGAGATGTTGAATTGGTGGATGTGAATGTAGAGGATGTTCTTGAAGGATTAAATTGGATCACATCTACAAATGTAGCTAGTTTAGCATCAGGTGCTTCTGTTACATTTACTGCAACATATACAATTACTCAATCAGACATTGATGAAGGAAGTGTGATTAACACAGCGACAGTTGTGGGAATCCCATCTTGTGGACCACCAGTCAGCGATGATGCGTCGGTAACGATTAATGTTAGCGGGATGATTTTGGGGACTGTTTTCAATGATGCAAACGGTAATGTAGTGATAGATGGAGAAGAGACGGGTTATTTACCTGGAGGAGTTCCTCATTTTGTATACTTGGTAGATGCATTGGGTGTGATCAGAGGGTTGAGTGAAGTAAATGCTGATGGTACATTTGCAATTCCAATAGAGGATAATACAGGATCCTTCAGCCTTCAGATAAGTACAAATACTTATGTATTGGGAGAAGATGCAGTGATTGAACAGAACTTACC
>NZ_JAKZGR010000050.1 GCF_022549675.1 Belliella kenyensis | reverse complement strand
TTCAGTCCATATAATTTTACCCTGAATAGTCCCATCAAATACATAGATCCAAATGGGATGTGGGTAGAAGGAGCAAATGGTTATTCGACAAATGATCCTGATGAGATGAGGGATTTTTTGAGACAGCTCGAACAACAACAGCGAAGGAGAGAGCAAAAAGAGGAAGATAAAAAGAATAGAAAAAATCAAGAAGCTAGCACTATTGGTATTGGCTTAGGTGTATCTCTTGAAGGAATAAGTGGAGTATCCCAGATAGTTCCTATTGCAGCTTGGGCAACAGCTTCATTTGGTGTGGCGTATGCTGCTTTCGATGCAGGAATAAATATTGAAGCAACAACTTTGTCAATTGCGAATGTTCTGGAAAGATTAGGTGTGCCAGAGCATGTTTTACATTCAAAAGGGGGGAAAAGAAATATTTGGCCTGACCAATATGGATACCCTCCTCAGGTAGGTGACGTTGATTGGAGTAAATCTGATTCCGAATTAGCTCAAGATGTGACAGGAGAATCTAAAATAAAACCAGGGACACCGCCAGGTCATGTAAAAAAATGGTTTAGAGATAAAAGACCAAAATGATGATAGATAAAAAAATTTCTGAAGAATATGAGAAGTACATTATATGTTTTCAGTTTTCAGGGTCAAAACTTTATACAGCTTACGGGCCCGATTTAAATAGTGATGGGGGAGATAAATTCTTAGTTGATGAGAATTTCAATATCCTCCTATTCAGGTCTTGTGATTATATTAACAAATACATTCAAAAAAATAGTGAAAATGCCAATTTGTTTGACGCTGAAAGACTTATAAAATGGGCTCATTTGAATGATGATTTTTCTTGTCAAGCATCCTATGACCTTGACTCAGTGGCTTCTTTGATAAGAAGCACTGAAATTAAATATGAATATTTTGAAGCAAATATTAGATGTCTCTTGGACTTTATCAATCTATTCAAAGATTACTACTATCAAATTAATGATAATACTTTCGACAAGATATTAGGTAACTCCAATTTGAACACTTTTTTGGATTTTGCTTATGATGGCTATCCTTGGAAATCTAACTTTAATAGTTTGGAGCAAAAGTACGAAGCATTTGTTAATCAAGTTAACAATCAAGGCGTATTGTTCGATACAATGAAAATGTATGATTACTTTATTAAAAGGTTTAGGATAATATCTGAATAAGAGCAACCAATTCCCATTGTAGTATAAATGTTTTTAACTTGCTAGCAAAGTGATAGGATAAAAAAATGAAATTTATAGAATGGAACAATATTAGTGAATGTTTAAAGATCAAGTAAAAAAGCTTAAACTGTAGTGATTACTTACTGTTTAGGTAGAATTTTCATCTGTGTGTAGTTTGAATCGGATTTTTGTTGTAGATAATATCTATCATCTTCATATCCTAAATCCTGTACAGAAGTAGAGAGTTCTTCACTTTTTGAGATGATATCTGGTCGAAAAACTGACAACCTGACCTACACCTACGCCAAAGGCAA
>NZ_JAKZGR010000004.1 GCF_022549675.1 Belliella kenyensis | reverse complement strand
GAATCACTACTGCCAACATTTAGCCCACTAGCCAAAAACCCTTGGAAAAAATCCCTGATTGATGCATTCATCTATCAGGGTCGCCGATAGGGATCGGGAGGTTAGTGGCTGCCGTGTGCGCCTATGGTGTATTGACTGACTTGTGCGCCGGGGCGTACATCCGCAGGGTGAAGGGCTTGCTAGGTGGAATAGTAGGCTGGTTGGTGGATTTTAGGAAGCGGTTGTTTCTGTTTTTCGATGACTTTGGGAGTTTTTGCTTTGGTTTGGGCATGACTTCCCCCACCCAACATCTGGGGATTTGAATTTTCAGCAATTCTTGGACCCAACCCTTGATTTCTTGAATCCTGTAAATGGATCAAGAAGGTGCGGGATTTGGTTTGAAAGGTTTTGTGAAAGAAAGTTGGGCTTAGTTAAGAGAATAAAAAACATCCCGAGGATCGGGACGGTCAGACTAATCAGGATTGGAAATGAGCTCAAATTGAGGGATTTTGTTTACATTAGTCAGAATGGCAAAAATCCGGTTCCAAAGGAGAAAGACGACTAACGAGAACTTGACCGACAAATATCTGCCAGCTTTTTCGAGCGGACAATGATAGGCAATTCAAAACTCTCACCACTGGTGAGAGAAAGTCACAATGACCTATCAAACACATTCAAAGACAGCTATATATTTGAATTTTTGAACTTACCTGAACCACATAGTGAAAGTGCTACAGCAAGAAAGTTGGCAGTAATCATTTGGAATGACCTGTTCCGATTTGTCGGAATGGTCGTAAAAGGTATTCATTATGAAAATCCCGAAGGCTATCTTTTCTTGGATCAAAAAAACAAATGCAAAGCATTCATGAATACCATTGAAAAATAATCCTAATGAATAAAGTTGGGCTAAGTTAAGAGAATAAAAAAACATCCTGAGGATCGGGACGGTCTGAATAATGAGGATTTAGGCCTCGAAATGAGCTCAAATTAAGCGATTTTCTTTGCATTAGTCAGAACCCTAAAAAAACTATGCACAAATGAACATTACTGTAACAATTGAGCAAAGAATTATGAAACATATCAAAAAAAATCCTACCCCTGACAGACAGCAAGTTTGACTTTGTTCTTTCTCATTTCACCACTAAAAATCATTATCTTTGCACAATAAATTGATACAGCTTAATGCCTTTATCGAAACAAAAATATACTGAACTCATTGACAGCATTGGCTCAACCTTACAAAGAGCAAGGGAAAATGCTGTTAAGGCAGTAAATAATGAATTGGTAAAAGCCAACTGGAAGATTGGGCAATATATCGTGGAATACGAGCAAGACGGAAAAGAAAAAGCTGACTATGGAAGTGCTTTACTGACTAACTTGGCAAAAGACTTGAAAGTCAAGTATGGTAAAGGTTTTAGCAAAAGTAGTATATATCTATGCAGGCTGTTTTACATCAAATATCCAATTTTCCAGACGGTGTCTGGAAAATTGAGTTGGAGTCATTATGCTGAATTACTAACCGTTTCAGACGACTTGGCGAGAAATTTTTACGAACAACAATCCATAAAAGAAAATTGGGGAGCAAGAGAAATGAAACGCCAAATTGATTCGGCATTGTTTCAACGACTGGCGTTGAGCAAAGATAAAGAAGGCGTTTTAGCATTATCAGAAAAAGGACAGGAAATTGCAACCTCAGAGGACATCATAAAAGACCCTTACGTTTTTGAATTTCTAGAATTACCAATGGACAATATCGTCAAAGAAAGAGCATTGGAAAAGAAACTCATTGACAATCTACAACAATTTTTATTAGAACTTGGTAAAGGATTTTCTTTTGTCAAACAACAATTCAAAATCACAATAGACAACGAACATAATTTCATTGACCTTATTTTCTATCACCGAATTTTGAAATGTTTCGTTCTCATTGACCTGAAAACAAGAAAAGTGAAACATCAGGACATTGGACAAATGAACCTTTATCTGAACTACTTCAAAGAAGAAGAAAACACAGAAGGCGATAACGAACCGATAGGAATTATCATAGCGGCAGACAAACACGAATACACCGTAAAATATGCAACAGGGGGGCTAACCAATAAGATTTTCGTTTCAAAATATCAGGTGTATTTGCCTGACCAAAAACTGTTAGAAGAAAAAGTTAAAGAAATTATTGAGCGATAAAAAGAAGGGCGACCGCCTAACATTTAGCCCACTAGCCAAAAGCCCTTGGAAAAATCCCTGATTGATGCATTCATCTATTTTAGTTCCGATAACTACCCGAATAGTGGCATTTTGATTGACATCTGGAAGGGGGAAGGTTTCGTTAGGTGGAATTGAGGTGTTTTACTTTTTGTTCCAGTAATGCCACGAGACAAGCATTAACACAAAAAGTAGCAAAAAAGTCAAGTTGGGAAAATTCCCGATAGAAAGATCGGGACAGGCTCTATCCAGCCGAAAGGCTTGCGCTGGCCCGGTCGAAATTCATTCCTTCTCGCATTGGATGGGGGTAGTAAGTATAATTGTGAGAACCAAGTTGTTGAGGAATTTTTGTTGTAATGATAAAGAAAGTTGGGCTTAGTTAAGAGCATAAACATCCCGAGAATCGGGACGGTCTGACTAATGAGGATTTAGGCCTCGAAATCAGCTCAAATTAAGCGTTTTTCTTTGCATTAGTCAGAAGTGATGAAAGAACCAAGATTAACGAAAATCAGTTTTATGAAGTAATTTCATATATTTATTAAAATTTAGGATATGACACATGCAGAACGCCATATCATTGAAACTTATTCCGAGCTTTTTGAAAGTTTGAGTTCAGTAAGCAAAATAGAGCTACTTGAACGGCTTGCGAAATCTATAAGGAAAGGGAGAAAGTCGAAAGAAAAGGATTTTTTCAGTTCCTTCGGAGGATTTGCTACAGAAAAGCGAGCCGAAGAAATCATCAAACAAAAAGGTCTTGATTCGAAAAAAAGGCTCATTTAAGAGCCTTTTATTTTTTTAGCCTGCAAGCTTCACAAAGTACTTATTCAAAACAGGTTCATATACACTTGAAAATGTCCTGTAGCACCAAAGTTGAAATTCCTTGATTTCGTCAGGGAGGATCAAGTTTAGGCTCTTACGCAGTTCTTTCTCAAAGAGTGATTTGTCAAAACTCACTTTCATCAAGACTGTCTTAACGTATTCTAGCATTGGTTCTAAAATTTTAAAAGGTTAAACAGAAACTACTAATTCTATCATACGATACTTTATATTGTTTGTTGCGTTTAAAATATAAAGTTAATTTGCGGTCATAAATTGATTAAAACCACTATGATAAAAACGAAGGTCACCTGGGTTTTGGTATTGATATTAAGTATTATCTCATTTAAGAATTTTGCCCAAGATGTAAAGATAGAATTGGGGCCAAGTGAAATAGGTCTCAATGAAACCTTCACCATCAAGGTAACGATTTCTGATGATAAAATAAAATCTTATGATCAGTTTCCGGATATTCTAGGCTTCCAAAAACAAGGGATTCAGCAATCTTCTTCCATGAATATCATCAACGGACAGATGAGCTCTTCCAATAGCATCATTCAGTACTATCGTCCTACACGTAAAGGTGAATTTCAACTTCCGAATTTTACGATTAAGATAAATGGTGTGGATTATTCTGCTCAAGGTAAGTCTATCAATGTAGTAGATTCTCGAGCCAGTCAAAGGCCATCTAGTGCTTTCGATGCATTTGATGAGATGTTTGGAAGAGGAAGTAGGGAAGAGCAGGAATTTATAGAGATAGATGACGATGCATTTTTTGCAGCCTCAGTGGATAAGTCTGAGGTGTATGTAGGAGAAGGAATCAATGTGAGTTTGGCCTTCTACATGTCTGAGCAAAATCAAGCACCGTTTCAATTTCATGAGCCGGGCAGGCAGCTTGACAACATCTTGAAAAAGCTTAAACCTAGCAATGCTTGGGAAGAGAATTTCAACATTACGAGCATACAACCAGAAAGGGTGAGTATTAATGGTAAAAATTGGACCAAGTATAAGGTATATGAGGCAACCTTTTTTCCCTTTTCTGAGGGAGAGATTACCATTCCATCCATATCTTGGGAAATGATCAAATACAGGGTAGCCAAAAACCCATCATTCTTTGGTGCCAACAGAATGGAGGATTTCAAAACTTTCTATTCAGCAGCAAAAACAGTAAAAGTCAAACCACTACCACCGCACCCATTGCGAAATGAGGTAAGTGTGGGTGAATATCAGTTAAGGGAGAATTTCAAAGAGAGAAGTGCAGAAACAGGAGAGGGAATCACTTACAATTTTGGGATTTCTGGATCAGGAAATGTGAATTCTATCAACAGGCCAAGAACAAAACAGATCCAAAAATTAAACACATACGATCCAAACGTACGTCAGCAGATCAATAGAGGGATGGGAAAGGTTACAGGGATCAAAGAGTTTAGCTACTACTTGACCATCAATGAGCCTGGGGAGGTTCAGTTGGCAAATCACTTTGAATGGATATATTTCAATCCAAGGTTAGCAAAGTACGATACGCTAAGGCCTCAAGCAGTCCTTCAAATCACAGGAGAATCTAAGGTCAATCAGGCAATTTCCAACCAAAGATTAGGAGGTATCTATGATTTGATTGAAGTAGAGAACAATAAACTTTCATACCAGAGATATAAGTCTTATTTTTCCATCATTATTAATATACTATTAGCAGCATCAGTTATTTTGATTGCTGTACTTATTGTAAGAAAGAGTAATGGGTAATTCATTCGGAAAGATTTTCAAAATCAGCACCTTCGGGGAATCGCATGGCAAGGGGCTAGGTGTAATCATAGATGGCTGTCCAGCAGGCTTAGTCATAGATGAGGAATTCATCAGATCAGAGATGCAACGCCGTAAGCCAGGCCAGTCAAAAATTACAACACAAAGGAAAGAAGAAGATGAATTTCAGTTGCTTTCTGGAGTTTTTGAAGGAAAGAGTACTGGCACTCCTATAGGGATGGTCATCATGAATACTGACCAAAAAAGTAAAGATTATGGTCATATTGCGGATAAATTTAGACCTTCACACGCTGACTTTACTTATCACGAGAAATATGGCGTTCGCGATTATCGAGGTGGGGGGAGAAGTAGTGCTAGGGAAACTGCTGCTAGAGTTGCAGGTGGAGCTGTTGCCAAGTTATTTCTAAAGCATTTTGGTATTGATATCAAAGCGTATGTAAGTCAAGTTGGGCATCTTAAGCTCGACACACCTTACCACAAGCTAGATCTCTCCAAGATAGAAGATAATATACTAAGATGTCCAGATGCTAAGAAGGCAGAGGAGATGATTGATTATATAGATTCGATCCGAAAGTCTAGAGATACAGTAGGTGGTGTGGTGAGCTGTGTGATTACAGGAGCACCAGCAGGATTGGGAGAACCAGTGTTTGATAGACTTCATGCTGAACTGGGGAAGGCTATGCTAAGCATCAATGCCGTAAAGGGCTTTGAGTATGGAAGTGGATTTGAAGGTGTAAGTATGCGTGGCTCTGAACACAACGATGTGTTTTATACAGACCAAACTGGAAAGACTAGGACAAAAACTAATCACAGTGGAGGTATTCAAGGAGGTATTTCCAATGGTGAGGATATTTATTTCAAAGTAGCATTCAAGCCAGTGGCGACCATCATGATAGATCAAGAGTCTGTCAATGAAGCAGGAGAAGCAGTAACGGTGTCTGGCAAAGGAAGGCATGATCCATGTGTAGTGCCTAGAGCTGTACCTATTGTAGAAGCCATGGCTGCACTTGTTTTGGCAGACTACCTCTTGATCAGCAGGACGAATAAATTGTAAAGTATTTAACCCAAATATTATGTTTAAAAAAATACCCTTACATACCCAGATTATTGCTGGGCTAGTATTAGGATTGATTTTTGGATTGGTGATTATCCAATTTGGAATTTCACCAGAGTTTACGGTGAACTATATCAAGCCCATCGGGACGATTTTTATCAATGCCCTCAAAATGATTGCTGTTCCACTGGTTTTGGCATCTTTGATTGTAGGGGTTTCTAATCTTGGTGATATCTCAAAGCTTTCTAGAATTGGCGGAAAGACAATATTGGCCTACTTAGTTACCACTATTATAGCAATTACTCTTGGGCTATTATTGGTTAACTTCTTTGAGCCAGGTGAGCAGCTCCCTCAGGAGACGAGAGATAAACTTATGGCTCAATTTGACTCTCAAGCAGGTTCCAAAGCAGATTCTGCTGCTGCCATCAAAGACCAAGGGCCACTTCAGCCATTGGTAGATATTGTTCCAGAAAATCTCATCGCCGCCGCCGCTGACAATGGTAGCATGCTTCAGGTTGTGTTTTTTGCGATCATTGCGGGTATTGCTTTGCTTCAGATTTCTAAAGAAAAGGCCAAGACATTCACAGACTTTTTTGATGCCCTCAATGATGTCATCATCAAGATTGTAGAATATATCATGATGATTGCTCCATATGGGGTATTTGCGCTGATGGCTTCTCTTATTGTAGAAATTGCTGGGGAAAATCCAGATTCAGCAGTCGAATTGCTTCTAGCACTTCTTAAGTATACTTTGGTCGTCATGGGAGGCTTGTTCCTGATTATCGTCGGAGTGTACAGTGCCATGCTCAAAGCTTTTACCAAGCTATCATTCCTTGACTTTATCAAATCAATGAGACCAGCCATGCTGCTGGGATTCTCTACCTCTTCTAGTTCAGCCACACTCCCTGTGACCATGAAGCTGGTAGAAGAAGAGATCGGTGTATCTGAAGAGGTGAGTAGCTTTGTGCTTCCTCTTGGAGCTACTATCAACATGAATGGTACCAGCTTGTATCAAGCTGTAGCTGCGGTTTTTATCGCACAAGCATTGGGGATGGACCTAACTTTATCTCAGCAATTGACCATTGTCCTTACAGCTACTTTAGCTGCAATTGGTTCTGCGGGGGTGCCAGGAGCTGGGTTGATCATGCTAATCATAGTACTTGAAGCGATTGGTGTACCTGGAGCTGGTGTAGCACTTATCATCGCACCTGATAGAATTTTGGATATGTTCAGGACAGTAGTAAACATCACTGGAGATGCAGCTGTATGTGTCACAGTGGCCTCTACTGAAGGAGAGCTACCAGCTGGATTGATTCGAGCTTCGAATCCTTTCACACCAAGCGCAGAAGAATTAGAGCAACAATAACCCAACAATAATCCTTTTGGAAGGCTACTCTTGTCAAGGAGTAGCCTTTTTTTGTTTAACGTTTGTTAACATTTTTCTTTGAGTGGTAGATTAAACCTTCGAGCGGGGGCTTGGTCTAAAAGACAAATTCCAAAAGAAATTGGAAACTAAACCAACATCCAATCTACCCGGGTAAGTGATGGATCTTAATAAGAAGAAATATTAACCTTAAACAAAGAAATCATGAAAAAGCTATTGATAATCGTCGCAATGTTTTCCTTAGGAGTATTGTCAGCACAAGCTCAGAGAGTATCACCAAGAAATGGTATGAGCCCAGAAAAGAGGGCTGAAATGGCTAGCCCAGAAAAGAGAGCAGAAATGGCAACAAATAGGCTAGCAGATAAATTAGAGTTAGATGAAAATCAGAAAGGGCAGATTTATACTATTCATTTAGAAAATGCGAATAAAAAGCAAGCTGAAATGGAAGCAAGAAAGGAAGAGATGAAAGCAAAAAGAGAAGAGATGAAAGCTAAGCATCAAGCACAGCAAGAAAAAATCACCGCTGTACTTACTCCCGAGCAACTGAAGAGGTATGAACAGCTACAGGATGAAGATAAGAAAAGAATGAATACCATCAGAGATGCAAGGACAAATCCTGATAGAGAAAAATATAGAAGAGGTCAAAGAGGTGAGCGTGGTGCCAGAGGACCGAGAGCACAGCAGTAATTTTCATAAAGGTTGGTTAAATGTAATACAAAAATGCAGGTCAATTTGGCCTGCATTTTTTCTTGATAAAATATAAGCCGACCTAGATTTCCCAGGCCGGCTATTGGTTGTATTAGTGGTTTCAAATTAAAATTAAGGAGCCATTTCTTGCTCAACTTGATAAAATCCTTCATCTTTTCTTGGTAGCACAGAACTACCCTGGAGAAATTCATCTACCCGAACTGCCGCTTCCCTTCCTTCTGATATAGCCCAAACTACGAGAGATTGTCCCCTTCTCATGTCACCAGCCAAAAATACCTTCTTGGATGTAGATTGATAATCTTTGGACATAGGAAGGCTGTTTTCCATCCTCTCGACCTTGAATGCTTCAAGCAGGCCATTTTCAGCAGGCCCTGTATATCCAATAGCTAAGAATGCTAAATCACATGGTACAGTACGCTCTGTACCTGCAATTTCTACAAATTGCATCCTACCATTTTCATGTTTCCATTCTATATCTACCAGTACTAAGCCAGTGACTTCACCTTTTTTATTGCCGACAAACTCCTTGGTAAGCACGGAGAAAACCCTTTCTGCTCCTTCTTCATGAGAGCTGGAAGTTTTCAAAGTCATTGGCCATTCAGGCCAAGGATTCAATTCCGTTCTTTGCTTAGGAGGCTTAGGTAGCAATTCAAGTTGCAAGATACTCTTTGCACCGTGCCTATTTGATGTACCAATACAGTCAGAGCCCGTGTCTCCTCCACCGATCACCACGATATGTTTGTCTTTTGCAGAAATTGGATTTTCCTCGATTTCACCACCTACGACTTGGTTTTGCTTACCTAGGAATTCCATTGCAAAGTGTACACCTTTTAGGTCAGCACCTTTAATATTCAATTGTCGCGGCTGTGCTGCTCCTGTAGCAAGTACTACAGCGTCAAAGTTAGCAAGTATTTCTTCTGCTTTTACATTGACACCAATTTCTGTTTCCGTAGAGAATATAACACCCTCTTGCTCCATCACTTCAACCCTCCTATCTATTACCCATTTTTCTAATTTGAAATCTGGTATACCGTATCGAAGGAGCCCCCCTACTTTTTTGTCTTTTTCGTAAAGTGTTACTTTGTGCCCAGCTTGATTGAGCTGATCAGCTGCAGCTAGTCCTGCAGGTCCTGAGCCTATTACCGCCACAGTTTTGCCTGTTTCGGTTTTAGGTAACTTAGGCTTGACAAATCCTAATTCATAAGCTTTTTCGGCAATATGCTTTTCGATAAGCTCTATGGCTACAGGGTCTTTGTTGATCCCTAGCACACATGATGCCTCACAGGGCGCTGGGCATATCCTACCAGTAAATTCTGGGAAATTGTTAGTGCTTTTTAATATATGGAAAGCTTCCTCCCATTCATTATGGTATACAGCATCGTTAAACTCAGGTATGACATTACCCAGCGGACACCCCTGGTGGCAAAATGGTATACCGCAATCCATGCACCTTGCTGACTGCTCGTTTAATTTTTGTGCATCAAACGGCTTATATATTTCTTTGTAATCACTAATTCTTTCTTCGGGAGAGCGTGACTCTGGTAGCTCTCTTTTATATTGGATAAATCCTTCTTTCGCTCCCATATTACACTAATGTTTTTGATTGTTCCAAAGCTCTTTTTCTCAATACCTCTTTGTAATCTCTTGGGATTACTTTGGCAAATCGCTCTTTGTAAGTGTCCCATTTGTCTAAATATTCTCCAGCCAGAGGACTCTTAGTGAGTGCTTTGTGTTTGGTAGTCATTTCTTTGATCAAGACAAAATCATCTTCATTCAATGGATCGATGTCGACCATCTCCTGATTGATCAAGTGTAGATAGTCTTTGAGAATGTATGCAATACCTCCGCTCATACCAGCGGCAAAGTTTCTGCCTATTTCTCCAAGATTCACTACCAATCCACCAGTCATATACTCACATCCATGATCGCCTATGCCTTCTACTACGGTGCTTACCCCTGAGTTTCTTACACAGAATCTTTCCCCACCTTTTCCATTGATAAAGGCTTCACCTGAGGTTGCGCCATAGAACGCCACGTTGCCAATGATGATGTTGTCTTCGGCTCGGAAGGAGGCATTTCTGCTTGGATATACGATCAGTTTTCCTCCAGATAATCCTTTTCCGAAGTAATCATTGGCCTCTCCTTCAAGCTCAAAGGTTACTCCTTTGGTCAAGAATCCTCCAAATGTCTGTCCCGCTGAGCCTATGAATTTGTACTGAATAGTATCTTCTGGTAGGCCTGGACTTCCATATATTTTAGAAATTTCATTAGAAAGCATGGCTCCTACGGAGCGATCTATGTTTTTGATTTCGAATTTTCCTTTGACTTCATTGGCTTGCTCTAGGGCTGGGAGGGCTGCTTTGATCAGTTTTCTGTCGAGCACTTTCTTAAGCTCAAACTCTTGATCTATTTGCTTGTGTACTCCAACATGGTCAGGGACTTCCACTTTATGGAATACTGGTGTGAGGTCTACTTTGTCCCATTTCCAATGGTTCATATTTCCAGTAGCTTTGAGTACATCACTCTGACCTACCATTTCATCAATCGTTGCAAATCCCAATGAAGCCATGATCTCTCTGAGATCTTGGGCGAGGAATCTGAAATAATTTACTACATGGTCAGGATCACCAGTGAAAAGTTTTCGCAAATCTGGATTTTGCGTAGCGATACCTACTGGACAGGTGTTGAGGTGACATTTTCTCATCATGATACATCCCTCTACGACCAGAGCTCCTGTAGAGATACCCCATTCTTCCGCTCCCAAAAGGGTCGCAATAGCTATGTCTCTACCTGTACGAAGCTGTCCGTCTGTCTGAAGTACTACCCTACTTCTTAGGTTGTTTTTTACCAATGTCTGATGAGCTTCAGAAAGTCCAAGCTCCCAAGGTAGGCCCGCATGTCTTATAGAGCTAAGTGGAGATGCTCCTGTACCTCCATCGGCTCCAGAGATCAGAATCACATCTGATTGTGCTTTAGCCACACCTGCTGCTACTGTTCCTACTCCAGCTTGAGATACAAGCTTGACATTGATTCTGGCTTTGCGATTGGCATTTTTCAAATCGAAGATCAATTGAGCCAAATCTTCAATAGAGTAGATATCATGGTGTGGAGGAGGTGAAATCAGCCCAACTCCAGGAGTAGAATGTCTAACCCTTCCTATCCAATCATCTACTTTGTGACCTGGTAGCTGACCACCTTCACCAGGCTTAGCACCTTGTGCCATTTTGATTTGGATCTCTTCAGCATTGCTGAGGTAGTTGGAAGTGACGCCGAATCTACCTGAAGCCACTTGCTTGATAGCTGACCTTTCCCAGTCTCCATTTTCCTTTCTTTCAAATCTTATTTCGTCTTCTCCTCCTTCTCCACTATTACTTTTTGCACCGATCCTGTTCATGGCGATTGCTAAAGTAGTATGTGCTTCGTGAGAAATCGATCCAAAAGACATCGCACCTGTAGCAAATCGCTTCAGGATGGACTCTATCGGTTCTACTTCCTCTATAGGGATAGAGATTCTTTTCTTAAATTCAAATAATCCTCTGAGTGTCAATGCATCTTTGGTTTGCACATTGATTTTTTCAGCGAATTTTTTGTACAATGCATAGTCATTGAGCCGTGTGGATTTTTGTAGCAAATGAATCGATTCAGGGTTGAACATGTGTTTTTCCCCTCTACGCTTCCATTGGTATACACCACCTGTCTCCAATACAGGTCTATCAGTCTCATAGGCTGCTTGGTGTCTGATAAGCACCTCTTCCGCCAACTCATCAAAGGATATACCTGAGATCCTACTCACGGTCCCTTTGAAGCACCTGTCGATTACTTCAGGACCCAATCCTATAGCTTCAAAAATTTGAGCACCTTGGTAGGATTGAAGGGTACTGATTCCCATTTTGGAAAGTACTTTAAGCAATCCTTTACCTACAGCCGCTTGATAATTTGCAAAAAGTTGTTTCGAAGGAAGCTGTTTGCTTAATTGACCTTTTTCATTCAAATCAAGAAGTGTTTCTAGAGCCAAGTAAGGGTTGATAGCTGAGGCTCCATAGCCAATTACAGTGGCAAAGTGATGAGTCTCTCTAATATCGCCCGCCTCTACTACCAATCCAGCACGAGTTCGAAGTTTCTTTTTTACCAAGTGGTGGTGTACAGCTCCGATGGCTAGTAAGCTTGGGATTGGTGCTTTGGTTTGGTCTGAGCCTCGATCTGAAATGATAATGATGTTTTTGCCTGCGTATATTGCACCTTCAGCTTGTCTTCCTAGTTCGTTTAACGCTTCCAGTAGGCTTCCTGGCCTATGATCAGCATTAAAGTGCGCTTGTAATGTCACAGCGCGATAGCCCTGATCTTCAAGATTTTTGAGCTTCTCAAGATCTTCGTTTAACAATACAGGCTGAGAAATATGTATTTGTCTAGTATGTCTTGGACTTTCGTCAAGTATGTTATGGCTTTCACCAATTCTAGTAAATAGGGACATTACCAATTTCTCTCTTATCGGATCTATTGGTGGGTTACTGACCTGAGCAAAGAGTTGTTTGAAGTAGTTTGATACATGCTGACTTTGTTTGGAAAGTACAGCGAGTGGGGTATCAGCTCCCATGGAGCCTATTGGCTCATAGGAAGTATCTCCCATAGGGGCAAGTATTACTTTCACTTCCTCAGAAGTATAGCCGAAAATGGTCTGCCTTTTCTTCAACTCTTCTGTAGAATATGGGCTGCTTAGGGTTTTTGGGTCAGGCATCAATCTCAATTTTAGCCTTTCTTCTCTCACCCACTTGTCGTAAGGCTTGTTGTCACAGATTGAAGATTTTACTTCATCATCGAATGCCACTTTGCCTTTTTCCAAATCAATCCAAAGCATTCTTCCTGGACTGATTCTTCCCTTTTCTTTAATAGTAGCCTCCCTGATTGGAAGTGCCCCAGCTTCTGAAGACAAGATTACTCTATCATCGTTGGTTATGAAATAGCGTAGAGGTCTAAGACCATTTCTGTCCAAGGTAGCACCTATAGATTTTCCGTCAGTGAAAAGTAAAGCTGCTGGACCATCCCATGGCTCCATGAGAGCTGCGTGGAATTTGTAGAAAGCTTTTCTATCTTTATCCATCATCTGATTGTCTTGCCAAGCCTCAGGCACTAGCATCATCATCACATGAGGCAATGATCTTCCACTCAATGTCAATAGCTCTACCAAAGCGTCTAGGTTGGCAGAGTCGGAGTACTGCTTGTTGGTCACTGGCATTACCATTGAGAGTTCTTGATCAGTGAAATTTACAGATCTCATCAAAGACATCTTAGATTTCATTTTATTCAAGTTTCCTCTGATGGTATTGATCTCTCCATTGTGTGATAAGTACCTAAATGGCTGCGCAAGTCTCCAATTTGGGAATGTGTTGGTAGAAAATCTTGAGTGAACTATAGCCAAGCCCGAGGTGATCTTGTTGTTTTGTAAGTCTTTGTAAAAAGGTAAAACTTGATCAGTACGGAGTTGTCCTTTATATATTATGGTATTTGAGCTGAAGCTAGCAAAGTAAAAAGCATTGTTCACACCAGGGATTTCTTTGTTGATCTCTCTAGTGGCGTAGTTTCTCAAGACATATAGCTTGCGTTCAAGATCTATGTCTTGAAGACCATCTTGATGTCTGACGAATACTTGCTCGATGATTGGCATCACGTCTAATGCTCCCGAACCAGGGACTGTTTCATCTACGGGTACTTGACGATATCCCAAAAGTTTGAAGCCCAGTTCTTTGATGATTTGGTTTAGTCTTTCTTTGGACTTCTTATATAATTGTTTGTTTTTTGGAAAAAATGTCATGCCAACACCATAGCTACCTTCACCAGGAATCTCAAATCCTGCTCTTTGGGTTACTTCTTTCAAAAAAGAATGTGGAACCTGTATCAATATCCCAGCACCATCGCCAGTTTTGGGATCACTGCCTCGGCCTCCTCTATGCTCCATGTTACTTAACATATAGAGTGCATCGCTAATGGTCTCATGGGTTTTCACTCCTTTGACATTTACGACTGCACCTATACCACAAGAATCATGTTCAAAATCTGAACGGTATAATCCTTTATTCATTATCAATAAGTTTAATAGGTTTTCGAAATGGTTGCGGAATTTACAAAAAATATTCTCTTTATTAAAATTTAAGCAACCAAACGATTGTTTAACTGCATAGTTTATACTTAATTATAGCTTTGATTATCTATAATAAAAATCACATGTAAGTTAAAATTTAAACCTATTTTTGAAAAAAGTATTGAAATATGTCTTCTATGTGCCTGATTTATTAAGCAAAAAAAAGATTTTTAACATAAAAATAATAAAATATAGTTGGCAGAAAAAAAAATGAAAAATGTTGATTTTTTTTTCTTGACTTTTAAGTTTGCGTACTGTAAGTATATTTTGTGGGAAAAATTGATGTTTATAAAATTTTAATATTAGGCTAATTTTCAATATAAAATTTGTATGATACTTCTAAGATTTAGTCCTCATATTCGCTGAGGGATTTCTCTTCATTTGAGATGATTCTTACCCTTACCTTTTTTATCTTCCTTGTATCCACAGCTAGTATGGTGAATTCAAAATTTTCATAGACTATTTTTGCGCCATTCTTAGGGAAGTTGGCATTCAATTCCAAAAGTAATCCTCCAAGAGACTCGCTTTCACCCTTGACTTCATCAAATACTGTTGCATCTAGGTCCAATTTTTTACAAAAATCATTCAATGATACTTTACCTTCGAAGATAAATGTAAAAGGATCAATCTCTTTGAAATAGAAATCTTCAATATCATCAAATTCGTCATTGATTTCCCCGATAATTTCTTCAATGAGGTCTTCCAAAGTAACTAACCCTGATGTGCCCCCATATTCATCTACAACAATGGCCATATGCACTCTTTTTTGCTGAAAATCTTTCAACAAAGCGTCCACTTTTTTGTTTTCTGGAACAAATAATCCTTTTCTAACTAATTTCTGCCATTCAAAATCTTCTTCATTTTCTATAAAAGGTAATAGATCTTTGATATAAAGTATTCCCTCGATATTGTCTATGGTTTCAGTATATACAGGAATTCTTGAGTAGCCGCTCTTATTGATTTTGTCCATAAGTTCATGAAAATCTGTATCTGTATCCACAGCAGTCACTTCCATTCTTGATCTCATGACTTGCTTAACTGACAGCGTGCCGAAGTTTACTATGCCCCTCAGGATATCTTTTTCTTCTTCTGAGGTATCTTCTGTTGTGATTTCTATTGCTTTGTGAAGTTCGTCCACTGACATAGAGTATCCTTTTCTTTCTATCCTTCTTTCTATGATATTGCTAATACCCATCAAGAACAAGGAAAGAGGTTTTAGTATAAAAGAAAAGAAATGTATCATGGGTGCCATCATCAATGAGAATTCTTGCCGTGCTTTGGTAGCATATACTTTTGGTACGATCTCTCCGAAGAATACAATTGCAAAAGTGACCCCTACGGTTTGGATTAAGATAATTAATATTCCAGTGGCATTAAGTCCAAATATGCTCCATGCTACGAAAGTAGTAAGGGTTACTATCCCAATATTGATCAAGTTATTTAGGATCAGTATGGTGCTTAAAAGTCGCTGCGGGTTTCCCACCAAGTGGAGCACTTTTTCTGAGTTTGAGTCTCCTTGATTTTCGAGATCCGTGAGATCCTCTGTGGACAGGGAAAAAAATGCTACTTCTGAACCTGATACCAGCCCTGAAGCTAAAAGAAGAAAAATGAAAATAAATCCATTGATCAAAAGGTAGCTGACCGAGATTTCTGAAATCTCAGTCAGCAACATCATACTCGGATATGGGTCGTCCATTAAATGTCTAAATTGTTTTTACAAATTTAACCAATTTTGAAATAGGCTAAACAGTTTGAATGGAATTAGCTTATCCAAAATCAGATCTTCTTAGTAATTAGAAAGGCAAGTCATCATCATCAGCCGGTCCTTCTGCCACATTTGGGGCAGGCATCTGTTGAGGAGATGGATTATTATTGTATGCTTGATTCGATGAGCTATTGCTTGGGGATCCTTGTCCATCAGTTCTAGCATCCAACATTGTCAGATTCTGAACCCTAATTCTAACTTTCCTCCTATTATTACCTTGCTCATCTTGCCAAGAGTCTGTTTTTATCTTGCCTTCTACATATATTTTGCTTCCCTTTTTGAGATAGTTTTCTGCAATTTTTGCTAATCCATCCCAGAGCTCTAGGTCGTGCCACTCAGTATTGTCTACTCTATTTCCACTTCTATCTTTGTAAGATTCTGTCGTGGCCAAACTCACGTTTGCGACTACTTTGTCGCCTTCGAGATGCCTTACTTCTGGGTCTTGTCCCAAGTTCCCTACTAAAATAACCTTATTTACTCCTCCTGCCATAATTAAATTGGTTTAAAATGATTGACTAAAAGTTCATGACCTAATTTAAGCATTATTTTTCATCAGTCAAAAAATTTAAGATCAACTTTGGCTTTCCTAATGTCTCTAATTTTTCAACATTAACTAACTCCATACTGGAGTCATTGACCCATTGATCGATTTTTGACAAGAAATCTTCTTTGATCACAAACGTCACAAAGTTGGCAAAAATTCTTTGATGCGTGAGTATATGCTTGAAGGTACTTTCAGGATCGAACTCAATTTTTTCAATGATTGACTCAAATTGTCTGAAAAAGGCGAAATCCTCTATCACTTTAATAAGCGTGTTTTCTGTCTCTTCTAATGGAAAATCATAAAGTCCTTGCCAAATATCCCCGGACTGCCTTTGGCGAACGATGACCTGAGTCCCACATTTTATATAAAGGTAGTTGAAGTACCTTGTTTTAACTTTTACTTTTCCTAGTTTGATGGGAAGCTCTTGAACCAAATTCTCTTTGAATGCAAAACAACCTGCTTGAAGAGGGCAAGAAGTACATGCTGGGTTTTTGGGAGTACAATGTAGTGCACCAAACTCCATGATGGCTTGATTGTATTCAGCGGGGTTTTCTAAAGATATCTGTTCATTGGCAAGAGATTCGAAAGCACGCTTTCCTGATCCACTAGAAATGTCCTCACTCAAACCAAAATACCTCCCCAGCACACGAAACACATTACCGTCAACGACAGCTACGGTTTCTCCAAAAGCAAAAGAAGCAATGGCAGCAGCTGTATAGGAGCCTACACCTTTGAGTTTGATAAGTTCTTGATAGGACTTTGGAAACTCCCCATTGTGAAATTTCATGATATCTTTGGCACACTGATGAAGATTGCGAGCGCGGCTGTAATAGCCTAGGCCTTGCCAAAGTCTCATCACTTCATCACTAGGAGCTGAGGCCAAGTCAGAGACTTTTGGATATTTTTCTAAAAATATTTCAAAATATGGGAGTCCTTGCGCTACCCTTGTTTGCTGAAGAATTATTTCAGAAAGCCAAATAATATAGGGATTATGCGTATTTCTCCAAGGTAAATCCCTCTTGTGCGTAGTGTACCAGTTCAGTAATATGGAAGCAAAATGCCTGTTTTTCAAAATGTTGAAATTTTTTGTATAAAATAAACGTTAAACAAAAGAAGCTAATTTTGGTGAATTTGTTTTTAATTTGAAATGCTTCTTGTAAATTTGCAGTCCCAAAATTAGTTGGTTAATAGGTCGTTAAGCTTATTCGATAATAATTTAAATTAATTTAACAGTGACTAAAGCAGAAGTAATTACCAAGATTTCGGACAAAACTGGAATCCAGAAGGACGATGTAACTCAGACCATTGAGGCATTCTTCAAAGTTGTAAAAGATTCCATGGCAGAGGGAGACAACATTTATGTGAGAGGGTTTGGCAGCTTCATTAACAAGAAGAGAGCTAAAAAAATAGCCCGAAATATCTCAAAAAACACTGCTATTGTAATCGATGAGCATTATGTACCGGCCTTCAAGCCATCGAAGGTTTTCATCGAGAAAATTAAAAACAGTAAAAAAATCAAAGATCTAGCTCCACAGGACTAAATCCTAGTAGCTAAAAAATCCTCATGAAAAAATCCCAAATCATAGCCCTAGCTGTAGGTATAGTTGCCATAGGTATACTATATTCACTACCTAGAGTAGTCGTGGACAATGATGAGGGGCAAAATCAAGTTGCGGCAAGCGATGAAGAAGCTGTAGAAACGACTCCATCTCACATGGCTGCAATAGATGAATCTACTGCTGATGAGCTTGCCACATTGAGAGGCAAGCTATCGGCAGCAGATAATAAGGAAAATTTCGTTACCTTTGCAGACGCAATTTCTGAAATATACACTGAGCTGGGCAAATATGATAGTGCTGCGCATTATCAAGAGCTCGCTTTGGAGAAGTCAAATGAAATAGAGCGTCAAGAGCGCACAGGCAATGCCTACTATGAAGCATACACCTTCGCACTTAATGAGCAAAAGATCTCCTTTCTTGCCGAAAAGACAAGAAAGTATCTCAATCAGGTCTTGGAAAAAGATCCAAGTCGCTTAGACTTAAAAACAAAAGTAGCCATGACATATGTGTCTTCTTCAAATCCTATGCAAGGGATTACCATGCTAAGAGAAGTATTGGAGGAAGATGCAAGTAATGAGGAAGCACTTTTTAACATGGGGGTGCTATCTATGCAGTCAGGGCAGTACAAAAGAGCCGCTGAAAGGTTCGAAGAGTTGATTAAATTTCATCCTTCCCATCTTCAAGGGCAGTTCTATTTGGCAGTCAGCTACTATGAATCTAAGCAAAATAATAAAGCAAAAAAGCAATTCGAGCAAGTGAAAAGCATGACGACAGACCCACAGGTTCTCTCTAGTGTAGATAGCTATCTTGAGAGGCTGTAAATAATTGTTCAACATTTAAATTCAAAACTATGCCTTGCGGTAAGAAAAGAAAAAGACATAAGATCGCTACGCACAAGCGTAAGAAGAGACTTAGAAAAAACAGACATAAGAAGAAGTAATTAATTACTTCTTCTTTTTGAGTTTTTACAGTAAACGTTCATTCACATAAACAGAGACACGATTTGAGCACAGAATTATTAATCGATTCTGCTCAAAGCGGTAGTCGTATCGCCCTTTTGAAGGACAAAAGCTTGGTGGAACTTCATGCAGATGGAGAAGACAACAAGTTCAAAGTAGGAGATATCTATCTCGGAACAGTGCGTAAGATAGTCAATGGGCTCAATGCAGCATTCATTGATGTAGGATATGAAAAGGATGCATTTCTGCATTATCAGGATCTAGGTCCCCAAATCAATAGCCTAAATAAATTTACAAAGCTGGCCAAGAATGGAAATCTCTCTACTTATAATTTGAAAGGACTAGACCTTGAACCAGACATAGAAAAGCTTGGAAAAATTTCCAATGTCCTTCCTAAAAGCAATCAAATACTGGTACAAGTAGTCAAAGAACCAATCTCAACGAAAGGTCCTCGACTATCCTGTGAGCTCTCCATTGCCGGTCGTTATCTAGTATTAGTACCTTTTTCAAATACAGTCAATGTGTCCAAAAAGATACGAAGTGCAGATGAAAGGCGTAGGCTAGTGCGGCTTATCACCTCCATCAAACCCGCTAATTTTGGAGTGATCATCAGAACAGTGGCTGAGGGTCAGTCAGTAACAGAACTTGACAAAGACCTCAGAAACTTGGTGACCACTTGGGAAGATGGGATGAAAAAGCTACCCAAAGCCAAAGCCAAAGACAAGATAATTGGAGAAATGAGCATGGCGTCATCTATCATCAGAGACCTGCTCAACGAATCATTCGATGCAATCACAGTAGAGGATGAAATGATCTATGATCAGATTAGATCTTATATAAGATCGATCGCCCCTGAAAAGGAAAAAATTGTTAAGCTTTACAATGGTAAAGCTAAGCTCTTTGAAAATTTTGGAATAGAGAAGCAAATCAAAAGCTTGTTTGGACAGACAATAAGCCTACCACAGGGAGGCTATGTCATCATTGAGCATACTGAGGCACTTCACGTAGTGGATGTCAACAGTGGCAACAAGTCCAATCAAGAAAGCGACCAAGAAACAACAGCACTCAAAACCAACTTGGTAGCTGTAAAAGAAATTGCCAGACAATTGCGCCTCCGCGATATGGGAGGGATTATCGTCATTGACTTTATCGATATGAAAAAAGCTGATAACAAAAAGGCTGTCTTCGATGCGATGAAAGAAGAGATGAAATCTGATAGGTCTAAAAACACCGTGTTACCATTGACCAAATTCGGTCTAATGCAGATCACTAGACAACGTGTGCGACCTGAAGTCAATATAGTCACCAAAGAAACCTGTCCAGCATGTAATGGTACAGGCAAAATACAAGCTTCAATCCTTGTAGCCGACAAACTAGAGAAAGATTTAGAACATATGGCTACGATCCAAAATGTTTCGAAAATCCAAATTGGATTACATCCTTATTTGCATGCCTATTTTACAAATGGCATCATTTCACAAAGGGTAAAATGGTTTTTCAAATATTTCAAGTGGGTAAAACTGATCAAAGATTCTTCACTACCTGTGACGGAGTACAGATTCCTGGACGATTCAGGAGAAGAAATAGAACTAAATGTAAAAAGCGAGACTGAATAGTCTCGCTTTTTTTTTGGCTATTATTATTAATTTTTCATTAAATTTATCTCCTTTTTTTAGTCTTTTCATTAAAAAAACATTATCATTATTGATGATTTTTCTTCAAGAAGGAAAATCAAGTAGCTTTGAATGAGTTTAATTATTTGACTTAGAAAGGTGACTTTTGACGATAGTAACATATTGTGGAATGAACTAGGGAAGCGAAATCGTGAAGCTTTCAAATACCTCTATGCAAAAAACTATGAAGTGTATCTGAATTATGGATTGAAAATAACCTCAGATACTGCTTTGATAGAGGATTGCATACAGGATTTTTATTTGTACTTATATGAATTCATTCACAAGCTTCAGCAACCAAACAATGTTGAGGCATACTTTTTTTCAATGTTTAGAAATAAATTATCCAAATCTATTCAAAGTCTTAGCAAAATATCCACGAGTAACTTAGAATACAATCACTTTGAAATTGGTATCTTAAGTACATCTGCGGAAAGCACCAGAGAAGAAATGGTCGGTTTGTATTTAAATACTTTACCCATAAAGCAAAAGGAAGCAATTTCTTTAAAGTTCTTAGACGGATTAGATTATGATATCATTGCAAAATCGATGAATATCACCATAGAATCTTGTAGAACATTGGTGTATAGAGGACTAAAAACACTTAGGTCAAAATTTTCTGAATAATATTTTTATATCAGAGTCTATATCCGACACTTTTTTGACTCATAAGGGTAGATGCATATTCTACTATAGATTACAAATACTAGAATATTTGCATTTCAATTAGATCAAATAGTATCATATCATTGATATGGTAAGCTATCAATATCATTTATTCTATGGAATAGGTTAGGGTGCTAAGGCAAAGAAATATTTTAAAACAATGGAAAAAAACAAAGATAGCAAGGAAGTTCTTTGGAGTAAAATTGAAAAGGGATTTGATCAGGTAGATAAGAAATCGGAAAGATTCCAGTTTTATAAAATTGCAGCTAGCATAATCTTGATTTTAGGATTAGGATTGTCCTCCTTGTATTTTATAAACCTAAATCAGGTAGAAGAATCAAGGGAGTTTACACCCATAAGCAATCTGGGCGATGATACTATGATTCAGATCAAGAAAGGTGAAGAGTTGATAATGATGCACGAAGGGTATAAGGCCGATTTATCATCTGAAGAGCTTACAGAGACGAACTCAACTGGTTCAGAACCCGACTGGTACACTTTGAAAGTTCCTGCGGGAAAATCTGCAAAAATCACTCTCCAGGATAAAAGCACGGTATGGGTTAATGCTAATTCCACTTTGACTTATCCAAGTTTCTTTGTGCATGGAGAAGATAGGATAGTTCACTTGGAAGGGGAAGGATACTTTGAAGTAAAGTCCGACCCTTCTCATAGATTTATAGTTCAGTCACCTGATTTTGTTACTACAGCGACAGGTACAGCATTCAATGTGAATGCATTTTCTTCTAAGAGTGAGTCTTTTGCAGTTTTAGTAAGTGGGGTGATCGGAATCTCGAATATAAAATCATCTACGCAAATCACAGAAAGGAAATTAATTCCGAATCAAATTTTAATACTGGATAAAAGTCAAAGAAAAATTACGCAAAAGGAAATTGATGTAACACCATACTTGACTTGGAAGGACGGGTATTTTCAATTCAGTAGCTCTTCACTTGAAGATATTTGCAGGAAGCTATCGGACTACTATCAAGTCGACATATCAATAGTAGATATCAATCTTAGAGAAAAGAAGTTTTCAGGTAAACTTCAGATTACTAATCCTATTCATCAAACTCTCGAAACATTAGCTAAATCAATAAATTTTGACCTAAAAACAATTGAAAGGAGGTACATCATTACAAAAAAACTTTAAAAAGAAAGCGGTAAATGCGCCAACATTTACCGCCGGGATATTTCAAAGGTTGAAATTACCTGTGCAATTACTATAATACTAACCAGTGAAAATCGTGATGAATTTAAAATTTAAATGTGATAACTCTACTATAAATCATACGGTAGGGTTAAAAAAAGGTTGGAGCCTGAAAAAGCCAATGTCTACATTAGCTTTAATCTTAGGTTTTTTGGCTTTTGCAAACGCTTCTATCATTCAAGATAAGAGGCTTTCATTGAATCAAAAGAATGTAAATTTTAAAACATTCTTCCAATTGATAGAAAGTCAGACGGATTATTTTATCCTCTTCAATGAGGATATTATCAAGGAAAACCAAAATATTTCATTTGATCTCTATTACAAGAATTCGGATTTGACAAGCATTTTGGATGATGTTTTGAAAAAGCATGGACTCACTTATACTGTATCAGATCTTCAGATAATTATTGATAAAGACAGTAGCAAGGGAGCCGATAGCAATGGTAGGAATAGCTTGATGAGACGAGCTGAAATCGTTGGGAAAATTGTTGACCAATTGGGAGAAGGTATCCCAGGAGTCACAGTAATGGTCAAGGGTACGCAGAGGGGTGTCGTTACTGATATTGACGGAAACTTTCGACTTCAGACCAACGAAGGGGAAGTTTTGGTAATCAGATCAGTGGGCTATGTAACTCAAGAGATTGCAATAAGAAATCAAAGCAATATTGAGATTACCTTGCAAGAGAGTGTTGGTGATTTGAGTGAATTTGTTGTCACAGGATATTCTGTACAGGAAAAGAGGGTAATCACAGGAGCTATATCCTCAGTACAGAAAGAGCAAATCGAAAACATGCCAGTAGCTAGTTTTGATAGAGCGATACAAGGTCAACTTTCGGGTGTCAATATAATGGGTGCTAGTGGAGTTCCCGGTGGTCCAGTACGGATTAATGTGCGAGGTCAAGGCTCTATTACCGCCGGTAACGATCCGCTGATTATCGTAGATGGTGTTCAATTGAATTCTGATTTGGTTTCTGGCCTTACTGCAAGTAACCCCTTGGCATTTTTGAATCCGAATGATATTGAGTCTATTGAGGTTTTGAAAGATGCTGCTGCTGCATCAATCTACGGTGCTCAAGCCGCAAATGGTGTCATTCTCGTAACTACAAAAAAGGGAAAGTCTGGAAAAACACAGTACACTTTGAATTACTATCATGGTATCACTGCCCCAATGCCTGAGTTGCCCATGCTCAATAGTCAGGAGTATCTTGATGTGAGGTTTGAAGCTCGAAACAATAGGTATCCTACACGTACTGAGCTTAGAAATAGACAAGATATTTTGAGTGCAAGTGGACTGCCATTAGACCTCACTGATGAGCAGATTGCCAATCTCCCTACCTATAATTGGCAAAATGAAGTCTTCCAGACTGGTAGATTAAATAACATAGAGCTATCTGCAAGTGGAGGGAACAACAAAACAACTTTTTTCTTGAGTGGATCTTATAATAAAACTGACGGGAACGTAATCGGGGTGGATTTCCAAAGAGCCACAGCTAAACTTAGTATGACACATAAAGAAAATGAAAGATTAAGTTTTGGTTTCAATGTGAATTTTGCAAATATTATTCAAAATGGCCCTTCGGGAAGTGATGGATCTACGGGTAATCTCGCTGCACCTCAATACACGGGGCCTGCTATTTTGCCCTTCATACCTATCTATAATGAAGATGGCACTAGAAATGCACCAATAGAAGGATTTCCTGGAAGTAGCAATCGAAATCCTATCCATGAAACTTTGGTAAACGAATTGACAAGCAATACAAAAAGTGCCATTGCTAATTTTAATATAGATTACTCTTTTACTGATAAATTGACTTTTAGGTCATTCTATGGGTTGGATTATAGGGTAATAGATGATAGAAGGTATGTAGATCCACAGACCAGGAGTGGGGTGGCTTCTCAAGGTTCCCTGAGTGTAGGTTTTAGGCAAAACACAAACTTTATCACCAACCAAACCTTACGATATTCAAATACCTACAACGACTTGCACAATCTATCGCTATTGGCTGGTGCTGAATATCGAAGTGATGTTGCTGAGCGTACTTCGGTAAGTGCTACAGGATTTTCTACCAGTCAGTTTAGAACCATCCAGTCAGCTGCTGTTATAACAGGAGCTTCTGGAAGCTGGACAGGATTTAAGAGAGTAGGTATGTTTGGTCAAGCTAATTATGACTTTGATAAAAAGTACATGGTGAGTGCTATCTTAAGGTATGACGGATCATCAAGGTTTGGAGAGAACAACAAGTTTGGATTTTTTCCAGCATTGTCGGCAGGTTGGGATATCAAGCAGGAAAGTTTTATGCTAGACAATCATTGGCTAGATCAATTGAAGATCAGAGTAGGTTATGGTCAAACTGGAAATGATGCCATTGGTAACTTTTCATCTAGAGGATTGTACTCTGGTTCATCATCTTCGAATTATAATAATGAGCCAGGTATATTTCCAATTAGTATAGCCAATACAGACTTAAGGTGGGAACGCAATGTAACTACAAATATTGGGTTAGATTATTCACTGTGGAGTGGAAGAGTGAGTGGTTCTGTTGAACTTTTCAGAAGAGATAGCAGGGACTTACTCTTGGATCGTCCTCTACCTCAGTATTCAGGTTTCTCTCTAGTGACAAGCAATGTGGGTGCAGTCAGAAATGAAGGTTTGGAAATAGCAGTCAATACAGTAAACATCAATTCTGGAAACTTTTATTGGAAGACTAATTTCAACATTACATTCATTCGAAATGAAGTTTTGAGATTGTTTGATGATGAGCAAGTGCTGCCAGGAAACCAATCAGTGAGGGTAGGCTATCCTCTCAGAACAAATGTAGATTACGCATACGCAGGAGTGAATTCGGCCACTGGAAGACCAATGTGGTACGACGGGAACAACAATATCACCTATAACCCCGTGGCTCCAAACGACCTTTTTGTATTTGGCAATGAGCTTAGCTCTCATTTTGGTGGATTGACGAATGAGTTTAAGTACAAAGGTATCACTTTCACCACCTTATTTATTTATGACTTTGGTAGACAGTTTGAGAACGGTGCAAATAGTAGACTTTGGAGAAATGGAGATGATGATAGGAATACTTTAGCTTTTCTATATCACCAAAGATGGACCGAGCCAGGTCAAATAACGGCAGTACCGCGTCCTATACATGGTGGATCAGAACCAAATGGGCGAAGTCATTCATCCAGTAGCAGCAGATTTTTGGAAGACGCATCATTCATAAGGTTGAAACAACTATCTGTATCCTATGACTTTCCAAAGTCTATCACCAATAAGATGAAAGTGAATGGACTCCGCTTATATGGGCAAGGAGTGAATTTATTGACTTGGACAAAATGGACTGGATATGATCCAGAATTAATTATTAATGAAGGAAATTTTAGCTCAGCAAGAGGCGTAATTCCACAGACAAGAGCTTATACTTTAGGTTTTCAATTACTATTTTAATCATGAAAAATCTACAAAAAATCATTATTGCTAGCTTTCTCATCTTTCTCGGGAGTTGTGAAAGTATGATAGACGTACAGCCTAGACAATCGATAGACTCAACCCTCGCTTTACAAGGAACGGAGGCATTCAATGCTGCTCTAAATGGAGTATATGCTAGATTAAGAGATGTGAACCTTTACGGAAGGGACATCATTGCTATTCCGGAGTTGTTGGCAGATAACGCTACGAATACCGGTGCGGGCAATAGGCTTGTGAATCAATCTTTTAATCAACCTGGTGCACATATTTCAAATTGGTTTATTGGATATATCACGATTAATCAGATTAATCTTATGCTGGAAGCAGTGGAAACTAATGATTTCACCACTTCGTACAAAAACGATGTAAAAGGACAATTACACTTTATTAGAGGTCTCATATATTTTGAAATGGCAAGGGTTTATGGATATGATCCTACAGCGATTTTGACTCAAGTGGACAATGGGGCTGTTCCAATCTTAGAAAAAGGAGTTTTGGCAGTGGAAGATATCACTTATCCTCGAAGAGCCAGTATCGCAGAGATATATGCATACATTTATAATGAATTGGAAACTGCGGCGGGTTTACTTCAAAATTTGGCTTCCTCAAGAGCACCTCATTATGCTTCTGACATGGCCAATTCGGCAATATTTTCAAGAGTAGCACTTTATAATGGTGACTATCAAAAGGTAATCGTAGAAGCTGACAAAGTCTTGGCAAATAGTAGAGCTGTGCTGACCAATAGCAACAACTTCATAGCAGGATGGAGGTCAGAAGTACATCCCGAATCAATTTTTGAAATTGTTTTTACAGCTCCTGACAATCTTGGAAGCAACGAGTCATTGAGGGCTACATTCACCACTAGACTAGATGTGAATGGCGCTACTCCAGTTTCCTTTGGGAATGTGGTAGTGTCTGAAAGTTTGTATAATGCCTATGACAATAATGACCTAAGAAAAAGTCTAATACTTCCAGGTCTTGGTAACAATGCCAATGAAATGGAAATGACAAAATTCTTCAGCAAAAATGGACTTCCTAACTTGGATAATGTGCCCGTGATCAGAACAGCTGAAGTTCTTCTCAACAAAGCAGAAGCTCATGCAAGACTTGGTCAAAACCAGCAAGCACTTGATGCCCTCAATATGATAAGAGAGAGAGTTGGTCTAGAACCTTATGAAAATATATCTGACAATGAGTTGATTGAAGCAATCTTAAATGAAAGAAGGTTAGAACTCGCATTTGAAGGTCATAGATTCTTTGATTTGAAAAGACTTGGTAGAGATATAGTCAAAGAATTTGGCGTGATTCCATTTGACGATTTTAGAATTCTAAATAATATTCCTCAAAGGGAAATCGAGTTGAATTCAAATTTGGTACAGAACAGGGGGTTTTAATTGAAATCGAAGAAAATTATGAAAAAGTTATTATATGTTTTTGCAATTCTCTTCTCAACGGCTTGTCTTACGGCCTGTTTTGAAGATAATGAGGATAAGTTTCTATACAGGACATTGACAGTAGAATTTCAAGATGCTGTTATCACCAATCCAGCTGCTGGTTTTGATTATCCTCTGGTAGCCACATTAAGAAACAATGCTGGCATTCGAACATTTCAAGTGAATCTGTTTGGAGGACTATCAAGTCAAGATCAAATCATTCCCGTACGTTTCATTTCGAATGAATCAACTGCCGTAGAAGGAACACACTTCTCCTTTACCAATACAGCGGAAGTAATCATCCCTGCTGGAGAAGCCATAGCTTTCTTTTCCATTACCGTGCCAGAACTTACCAATTCTTCTGCTGTTCGAGCAGTGTTTGAATTACAACCTAATGCTTCTGTGAAAGTAAATGAAAACTATAGGAAAATTGCTATAGATTTTAGAAGATAATGTGATAATTTCTCTTTCCTGTACTTTGAAGAACTGATCCATAAATTCAAAGCTAGAATGGTTCCAAACATTTCTTTGTCTGTTTAGATCAAATCTTTTTTGCTTGGAGGGAGGCTAAGTTAAATATTAAAAATATTGGGCAATGTATTAGGGATGTCCTCATCACGTTAGCCTGATGGATCAATTGATTTAGCTGTTCTAAATTCTTTTCTATAACCTCATACACATGAAAAGAGGCTGTCACTTCAACGAGACAGCCTCTTTTTTATCTTGTACGCAGCCTAGTATTTGGCTATACTCTTTGTAAACATTATCAATTAGCTCTCTGTGGAGGGTCTATACTTTACTTGCAAACTCTTCAAAAAATACCTCAAAACTTGGTCTTTGCACGGACGAAATTGGCTTTGGGTGGGCTTGCGGAATAGTGCGCTAAGCTCATGTTTGCTAAACCTAAAGCCTATCAAGTCTAATGCATCCAAAATATCTTCATCCTTCATATTCAGAGCTATCTTGAGTTTTCTGAATACCACGTTGTTGTTCAGGCTTTTTTCTGGTTTTGGATCTTCTCCTTCCTTCTTTCCACGATTTTTGACAATCAGGCCATTTAGAAATGCTGCCAAATCCACATCATATATAGCTTTGAATGCGGGATCATCGTCCTTTTTTAGCCAGTTACTTACCGTTTCTCTGTTGACTTCTAATGCTCCTTTTTTGAATATGGAAATCATCTGCTCATCATTGAAATCAAATGTGTACCGAAGGCTTCTGAGAATGTCGTTATTGTTCATATTTAAATTGTTGCTTTTTAGGAATATCCAAGGGCAATATACTGAGGTTTTGTCTTGTCTATTCTTACTAAGTTATTTCACACTATAGCTGAGTCTCATCGTAATTGATGCTGTTTTTTCTTTGGAACTGGTATTTAGTGTGCCACCCCAGGAGTAATCTTCTGCGGAGTTTTGCCCTGTGATTTGGAAGATTCCCATGTTGGCAGAGATGAGCTTGCCAAGCTTTGACCCGGAGTTTTCGGCTATACGTTCAGCTCTCAAGCGTGCATCCTCTGTAGCCTTAGAGATCATTTCTATTTTGAGACTTTCCAGTTTGGTGTAATAGTACCTTGGTGGTTGAGAGTAGAATTTTACTCCTTGGAGCAATAGTTCAGTGATCTCTCTAGATATTTGTTCTACTTTTTCCACTTCTTTTGACTCGATTTGAAGCGATTGATTTAGTTCATATCCAAGGAATGTCTGTCCCATGTAGTTGCCACTGCTATTGTAGTTCTGCTGATAGCGAGGATTTGTATTGACAGCTTTGAAAATAATTTGATCTTTGTTGATACCTTTTTTTACTAAATAATCAGTGACTGCTTTGCGATCTTTTTCTAAATCTGCATAGGCATCTTTGATATCATAGCTTTCTCTGCTGAAGTTTCCCTCCCATACCACTAAGTCGGAGGAGAAATTTTGCTCTCCAAGACCAGTCACATCTACTGTTCCTGATTTCTTATTCCTATTGATGATGGCATTGCCTAAAATGGCGGCAGCAATGATGATAGATAGCGCAAAAATGGCTGCGGTAAGGTGCTTTTTCATAGATTCTTTTTTTTTATATGCTGAGTTAGGATTATGTATCCATTTTCTTGCCAGAATTTTTCTCCAAATTGGCAGTTGATTTAGTAGATTTTCATCTTGAAATCATTCATAGAGACACTTTCTAAATTTATCAAATATCCATTGATTACTGCATATTTTAGCTGATCATCTTTTTGCAAGAAAAAGTTTGCAGTAGCACCTAGGGAAATATTTGTAGCAAGCTCATATGTTTGATTCAAGACTTGAATTGGGAGCTTGTGGAGTGAAGACTCAGTGGTTACATGTTTCACCTTTACGGCTAGATAGCCTGCCCTCAACAGTTCAGTTACTCTTTCATGAGTCAGGTTATCCATATTTTCAAAATAGGTTGGAAATACTTTTCCTTCCACTACTTTCATATCAGTAGCATCTATTTCCTCATATCCATAGAATACTGAGAGATCTCCGATATCATCTATGGCTCCATTGACATAATAATCATAGGAAGTATCTACTTCTCTTCTTTTGATTCCAATATCTGTGCGGTAAGTCATACCTTCTTTTTCCAATGCAATGTTTTTGATCAATAGATCCATCAATTTCAGGTCATTGTCAGGAATGGTATAATAATCATCCAAAACATAATCTCGATATGATTCATCCGCAATCAAGAGTAGAGCATGAAGTATCGCTAGGAAGTTCAACTTTCTTATTTCCTGTTTTTCTGGATCATTGATCAGGCCTCCTGATTCTATAAGTATCGTGCTCGTACCCCATTTTTGGAAATTGTCTCCAAAAGCTCTTGGCTCAAAGGCATCATTATATTTTCCTACCTGTCCTGGAATCATCTTCTGCAAAGCTTCATCCATTCCGATGATGACTTGCATGGCTTTTTTTCTGACCTCATTGACCTCAGTCTGATAATTGAATGCTGGTGCAAGCACCGATATTGTAGCGGGCTTATTGGTCTGATTGACATTATAGTAGGTTTGCTGATCATGTAGATTGAACCCAAATGCTGGCTCGAAACTATCCCTTGCTTGTTTGAGGATTTTTGCTTCAGGAGATGAAAGGGCTACAGCATCCCTATTGAGGTCTATAGACAAGGCATTCCGTCTAATCCACAGATCCATACCGTCAGGGTTTACCATCGGGATGATTCGAACCTGAAGGTTCTGAAGAATTTTACTTCTGATCGTATCGAATTCATCAGCTGATCCTTCAAGAAAGTTCATCAGATCAAACAAAGCCATCGTAGCCGTGCTTTCATTTCCATGCATCTGCGACCAAAGCAACACTTTAGTACTTCCTTTTCCAGTGGTCATTTGATATACTGCCTTCTTTTGAACTGATTGACCAATTTCCACCGTTTCGAAGATGCCTTTTCGATCTTTTACCAAGTGAATCACTTCATCGTATTTGAATCTACGTGAGTCAATGCTTTGCTCTTTGAAAATATCGTAAGCTTTCTGATATAGCTCAAGATCGATTTGATGGACAGTTTCAGGTTTGTTTTCACAAGAAGACATGAAAAACAAAAGCAGTGATAGTCGAATTAGGGCTTTATTCATATTGAAAAGGGTAAGATTTTCCATAAAATGTAAACTTAGGCAAAAAATTACATTTACTTTTGTTGTAAACCCTATCAAATATGAAACTCACCTTTTTTGTCAAAGATTTAGTTCTGAAACACACTTTCACCATCGCTCATCAAAGTAGAGATGTACAAGATACCGTTATTGTCATGCTAGAAGAAGACGGCTTGATAGGGCTAGGAGAAACAACCACTAATCCATTCTACGGCATGACTCAAAGCAACATTTGTTCAGCTTTAGAGAATGCCAAGCATCTTGTAGAAGCTAGAAATTGGGATAGTCCAGAAGAGCTTTGGGAGCTTTGCAAGGAGAGTTTTGTACATAATCCTTTTGCCCAATGTGCTTTAGATATGGCTGCTTGGGATCTTTACACTAAGAAAAAGAAGATGAAACTGTATGAATACCTTCATCTTAACCCAAAGGATATTCCTTTGACCAACTTCACAATAGGAATAGACAGTGTAGAAAAAATGATCGCAAAGATGAAAGAGGTAGATTGGCCACTTTATAAGATCAAGTTGGGAACAGATCATGACCTGGACATCATACGAGAGCTAAGAAAGCATACGAATGCAATTTTTAGAATAGATGCAAACTGTGCATGGACAGCAGAGCAAGCCATTTTATTTTCAGAAGAATTGAAAAAGCTTAACGTGGAATTTATGGAGCAGCCATTAGGCAAGGATGATTTGGAGGGGATGAAGGAGGTTTTTAAATATAGTAAACTTCCAGTGATCGCTGATGAAAGCTGTATTGTAGCGTCAGATGTAAAGAAATGTCATGGGCTATTTCATGGTATCAATGTCAAATTGGTAAAAGCTGGAGGAATCACGCCTGGACTTAGGATGATAGATGAAGCCAAAAGTCTTGGTATGAAGACCATGGTAGGTTGTATGACGGAGTCTTCCGTGGGCATCACTGCCATTGCGCACATTGCGGCATTATTAGATTATGTAGATATGGATGGCGCTATGCTTCTAAAGGAAGATATTGCAAGGGGTGTAGTGATTACCTCAGATTCGATTACTTTCCCAAAGGATAATGGGATAGGAGCCGAGTTGGTGTAATGAGTTTTGATCTTGTGACAGAAAATTTATTAAAGGGTTTGATCCTATTTCTAATACACACCATCTTTACTTGATAGGAAGCTAAGAAGGTTTGATTAAACGCTTCATTGTGAACAAAATCAATTCATTGATTTAATCAATTGTTATTGAACAATAGCAATAAGTACAGCTGGATAATTTGTATTCTTCGATTAGTATGTAGGATTGAAAAGGATAATTTTGTGGTGAATGACATTGGAGCTATTGGTCGTTATTCCTAAAATTTGAAAAATGAAACTCTTCCAAAAAGAAATAAAGTTAAGAAGTTACCCTAGAGGCTATCATTTGATCACTGATGTGATCCAAAGTCAATTTCCCGAAATCAAACTGGTTCATCAAGGGGTTTTACAGATTTTTATTAAACATACCTCAGCAGGATTGACGATCAATGAAAACGCAGATCCTACGGTAAGAAAGGACTTCGAAACCTTTGTGAATGAGCTCGTGCCAGAGAGTTATCCACGATTTATCCACACTTATGAAGGGTCAGATGATATGCCTGCGCACTTGAAAAGCAGTTTTTTGGGGAATAGTCTCCAAATACCTATTACTGGTGGAAAACTTAACCTTGGAACTTGGCAGGGAATTTACCTTTGTGAATTTAGAGATTTTGGTGGAGCTAGAAGTCTGGTTTTGACAGCATTTGGTGTTTGAAATAGTCTTGTGTTTTTTTTACTAGTTTGTCCTTTCGATTTTCAAATTGGAATGACTAAGATGAACATCCACTACTTTGCTACTAATCAAATAAACGAGCTTTAATCTTCAAACAGATGCTATCAGATTTTTTATTTTGGTTCCAAATCACAGGTTAATTCTACTGATTAGATTCCATTATTATGAAAGTGGATTTGCACAATAGCTCATGTTGGTGTATTATCTATTCTACTGAATCTTTAGTATTCATTTCTATGTTTATCGTTTTTCCTTTACTTGAATAGCTCCCCTTTTCTACAGGCTCATAATGGCTCTTGTTTAACTTAAGTGAGGATGCATTAAAAAAGCTCGGATCAAAATGAATTTCCCAATCAGCTTTTTGTTGGCTAATTTCAATTAGAATTTTTCCATCTTCTTTTTTATATGTTATAGAAATACTGTTCTCACCAATGACTACATTTTCTATCGATGAATGAGTCCAAGTTTTTGGCATTTGAGGCTTGATATAAATGATCTTATTGGCAGCATCAGGCGATATGCCAAAAAACTGACTGACTATAGGTACCGCGTAGCTGTATAAATTCCAAGCTTGCGCCATCATTCCATAATCTGGAGAGACTTCATAGATCGATCCAGGCAAGGCAAATCCAAAAGAGCGTGTCATTCTTTTCAAGTAATCCAATGCTTCGTCAGGTCTTCCGTAGTTGTTTTCAGCTATCGCCTGCACTCCTGTAGGTAGGGTCATCACTGCGCCCGTATAAGAAAACACCTTGCTTCCTTCAAACTTCCCATCAGCGGATTCTGAGCGCTCATCCCTGTCTATTCCTGTGACAAATACACCGAAAGGATTCACGAATTTTTTTCCTTTATCTAGCGCTTTGATGGCTTTTTCTCGATCAGCAATTTTCATTTCCATTGGTGTATTTACTACCCAATTATGAAAAAGTACAAAGCCTTGCTTTTTATCTTTAGGATAGGTGGATAACTTTCTCTTTGTTAGCTGTAATTCTTCCACCGCCCACGGCTTATTCAAGGTATCAGCTCTTATGATAGCGGCATCTATAAGATGAAGTGCTTCTGCTGTAGTTCCGATAAAATCAGCGTATGAATTAAACTCCTCTACCCAAAACTCTTCGTTTATCTTTTGCTTGAGTTTATCGGCTGTTTCTTGATAGCTTTTTGATTGCTCTGATTCGCCCATTACACGCGCCATTTGAGCTGCATCATCAAATGCCTTTTGGGTATAGACAGCGACATCTATCATCTCAGATTCCAAGCCATGGATTTCCATCATACCATATCCATCAGGAAAAAGATTCCCATCTTTATCATTTGTTTCCATTAGCCATTTGAGTCCTTTTTTTACAAAAGGGTAGTATTTTTCTAAAAAGTCTCTGTCTCCAGTCCATTGGTATACCCACCAGATCAATGAGCCAAATTGTGGAGTCTCGTTAATGTTGCCAGGGTTGAAAATCACACCGTTTGTACTGACTTCATGAATCACCCTACCATTTTCATTTTTCTCAGATAAGCTATGGATCAAATCGATAGTGCTGTATACTAGGTCTTTCCTGCCTGTAGCGATGGCACCTTTCAGGGTATATTCATTGTCTACACCAAACCACCAGGGATAATCAGGCATGCCTGCACCTAGCCCTTTACCTTGCTCAGGTACGTCTCTTACGAGCCACTCGGTATTATATTTTACCCATTCAAAGGCTTCTTCTATTTCCTTATCTGGGATTGATATTTTGCTCAAGCTGGCAATGTGCTCATAATGTGCAATTTTTTCTTCCAGTAACGACGCATGACTTGATTTGAGTTCATCAAATGTAGCTTCTGCTGCCTTTTGGCTTTGATAAGATCCAGAAATATAAAACCTAATGATTTTATGGTGTCCAGAGGGAATATTCATCTGATAGCTTAGGCTAGCTGCTTTTCCTTTTCCTATGGGTTGATATTCACAATTTTTGTCAGAATCAGCTTGTGGTTTACCAGCTTCATCAGAACCAAAGATTACATACCAATCATTTCCATTGTCTTTACCTAGCCAAAAATTTTTACCTTCATCGAAGGTCAAGTCATCTATATGATCTACCATTCCTGACTCCTCGCCAAGCCAGACAGGTCTCAAGTCTACATGTCCAGTAAAATTGAAGGTCAAGTCAAGCTTGGAGTTGCCTTCATTTTTCAGCAAATATTCTACTACTATTCCCTCTTTTCCTTCTGGTACAAACTGAAACCTCTCTATCTCTAAATTAAGCTGGGGGATGGTGTACTCATGTTTATTCGCAAATGGATAATTAGTGAAGCTTTTTGCAGTTTCTAAACATAAAGAAGTGCCATCAGTTATCAAACTTGCGGTAAATCCATCCATTAATTTTATAGGATGATTCCAAATACCACCCATTTCTCCATGTACATGCCAACCTAAGTCTGGGAAGCTTCCATCCTGATGACCCACCATATACAGCCGATCACCAGCAGTCACATATGGAGACGCTAAGTATTCAGTTTTTCCTTTTAGACTCGGTTTATTTTTGACTAGGCTTTGAAGACTTTCAGTTGCTTCATGATCCTGACAGCCAGCTACCAAGAGTATGCTAACTAGTATCAAAAGTGATAGGTTTTTATTCCGTTTCATAAAATGTAGTTCAAGTGTTAAAAGTAGAAATTAAAAATGGGTGAAGTCTTTTCCTTAATTACCATCCCCAAGGAGTGGGAGGTGTCTCGACTTCTTTGCTTAAGTCAAATTTGACATTGATGGCTGTATCATTATTGATTCTTCTCAAATTGTAGCTGAAGGACTTTTCATCTAGTGTGATCCACCATACATTGGTCGCTGCATAAGGTATCAAATCAGTAGTCTCTTGATCTGCAGGGAAAAACTGAACTTTTGCCATTCCTGTATTTGAACTCATTCCACCATACTGTGTAATTCTATCCTCACTCCCATCTTCATGTCTATGATCATGCTTGAGCTTGATCATATTACCTTCTTCCAATGTCAACACCCAGGTCCTGGAGTGGTCATCACCTACATGAAATGGAATCGTTATTTTCCCATCCTCACATGTTCTTACATGCATCACTAATTTTTTTCCGTAGAATTGATCCTTTTCTGAAGCATTTACCATCTCACCTTCAAATGATTTTCCACAAAGTAGGCTTAGATTATTCCAAAACATCAATGAGCCATGTTCAGTACCCGTTTGGTCAGTTTGGGCAAAAGTTGGAATTGAAGTTAAGAAAATGCTGAGGATTAGTATTGATTTTTTCATGATTTAAGTTTTGTACAATTAATTTGACCAAAATAGAAACGATTATTGTCAGCCAACTATTTATATAACCAAGTAAAGAAGAATTTTTAATTTGCCCAAACACTTTAATTAAACAAGCTGTTTTTATTTCGATGCGAGAAAAAAGAGTCATAGTTTGGTTTAGAAATGATCTGAGAATTCATGACCATAAAGCTTTAAGTTCGGCCTTAGAAAGGTCAGATGAAATTATTCCAGTATATTGTTTTGATCCGAGGCAATTTGTCGATTCAGAATTAGGCATAAAAAGAACAGCATCCTTTCGTTCGAAGTTTTTGTATGAATCTATAATGGACCTGCGGCAGCAGATCCAATCCAAAGGGGGTAACTTGTATGTAACCCATGGCTTGCCTGAAGTGGTTATTCCAGAGATTGTTGATACTTTTAATGTGTCAGAAGTATATTTCTCCGAAGAGATCACTTATGAAGAAAAGCAAGTGGAGTACGCACTTGAGAAAAATCTTTGGAAAGTAGGAGTAAAGACAAGTAGTTTTTGGCAAAGCACACTCTTTCATTTAGAAGATTTACCTTTTCCTGTGGCACATACACCAGAAGTGTTTACAAAATTCCGAAAGGAGTGTGAGAAGTTTGTAGAGGTAAGGCCAATTTTCCCTGAACCCGATACTATTTGTGTTCCTTCAGAGATTAGAAATGACTTTTTCCAAATACCAGATTGGTTTTCTAAAGAGGCAATAGGTGATGATAGAAGTGTAATTGATTTCCGCGGTGGAGAAGTTGCTGGAAAGAAAAGACTAATGGATTACATATGGGAAAGAGATTGCTTGAAAAGTTATAAGGAAACGAGGAATGGGCTCTTGGGAGAAGATTATAGCAGTAAGTTTTCCCCATGGTTGGCACTTGGATGTATTTCTCCTAGATATATTTATGAGGAAGTTAAGGCTTATGAGCAGAAAAGGGTGAAAAATCAATCTACATACTGGTTGATCTTTGAGCTGATATGGAGAGATTATTTTAAGTTCATTGCCAAGAAGCACGGATCAAAAATATTTAAGCTTGAGGGGATAAAAGCAAAGTCTGATAGCTGGAGCCAGGATGAGATTGTGTTTCAAAAATGGGCAAGCGGTAAAACTGGGATTCCTTTTATAGATGCCAACATGAGAGAGTTGAATGCTACTGGGTTTATGTCTAATAGAGGCAGACAGTTGGTGGCGTCATTTTTAGTTAATGACTTAGGCATTGATTGGAGATGGGGTGCTTTGTATTTCGAGAGTTTATTGATTGATTATGACGTTTGTTCTAACTGGTGCAATTGGCTTTATGTGGCAGGAGTTGGAAATGACCCTAGGGAGAATCGCTACTTCAACATACCAAGTCAAGCCCAAAGGTATGATGGAGACGGTGCCTACGTTAGACATTGGATCAAGGAATTAGGTAATGTCCAAGGTTTTGCAGCACATCACCCTTTTCTGTTGCCAACATCCGAGCAAAAAAAATTGGGTATAGGAGTAAGTTACCCATACCCAATCAAGGATTTATCTTGGTAAAATTCCTAGAGTAAAATCACTCAAGAAAATTAGGCATCTTTTTCAAGGAAAGATTTATACAAATGCAAAAAACACTAACCAAGTGATGAATAAGATCGGTAGCAGTATCGGTATTGAAAACCTGATGATATAGCCAAAGAAGGAAGGCATTTTGATACCGCTTTGCTCTGCAATAGATTTTACCATGAAGTTAGGTCCATTTCCGATATAAGTCATGGCTCCAAAGAATACAGCAGCTATAGAAATGGCCATCAATTCAAATGCTGAATCATGATAACCATCCATTGCGAATGTTTTTACCATCGCTACATTGCTAATCTCTGCTCCTTGGGAAGCCATAGCGGCTGCCAGAAAGTTCAAATAGGTAGGCGCATTGTCCAGAAAGCCAGAGAGGAGACCTGTTCCCCAATATAATGTGTTGTGCGTAATGAGGGCTGCGCCTTCGGGGGATTTGGCGAAATTCCCTACCAATTCTAATGCAGGCATCATGGTGCCAAAGATCCCAATGAAGATAAAAGCCACTTCTCTGATTGGTTCAAAGTTAAACTCATTGCCTTTTATCGCTTTTTGATCTGCAAATCGATAAGAGAAATAGGCCACAGAAAGCATGATAATTTCCCTCAAGAAGGAGAATTTTTGTCCATCGTAACGAATAGCTGGAACCCAATCGATTACATTAGGATCCAGAAACACTGACCCTATGACTATCGCCAGCCAACCAAAATTCTTTGCTCCAATCAATCCAAACTTGTTAGTATATACGACTTCTTCAATTTCCTCATCTTGAGATTTTCCATACTTTCTATCTATAATGTAGAAAATAATGGCCAGTATTGCTAAAGCCAAGATCCATGCAGGCCAATTGTGCTCCAATGTCCAGAAAAATGGAATGCCTTTCAAAAATCCAAGAAATAATGGAGGATCGCCAATCGGAGTCAATGAACCTCCAATATTACTCACCATAAAGATGAAGAATATAATGTGATAAGCCTGAATATTTCCTCTATTGAGTCGGATAAATGGTCGGATCAATAGCATGGATGCTCCTGTAGTTCCAATCAAATTGGAGATCACTGCACCAATGAGCAACAAGCTCACATTGGCTAAGGGGGTTGATTCCTTATCTATTTCAATGAGAATTCCTCCAGACGCTATATAAAGAGAGGCCAATAGCGCTATAAACTGCACATATTCGGCAAGTGCATGCACAGGTCCGTGAGAGTTGCCTAAGACAAAAAGATAATAACAGACTACTATCAAGGCCAAACCTACGGCAACTTTTGGATAATTGTGATGCCAAAAATGCTCATAAAATAATGGACCAGTGGCTATCATCAATAGTAACATCACAAATGGAATAACTAACCAGATCGGAGCGTCATGATGATCATCATGCACATCATCGTGTATGTGAGCGGCCACACTTGTGATTGGATCATCAGCATCTACGCTATCTTTTTGCTCAGTTTGAGAACTGGAATGGGTCTGAGCCTCTGAAAAAGGTATGGCAAATATAATTCCTGTAAATAGGAAAATTGCCGAAATAAAATTCTTCATTCAAATAATATTAAAGGGTAAATCGAAAGATTAGCCTAGTTTTCAGCTTTTTTAAATCTCTTTTGGTTATGTTTTTTATGAGATACGGTTCTGCTAAACTACTTATTTTGAATGAAAACCACTAGTGAAATCAATTCAGCCAGTAGCAAATAATTTTGATCTTTGTCTACTGGCTGATGATTGGTGAAATTATTATACAAGTTGCCCAAGCGCAATTTCAAATGATGCTTGAGCTATCTTTGTTTTTGATGGATTGACAGCATGCGTTTTTTTCATTGCCTTAGAGATGGTTTTGCTGACATCTTTGAAAATAGCGTCATCAGTGAGTTCGGCAGTATCCGACATTAAGTAAGCAAATACCCTAGCCATACCACAGTTTGCAATAAAGTCTGGGATCACGGAGACCTGTTCATCCGTCCACAAGCCAGTAGGGCCAAAGAAAATCTCTGGATCTGCAAAAGGGACATTGGCTCCACAAGAAATGACCTCCAGGCCTGCATTTACCATTCGCTCAGCTTGATCTTTCGTGATTAGCCTAGAAGCGGCCGCTGGTATAAAAATCTCTGATTCCAAATCCCAAATTTTTGAATTTATTTCTTCAAATGGAATCATGTCAGGAGATACTAGTTTATTTCCCTGTCTGCTAATAAAAAGCTCTCGAATCTGATCAAGTGAAAAGCCTTCTTGATTGATCAACCCCCCATCTCTATCAATGATTCCGACGATTTTCACTCCTTCCACTGCTAGAAAACAAGCCGCAGCAGCACCTACATTTCCCCATCCTTGGATTACAGCCCTTTTACCTTTGAGCTGACCTCCCCAGATTTTGTAGTAGTGTCTTACAGCTTCAGCCACCCCGAAGCCAGTGATCATATCTGCCACCGTGTATTTTTTGGGTCCGTTTGGAGTATAGTGAGGATCTTCCAATACCTTAGATACTCCTTGGCGTAGCTGACCGATTTTTCTGATTTTCTGTGGCTCTGAGGCATGAAAGTGCCCATTGACCACACCTTCTTGTGGATGCCACAAGCCGTAAGATTCGGTGATGGGGATGACTTCGTGAATTTCATCTACATTTAAGTCTCCACCAGTGCCATAGTAATTCTTCAATAGTGGCATCACAGCTGCGTACCAGCGCTTGAGTACTTCTGGTTTTCTAGGGTCGTTTGGGTCAAAGTTGATGCCTGACTTGGCGCCTCCTATTTCGGGACCTGATACAGTGAATTTTACTTCCATTGTTTTGGCAAGCGATTCTACTTCTCTTTTATCAAGCCCTTTTCGCATCCTAGTACCTCCTCCCGCTGCACCACCTCTCAGGGAGTTGATTACTACCCAGCCTTCAGCCTCTGTTTCACTGTCATTCCATTCAAATACAATCTCAGGTTGCTTGTTCTCAAACCTCTTGAGTAATTCTTTCATATCTCTATTATTTGGGTTTTTATGCTAACAAAAATAGGAATATTTGGGAGATAAGTAGGGCTTATGTTTGAATATGAAATTTTTAAGATCGATCTCTCTCTGCTTTTTCACATACCTACTATCATACCTCCACAGTTATCTCTAATAGCTCCAGTCACTGAAGCTAGACAATTTGCTTCATTTCTGAGACGTAGCACTCCCAGAAAGGCAAATAGCAAAGCTTCTTTGAAGTTTATAAGGATAGGCTTAGCGTCAGAGATGTGGATTTGTCCTTCAAAAGCATTTCTCAAAGTCTCCATAAAGTACTTATTGAAAGCTCCTCCTCCAGTGACAAGCATATGGCCCGATGGTGTGGCAATAGATTTCTTTACCTGATATACATAGTGAGCTACCAAGGTATGAAGTTTGTCTTCAATCTTATATTGTTCAAATTGCGCTAATATTTCAAAATATATTTCGAGGTCTTCACGGCCGAGAGATTTGGCCTCTTGATTTTGATAGTAGGGTAGCTCATTGAGTTCAGCAAGTAGACCTGGAATCAGAGTTCCAGATCTTGCAATTTTCCCACCATCATCATACGGTAGATCAAGCTTATTGGCATAGTGGTTTAGGAGAAGATTAAAAGGACATATGTCAAAGGCTTTCCTTTTGTCATCTATATCCATGCTGATATTGGCGATGCCTCCTAGATTGAGACAAAATGCATAGGAAGGAAAAAGCATCTGATCACCTATTGGCACCAAGGGAGCACCTTGACCTCCTAGCTGCACATCGAGCATTCGAAAATCATTGATCACGGGTGTGCCACATGCGACATGCAGTGCCCAAGCATTTCCGATCTGAAGAGTAAGTTGATGTTTTGGTTGATGAAAAATAGTATGACCATGAGAAGCTATGGCATCCACTTTGATTTGGTGATTGCTAATGAAGCTTTTCACTTGATATCCCATCCACTTTCCAAACTCAACATCTAATAGGTGCAAGTCTAGGCCAGACATGAGGTGAGCTGTTTTCAATCTATCCTCCAAGTCTATTGGAAAAGACACAGTATTTGCTTTTTTGATTTCAAAACTCCACTCATCAGTATAAGTAAATGTACTATAGGCAATATCAAGTCCATCGCATGATGTGCCCGACATAAGTCCGATGATATGATAAGTTTGCGACATGGGCTTGGTTAATTTATGTTAAATATCTAGGCATAAAGTTAAAAATATTCTTTTCAAAACATGTCTGCTTCGAAAATGACTAATTTAGCCGAGTTGTTAATGAAAAACCCAGGAACAGTAGGAATAGACGATCATAAAAACAGTCAAAGTTTCAATGTGAGAAGATTAATTGTAGATATTGGTAATTCTAGAATCAAATCAGCGGTCTTTGAGCAAGATGATGTCACAGAGATCCGAAATTTTGAAAGGTTGGAGGAATTAGCCTTCTATGCAAGTCAGCTATCTTTTGATGCATGCTTAATAAGTTCCGTAAATCATGATGATGAACAGCTCAAGAGAGTATTGGGGTTTGAATATTTGTACTTGACAAAAAATACACCTGTACCAATCACCAATGGCTATGAATCACCAGATACCTTAGGAGTAGACAGAAAAGCAGCAGTGATAGGAGCTAGAGGGAGATTTTCATTTGGGAATTTGTTAACAATAGATTTAGGAACATGTATCACATTTGACTTCTTGGACGCTCAGGATAAGTATCAAGGTGGGAGCATATCACCTGGGTTGACCATGAGGTTTCGGGCAATGCACCAGCAAACCGCTCGTCTACCTTTGGTAGATTTGCCTAGTTTGGATCAAATACAATTGATTGGAAAACATACCAAAGGGTGCATGCAAAGCGGAGTTTATCACGGTATTCGATTTGAAATCGAAGGTTATGTGGAGGCATTAAAGCAGCAACATCAAGATTTAAAGGTCATTATTTGCGGAGGAGACTCAATTTACTTTGAAACTTTAACAAAAGACCACATATTTGTAATCCCCAATTTGGTACTATACGGATTGGATAGAATATTAACATACAATGTCAATAAAAAATAGACTGCGATTACTCGGCACTATAGGTGTCTTTTTCATATTTTCCAACGCTTTTTCCCAGACAAGTGCTTCTACTTATAGTGCCTTAGGTCTAGGTGAATTCAATTACGGTGGACTTACGCATAATCAAGCCATGGGAGGACTTGGAGTCAGTTATGGTACTGGTTATGCTATCAACAATGTAAATCCTGCACTTTCTACAAGAAACACTGCATTTAACTTTCAAGCTGCACTAAATTACAGATCTATAGATGCTTCGAGTAGTTCAGAAAATGAAACGCTATCGAGTGGAGGATTATCTTATCTGGCTATGTCGCTTCCATTCAAGCCCAACAAATTCACAATGGGCATGGGCATCAATCAATTATCTAGTGTAAACTACAATATCATCGTAAATAGCGAAGTAGCCAACTCAGACTTGACAGCGATCAATCAGATCAAAGGAGATGGAGGTATCACCGAGGGTTATATATCCGCTGGATATGTAGTGGCGAAGAATTTAAGTTTAGGCCTTCATGGTTCGTATTTGTTTGGATCGACGATAAGAACCAATCAGCTTACTCTATTGGATACAGCCAATTCACGTGTGGGAGCTACTTCTGAATATTATGAAAGATTAACAGTCTCAGACATATCTTTCAAGGCTGGAGCGCACTATTTTTTCAAAGCAGGTAAGCAAAGCAATATTCATTTGGGAGCCTTTTATCATGCATTTGGAGACGTTAAAGGAAAACAGTTTGCCAAAGTTGCAGATTTGGGCGAAGCTAGCAGTCCTGACTCTCCTGGAGATATTATCAATAATAATGATCCAGGAACTATATTTCTGCCAAACAGAATGGGATATGGTGTGTCTTTTGAAAAAATCAATAAATTTGTCGTAGGACTAGAAGCACAGTTCCAGGACTTCAGCCAATACAGGAATTTTGCTGGAGAGTTAGGGGAATTAGGAGAAAGTTTTAAAATAGGCTTAGGGGCTCAATTTACTCCAGATGTATTCTCGATGGACAATATTTTCAAAAGAGGAACTTATAGGACAGGGATAGAATACATTCAAACTCCTTATATAGTTAATCAATCACAGATCACAGATATTGGCATTAATTTTGGAGGATCGATACCAGTAAACTCTCTGTCATTGGTGAACGTGGCCTTGAAAGTTGGTACTCGAGGATCGACTGGAAATGGTCTCATTAGAGAAAATTATTTCAACGTAAGTTTTGGATTTTCTCTCAACGATAACACGTGGTTTTATAAACGAACATTTGAATAAACATTACACCTATGAAACTTAAATTTGTATTAGCCGGATTAGTGACCTTATTGGTAGCGGGATTTGCGCAGGCGCAAGACGGCTGGAATTGGCCATCTGATGAGCAGATGGAAAAAAAAGCAAGAGAGTATAATGCAGCTTACTCAGATTATCTAAATTCTGAACAATTTGTAGAAGCGACCAAACCACTTAACTGGCTGCTTGTAAATGCTCCTAATCTTAATGAGTCTATCTATATCAAAGGAGTAAACGTATACAATGGGGCTCAGGCAGCTACAAGTGATGCTGCTCAAAAAAGAGCTTATCAAGATTCTGTGATCACAATCTTTGAATTGAGAGAGAAGAATTTTGGAAGAGAAGAAGCATGGATTGAGAATAAAGCATATTACGCTTACAACTATTACAGAGGAGATAAAGCTATGGTGCCTACTGCGATCAAGGTGTTCGAAAGAGTGATCGAGGTCAATGGTGAGTTCCGTACGCCATCTTTACTTGGAGGATACTATGATTTGATTTACAGAAATTACTCTTGGAATAATGCCTATTCCAAAGAAGAAGTTGTGAACAAGTATGATGAAATAAACACCATGGTAGAAAAAGCTCAAGCCAATGGTGGAGATGTGTCTCAAGCAGAAGGTATTAGAGACCAATTGATCGTAGCTATGGATTTGATTGATTGTGACTTTATTGAGAAGACTTTAGGGCCAAAGTTCAAAGCGGATAGAAGCAATGAAACTCTAGCAAATCAAATCTTCAAATACTCTGTTCAATACAAATGTCTAAATACAGAGGCATTTACCATGGCATTAGAGTACATTGACACTAATAATCCTTCATTCTCAACTTCTCAAGTAAGAGGTATGAGATTGATGCAGAATGGTGAATATGAAAAAGCTCAACCAATTCTTGAAAAAGCAATGACTTTGGCGGAAAATGATTCTCAGAAAGCAGATGTTTACATGGATCTGGCTAAAATTCACGGTCAGGCCAATAGAAAGAGTGCTGCTAGATCTGCTGCCTTAGAAGCTTCAAAATTAGACGAGAGTAAGTCTAAAGATGCTTGGAGATTGATCGCTCAACTTTATATGGGTTCATTCAATGACTGTAAAGGTGGAGAAAGTAGAGCCAAAGATTACTCTGTATATATTGCAGCGTACAATGCTTATCAAAGAGCTGGTGACTCTTCAGGAATGGCTCAGGCTAAATCTAGATTCCCTTCCAAAGAGGAACTATTTACTGAGGGTTTGCAAGTCGGAGGATCTATCAACACGGGTTGTTGGATAGGTGAGACTGTGACTTTGGCGACAAGAGATTAAAAAAATCGACAGTAATTTGAGATATTGAAAAAGGCGGCTTTTTTAGCCGTCTTTTTTGATTTGTATGCTTTATGTATATTTGTCACATGACTAGGATTCAGGCAGTTTTTGTTTTCTTAATTATCATTGCACTTACTGCTTGTGGGGGCGAAGAGGATACCAGTTTTCTTGAATCTTATTTAGGCCCTACTTCCATAGCTTACGATGTAGATCTATCACATTCTGATAGTACTGTGATCAAAATCAACTTGAAAGCAAAAAAACAACTGGAGTTTAGCAATGGTGACAATGAGTTTCCAGAAGGGATTGAAATATTCTTCTACAACAAAGAGGGTGAGTTGACCACCACCATCAGAGCTGACAGAGGATACTATATCAGAAAAGAAGATATATACAGAGGGGAGGGGGATGTACAAGTAGAAAATCTTGAGAAGCAACAAAAGCTTGCTTCTGAAGAGCTGTTTTGGAATCCTACAAAAAAGAAAATTTATACAGAGAAATTTGTAACTATTCAAGATCCACAGCGCTTAATTAAAGGAACGGGTATGGAGGCTGATGAGTCTTTTAGTGAATATGAGATTTATTCAGTCATCGATAGTAGGACAATTATACCAGGTGAAGGAAATTAAATAAGATGAAGTTAAAAGATACTGTACTTTTATCATTGGCAGCAGCCCTGGTTGTGGTCGGAACACATTTGACAATCACTGTGGGTATCTCCTTGTCATATCCAGTTTTTATGCTTGCTGTAGCTATGCTCTTTTGGTACAGGTATCGAAAAAACGAACAGTTGATACAAGACGAAGAGTTGAAGGCAAAAGGGAAGCCCAAAAAGAAGAAATAATGGAATATGAATATTTATCATATGTGTTGATCACACTGGTCTTCTCAGCACTTTTTTCTGGAGGTGAGATAGCTTTCATTTCGTCTAACAAGCTTCAGATAGAACTTCAAAGTAAGCAAGGGCATCTTTCTGGAAGAATCTTAGCTAGATTTGTAAAAAAGCCAGGTCAATTTATTGGGACCACTTTGATTGGAAATACTATTGCACTGGTACTTTATGGTATATTCATGGCAAGTTTACTAGAGCCACAGATTAAGAATATCCTTCCAGCTGGCTTTGATAATCAAGCTACTGTAATGGTAGTACAGACTATAATCTCAACTATCTTGGTGTTGATAACAGCAGAGTTTATTCCCAAGAGCATATTCATGCTGAATCCAAACAGCTTGCTTTCAGCTTTATCAATACCATTTTTGATTATTTACTATTTGATGTATCCAGTGGTTTGGTTTGTAGTTGGGCTTTCGAGGTTTTTTATTACCAAAGTGCTAAGATTAGAATATAGTGAAGATAAGCCTGTTTTTAAGGTCACTGATCTGAATAGTTTTCTACAGACCAATGTTCAGCAGTCGGGAGATGATGTGAAAATGGAGGTGGATACGAAGATCTTTGACAATGCCGTGGAGTTCAAGACGATAAGAGTAAGAGAATGTATGGTTCCAAGGACGGACATTGTAGCAGTAGAAATCGATGAGCCCATATCTGAGCTCAAGGAAATCTTTGCAGAAAGTGGTCATTCCAAGATCATAGTGTATAGAGAAAGTATAGATGATGTCATAGGCTATTGTCATCAGCTTGAGCTATTCAAGAAACCCAAAACAATAGCGGATATTTTGACTCCGATCATCATTGTACCAGAATCTGCTCTTGCCAATGAACTGCTAATACAATTTATTCAAGAGCGTAAAAGTTTGGCTTTGGTTGTAGATGAGTTTGGAGGCACTAGTGGCATAGTCTCTATGGAAGATATTATCGAAGAAATATTCGGTGAAATCGAAGATGAGTATGATCACGATGATCTTATCGAGCAAAAAGTTTCAGATCATGAATATCTTTTGAGTGCACGTCACGAAATTGATTATTTAAACGAAAAATACAATTGGGAATTGCCATATGGGGAGTTTGAAACACTTTCTGGATTGGTTATTTCTTTGGCAGAAAATATTCCCAACAAAGGTGAGTCCGTAACCTATGGTCCCTACACATTTACAGTAGTGTCCAAGCAGGATCATCGCATAGATACTTTGAAAATCAAGGTCAATTTCACAACTATTTCCAAGAAGTAATTTATTGAGAGCGATAATATTTTGAATTATCCCTTAGATGTAATTATTTTGCGGCACTTCAAAAAACCAGAAGAATGGCATTAATTAAAAAAATCAGACAGAGAACAGGTCTTGCAATCGGTGTAATTGCAGTAGGCTTGATATTTTTCCTTGTAGGAGGAGATATATTGAGTCCGAATTCAACCCTTTTGGGTGGGAGTTCAAACAAGGTAGGTGAGATTGCAGGTGAAAGTATTTCTTATGAAGAATACGTTCGGAAAATCGAAGAAACCAAATTCTCTTTTCAGCAAAATACTGGAAGAACTCCTTCCGAAGCCGAAATGTATAGCATCCGTGAGCAAGCATGGCAGGCTCTAATTGTAGAAAGAGTTTTCAAAAATCAATATGATGAGCTTGGTCTAGTAATCTCTGATGAAGAGCTAGTAGACATGGTTCAAGGTGAAAACATCATTCCAGAGCTTAGACAGCAGCTGGTAAATCCTACTACAGGTGAATTCGATAGATCTCAATTGATCGCTTTCCTTCAAAGTCTGGAGTCTGCTGGTCCTGAGCAGCGAGCTTTTTGGGCTCAGCAAGAAAAGTTATTTGCAGATGCTAGATTGAGAATCAAGTATGATAATCTACTCTCAACCTCCGAATATGCAACCAAAGCTGAAGGTAGATTACAGCATAAGATGGCAAATACCATTGCTGATGTAGATCACGTATTTATTCCATTCTATGTGATTCCTGATGCTGATGTTGAAGTTACTGATTCAGAGTTGAAAAATTACATCAGCAAGCACAAAGACAAGTTCAAAGTATCCGATGCCGCAGATCTAGACTATGTTGTATTCAACCTTTACGCAAGTGGAGAAGATTCTACGGCTGTCATAGCGGATATTAAGAAGCTGACAGAAGAGCTTAGATCCTCTGATGCAGATTCAGTTTTTGCTATCAGAAATACTGAAGGAGCAAATCCATTTAGAACATACCTACCAGGTGAAGCTCTTCCAGAGTCTTTGACGTCCAATGTAGATGTGATTCAAGCTGGAGAAACTTATGGGCCATTTATTACTTCGAGATCTACTTATATCACCTACAAGATCACAGATAAATATGAAGGCACTCCAAGAATGAGAGCTAGTCATATCCTTTTTGGTACGCAAGGTCTGGATGATGCTGCTAAGGCGGAAGTGAAGTCTCAAGCTGAAAACATCCTAAAGGAAATCCAAGGAGGATTGAACTTTGCCACAGCAGCTACGCAGTATGGACAAGATGGTACCGCACAAAGAGGTGGAGACTTAGGCTGGTTCGCAAAAGATGACTTCGTAACCGAGTTTGCAGATGCAGTGTATGGTGCCAAATCTACAGGTTTGATCAATAAGCTTGTAGAGACGGAGTATGGTTTCCATATTATCAATGTCACAGAGTTACCTAAGAGAGAGACTTTCAAAATTGCAGCTATCGAATTAGAATTAGGCCCAAGCGATGCCACCAGAAATGATATCTTCAGAAAAGCTGATACTTTTGCTGCTCAATCTTCTAATGCTAAAGAATTTCAAGCAAATGCGCAAGCAGAAGGATACAGGGTGCTTCAAGCAAATGGTATAGGAGCTTTCTCAAGGAACTTAAATAATCAAACCAATGCAAGAGAGATCATTCGATGGGCTTTCAATGAGGCATCAGTTGGTAAAGTTTCTCAAGTATTCGAATTAGACAATACTTATGTTGTTGCGTTATTGAGAGGTAGATATGAGGAAGGTACCGCTTCTCTAGATCAAGCTAGAGCACAAGTAACAGTACAAGTTAGAAATGAAAAGAAAGCTGCAAAAATCGCAGATAGAATAAAAGGTAAAACTACCTTAGAAGAAATCAAAGCAGAATTTGGCGATGATGCTTCTTTGGATAATTCAGCAGACCTTACATTAGCAACGAGTGTACTTCCGGGTGTAGGATTTGCTCCAAAAGCAATCGGTGCTATCTTTGGGTTGAAAAATGCTGGTGATATGACAAAGCCAATCACCGAAGATGTGGGTGTAATCGTAGCAAAGCTTAATTCCATAACGCCTGCCAAAGATGTAGCAGATTACAATAGTTATCAAGCGTCCATTGCCCAAAGCAATTCACAAAGAACATCATACATGATCATGATGGCTTTAGAAGAGTTAGCTAATGTGAAAGACTATAGGTATAAATTCTTCTAATGATTAGAAAATAATAAGACAGAAACCCGTGACAGTATCACGGGTTTTTTTGTGACTGAATTTTATTTTATTTTTTCAGGTTGAATAGACTATAAGCGGTAACTTAGGGTTAATTATGAAAAACACATTCGATAAAGAAGCTTTCAAAGAAAAGCTTGAAGCACAGACCACATTTCCAGCATTATATATGTTCAAATTTATCGTACAGGCCGGTAAAGAAGACGAAGTGGCGGCATTGCTACCAAACAATGAGATGGAATTGAAAAGCTCAAGCAAAGGTACTTATGTGAGTGCTACTATAAAAGCTATGATGGGATCAAGCGACGCAGTACTTGATGTATATGAAAGAGCAGCAAAGATTGAAGGAGTGATATCCTTGTAGTGGCGTGATTTGTGTGGTATTGATAACTACTAACATATTTCCCTAAAGATTCTGCTAGTAGAATCATACTCGCATATACAAGTGTCAGATATTATTGGATATTTTCCATCATGAATCCAGTCTTTATTTATTGACCATTTGAGGATAAGTCGCTATCAAGGACTGATTTGTAAGTAATATTAAGTTAAAAAAAACACATCTTCTGGATGGAGGTGGATAAACATTAAAATTCAATATGGATATACGGAACTTTGCCAATAACATTACAAAATTCCGATTTATCTAACTTCCGATATAAATTGATATTGGATACTTATGGATATTGAGCATTAACAACCGGTTGAGCCAATGAATTGAAGTTGCTGGCAAAAAAGCGTATAATCAGAAAATTAAAAATGCATATGTGGCAAGAAAGAGATAATAAATTGATCAAAACTTTTGAATTCGAAGATTTTCAAGAGGCTTTTGCATTTATGACAAGGGTAGCATTTTTAGCAGAAATGCAAGGTCATCATCCAAATTGGAGTAATGTATACAATAAAGTTTCTATAGAGCTTACCACTCATGACGAAGGCAATAAAGTTACAGATAAAGACCATAAACTAGCAAAAGCGATCGATGCGATCTGATATGAGTGAAGAGAAACACATTAGTCTATATTTGATTCCCACACCGATTGGTAATCTAGGAGACATTACATTGAGGGCAATTGAAGTTCTAAGATCTGTAGATGTTATTTTGGCAGAAGATACTAGAACCACTGGCAAGCTCCTAAAGCACCTAGAGATTCAAAGACCTCTTCAAAGCTATCATATATTCAATGAACATAAGACGGTGGAGAAGCTTGTAGAAAGGATGGAGAAAGGTGAAGTATTGGCACTTTGTAGCGATGCAGGTACACCTGCCATTTCCGACCCTGGTTTTTTGCTTGTAAGAGCTGCTAGGGAAGCTGACCTAGAGGTCAATTGCTTGCCAGGTGCTACGGCTTTCGTTCCCGCACTGGTCAACTCAGGATTACCCAACGATAGATTTGTTTTTGAGGGGTTTCTTCCACACAAAAAAGGAAGGAAAACTCGAATAGAAAACCTGATTCATGAAGAGAGAACGATGATATTCTATGAGTCCCCACACCGATTGATGAAGACTTTGGTGCAGTTCTCCGAAGCATTTGGACCAGACAGAATGGCTTGTGTTTCAAGAGAGTTGACCAAGCTATATGAAGAAAATATAAGAGGGACCTTAGAAGAGCTTATCAGCTATTATGAAGAGCATCCTATCAAAGGAGAAATCGTCCTTACCGTACAAGGCAAAACCAAATGATTATTAATCCAAATGCATATCCGCAAAGAAGCCAGTAACCAAGTCACAATTTGGGATATTCAAGATCCAGAAATTAATAGATAACTGTCCGATGTGGCGGGCTGTATCTGCCTAGACGGAAAAGTTACCAGTTGATACTAATTCCGAAGTAATCTATTATTTGTATGCAATACTTCTTCTTGTATAAAAGCGGATACACTACAATTCTAAAAGGGGCTTTGACTAATAAAGACATTACACCTATTTAAACTTTGAAAGATATTATGATTGATTTGAACCTGATTTTGGATCAGACTAAAAGCATAGCAAAAGAAGCGGGAGCATTTATTAGAAGAGAGCGTCAAGTTTTTGACATTTCAAAAGTTGAGTCAAAGGGACTCAACGACATGGTTTCTTATGTAGATAAAGAAGCTGAAAAAATCATTGTAACCAAGTTGAGTGAGATTTTACCTGAGGCAGGTTTTATAACAGAAGAAGGTACAAAATCTGATGAAACCAAGGCTTATACATGGATCATAGATCCACTAGATGGAACGACTAATTTTATCCACGGAATTCCTATATTTTGTGTAAGTATAGGATTGATGAAAGATCAAGAGATAGTGCTCGGCGTGGTCTATGAAATCAACCTTCACGAATGTTTCTATGCTTTGAAAGGGCAAGGGGCCTACTGTAATGACACAAAAATCAAAGTAAGCAATGCTCCAAGTCTATCAGAGTGTCTCATAGCGACAGGCTTTCCTTACAGTGCTTTTGAAAGTATTGATGAGTACCTTGCCATACTCAAATCATTGATGCAGAAATCTCACGGATTGCGAAGGCTTGGTAGCGCTGCGGCAGACTTATGTTATGTAGCGTGTGGAAGGATGGACGCATATTTTGAGTACAACTTGAATTCCTATGATGTTGCGGCAGGGTCTTTGATAGTTCAAGAGGCTGGAGGCCAAGTGACTGACTTTCGAAAAGGTGATGATTTCATTTTTGGGAGGGAGATTTTAGCCAGTAATGGCAAGGTTCACGAGGAGTTTTGGAAAGTTCTTCGGCAGCATTGGAATATTGAATAGCTCGAAGACTTTTTGAGAAGAGTTTCCCATTCCTAGAACAAATCTTCAAAAACTTGCCTGAGAGTCATGATCTCTAATGGTTGATTTCCGTTGAATAACAGTATAAATTAAATTTTCGAAAACATGAAAAAGGCAGTCTATATTATACTTGCGATTTTTGCATTTCTACTCGTAGCATTAGTGGCTACACCTTTTATCTTTAAAGATAAAATCTTGGAACGTGTGGACAGAGAGATAGCAGGATCTGTCAATGCACAAGTACATTATGATTTTAGAAACATCAGCCTCAGTGTATTTCGGAGGTTTCCTGATATTAGTGTTACCTTGAGGGATTTTGGTATCACAGGAAATCCCCCCTTTCAGAATGACACCTTAGTCCATGTGAATAGGATGCAGGTAGATTTTAACCTTTGGTCCATTTTATTTTCAGATGTCCCTTCATTGACAGGGGTACACTTAGATGGGGGAAGTCTTTATGTTAAGGTTTTGGAAGATGGTCAAGCAAATTATGATATAGCCATTCCCTCAGAATCTCAAGAAGTATCTGAGAGTAATTTTCAGATTAATATTGATTTGATAGAGCTTAACAATTTAGACTTTATTTATAATGATAGAAGCTCTGGGTTCTTCATGGCTTTGGGAAATGTCCAGCTCGAAGGAAAGGGCGATTTCACTGCTGATCAATACCGATTACCAGTGACCATGGAAGCCTTGATAGCAGATGTCACTTTTGATGGGACCAATTACCTAAAAAACAAGAACTTTAAAGGAAAAACTGCCATAGATGTAGATATGGCTAATATGAAATTTGCATTTGCTGATGGTGATTTTCAATTGAATGATTTCCTATTTGATCTTTATGGACATGTTGCACTTCCTTCGGATGACATTGATTTTGATTTGAATTTTGAAGGAAGAAATAACACCTTCAAAAGCATCCTTTCATTAGTGCCAGGTATATACACCGAAAGTTTCTCAGGATTGAATACGTCTGGGACAATGGACTTCAAGGGGTTCTTTAAAGGAGTCATGAATGAGACAAGTTTCCCATCCTTTGATATAGGTCTTAAGATAGTAGACGGTATGTTTCAATATCCTGATTTGCCACGTCCAGTGAGTGATGTACAGCTAGATATGCAAATTGTAAATACGAGCAATAACCTTGACCTAACGAAAGTTCACATTCCGACATTTTCTCTGAACTTTGGAAGCAACCCAATTTCAGGGAATCTGCTTTTAGAAAATCTAGTGACTTATGATATAGATGGTAGACTTGTGGGCAAGTTGAACCTAGAGGAAGTTACCTCAATTTTCCCGATAGAAGGAATGGCATTGAAGGGTATGTTAGATGTGAACGCCACTGCTAAAGGGCGCTATGATTCTGTCGCAAATATGCTACCAGCTATCAATGCCAAAATGCTGCTTAGCAATGGTTTTATCAAAAGTAATGAATACCCTGCACCGATAGAAAAACTCAATGTAAATGCGAGTATTGTCAATAACTCAGGTCAGATGACGGATTTTTTGGTTGATTTAAGCAAATTTGAATTTGAACTTGAAGATGAAGACATCACTGGTAATCTACAAATCAGAGATTTTGAGCTACTTCAATGGGATGGAGCTATTCAAGGGACTGTCGATATTGGGAAATTGATGGCCATCTTCCCCATGGACAATACCATCATGGAAGGTAAAATTCGTGCCGACTTAAACTCTAAAGGTTCTTATAAAGATGTCGAGCTCGAAAGGTTCGATAGACTGGATACAAAAGGGAGTTTAGGAGTAGAAAAATTTTATTATACTTCTCTTGATCTTCCTCAAGGTATCAGGATCAATGAAGCACAGGCAGATTTTACTCCAGCAAGAATTAACCTATCGAAGTTTGACTCGCGAGTAGGAGAAAGTCCCTTGACAGCTACTGGATTTCTATCAAATTACATGAATTATTTATTGAAGGAAAATGAGACATTAAAAGGGCAGCTTAGCTTAGAGTCAAGTAAATTCAATGTGAACCAATGGCTAACAGAATCAGACGCTGCTGAGGAGTCAGAGCTTTCTGTTATTGAATTACCAAAGAACATAGACTTCACCATGTCTGTGAATGCAGGGGAAGTGATTTATGACAATTTGAACTTGAAGCAAGTGAAAGGTAATATGGCACTTAAAGATGGTGTATTGAGCTTTAGCGATGCGTCGATGAATGCTCTGGGAGGACAATTGGTGATGAACGGTTCCTATGACCCAAGAGACATTACAGCGCCGAAGTTTGACTTCAACTTCAATGTAATAGACCTAAGCATTGCTGAGGCATTTGATAAGCTGAATACAGTCAAGGTCCTTGCCCCTGTAGCGCAACATCTTACAGGTAAATTCTCCACAAAAATGGACTTTTCTGGACTTTTGGGTCAAGACATGATGCCCATACTTTCGTCACTTGATGGTAAGGGCGTCTTACGGGTACTAGAAGCAGCTTATCAAAATAGTCCGCTAGTACAAAGTGTCACCAATCTCACAAGGCTAAATGACACGAATACTTTACAGTTTAGAAACCTAAATTTACCTGTCAAAATTGATAATGGGGTATTGAACCTAAGCCCTGTTGACCTTAGGTTATGGGATTATCAAGCCAACGTTCAAGGTAGTACAGGTTTTGATGGAAGTATTAATTACCTCCTCAATATGCAAGTTCCAGCAGGGAGATTTGGTGCTCAGGCCAATAATTTACTGGCTACTATAGCAGGGACAGAAGCTAATGCTTCAACTTTGATTCCTGTGGCAATTACCTTGGGTGGGACATATGGAAACCCCAGAGTTGGCTTGGCTGGTGGAAATTCCATAGAGACATTACTCACCAATGCCCTAAGATCTCGAGTCAACAATGAACGAGAGAATCTTCAAGCTAAAGCTACAGAACAATTCAAGGCAGCAGAGGATAGTGTGAAAAATGAATTAAGATCTAGGGCTGAAGCGCTGCAGGATTCTGCCAAAAGAGAAGCAGAGCGTAAAGTGGCTGACACCAAAGACCGGGCAGTGGAAGAAGCCAAAAACGTACTTAAAGGGGTGCTAGGTAACAGAAATAGACCTGCTGCGAAGCCTGATACTACAAAATCTGGAAATTAATACATAAAAGCCTTCAAATCTACACTGATATTTTTGAAGGCTTTTTCATTTAATCTATAAAATATTAAGATTGGTACATTTCAACAGATGATTTTTACAATCTGTTTTTTAGGGAAATTAATCCAAGTAATACACTCTCTTTACCCTGCTGCTGATGTTTGTGAGCAGTTCATATGGGATGGTCCCTATGTTCTTTGCAAGCTCTTTAAGCGATATACCAGGGCCATAGATAAGAACTTCATCACCTTCTTTGGCATTGATGGATGAGACATCCACCATACACATGTCCATGCATACATTGCCTATGATTGGAGCTTTTTGTCCATTTATCATCACAGATCCTACACCATTGCTAAATCTGCGATCATATCCATCCGCATACCCTATGGCAATTGTGGCGATTTTTCCCGCAGCTTTCAATTTCCCCCTTCTACTATAGCCAATTGTTTCGCCTGCTTCAATATGCTTAATTTGAGATATGGTTGTTTTCAAGGAAGAAATAGACCTTAGTGATGTATCATGTATTCCATTGACCTCCACTCCATAAAGGCCGATTCCCAACCTCACCATGTCGAATTGATAGGCAGGATATCTTATGATTCCTGCAGAATTGAGCGCATGTCTAAGGGGTAAATGACCCAGAAATCCTGCAATTTGTTCGCACATTTTTGAAAACAAAGCTAGTTGCTTCAAAGAAAAATCCTCATGCTCAACATCATCTGCTCCCACTAGATGTGTATACAAGCTAGTGACCTGTAGCTCAGGGAATCGCTCTGTCAATACTTTAAGATCTCCTAATTGACTCAAGTCAAATCCCAGTCGGTGCATACCTGTATCTAAGTCAAGATGAATTTTCATCTTAAAGTGCTGGAGTCTACAATATTTACCTAATTGTATAAAAAATTCAGGACTGTAAACCACTGGCTCCAATTCATGCTTCTGTAAAAGGTGAAAGGATTCCTGAGCGGGATTCAATACCATGATTGGAAGACTTATTCCTTGTTCTCTTAATGCGACGCCCTCATCGGTATAAGCCACAGCCAAATAGTCTGCCTTCAGCTGTTGGAGGTGATTTGCTATTTCAATAGCTCCACCACCGTAAGCAAAGGCTTTCACCATTACCATGATTTTGGTACTTGGCAGAATTTTGGTTTTATAGAAGTTGTAATTATGAGTCAGAGCATTTAGGTTGATCTCCAAGGTAGTTCCATGTATTCTTTGTTGCAGTTTATTGACAACTTTTTCAAACTCAAAAATCCTAGCACCAGTCACCAAGATCAAATCATTTTCAAAAGCATCTTCCTGTAAGCCTTCTAGCAAGCTAGCAGTGTCTTGAAAGTATTGCTGCTCACAGGATAGACCCGTTTTCAAAAGATGAATATGTTGACCCACTCCTATGAGAAGATCGATTTCATGAAATATGATTAGCTTCTGAACCTCTTGGTAGACCTCCTCCACATTTCCGACTTGCATCAAGTCAGAGATGATCAGAACCTTTCTGTTTTTGGGACGCTGTGCAGCCATGAAATCTAAAGCAAGTTTCAATCCTGCCAAATCATTGTTGTAGGTATCATCGATGATAAGGCTCTGATGATAACCAGGCTTGAGGGTCAGCCTCATGTCTACAGCTTTGAGAAAGTTTATCCCCTCCTGAATATCAGATTCTTTCATTCCTAAGGTGATAGCTCCAATGATTACGTGCCGAATATTCTCCAGTGAAGCCTCGTCAAAAAATGGCACTTGAAAAGTAAACATGCCAAAATCTGGTTTAATCAAGATGATTTTAGTGTGTTCTGAGTCTCTTTTTATCGATAAAGTGTAATCTGACCCAGGATTGTCAGACCAGGCTATTAGCTTTTCTTGGTCAAAATGACTCGTCAAAAAACCCTCGACTTCCCTCTGATCTTTTCTATAGATTATGTATTTTGAATTGATAAAAAGTTTTGACTTCTCTTTCAATTTTTGCTCTTGTGAAGCAAAACCTTCTTCGTGTGCGGTTCCGATATTACTAAATATCCCTATGTCAGGCTTGATAATATTTTCCAAGACCTGCATTTCTTTTGGTTTTGAAATCCCAGCCTCTAGAACAGCCACTTGGTGATAAGCCTCAATACCAAATACAGATAAAGGGACACCTACTTGGCTATTGTAACTTTTTGGGCTTTTGGCAACTGAAAATTTTTGACTCAACACTTGGCCAAGCCATTCCTTGATGATCGTTTTTCCATTGCTGCCAGTGATAGCAAGCACTGGTCGATCAAACTGATCCCGCATATAAGTCGAGAGCTTTTGGAGAGCGATTTTTGTGTCAGAAGCTCGAAACAATACGACATCTTTTTCTATCTCCTGGGGGGTATTGTAATCTGATCTGACCAAGAAGTGCTTTACTCCTGCTTCTACAAGACTTGGAATAAATAGGTGCCCATCAAATTTTGCCCCTCTTAAAGCTACAAATAGGGTATGTTCAGGCTGAATCACAGAACGTGAATCTATGATTATCGTCTGAATAACTGGATCTGTATCCGTCAAATCAACGTTATCTTCACCAAGTATTTTTCTAATATTGGCGAGGCTAAGGTTTTGTATCATTTATAAAGAATCGAATTCTAATTTTTCTTTTTCTTCTTTTTGAAAAACACTTGCTTGATCCACTTAGGTAGAAATATGGCTCCTAAGATCAAGTAAGGATAATAGGTGAGCATTCTCCAAAGTATGCTTGTCACAAATGTATAACCACTCAAGAACTCTCGGAAAAACTGAGCAAAGAAAAATTCTGCCGTTCCGCTGCTACCAGGGGTAGGTGATATCATCATCACAATCCACATAATCACCTGTCTAGCAAAGACAATTATATGGTCCATCCAAGTCAAGCTTTCGTAGGAAGATATCAGAGCGTTTAACATCAGATACCTCGAACTCCAAATAAATATAGTAGCTCCTATTATAGGTAACCAATATTCTTTCTTTTTGCCCTTTAGTTCTTTAGAAGCTTCTATGATTTGATTTCCATAATCATGCGCACTATGTTTCCATTTTTGAAGCCACTTGATGGAGTAGATTTTGAGTAATACCCATTTGAAAACCCTTGGTCTATAGAATAGCGCAGAAGCCATGATGATGGAATAAATGGTATATAGAGCATAGCTAGCCCAGAAAAGGATTTCTAAACTATTGCCGAGTCTCATCTCCATTATCCTTGAACTTGGGAAAATCTCGCCTTTTGCTAGGAACAATATAATCGGTGCTCCGATGACAAAAAACAGGTTATCAAGTATAGCCGTTACCATGACGTAAGCTATGGCCTTGCCTAGTTTGATACCTTCTTTATTGAGGATAAATATGGCCACAGCCGTACCGCCGACGATAGAGGGAGTGACTGCTGAAGCGAACTCCCACAGAATGATCACATACAATGCTCGCGTCCAAGTCAAGTGCTTGTCTGTGATCGTTCTTATCCTATAGATGTACCCTATATCTCTAAAGAGTATAAATAGAATAGCTATGAAAATACCATGAAAAGACGCATCAAATACACCTCTTAATGTCTTTGCGTTGACATTTGGGTCTAAGTAAAACATTAAAAACACTATTCCAAGACCAATCAATACTGGTACCCACACTTTGTTGGGATTGAGTGTCTCGAAAATCTTCTTGTTGTCTAACTTCATACCTTAAGCCGCATTGATGGGCTCTGTTTTTTCCACCCAGAAATTATTGAATCCTTCTCCTATCCTGATAGTAACCACAGAAAGCTGAAGGAGTTCCAAAATTGCCAAAAAAGTATAGATCACAAAAATCTTATCGGGTTTGTATTCGATAAATTCAGTGAATGGGACTCGATCTCTGAAACTGACTTTTTCCAAAACAAAATCTTTTTGTTGCTCAATCGTGTAAGGATATTGAATCACGGTGTGTTTGGTGTCATCGGTTCTTGAAGCAAATTTTGACATCACACGCTGGTATACTTTCAGAAGTTTGTATAAATCCAAATCTTGAACTTCTGCTTCTACGTCGTCAATTTTGGAAAGTTGCTTAATCTCCCTGGCAATATTACCTCGCCTCTCTTTTGACATTCTATTTTCTTCCAAAGTAGCGAGATCTGCAATAACAGATTTATATTTTTTGTATTCAAGTAAATGTCTGACAAGCTCCTCCCTTGGATCTACCTCTTCGCCTTCATCGTTTAGTTGAGGTCGTGGGATGAGCATTTTAGATTTGATTTTCATCAAAGTCGCTGCGAATAGGATAAATTCACTGGCTATCTCGATTTCCATTTTTTCCAATTGGTGGATGTATTCAAGGAAATCATTGGTGATCTTAGAGATAGGAATATCATAAATGTCCAGCTCATCTCTTTCGATGAAAAAGAGCATCAAATCGAATGGCCCTTCGAATAGTGGTAATTTGATCTCGAAACTCACTGGATACTATTAAATTTATCTTAATTTTGCATTCCAAATGCTTTCAAAGATATTTAAATTAATGCTAAATTTAATAAGTGGAAGGAAAAATTGGATTGCTGGCTTGAATCTTGAGTCGTTGAAAACAATCTCATTTGGAAAGTGTTTATAATTTTTGAATGACGCAAAGGTACTAAGATGATCATAACTCCAGGCAAATTACTCGCACAGATAGACTCACCCTCCGATCTGAAAAAGCTTCCCAAAGAACAACTTGTACAACTTTGTGAAGAATTGAGACAGTTTATTATAGATAATGTTTCTATTTATGGGGGACACTTTGGTGCAAGTCTTGGGGTTGTAGAACTGACAGTAGCTCTGCACTATGTGCTCAATACACCTGAGGATCAACTGGTATGGGATGTAGGCCATCAGGCATATGGGCACAAGATTCTTACAGGTAGAAAAAATAGTTTTCATACCAATAGACTCTACGGAGGTCTTTCAGGATTTCCCAAAAGAAAAGAGAGTGAATATGACGCTTTTGGTGTGGGGCATTCAAGTACGTCAATCTCCGCTGCCTTAGGCATGGCAGTCGCATCCAAATATAAAGGAGAAAAGCAAAAGCAGCATGTGGCAGTGATTGGTGATGGATCCATGACAGGGGGGATGGCTTTTGAAGCCATGAATCATGCAGGAGTTTCTGATACCAATCTGATCATTATTTTGAATGATAATTGCATGTCGATAGATCCTAATGTCGGTGCATTGAAAGATTATCTTACCGATATCACCACCTCTCATACTTACAACAAAGTAAAAGATGAGGTATGGAACCTACTTGGGAAGTTCAGTAAGTTTGGAACTTCGGCTCAAGAAGTCATTTCTAAGGTAGAGGGAGCTATCAAGTCTGCTGTGCTTAAGCAAAGTAACTTGTTTGAATCTCTGAACTTAAGATATTTTGGACCAGTAGATGGTCATGATGTGAACCACTTGGCTGAAATATTAGAAGACTTAAAAAATATTCCTGGCCCAAAAATCCTTCATTGTGTCACAGTAAAGGGCAAAGGCTATGCACCTGCTGAAAATGGCAATAAGACCACGTGGCATGCGCCAGGATTATTTGACAAGGTTACTGGTGAAATTTATAAAAAAGTCCCTAAAGTCCCTCAAGCTCCAAAATATCAGGATGTATTTGGACATACACTTGTAGAGTTGGCAAAAGAAAATGACAAAGTGATGGGTGTCACACCAGCGATGCCCTCGGGATCTTCCTTGAATATCATGATGGAGGCTATGCCAGATAGGGCTTTTGATGTGGGCATCGCAGAGCAGCATGCTGTTACTTTCTCAGCTGGCCTAGCAACTCAAGGAATGATTCCTTTTTGCAATATTTATAGCTCATTTATGCAGCGAGCTTACGATCAAGTGGTGCATGATGTAGCATTGCAAAATCTTCAAGTTGTTCTCTGCCTAGACAGGGCTGGTTTTGCAGGAGCTGATGGGCCTACTCACCATGGTGCTTATGATATCCCTTACTTCAGGTGTATTCCAAACATGATAGTATCTGCCCCTATGAATGAAGAAGAGCTTCGTAACTTGATGTATACAGCCACTCAATATCAAGGACCATTCTCCATACGGTATCCAAGAGGTCAGGGTGTCATGCCAGAATGGAGGACGCCAATGAGAGAAATTCCTGTTGGTCAAGGTAGAATAGTAAAAGAGGGGGAAGATTTGGCTATATTGACAATAGGTCATATCGGTAATTATGCAGTTGAAGCTTGCGAGATGTTGACCAAAGATGGATTGAATCCAGCTCATTATGACATGAGGTTTGTCAAACCTTTGGATGGAGACTTACTTCATGAAGTGTTTGGGAAATTCAAAAAAGTAATAACCATCGAAGATGGTGCACTGATGGGAGGTTTTGGTTCTGCTGTAATCGAATGGATGATGGATCATGGTTATAGCGCACAAATCAGAAGATTGGGCATACCAGATAGAGTTGTAGAACATGGTGATCAAATCGAATTACACAGAGAATGTGGCTTCGATCCTGAAGGAATAGCTCACAATGTAAGAGAAATGATAACCATGGAAGTGAAAGCTTGAGAAGAATAGAAAAGCCTTGTAGGATTATCCCGCAAGGCTTTTCTGATCATGGCGTTTCTTTCGCTAAATACCTTGATGACCCAGACGGACACGGCAGAACTTTATTGGGATAGACCGAAGGAGCAATGGCCAAAAAGAGTCATGGTAAGCTTGAGATGTACACCCACCCACTCAGCGTGACAGACTTTTTGAAGGCACTAGGCTAATTTTAAGTACACTTTTTGAATACTTTGTTGTAAATTATTTTTTGTTAAGCCGTTTCATTTTAAGTCATTTTACAAATACCTATGATCTCATATACCAAACAAGGAAAAGGAAAACCAGTTATCTTTCTTCACGGCTTTTGCGAAGCAAAGGAGATGTGGAGTAATTTTGCGACCCAACTTGCAGGTTTACACACAGTTTATTGTCTTGATTTGCCTGGCTTTGGCAAAGATGAATATGATGAGCCACTACCTAGAAGTCTCGAAGAGTTGGCTGTTTTGCTTCAAGAATGGCTAGATGCTATGGAGATAAATCAACCAGTATTGATTGGTCATTCATTAGGGGGTTATGTGGCACTTGCCATGACAGAGCTAATGGGGTCTGATTTAGCTGGTGTTGGTTTGTTCCACTCTACAGCTTTTTCAGATGATGAAGAAAAGCGTCATACTAGAAACAAGACCATTGATTTCATCAATAAACATGGAGTAGACAAGTTTATTGAATCATTTGTGCCACCTCTATTCCCAGAGGCTAGTCGGTCTAGACTAGAAATGGAAATTGCAGAATTGATAGACTTTGGGAAAATGAATGATTCAAAAACCGTAATCACCTACATAGAGATGATGAGAGATCGTAAAGATAGGTTTGAAGTATGGCACTCATTTGATAGACCAAAGCTTATGATTGCAGGAGTGCTAGATGCTGCTGTAAAAATTGAAGGAAGTAGAGCTCATAAGTCTGGTGCTTCGCTATATTATGAACTGGAAGGTGTAGGACACATGGGTATGTATGAAGATCCGAACAATAGTCTGGCTATCGTCAGGGAATTCTTGACTTCCTTATAGATCGAAATGCAGACGTATATCGCTGATCCTTTCAGTCTTCATAGATAGGAATCTGAAGCGCTCTTACACTGTAAAATTATTAAATATCAAAATCAGTTTCGGAAATTACAGGTCGCTTCTTTTTAATCTTTACTAACCTTTGCATCTACTTTCATGTCTAAGGGCGAAAGAAAGACAACTTTTTGTTTTCCAGATATTTGGTAAGCACTGACTAGACCTGTGTTGGCGTCTATTTGCATGTCCCCTTTTGTTTCTGAATGATAAAAAATGTTATCTTTTTCCATAATGAAACTTATGCTTCTTGGGCGCTCGTCATCATAGAGCCTGACTGTCAATGTTTTGACTTTATTCTTTTCTCCTTTTTTTAATCTGTAAACAATGCTATCTCCTTTTTTTTCTTCTGAGTAAGCTGCGGCCAATGCAGGGCTGTTGATGTCCGCTTTTGTGAAAAAATCAAGCTCACCTAGCCAATCCACATTACCATCTGATTTCAACTCTTCTCGTTTTTCATTCAACTGCACGGTCTTTTCAAGACCGTGAGCTTGCAAAAGACTGTCTTGAAGGAGAATAAAAGAGTCTAATTGAAAATAGGGAGGAACAAAATCCCCCCTATTCACTTGCTCGTCTTCACATGCCATTAGCAAAAGTACAAAGCAAAATATAATCGTTTTTTTTATCATGATTTTAACAAAACATCCCCTGTCATTTCATTTGGGATATCTACTCCGATCAGTTTAAGAATAGTTGGAGCAAGGTCGCCTAGCTTTCCATCATTCACTTCTAACCTATCTTGATCATCCACCATGATACAAGGTACCAAGTTAGTCGTATGCGCTGTGTTTGGTGTTCCATCTTCATTGATCATCATGTCTGAGTTGCCATGGTCAGCGATTACAATGGTGGTATAGCCACTTTTTAGTGCTTGATTGATCACTTCTTCGGCGCACTTGTCTACTGCTTCACATGCTTTGACAGCAGCTTCAAACACGCCTGTATGTCCAACCATATCTGGATTTGCAAAGTTCAAACAAATAAAGTCAACCTCTCCTTTTTTCAACTCTGGTTTGATTTTATTGGCGATCTCAAAAGCACTCATTTCAGGCTTGAGATCATAAGTAGCTACTTTTGGAGAAGGACATAGGATTCTACTTTCGCCTTCGAATACTTTTTCCCTACCTCCAGAAAAGAAAAATGTTACATGAGGATATTTTTCTGTTTCTGCTATTCTAATTTGCTTCTTACCAGCTGACGAAAGGGTTTCACCAAGGGTATTTTGAAGATTGTCTTTTTCGAAAAGTACTTTGACACCTTCGAATGTTTCATCATAATTTGTAAAAGTGATGTAATTTAACTTCAACTTTTTCATTTTATATTCCTCGAAATCCTTTTGCGTAAGGACTTGAGTGATTTCTCTGCCTCTATCAGTTCTGAAGTTGAAGCAAATAACTACATCACCTGATTCGATCAATCCTACTGGCTTACCTTTCGAGTCAGCCTTGATGATAGGTCTTATGAATTCGTCCGTCACACCATTGTCATAAGATTTTTTTATAGACGATAAAATGTCCTTTGATTTTTCGCCTTCACCTCGCACCATGGCATCGTATGCAAGCTTCACTCTCTCCCATCTATTGTCTCTATCCATGGCATAGTATCTTCCTACCACAGAGGCGATCTGACCTATTGAGTGTGAAAGGTGATCATCCAATTCACTCAGATATTGTAATCCTCCCTTTGGGTCAGTATCTCTTCCGTCAGTGAAGGCATGAATATATGCATCTTCCAGTCCATTTGCTTTAGCAGCATCGCACAGTCCCTTGAGATGATTGATATGTGCGTGTACACCACCATCTGATACTAGTCCTATAAAATGTACTTTTTTGTTTTCAGATTTAGCGTATTCAAAAGCTTCTTTTAGTATAACGTTGTCGTTTAATTCGCCTTCTTCTACTGCTTTATTGATCTTGACAAGATCTTGGTACACAATCCGGCCTGCACCGATGTTCATGTGACCTACTTCAGAATTGCCCATTTGGCCTTCGGGTAAGCCTACAGCTAGCCCTGATGCTTCAAGCTTAGAATGAGGAAATTTTTCGAAAAGGCCATCGATATATGGCGTGTTGGCTTTATTTATCGCTGATACCTCGGGTTTGGTAGCGATACCCCAGCCATCCAAAATCATCAATAATACTTTTTTGTTCATAGCTCAAATATAGGTTTTTCTTATAGGTTTGTCCTTATTTGTAATCAAAGATCAAAAATGAAAATTCTTATTCATCATCCCAAAGCTGAGGCAGATTTATTTCTTAATATTTACATTTATGAAATTAATTTCATTGGTTGACAAGCTTTTTTAAAAAAAAATGTTTTGCCTTTTAAAAAAATATTTTTCCTTTCATCATTATTACAAGATTGAATTAACAGATTCAAAGAACTTGTGCCCTTATACTGGTATTTTCCACAATCGGTTTAAGGATTGGCTTAGAATTTGTTTTTTTTGTAATCATGATTAAGTTAGTACCCATATTATATTTATTATTGCTTTCCTTCAGTACGATTATAGCTCCAATCAGTAACGATCAGACTAATGATGCTATTTTGACAACATTCAAAAATGGCTCAAGTAGAGAGATAGCAAAATTCATGGAGCAAAGTGTAGAGTTGAACATCAATGGTAACCAAGGTGAGTTCTCTAAAAATCAAGCGGAATTGGTTCTAAGAGATTTTTTTAAAAAGTATCCCCCAGAAAATTTTGAGATTCTCCATGAAAGTAATTCTGGAGAGCAAATAAAAAATTATATTGGAACATATCAATCCATGGGAGAACCTTATAGAATCTTGATAAAAGGTAAGATCTTCAGAGACGAAATGAGAATATATAGTATTGAGATCATGAAATATTGATTTTTAGCAGTTGCTCGGACATTTTTTCTTAATTTTGAGCTGTGAAAAATCTGCCATATTTAACCGAGTCGGCTATTCGACAATTCATTGAAGCTGCACTCCTAGAAGACGTAGGTCCTGGAGATTACTCTTCGCTAGCTTCTGTACCTGAGCAAAGTGTGGGACAAGCTAAGTTACTTATCAAAGAGGATGGAGTGATTGCTGGCTTGGCGTTAGCTGAGAAAATTTTTAAGCACTATGATTCTACCTTGGAAGTTGAGTTACTTCTGGAAGATGGTGATGAAGTGAAAGCTGGAGATGTTGGACTTTTAGTAAGAGGTAAAGCTATTTCCATATTGACTACTGAGCGTCTGGTGCTGAATTGTATGCAAAGGATGAGTGGAATTGCAACCAAAACATCAAGATTACAACAATCTATCGCACATACCAAAGCAAAGCTTATGGATACGCGTAAGACAACTCCTAATTTCAGAATGATGGAAAAATGGGCAGTGGTATTAGGTGGTGGTGTCAATCACCGCTATGCACTTTACGATATGGTGATGCTCAAGGACAATCATGTGGATTTTGCTGGTGGGTTGGAGAAGGCTATTCTGTCAACTAAGCAATATCTTAAAGAAAATCAACTTGATCTCAAAATTGAAGTTGAAACAAGAAATCTAGATGAAGTAGCAGAAGTGCTGAGAATAGGTGGCGTGGACTTCATTATGCTAGATAATATGGATTATGATACAATGAAAAAAGCTGTCAGCATGGTGAATGGAAGGTATCCGCTAGAAGCATCTGGTGGTATTACAGAAAAGACACTTCCGGAAGTTGCAGCTTGTGGGGTTGATTTTATATCTGTAGGTGCACTTACTCACCAGATCAAAAGTCTTGATATCAGTCTTAAGGCATATTAAAAAAAAAGGGGCAAAACCATAGGTAAAGCCCCTTTTTTGTGTAAATATGGCTGAAATTAATCTTTTGTGGCAAAATCTGGATATGCACGCATACTGTGCTCATTGATGTCTAGACCTTCAGTCTCTTCTTTCTCATCTACACGGATGCCTATGGTGCGTTTCATGCTGAAGAAAAGGATCCAGCTCGTGAGGAAACAAAATGCTCCTACCACTGCTATTCCAATAAACTGTGACCATAACTGACTCATACTCGCTAAATCACCAAATATACCTACAGCTAAAGTTCCCCAAATACCACCAACCAAGTGCACGGAGATCGCTCCAACAGGATCATCTACTTTTATTTTGTCGAAGAATACCACAGCAAAAACAACGAGTGTTCCTCCGATAAATCCAATGATAGCTGACTCTCCCACACTCATCAAATCAGCACCTGCTGTGATCCCTACAAGTCCAGCAAGAATCCCATTGAGTACCATGGTGATGTCATAAGATTTGAATTTCAAATATGAAGCTAACAATGCTCCAAATGCACCTGATGCACCAGCAATAGCTGTAGTTACAAATACCAAAGATACAGTACCTGGGTCAGCGGTCAAGACCGATCCACCATTGAATCCAAACCATCCAAACCAAAGCAGAAAGACGCCTATGGTAGCCATCGGTATGTTGTGACCAGGAATAGCCTTCATCCCTTTTTCGGTGTATTTTCCTATTCTAGGACCCAAAAGGTAAGCACCTACCAGTGCTCCCCAACCACCTACAGAATGTACAATAGTAGAGCCTGCAAAATCATAAAAAGGTGTAGATAGTGTATCTAAGAATCCACCGCCCCATTTCCACATGCCCACGATTGGATAAATGATGCCTACATAAAGAATAGAAAAGAAGATAAACGGTCCTAGCTTGATTCTTTCAGCTACAGCTCCAGATACGATTGTCGCTGCTGTAGCTGCAAACATTGCTTGAAAGATAAAATCGGTAAAAAACGTATAACCTTCATTGTAAGCAAATGTATTTCCACCCTCTGGAAGAGATATTCCAATGCCTCCTAGGCCAAAGAAGCTTCCAATAAAATCATCTCCAGGATACATAAGGTTGAAACCAATAAAGGCATAAGTCAAAAGACCAATCGCTGGAATGATAGTGTTTTTGAAGAGAATGTTCACGGTGTTTTTGGCTCGTGTAAGGCCTGCCTCCAGACTCGCAAACCCTAAGTGCATGATGAACACCAGAATAGTGGCCACCATCATCCAGAGGTTGTTTATGGTAAATATTTCTTGATTCATAGGTTTGTAAAGATTATTAATTGATTGAATAGGTTTTTAGATTGGAATTAAAGTGCTGAGGCACCTGTGTCATTGTTTCTGATTCTATAGGCTTCTTGGATATCAGAGATGAAAATTTTACCATCTCCAATTTCACCTGTCTTACCCTCTTTGAGGATGCAATTGACCACTGCTTCTACCAAGTCCTCCGTAGTCACGATTTCTATTTTGGTGCGGGGAATATATGATGGCTCATAGGCTACTCCTCTGTAAGTTTGAGGCTTGGCATGCTCTAATCCCATACCTTTCACATCATAGAAAGAAAGGAATTTTATTCCTAGACCTGCTACACATTTGTAGATGTCTTCAAATTTTGATGTTCTAATGATTGCTTCAATTTTTTTCATTTTAGACAAAGAATTAGTGGTTTTCTTGAATTTCAACATCAAATCTAAAACAAAATTTGATAAATAGATAATTCAAGATAAAAAATAAACCTGTTTTCAAGTAATTTGATATTATAAATTATTTTTAGGGGTAAAAAACAACCTTTATTCTTTATTGCAATACATAAAAATCGTTTTTATAGGTCGTTTTGAAACCATATAATCTGTTTATTGGTGATTTAAATAATTGAAATAGATGTACATTTTTTCATTATAGGCTTTGATCGTGGATGGAAAGGGTTAATTTTGAATGTGTGGAATCAAAACCTATATTTTCAATAATGAATCAAAAACCAACGCTTTTGGTATTGGCGGCCGGAATGGGTAGTCGATACGGAGGTAATAAGCAAATCGATGGATTTGGACCAAATGGAGAGACAATTTTAGAATACTCCATCTATGACGCAATCAGAGCAGGATTTGGGAAAGTAGTTTTTATCGTTCGTGAAGAAATTTTAGAACTAGCAAAAGAGAAATTTCTTCCAAAGATTGAGGGTAAGATAGATGCTGAGTTTGTCTTGCAGTCTATCACCTCTTTTGTACCGAAAGAATTCCAAAATCCTGATCGAATCAAGCCTTATGGAACTGCTCATGCAGTGCTTTGTGCAAAAGAAGCTGTAAAAGAACCTTTTGCTGTGATCAATGCCGATGACTTTTATGGCAAGGAAGCTTTTGAGATTTTGAGTAAATTCTTACAATCTGGTGTACAACCAAATCTTCATGCAATGGTAGGCTATGCTATTCAAAATGTATTGTCCGAAAACGGAACCGTTAGTAGGGGTGTGTGTACTACAAATGCTTCGAATCAACTGATAGGCATGGTGGAAAGAACTTCTATAGCGCGTGAAGATGGAAAGATAATTGCCAGAGGAAATGATGAAGCTATAGAAATTGCAGAGAACACTCCCGTTTCTATGAATTTTTGGGGATTTCACCCTGCCATCTTCAATGATATCGAATCTATGTGGCTAGAGTTTTTGCCAAAAAACAAGGATAACATAAAATCAGAATTCTTTATCCCATTGGTAGCAAATAACCTTATAGAGTCTGGAAGAGCTGCTGTGGAAATATTAGAAGGTGGAAAAACTTGGTTTGGTGTTACCTATACAGAAGACAAACCAGTGGTAATCACCTCACTCAAATCACTGCATGAATCTGGTGAATATCCAGAATCGCTATGGGGATGATGGTAATCATTGATTAAAAATTTCCCTCTAATAAAACAGTCCTCTTCACATATATTATGAAGAGGACTGTTTTTTGAAGTTATTAAAATATCAATTTTGTCTATTTCGAGTTTGATATTTGACAAGGTGAGAATGAAGCTAATTTTTGTATTTAGAAATGATCCAATGTTAAAAGGCCTTCATTTTAGGATAACACCTTACCCAGACTTTGTGGAATGAACTGCCATAAAACTCTACTTGCCAACCATCTCGAACAATACCGAAAGTGCTTCATCTCCAGGTCTTGGCGCATTTGGATTGACTAGTTTATTGTCTTTACCTATTATCAAGTATCTAGGTATGCCCCATACTTTGAAATACTTCATGATAGGTGCTTCAAAACCCTTTCCCGCATACAAATGCTCGCCTCTCAATGGATTTTTGTCCAAGAAATTTTTCCAAGATTCTTCTTTCTCATCTATGGATACATAGACTAGAACGATATCGGATTGATCCCTGAGTTGCATTTCAAAATCTGGTGTCTTTGTTCTGAAAGTTTGGATACATGGACCACACCAGCTTGCCCATAAGTCAAGGTAGATTATTTTATCTTTATATTTTTCCAAACTGACTGATTTACCCTCCAAGTCTATAAATGAAAAGTTCTCTACTTCAGCTCCAGGCTTTAATTTTTCTAATGAAGTCAGTAATTCTTCCATGGTAGGAGTATAGCTTGACTCATGATACTCTTTTTTGAAAGTATCGATTGATTTCTCACTTTGATCGTAGCTTTTGGCCAGCATAAGCATGTCATTGATGATACTTGAGGCCAAGAGCAATTCTCTATCTGATTCTCTGTTTGAAGCTACATAAGAAGCAATTTCATCATTAGTCATTCCGAATGGAATTTTCATAGCAGAATGGAGAGCCATCATGATCGACCGGGCAATATCATCAGAGAGTACCTGAATTTCTTTATTCAAACCCAATTCCCGAAGGTAATCATGGAGAAATTTTTGCTTTACACTTATTTCATACTCTTGGGCTCTATCAAGGTAAAGTTCAGCTAGCTGGATGAGCATTGTTTGGATAAATGATTCTGCTGCATCTACTTCATCTTCCATTAAGTCTGATTTATGGGATTGATGATACTGGTAGAGCTCTTTTTTGACATCTCGGACAAACTCTATGTAGGTTGCTGGCTCAGGGGTTTCCTCTACATCGTACAGGAATTGACTTACTTTGCTGTAAAGATCGTTTTGAACAAAGTTTTCAAGACCTGACATATATGATACAAAATTGTCAGAATAGCTTTGCTGTCCAAAAGAAGCAGTACAAGTGAAAAGGAATAAAATTAACCCTAAGAGGGTTTTAGTGCGACATTTTATTGACTTCATAGAATTAAGGAATTATCTTCATGATCTAAGACGTGAAATTAACCATTCATTCGCAATATTGTTAATAGATCGTATAATTAAGAAAACGCTTAACCAACTTTAAGAATGAAAAGACTTATTTTCTTTAGTAACACGATTTTAAAAGACTTGGCCCTATTGATACTCAGAGCTGGGGCAGGATTGATGATGGCTACACATGGATGGGCCAAGCTTTCTAATTTTTCAAGCAATCTACAGAACTTTGCCGACCCTATAGGCCTTGGCCCAGCAGTATCGCTTCAGTTAGTAATCTTTGCGGAGTTTTTCTGTGCACTATTTTTGGCCATTGGATTTTTGACAAGAGTATCGTTAGTTCCTCTGATCATTGCCATGCTGGTGGCGGCATTTGTAGCACATGCTGGTGATCCATTTGGTGATAAAGAGCTATCATTGATGTATCTTACTGTATTTGTGAGTTTGTTTCTTTTAGGACCTGGTGCATATTCTTTGGATGCTCAGATTAGAAAGAAGAATCGCTACTGATGAGGTATTTCTTCTATTACTCCTTGATTCACTCGAAAAAACTTAACATGGGCCTTCATGCCTTTAAGTATCTGAATTGATCTCTCGGGTCTTGCATCTGTGATGAATAATTGACCAAATCGGTGATCTCCGACTAGTAACATGAGTTTTTCAATTCTATGATCATCTAGCTTATCAAATATATCATCTAGCAGCAGAATAGGCTTGGTAGATTTTTTGGTATAGAATATCTCGAATTGTGCTAGCTTGAGGGCAATTAGAAAGGATTTTTGCTGACCTTGTGAGCCAAATTTCTTGATGGGATATTGGTCAATTTCGAATACAAAATCATCTTTGTGTATACCAGCTGATGTCCGACGTAGCAAGATATCTCTACTTTGATTTTGAACAAATTGTTGTTCAAATGTATCTTCCAAGCAGGTGGTCGTGTATTGGATGCCCACATTTTCCCGTGATTGAGCAATTTCAGCATAATGATCCAAGAGGATAGGCCTATAGGTTTCTATGAATTCTTTCCTAGCCATTGAAATTTGCCGTGATAGTCGAATCAGTTCTACATCGTAGGGTTCAATTAGCAATTTGTTTACACGTCCATTTTCTGCGAATTGCTTAAGTAATGCATTCCTTTGCTTTAGAAAATGCTGATACCTGACCAAGGCGTTCATGTAGCTTTTGTCTAATTGACAAAGCATGGAATCAAAGAATCTTCTTCTTTCTTCGCTTCCTTCTTTGATAAGAGAAGTGTCATCAGGAGCTATCAATACCACTGGAAGCGTACCTACATGATCACTCATTTTTTCTAAGATTTTTCCATTTTGTAAAAGCTGCTTTTTCTTACCTGACTCCACAATGCATCTCACATCCAATGATCCACCTTCAGATTCAAAAGAGCCAAATAAAGAAAAGAAATCCTGATTATGGAGTATATTCTGATTGTCTTGCGTATTGAATGCGCTTTTGGTCAAGCATAGATAATGAATCGCATCTAGAAGATTTGTCTTACCAGAACCATTGATACCCGTCATACAATTGATCTCCTCAGAAAACTCAAGTTTAGCGGATTTATAATTTTTAAACTGATTAAGATGGAGATTTTTTAAGTGCATATTTAGAAACTTAGGGTTTTTGGAGTATTTTCGCATTCAGCCTTAAAATTCAGCCCTTTTGATTATATTTGAGGCCTAAATTTAGCATATTTTATAACAAACGATATGGCAAAGAAGAGTACGACTGCAAAGTCAAAAGCGAAATATTCCAAAGAAACGTATGCTTACTGGTATGAAAGCATGTTGTTGATGAGAAAGTTTGAAGAAAAAGCTGGTCAGCTATATGGTCAGCAAAAAATCCGAGGATTTTGTCATTTGTACATTGGTCAGGAGGCTTGCGCTTCTGGAGCGATTACAGCATTGGAAAAAGACGACAAATGGATCACGGCTTACAGAGATCATGCTCATCCACTAGGTCTCGGAACTGATCCAGGAGCTGTGATGGCAGAGCTTTATGGAAAAGCTACAGGTACCACCAAAGGTAAGGGAGGTTCTATGCACATCTTTGACAAAGAAAGAAATTTCATGGGTGGTCATGGAATCGTAGGTGCTCAAGTACCTATGGGGCTTGGTATAGGCTTTGCTGAAAAGTATCGTGGTACAAAGAACCTTTGCATCTGTCACATGGGTGATGGTGCAGTAAGACAAGGTGCAGTGCATGAAGCATTCAATCTTGCCATGCTTTATAAGACACCCGTTATCTTTGTTATAGAAAATAATGGCTATGCTATGGGTACTTCAGTAGCAAGGACTTCCAACGTCACTGAGCTTTATAAAATAGGTGAGGCTTATGACATGCCTTCATTCCCAGTAGATGGGATGAATGTAGAAGCAATCCATGAAGCAGTAGCTGAAGCGGCTGAAAGAGCAAGAAAAGGTGATGGACCAACTTTGCTTGAGTTCAGAACATATAGATACAAGGGTCACTCCATGTCAGATCCTCAGAAGTATAGAACCCGTGAGGAAGTCGAAGAATACAAAAAAAGAGATCCAATCGAGCAAGTAAAAGCTACAATAGTAGAAAACAATATATTAACAGAAGATGAAATCAAAGAAATAGACAAAAGGGTCAAAAAACAAGTAGATGATGCTGTGAAATTTGCAGAAGAGTCTCCTTGGCCAGACGGTCAGGATGCTTTCAAAGATGTTTACATCCAGGAAGATTATCCTTTTGTGATGGAATAGTCTCAAAAGTCGAAAATATTGAAAACCTCTGCGGATACGTGGAGGTTTTTTGTTTTTGTCATACAATTGAAGTTAAATTATGACAAATACACCTAGAAGTTTTTATGTATTCTAATTATAACTTTGCATTTGTTTTAAAGAAATATATCTTTGCGCCAATAATTTTCATAGAATGGCTAAGAAAGAGACAAAAAATAGCGAAGTAGAATACGAACTTTTGGAGAACCCAGAAGTAATTGCAACCAGATTAGAAAGAGGAGAGAATTTTGTGAAGCAAAATTCCAAAATCTTTGGAGGAATATTAATCGTCCTTGTGCTTGTCATAGCAGGAGTATTGTTCATCCAGATCAACAAACAAAATCAAAATAAGAAGGCTCAGGCAGAAATGTTTCAAGCGGTCTATTATTTTGAGCAGGATCAAACTGATTTGGCATTGAATGGTGATGGTAACAGTGCAGGATTGTTGAAAATCGCTGATCAATATTCAGGAACTGACGCAGCAAAACTTGCTAATTTCTACATAGGATCTATATATCTTTCAGAAGGTAAATTTGAAGATGCTATAAATCATTTAAAGAAATTCTCTTCTGATGATTACTTTGTGCAAGCAAAGGCTTTTGCTTTGATAGGTGATGCTTATTTAGAACTAGCAAACACCAAAGAGGCTATTTCTTATTACAGGAAAGCAGCCACTGAAAATGAGAACAAATATTTCACCCCGAGATACTTGAATAAGTTGGCAATAGCCTATGAGGAAGCAGGAGACAACGAAAGCGCTATCAAAACTTACGAAACAATTGAAGAGAAATACTTCGAGTCATACGAATTTACAAATGCACGAAAGCACAAAGCACGCTTAGAAGGTCTTGCCTCTAGGTAATGCTTGTGTACCCAAAGCATTAGAGAAGAGTAAGGCCTCATAGGTCTTACTCTTTTTTTATATACTTATCTCATTTAGAAATCAAAAAAAAATCCACATATGGCAACTTCACTCAAAAGTCTTAGTGAATATTCTGAGAAAAATATCGTAGACATGTCAAACAAAAAGTTTGGAATAGTAGTATCAGAATGGAATGATCAAATTACATCATCACTTTACGGTGGTGCATTGGAAACCTTGCTCAAATACGGAGTCAAAAAAGAGAATATCTACAAAAAAGAAGTTCCAGGGTCATTTGAGCTTACATTAGGAGCTCAATGGTTAGCAGAGATAGAGGAGATAGATGCAGTGATATGTTTAGGTTGTGTGATTCAAGGAGAGACTCGACACTTTGATTTTATCTGTGATGCAGTAGCTCATGGAATCACCAATGTTGGATTGAAGTACAATAAGCCAGTTATATTTGGAGTCTTGACTCCAGATACTATGCAGCAAGCATTAGACAGAGCAGGCGGCAAGCATGGAAACAAGGGAGATGAAGCTGCCATAACTGCAATCAAAATGCTTGGATTTTAAAAATCAAAACTAATCAAACCTAGTATAAACCATGAAAATCATGAAATTCGGTGGCACCTCTGTAGGTAGACCCGAAAGAATGCATCAAGTCAAAGATTTGATCACAAGAGACAAAAAGAAGAAGATTGTTGTTCTCTCTGCATTGTCTGGTACGACCAATGCACTAGTAGGTATTGGCGAAGCTCTCGCAGATGCCAATAAAGATTTGGCTAAAGAGAGAATCGATACCTTGCACAAGCATTATTTAGCATTTTATAAGGAATTGCTAAAAACTAGCTCTGCACAGAAAAAGGCTGAAAAGATAATTGCGGAACATTTTGAGTTTTTGAACATCATCCTCAAAATTTCTTTCAACGAAGCCATCAATAGGGATATCCTTGCACAAGGGGAGCTATTATCTACCAAGCTATTTTATACTTTGCTTCAAGAACTTGATGTGCCAGCGGTATTTTTACCCGCATTGGATTTCATGAGTATTGATGAAAACAATGAGCCAGAACTCAAAAAAATCTCTGATAAGATTAAAAGCATTCTGATAAATTATCCTGATGAGAGCATTTTTGTCACTCAAGGCTACATTTGCAAAAATCATAGAAACGAGGTAGATAATCTCAAAAGGGGTGGGTCTGATTACTCTGCCTCGCTTATGGGTGCAGCGATCAATGCAGAGGTCGTAGAAATATGGACAGACATCGATGGGATGCACAACAATGATCCTCGAATCGTGGACAAGACTCGTCCGATAGCGCAACTTTCATTTGATGAAGCGGCTGAGTTGGCTTATTTTGGTGCCAAAATTCTCCATCCAGCATCTATTTGGCCTGCCCAGCAGTATAATATACCAGTCAAACTTCTCAATACAATGGAGCCTGACGCTCCTGGGACAACTATTACAGCTAAAGAACAAGGTACCGGCGTAAAAGCTTTGGCTGCCAAAGATGGTATTACTGCGATCAAGATCAAGTCAAGCAGAATGCTTTTGGCGTATGGCTTCTTGAGAAAAGTATTTGAGGTTTTTGAAAAGTACAAGACTTCAATCGATATGATCACAACTTCGGAGGTAGCGGTGTCTGTCACCATAGATGATACGACTCACTTGAAGGAAATCATAAAAGAATTAGAAACTTATGGCTCTGTGGAAGTAGACAGTGATCAAGCAATCATTTCTATAGTAGGTAACCAAATTGCCGAATCCAAAGGTAGTGTAGCTCAAATCATGAATTGCCTTACTGAATATCCAGTTCGTATGGTTTCATATGGTGGTAGTAGGCATAACGTATCTCTCTTGGTAGATGCACAATACAAAAAGCAAGCTTTACAGAGCCTCAATGATGGCTTGTTTACTTGGTAAAACCTATTAAAGCAAATCCGTAGACCATTCAGTTTTTTATTCACCACCAATAAGTTGTTAGATAATCGAGTGAAAACTGGAAGTTCTATTGACATTATAAATCAATCGATTACAACCTGGTCTTGGGGATTTTAGCTAATCAATAAAAAAAGCCCTTTTCGGAAATTTTCCCTAGAGGGCTTTTTTTACAATCTTGCCATCCACCTCGCTAATAATACTTCATGAACCAGATAGATGTCATCATCTACAACAACAAGTTCTTGTTTTTGAAGCGACTTGATCGCTGTACTCACCGAACTAGTTGCTCCAAGTCTGTATTTGTTGATGAAATCTTTTGAAAGTGGATTTTGTAGGGGTTCCTCTTTGGCAATGGCTTGAAAGACTTTCCATTGGGTTTTGGTGAGCATTTTTGGAAAATTGGCGAAAATCGCTTGTTGTTGTCCTAGGATATCAGCCTTTACCCTTTCTACATCAGTTAATTTTACTTCTTGACATTGGGAGTAGAGGTAGTTACAAATCAATTGTATGGTATATGTCTGCCCTCTTGCCCAATGAATGATAGAATGGATGATTTCTTCACTGATCGATTTTTTTTTAGCTTGGAAGTGTCCTTGGATAAATGGAATGTATTTTTCAGCGGGGATAGGATTCAATGAAAGTAGCTGTGCGCTGTGATAGAAGGGCCTGTTTTTTTCTAAAAACATCTCCGTCATCATCCCTCTGTGACTGCCTGAGAATATGAATCTGATACTTGGGAATTTCTGTGTCCAGGCTCGGAATATGGCTTCAGCATTGGATTCGTTGTACGTGGATACTTGTTGAAACTCATCTATTGCGACTACAATTTTTTTCTTTCTTTCGTTGAGAAATTCCCCCAGTGCATGTAGAGATTGTTCTTCTTTTGGGGAACTGTTGACTCCAATATTCAGCGTGGGTGTTCCTGATATAGGGTCAAACCCTACAGTGGCTCCGATGGATGAGATCATTTTTTGAATGGTTGCATGAAGACCAGTTTTTGTTTTTCCAAATCTTTCAAAAATGGCTTTGGCCAATTCATTGACAGCATCATCCATGGAGATAGCACCAAGAAAGTCTACATATACTGTCTCATAGTCACCTGAACTTTCTAGCTCCTCGAAGAACCTATGTACAAGTGCTGATTTCCCCAGTCTTCTCCAAGCATATAGTACGATATTTCGTCCGTTTCTAATATGTTCCTCTAGTCTGATGAGGTCTTCCTCTCTGTCACAGAAGTATGCCTTTCCGTGATAGGTGTTGAGTATAAATGGGTTGTCTGGCTTTTTCATACTTTATTGGCCTTATGAATACACTTCCGTGAGCATGTGATTTTTCTTTGCGTTACGTACTTTGCGTTACGTATTTTACGTAACGCAAAGTACGTAACGAATTTTGGGTTTTCAAAACCGATTATAAAATCTTTTTAGCGTTTTAGGTACTTTTTTATCAAATTCGAATATGAAGAAATTACTATTGATAGCTGTTGCGTGTCTTATGGGGTCTGAGATCATTGCACAGGAATCTTACGAGACTTTATTTGAAAAATCTCAAGGGCTAAAAACACCAAGCTATAAAGAGGTTATAGAATATTTTGAGCTATTGGCTAAGGATTTTGAGCAGGTCAAAATGGTGGAGATGGGAGTCACCGATGCAGGGCTACCACTTCATGTCGTGATCTATGATGCCAAAGGTGAGTTTGATCCAGTAATCTGGCATGATAACGATAGGCTAGTAGTTTATATTAACAATGCCATACATCCTGGCGAACCAGATGGAATAGATGCATCGATGATGTTCCTTAGAGACATTCTTTTGGGTAAGAAGTCGTTTCCTGACAATGCTGTACTAGCAATCACTCCAGTATACAATATCGGAGGTCATCTCAACAGGGGCTCTCATAGTCGTGTCAACCAAAATGGTCCAGAGGAATTTGGTTTTAGGGGTAATGCCAGAAACTATGATCTCAATAGAGACTTTATCAAAGCAGACACCAAAAATGCACGTTCATTTCATCAAATCTTCAATTGGATGAAGCCGCATGTATTCATAGATACACATGTGAGTAATGGAGCGGACTATCAGCATGTGATGACCTTGATCTCTACACAGCATGATAGATTGGGAGGGCAATTGGGAGCATATTTGGAGAAATCATTCAATCCTGAACTATACTCCAAAATGAAAGATCGTGATTTTCCAATGATCCCATATGTCAATGCTTATGGCAGCAAGCCAGAGGATGGGTGGCCTCAGTTCAAAGATATAGGTAGGTACAGTAGTGGATATGCGGCTTTGTTTAAGACATTGAGCTTCATGCCCGAGACGCACATGCTAAAGCCCTATGATCAAAGGGTTGCTTCTACATATGCACTCTTTGAGGTTTTTGTCGACATGTTTGAGCGAGATGGGGAGAAAATCGTCTCCATGTCGAAGGCAGACAGGGAAGCAGTCAAGCAACAGAGCGTATTTGAACTTAATCACAAGTCTGATAGGAGTAAGTTCAAGCTGATGGAGTTTCATGGTTATGAATCAGGTCAAAAGCCCTCCGAAATCTCTGGACACCCAAGGTTATATTATGATAGACAAAAACCATTCAGTACCGAAATCAAGTTTTATGATGCTTACGAGTCAGGCTTGACGATAGCAAAGCCCAAAGCTTACATTATCCCACAAGGATGGCATACCGTGATAGATAATCTTCGAAGGAATGGTGTTCAGGTACAACCTTTACAGCAAGATTCGAGCATGGTAGTGACTGTTTATCAGATCAAAGATTTTCAAACAAGTCAGAGACCATATGAGGGGCATTTTATGCACAGTAATGTGTCAGTAGAGAAATCTTCAGAGACAATTACTTTTCGTAAAGGAGATGTAGTGGTAATGATGGACCAAGAGGCTAATAATTTCATTATCGAAGTCTTAGAACCAGAGGGAGAGGATAGTTTTTTTGCTTGGAACTATTTTGACATGATTCTTCAGTCCAAGGAAGGATATTCGGCTTATGTTTTTGAAGATTTGGCTGCGGCATTTTTGAAAGAAAATCCTAGCTTGAGGGATGAGCTGGAGCGTGCCAAACAGGAAGATGAGAAGTTGGCAAGCAACGGATCGGCACAGTTGAGATGGGTATACGAGCGCTCTCCTTGGAAAGAAAAAGAGCATAACAGGTATCCAGTGTATAGGGTAGAAAATTGATTATATTTGTTATATGTTCACAAAAAATGAAATATTGTCCAAATTGTCAGAGCTGAAACCATTTCTCTACGAAGAATTTTCTGTGAGAGAAATTGGATTATTTGGCTCGTATAATGATGATTCTTTTGATGAGAAGAGTGACATAGACATTTTGGTAGAACTTGAAAAACCAATAGGTTGGAAATTCTTCAAACTTGAAATGTTTCTGGAAAAAATATTTAACAAAAGGATTGATTTGACAACCAAAAAAGCTTTGAAAGAACAGTTAAAAGGTGAGATTATGAAAAAAATCAGGTTTGTCCAATGAAAAAGAAAGACCAATCACCAACATTTTTGCAAAAACTTCAAGCAAAATGGAAATTGAAGAGTCTTAAGCAAGTACTCTTGGTTTTGTTGGTTTTCGCTTTGACAGGATTTACAATTTTGTTTATCAAAAAGCCAATTTTTGATTTGCTTGGTGTGAGTATGAACCGTGGTGGTTTTTGGAAAACTGTTCTCTATTTTCTTCTCGTACTTCCTTTGTATCAGTTGGTGTTATTGTTTTGGGGTTTTGTTTTAGGTCAATTTGAGTTTTTTTGGGAGAAAGAGAAGCAATTCTTTAGAAGAATCTTTGGTAGAAAGAATAAAGAGTGATGTCAACTCTGGACAATTTCATTTAGCCATAAAACCTTTCGAGGCTTACCAAAGCCTCAAGGTCTTCTCGTTTTGAAATTGTCAAAAGCAATTTCACATTGAAATTTACCCAAATCAATCTTTTCAAAAAAATCATATCTCAGGTAGTCATAGCAGCAATGATTGTGTAAATTTGCGATCGATTAAAATTTTGAATAAAACTCATAATGGCAAAGAAGAAAGGTAATGCCCTAGAAGAACATGAAAAGCGCAAGCTTAACAAAGAAAGTCTAGGGAAGTTAGGGGGTATCTTCAGATTTATCTTGCCTTACAAATGGACGTTTGCTTTAGGTCTGTTTTTTTTGTTGCTATCTAGTCTTACGCTATTGACATTTCCATTTGTAGCAGGCAAGCTAATTGACACAGCATCTGGCAAGACATGGCTGATCAATGGGATCAATAGCATCGCTATGCTGTTGCTTGGGATATTATTGATTCAGAGTGTTTTCTCATTCTTTAGGGTATGGTTGTTTGCAAAGGTCTCGGAGCGCAGTATGCGAGATGTGAGGACATCCCTTTATAGACAGCTGGTACAATTACCAATGACTTTTTTTGACAAGAGAAGGACAGGTGAGCTGATTTCAAGGATTACTGCGGATGTGAGTATGCTGCAGGATACATTTTCGACAACTTTGGCTGAGCTATTTAGACAGCTGATTACCCTTGTGGCTGGGGTAATTTTTCTGATGCTGACTACTCCAAAACTAACCTTATTTATGTTAGCCACATTTCCTATCCTGGTGATTATAGCGATAGTGTTTGGGAAGTTTATTCGTACACTCTCCAAGCAGGCACAGGATGAGCTAGCAGCAGCCAATGTTATTGTGGAGGAAACTTTGCAGTCTATCATGACGGTCAAGTCCTTTGCTGGTGAAGAGTATGAGTCGGCCAGATACCGTACTGGGCTTGACAGGGTAGTTAAGGTTGCTTTGAAAGCGGCAGGTTATAGGGGAGCATTTATATCCTTTATCATCTTCGCATTGTTTGGTGGCATAGTAGCTGTAATGTGGTATGGTGCAAGTCTGGTGGCTTCTGGAGCAATGAGTATAGGTGATCTGGTTTCTTTTGTGTTATATACCACATTTATTGGTGGATCCATAGCTGGTTTAGGCGATATTTACGGTCAGATTCAGAAGGCAATAGGTTCTTCAGAACGTGTTTTGGAGATTTTGGAAGAGACGCCAGAGCTTGCCACGTCGGACTTTCAGCAAGTACCTATGAGAGGTGAAGTTTCTTTTTCTTCTATTAGGTTTCATTATCCAACCAGACCAGAGATTGAAGTTCTCAAAAACATTAATCTGGAGATAGCCGCTGGAGAAAAAGTGGCACTGGCAGGGCACAGTGGTGCTGGAAAATCTACGATCATTCAGTTGTTGTTGAATTTTTATCCAGTAAGTAGTGGTAAACTGACTGTCGACGGTAAGTCTGTCAATGCATGGAACCTTCGGCAATTGAGGTCAAATATTGGTATTGTGCCACAGGAGGTGCTGTTGTTTGGTGGAAGTATCAGGGAAAACATAGCCTATGCAAAACCCGATGCCACAGAAGCTGAAATCATTGAGGCAGCCAAGAAAGCCAATGCCTGGCAGTTTATTCAGCAATTTCCAGAGGGGCTAGAAACTAAAGTAGGCGAGCGAGGTATCAAGTTATCTGGTGGTCAGAGACAGAGAGTTGCTATTGCAAGAGCAATTTTGAAAAATCCTGCAATTTTGATTTTGGATGAAGCGACATCTTCTTTGGATGCAGAGTCAGAAGCGCTAGTGCAGGAAGCTTTGGACGAATTGATGAAAAATAGGACTACCATCATCATAGCCCATAGACTATCTACTATCCGAAAGGTAGATAGGATCTATGTACTCAAAGAAGGCGAAATTGTAGAAGAAGGCACTCATGATGTTTTGGCCAGCCAAGATCAAGGTTTTTATGCTAATCTGGTAAGGTTGCAGTTTGCAGAATAGGTGGATCTAATGAAGATATCAAGACTAGTATTCTTTTGCACTATGATGGCACTTAGTAATTCAGCATTGTGCCAAGTAAGATATGCTTTAGGCATGGAAACCGGTTATCTTGTGTTTCAAAATACGCTGCTCGATGTTGATCCTGGGCCTGCTTGGCAAGGACATCACTTGGAAAACAGAGATGGATTTGAATTCTCTTTGATCAATGGGTTAGTATGGAAGGAGTTCTTTTATGCAGGATTTGGTTTAGGGTATCAAAATTTTTTCGATAGCACTTCAAGATCCTATCATGGCTATTCAGGATTTTTAAACTTTGAATTTGCCAATTATAGGAGCAAGATTTCTCCACTGTTCAATATGAAGTTGGGAACTGGCAGACTATGGAATCAATATGAAAAGGGTACTCGCAATTTTTATGGAGAAATATTGGTAGGGCCGATGATTCGTTTGACAGGCAATACTCGTATTTCCCTCAAATCTGGTATGATGATACAACAAAATGCAAGCTTAATCCCTATCAAGGTTGGTTTGATCTTCTGATCAAAAACATATCGTTTTGCAGTAGGTTAACACTTAGAATTAAAACACCTTATATTAAAATGAATCAAAGAATAGATAAACTTCTTGCGGAAGTAGCTCCTTATAGAAATGCATTATTGAATCACCCGATTTATAATGATCTGAAAAGTTTGGAAGACTTTAGGATTTTTATGGAGCAGCATGTGTATGCAGTTTGGGACTTTATGACCTTATTGAAGGCTTTGCAACTGAAACTAACTGGTGTCAGTATACCGTGGGTTCCGTCTGATGAGCCGATGGTCACCAGGTTGATCAATGATATCGTTCTCGCAGAAGAAAGTGACGAAGATGGTCAAGGGGGGTATTGTAGTCACTTTGAGCTATACCTAAGGGCTATGAAAGAAGCTGGTGCTGACACATCCAAAATCAGTGATTTGATTGAAAGCATAAAAAGTGGAATCACTTTCGAAGAAGTTTTGGAAAATGCCTATCTATCTAGTGAAGTCAAACATTTTTTACAAGTCAATTATGCAGTCGTGCAATCAGGAAAACCTCATCAGATTGCAGCTTCCTTTACTTTGGGGAGAGAAGAATTGATCCCTGACTTGTTTCGCCAACTTGTCAATGACTTGATCCAAAGTAAGCCAGGTCAGTTGAAGACATTAGAGTACTATTTTGAAAGACATATTCATCTTGATGAAGATCATCACGGACCTTTAGCCATGAAAATGCTTGCACATCTTTGCGGAGATAATGAGCAAAAGTGGAATGAAACCAAGCAGGCAGCCATTGAAGCTTTGGAGGCTAGAAAAGTCCTTTGGGATGGTATACATGCAGCAGTAAGAGATAGGGTAGCTATTGAAAATCCCATTCATTAATATCAGGTAGATTTCTCGGAAGGAGGCTTTATCAGTTTCAATTCACCAAAAATCATGTTTTTTGGTGAATTGATTCACCGAATTATATAATATTTGGTGAATTGAAAGAAATATGATACCAAGAGTTCTTAAAGAAACTATCAAAGAGAAGCTATTTAAAGGGAAAACTTTAGTGGTTTAGTGTTATAGCATAGAAAAGCCTCCTATCAAATGATGAAAGGAGGCTTTTCAAATTTTACTATCAAATCAAGTTCAAGAATTGTGATTCAATGTCGTTTAGTTTAGAACTGCCATGTTTTCCTTCAAATATACCTTGTGATAAATAAAGACCAACACTTTGGACAAACCTGGCAAGTCTTCTCAGTTTAACAGAACGTCAATAATATATGATCTCAGACTATCGCTTTTCGTAAGCTGGCCTATTTGGTCTTTTGTAAGCTTCAGGACTGTTAAGAAGTCTCAAGACTTCTTTGATTGCCGCTTCAAGTTGCGCATCTTTACCCTTGGCCAAGCTTCCAAAATCTTCTACTACTTCGATATCTGGGTCTACACCGTGACCTTCTTTGAACCACTCGCCATTTGGATCATACATCCTGAAAGTCGGGACTGTTACAGAGCCGCCATCTATGAGTTCGGGTGCACCTGAGATTCCAATCAGACCTCCCCAGGTTCTGGTTCCGATGAGTGGTCCTAGGTTTCTTTTTCTGAAATAATCTGGAAAAGCATCCCCACCTGAACCAGAGAAGCCGTTGATGAGCATTACTTTTGGCCCAAAGTTTCCTGAAGGTGGCCAATCCCAGTCTTCCCCATCTCTTACTGCCCAGTGCGCTAATGGTCCTCTGTCAAGCAGTTCGATAAATCTATCTGGTATCTGTCCTCCGTTGTTGAATCGCTCATCGATGATAAATCCTTCTTTGTTCATCTGTCCGTAGAACTGACGGAAGAGTTCATTCTGTCCATCTACTCCCGTACTTGGGACAAATATGTAGCCGATTTTACCATCAGTTGCTTCTTCTACGCGCTCCCTGAATCCATTGATCCATGCTAGATTTCTCAATCTTGCTTCTGAGGGAAGTGACTTGACCAAGACCTTTCTAGCACCAGATACATTTGGATTACTATTTACAGTTAGTTGGACTATCTTATTTGCGAGACCTTGAAGCGCAGCATAGATGGAGTTTTCATTGCCTAAAGCTTGACCATTGATTTCAAGTATGTAGTCACCTTCTTTGATATCTACACCAGGTTTTTGTAATGGAGACCTCACTTCAAGATCCCACGGCGCACCTTTAATGATTTTTTTGATTCTGTAGGCACCATTTTCGAAAGAAAAATCAGCTCCAAGGTAACCCACACTGATGCTACTGGCACTTTCCATACTTCCACCACTTACGTAAGTGTGAGAAGCATTGAGTTCAGCGATCAAGTTTCCAATGATATTGTTAACATCTCTTCGAGAAGTAGCTTGCTCTACTAATGCTCCATACTTGGTTTTCATACTATCCCAATCTACACCATGCAAGGTAGAATCATAGAAATAGTCTCTTTCGAGCCTCCATACTTCATGGAAAATTTGTTTCCATTCTTCTGCCGGAACTACAGCTATCTTCATGTCCTTGGTAGGTACAGCGTCTTCAATGTTTTTTCCAGGAGCAGGGTCTATCACTCCCCATTGGCCTCGTGAGCTTACGAGGAGTTTGTTACCATTGGCGGATAGTTGGTAGCTACCTACACGTTCCATGATTGTCTTGGATTCTTCCTCTTCAAAATCATAGAACTCCAGCTTTGAGGTAGTTCCAGATGCACTTCCTGAATTTGGGTACCTTAAGTATATCAGCTTGTCTTTGGTGGTTGCCAATGATACAATATTACCTACTTCAATGTCTAGCATCTCAAGCCTCTCTTCAAATCCTTCAACTTCAAAAGTTACTTTATCAACTTTGCTTTCGTCCTTCTTATCATCTTCTTTTTTCTTATCATCATCACCATTTTTTTTCACTTCTTGGGTATCATTTTTCAATGTGAGCAGTGAAGGAACTGATTTCGCAACAGTACCCACAGCTACTCCAGTGGTATTTGGATAGATGAAAGTGTTGTCTATGTCAGAATACAGAGGGTCAAAATTTCTGTTCGTAGTGAAGAAGAGGTACTTACCGTCTCTACTGAATACTGGTGAATTGTCTGCATAGAAGCCAGAAGTAATCTGACTGACCTTATTACTGGCTAGCTCGTATAGGTAAATTTCTGAAGTTGCTCTATTTTGTTTAGACATGCTGTAGACAACATATCTACTGTCTGGAGACCAGTTTACTTCAAACCCTTGTAGGTTTCCTTCAAACATGTATTTGCCTTTGTCAATGACTTTCGCAGCACCACTGTTGATATCAATCATCATGATCTCCATGGCCTGATTGATCGTAACGATCTTTTTACTGTCCGGTGACCAGTAGATATTGTAGTAAAATCCTTTTTTGAAGGAGGTAAGCTCATTGGTAGATTTCTTTTCTAAATCTTTGACATGTAGCTGGTACTCCCCTGAAGCATCTGACCAATATGCCAATAGTCTACCATCTGGAGACCAAGAAGGATATCTTTCTGCAACGCCACTTGTAGTGGTCTCATTGGTGATAAATCCTTCACTTGCAGGTAAGTTGAAAACATCACCACGCGCTGATACCAATACTCGCTTACCATCAGGAGAAATGCTTGCAGATTGCATATAGTCAGAGGCATCTGTAAGGATGGGCATGAGTGCTTTTTGATCAGAGATAACTTTGACTGGGATCTCTTTGCTACTTGAAGAGGCAATATTGTAAAGGTAAAGTTTGCCGCCTGCCTCAAATACGATTTCTTTGGTGCTGTTAGAAGGGAAAGTGATGTCAAAGTCCTCAAATGAAGTCAATTGACTATGATTTTTGCCTTTGATATCATATTTCCAAAGGTTGTTTCTTCCTTCTGGCCCATTGTCTGACATGTAGAAGATGGCATCACCGATCCACATAGGAAGTTCATCGTTGGCATCATTTGAGGTAATGTTTTCTGTTTGAAAGTTTTCCAAGTTGAACACTGTGATATCAGGAGCCGTCCCACCTCTGTATCTTTTCCAATTTCTATTTACCCTACTTCTATCTGTGTAGGCGATAGATTTGCCATCAGGAGAAAATGATCCAAATTCTCCATAGGGTACTGCGAGCTTGGAAGGATGCCCTCCTGTCACTGGTACGGTGTAGAACTGTGAAAACCTCTCTTTGCCACTTTCACGACCTGAGGAAAAAAGGACAGACTTGCCATCAGGTGTCCACCCTAGGACAAGGTCAGACATCCCATGATAGGTCAAGCGTTTTGGAATTCCGCCAGTGGAAGGTATGAGGTAAATATCATTGTTGCCATTGTAGTTAGCGGTAAAGGCTATTTGACTTCCATCTGGAGAGAACTTGGGATACATTTCTGGGCCTTCTGGGGAAGTAAGACGGTGTGCAGTACCGCCTTCTTTAGCGACCAACCAAATATCATCTCCATAGCAGAATACAATATGGGTGTCTGAAACATCTGGATGTCGCATCAGGCTAGCATCCAATTGGGCCAATGCCGAAGCAATTGGGGATAGTGATAGAATCAATAATAACAGTCTTTTCATTAATATTTGGGTTAAATGTAATCCACGCTACGGAACTGGAATATGTAGCAATGGACTGAACCTTTGATAAATTTTATCTCAAATTACAGAATTTGATCGAAAGCAAGTGGTCAGCATTGAGATATTGAGATTCGGAAGCTATTGAAAATTTAGTGCCATCAATACAGTGAATTTGGTAACAGTTTGAATTTAAGAATGTTGTATTTAAATATCCAGATATCTGCTTTTAAATAGGTTTGCAACTGTCCCCTCTTCGGACAGTGAGCCGCACAATAGACATAAATGTTCGGTATAGCTTTATGAGCTATCTATCAAGTTTTATCCTTACAAATCCCAATTCATCGTCAATATTTTCAATTAATAATTCATGCCAAAAGACCAAAGTGGGATTACATTGAGGTAACCAAATTCGATATCATCTTTTACCACAAATGATTTACCGTCTTTCTTGATTTGTTTTTGCTGTTTGTTGCTCCCACCAACTTCAAATGTATAATCATCTATTACAAAATCTGCTGATTTTGAAGATGTTGCTTCATTGTTCACTCGCATTTGATTGTAAAAGAAAGTTTCCCTTATATTTCCTATATTTGATTTATTACCAACCAAATTAAACAGGATATTTACATTGTCTAAGTAAACTTTGTCGACCTTTCCTAGTCCTCTAATTCCACCCGTTTCTTCTCGTAATTGTCCAATAAGGCCTGCATGCTCCATATATAGAAAATAATCGTCCAAAGAATTTCGACTTACGTTAATCATTGCAGCAATTTTGGACATATTGGGTTTAAATGGTACGCTTTCAGCAATAATTGAAAGCAATCTTTTTAGTTTTCTACTGGTTCCAACATTTAAGTTAGCGTATTGGGGGATGTCAGTTTCTAACGTTTGTACAATTATTAGTCCTAAACGCAGATCCATCTCATTTTCAACACCAAATGGATAATATCCACGTTTCAAATAGTCTTTAAATAGTGGAATGGGATGTTTAATCTTGTCGAGTTTAACCTCATTATTAATAATCTGTTGTAAAGAATAGGCTTTAAAGTCGTAGTTATGAAAGAAATTTAAGTATTCCCGGAATGAAAGGCCTTGTAATTTATAGATTATTGCACGACGGCTTAAATCGGAAGAACCCTTAAGTATATCTAGTACTGAAGAGCCTGTGAATACAATTTTTAGTGAAGGAAATGAATCATAAATATTTTTTAATTCTCGCGACCAATTGGCGTATTTATGAATCTCATCAATGAACAAATATTCTCCTGCATTTTTATAAAACTCGTCTGCTAACTCAATTAGTTTATTCTCACTGAAATACATATCGTCTGCTGAGACATACAATGCATTTTTACTGTTTAGGTTTAGCTTTATATGTTGTAGAATCAAAGTGGTTTTGCCTACACCACGAGGACCTATAATGCCAATCATGCGACTATCCCAAGAGACTCTATCATATAAATATCGTTTGAAATCCGTTGTTGTATTCTGCAAGAGGATTTCAAATTTCTGGTATAATATTTCCATTTTAGTAGTATGCTATTTTTACAAATATAAAAAACGCACAACAAAATGAGCAATTTTTTAATAAAATGCTCAATGTAAAGTGCAAATATTGTTCTATAGACTAGCTTTCACAATTGGGTATGAAATAGGGATTAACTTCAATCTTCCGACATAAAATTGATTCGATATGAACGAACTTAGCTTGCAACTGTCCCCTCATCGGACAGCAAGCCGTACAATCGTATGGTTATACTTTATAAGTCGTCAATCAATTTTTATCCTTACAAATCCCAATTCATCGTCAATGTTTTCATAAAGCCAAATGGTATTGTTTAAAAAGAAATATCTGGATGGTTCCTTAGTGTAATGCTCTAATTTTGTTTCATTGATGATTTTTAGATTTTTATCCAAGAGGGTTAAAAAAACTTCTGATCTTAAGAAATTTGGATCTCCATATTCATCTAGCTCTTCGCCATACTTGTTTATGTAGGACAATCGAGCAAACTGTTGTGAAACCGGATCCCATTTTGGAGTCATAAAGTTTATGGATTCAAAAAACTTTCTTCTAAAGACCATACCTTTTTCTAAATCCACTTTTGAGGGCATTTCAGTTTCATTTTTATTATCTGTAAGCTTGCTATCCCAAGGAATCAAATACAAAGAATCTAAAGGTATATCATAAACATAAGCCTCATTGAAAGCATCATTGGTCATAATAATTCTTCCAGCATTGAATATTGGAAAAGGAACAACACTAAATGCACCACCAGAGGTAAATTCCATGTTGAATTCATCAAGCTTTTCTGTCTCAGGTAATGGAATTTTATGATAAGTTTCTTTTTCCAAATCAAATTTCATGAGGAAAAATTCATTTGGCTCACTTTTGATAAAAAAGCCATAAATCTGTGAAGGATCATTAGGGTGTTCGACCAATCCCATAGGAAAGGATGATGCACCTTGGATTTCTTGTGGTCCAAATTTATCTAGGTTTAGGTCCTTCACTTTTTTACCCGACTCGTCAAAAACTGCGAAGAGACCATAGGACCAGATCATAATTTGCTCTTCAGATGTCAAGGAGTAGCCACCGATATAGGACCCCATCCCATTAGGCCCTTCTCTCTCAAACTGAAGTGTTTTTTCTAGGGTCAATGACTCTAAATTGATTTTATCAAATTTGGATGAATTAAAAACATAATTGAAGAGAAATTTTCCATCATTTGAAAGCTCGGGATAGCTGAGCCCATATCGTAAATCAATTTGTCCTTCTCCTGGATCAACCACCACCGTATCCATAGTGAGGTTAAACTCAAAACTCTCCGAAGATTCGTTTTTCTCAGTAGAGCAAGCTGTCACTATGATCAGTCCTGAAATCAATCCAATTATAATTTTTTTCATCTTTACATTAGTTAATGGTCATCCTCATATACCCCAACTCGTCATTCACATTGAGAAAACAATAAATTAATCCGTCTTTGACAAATTGAGCTGTGGGTACAGTTTTAAACAAATCCGATACTTCCTTTTCCCCAATGACCTCAAAAGCCTCGTTTAATATGTTAAAAAAGACTCTTCCTTTTAAGCTTTCTTCGGCTACTTGGGGCAAATTATATGATGAAAATCTGTAATATACTTTGTTTTTATCATCCCTTAAGAGCTTTGAAAAGGTCATTTCTAAGAAGTATTTTTGAATTTCTTCTTGCATAGACTCATCGGAAGTAACATCATTTTTGAAATTTCCAATTTTCTCGTTTGGTGTAAGTGTACTGGTGATTGTCTTGAAGTTTAGTGAATCGGTCATGGGATCGTAGACATAAATGCTATTGAAGGCATCTGACCAAAAAATAACTTTATGGTGACTTTTTTCAAACTCAAGGCTCGGTGAAATTGTAAGCATTGAAGTGCTTCCATTTCTTTCTATTTTATGTGTGATCCGGAGGTTTTCCCTTTTGTCATACGCTGACAGCTCAAGTAATTGTGTAGTTTTATTCTTCAAATCTACTTTCACTATATTGGAATTCAATCTTGAAAAAGTTTTGATGCTACAGAACATCAAATCCCCATCTTCAGAAAAACCAAGTATCGCCAATGACTCATTATCATCTAATCCATCCTTTATCCAATCATCATTTAAATTGATCCTCTCTTGGACATTTCCTTCCAAATCGACTAATGTTACTTGTTCCCAGTCGATCAAAGCAAGTGAGTGGTCGCCTAAAATGAACCCTTGATTGGCATTTTGACCTACTCCATTGGGCCCTTCTTTTTCGAATTCCCTCTTTTCAATGAGTTCAAGCTTATCCAAATCTATGATTTCCAAACTGGCAGTTCTACCATGCCAGAAGTAAAGTTTATTTTGATCAGAATTTTGGGGAAAATTTGGAAAACTGGTCACCGCCATCGTGATTTTATCTTTGGAGTCAATGACTACAGTGTCCATAGTTATCTGAATTTCGTCGTAAGTATTGCCGTAGATTCCAGATTTCTTCTCTTTGCAAGAAATCAAAAATATAAAAGCGATCACAATTAGTAGGTTTTTCATCAACTGCTTAGCTATTTAATAATCAATTGATTTTAACCCTCACAAAGCCCAATTCATCATCTACATTCAAGTAATTGTAAATCAGCCCATCTTTGACAAACAGTGCTTGAGGTCTGGATTTGAAATGTTCGCTGATATCCTTTTCTCCCACTACTTCGAAGCTTTGATCAAGGATACTCAAAAAGACATTGTATTTGGCCTCCTCGTCATCACTGAGTTTAGGCTTAGTATAGTGAGAGAAGCGGTAGAATACTTTATTTTTATCATCCCAAAGAGGTAGAGAAAAGGAAATTTCCTGATTGATTTTGTTCATTTCTTCTTGAAATGATTCTGGGCTATGGACTTCTTTAGGGTAAGTGCCCATTTTCTCATTTGGAGTGAGTTTATAAGTGATCATTTCAAAGGTGACAGAGTCTGTAGCATGATCGTAGACATACATATTGCTAAATGCGTCCGAAGTAAAAATGATCTTACCATTGTTTTTCAAGGTAGATATCCAAGGTGCATACATAGACATTCCACCACCATCGTATTTGAAAGTTACTCTGAAATTCTCTCGCTTATCAAATTCGGGCAATTCAAAAATCTTGGTGGTATTATTCTCTAAATCAACTTCTACGATATTGGAATTAATCTTAGAGAAATTTGTGATGGCACAATACATAAATTTACCGTCAGATGAAAAAACCAATGGAGTCAAAGACTCTGACTCATCTAACTTTTCCTTAATCCAATCGTCTTCAAGCTTGATCCTTTTTTTGACTTTTCCATCAAAGTCAATGATTTTTACCTCGTTCCATTCACCTACTGCAAATATTTCATCATTTATATATTTGGAGCTATAAGCATATTGACCTACTCCATTTGGCCCTTCTTTTTCAAATCCCTTCTTTTCTACTAGTTCCATGAGATCAAGGTCTATGATCTCCATACTTGCTGAGCTTCCATCCCAATAGAAAAGCTTATCTAAATCATCGCTGTAAGAATATCCATAGGAGCTTGTTGCTGCCATAAGGATTTGATCTTTGGAATCTACAATGACGGTGTCCATGCTGATAGTGATATCATCAAAGCTTGAAGAATGAAGGGCATCACCAGATTTCCCACAGGAAACAACTAGAATGGATAGGATAATGAGATAAAGGTTTTTCATGGTGTTTGATTGTGTGATTTATTGAAGTAAAAGTTTTTAGCATCTCCCACATATCACGACAATCAAAATCTTTCATGGCCAAAAACTAAAATGATTGTTAATATAAGGCATGAATTCATGAGATCATACATAATTTAAAGTAAATTAACATTTTAGCAAAAAATTAACATGCTGATCTTAGATGATTTAGCAATCATTCTAGTTTATTCTAATAGGTTTGATAGTAGACCTTTTTCTATTTTCCAAAGACAATGCATGAGGTGTGGAAGTTGACTTCAAAGCATTTTGCCTTGAAGTCATTATTTTTTTGGGTAAAAATACCCGCAAATAAAGAAAAAGTAAACGTAAGAGAATTGGGATTAAGACTCCACTAACTCTTCTTTCTCTTCCTTATTTGGCATTTTTGGTCTAATCAAAAGTCTCAGGCTTGGGTCAAATGCCAGGTAGTTCCATGCCCAGTTTATGAAAATGAAGAGCTTATTTTTCACGCCTAGGATAGCCATAAGGTGTACAAAAAGCCATGTTAGCCAAGCGAGAAGACCTTGGAATTTCACAAAAGGCAAATCTACGACTGCAAGCTTTCTACCAATGGTAGCCATCGATCCAAGGTCTTTGTATTGGAAAGGTTTCCAATTTTTCCCATTTGGGTTATTGATGAGGTTGTTGGCGAGATTATTACCTTGTTGAAGCGCAACTTGAGCAATTTGGGGATGACCATTGGGATACTCATCGGTGATCATCAGAGCCATATCGCCCAAAACAAATATATTCTCAGAACAAGTCAATTTGTTGTAATGGTCTACTACCAATCTCCCGTTAGGAAGAACTTGGTCTTCTATCAAGCCTTTGATTCTATTTGCTTTGACTCCTGCGGCCCAAAGCAAAGTTTTAGTCTTTATACTTTCTTTTCCTTTGAGATAGACCAATTCTCCATCATAGTCGGATACTTGGGTGTCGAGCATTACATCTACACCTAGATTTTCAAGATAAGATTTGGCCTTCTCTTTGGCGATATCTGACATACTAGCCAGTAAATTTGGCCCTGCTTCGATCAAGACCACTTTCATATTTTTGAAACTTAGCTCAGGATAATCTTTAGGGAAGACATTATTTCTCAACTCAGCAACAGCACCTGCCAGCTCCACCCCAGTAGGTCCACCACCTACAATGACGATGTTCATGATAGGTTTTCGTTCGTTTACGTCTGCTACATTGATGGCTGTCTCATAGTTTGCAATTATTTTATTTCTAATGTACAGGGCTTCAGAGACAGACTTCATTGGGCTACTTTTAGCCTCCACATTTTTTAATCCAAAAAAATTGGTGTCAGTTCCGAGAGCCAATACCAAATAATCATAATCTACATAGCCCACATTAGTATACAGTCTATTATTCTCTTGGTCAATTTGTTTGGCTTCGGCCATTCTAAAAGTTACATTTTTAGAATGGTGAAAGACTTTTCTCAATGGAAAAGAAATGGCACTAGGCTCAAGTCCAGAAGTTGCAACTTGATAAAACAGAGGTTGGAATTGGTGGTAGTTATTTTTGTCCAAAAGTAAAACCTGGAATGGTTTACCCATAAGTTTTCGAGCCATTTTCAGACCTGCAAATCCAGCACCTATGATGACGACCTTTGGTAAGTCAGACTTTGGAAGATTTGGCAGCGGAGAATTTTTATAAAAATCCATGATAGGTATGTTAAGAACTAAATATCAGTACGAATTTATTTAAAAAAGGTCGTAAAAAATTGATTTTTATTAAATACTTGCACCAAACAAGGAGGCTTAAAAGAAGTTCAATAAAAAAGTTTTGTTATTTTTACATCGTAAAAATTGTTTAAATATGGGAAGAGCTTTCGAGTTTAGAAAAGAAAGAAAATTCAAACGCTGGAGTAAAATGTCCAAGGTGTTCACGCGTCTTGGAAAAGAAATAGTAATGGCGGTGAAGTCAGGAGGTCCGGATCCCGCAAATAACACTAAGCTTAGAACGGTCATTCAAAATGCCAAAGGGGCAGCGATGCCAAAGGATAGGATAGAAGCAGCTATCAAAAGGGCATCAAATAAAGATGAAAAGGACTATGAAGAAGTATTGTATGAAGGCTATGGACCACATGGTGTAGCAGTGATCATAGAAACATCTACAGATAATACCAACAGAACAGTTGCTAACGTGAGGAGCTATTTTTCTAAGTCAAATGGCTCATTGAGCACTTCTGGTTCTGTAAGTTTTATGTTCAATAAAAAAGCTGTATTTAGATTTGCCCAAGGTGAGCATGACATTGAGGAGTTGGAGTTGGAATTGATTGACTATGGATTGGACGAAGTGGCGGAGAACGAAGGAGAGATCTTTGTATACACTGCTTTTGAAGACTTTGGGAATATGCAAAAAGCTCTTGAAGAACGAAGTATTGAAATCATCAATGCAGATTTTCAATGGTTTCCTACTACTACGGTAGAGCTGAACGAAGAGCAAGAAGAAGAGATTAACAAATTGATTGAAAAGTTGGAAGATGACGATGATGTAAATCAAGTTTTCACCAATATGGCATAAAAGTATACCTGCTAGTTGACTCTGGCAGGTTTTTTTACTTGAAAAGTATACGTCAAAGCTTGATTCAATATTTGAAAATAAGATGCCACTTTAAAGTATTTGGCTTAAAATTTTCCTGTAAACTGAATTAGATGACGTGGTATTTTTCTTATAAACTAAGTATCATGGCATTTCCGAAAAGAAAAAACATTAAAGAAGAGCAAAGACAATTGCTCGTAATAGTAGGGAGTAAAAACCCTGTAAAGATCAGTGGTACTGATTTGGCGTTTCACCAAGCTTTTGAAAAAGATGCTTTTTTAGTCGAAGGATTAAATGTGAGCTCAGAAGTAGGAGACCAGCCTATAGGAAGTGAGCAGACATACTTGGGCGCTTTCAATAGGGCAAAAAATTCCAAGTTGGTCTTTCCAGAGGCTGACTATTGGGTGGGCATAGAAGGAGGGGTAGAGGAAGATGCTGCGGGAGAGATGTCAGCTTTTGCGTGGGTCGTGGTCATAGACAGAGAAGACAAAGTTGGTAAAGCTAGAACGGCATCATTTTATCTTCCAAAGGTGATCGTTGACTTGATCAAAGGAGGTATGGAGCTAGGAGATGCTGATGACCAGGTTTTCAATAGAGAAAATTCAAAACAAGGCAATGGTGCTGTGGGAATTTTGACTAATGGAGCTGTAAATCGTAAAGAATATTATTCCCAAGCTTTGGTCTTGGCCCTGATTCCATTTATCAATAAATCTATCTATATCTAGATTCTCAATTGACCATTGATATTATCGATTAGCATTACGAACAATTAGGGTGTAAATTTGTATTTCTTTAAGAAGATAAAAAATAAGCTATGCTACAAGAATTAGAAACGGATACGCTAGAAGAGATCGTTAATCAAAATGAAAAAGTTGTCGTGCAATATGGTGCCACTTGGTGTGGCAACTGTAGAATCATGAAGCCTAAAATGAAAAGATTAGCAGGTTCATATGAAGGGATTACATTCTTATATGTGGATGCTGAAAAACTTCCCGAATCTCGAAAGTTGGCTTCGGTAACAAACTTGCCTACTTTTGCTTCATTCAAAGGAGGTAAATTAGTCAATCAAGTACAGACAAATAAAGAAGAAGGACTAAAAACATTGATAGATGAGATTGCCGATAATTAAACATGTACTCGGTTTCATTGAGGCCAATGATGAAGACTGGGTTAAGGAAACTATAGAGCTACTAGAGAATATGACGGAAATAGCTTCATTGAAAGATGAAGAGATAGAAGTCATGGGTGAGCTACTTTCCAATTTATATGGTACTCTTGAAGTCAATCAGATGATCAAAGATGGAATGGAAAAAAAAGAGGCAATGAATACTTTTATGAAACGCGTCACAGGTTCCATTGATAGATAAAAAGCGAAAAGTTGTTTTTAATCACCCAGATTTAACACAAAATCGCTAAATAAGGACTCTTCGGAGTCCTTATTGTATTTTGAGATTTTCTAAAAATTGACTAAGAGACTTTTGCCAATTCGGATCAGCATCCCAAACTGGACCAATGTACAATTCATTTCGAACTAGGAATTTGATATAATACTTGACCACAATTCGAGTGGATGCAGCTGGGTCTGTCACTTCAAGCCCCATACTTTCCATTAGGTCAGCCTCTCTACCCTCTACTCTCATTAGAATGAATTGGATTCGATCCCGGATCAGCTCAGCTTCTGTTCTGGCCTCGGTCAAATATGCCACTTGAAATGGGTAATTTGCATTCAAGATACTCTCCATCCCTCTTTTTTCAGCCATCTGTTCTGAAGCAATTGTTTCGGCAGTTTTGCCTAAAAGATCATACCTATACATCGTCAGGAAGCCTGACTCACCCACACTTCCCGAAAGGGGGACACCTAATTTGAACACATCTAAATTAAGAGGGTTGCGGGCAAGAAACCGGGATTGCGAGCTCGAAGATGAGCCTTCTGGTGTCAGGTATTCAGGTACATCAACCACAAGCATGTTTTTTGAGCGTATAATTTTACCCACCTCTTCCAAACGCTGTGACATACTTGGAATTTCAGCAACTTGAAGAGAAAAATCACTGGAATTTGAAATGATTGCTTTATTATTTGTAAATGGAGTGATCGTCAAAGCAATTTCAGCATTTGTTTTTCTCGTTAGAATGATGATGCATTTGACTTGTCTCTTGATAAAGGATTGAGCATATGTAGCTTGGATTTCCTCTGATAATGCTACATCTTCTAGCTCATAATATGCCACGGGATCACCACCTGCTGCGACAAGTGCTGGATGTATTTCCTCAGCTATCGCTTTCCAATCCATGGAAGGCCTAGCTTGAGGTGCAGCAGAAATCATTACCACAGCTTTTCCATCCAAAAAATAGTCAGGTAGGCTTTGACTACGCGTGGCCATGGATATAAAAAAAAGCAACAGCATTGCTGAGATATACTTCATATTGTTGATATTGCCAAAGTTCTGATTACATCACGAATATAGTGAACGTGACCAGTCGAAAATAATTATTCAATTGATTTACAAATATATCAACCCAAATGAAATTCTCAATGCATAAAAGATTAGCTTTTTGTTTCATAGTGCTGGTTTGCTGGTCTTTTAGTTTTGCTGCGCAAGCGCAGCAGGTAGATCATGACCAATTGATAGCTGATATCAAATACTTGGCTTCTGAAGAACTCGAAGGTAGAAAACCTCTCAGCGAAGGTAGTTTGAAAGCAAGAAAGTATATCAAAGAAAGATTTCAATCACTTGGTCTAACTAGTCAATATACCGACTATACGCAGTATTTTGATTTTACAAACAGAAGGGATGGGAGGACTTATCAAAAAGCTGCTAACATAGTGGGCTTCATTCCTGGTACTGAGACCGAAAAGATCATCGTGATCATGGGACATTATGATCACCTAGGTCAAAGAGGAGAAGAAATGATTCTTGGTGCAGATGACAATGCATCAGGAACGGCCGCAATGATGGCTTTGGCTGGATATTTTGCAAAAAATAAGCCTAAGCATTCTATGATGTTTGTAGCACTTGATGCTGAAGAAATGGGGATGCAAGGTGCAAGAGCTTTGGTGGCTGATTTCCCTTTCCCTCTTGAGCAAGTGAGGGTAAATATCAATATGGATATGGTCAGTAGAAATGATGATAATGAGCTTTACGCTGTAGGTACGCACCATTATCCATTTTTAAAACCAAGTCTTGAAAGAGTTGCTGAAGGTAGATTATTCCCTAAACTCATGTTTGGTCATGATGTACCAGGGTCAGGTAGTCAGGATTGGACAAATGCATCTGATCATGCACAGTTCCATCAGAAGGGGGTTCCATTCATCTATTTCGGTGTAGAGGATCATCCAGATTACCATACAGCTAGAGATATTTTTGAAAATATTCAGCCTGAGTTTTTCAAAGCTGCCGTTGATTTGATTTTGGCTTCTTTGATTGCTTTTGATAGTGATTTGTTGGATTGAGGAAAATAGCAAACCTTCAAAAAGAGAGGAAGTATAGTTCTGTCTATACTTCCTTTTTATTTGCTTTATACTGATACCAAAACAAGGCAGGAAAAATCAAAGCTTTTAGCTTCCAATCGTTTTTCTCAGAGATCGAAAGGCTGCTATCTTCGTGAACTGTACGGTACATTTTTCCCGCAAACAAGCAGTGGCCAATTAGTAACAAAAAAATGATGGCGTAAATAACTAATTCTGTCATATTTTCTCGAAAATTAATGCCGCCCAATTGTCTTTATCTTTTTGATCGATCATCTTGAATCCAACAGAAACAGCTTTCTGTTCGATATCTGCAATATCATGAGTATAGAATCCGCTTAAAAGTAGGTTGCCGTTAGTTTTGACTAATGTTGCATATATGCCTAGTTCATCGAGAAGCACATTTTTATTGATATTCGCCAAGACGATATCGAATGTACCTTGAGGAGCAACTTCTCTGACTGTACCCAATCCCATTCGCACATCATACATTCCATTGAGGTCAAAGTTCTCATTGCCATTTTCTACACACCAATCATCAATATCAAATGCTTCTACCTGCGATGCACCCAGCTTGTGTGCCATGATGGCCAAGATGCCAGTGCCTGCGCCAATGTCGATTACCCTTTTTCCTTTATGATCCACTCGGAGCTGGTGAGATAGCATCAGAAAAGTCGTCGCATGGTGCCCTGTACCAAAAGACATTTTTGGGTTGATCAAGATCTCATGCTTGATTTCAGGCTTCGGAGCATGAAATGAAGCCCTTACATACACAGCATCACCTACCAGAATAGGGTCGTAATGTTTTTCCCATTCTTCATTCCAATTGACCTTCTCCATCACACCTTCCTCTACCTCTATAGATGCAACATCTTGATACTTGGCTATGACTGCATCATATGCTTCTTTGTCAAAAGTAGACTCTTCAATATAGGCATCGATACCCCTTTCTGTTTCCAAAAAGGAGTCAAACCCTACTTCTGATAGCTCTGCAATGAGGATCTCACGAAAATCTTCTTTGCAATTAATCTTAAACTCTAAATACTGCATAAATTGGTGTTGGAATGGGGACAAAAGACCTGCCAGGTTTGAACTTGACAAACAGCTATTCTTTATCGATTACTAGATAAATCAATGTAGAATAAAAACCTAGCAGGTCTAAATTTTGGCAATTAGAATGACTTGATGATATCTACAAAGTCACGTGACTTCAATGAAGCCCCACCGATCAAACCTCCATCTACATCTGCTTTGGAGAATATATCTTTGGCATTGCCTGGGTTACAGCTTCCTCCGTAAAGGATTGAGGTATTGTCAGCTGCTTCTTGACCATATTTGCTTGCCAAGTGGTCTCTCAATGCCTTGTGCATTTCTTGTGCTTGGTCTGAAGAGGCAGTCTTTCCAGTTCCGATAGCCCAGATTGGTTCATAGGCAATCACGATTTTTGCAAAATCCTCATCACTCAAGCCAAAAAGACTTTCAGTCAATTGGTTTTTTACATAATCCTCATGCGTACCAGCTTCCCTGATTTCCAAAGGCTCTCCACAGCAAAATATAGGAGTAAGGCCATTTTCTAGGGCTTGTTTTACTTTGGCAGTAAGTAGCTCATTGCTTTCATTGAAGTATTCTCTCCTTTCGCTGTGACCAATGATCACATAAGTTGCTCCAAAAGATTTGAGCATAGGTGCTGAAGTCTCTCCAGTGAAAGCTCCAGAAGCTTTGTCAGAGCAGTTTTGACCACCTAAAAATAGGTTTGGGGTATCACCTACAAGTTTTTTGACAGGGAAAAGGTGTACAAATGGAGGGTTCAATACAACGGTTACATCCTTGATGTTTTCATCTTTGTACATATTTACAATCTCAGTAGTTAGTTTTTGACCTTCATCAAAAGTGAGATTCATTTTCCAGTTTCCTGCTACGATTTTCTTACGCATGGTATTAATGGTTTGGTTAATAGATTTGAAAAAAATAACATAAGCCGTTACTTTGCCACAAAATTACACAAAATGTCCTACCCACGAAACGAATATGGAAATGAACAGCCTAAAAAGTACTGGAGCCTTCAGGAGGCAAAGGTAAAGATAGCTGCTTATTGTGCCTATCAGGATCGCTGTCAAAGGGAGGTCAGAACCAAGCTCCACGAAAAAGGAATCTATGGAGAGCAGGCGGAGGAGTTGATTTCAGAGATGATCAGTGAGAATTTTCTGAACGAAGAGCGCTTTGCACAATCTTTTGTCAGAGGTAGATTTCGCTTGAAAAAATGGGGTAGAAATAAAATTTTGCAGGAGTTGAAAATCAAGGGGGTAAGTCCCAACTGCATCAAATCAGGGATGAAAGAAATAGATCCCGAGGAATATTTCCAAATCCTCTGTCAAGTCGCAGAGAAAAAATGGACAATGACCAAAGAAACGGATTCCTTCAAAAGGAAATATAAAGTCCAGCAGTATTTGATGTCAAGGGGGTTTGAAATGGATTTGATATTGGAGGTGATGGAGGGGGGTGATTTTCTGCAAAATCTTTTTAAGGATTCTAACTAATTGGTCTTTTGAAACCTAATGAGATGTTGTGGTTAATCCTACGCTAAGGCTTACACGGCAGGAAATAAGAACTATTAGATTTGCGAATTTGTATTTCTATTTTTTGATTAATTTGCTTGAAATTTATTCTACCTAAATTATAACTATAAAACTGTTTACTTTTTCATTCTTTAATTTTGTAAATGATGAGCAATCATATTGTTAATAAAGATTTTCTTTAGTTCATCAATAAATTTGAAGAAAAATTTCTAGGTCTTGAATATGAAACAAATTAGTGCCGAAACCCCTTAAAGAAAGTTCTAATAAATTGATGTATCTAATCTTAAATTAAATCTATGCAATCCGAAAAGCCTACTCAACTTCTAGGAAGTTTTCCTGACGAGAACTTCAACCAAATCGAAATTCATTATTGCACACAATGCAGGTGGATGCTAAGAAGTGTATGGATGTCGCAGGAGTTGTTGACCACATTTGACGGAGACATCTCCGCTATGACGCTACGGCCAGGTACAGGAGGGGTTTTTGAAATCTATGTCAATGATACTTGTATATGGTCTAGAAAGAAAATGGGAGGATTTCCAGAAGTCACAGAATTGAAACAGCTTGTTCGTGATATTATAGCTCCCAATAAGAGCCTTGGTCATGCCGAGAAAAAAAACAAATAGATTTTATGATCAATTACCATAACAAGAAATTCAAAGCAATCAGCAATTCTTCAAATGGGGAAGTCTCTTCCGAAGTGGTGTTCCATTACATCCAAGTTGGGAATATCCTTACTTGTGAATACGCTGGTGGTAAGATAGTCAAAGGCCATTTGATCGGCTTGGTAGATGACAAGGGGAACATAGACATGAGATACCATCAAGTCAATGATAGTGGTAACATCATGACGGGTACATGTAAGTCAACACCAGAGATACTTCCAAATGGAAAGATTCGCCTACATGAAAGTTGTGCGTCAGTGTAAAAAGCCAATGCTCGGTCAAGCACATTTGGTTTTTGCCGACATCCCGATAGCTATCGGGACCAACGCTAAAAAACCAAAAGAGCTTGCGTCTTCCCAAAGCACCTGAACAGAATATTTACATTATATACACAGTTTTTTGAGATATTTAAAATAAACTGACTAAATTTGCAGCTGACAAAATAACGTCTGAAATAAGCGAAAGCGAAATCTGAAAGATTCACGAACACCAATAAAAATTGTAGTGCCGTGAGTAATCAATGAGACCTTTGAAAATAGACAAGACCGAATAACAATGAACAGAATTAAGGAAGTGTTGGAACAGAAAGGAATTAAGCAGACTTGGTTGGCTGAAAAACTTGGGAAAAGTTACAATATGGTAAACGCTTATGCTCAAAACCGACAACAACCACGCTTGGAAACATTGATGGAAATAGCGGAGATTTTGGACATTGACGTGAAAGAATTGATAATATCAAACAAAGAAAAGAATTAGTATGCCAACACTCAATTGGATAGGAAAAGATAAAGTGGTGAGCCACCACCAAGATGTACCGTACCGAGTATTGGAACACAAATACGGATTTACAGCAGAAAATGGAGAACAAACAGAATCGACCTATAGCGGAAACAAAATCATACATGGCGACAACCTTGAAGCCTTAAAAAGTTTATTACCCGAATATGAAGGAAAAATAAAGTGCATCTACATTGACCCACCATACAACACAGGAAACGAAAGTTGGGTATATAACGACAATGTAAACCACCCCAAAATAAAAAAATGGTTGGGCGAAGTAGTGGGTAAAGATGGCGAAGACCTTACCCGACACGACAAATGGTTGTGTATGATGTATCCTCGTTTAAAATTATTGCATAAACTCTTGGCAGATGATGGAGTAATTTTTATATCTATTGATGATATAGAATATCAAAATTTGAAACATATTCTAGATGAAATTTTTGGAGCAAAAAATTTCATCACAACATTTACTTGGCGGACAGATGGTAATTTTGATAATCAGGCAAAAATTAAAATTAATCACGAATATATAATTTGCTATTCAAAAAATGCATCGACCTTTTCATTTCCGGAAGTTGTTGATCCTAATGTTGATGAAAATAGTAAAATATTTAAAGATGATATTGTAAATACGATAGTGAAAAATGGAAGTAAGAATCCTATAAGTAAAATCACGCTTCCGATTGGATTTCCAGCCAAATTCGAAAAAGGAATAATTAAAAAAAGAAACGATGTTTTTCCATTTTTTAATCAAGACGCAATTGTGGAAAATTATAAACTTGTAGTTCCAGTAGAAGTGGAAAGTGGTTGGAGTTCAAAAAGAATTTTTGAATTGTTTATTGAGAATGGCTTGTCCTCAGTTTTAGACACAAAAGGCCAGATCACAGATTTTTATCTCACTGAAAATGGAGCTATAGAAAATATTAAAAGAAGAGGAATTCAAAGTCATGTTATTAGTTCTCTAATGAATATGGGAAATACTCAAAATATGAGTAATGAGTTGAAGTTAATGGGCTTAAATTTTGATTTTCCCAAACCAATATCTTTAATAAAGTATTTTTTATCAATAATAAATGATAAAACCTGTATAATACTCGACTCCTTTGCTGGTTCAGGCACTACGGCACACGCAGTTTTAAACTTGAACAAACAAGACGGTGGCAATCGTAAATTCATTTTGGTAGAAATGGAAGATTATGCTAATGATATTACAGCAGAAAGAGTAAAGCGTGTAAGCAAAGGATTTGGCACAGGTGCAAAAGCAGTAGCAGGTACTGGCGGAGCATTTGATTTTTACGAACTTGGCTTGCCACTCTTTGACGAAAACCAAAACCTAAACGAGCAAGTTGGCTTAGCGAAAATCAGGGAATACATTTGGTTTTCAGAAACCCGCTCTTCGATTTATGATTTTGGATTTCAGATTGATGATTCTACCAATCCGCAATCCAAATCCATCAATTATCAATATGAACTGGGTGTAAAGGACGGAACAGTGTATTATTTTATCTATGAGAAAGACCGCCTAACCACTTTGGATTTTGACGCATTAGAACTCATCAAAACCAAAGGTGAGCAATATGTAATCTATGCCGACAATTGTTTGTTGCCAAAGGATTTTATGGCAAAGAAGAACATCATTTTCAAAAAAATACCAAGAGACATTACACGGTTTTAATGATGAATTATGAATGCTTAATTGAGCTATTTCCATTTTGGAAACAACTGAAAAAGGAATAAAAAATATGAGTGAATTAACACCAAAGCAGAACAACTTTATTTTATACACGACACCAGAAGGTGAGGTAAAATTGAATGTGTTGTTGGAAAACGAAACCATTTGGCTTACCCAAGAGCAAATGAGTCAGCTTTTTGACCGTGAAAGAAGTGTGATTACCAAACACATAGGAAATGTTTTCAGCGAAGGTGAATTGGAAGAAAAAAGCAATGTGCAAATTTTGCACATTAGTGGTTCAGACAAGCCCGTGAAGTTCTATAATCTTGATGTAATCATATCTGTTGGCTACCGTGTAAAATCACAGAGAGGCACACAATTTAGAATTTGGGCTACCAAAACCCTGAAAGAATATATTATCAAAGGTTTTGTGTTAGACGACAACCGATTGAAACAAGGTGAAGCAGTCTTTGGCAAAGATTATTTCAAAGAGTTATTGGAGCGTGTTCGTTCCATCAGAGCCAATGAACGCAGAATTTATCAGCAAATCACAGACATTTTTGCAGAATGCAGCATTGATTACGACCCAAAAGCTGAAATTACCAAGAATTTTTATGCCATGGTGCAAAACAAATTTCATTTTGCCATTACAGGACAAACAGCGGCTGAAATTATTTATAAATATGCTAATGCAAAAAAAGAAAATATGGGTTTGACCACTTGGAAAAACGCACCTGAAGGCAGAATCTTAAAATCTGATACTACTATAGCCAAGAACTACCTACAAGAAAAAGAGATCAAACAATTGGAACGCACAGTAACAGGCTATTTTGATTATATCGAAAACCTGATTGAGCGAGAAAACACATTTACAATGGAAAGTTTGGCAAACAGTGTAGATAAGTTTTTGAACTTCAACGAATTCAAAATTTTAGAAGGTAAAGGAACTAAGTCTCACGGGCAAGCTATTTCCAAAGCAGGCAAAGAATACGAGCAGTTTAATAAGACACAAAAAATCATTTCTGACTTTGATAAACAAATTAAGAAATTGAAAGACTAACCACAAAGAACGCAAAGAAAACCTCAGCGTCCTCTGCGCCTCTGCGGTGAAAAAAAAGAAATATGGAACTGAAATCATACCAGCGAAAAGTTATTGAGAATCTTGAAGAATACTTAGAGTATGTTCAAGAACATAAAAGTTTAGCCAAAGCTTTCAATCAATATTGGGAAGACAAAATTGGCCCCTACAATCCCTTGGATGGTACAGGAATGGAATCTTATAAAAACAACATTCCTAATGGAGCCCACGTTTGTGTAAAAGTACCAACGGCAGGTGGAAAAACTTTTATTGCAGTTAATGCTTTGCATACCATTTTTTCAGCTTATGATACTGCAAAACCCAAGGCCGTAATTTGGTTAGTGCCTTGGAGTAATTTATTACAACAAACGGTAAATAACCTTTCCAATCCTGAACATCCATATCGCCAAAAACTCAATTCGCTTTTTAACAACCGAGTAGAGATTTACCAAAAATCTGATTTATTACAAGGTTCAAATTTCAACCCCACAGTGGTAAAAGACCAGTTGAGCGTTTTTGTTATGAGCTTTGCAAGTTTGAGAGCCAACAAAAAAGAAGATAGAAAAGTATATCAAGAAAATGGTCAGCTAGAATCTTTTGTTTCGCAATACAAAAACAGCGAACATATTTTGAGTGGTGTGGACGATACGGCACTAATCAATGTGTTGCGTTACCTCAATCCTGTTTTGGTGGTAGATGAAAGTCACAACGCAGAAAGTGATTTGAGTGTAGATATGCTTAAAAACTTAAATCCTTCTTTCATTCTTGACTTAACCGCAACACCAAAAGATAATAGCAATATTGTAAGTCTTGTACCCGCCATAGAGCTGAAAAAAGAACACATGGTGAAACTTCCTGTAATCGTGTATAACAACCACGACAAAACGGAAGTCATCAACAACGCTTTGCATTTGCAACGCAAATTAGAAAACTTGGCTAAAAAGCAAGAAGCCGAAGGCGGTAGATACATTAGACCGATTGTGTTGTTTCAAGCACAACCAAAAACCAAAGACGACAACACCACATTTGAAAAACTGAAAGAACAATTATTAGGTTTAGGCATTCCAGAAAGTCATATCAAAATCAAAACAGCCAGTATTGATGAATTGAAGGGGATAGACTTGATGAGCAAAGAATGCGAAGTTCGTTACATCATTACCATTAACGCATTAAAAGAAGGTTGGGATTGTCCATTTGCTTACATTTTGGCATCACTGGCCGACAAATCAAGTTCGGTGGATGTGGAGCAAATTTTGGGTCGTGTTTTACGTCAGCCTTATGTTCAGAAACACAAATCATTTCAATTAAATCTTTCTTATGTACTTACCGCATCTGCCAAATTCAACGAAACCTTACAAAGCATTGTAAAAGGACTGCAAGAATCAGGTTTTAGTGAAAAAGATTATCGCAAAGTCGATAAAATGACAGAAGAAGAAAAGAAAACAGTTAAAACTGACCCCGTTGAATCTTTCCTTTTCCCAGAGCAACAAACCAAGCAGACGGAAGAAATTATTGACAAAAGCAGAGTTACGTTTAACCCCAATGCAAACGAGGAAGAAACAGAGACAACCTCGGCAATTACAGAAATTGAAACCATTGCAGAAGAACAAAACCGACAATTAGAAGCGCAAATAAAGGAACAGGAAAAACAACCTGTTGATGAAAATATATTCCAAGAAATGGGTACTAAGGTAAAACGTTTTAAAGTCAAAGAATCCAACAAAGATTTCATTAACAAAATTGAGTTTCCGCAGTTCTTTATCAAAGTAACCGCAAGCGACATTTTTGGAACAGATGAAGAGCTACTTAATCGTGAATCCTTGCTCAAGGATTTTAAACTGTCAGACGAAAACATCAAAATAGACTTTGACCAAATTTCATCCGACTTATATAAAATTGACTTAGAAGAATCTAAAAAGAACGAGTACCGTCCATCTTTTACCAAGATTGAAGATAGTATGGTAAAAGACCCAATTGCAGAATACATTTTAGCTAAACCAAAAGACAACCAAATAACAGACATCACACACCAGATGATGCAGATTATTGGAAATATGTACCCAATTCCTGACCAAGAAATCAAGATTTACATTGGTCGTATTTTGAACGGTATGAACACCGAACAACTTCGTGATATATTGGTAAGAAAATGGAGTTACACAGACAAGATAAAAAGTAAAATTCGTCAATTAGCGGACTCTTATGCCGAAGGACGTTTTATGGACTTGTTGAAATCTAAAAAAATCAACACCAAAGCAAATTGGAAATTGGGTAATGAAATTGTGCCGGGAAATACCGGTTCATCTATTGGAAATTCACTTTACGAAAGAGAAGGCTCAATGAATAATTTTGAAGAACGTGTTGCCATGGAAATTGGAACTTCTTCAAATGTTGCCTTTTGGCATAGGAACTTAGAACGTGGCAAAGGTTTTTACATCAACGGATTTAAAGCCAACCACTACCCTGACTTCATTATGCAGACCAAATCGGGCAAAACCATTTTAATAGAAACCAAAGGCGACCATTTAGACGGTTCAGACAGTGAAGCAAAATGCCGACTTGGAAACGAATGGGAAAGGCAAGCTGGACAAGACTTTGCTTATTTTATGGTATTTGACAAAAAAGAAATTAAAGGAGCTTATACGTTGGACAAAGCAAAGGAATTGATAAGTAATATGTAAAGCCCACGCTATTTACTCACGAGCTTTTAATTTGATTGGAGTTCGTGATTGCAAAGCAATTGTAAGCACATTTAAAAGCCGCACCAGCCAACGCTCGACCAAAGCTTTTAAAAGAGCTTCCAAAGCCAACGCAAGACAGAAACGACATTGAAAAACGAGATGAAAAACGAACACCGAACGCACAATATTTAGCCCACTAGCCAAAAGCGGCGGTTCAGTGGTTAAATCAAGCTTTGTACTTCTATCACAGTTTGTGCTTGGTTGCCAGTGAAGTGCTTCGAAATCGCCACCTTCGGGTTGCTGCAAACCAATGGCACTGGACTTGCCAAGATTTTTCTGCGGGCGAATCTCTGTTAGAAGAATTCGGTTAATGGACATCGATTTTTGAGTATTTATAAATTTTGATTTTCAACTGGCTTTTGATATTCTACCAAAATAGTACACCACTGAGAAGCAGACCATGGGTATGATAAATGCCAGCTTGATGCTGCCAGTGTAATCCGACATTTGTCCTTGGAATACAGGAAGCACTGCCCCGCCAAGAATCGCCATGATCAAGCCTGCACCACCAATTTTGGTGTCTTCCCCAAGTCCTTTGAGTCCAAGCCCAAAAATTGTCGGAAACATCAAAGACATACATGCCGAAACTGATATCAAAGCTATCACACCAAAATAGCCACTGCCCACAATAGCCAAACCCAAGAGTAGCATGGCTGCAACTGACAATATTTGCAATAGCCTAGCTGGTTGGATGTAGCTCATCAGATAGGTGCATATGAATCTAGAAATCAAGAATACAACTAATGCTGCTATGTAATAAGTGGAGGCATCAGCTTCCATGATAGAAAGCTCTTCCATGACATACCTGATGGTAAAAGACCATACTCCTATCTGAGCTCCTACATAAAAGAACTGTGCTACCACAGACATCAAGTAGTTTTTATTTTGGATCAATCTAGAGAATGAAGATTTCAAGTACAACTGGTCATTGTCTTTGGCTTGTGGCATGGTAGAAAAGAAAATAATCAGCCATAACACTACCAGTACTAAGGCCACTCCTACATAAGGCCCCATGACGGCTTGTAATTCTCTACCCTGTATCTCCTGAAGCATGCCAATGTCCATACTGCCCCTCTCTTCCATAGATGCCAGATCAAGTTTAGAAAGTATGAAGTACTTACTCAAGATGACTCCCGAAATGGATCCGATTGGGTTAAAGGATTGTGCTAGGTTCAGTCTTTTGGTCGCAGTCTCGGGTGAGCCTATCTCTAGGATATAAGGGTTGGCGGCTGTCTCCAAGATCGAAAGTCCACCAGCCAAGATGAACAAAGCCAATAGAAAATGACCATAAACCATAGAATGACTTGCTGGGTAGAATAGCAATGCTCCAGCAATGAAGAGTCCTAACCCAATCAAAATACCTGTTTTGTAGCTATATTTTTTGATCAAAAATGCAGCAGGTAGGGCTAAACAAAAATAGGCACCGTAAAAGGCACTTTGCACAAAGGATGTCTGAAAATCAGTCAAACTAAGTACCCTCTTGAATGCAGCCAATAAAGTATCGGTCATGTTATTGGCCAAGCCCCACATAAAGAAGAGGCTCGTTACTAAGACAAATGCAAGCGCATTTCTGCTATTTTTAGTCATGATGGGTTTTGGGTTTGTTCATTGTCGGCTATGGACTAGATTTGAAGATATAAGCTTCATTCCAAGCTCAAGTCATTCCAAGAGTTGAAATAGCTAACCAAATCGCATTTCCATTCTTTTATAGTTCAATCTTTTTTAAGTTATTGCCCTATCCAAATGCACATAGCCTCCGTCGACATGGAGGAACTGACCTGTGGTGTGGTTGGACTTATGGGATATTAGAAATACTGCTAGGGATGCTATTTCCTCTATTTTTGTCATTCTACTTCCGAATGGAACTTTTGAAGAGATTTGTTTTTCCTTTTCTTCAGGATTGTCAAAAGTAACTTTTAGCCATTTTTTATAATAGGGAGTCATGACTTCAGCTGGTACGATTGCATTGACACGAATCCCATAAGGAGCTAACTCCAGTGCCCATTCTCGAGTAAGGGCTAGGTGAGCACCTTTTGCCGCTGCATAGCCAGAAGTGCCACCTTGTCCTGTAAGTGCTACTTTTGAGCTAATGTTCAGAATACTTCCTTGATTTTCTTTAAGATAAGGCAATGCAAAATGTACCAAATCAAAGTAGTGATTGAGATTGAGCAATAGAGACTTTCGAAATGCTTCTGGGCCCTTTTCGAGGCTTGCGCCATCATTACTCCCAGCATTATTGATGATGCCGTCGATTTTTCCATATCTGTGGATTGTGAAGTCTACTACATCTTTGCAGTAGTCAGTGCTTTGAAGGTCTCCAAGGATATAATCAGCCTTACTTCCTTGATTTCTTAGTTTACTCACAAAGTCCTTTGTGGTCTCTCCTGACCATGATGCAATCACAGGTATTCCTCCTTCTTGAGCTATTGCTTCGCTGATACCACCTCCGATTCCTTCTGAGCCTCCAGTCACTATGTATACCTTGTCTTTTAGTCCTAAGTCCATGTTTTAGTTTATTTTATAAAATTTAACTGCATTTTCCCCCATAATGGAAGCTTGTTCTGAGCTAGATAATGTGCTGATATATTGGTTCACCAAACCAAATACCTCATGGTATTTACCAGAAAGCGTGCATACAGGCCAGTCTGAACCATACATGAGTCTATCTGCTCCAAATTGTTCTAATACAAAGTCTAGGTAAGGAATAAAGTCTTCATACTTCCATTCATCCCATTTTGCCTCAGTCACCATCCCAGAAATTTTGCAAGATACATTTTCATACTGAGCGAGTTGATGGATACCTTTTTTCCAAGTATCTGTAACTTTTCCACCTATCGCGGGTTTGGCAATATGATCTAGCACAAATGCCTGCTTCGGCAATTGGGATACCGCTTCTTTTGCGGCAGCTAGCTGCTTTGGAAAAATTAAAATGTCATAGGTAAAATCAAATTTGGAAAGTAGCTCCAATCCCCTAATAAAATCCGATCTTAAAATAAATTCATCATCTGCTTCATCTTGAAGTACGTGCCTGAATCCTTTGAGAAGTGGTTGGGAAGAAAATTTTTCTAGCTTGGATTCGAGCTGAGGAGATTGTAAATCTACCCATCCTACTACACCTTTGATGATGGAGTTATCTTGCGCTAAATCTAAAAGAAATTTAGTTTCTTCATCACTTTGATCAGCTTGTACAGCTATGCATCCATCTAAGTTTGATTTTTCAAGTACTGGCTTGAGGTTATTTGGAAGAAAATCTCTTTTGAGCACAGACATGCTATCGTCAATCCATGCATGTTTTAATGGGTCATATTTCCAAAAATGTTGATGTGCGTCTATTTTTAAGGATTGTGACATGGGGTTATTTTGGGGGTTCTGAGATTAGAGATTTACAGTAGCTTTGATCACTTGTGTTTCAGGATTGATCCAACTATCAAAAACAGCCATCATTTCTTCAAAAGCTGCTTCATGCGTGATAAAAGATTCGGTAGGGAATAATTTTTCGCCTAACATATTGATCACAAAATCAAAATCCTCTTGTGTTGCATTCCTGCTGCACATGATGGTAGATTCTTTTGCGTGTATTGCAGGATGACTGAACACCAGCTCACCTTTGGATAGTCCAACAAGGACATACCTGCCACCATGGCTCATATAGTTGGGACCAGACTCTAGTGCCACTTTACTTCCAGTGGCATCGAAGACTGCTTGACAGTTTGAGCCTTCTGTCAGCACTTTGATTTCTTCATCAGCATTTTGCCCTGCAATGACTCCGTGATCTACACCGATTTGCTCTTTTGCATACTTTATTCGCTGTGGGTTGATGTCAAGTGCAATTACTGTGGCTCTTTTGATTTTTGCTATTGCCATGATAGCTAAGCCTATGGGGCCGCATCCCATCACCAGTACCTGCTCCCCTGTCTGGATATTTGCTCTTCTGATAGCATGAGCAGCGATGGCTAAAGGCTCTACAAGTGCCATTTCATTGTAGGACAAATTGGGGGTTTTGAGCAAAGACCAATTCGGTACAGCTAAGTATTCTTGCATGCCTCCATCCACATGTACACCCATGACACGCATATTGACACAGCAATTGGTTTTCCCAGACTTGCATGCGATACAATTGCCACAATGTAAATAAGGAATAAGGATTACCTTTTCTCCCTTTACAAAATCCGCCTCGTTTGGATCCTCTACGACTGCCGCTAGTTCATGGCCTAATATTCTAGGGTAAGAAAAGTACGCTTGGTTGCCAGCATATGCATGGATATCAGTACCACAAATCCCAATTTTCTTGATAGCAATCAATACTTCACCTTTTTTTGGAATAGGTTTTTGGGCTTCTTTTAAAGTGAATTTTCCAGGGTTTTCACAGACGATATATTTCATAAGTTCACTGTTGAAAAATGGAAGCCAAAATCAATTTGACTTCCATTTCACTGTGTATTTTGGTATCTATTGAGAATTTTGTTTAAAGAAATGTTAAAATAACACTTATTAGAATATTTTTCAATATGGTCAAAGGAATTCCTGAGAATTATTTCTGGTAGATTTTATAAACTAAGGCTACCTCATTTGGAGCTGCATTTGGCTTTTCAACAGTAAGATGATCATTCTCAACTTTCCATTTTACCTTTTCCTTGCTTCCTAAAAGTTCTATTTTTTTAATTTTTGGAGCATTTTGTGAAGATTTACCAAGATTTTTGATTTTTATACTTTGGTCTGGTATACCAAACACGCTAGCGTATAAGATTTTATCTTTTTGATTGAATCTGATGTCATTTGATCCAAACTTGATCTTACCTTCATTGAAACCTTGTGCACTGATAGGGTTTGATGTCTCCACAGCGGGGCCTTCACCGTAGACTACCCAAGGCCTGGTGCCAAAGATACTTTCTCCATTCACATCCATCCAGTCACCAATTTGATTGACGATTTTGATTTCTTTGTCGTCCAGAGAACCGTCTCCTTTGATAGGCACACTCAATAATAAGTTTCCATTTTTGCTTACAATGTCTATAAGAGTATGAACCACTTCCTTGGCTGACTTGTATCTGTCATTATTATAGTAATCTTCGCTATAATGCCAATTCCCAATGCAAGTACACGTTTGCCAAGGGAGTTCTTGAATTTCATTTGGAGCTCCCCTTTCTACGTCCCATACCAAGCTTTTCTTTTGGTCATCGGTAAGGATTTTCCCAAAGAGCACGGCATTTAATTTACCGTCATTTAGCTTCATGTTCTGATTGTAATAATGTGCTGCTATTTTCAAACCAGCATCAGATACTGGGTATAGCGGTAAAGCTGTATCATCGAAGTAGATGAGTTCAGGATTAAATTTATTTATCAAATCCATAGTCCTATTGTAGAAGTTTTCGCTATAGGCAACAGTGGGTAGTGAAGCACCATTTTTCCAATCCCACTGTCCATGAATGGTAGCTATATCATTGGCTTCTTCACTCAAAGGGTGATCTTGAGCATATAGTGCCTGCGGGTCAAGTCCTTCCCACCAAGTACCTTTGCCATCATCTTTGGTCAGTATTCCATCATAAGGTACGCCTTTCAGTGGCCCCTCATGATCCGATTGCTGGGCAGTCTCATACCATAGCCAAGCATGAGCTGAATGTACACTTAGTCCAAGCGGCAAGTCATTGTTTTTTGCTGCTTGAGCCCATCGCTCAATGATGTCTGTTTTTGGGCCAAGATTTACACTGTTCCATTCTTGATATTTACTGTTCCACAGATCCATATTGTCATGGTGATTGGCCATGGCAAAAAAGTATTGTGCTCCAGCTCTTTTGTACATAGCCACAAGCTTCTCTGGATCCCAATTTTCTGCTTTCCAATTGCGAATGATGTCTTTGAAGCCAAATTGTGAAGGGTGTCCATAATTTGCCGTATGCCAATTGTAGACCCTACTTCCTTGCTTGTACATTTCACGGCCATACCAATCACCTTGGCCAGGCTCACACTGAGGCCCCCAATGCGCCCAGATTCCAAACTTAGCATCCCTATACCACTCTGGGACTTCGTAGTTACTTAATGATTCCCAATTTGCCTCAAATTTCCCCGACTGTTGAGGTTCATTGTTGGGGCCAATGGGAGCATGAAAAACTTCTTGAGCATAAATCTTTGAATTTATAAAGGTTGCTAGGATGACAAGGTAGATAAAGGGTGTTTTTAGGTTATTTTTCATGATTGAAAGGGATATGTTTTTCGTTTTGGGAATTAGAATTAGGCTTGGACAAGTGGAAGATTCTTTTCATAATGGTCCATTTATCACCTTCTTTTGCCCAAGGGAGTGGTTCTTGATATTGATTCATTATAGTTTCCCACTCCTGTACTTTATGATTGGAAGCATCCATTTGGGCTTTTTTGATAAAGGAAAAGTTAGGTTCAGTTTCTATCACCATGACCAGCCTATTTCCTGTTCGGAATATCTCCATTGAATTAATTCCTGACTCAAAAATGCTTTGTTTGATTTCGGGCCATGACTCTTTATGCCAATCCTCATAAGCAGAGATGTATTGAGGGTCATCTTTTAGATCAATGGCAAGATAATGTTTCTTCATTTTGGGTTTGAATAAGTTTGGAGTAGGTAATGTTAAGCTAAAATCTGTTGCCATTCCAGTCAAACGTTTGTTTTGAAGCTAGATAGTCTACGTCTTTGTCAGCAAAAAGAATTCAAATTAGGTGGTATTAGCAGGCTTATCACAACTGAAAAATGGAATATTATACTTTTGATTGAAACTTGGAGCAGATATTATGAAGGAATTTTATATCTTGAATATCCTATGACTATGCATAAGAAGAGAGTAAGTATAAGAGATCTTGCTAAAGTATTGGGGGTAACACCTTCCACTATTTCTAGAGCACTCAATGGACACGAGAGTATCAGCGTATCCAGAAGGGATCAAATTGTTCAATTGGCCAAAGAATTAGGCTACAGGCCTAATCAAATAGCCAAAAGTATGGTCTCTAACAAAACTTTTACTATTGGCTTACTTCTTCCTGAGTTTACCCACAATTACTTTAATAACATTCTTGCAGGTATCGAAAGTGTATCATTTCAGAAGGGTTATCAACTTTTTATCTGTACTTCAGACGAACTCAAAGAGAAAGAGGAAAAGTCATGCATGGCTTTTTTAAATACTAGAGTCGATGGCGTCTTGGCTGCGGTAGGGAATGATTCGGATGATTTGAGTCATTTTGAGACAGTCATAGAAGATGGGACGCCTTTGGTACTTCTTGATAGAATTTGTGAAGACCTGAATACTTCTTACGTAGTCACTGACGACTTTCAAGGATCATTGGATGCGGTTCAGTATTTGGTTCAAACGGGTTGTAAGCAAATCCTGCACATCAAAGGGCCCGAATATATCTCGACTAGTTTCAATAGGTACTTGGGATATGTGGAAGGTTTGAAGAAAAATAATATTCCCCTTGAAGAAAATTTGATTTTGATGGGTGAGGATGAGCAATTTGAGAAGAAGCTCAATCAAATCTTTGACGAATTTGAAGTGGATGGGATTTTTGCCTTTAGCGACTATTATGCATATGATGCTATCAAAGTATTGCAAAAGCGAGGTATTGGCATTCCTGATGAAGTTTCTGTCATCGGCTATGCTGATGAGCCTATAGCACAATATATAAGCCCACAACTTTCTACAGTAAAGCAACCCGCTTTTGAAATTGGCAAGCATGCTGCTGAAATTTTATTCAAAATGATAGAAGAAAAAAACACCACGATAATGTCAAAACAGCTGGAAACAACCCTAGTGATTAGAGAATCTACTCGATAAATGATTGCAAAGGCAATAAGGCTTGACTCCCCCCATAAAATTTAGTATCGATACGATACAAACCAGTCTAATGATGTTTGGATGAATGATTTGGTTTTTTTTATTTTAATTTTAAATTTCCTTACTTTTTTCGATTACCATGATGATCTCCTCATCTTGTATTAACTTTGTTCTCATGCTAAAGCAAATAAATACCCTAATCATCAAAGAACTCACTTTGGAGTGGAGGCAAAAGTATGCCTTGAACGGGATACTTTTGTATGTGATATCGGCGGTATTTATTACCTACTTGAGCGTAGGTGCAAAGCAAGGAAACATCGGGGTGCCTACATGGAATGCTTTGTATTGGATCATCATTTTGTTTTCGGCGGTCAATGCAGTGGCAAAGAGTTTTGTGCAGGAGCATCAAGGAAGGCAGTTATACTATTACATGATCGCATCCCCAGAGTCGATTATCATTTCTAAAATGATATACAATTCGATTTTGACTTTAGTATTGGCTTTGTTGGGCTATTTGGTTTTCTCTATCATATTAGGCAATCCAGTAGAAGATCAAGGGCTATTTTTGCTGAATTTGGTCTTAGGCTCATTGGGATTTTCGGCTTGCCTCACGATGGTTTCGGCGATTGCTTCCAAAGCAAGCAATAATGCAACATTGATGGCTATCTTAAGTTTCCCAGTAATCATCCCCATACTTCTGATGGCTATAAGGGTGTCAAAAAATGCAATAGATGGCCTAGATTGGAGTGTAAGTTTAGATAAAATCATTACCCTGATGGCTATCAATGCAATCATTTCTGCTACAGCTTACATTTTATTTCCATACCTGTGGAGAAGTTGAGAATTTCTTTTTGATATCAGATGTCAGGTTTAGGAAAAGTTTGGTAAGGTGAACTATTTTTCAATGAATTGAAATTACATCATGTAGTCGAAGCATTTTAGTATTCTACTTCTTTGGTTTCTTGATTTAGCATTTCCCATTAGGAATTGATGTCTTATCGATATTTCGTGGGCACCTCTAGTTTGAATTCCAATATTAGAAATCATGAAGTCGTAGCTATATCCAATTTTCACACCTGAATCAAGGGCAAGACCAAGTAGAAAGATTATCGAATCTTGATTTGGCATGTTTCTGACACCAGGAATTCCCCTATAGCTGACCCCCGAAATTACTCCTTTATATATTGCTTGGGTACCTAGATCAAGTTGTTTGAACGGAGCTTGATTTTTATAATTCACCAACAAGGAGACCTGATTGTCATAAGTTGATCCCCAATATCCATTCGATCCTAATGGTAAAGTGTATCCACCATGTACACTCCATTTCATGGGGAGGTATCCAAAGTCTTGGCTTGGATAGAAACTCAAACTAGGTCTGTTGATGTGATGGGTAGAGACACCGAGCCAGAAGCTGTTTCCCGTCAGTAGTCCTCCGAAGGAAATATCAAGATACGTGTAAGGGTCAAAATCTGGAAGATTATCTATGGTGTTTTGATTGATAGATCTCGAAAATAAATCTATTTGGTCTCCAAAAATAATGTTGTCAAGTGCGGCATTTCTTCTCACTAGTCCCAATTGGGTACCCATTCTAAAATTCATAGATTCGCTTAAACGAAGGTTATATGCATAAAACATCGAAAAATCCGTAGTGCTAATGTTGAAATTAGATTCACGGAATGAGTTTATAGCTATACCAAAACCACTTCTAAGGTCATAGCTGTAATGGTCAAAATATGCTGAGTATGAATTGAAATCATGCCCCAATCCAGGCCATTGCTTTCGGTAATTGGCACCTACCCTGGTCAGCTCCGTGCTACCTGTAAGTGCTGGATTGAGAAATAATGGTGCGGCATAAAATTGAGAATAATGAAAGTCCTGAGCTTTCAATATACTGCTGCATATCAATGATATTGTGAATAGTATCAAAGCTTGTTTTTTCATCATCTTAATAGTAAAAATACCCCAGTCATTTGTTGTTTTCTCCCATCAAGAGTCTTGAACTCTAGGCGGTACACGTAGTTCCCAGCTTGGGCTTCTGTACCAGATATGGTTCCATCCCAGCCGTCTGACATCATGTCCTTTGTATAATAAATGTTTTCTCCCCATTTATTGAGTATCCAAAACTCTAAAGATTCAATATGGAGGAATTTTGGAAAGTAGAAATCATTGGTTCCGTCACCATTTGGGGTAAATGCATCTGGGATTTTCAGAAAATAATCATAAACCTGTATTGTTCGACTTGTCGTCAAGTAGCATCCATATATATCAGTGACTCTCAGTGTTATTTCATATTCTCCTTCTGCCTGATATTGATGAGTTGGGTTCTCCTCAAAGCTATAATTGCCATCCCCGAAGTCCCAATGAAATGTTAGGATATCACCAAATGATTTGTTTAAAAACTGAATTTCATGATTTACCAGATGAGTCTGATAGCTTTCAAAGCTTGCAGATTCTATTCCTATCTCTAGAATAACATCCGAAAGTACTATTTCAAAAGATTCACGCCTAATACATCCATGACCATCAATGACCTCAACTGCATATAAACCAGCTTGGTTGGTTTGCATATTATATCCGTTTTGATTTACTTCACCACCTGACCAATTTATAGTATAAGGAGCTACTCCACCAGATATCGACAGCTCTATTTCTTCTTGAATCAATCTGGGTTCGCATGTGATATTGGTTCGTCTGATAGCTGATAATTGAAGAGGTTCTGGTCGTTTTACGGAGAAGACACTAGAGGATTGACATCCATTTGCATCTGTCACAGTAAGGCTATATTGACCCTTATTGAGGCTTAGCAAATCTTTTGAAATACTTCCATTACTCCACAAATAGGTAAAAGGGGGAGTGCCACCGGAAATTTCTATATTGATTGCACCACTTGATGGTATATTACAGTCTAATGCATCTGTCACAGCGCTCTCTATCACCAATAATCCAGGCTCTATGATATTGAATACACTCCTGATTTCGCAGGCTGTATCATCGGTAATGGTAACACCATATGTTCCTGATGACAAATTGAACAATTCGCTTTTGTCTTCTCCATGATCCCACCGAACACTTGGCTGTCCCACACCTCCTTCGAAGTTCAGTTTGATATAGCCATCGTTCTTTCCAAAGCATGATATTTGCCGTAATTCTGGAGATATTCTAAATAGAGGTGCATCTTCGATGATGATCGTCTCCGATTTGATACATCCAATTTGGTCGATTATTTGGACAATGTATGTGCCTGGTCCCAAATTTTGCTGACTAGGCTGTGTAGAGTTGTTGCTCCATATGATTTGATATGGAGGCTCACCTCCTGTGATGTTCAAATTGATAAAACCATCATTGGCATCATAGCAAGAAATATCACCTTTGGTATGCTCAATTAGTAAGGGAGTGTCTGGTTCTGAGATCGTTACTTGGCTGGATTCTAATTGGCAACCATTCGAATCTGTGATAGTCAAAATATAATTTCCTGCTGGAGCATTTTCCAAGTGCAATGACATGGTATTAAGTAATTCGCCATCCTTTTGCCACTGATAACTGTATGGAGGCACTCCTCCACCCACAGACATGTAGATAGCCCCTGTACTTAGTCCAGCGCAAAGAATGTCTACAGTATTTTCTATATTTAAGGCCAACGGCAAAGGCTCTGTCAAGGTATAGCTTTGGCTGATTTGACAGCCTACACCATCATCAACTGATAGTGTATAAGTTCCACTAAATAAATTTTGAATGTAAGGTTCTCTCGATACAAAGCCATTAGGGCCTATCCAAGAGAACGTGTAATTTCCATCTCCACCTTGTATGATGGGGTTGATATATCCATCGTGTTGACCAGCACAGCTAATCGCATAACCAGAGTAGTCTGAAATGGTGGAAGTCATCGAAAGCCTCGGGTACACTGTGATCCTATATGAACTCGGTACACCAGAGCAATTTCCTCCAACGGATGTGCTAGCCATTACCATGTACTCTACCACGACTGGAGCAGACGAGTTGTTAATCAATGTCTGTATGGGGATCCTGTTTCCTGTGCCGCTTGGGATTACTCCTTCGATCCCATTCGCTTTCGCTTCCCATGAAAACTCCGCCCCATTGACGTCTGAGCTGATTTGGATTTCTTGGGAGGCTTCGCCACTACAAAGACTTTGTTCGCCAATAGAGAAGTTCACAGATGGAGAAGGCAATATGGTAACCTCAAGTTCAAAGTCATCTCCTTTGCAATCATTCAAATATGGAGTGATTGTGTATAAAACTTTGAGTGGTGTGTTTGTAATATTTCTAAGAGTTTGATTGATACTTGGAGATCCAATAGACTGATCGATACTCCCAATGATTCCCGGATTTGAGTCGACTGTCCAAGTATATGTCATTCCTTGAATACCAGAGATAGGAAAATAATTGATTGGTTGGTCACTACAGATTTCCAGTTGATCATTCTGAAGAACAGGTTCTGGGTGTACGGTGATCTTATATTGAGTAGGTGTGATTCTACAGTCTCCTGCTGAAGGGCCTTCTATAGTAGCAGTATATACCAGCTCTTGCACCGTTCCGGTTTTGTTTATCAAGGTCTGTGCTGGAATAGAGCCAGTTCCAGTCGTCTGAGTCACTCCTTCGACATCAGTAATAGCTAATGTCCAGCTTACATCTTCACCTACTGGATTTGTAATGATGTTTACCAGATTAGATGTTTCACCTGAGCATATATTTTGATCGCTTTGATCAAAACTTATGGAAGGCGCGGGGTTTACTTTTACGGTAAATTCATCCGAGATGACACAGCCTGTTCGTGTGTTTGTTACTTGCAGGTAGAATGTGGTAGTTTGCTGTGGTGTGGCCGTTGGGTTATGGATATTAAAGTTCGAAATGTTGACATAAGGAGAAGACGACCATCTATACGTATGATTTTCTTCAAAGCTAACCTGACTACCTAGTGCTATAGTTTCTCCAAAGCATGCTTCTATATCTTCTCCCAGATCGAGAATGGGATAATCATTGATTGTGATCTCCTGAGTGATCTCGGTGGTACCACAAATATTTGTGACTGCAAGTGTAACTTTCTTCGTTCCAGATCCAGTAAAGGTAACTTCTCCAGGTATCATAGAAGATGAGGAGGACGGAGTCCCGTCTTCGAATGTCCACAAGTATGATGTCTGCTCATCCCCACAAGAGGCTACAGAGGCAGATGGTCTGATTGGCGATGAGCCACATATACTTTGAGGCAAGTTGAGATTTACTGTGGGAGCGGCAGCGATTACCACACTCTTAGTTTCTCGATAGACGCCACAAGAGCTTACTGCATTTAGTGTGATACTGTATTCACCTGGGCTATTGAATTCGATTTCTGCCTCAGGAGAACTGTCATTTCCAGTGGTATATGACCAGGTTGCATTTACACCACATCCTCTTGATTGGGAAATAGACCAAGTGAACATGTCATTTTCGCAAAGCTCTAGTACATTGGAAATATTTTTTAATTTGACCGTGGATGGTCCACATTGGTTATTTTGCTCTATTTCGAACTTGGGTTCAGGAGTGGGAAGTACACAAATGGTTTTCTCTGTTACTTCACTTCCGCATCTATTTCCTGTGGTCAGTTTAATCGTATATGTACCTGGCTCGGTGAACAAGGGTTGGATATTTTCAGTACCACTTACCCATGAGTTTACGGAATTTGGATTGATCATACTTCCCATTGATCCACTGGATAGACTCCATCCTGTAGAAGGAGTTATTTCCCATACATTCTTTGGTCTTGAGCATTGTCCATTGGTGCTTATATCGTCTCCAGATCGTGAAATATTGGAGATGTTGACACCATTATTTACACACAACACATCGTTTGGAATGTGAATTTCAGGTGCTGGGGTTCCAGATACGTAAATTGGGACTACTGTAGCAAGAGATCCAGAGCATGGGTTTTCTGCTACTATAGTGACAAAGAAAGAGTTAGGGAACAAGCTGTTAGAATTTTCATTGCAAGATCCGCGTTCAAAGGTATGCGTTACAGATTTGGGGGCAGGATGTTGGAAAATCTGTGGATTGCTAGGATCATCTGAAAAGGTCACAATATACCGTGTTCCTATTGGGTTGTTATCAGTACCAGATATGGGGAAGGTTATTGAAGACCCTGTACAGACATTGGTATTACCTGGATTTCCTAGACCTACAGCAGGATTTCCTCCTACAAAAACACCATATTTCTTCGTCGCTGTGCAGCCAGTGGATGATGTTATAGAGTAAGTTATGTCATAAATTCCCATGGGATAGGTATGACTAAGTTCACTCCAGTTTTGTAAAGTTGCCAGAGGAGATCCATCGCCCCAGTCGATGGTGTACGTTTCATTGTTGAGGGCGGTACTTGAAGTATTGTAAAATGTAAAAGTTGAATTACTATTTTCGCACATGACGAAGTAGGTGATATTGTCAAAGGTGACAATATTAGAATCAGCACTCATGTCTAAGCTGGGGATTCTTTGTATCTCCAGGGTTTGGATGCGGGTGCCAGTATTACCCTCTTCATCTGTTACAGTCAAGCTTACAGAAACGGTTTGTGTTCCGATACCTACGATGTTATAGGTGTGAGTAGGGTTTCTTTGATCTGATACATTACCATCTCCAAAGTTCCAAGCGTATGACAATTGAGTGCCCAAAGGAGATCTGTGAAAAAATCGGACTGTTTGATTTCCACAAGTGTTTGAATGGGTAAAGTCGAAATCAACTTCTAGGCTTAAAGGTAGATTAGCTTTTTGACCAACTTTTAACGCCATTAGCTGAAACGAAAAGATAGAAAACAGCATTAATCCAAGAAATAGAATGTTTCTTTTGGTAAAAGCTTGATTCATAGATTAATCTGAGGTAAAAATATGGTACAAAAGGGTGTTAAGTATCTGATGTTTACAGATTTGTAAATATTAAAAATTAGTTTTTTAATTCCATGGAAAACCTAAAAAAGTGGTAAACTTTGGTCATAATTGGTGATTTAGAAGAATATATTATTGAATCAGTAGATTCTAGCCAATCTGAATTTTGTATTCTTAAAATTCAATATTGCTTTATTTTTTCAGCAGGCAAGGCTTTTCAAATATCTCATAAAAAAGGCAAGAATCAGGAAGTTATACCTTATTTTTGCACTCGAAATGCTAGAGGTAGATGTAAATACTTGAGCCTTTTGCTGGGCTTTTTCTTACTGTAAAGCCTTTCAAAGTAGTGTCGTTCTGTTTGCAAGTCTTTTTTGAAGTGAATTCAGCTTAGACTTAAAAATCAAATAAAGATAAATATTAACACATGAAATTTAGCTGGTGGAAAATTTTGACCATATTATTGTTGGCCTACACCATCATTGGGGGTCTAGTATTAGACGTTCCGAGACTACCTATTCTTAACGAAACCATAAGAGCTTTATACTTTCATGTCACCATGTGGTTTGGGATGATCATCATGCTAGTCGTGGCAGTAATATACAGCATCAAGTACCTTCGCACCAATGATCTCCGTCATGATGATATTGCGATAGAATTCACCAATGCAGCCATTTTATTTGGTGTATTAGGTATAGTCACAGGCATGCTATGGGCCAAATTTACATGGGGAGATTACTGGAGTGGAGATCCCAAACAAAATGCCTCAGCGATAGGTTTGCTAATGTACTTTGCTTACTTGATCTTACGCAATTCTCTTACAGATGTACAGCAAAGGGCTAGGATAGGTGGAGTATACAATATTTTTGCATTTGCAGCATTTATACCCCTAATATTCGTTTTGCCAAGACTTACAGATAGCTTACATCCAGGCAATGGAGGAAATCCAGGCTTCAATGCCTACGATATGGATAGCAATCTTCGTATGGTTTTCTATCCAGCGGTAATTGGATGGACTCTTTTGGGCACATGGATGAGTTTGATCAGGGTAAGGTTAAAAAGAATTGAGAGAAGAATTGAAGATAAATTGATAAATCAAGTATCATGAAGAAGTTAATAGTAATCTTGTTTTTCTTGGTCAGCTTGCAAGGTATGGCTCAGGAAAAAATAGCAATCACCGAAGAAGATTATCAAAATTCCAGTATAGAAATGGCAGACGTAATGCGCTCGGAAGGGAAAATTTACGTATTAGTGGGGATAATTGGGATTGTTTTCGGTGGAATCTTGGTTTATATCATAAGTACTGATCGTAAGATCGCTAGATTGGAAAAATTGGTACAGGAGGGGAAGTAAATTCAATTAAAGATCATTTTCAATATGAAAAAGGGACATATATTAGGACTGGGAGTTATAGCTATAGCCATAGTCATTATTATTTCTATGCTGGGTGATGCAAGTACATACGAAAGCTTTGCCACAGCCAAAGCGATGAAGGCAAAAGGAGAAGACAAAGCTATACATGTAGTGGGGCAACTTAAAAAGAACGCTTCTGGCGCAGTAGAAGGAATTGAAGTGAATGAAGATAAGACATCTTTTTATTTTTTGATGGTCGATAATGACGGAACCGAACAGCGCGTTTTTTACAATGAACCTGTGCCAGCTGATTTTCACAGGTCAGAACAAGTAGTCGTGATAGGAGGCTACAAAAATGATGAGATATTCATGGCAGACAAAATCTTGATGAAATGTCCATCCAAATATCAAGAAAACGAGGTGAGCACGGCGGGAATGTAAATCTGAAAATTTAGAAATTATGATTAATACCTTTGTGGGTAATTTAGGTCATATGGCTACTATACTTGCTTTTGTAAGTGCAGTGCTTACGGCCTTCTCTTATTATAAATACTATCAAGCAAATGAGCTTGACAAAGCCAACTGGAGAAATTTTAGTCGCGTAATGTTTTACATACACTCAGTAGCATCTGTGACTGTAGCGATTTCACTCTTTGAAATTATTTACAATCACAGATTCGAGTATTTTTATGCCTATTCGCACTCCTCCTCGGCGCTTCCTGTTCACTATATGATCTCTAGTTTTTGGGAGGGGCAAGAAGGAGCATTTATTCTTTGGATCTTCTGGAATGTGGTGCTAGGCTTGGTAGTCATACATACCAACAAAGCTTGGGAAGGACCTGTGATGATTGTTTTTGCTTTGGTGCAAGCATTTTTGGTTTCCATGATATTAGGCGTTGTGATTGGAGATTTGAAGATTGGTAGCTCTCCATTCATTTTACTGAGAGATGCAGTCTCTGCTCCGATCTTCCAGATCAACCCTGACTTTGTTCCAGAAGATGGAACAGGACTGAACCCGCTACTGCAGAACATTTGGATGGTCATTCATCCTCCCACTTTGTTTTTGGGCTATGCGAGTACCTTAGTGCCTTTTGCATTTCTTATGGCAGGCTTGGCCACAAAGCGATATGCTGAGTGGATTCGACCAGCTTTACCATGGGCGATTTTCTCTGCCATGATCTTAGGAATGGGAATCATCATGGGTGCTTATTGGGCTTATGTTACCCTGAACTTTGGTGGGTATTGGAACTGGGATCCAGTAGAGAATGCCGTCTATGTTCCGTGGTTGATTTTAGTGGCAGGGATTCACACCATGATTACATACAAGAAAAGTGCTACAGCACTGAAGACCTCCATTGTACTCGTAATTTCCTCTTTTATCCTTGTGCTTTATGCTACATTTTTGGTAAGAAGTGGAGTCTTAGGTGATTCGTCTGTACACTCTTTTACTGACTTGGGTTTGTCAGGTCAATTGTTGATATACATGCTGTTCTTTTTGGCTATGGCTATTTTCTTGGCCGTAAGGTCTTGGAAGCATATACCAAGCTCGGAAAGGGAAGCTTCAGTCTATTCAAGAGAGTTTTGGATATTTATAGGAGCGACCACTTTAGGGCTTATGGCATTTCAAGTCATTCTTCCTACGTCTATTCCTGTATGGAATGCAATAGTGGAAAGCTTCGGTGGTATATCAAATATGGCACCTCCAGCCGATCAAGTAGGTTTCTATACCAAGTTTCAGTTGTGGTTTGCCGTTGTCCTAGCTTTATTGACAGCTGTGGGTCAGTTTTTTTGGTGGAAAAAGATGGATGCAAAGACATTGAAAGAGACACTAGTCACTCCATATGTCATTTCTGTATTGCTTTCAGCAGGGATTATTGTCTTGGGCAAAGTGTACAATGTAAGCTACATGGTGGTCGTGATGGCAGGTACTTTCACGATTGTTGCCAATGCCACGATCTTGAGTAAGTTGCTCAAAAAGTCTACATTTAAGCTTGCAGGAGGTTCATTGGCACATATAGGTCTTGGAATGATATTGATAGGGGTGATGTTTTCCTCTGGATACTCGCAAGTCATCTCTCAAAATTTGTCAGGATTGACATACAGAAATGATTTCGAAGATGAAGTGAACAAGGAGCATGCCTTGCTATGGATCAATAAACCAACACAAATCAAAGAGTACACAGCCATTTACAGAGGAAGACAGAAGAAAGTTGTAGGTGTGCCAGGACTTGTCTATGCTAAGCTGCTCAAGCCAACAGAACAAGTCAATCAAGCCATAGCTTTAGCTGATATAGTTGTGAACGGAAAGACTTACCACAGAGAGGGTGAGTTTGTAGATATTGTGCTAGAAGAAAACGATTACTTCAAAATCGATTACTATCAAGAAGATGAATTTAAGTTTTCGCTAAGCCCAATGGCACAATACAATTCATCTATGGGATTACTTTCTTCTCCAGATTCAAGGAGATTTCTTGACAAAGATCTATATACCTTCGTATCGGTGATCAGTGATCTTGAAGATCCAGAGTGGAGAGAGGATGAAACTTATGAAGTATCTCCAGGAGAACTGGTGCATATCTCAGACATGGTGACTAAGCTCGAAAGCGCAGATGTGGTCACTGAATTGGATGGTATGCAGCTTTTTGATGGTGATGTTGCAGTAAAGGCTAGGCTTGTAGTGCAAGATTACGATGTAGAGAAAGTTCTAGAGCCTATATTTATCATCCGAAACAATCAGGTAGGCAGAATCCCAGTGATCGATGATGAACTCGGTGTGAAAGTAGAGCTGACCAACATCATTCCTGAGGAGAACAAGTTTATCTTTACCGTAAATAGGACTCAAAAGGATTACGTCGTACTCAAGGCAATGATCAAGCCTCAGATCAACATACTTTGGGCAGGTACCATTATCATGCTCATTGGATTCTGTGTAGCAATATACAGAAGGTATGATGAGTTTTCGAAGATGCGAGACAAAGGGGTGGAATAGTAAGGTTATATTCTTTATCTTTCAGGATGAACTATAAGATAGCTGTATTGGGTACTGGAAATGTGGCTACTCACCTCGTACCAGCGCTAGAGCATGCTGGTCATACGGTCACTGAGGTATATGGTAGAGATCTACTATCAGCATCCAAAGTCTGTGACAAAGTATATGTAGCAGAAGCCAAAGATGATCTTGATTTTTCCGAAAGTGAAGCAAAGCTTTTCATCTTAGCTGTGAGCGATAGTGCGATTTCCGAGATTGCAGATGAGATCATCTTGCCAGAAGGTAGTATTCTAGTCCATACCTCTGGCACAGTGCCTTTGAGTATATTGGGGTATAGTTCAGCTTCCTATACAGGTATCCTCTATCCTTTACAGACTTTTTCCAAAGGAAGAGAGATAGACTTTGATGATGTCCCATTTCTAGTGGAGTCAGAAGATCAAGAGACCTTGCAACATTTGAAAAAGGTGGCTAAAAGTCTGTCAGACCAAGTATATGTGGTCAAATCTAAAGATAGGCTGGCTCTTCATGTTGCGGCCGTATTTGCAAGTAACTTTACCAATCATATGCTTCGCCTATCAGAAGAGATCATGGGTAGACAAGGCTTGGATTTTGAAATGCTCAAGCCACTGATCATCGAGTCAATCAGCAAAAGCTTAGAGATAGGAGCCAAACGTGCTCAAACTGGCCCTGCAATCCGTGGAGATTATAATACACTTGATAATCATTTTCAATTCTTGAATTACAACGAGCAAGTAGCCGAAATATATCGACTGATTTCGCAGGATATCATTGATGTGAATTGATAAAGTATTTTTGACACTGATCTTATCGATGTAGATACAAGAAGTGTTGTTATGTTTACTAAAAAAATTAAAACCATTGAAGCATTACTTATCTCCAATGGTTTTGTTTTTTAAAATACCCTTATCCAGCTCAAAATACAATTAGTGATTCCAAGTACCGAATTTACCAGCTTGATAATCCTGATATGCTTGCAGGATCTCTTGCTGTGTATTCATCACAAAGGGACCTTGAGCTACCATAGGTTCGTTGAAAGGTAGTGCATGGCCAAGTATAATGATGGCGTCTTCTGTAGCTTCTACATTCACAGCTTCACCTTCCTGATTGAATTCCACAAGATTTCTATACTTTATAAGCTCCCCATTTACTTTGACTGTGCCTTTTACGACATAGAAAAAAATGTTTTCTTCTTGAGGGATATTTTTGGTAAATCTTCCACCAGTATTCATATGTATGGTACTCATCGTAATGGGAGAGAGGGTTTCGAAAGAACCTTTTTTCTCTTCCCATTCACCAGCTATCAGTTGTACATTTACTTTGCCTTCGTCGAGCTTGAAGTTTGTGATTTCATCTTTTTGAAGACCCAAATACCTTGGCTTGGTCATTTTATACTTTGCTGGTAGGTTGACCCACAATTGCAATATTTCTAAATCACCTCCTTCTTTCTTAAATTTATCAGAGCTCACTTCAGCATGTATCAGTCCACTTCCTGCGGTCATCCATTGTACACCTCCGGCTTCGATTACAGACTCATGTCCACCAGAGTCTTTGTGCATGATATCACCTTCAAGGATAAATGTCACCGTCTCCATGCCTCTATGAGGATGAGGGCCAAATGGCAGCCCGTGGTTGTTTTTGGGGTAAGTTTGGTGACCATGATGATTCAAGAATATAAATGGGTCAATTTGGGAAAGTTTTGCTGAAGGTAATGGGTTGTAAGTAATAAGGTCAGCGATTGGGTGATATGAAGCAGCATGTATGTTTTTGATCGTTCTCATAGCTTGTAATTAATGTATATACATGTAATGTAAATTATGGTAAATTTGTTCCTATTTGGATAAAAAAAATACCGATGAGTATCATCGGTATTTTTAGGGATATTTGATTAAGAATCGATATTACTTAAGCCATGCGAGTTGAACTTCGTCAGGAGCTTTCATTCTATCCGCTAATCTCATGTATCTTTCAGAAAGGTTTGACAAGTAATCTTGAGCTTTGGAAGCCATATCGTTTAGTCCTGTGAGAGATTCTATTTTCCATAACTTTACCAAGTGATCTATGATTCTAGCATAATCCCAGCCTGTGTACACACCAATTTTTTGTGTGATGGCAGAGAATTGGTCAAACAGTGTAGGATTGGATCCACCTTTTCCCATTAGTACAGCTGGCATGACTATCTGCTTTCTCATCATTTTTTCAAATGCCAGGATAGCTCCATTTGGGTCTATATTGAATATCTCCGACATGAACGATTTATAGGCTTTCTCATGTCTAGCTTCATCGCCTGCGATGGTCTTACAGATTCTTGACAAGACATCATCACCTGCTTTATCTGCTAGTTTACCTGTATTTACGTGAGATATTTTAGTAGCTCTTTCTTGGAAAGAAGTATAAATAATCGCTTGATATGGATCTTTTTCTGACTTTGGATCGAAGCCGTTATAAATTAGTCTATGAATGGTTTGCTCAACTTTTTTCATATCAGCTCTTGCAGATAAGTAGAGATATTTATTGAGCAAGTCGCCATGTCTATTTTCTTCAGCAGTCCAAGCTTTTGACCATCTTACCCATCCAGAAGGGCTAAGTAAGTTGCCTTCAGGATTGATACCTTCCAGTAAGTTGAAGTAAGTTTGATAACTAGGCAGGGCTTCTTCCGTGATCATGTTTCCGATAAGGGAAGTGATGATGGTATCAGGAATGCCAGCAGCTCTTTCTTGAAGCAATTTGACTTGATCAAATGCATCAGGTGAGCTCATATCTGGCAAGAAGTCAGTAGGTTGCCAGCATTCGTCTGGATCTACTAGGGTATTGTCTACCGCATGACCTACGAAGGCATCAAGCTGGCTGATAACTTCTAGATTCTTTTCTAATTCGTAATTGATATGTTCTGACTTGTTCATAGTAAATCTTGTTTTCCATTGACAATACAATGTTCTAGTGCTTTGACAATGAGAAATCTCCTATAAAGATACGGACATTATACTGATTTGATGTAAGGAAAACCAGATTTCTAATTTAAGTTTCCTAATTAATAAGATAATTTATAAGCAACGACCTTGTTTTTGAAAAACGTCGGTACCAAGAGAATGTTTTCTTCTGGAATAAAATCTATATCAGCAGTATTTGATTCTTCACGCTTTGTGTCAAGGATGAGGGTTTCTTTTCCGTCTCTGATAAGGTAGATTTCACCTTGCCATCTGCTGGCGATGAATGTATGATCATCGATGATAATCAGCCCGTCCCCACCAGTGACAGCTTCATTCACCATTTCGTACTCACCCTCTTCGTCATATTTTTTCAATCCTTGACCATCTAGCCCATATAGTGTTCCATCTGGAGCTACTCGCAGTCCATTGATATTTTTTTGATCTTTTGCAAAATCGAATAATTCTCCATTGAGTAAGTAATGTATTTTTCCTGTTTCCATATCCGAAAAGTAGATTTTGTCATTGTGTACATCAATGTCATTCAGGAACTTGGCACCTTCGACTTTATGTCTCTTTATTATCTTAGCTTGTTCGATATCAATTTCTACTATTTCATCAATATTGGTGACGTAAAGTTTGCCACTACTTATTCCCATACCTTTTGGAGCATCGATTCCAGTGACCCAGTCTTTTTCTATTATATTGCCTTCCTTGTCTATTATGCTGATAAAACCTTTTCCATCTTTTTCATTTGGACCACCATCGATGTTGGAAACATAAATTTTTCCAGTCTCTGCATCATAAAGCGTGGATTCATTGGTCAATAATACATCGTCTGTCTGCCACAAGAGTGTCAGTGAAGGAGACAATTCTTCTATATTGTCCAATTCATCCTCTTCTTTGACAGTTTCTTTTGATCCTCCGCTACATGCCCAAAAGCTAAGAAGAGACATCAGAGAAAAATAAGTGATTACATTCTTTTTCATATTGGTTTGTTTTTTGGTGATTTAGTTAGTTTTTATTTAGTTTATTTATCTTTTTGCTTTAGATTTTAACTGTGTATTTGATTTTGGTTGTTTTATACCATAAATATAACCGTTTATAAATCTTAAGGTTTTGATTTTTTGAATAATCATTAAATTGAATGGATAACAAAAGCTATGATTATGAAAAAAATTTTATCAATCGCTCTAGGAGCTACTATGGCATTTGCTTGTGGTACAGAACCTCAAGAAGTCGATTACACCCAGCTCAGTGATGAAGAAAGACTAGAGGTTGCCAAAGAGATTGCTCAAAGTACAATCATCGTAGATGGTCACATGGATTTGCCATTTCGAATGTATAACCTAGGCAATACTATGAATGGAGAAATTTATGACTTTATCAATAGACAAGAGTCTGGAAATATAGATTATGTGAGGGCTAGAGAAGGGGGGATAGATGCACCATTTATGGCTATTTATATACCTGCTATTTACCAAGAGCGTGGAGGAGCAAAAGCATTGGCCGATACGCTGATCATGATGGTAGAAAGGATGGCAGCAACTTGGCCAGATAAAGTGGCATTAGCCAAATCAGTAGATGATATTGAAAACAATTTCAAAAAGGGACTCTTATCTCTTCCAATGGGCATAGAAAATGCCGCTGCTATTGAAGATGATATCGACAATGTAGCCTATTTCTACAACAAAGGAATTCGCTACATGACACTTACGCATGGTAAAGATAATCTTGTGGGTGATTCTTCTTATGATGACTCGGAGACACATGGTGGATTGAGCGAATTCGGAAGAGAAGTAGTAGCAGAAATGAACAGGTTGGGAATGATCATAGATGTATCACATATTACTGATAAAACTTTCTTTGATGTCGCTGAAGTTAGTAAAGCTCCGATAGTAGCCACACATAGTTCAGCTCGGAATTTCACTCCGGGATTTGAAAGAAATGTGTCTGACGAGATTATCAAAAAAATAGCAGAGAAGGATGGTCTAGTCATGATTACCTTCGGGGGTAGCTTCGTAGATCAGGCTTTTGCGGATAGAAATACAGCCAATAGAGAACATATTGCTTCGTGGCTAGAAGAAAAAGGTTTGTCAAGAAGTGACACCGCTGCTCAGGAGTATATTCAAAAATACATGGCTGACAATAGACCAAATGTGCACGTTTCCAAAGTGGCAGAGCATATTGATTATGTTGCAAAACTCGTAGGAATAGATCATGTTGGTCTTGGTTCCGATTTCGATGGTGTAGGTGATACACTTCCAGAAGGACTCAAAGATGCTTCGATGTATCCAAATTTGATTGCTGAATTATTGAAGCTTGGATATTCAAAAGAAGATATAGAGAAAATTTGTAGCAAGAACTTCTTCAGGGTGTGGAAGTCCATTGAAGATGTAGCCAAATCCGCATAGATTCCTCCATGACACATATAAAAATGCCTTGACGCACAAAGGCATTTTTATATGATTGTTAATTTTTGATTTCTTTTTGGAGTTTTTCTAGAATACTTCCGATTTCTGCTATGGTATCATATAAGATATTGTTGTGATCTAGATCATGAATATCTTTTATTCTTTCCAGTGATTCTGACAAGCCGATTAACTTATTCAATTCCAAGTTTAAGGCGATGCCTTTCAAAGAGTGGGCGGTCTGTTTTATCCGAATGATGTTATTTCCTTTTGAATAATCGATGAGCTCTTTTTGAAGTTTTTTTAGATTTTCATGACTTACCAAGACTAGCTCAGAAAAGAACTCAGGATCTGTGTGTTTATATTCTTCAAATTTCGTTTCGTATTTTGGCGTAAGGATCTCTTCTTTATTGAAGAGGTATTTGCCAAGCATTGCTGAAATGTCAGAAACCAAAATTGGTTTACTTAGATAATCATCCATACCTGCTTCAAGACATCTTTCATACTCTCCTTTTACGGTACCGGCAGTGAGAGCGATGATTGGAGTCTTTGTGTCTTTTTCGATCCTTCGAATCTCTTGAGTAGCCTCATACCCACTCATCTCGGGCATTTGAATATCCATGAATATCAAATCTGGCTTGTGCAATTTGAAAAGCTCTACTGCTTCAAGTCCATTTCTAGCTTCGGAGATAGAAGCAGAAGGTACTACATTTCTTACGATTGTTTTTGCAAGAAGCATATTCACAGGATTGTCATCGGCAAGTAGTATTTTGAAGCTTTTATTTTTAAGAAACCCTGTATCTACACTTAGCTCATGCTGAATTGACCTGTCGTCATGGATTATCATTTCAGATTCTTTGACAACGGCTTGTATTGTGAAATAGAACTTACTACCCATGCCCACTTGAGTTTCCAGTTCTAGTCTGCTGTCCATAAGTTCGAGTAGTTTATTACAAATAGTCAATCCTAGTCCAGTGCCACCATACTTCCGAGTGGTGGAGCTATCTTCTTGAGCAAATGCATCAAATATGACTTTCTCCTTTTCTTTAGATATTCCAATGCCAGAGTCTTTTACTATAAACGTGAGGGATACAGTTTGAGATCTTTGGTCCAATTCATTTACCTGTATAGCTAATTCTATTTCACCTTTTTCGGTGAATTTGACAGCATTGCTGAGTAAATTCATGAGGATTTGTTTGATCCTTATTATATCTAGAAGCACATATTTTGGCAACTCCTGATCCAAAGAAAGTATGAGTTTGAGATTCTTTTCTTCAACCTGCGGCTTTATGACAGTCATGGACTCCTCCGCAAGCTCTTTGAGATTCAGTTCCACTGGGTTCAATTCAAGCTTTCCAGCTTCAATTTTCGAAAAATCCAGAATATCATTGATTAGTTCTAGGAGAAGGTTTCCAGATTGGGTGATCGATTTGAGGTAGTTTCTTTGCGTCTGATCCAGACTTGTCCTCATCAATAAATCAGAGAACCCAATGACTCCATTAAGAGGTGTCCTTATTTCATGGGACATGTTAGCTAAAAATTCCGATTTTGCGACGCTTGCTTCTTTTGCCTTTTGCATAGACTGGACCAAGTTCTGCTCAAGGTTCTTTCTTTCTATCGCATTCGAAATACTATCGGCAAAGCTTAGAAGTAAAGCAGCTTCTGCTTCGCTCCAAATCCGTTCATTTTTGCAGTCATCAAAACCTACATATCCCCAAAAGTAATCTTCTACAAAAATAGGGATCAGTAAAATGGATTTGATTTTCTGACTTTCTAATAGTTTCTTGATATCCTCGTCTTCAAGTTGTGATACGATAGCTTGATAGATTTTATTTTCAGCTAAGAAGAGAACGGCATCTCCATATATATCCATGGGGAGATTTTGAAGCTCTGGATTATTGATCTCTGCGGGGACGTCGTCAGTGCTCCATTCGAATCTTTGGGAACTGTAAATATTCCCAAAATCATCTTCACTATTTTCGAATAAATAGGCTCTATCTACTGATGAACCCTTTCCAATGATGGTGATTGCGTTTTGGGTGGCTGTAGAAAAGTCTGAGTTCGAAAGCAGTTCTTTGGTAGCTTGAGCAATAGATTTCAGCATCTGTTCATTTCTTCTCAAGTCAGCATTTGCTTTTTGAAGCTTCCACTCATTTGCCTGAAGTATGTCTTGGGTTACTTTCTCACCAGTAATGTCTCGAATTTTTAAATAGAATATCCTCTCACTCTCCGATGAATCCCCAAAGGTTGACTCTCGCTTTAGAACAAGCGTCTGTTTTTTTTCAGTTTGAAGCTCAATATCATTGGGGACTTTGCTTGTGTCAAATAGTGAGCTCAATTGAGGCCATTTGCTAATGACACTGTTTTTGTTTAATGAACCCTTGAGCTGAAAGAGTGACCCGGCCGTTTTGTTATGGGTGATCACGCTGCCCTCGTAGTCCAGAATAATTATACCATCATTGAGTTCGTTGAAAATCTTTTCAAAACCAATAGGCATGGACTTTAATAGATTCAGCCTGAAGAGCCCCCAGTACATGAAGATAGCACTCAGTGCCAATGAAAATGGCACCAAGTCCAAATGAGTTTCGACGATTTCAAACAAGTCTAATATGTGTGTAAACCATGGGATAAGTGTAGCAAGTAGGATGATCAAGACTTGCTTTGAAAATGCATTAGGTACATATAAGAGCATCCTGATCAAAAGGATGTTGGAAATGATCACGATAATGATGTTGTAAATCCCATATATCCAGTGTATTGGTCCAGGAACAAATGATATACTATAAAACGATGGATGCTCAATGATATCAAAACTCTTGTAGAACATACCATGATATTGATTAGTGAAAAGTGTCGCTAAAAAAATTACTGGAAAACCAAAAACTATAATTTTCCCAAATTTATTTAGATATTTTTCATTACCTGAGTATTTGAGTACAAAAGCCAAAACAAGCGGAGTCAACAAAACACCACCAATAAATTCCAATTTGAATATCCAAATGATGTAGATCTTACTTGTAGATATTATTTCGAAGCCATAAAGTATGGAGTAAGAAAAGCAGGCTATCATGAGGTAATTAAAATACTTTTCACCATATTCATTTCCATCTTTCTTGCTGAGAATTATTAGAAAAAGAAATAGTATACTTGTAATGAAAACGGGTACGGAAAGTAAGTTGAATTGTAATTGATCTATCATGAATTGGGTGGTGTAAACATGCTAATTTTTACAAATATTAGATGATGATATACATATTTAAATACAAAGTTGACTGAATCAAATTCTCGCTTTTCAAAGGTATATTTACCTATACAATATAGAATAATATTTTCAAAAATTGATAAACTAAATTGTTATGAAAAAAATTAAACTTATTCTTAGTGCATTGTTTTGTGCTTTTATCCTATCAGGGACAGCATATGCTCAGAGTTCAAACGAAATGGAGCAAACCAAAGCAGAGCTTGCTGAAATCAAAAGAGCCCAAAAAGAAGAAAAGCAAAAGCTTGCTCAGGAAAAGAAAGAATTGAAAGCTCAACAAGCAGAACTTAAGCGAATCCAAGCAGCAGAAAAAGCAGAGGCTAAGCGAATTAAAAATTTGGAAAAAGCTCAAAAGGGCTATGATAAAGCCCTTACAAAAAGGCAAAAAGAGGAAATAAGCTTGTCTAAACAAAACCTCAAGATCCAAAAGGCAAAGCAAAAAGGTACTACAGAAGAAAATATTGCCAAGATGGAGCTAAAACAAAAGCAATTTGAAATTAATGTAGAAAAAGCCAATGCTGAGATAGCAAAGTTTGAAAGAGATCTCAAACGGTATAGATCAAAAGAAGATTGAGAAGTAAGACTTTGTTTTTCACCATGTAAAAATAATTTGTTGCTAGCTTCTTTTTGCTGCTCTAAAGTAGGCTTGCATCATCATACAAGTCTGAACTCTACCATGTTCCTGAGTTCAGACTTTTTTATTTCTACACATATGGACACAAGTGTCAATATGTCTGCTTTTCAGGTATTTAGGATGGTTTTTATGACATTTTTTCCGATTATTTGATCTGGTTGCTTATTTGATCCATAGTTTTTGTATCAATATCATCACAAAACCAATACAGCTATCATGGATTTCAATCAATATACGATCAAGTCTCAAGAGGCAATACAAAAGGCTGCAGAGTTGGCTATTGCAGAACAGCAACAAGTTGTAGAGCCTTCACATGTGCTTAAGGGCATATTTGCAGTAGATGAAAATGTAGTAGATTTTATTTTCGGCAGATTGAAAGTGAATAAGGAATCTTTGGTAAGACGAATGGAGGAGTTGATTCAAGGCTTGCCAAGAGGAACAGGTCAACAACCCTACCTTTCAAATGCTACAAATAATTTACTCAACACGGCCAAGCAATTCACCAAGGAATTTGGTGATGAGTATGTGACCATAGAGCATCTATTTTTAGCCATGTTGAAAGGTGGAGATAAGACCGCACAAATGTTAAAAGACCATGGCCTCACAGAAAAGGCCACAATTGAAGCTATAAAGGAACTTAGAAAAGGAAATAAAGTGACAGATCAAAATGCAGAATCAAAATATAGGGCTTTGGAAAAATATTCCAAAAATCTAAACGAGCTTGCTAAAAAAGGTAAGATAGACCCCGTCATAGGAAGAGATGAAGAGATCAGAAGAGTACTTCAAATCTTAGCCCGAAGGACAAAAAACAATCCAATTCTCCTAGGTGAGCCAGGTGTAGGTAAGACAGCCATTGTAGAAGGTCTAGCTCAGAGAATAGTGAGTGGAGATGTGCCAGAAAACTTGAAGTCTAAGACTTTGATTTCTTTGGATATGGGGCTCTTGGTGGCAGGAGCCAAGTACAAAGGGGAATTCGAAGAAAGACTCAAAGCTGTGATCAAAGAAGTCACTGATTCTGAAGGGGAAATCATCCTCTTCATAGACGAGATCCACACTTTGATAGGTGCAGGTGGAGGTGAGGGGGCTATGGATGCAGCGAATTTGCTCAAACCTGCTCTGGCACGTGGGGAGCTGCACGCTATAGGAGCTACTACTTTGAAAGAATACCAAAAGTATATCGAAAAGGACAAAGCCCTAGAGAGAAGGTTTCAAGCAGTAATAGTAGATGAACCTGACGCAGCAGATGCCATTTCTATCTTGAGAGGAATCAAGGATAAATATGAACTTCACCACGGAGTACGTATCAAGGATGACGCTGTAATAGCTTCGGTAGAGCTTTCTCAACGCTACATTTCGGATAGATTCCTTCCAGACAAAGCCATTGACCTAATGGATGAGGCAGCAGCAAAACTTCGTATGGAGATAGACTCACTGCCCCAAGAGCTAGATGAGCTTAATCGCAGAGTCATGCAACTCGAAATCGAAAGAGAAGCAATAAGACGAGAAAACAACAAGGATAAGGAGACAGTCCTGAGTAAAGAGATTGCAGAGCTTTCAGAAAAAAGACAAGGCATCAAAGCTAAGTGGGAAAGCGAAAAGTCCGTAATCACAGGAATAAGGAATGAGAAAGAATCTATAGATAAACTCAAACTTGAAGCAGAGCAAGCAGAGCGGGCAGGAGACTTCGGTAAAGTGGCAGAGATTCGATATGGTAAGATAGTCGAAGCTGAGAAAAGGCTCGCAGAATTTCAAAATCAATTGGAAGCCATGCAGGCTGGTTCGCCACTACTCAAAGAAGAAGTAGATCATGAAGACATTGCTGCTGTAGTTTCCAAATGGACAGGCATACCACTCAGCAAGATGATCCAAAGTGAAAGAGAAAAACTTCTTCACTTAGAAGATGAACTAGGGAAAAGAGTAGCTGGTCAGACAGAGGCCATCACTGCTTTGTCCGATGCAGTGAGAAGAAGCCGAGCTGGATTACAAGACCCGAGGAGACCAATTGGCTCATTTATATTCATGGGTACTACTGGAGTAGGAAAGACGGAGCTAGCCAAAGCTTTGGCTGAGTACCTCTTCAATGATGAAAACGCCATGGTGAGAATAGACATGTCGGAGTATCAAGAAAGGCATGCAGTCAGCAGACTTGTGGGGGCACCTCCAGGCTATGTAGGATATGATGAAGGAGGTCAACTTACCGAAGCAGTCAGGAGGAGACCATATGCTGTGGTACTACTTGATGAAATCGAAAAAGCCCACCCTGATGTCTTCAATATTCTGCTTCAGGTACTTGATGATGGAAGGCTTACAGACAATAAAGGTAGAATTGCCAATTTCAAAAATACCATAATCGTTTTGACAACAAATATAGGCTCTACCCTCATCCAAGAGCGATTTGCTGAGATGGAAGCTTGGAACAAAGATGAGGTGATGGAAAAGACAAAATCAGAAGTTTATGATCTGTTGAAATTATCTGTCAGACCTGAGTTTCTCAATAGGATAGATGAGACGATAATGTTTGAACCCCTAAATCAGGGCGTCATCAGGAAGATAGTAGATATACAATGGAGAGAAATTCAAAAAAGGCTTGAAGCATCTAATATTGAAATCGATGCTACTGCGGAAGTCTTAGACTACTTAGGAAAAGTGGGATTCGATCCTCAGTTTGGCGCTCGACCTTTGAAAAGAACCATGCAGAGATTGGTGCTCAATGAGCTTTCTAAGCAGATTCTTGCTGGATATGTCAAGCCAGATTCAGCAGTATTGGTAGATCTAGATGCAGATCAACAAGTCTATTTCAAAAATGTAGAAAGTGTAGAGATTTAGTAATGATTGATTAGTTGGTTAGGCCCTCAGACTTCGGTTTGGGGGCTTTTTTTATAATATTTTTGGAATTCCAATTTAATTTTTGTGAAATTTAAGGAACTAATGGTACCGACTATGATTAAGATTTTGATTTCTGATGATCACCAAATGTTTATTGATGGGTTGAAGTCTATCCTTAATTTTTCAGAAGAGATAGAGGTAGTCGGTCAAGCCATGAGTGGAAAGGAAGTTTTAAGCTTTTGTGAAACGAAGGAAGTAGACATCGTGATCATGGATATCAATATGCCAGAGATGGATGGGATAGAGACTACAAAGAAATTGATTTTGACTCATCCGAAGGTGAAGATTTTGGGCTTGTCTATGCACAATGACAGGAGTTTTATTTCCGATATGCTCAAAGCTGGTGCTCATGGATACATTTTGAAAAATACTGGGGCTCAAGATCTTCTGGCTGCAATCAAGTCACTCCATCAAGGAGAAAATTACCTTGGCGATGAAGTCAAGCAGACCTTATTAAACTCATTTATCAAAAATACTTTTAAGCAACAAATTTCAGAGAAGCTTTCAGAGAGGGAGTTCGAGGTACTAGAGTCTATAGCCTCTGGATTGACCACCAATGAAATAGCGGACAAGCTTTTCATCAGCAAAAATACTGTAGAAACTCACCGTAAAAACTTGCTCTACAAATTAGGTGCAAAAAATACAGCGGAATTGATCAAGAATGCTTACAAGAAAAGGTTGATTCAGTGATTATAGGAAATCCCCATTTTCAGGGATATGAATGCCTAAAATAAAATTGATTTTTGTAATGATGAGTCAATGCCAATTTTGGTATTGCATGTTTTAAACGTTATTCAAAAATCTATGATATTGATTGCAGATAGTGGATCCACCAAAACGAACTGGATATTTTTAGACGCTGAAGGGCACAAAGTCAAAACTCAAACCACCATAGGTCTGAATCCATATTTTGTAAGTGAACGTCAAATACAGGAGGTAGCTTCAAGCGTAGTGGGCAATCAAGTGAATGATGTGGACAGGATATTGTTCTATGGAGCAGGCTGCGGAAAAATTAAGAAAGCCTCAATCATCCAAAATGTATTAGAAACTGTATTGCCTAATGCCTTTGATATTCAGGTGGAGGGAGACATACTCGGAGGAGCTAGAAGTACTCTTCAAAATGCCCCCGGAATATCATGCATTATAGGTACTGGAGCAAATTCATGTGTGTATGATGGTGAAAAGATAATAAATAATGTCCCTTCATTAGGATACCTTCTGGCAGACTATGGAAGCGGAGCAGTCATGGGGAAAGACGTACTTTCTCTAGTGTTGCAAAAAAAACTTCCTGTAGACATTACCAAAGAATTCTATGATTTCTACCAATTAGATGACAGAGAAATTTTAGATAGCTTGTATAACTTGCCTTTTGTGAATAGGTTTTTGGCTTCTTTTGTGCCTTTCCTTTTGCAATACAGTGAGGTGGAAGAGTTTGCTCAGGTGATTAGCCAAAACTTCAGGAAGTTTTTCGAATATTTTGTTTTACCATACTTTCCAGAAAATGAAAATTTGCCAATTACCATAGTGGGATCTGTGGCTTTTCATTTTAAATCTTTTATAGTAGAGGAGGCTGCAAGGTTGCATATTGAGATCAATCAGATCGTCAAGAATCCCATGGAGGGATTGATACAGTATCATACAGGCGTCAAAGTATGATGATTTTCAAATCAAAGATTCAAATAAAATAATTAGAGATGACCACTACAGAATTAGATTCTAAATATGTTGACCTTGAAAAAATGTCAACGATAGAGATATTGAATGGGATAAATCAGGAAGACCAACAGGTGGCAATGGCAGTACAAAAATGTATACCAAGCATTCAACTTCTACTAGATCAGTTGGTGTCGAGATTCGAGCAAGGCGGAAGGTTGTTTTACATAGGTGCAGGTACCTCTGGGCGATTAGGAATTCTAGACGCATCAGAAATTCCCCCTACCTATGGAGCAAGTCCAGATCTGGTAGTAGGCCTGATAGCTGGAGGCGATGCTGCCATTAGGAAGGCAGTGGAAGGAGCCGAAGATGATATCGATCAAGCTTGGAAAGACCTGCAAGCATATCATCTTTCAGATCTTGATACAGTGGTTGGTATAGCTGCATCAGGACGTACTCCTTATGTGATCGGAGGAGTCAAAGCTAGCAAGGCTCATGGTGTATTGACAGCATGCATTACATGCAATGAAGGATCTGAATTGGCAAAACATGTGGATGTCCCAATAGAAGCGGTAGTAGGACCTGAATTCGTCACTGGCAGTACTAGAATGAAATCTGGTACAGCGCAGAAATTGATACTCAATATGATCAGCACTGCCCTGATGATCAAGCTAGGCAAAGTGAAAGGAAATAAAATGATCAATATGCAACTTAGCAATCAAAAGCTAATTCAAAGAGGTATAAGGATGATAGTAGAAGTATTACCTGAGCTTAGTCAAGAGCAAGCCAAAGCTTTGCTTTTGAAACACGGCTCTGTAAAAGCAGTATTAGAAAATATTTAAATAAACCCTAAATCCAGTCATGATGTCAACTTGTACCATGAAATATTTCTTGATCATTTTTTTGACTATCCATATTTTCTATCCAAAGGATTCCTTTGCTCAAAATGCTCCAAAAAGGGAGATGAGAGCTGCATGGATCGCTACTGTGGAAAACATCGATTGGCCAAATCAACGTGGCTTGAGTTCACAGCTGCAAAAGGAGCAATATGTAAAGCTACTAGATCAGCTTAAAGCCTCAGGCATGAATGCTATCATCATGCAGATTCGACCTACAGCGGATACATTTTATCCATCGAGCTATGAACCGTGGTCCGCTTTTCTGACGGGTGAGCAGTCCGCGGCACCAGATTCTTATTACAATCCATTGACTTTCATGATAGAAGAAGCAAGAAAGAGAGGTCTTGAGTTTCATGCTTGGTTCAATCCTTACAGAGCAAGTATGAGCAAGGATTTCACCCCATCAGATGAACATCCCATGGTAAAGCATCCAGAATGGTTTGTGAAATATGGTGGAAAATGGTACTACGATCCAGGAATTCCAGAAGCTAGAGCATTTGTATTTGATGCTATCATGGAAGTAGTGAGGCATTATGATCTTGATGCAGTGCACTTTGATGACTATTTCTATCCTTATAAAGTGGCAAATGAAAACTTCCCAGATGATAAATCTTATGAGAAATATGGTAGAGAAAGCTACGAGGATATTGATGAGTGGAGAAGATACAATGTTGATTTTTTCGTAGAAGAACTTAGTCAAAGAATCAAGCAAGAAAAACCTTTTGTGAAATTTGGAATTAGTCCTTTTGGTGTTTGGAGAAACAAAGACAAAGACCCAAGAGGGTCTGATACGCAGGCTGGAGTTACCAATTATGATGATTTGTATGCCGATGTTTTGAAATGGTTGGAAAAGGGATGGATAGATTATATTACTCCACAGCTTTATTGGCATATAGGATTCGAAAAGGCAGAGTACAAAACCCTAGTGAAATGGTGGGAAGAGAATTCCTTCGGTCGCCATTTGTATATTGGACAAGGGATATATAGGGTAGGTGAGAAAGGCTGGGAAGATCCCGAAGAAATCAAGAATCAAGTGGAATTCAATAGAACTTTCGAAAAAGTACATGGGAGCATGTACTTTTCAGCCAAAACTATTGGTGAAAACAAGCGAGATGTAAATACCCAGCTAGGAAAAATATATTCTTATCCAGCCTTGATACCTGAAATGCCATGGATAAAAAGTGACCCTCCTTCTCCTCCACAAATATTAACTGTCGAGGGTAGCCCGAGAGATGGAGTAAAGCTGACTTGGAAAGATCAAAGTGTGGGTAATCAAGCTTACTATGTCATTTACAGATCTGATGCAAAAACAGCATTAGATACTGAAAACCCAGCTCATATTTTGACTATCATACCCAAAAGCAGCTATACAGAGCAAGTATGGGTAGATCATAAAGCTAAAAAAAGAGAGGCTTATACCTATCAGGTTTCTGCTGTGAATAGGCTACACCAAGAAGGAGAATTGAGTGAGAAAATTAATGTGATGACAAAAGGAGAGAAAAAAGCTGTCCAAGGCAATGTGAAAAAGAGATAATCTATGAAGGCTTTAGTTTTTTAAATCATTTAAGTTTGGAATATGGGGCAGGGATTGGTCTTTGGAGTCGTAGTAGTGTATTTTATGTTGTTGATTTTGATCAGTTATCTGACTTCTAGAAAGTCAGATCACATGACATTTTACACAGCAAATAGACAGTCTTCGTGGATTTTGGTAGCATTTGGGATGATTGGAGCCTCTCTATCTGGGGTTACTTTCATATCCGTCCCTGGAGAAGTAGAATCAAAGCAGTGGACATATTTACAGTTCGTAATGGGCAATATGGTAGGGTATGCACTCATAGCTACCATATTGATACCTTTGTTTTACAAGATGCAGCTCATCTCAATCTATGAATATCTCCAAAATAGGTTTGGTAGAGGTGCTTACAAGTCAGGATCTGTATTTTTTATTATTTCTCAAACAATCGGAGCATCGTTTAGACTGTTCCTAGCAGCCACGGCGCTTCAGATTGGGTTTTTTGAAGCATTTGGGGTCCCATTTTTTCTTACAGTTCTGATTACCTTACTTCTGATATATCTTTATACTGTGAGTAGTGGTGTGAAGACTATTGTCTGGACGGACACCTTACAGACGATGTTTTTATTGGCTGCCGTGACAGTGACTATCATCATTATCAGCAGAGAGTTGAGCCTAGGGCCAGTGGAGCTTGCTCAGCTTATAGGTAGTAGCGATATGTCTACTGTGTTTGAATGGGACATCTTGTCTGATAGAAATTTTTTTAAAATGTTCGTGTCTGGAGTCTTCATTACCATAGCTATGAATGGCTTGGATCAAAATGTCATGCAAAAGAATTTGACATGTAAAAACAAAGCGGAGGCTCAGAAAAACATTTTCTGGTTTTCAGTTTCATTTTTCTTTTCGACGACACTCTTTCTTAGCCTTGGCGTTTTGCTTTATACTTTTGCAGAAGTTCATCAACTTACGATTCCGAGTAGTTCAGACGAATTCTACCCATTATTGGCATTGAATAACCTAGGTACCCTTACAGCGATGGCTTTCATGTTGGGGATTATTGCAGCAGCATTTTCAAGTGCAGATTCTGCCTTGACAGCACTGACGACATCGTTTTGTGTAGATATTTTGGGCTTACCAAGCAATAAAAAATCCTTGAAATTTAACAACACAACCAGAAAATTGGTCCACGTAGGATTTTGTTTGTTGGTGTTTTTGGTGATTGTGGTATTCAATGAGCTCAATGATAGCAGTGTAGTAAGTGCAGTTTTTAAAGCCGCTGGATTCACTTATGGGCCAATTTTAGGTTTGTTTGCATTTGGACTGCTGAGCAAAAGGGAGACGAAGGATCGTTGGATTCCATTGGTATGTGTGGCTAGCCCAGTACTTTCTTACATTTTGGATCAGCATAGTGAAGCGTGGTTTTATGGGTATCGGTTTGGATTCGAAATTTTGATTGTCAATGCTTCTTTTACATGCCTTGGATTGTTATTGCTTAGTAAGAAATCTGAGATGTAGCCTGATAGCTTTTATAAATGATCCTTTTCATGTTTTTCCAAGAATTTGGCAATTTATCCTCCACAGGTAGGAATGTATCCTTGAATAGGATAATGTCCAGTTTATTTTTAATTTTATCTTAGTTCCGAATATTGAGGCACAATGAAAACTGGCAAGATAAGTAAGCGTGAAGGTCTGAGTGAAAAAAATCGACAGATTTTAGAAAAAACGGTAAATGAGATGTTGCATGGCAATCGCAACACCTGTGCAAGAGGGGTATTGATTTCAGGATATGCTGGCTCTGGAAAAACTTATCTCATTGAAGGATTTTTGTCTGATCTGAGTTCTCGTGTTCCAGTGCTGATTCTCAGACATTTTTCTAGTCAAAAAAATGTCCCATATGCCGGATTTAGAAATGGATTGTCAAATTTTTTAAGTCAGATATATAGCAGGTTAAAAGAAGATGAGTTCAAAGATTTTTCTCATAAGCTGCTGGAGGAATTAGGGTCAGACTATGTCCTTGCACTAGATTATTTCCCAGAGCTTTCTATCATTTCAGAGATCAACCCTCTGACAAATCAGTTTTTGATCCCCAAGGTAGAAAACCAAGTTTATCCTATTTTGAGTAAGATTTTTAGTTTCATAAGTGATTTTTTTAGTGAGCCACTCTTTTTGTTTACAGACAATTTACAATGGATGGATAGTCCAGGAGCTAATTTCTTGAGTTTTTTGCTCACAGAACTAAAGACTGATAAGCTAATCTGGATAGGAGAACAGCGGACGACATTTGATCAATCAGCCGTCTCCAAAAATATTCTAGATAGTCTAAGTTTTGAAAAACAGCATATTTTTAGATTGAATATCAAGGAATTGTACTTTGGCCAAACGAAAGCCTATATTGAGAATCAGCTAGAAGGTAAATGTGATTCGCAATTGGTTGAAACTTGTCACAGGCTATGTCAAGGGGATTTTTTTCTACTGCAGCTCATCGTAGAAAACCTCAAGAATTCAGCCCTTTTATTTCTAAAAGATGGATTGCTACATGGAGAAATATCCCAAATCAACAAAGCCTTCAAAGGGCTGAACAAACAGAATATCCTCAATATCCACATGGGTAGATTGACCCTAGATGCTCAAAGATTAGTCAATTTCGTAGCTTGCGCTGGCAGTATTTCCAAAGACTTAGTATTCAAATGGCTTGGCGAAGATCAAAAGGACTTTGATGAATTACTGGCTCAATGTGCAAGTTTTGGTCTTTTGACACTTCAAGAAGAGAGGATCAATGTCACTCAAATGCACTTGGCCGAACTAGTCTATCAAGGAATAGATGCTGATGAGCTGATTAGCAATCATTATCAGCTTGCAAAACTTTACCATCATCGATTCTTTGAGCTAGAGGAATCAAAAGATATAATTCATGCAGCCAATCACCTGAACAAAGCATTACCAGCAGTCTTAAGGAATATGGAGGAAAGATTAGCTGCAGAGATCAACTATAAAGCAGGAATGGCTGCAAAAAAGCATAAGCAAATAGAGCAGGCTAAGGAATTCTTCAAAATATGTAACATTCATCTTGGGAATTGTAAATGGGAGGAAGTGTCAGATTTGACTTGGAACTCATTTCTTCAGCTTGCAAGGGCGGAGTATGAGCTTGGTGAGTATGATTTTGCAGAAATTCATCTTGACTTTTTGCTAGAAAGGTTCTTTTCTTTTGAGAAAAGGATAGATCCATATTTATTGAAAATCGTAATCAATAGCCACCTAGGTCGATACAGAAAGGCTTTTCAAATACTCAAAGAGAGTCTCAATGAACTGGGGTTTCAAATTCCTCAAACAAAGCGCCGACTCCTTCAAGAATTGGATCAGCTCAAAAAGCATCTTGATAATCAGGAAAAAGCAAAATTTGTTCAGCAGAGAACTTCATTTACCAATAAGAACAACCATGTATTGAACTTGCTGTACGTGGGGGGTATGGCGCTACATCATACATCAGACTTGATGATGACTTGGGCATCGATGAATATTATCTTGATGTCAGACAAGCCTGGTACTCCTTCCGCAGTAAAGGCCATAGGCTATGTTTCTTATGCAAGAATGCTGATCATATCAGGGGAGATTTCTAGAGGTTTTGAGTATGGGAAAATTGGTCTATCGATCAATCAAGAGCTTGGGGATTTGAATCTCAGATGTAGGGTATACGGTGTTTTTGCATTTTATGTCCAGACATGGAAAGATCCGTTTGCAGATAGCTTTTCACTCCTCCAATCAGGCATGGAGGCGGGTAAGCGATCAGGGGATTATATAGGCCAATATATACTGAGCACTCACTTGTTGAATCTGAGATTTCTCTCTGGAGGGCCACTTTCAGAAGTTATTGATCAAGATTTCCAAAATTTATATCCTGAAAATGAGCTCACCTATTACATCACCCATTACCAAAAGAGCCTGATAGATTACCTCATGGGGAGAGATACGATCTTCTCCATTCCGAGAATCCAAGGATCCTCATTTGCAGCACAATTGACAGTCCAAGAAGAAAAGTTTTATAGGTTTTATGTTTGGGCAAAATACTATTTCCTATTTGGTTTCTATAAATTGGCAGAAAAGGCTGCAAGTGAAGCTGATCAGAATAGAAAGCTTCAGGAAGGCTCTCCGTTGGTTCCTGCAAACTTATTTATCCGATTTTTGTCGATTACTCAATGTTGGTATAGTTATGACGCAGACCAGCAAAAGAGATATATCCAAGTCTTAGATGAAATTCTAAATTCCTTCTCCCTATGGTCAAAATCCTCACCATTGAATTATTTGAAGATTTACTGCTTACTTCAGGCCGAGATGAGTAGAATTTTGGGTAATCAATCGGAGGCATCCAAAGCCTATAGACAAACGCTAAAGTTGATAGAACAAGATTATTTTATGGAAGGAGTGACCAAGGAATTGTTCGCAAAGCATCACTTGACATTGAATATTAATTCAAAAAAAGCCCATACATTAATCTTGGAGTCTGTGGAAGCATTCAGTAACTGGGGGGCTGTAGCTAAAGCCAATCAACTGCTGCAACAATATCAGGCGTTTTTGAATCGTGTAGACCTAGTTTGGGATATTGATATTGAGACGATTCAGCAAGAGTTGAGCAGTGACCTTGAAGTTACTTCTTTGATAAGAAAACTCATGGTTCTTCTTCTGAGATTCTCGGGATCTTCAGGTGTTGTGGTGAAGTTACAAAAAGAAAGAGATAATGTGTTGACCTCTAGCTCCCTTTCATTGTTGAATAACTCTGAGAAACTGGATTATCCGGAGTCATTGATCCTATATGCTCACAAGACAAAGAACCTGCTTCAGGTAGATGATATAGATCAGGAAATGCCCTCCATAGAATTAGATAGACTCAAAGAGAGGAATGTAAAAAGCTTTTTAATCTTACCAATCAATATCACAGGATATCTTTCTATGGTGATTTATCTAGAAAACTGTTTTATGAAAAATTGGTATTCCAAAAATCTCCTTAAATGGATAAAAATCACCTCAAATCAAGGTGCTATTATCCTAGAAAATGCCATGATCCATGAGCAGACCATTCAACTCAACAATGATATTACAAATGAGATGTATGAGAAGCAAAGGCTGGCGAAGATCATTCAGCAGCAGAACAATGATCACCTTAAAGATCTTATGGAGATTCAAGACAAAGAGAGAAATCGCATAGCGAGTGATTTGCATGATAGCTTGGGGTCGATGCTATCCACAGTAAGGCTCAAGCTGAATGGATTGTATGAGCAAGTAGACAAAAATGGAGCATTCAGTGAATCAACTTCCCACAAGGATACTTTGGTCATGCTAGATGAGTCGATTGAAGAATTGAGGAGAATAGCCCATCATATGGCACCTGCTTCACTGAAAAAATTTGGTTTGAAAGTAACTCTTGATTCCTTTGTTGAAAAAATAAACTCATCGGGGATTCTCAATATCGACCTTCAGATATTAGGTTTTTCAAGAAGAGTATTTGAGAAAGTTGAGATATCAATTTTTAGAATTTGCCAAGAGCTCCTTCAAAACACCATAAAACATTCTCAGGCAACACATGCCACACTTCAACTTATCAAGCATATAGATAGGGTGAATATATTGATGGAGGATAATGGTAAGGGAATGGACATGAATCAGATCGTACATGGATTGGGATTTATGACCATACAATCTAAGACAAAACTACTAGGGGGAACTTTTGAAGTAGATAGCTATCCCAATCGTGGTACTACGATAATTATCGATATACCTTTGAAAGCTGAATAAGGACGTATTTTTTTAGCCAAGCGAGTACCAATTCATCGTCAACTATTCTCTGTTTGTGTTTTTTGGTGATTTGACAATATCCCTGTTTTCAGGGATGGATAGGAATGTTTTTATAGAAAAATTTACAAGGTGCAAAAGTCGCAGATAATTGATTAGATCTTTTGTCCAAAATGCAAAGCATTGAGTAGCAATTTACCTAGATCAATGCAATAGTATTTGGGATACAAGATTTGAAATAAAGAAATCCAAAGTGATTATATACACCATAAAAACCTAACAATAGACCTATTAAACACACAAAATATTTAACAACTCTATAAATTAATTTCACATGAAGAAACTTTTATTGCTTAGTTCAATATGGAGTCTCAGCTTTCTATTCATCAGCATTCAGACCTTTGCCCAAGGAAGGGAGATCACAGGGGTAGTTACTTCTGCTGATGATGGGTTGACACTACCAGGAGTCAGTGTAACTGTAAAAGGTACCAGTCAAGGAGTCACAACTGACATAGATGGTCAGTTTAGAATCCAAGTCAGCAGAGGTGAGACACTTCGATTTAGTTTCATCGGTATGATAGCCCAAGAAATCTTAATCGAAGGCCAATCAAACTTAAATGTCGTATTGGCATCTGATACCAAAACATTGGAAGAGTTTGTGGTGGTAGGTTACGGAACTCAGAAAAGAAGCAATGTCACAGGTGCAGTAACCACAGTAGATACGGAGGTATTGGCATCTAGACCAATCACAGATGTGGGTAGAGGTCTTCAAGGTACCGTGCCTGGTCTGACGATTACCACACCAAGTGGACAAATCGGTCGAAATCCAAACATCCGATTGAGAGGGATGACAGGTACTTTAAGTAATTCGGCAGGTGCTCAGCCACTTATTCTAGTAGATAATGTGGAAATCGAAAGCTTGCAATTAATCAACCCAGAAGATATAGAAAGTATTTCTGTCCTGAAAGATGCTGCTGCTTCCTCTATCTATGGTTCTCGTGCAGCGTGGGGTGTGATACTAGTCACCACCAAGTCAGGTGCAAAAGGTGACAAGCCAAGAGTTTCTTATTCAAACAATTTTTCGTGGAATACCCCAACTTATGCTCCTGTAATCGCCAATGCCGCTGATGGAGCCGAAATGGCTTTTAGAGCATTGCAGCGTACAAATCCCTCTACCAATGTGTTCAGTGCTGTAGGTATGGCTTTTGATCAAATTGGAATTCAAAAGATGAGAGAATGGGAAGCGACTTATGGAGGACAGAACTTAGGTCCGGAGATGGTGCTAGGAAGAGATTTTGAAATCAGAGATGGTAGGTTGTTTTTTTATAGATCATGGGATCCAGCAGAGTTGTTCATGAGACAATGGACTCCACAACAAAAGCATGACGTATCTGTATCTGGTGGTACAGATAAGACAAAGTATTACCTAGGTGCTGGCTACTTAGGTCAAGAAGGTGTTTTGAAAGTAAATCCAGATGAGTTTAATAGATACAATCTTAACTTTAGTGTTAGCACCGAAGTCAACAAATGGTTAGAAGTAAGGGCGAAAGTTCTTTATTCAGAAACAGAATTTACTCAACCTTTTAATTTTGCTAGTGAGACTTATGATCCATGGTACTATATATTCAGGTGGCAAGCTGTCTACCCTTATGGAACGTATGAAGGACGTCCATTCAGGAACTCCATCAATGAAGTGGAGCAAGCCAAAATGAATAATGAAAATACGACCATGTCGCGTATCAATCTAGGGACTACCATTCGTCCGCTGAAAGGCCTAAGTTTCAACTTGGATTATACCTATAGTAACAACAATCGTCAATATCATCAGACTGGTGGGATACTTTCAGCTTACAACTTTTGGGCAACTGGTGCCAACTTGAGCTATGACCCTTACAGTGGACCAGCTTTCAATAGGGTACAGTATGATTCAGACATGAGTAAAAGAAACACTGGTAGAGCTTTTGCAACTTACGAGCTTGACTTAGGCAAAGATCATTCCTTCAAGTTCATGGCTGGTTCTGATATCGAAACGTTCGAATTTTGGTCTCATATGTCTCAAAGGAGAAATCTTATGGATCCTGACCGAGGTGAGCTTTCGCTAGCTACAGGTGAAATGTTTGTGTCTGGTAGTAGAAACGAATGGGCAACTTTGGGTTTTTTCAGTAGATTCAACTATACGTTCCGCAATAAGCTATTGCTAGAACTGAATGGTAGGTATGATGGATCTTCTAGACTATCTCCTACCGAAAGATGGGCATTTTTCCCTTCCATGTCTGCTGGATATATTCTGTCCGAGGAGTCATTTATGCAATCAGTAGAGCCTGTACTTTCATTTATGAAGCTTAGGGCTTCTTATGGATCTATTGGTAACCAAAATGCCTTCCTTGGAGATATTTATAGAATCATGAACTCAAGCAACTCTGGTTGGGTGATTGGAAATGAAAACATGTTGACAGTAGCTACTCCTGGAGCATTGCCTTCGGCTTTGACTTGGGAGACGATAAGTACGCTAGATTTCGGGTTTGACGCTAGATTCTTCAAAGACAGATTCGGAGTTACTTTTGATTGGTACAGAAGGACTACAAGTGATATGCATAGCGCAGGACTGGTACTTCCTTCTTCATTTGGTACTGCTGCTACCAAGCAGAATCTTGGAGAATTGCAGACCACAGGTTGGGAACTTGCGGTAGATTATAATCACAAATTCAGAAATGGTCTGAGACTTTTCTCCACAGTAATGCTTTCTGACTTTAAAGAGGTGATCACAGATTTTGCCGACAATCGAGGCGTAAACTCTAACCGTCCAGGACGTGTATTGGGTGAAATTTGGGGCTTTGAAACTGATAGATTCTTTACCAATGAAGATTTTGTAAGAGATGCTAATGGAGAATTTGTTTTGGATAACGGCAGATACGTATTGGTAGATGGTATTCCTGATCAATCTTTCTTTGAAAGTGGATGGTTCTTCTATGGGCCAGGCGATGTCAAATACAAGGACCTTAATGGAGATGGTAAAATTGACAGAGGAACCAATACCATCGATGATCCAGGGGACATGAGGGTGATTGGTAACTCAACTCCAAGATACCAATATGGTATAAGATTAGGTGCCGATTACAAAGGTTTCGACTTGAGTTTGTTTGTTCAAGGAGTGGGTAAAAGAGACTTCTGGGCAAATGGCCCCCTATTTGTGCCAGGTTTCAGACCAGGTGAAGCATGGTATGAGCATCAGCTAGACTATTGGACTCCCGAGAATCCTAATGCATTCTACCCTAGACCTACGGATCATTCACAGTCCAATAACATGAGGAATTTCTTGCCGCAGACTAAATATTTGTTGGATATGTCTTACACAAGGTTGAAAAACGTCACCTTTGGTTATACCATACCAGCTACACTTTCAAAAAGAGTCAAGGTCGAAAGATTAAGGGTATATTTCTCAGGTGAAAATTTATTTGAACTTGATAATCTCAACCTCCCAATCGACCCTGAGACAGAGTATACGCCAGCAGGGCTGAATGATGCAGCCACTTTCGGTAGGGTGTATCCATTTCAGAGATCAGTTTCATTTGGTTTGCAACTTACCCTTTGATGATAGCAATATAATCAATCATGTAAGCTAAAACTCAAGTTTTGAGACAGTTAGAAACTTTAAAATTGACAAAAATGAAAATTAAAATATTAGCAATATTATTGATGTCTATGGTTCTGGTAAGTTGCCAAGAAGATTTTCTTGAAAGACCGCCATTAGACCGTCTTACCGATGAGACATATTGGACCAATGAATCCAATGTGCGAACATTTGCATGGGGTTTTTATCCTCAGTATTTCTCTGGATATGGATCAGGATTTACGTGGGGGAGGTTCTTCTCAGGTCAATCATTGAACGATGACTTCGCTCCTTCGAGCCCTACCCAGTTTAGGTTACAGCCAGTCACAGCTGCTACTGCATCATACTGGAGATTCACTTGGGTGCGTAAAGCGAATTTATTCTTGAACAGGATAAAGACCGTGCCTATGTCTGAAGAAGCAATCAATCATTGGTCTGGAGTAGCTAGATTTTTCAGAGCAATAGAATATGCTCAGATTGTTCAGCAGTTTGGTGATGCTCCTTGGTTTGAAGAAGAAGTAGATGATGCAAATTTGGAAATGCTTTATAGACCAAGAGATCCTAGGGGTTTTGTAATGGATAAAGTTCTTGAGGACTTTGAGTACGCTTCTCGAATGGTAAGGCAGTCAGATGGCACACCAAAGCAAACTGTAAATAGAGACGTGGTATTGGCTTATATGTCTCAAATGATGCTTTTCGAAGCCTCATGGCAAAAATATCACCTTGGAGATGATCAAAAGGCCGCTAAGTATTTTGAAGCTGCTAAAAGTGCAGCCAATCAATTAATTCAATCAGGTAGATACTCTTTGGGAAATTATAGACAGGTATTCACTTCTGTAAATTTAGCGAGCAATCCTGAGGTGATTATTTTCCGACATTATGAAGCTGGACTACTTACGCATGCTTTGATGAGCTACAATAACAACGAGCCTCAGACTGGGGTCTCCAAAAATGCTCTTGATGCATACCTCGCTTCTGATGGGTTGCCTATAGGTATATCCCCACTTTATCAAGGTGATAGAACTAGGGAAGCCATGTTTGCAAATAGAGATTCAAGGATACAAGAGACTTTTGTCACTAGCCAGTTTAGACTCAATGGTATTTCGCCAAACTTTAGTACTTCTGGTGTAGCAACTCACAAATACTTGAATGAATCTCTTAGAACCCTTCCTGAGGGAAGCTCAAACCTGAACATCATAGATTCTCCTGTAATGAGATATGGAGAGGTTTTGGTGAATTATCTCGAAGCGGCTGCTGAGCTAGCGTCTTTAGGAGGAGCACCACTTACACAGGCTGATCTGGATAAGTCAATCAATGTTCTTCGTGCTAGACCAGGAGTCAATCTTCCTTCAGTTACTCTAGTAGGAGATAGATTTGCTGTCAATGGTGTAGCCTACGATGATCCAGCTAGAGATCAAAGTGTATCATCCATTCTATGGGAAGTAAGAAGAGAGCGAAGGGTAGAATTGATGATGGAAGGTTTCAGACTCAATGATCTCAGAAGATGGGCTAAACTAGAATATGCAGATACACAGGCTAATCCATCTATCAATAGAGGTGCATGGGTTACTAGAGCAGAGTTTCCAAACTTACAAAGTAGTGTAGTCCTATCTGAAGGATCAGAAGGTTACATCATACCTGCTACTGTAGCAGCTGCTCAGAGGGTATTCAATAATCCAAGAGTTTATCTCGATCCTATTCCAATTGATCAAATTGCACTTTATGAAGAAAATGGCGTCACTTTGACTCAAAACGAAGGATGGTAAAATGAACATAGGTTTATTTTTTGGAGAGCTCGACAGCCACACAGGTCGGGCTCTTTCCTTTCTTTTAGTAATTCTAGATTTTAAAATTTAGATTTTAGATTTAAAACACAAGACATGAGATTTGAGGCACAAGAAGCGGGGGAGATTTAAGATGCGAGATATGAAGGGATTAGTCATGCCGAATTTACCTCACCAGAGGGAGACGAAGTGAGATATCGCCGTAATGGTCGATAAAATTTGCCTTCAAAATAGGGTATTAATAAAAATGTGTTGCCGATAACCATATTGTGACATAGAAAATCCTATTTCATCACTAAATTATAACAGAATAAACCATCAACGAAAAATGAAATTTAATTTAGCCAGTATACTTTTTTCAATTTTGATCATCTTAGGAGTCACTAAAGCTTTTGCGCAAGACAAAACAATCATCCCTCCACCTTTCAAGGGTCAGGGAAGTGAATGGGTCGACGCCAGATTTCAATCCATGACTTTAGATGAAAAGATTGCTCAATTGATTATGATCCCTGCTTATTCAAACAAGGATCAAGTTCATGTAGATTCTATATCGAGATTGGTCGAAAAATATCAAGTGGGTGGAATTATTTTTTTTCAGGGTGGTCCTGTAAGACAAGCTATCATGACCAACAAGCTCCAAGAAAAAGCAAAAATTCCATTGATGATTTCCATTGATGGTGAATGGGGTCTTGGAATGAGGCTGGATAGTACGATGAGTTTTCCTTATCAAATGTCCTTAGGAGGGATAGCCGACGAAAGCCTGATCTATCAAATGGGCAAAGAAATAGCCCTGCAATGTAGAAGGGTTGGTGTTCATGTGAATTTTGCTCCAGTAGTGGATATCAATAACAATGTGAACAATCCTGTGATAGGCTACAGGTCTTTTGGTGAACAAAAAGAAAATGTCGCCAGCAAAGCAATGGCGTACATGAAGGGGATGCAGGATAATAAGGTACTTGCAAATGCAAAACACTTTCCAGGGCACGGAGATACCAATGTGGACTCCCATTATGGATTACCAGTCATTCATTTCTCCAAAATCAGAATGGAAGACACAGAACTGTATCCATTCAAAAGGCTTTTTGATGAAGGTCTTGGAAGTGTAATGGTCGCACACATGAATGTTCCAGCTTACGATTCTACCCATAATCTGGCATCTACTCTTTCTAAACCCATAGTTACCGATTTATTGAAAAATGACCTCAATTATGAGGGTCTGGTATTCACTGACGCTTTGAATATGCAGGGTGTGGCCAAATTCTATGAACCTGGTGAAGTGGATATGAAAGCACTTTTGGCTGGAAATGATATGCTTCTCAATACCATGAACGTGGAGAGGACAATCAGCGAGATCAAAAAGGCGATTGAAAGAAATGAAATTACGATAGAAGAAATCGAACACAGAGTAAAGAAAGTACTGGAAGCCAAATATTGGCTTGGTTTGGATAAATATGAACCTGTGGAACTGAAGAGTCTCTATGAAGACTTGAACAACCCACAGGCGCAAAGCTTGAATAAAAAACTGACAGAAGCATCCATTACCTTACTAAGAAATAAGGAGGATATTATTCCAATAAAAAACCTTGGCAAGCAAAAAATTGCTGCTTTGGCTATTGGAACAGCTGAGGAAACCTCCTTTCAGAAAGGTTTGGGAAGATTTGCTGAGGTAGATCATTTCTTTATCTCTCACAATGCCAGTATAGAGGAGTTTCAATCTTTGATGAAGGAGTTGGAAGATTATTCATTGGTAATTGCAGGTGTGCATAAACTTCAAATGAGAGCTGGTGCAAGTAGGTTCGGTGTTACTTCTGAGACGAAGTTTTTTCTCAAAAAACTGATGGAGCAAAAGCCAACCATTGTATCTGTGTTTGGAAATGTCTATAGCTTGGCGGAATTTGATCAGCTTGCTAGAGCCCATGCTGTTATGGCAACTTATCAAGAGTCAGAGAACGCCCAAAACATTGCCTCTCAGATTATTTTTGGAGCATTGGGAGCTAAAGGGAAGTTGCCGGTGACAGTCAATGCTGATTTCAAAGTCGGTGATGGATTACAGACAAGTGGAGGGCTGCGTCTTGGGTATTCATTTCCAGAAGAATTTGGAATGGACTCAAGGGATTTTGAAGCGATTGAGACTTTGGTGAAAGAAGCTATTACAAGTAAAGCTATTCCAGGTGCACAAGTTTTGATTGCCAAAAGTGGGAAAGTAATCTTCCATGAGTCATTTGGTACACATACCTACGAAAGTAATGTCAAGGTAGAAAATGAGCACCTTTATGATTTGGCATCAGTTACCAAAATCAGTACAAGTTTGGCAGCATTGATGAAATTGAAATGTGAAGGGAAATTTGATGAAAATGGGACATTTGGAGAATATCTTCCCATGGCAAGAGGCACAAGCAAGGAAAATATCAAGTATGTCGATATTCTAACACATCAAGCAGGATTACAAGCTTGGATTCCGTTTTGGAAGGAGACAGTGAGAAAAAATGGCAAATTCAAATGGAATACTTTCAAATATTCCGAGTCAAAAAGATTCCCTGTACTTGCTGCACAAGACCTTTATATCCACAAGAATTATAAGAATAAAATCTATAGGCAAATTTTAGACTCTCCTTTGGGTGAAAAAGGTAAGTATGTTTACAGTGATTTGTCATTTATACTTGCTCCAGAGGTTGTGAAAGCTATCTCGGGTCAGGATTTTGAAGAATACTTGCAAGAGAATATCTATAGCCACATAGGTGCCAAGTCACTGACATTCAACCCATATCTTAAGTATGATTTAGATCAAATTGTTCCAACAGAATATGATTCACTTTTCAGGAAGCAATTGCTCCATGGCACTATACATGATGAAGGTGCTGCCATGCTGGGAGGGGTGAGTGGTCATGCTGGTTTGTTTGGAAATGCGCATGATTTGGCAAAATTGATGCAGCTCTATTTGAACGATGGCGTGTATGCTGATGAAGTGATTATTGGCAACAATGTAGTGGGTGAATTTTCAAAATGTAAATTCTGTGACGAAGGTAATTACAGAGCCTTGGGGTTTGATAGACCTAGAACTCCAGGAAGCGAGAATGGCAATGCCGCAAAAGATGCTCCAGCTTCTAGTTTTGGACATACTGGTTTCACAGGAACTTATGCTTGGGTAGATCCAGAAAATGAGCTAGTATATATTTTCCTGTCCAACCGTGTAAATCCAACTCGGGAGAACTCCAAACTTTCCCAATTGGGAACACGGACAAAAGTCATGCAGGTAGCTTATGATGCGCTGTCAAAAAGTGGTCAACTTCAATGATTAGAAAATTCAAACTTAAATAAAAGGCTTGTAGGAACTCCTTTTTGTAAAAAAACACCCCTAAATACATAGTTTTTAAATATAGTAATCAATAAATTTACAAAATGATATCACATCACAAAATTAGTTTACTTATCCTGGTGCTATTTTCTTTTAGCTTAACATTTAACGCTAATGCACAAAGCAAGGAGAAAATAGGGGATTTTGAAAAATACAAACAATTTGGATTGGTATGGGGGCTGATGAAATACCATCACCCGATTGTTAGCAAAGGAGAATACAATTGGGATGAGAAATTTGTTGAGAATATCAAAAAATTGGATGATGTTCTGACAAAAGAAGATCTCGACCACTTTTTGTTACAGTTTATTACATCCATAGATTCTGGCAAAATCAAAGCTTCCAATAATTTTGATGGGCTGTTTATGGAGAATTATGATTATGATTGGATTGAGTTTTACAAACCTAACAATCTCCTATATGGTAAATTGAAAGATCTAAAAAGTAATACGAATATCAAAAATTATTACATATCTAATTCCAACTTTTTGTCAAAAATCCCAAAATTTGACAATGAAGTTGGATTTGAAACATTTGATTCGGATATAAAAAGCCATAGGTTGTTGACATTATTTAGTTTTTGGAATCTAATACAGTATTACTATGTCAATAAATATTTAATTCAACCAAATTGGTTTGATTTATTGGATGACTTTGTTCCTGAGTTTGCTGATTGCAAATCCGATATTGAGTATGAAAAAGTTAAGCATAAAATGATTGCCTCAATAAATGATTCTCATACTTCATTTATTTCCCAAAAATTAAATGATTTGTTGTTTTCAAAGAGACCTCCTTTTGGAATAAAATTAGTCAATGATACACTCGTGGTTACAGCATTGTTCAATGTAGATTTAACTGAAAGAGATGATATTAAACTAGGTGATCGGATTGTAAGTTTAGAGGATGAAACACCTGAACTTTATTTAAGCAATAAATTAAAATATGTAGTTTCAGCTTCTAATGATTCTTACTTAAAAAGAAATTCAATATCAGCTTTGCGTAGTGGAGAAGATTCTATTAAAGTAACTATCGATAGAAATGATACACTTACAATGAAATATATAAAGCTTCATAAAAATTTTGAAATTAAGGATTACGTGGCTTTACCTACTTTTTTATATGGAGAAAAATGGGGGGTAATTGATGAAAATGTAGGTTATATCAACTTGCATTCTATTACAAAAAAAGAAGTGAAAAGTGCATTCAAAGATCTGTCTAAGACCCAAGGAATAATATTTGACTTAAGAAATTATCCAAAGCATGACATCTTAGATGAGATATCAAAAAATATTTATCCAGAAAGGAAAAAGTTTGTACAAGTATTGGCTCCAATTACCAATAGACCTTCTTTATCGAAAATATTTAATTCTCCTATTAGGGCTATAGTGGATCCATTTAAAAGTGGTAGAAAAAACTCCAAATTTTATGATGGGAAAGTAATTTTATTGGTAAATCATTCTACACAAAGTAAGGCAGAATTCATTGGTATGGCTATCCAAGCAGCCCCAAATTGTGTCACCGTAGGAGACACAACATCAGGTGCTCTAATGAATGTTTCAATATTTACTTTGCCAGATTTGTCTGAAATTCTTTTTACAAGTTTAGGAGGCTTTTACCCGAATGGGGCGGTAGTACAAGGAAAAGGTTTGAATATTGATTACTATGTACAAGAAACAACTTCAAATTTTGTTCACGATCAGTATATCCTAAAAGGAATAGAGTTGATAAAATCCAGCGATAAATAACCTCATACATCCATGCGTATATTTCCAATAAAATTTGCTTTAACGATTTTAATGATTTTTTTGGCACTAGGGTCCTATGGCCAAGATTTCAAATTTGCTCTTGTCACAGACTTGCATATCGGCTCTCCAAATGGGGTGGCTGAAGAAGATCTACAACGGACGGTGGAAGATATCAATAAGCAGACTGATTTGGATTTTGTACTGCTGACAGGTGATATTACCGAGATGGGTACAGAAGAGGAAATTGCCACGGCAAAAGCGATTATCGTCCAATTGAATATTCCATACTACATCATTCCTGGAAATCATGACACAGGCTGGTCAGAGTCAGGAGGGGTAGGCTTTATCCAAGCTTTTGGCGATGACAAATTTGTCTTTGAGCACAAAGGATACAAATTTATCGGGACTTCTTCGGGGCCATACGTAAGGATGTCTGATGGGCATATTCCTCGGGATGCTGTCGTTTGGATGGATTCTGTTTTGCGTGCTACGCCCACAGATCAACGAATCATCAATGTGAATCATTATCCATTAGACAATGCGCTTGACAATTGGTATGAAGCGACTGATAGATTGAAAAATTACAACACGCAATTTTCCGTCTGTGGGCACGGTCATAATAACAAAGTGTATGATTTTGAGGGTATTCCAGGGGTTATGAGCCGCTCAAATCTTCGTGCAAAGGATGAGGTTGGAGGTTATCAGTGGATCAGTATTGAATCCGATACGGCTTATTTTCAGGAAAGAAATCCAGGAGTAGGAACCAAAGACTCTTGGCATAAGATAGCATTGGGTAAAAGGGAATTTGATCCAAATCAAGTTTACATTAGACCAAGTTTTGACATCAATGAAAAGTATCCAAATGTTAAGAAAAGGTGGTCATACCATTCGGATGCCAATGTGATTTCTACGCCTGCTTATACTGATGGAAAGGTGATTTTTGGAAATGCAGTGGGGAAAATCGAGACATTGGACAAGAATACTGGAGAGGTGATTTGGTCATTTGAGACTGATGGCGGAATTTTTTCTTCACCGGTGATTTCAAATGATTTGGTGATTATGGGTTCTGGAGATGGCAATGTATATGCCTTAGAACATGCTAGTGGCAATTTGGTATGGAAGAAAAGTTTTGAAAAGGCCGTATTGGGTTCTCCTGAATTATATGGTGATGCTGTTTTGATCGGGGGAAGTGATGGTACATTTAGATCCATCGATGTAAATACGGGGGCAGAAAACTGGACTTTTGAAGGAATCTCGGGGCCTGTGGTCAGTAAGCCTCTGATCTATGACAATATGATTGTTTTTGGAGCTTGGGATAGGCATTTATATGCTTTGAACATTGAAACGGGGGTCTTACTTTGGAAGTGGGATAATGGTTCGCCAAATAGAATGTACTCTCCTGCCATGTGTATTCCAGTGGCTCATGAAGGTGTGATTTACATAGTGGCTCCAGATAGATTTTTGACAGCGATTGATTCCAAGTCAGGGAAAACTTTGTGGCGAACAAATGAAGCTACAGTGAGAGAGTCTATTGGGATTTCAGATGATGGTAGCTTGATCTATGGAAAGACAATGAATGATGACATTGTAGCATTCAAAACAGGTGAATCCGAAGCGAAGTTAGCTTGGAGAATGGATTGTGGATTTGGCTACGAGCATGTTCCATCTATGCTGATTGAAAAAGAAGGAAGGGTCTTTTTCGGTACCAAATCGGGAGTAGTTTATAGTATTGATCCTAAATCTCAAGAAATCAACTGGGCTCACAAAGTAGACAATTCGATGGTCAACACAGTTAATGTTATTTCAGGAAATAGCCTAATCGTGGCGACTATGGATGGGAAGGTTGAGCTGCTCGAGTTTTGAGAATGAAATATTAGTCTCCAAACCAATATTTCAGGTCAAACTTGCTTTCGGCCTGAGCTTCTTGCTTTGCGTCAAGCAGTGGGAAAAAATTAATTCCGGTCATTACTTCCACGCTGTCTATGCTGATCGCATATGCACTCAAATCACCTGAAGCTGATTCATTTCTCAAAATGAATCCTATACCCTGTGGGTGTATTGGATCCTTCTTCAAGATTACCTTGTAGTAATATTCTGGTATGCAAATCTTGCTGTTGCCCAAGGTAGGAAGGTCTTTATCCAAGATCGGGCCTGTAGCGATAAAGATTGAATCTTTTTCGGTTGCGAATTTTCTAATTTGTTCCTCAAGCCTTTTCCAAATCCCTCTGTTGAACCCAGGGACTTGGGGGCTTGCATTGGTGAGGAAAAAGCTATCATACATGCTTTCTGCACTGTAGCTCATATCTGCTGCAGGTGCCAAATGGCCTCTGTCATATCCCGAATTTTTGTAAGAAGCATCTCTTGGGCTGTGATCACCCAGCCTTTTTTCCATTCTAAAATTGCTGGATCTCTCTTGGCCATTGCCTAGATTTTCTCTGCAAAGTAAATAACTTACCCACTTGGCATGCTGAGTTAGGGTATCAAACTCCAATACAAATCCATTGTAATCCAAAAAAAGATCTCTTGAAATTACCTCTGGTACAAAATCCCTGAACTCTACCGAAACAAATGAGAGGTCAACTTGCGGTTCCTCTATTATTGTTGTTGAATTTGACCTGACTTGTGAAAATGATTGTGGTTCAGGGTTTTTTCTTTGAGTGGTTTCAATTGTTTTACAATTGGTAATACATGTAAAAAGCAGTAAAAGAAGCGCTGCCCGTTTCATTTTTTTCAAGATTTTCTGTTTGGCTTCGAAAGTAAAGATAAATTGGGAGAAATTTAACTGAGCCAGACAACCATTTTCAAATCAGTTGAATTTATTGTTTTGTAAGTGAATTTTGTGAAAGTTGAGTTTTCACAAGCTTGATAGAGGATCCTATTGTATCATAAAACGCTCTTTCACTCATACCTCCCTACCCCAAATGCATCAATCAAGATTCCTGTAGCTTCTTTTTGGTGGATTTGGGTAAGAAGTTTTCCCGTGGCTGGGGCCATAGAAATCCCCATCATGCCATGGCCGGATCCGACTAGTACATTTTCCAGACCAGGCGCCAGACCGATGTATGGAAGCCCATCCGGTGAGCAAGGTCTTAGTCCTTTCCATATCTGTTCGGTTTCAGGGAATTTGGACTTAAAGTCAGGGTAATAGCTGTTGATAGATTCGAAAATTCCCCGGACTCTATTGAGATTGATATTTTCATTGAGGCCAGCTATCTCCATCGTTCCACCAAATCGGATTTGCGAACCATAGGGGCTTACTGCAACTTTTGTCTCTGTTAAGATCGCTGCTTGCTTGATCTCTGGTCGGTTTTCTTGAATGAAACTATAGCCCTTTCCTCCCATCATGGGTAATCTGAAGCCCAACATTCCCGCCAATTCACCAGTCCAAGCTCCTCCACATAAGACAAACTGAGATCCTTCTAGGGCACCCTCATCTGTGATTACCGAAGTTACTTTTCCACCAGTTTTCTCAAAACCTCGTACTTGAAGGTTTGGCTTGAAAGCCACTCCTTTTGCTACAAGATGTTTTTTCAAAAAGCTGTACAAAGCTGCTGGTGACAAGTGTGCATCGCCTGGAAATAGGACTGCTCCTCTAGCATTTACTTCAAGGTTTGGCTCAATCTTCTCAATATCTGAAGGGCTTAATATCTCTGCTTCCAGCCCATGTTTTCTTGCCAAATGTGCGAATTCAATTTCCTCTTTTTCCACCTCGGGGGTTTGGTAGAGCATCATCAGTCCCTTTTCTGCCAATTCCAAATCGGCATCTACATGCGCTAATTTGAAATCTTGATAGAGACTCTTACTGAGCAAACTGATATTTTTCAAAAAAGGAATACTCTTTTCTACGTGTTTGGCATTGGCAGCTTTATAAAATAGCCAAGACCATTCTAAGAGTTTTCTGTCTAACCTTGGGTGAATGTAAAAGGGGCTTTTGGAGGAAAACATCCACGAAATACCCTTGCTGATCATCCCTGGGGCAGCCAAAGGAATAATATGGCTGGGCACAATCATGCCGGCATTACCAGTAGAAGTGTTGGATTTCAAGTCACTCTTGTCAATGATGATGACTTCTACTCCTTGCTGCTGAAGGTAGTAAGCAGTAAATAGTCCCACGATGCCTCCGCCGATGATGATGGTTGGTTTCATTTTTTTACAATGTATCAAGTACCAAATACAAAGAACTTGGTGCTTAGGTTTTTGATGGTATTGATAGAGAAAGATAAGCATTTTGGTTATATGCTTTTGACTTCCTTTAAGCTACGAATATAAGGTTTATTGGAAAAATAGAGTTGGAATGGATTGACGAAAAATGGTATTGGATTGATGGAAGTTGTGGTAGCTCCTTGTCGATTTCACTATAGCTTTTTGACTCTAATAGTAAAAATATCGGATAATTTATCTGGTCTAATATTAAAAATATCGGATAATTTATCTATTAGAACAAATCCTTCCTTCACCTGGGGTGATTATAAAAATTCTGAATGTATAAATCGCTTAATCATCCCTGCAAAAATAAAATTAATTTTTATATTTGCAGGGATGATTTTGATGTTTTTTGCTATTTACTAAGCTTTGATAAGACCTGTATCTACCGATTTAAATAAAAATCCCTTAGAACAGCCTTAACAACATCATTCCGATGGTGATCGTAAAAGATTCCACGTTCGAAACTCTAAATTACCTGAAATCCATGCACATAAGGGTCATCATCATCTAAGATGATGGTGTTGTACCCATACACCTTTGCCCAACCTTCTATACTTGGAATGATGGCAGGCTTTCCTGCAATCTCAGTGACTTCTTCTATTCTTCCTGTAAATTTAGAACCAATAAAACTCTCATGGATAAAATCTTCTCCTGGTTTCAGTAAGCCCTTGGCAAACCACTGTGCCATTCTTGCCGATGTGCCTGTACCACAAGGAGATCTGTCTATGGCTTTGTCCCCATAGAATACGGCGTTTCTTGCAGTGCTGCTGGAGTCCAAGGTTTTACCTGTCCACAAGACATGCGAAAGTCCCTTGATCTGCGGATGTTCGGGATGGACGAAATCGTATTTTTCATTCATCTTTTGTCTTAAATTTCTTGCCATAGAGATCAACTGCTCGGCCTTGTAGTATTCCAGTCCCACAAAATTTTCTTGAGGGTCTACTATACAATAAAAGTTGCCGCCATATGCTACATCTACAGTTAACTTACCCAGTTCCTCTGTTTCGATTTCTAGTCCTTCTGCTGCTAAGAAGCTTTTTACGTTGGTCAGTTTTACAGAAGTAACTTTATTTCCCTCTTGATTGTATGATACCAAAACCAAACCCGCAGGAGTCTCCATTTTAAGAAAACCAGGGGTTTTAGGCTGAATTAAACTTTCCTCAATGGCTATGGTAATCGTCCCTATAGTTCCATGCCCACACATGGGCAAGCAACCTGAGGTTTCTATGAATAAAACAGCTACGTCGTTTTCAGGATTATGAGGAGGAAAAAGCATGGAGCCCGACATCATATCGTGACCACGTGGTTCAAACATCAGCCCTGTCCTAATCCAATCTAGGTTTTCCAGAAAGTACTGACGCTTTTCCAGCATGTTACTGCCTTTCAAAAATGGAACTCCACCTGAGACTACTCTCACCGGATTGCCACAAGTATGGGCATCTATGCATTGGAAGGTTTTTTTCATGTTATATTATTGAAATACTATAGAAATATGGTTGAAATATTATAGAAATAAAGTGGAAATACTATAGAAATACGGTTGAAATATTTCGCGAAGTATATTTCAGCGAAGCTATATTTCTACCTTATTTCACGAAGTAAATTTCAACTTTATTTCGCGAAGCATATTTCAAATCTTTTTATTAAGGTTAAGGTCAATATCCCCAACTATCGCACTGCAAGTATCCATCAATATCGATTTCAATATATTTCGGTGAAGCCATATTTCACGAAGTAAATTTCAACTTTATTTCGCGAAGCATATTTCAAATCTTTTATTAAGGTGAAGGTCAATATCCACAAATATCGCACTGCGAATATCCATCAATATCAAGAACTGAATATCCATGAATATCCCCAAATATCTATTTCAATCTATTTCAGCGAAGCTATATTTCAACAACATTTCGCCGAAGGTATATATCCCCAAATATCAAGAACTGAATATCCATGAATATCCCCAAATATCTATTTCAATCTATTTCAGCGAAGCTATATTTCAACAACATTTCGCCGAAGGAATATATCCCCAAATATCAAGAATTGAATATCCATGAATATCCCCAAATATCTATTCCAATCTATTTCAGCGAAGCTATATTTCAACAACATTTCGCCGAAGGCATATATCCCCAAATATCAACAAGTATCTATCTTTTTCATCGGTTCAAATAGCCTGTAGTCCAATATGCTTTTCCATATCAGAAAAATCTTTGTCATGATGAAGAAGTTTAATATTATTGCTGATGCAGAATGTGGCAATTATTACGTCTATGGTTTTTCTTATTGTGACACCTTTTTTTCTCAATATTCTATAATGTTCTGCCGAAAGTAAAGCTGTTTCTTTGGAGCATAAAGAGAAATAGGGTAAGGATTCTAAAGCCTCCTTTGCTATTTGGAACTGTTTGTCATTTTTAAAGCCCTGTAATACCTCCACCAAAATCAAATCTCCAGTCACTAGCACTTTGTTCCCAAGAAAATCATATAGTTTTTCTACGTGTTCCTCTTCTTTTCCATTGAAGAAATCTATCCAAACAGACGAATCTACTAGTATCATTGGTCAAGTCTCATTTTTTCTAAATCACCTTTCCAAGTTAACTTTCCTCTTAACTTTCTAATTTTACTTTGTTGGTTTAATTGAATGATCAACTTAAGCCCCTCTTCAACAGTTGCTTTTTTTGTTGTATGACCAGTGATCTTCATGGCCTCAGAAATCAAATCTGCATCTATCTCTATGTTTGTTCTCATTTATGTGTATGTTTTTCTTAAATATACACATAAATTGAGATTTCGGTTTGGATTGTGCATGAAATAAGGTTGAAATACATTAGAAATAAGGTTGAAATACATTAGAAATAAAGTTGAAATAGGATAGAAATACAATAGAAATATATTTTCGAAGCTTTTTACCAAAAGGATGAGCATTGTTTCAATGCTATTTCGCCAAAGGCATATATCCCCAAATATCAAGAACTGAATATCCATGAATATCCCCAAATATCTATTTCAATCTATTTCAGCGAAGCTATATTTCAACAACATTTCGCCAAAGGCCTATATCCCCAAATATCAAGAACTGAATATCCATGAATATCGCCAAATATCTATTTCAATCTATTTCAGCGAAGCTATATTTCAACAACATTTCGCCAAAGGCATATATCCCCAAATATCAAGAACTGAATATCCATGAATATCCCCAAATATCTATTTCAATCTATTTCAGCGAAGCTATATTTCAACAACATTTCGCCAAAGGCATATATCCCCAAATATCAAGAACTGAATATCCATGAATATCGCCAAATATCTATTTCAATCTATTTCAGCGAAGCATATTTCAACAATATTTCAAGAATACATTTCAATATCTACCAATATCGCACAGCGAATATCCATCAATATCTATTTCAATGTATTTCACTAAGTACATTTCAATTATTTCTTAAACTCACCGTCCACAGTCCTCCATATTTCCAAAGGATTACTTTCTTTCAAAGCATCAGGGAGGAACTTTTCAGGCATGTCTTGAAAGGCGATAGGCCTAGCAAATCGCTTGATGGCATAAGCACCTACAGAAGTAGATCGGCTATCTGACGTGGAGGGGAATGGTCCACCATGCTGCATAGCAAATCCGACCTCCACACCAGTAGGGACGCCTTTGAATAATATCCTGCCACATTTTTCTTCCAAAATAGTAATCAATTCAGCACTTTGTTCTAACTCTGAATCTTCTCCCCATATCGTAATGGTCAATTGGCCATGGAGTTTTTGGGCAATAGAAAGTAGTTCTTCAGCACCTTCATAAACTACCATAATTGCAAATGAACCAAACACTTCCTCTTGAAATAAATCATCTCTAAGCCAATCAATTGCCTTGATTTTGGCCAGTGCAGGATGGGCTTTGATCAGGTCGGTGGTAGCGCTTACATGAAGCCATTCCAGTTCTTCTTTGCTTTTTAATTTGTCAAGCGATTCATAGTAGGCCTTTGCAATACCTTCATGTAGCATTGGGGCTGCAGCAATCTCCTGAATTTCTTTTTTGACTGCATCAGAGAAGGTTTTCTCATGCACTTGAGGTACCATAATCAAGCCAGGGTTGGTGCAAAACTGTCCTGCTCCTAGGGTGAGTGAGCTTGCAAAAGATTTTGCCAAACCTTCAATATCAGATCCTAATTTATTTTCTAATGTAATAATTGGGTTTACAGAACCCATTTCTGCATAGACTGGAATAGGTTCGGTTCTTTGATTGGCAAGATCGAATATGGCTTTGCCTCCTTTAAAGGATCCTGTAAAGGCTATGGCTTTAGCTATCGGATGCTTCACCAACTCTTGTCCGACATCTATTCCTCCTTCTATATGTGTAAAAAGACCCGAAGGTAGACCACTTTCCTGTACAGCTTTGGAGATCAAGCTTCCGACCAATAGGGATGTCTTTGGGTGTGCAGGATGGCCTTTATAGATCACAGGACATCCAGCTGCCAATGCGGAAATAGTATCACCTCCAGCAGTGGAAAAGGCCAGCGGAAAATTGCTTGCGCCAAAAACCACCACGGGGCCAATTGCTGTCAAAAATCTTCTCAGATCAGGTTTTGGTGCGGGTGTTCTTTCTGGATCTGCATGATCTATGACTGCCTCAAGCCAGCTTCCCTCTTCAACTATTTGAGCAAATAATTTGATTTGTCCAACTGTACGGCCCAGCTCACCAGTGATTCTTCCTTCTGGAAGGTTGGATTCATCGGATGCCAAAGGTATTAGCTTGTCTTTTTCAGCTTCGATATTGGAAGCTATTTGTCGCAAGAAATTGGCTTTGATTTTCCCAGAAGTTTTCTTGAAATGTAAAAATGCATCTTGTGCGGTATTGAATATATCGTCGTAGTTTATCATTTTTTATTGGAGTATGGTGATTTTGAAATTGTTGATGATTATTCAAGAATTTCTATATGCACTTTCTATAAATTAAATCATATTGCTTTCTTAGGTTCTTTTTCTTTTTTCTCACAAAGACTCAAAGACACTAAGATCTTGCGACAACTTTTTCCCGTTTTGAAAACTCGCATTAGATATGTTTAAATCGTATAAAGACAATCAGATTTCTAACATTCTGGATAGGTTGCTGCGAGGTTTTTACTACATCTCCGTCATCTTTATTCTTCGCATTGCTAAAGGGGAATTTTAGATGTAAGTACCCTATTCCGTTTTTTGTTACTTCTTGCTGGACTCTTGCCCCTCTACTTGTTCTTTACGCTCTCTCATATAATTTCCATCCTCATCCCATAGGTCGGTTTTCCAATCCTTGTTTGATAATGTTTTCGATTCTGATGCGTTCTTCGCCGATTAGGGTCAATCTTGGAGCCCTTACCCATTCTGTCCCTATACCAGTCAATTGTTCTGCTAGCTTGATGTACTGTACGAGTTTGGGATGAATGTCTAGTTCTAGGAGAGGTAAAAACCAGCGATAAATTAATAAAGCCTCTTCATACTTACCAGCTTTGATCAGGTTGTAGATAGTCACAGTTTCTTTTGGAAATGCACAAACTAGACCAGCTACCCAGCCATCTGCTCCCATGACTAGCTCTTCCATCGCTAAGGTGTCAACACCACAAAGGATCTTGTAGCGATCACCAAACTTATTGCGCATACGAGTGACATTTGAAATGTCTCTGGTAGATTCCTTGATGGCTTGGATATTATCACATTCGGCGAGTTCCTCAAACATGGGTATAGTTACCAAAGTTTTGTAATCAACGGGATTGTTATAGATCATGATAGGCAGATCTGTACTTAGAGCTACTGCTTTGAAATAGGTGACTACTTCCCTATGATCTGCTGCATAGCGCATGGGGGGAAGTATCATAAGTCCTGATGCACCTAATTCTTTCGCTTTTTTTGCCCAATATACTGCATCGTGTGTAGCTCCTTCCGCAATGTTGAGGATTACAGGAACTTTTCCTGCTACATATTCTACAGTTTGAGAAGTTAAGCTTATTTTTTCATCTAATGAAAGTACAGAGGATTCTCCCAAGGTGCCTCCTAAAATGATTCCATGAACCCCTGCTTCTAGTTGGGCATCTATATTTTTGAAAAACATGTTCATGTCCAAAGTGCCATCTTGATGGAACTTTGTGGTGACTGCTGGAAAAACTCCTTGCCAATTCATATAGTGAAATTAAGGTTGAATTATTAAAGTAATTTACAAAGTATTTTTATTCGGATTCATTCCCTAAGGCGTCGGTATGATGACTTGAGTCTATAATATGGGAATTGAATAATTCACTTTGTCAAAACTAGAAACAATTTCATAGAAAGGCTTGCACATATTTAGTACTTTGTGATACTATATTGACAATTTAGAATGGTTTCTCAATCTCATTGATTAATATTATATCAAATATTGCGCAATGGCCAGAAAGATCATCTCATTTCAAATTCCAAAATCGAACAAGGAGTTTGTAAGGTTTCAGATAGATTCAAGAAAACACTTTTATGAAAAGCTTCATCAGCATCCACAGTGGCAGCTCACCTTGGTAGTGGAAGGTAAGGGACAATTGATGGTAGGAGACTATCTTGGACGTTTTGGTCCAGGGGATATGTTTTTATTTGCTTCGAATATGCCACATGTGTTTAGGTCTGATGCAGCTTATTTTGAAGAGTCTAATGAGAAATTGTCCATAAGTTATACTTTGTTTTTTGATTTTGAGGTGTTTGGACCTAGCCTGTTGGAGTTGGATGAGTTGTCTGAACTTGGTAAATGGGTGTCGCAAGTGAAGGGGAGTTATAAGGTGTTAAATGAAACCAAGGAAATATTGGGTGAAGAGATGCTTCACTTTAAAGGAGTCAAAGGACTTGAAAAGTTATTGAGGGCATTGAAGATCTTAAAGTTACTTAAGGACTCTCCAAATTTGACGAATTTGAATCAATACATTTCGGAAAGAGATTATACAGAAACAGAAGGAAAGAGAATGGGGAAGGTCATGAACTATATATTGACCAAAAGTCACACGGGGATTGAGCTAAGTGAAGTGGCAGATATGGCGCATTTGAGTAAGGAAGCCTTTTGTAGATTTTTCAAAGATCGCACAGGAAAGACTTTTACGGCTTTTTTGTCACAAGTTCGAGTTCACCAAGCCAGTCAATTACTAATGGAGTCAGATCTTTCCATAGCCCAAATAGCCTACCAAAGTGGTTTTCAAAATTTATCCTATTTCAATAGGGTTTTTAAAAGAATACAAGGAGAATCTCCGAAGGAGTATAGGTTGAGACGTTTGAGTAATTTGGTTGATTGATTTTATGTGACCAAATTTTGTAGGAATTTTTTCGATTATTATGGATAGCTATTTGAAGTTACAATTGAAATGTAGAGCGCAGGAAAAATGAATTTTTAAGTAATTTCAAACTTTTAATTAATTTACATTAGTTTTGAATCAAATGGAAGTTTTAGGGTAATAAATTATATATTTCTAGCAATGAAAAGGAAAATAGCTTTAGTAACAGGCGGATTTACTGGTGAATCTGTAATTTCGTTGAAAAGCGCAAATGTGGTTGAACAACATTTGGATCATAATCGATATGATATTTTTAAGATATTTATTTATCCTGGTGACTGGCACTATAAATCCCCAGATGGTGAAAAATTCCCAATCGATTTAAATGATTTCTCCGTAAATCTGGGTGAGGAGAAAATCACTTTTGATGGGGTGTTTAATATTCTTCATGGGTCTCCTGGCGAAGACGGAAAGTTAGCAGGTTACTTTGATATGCTCAAGATTCCATATACTACATGCAATGCTTTGACTTCTGCCATCACCATGAATAAAGGGTACACCAAAGCAATTGTACAAGATATTCCAGACCTTTTTGTGGCGAGATCTATACAGCTTTTTCGGCAAGATGAGGAAACTGTGGATCAAATTCTTAAAGAGCTTAGGCTTCCACTTTTTGTAAAACCCAACAATGGGGGGAGTAGTATTGGTATGTCCAAAGTAAAAGAACCTAATGAGCTACAAGCTGCTTTAGCCAGTGCCTTTGCAGAGGACTCTCAAGTACTTGTCGAGGAGTTTGTATCTGGTAGAGAGTTTTCTATTGGGGTATACCATGCAAAGGGGAGAACTACCGTGCTGCCAGCAACTGAGATTGTTAGCAGTAAAGAGTTTTTTGATTTTGAAGCAAAATATGCAGCTGGTGTCACTGAAGAAATTACCCCTGGTAGAATGTCTGAAGAGGAGGTTTCTAGAGTAAATAGGATCATAGCCCAAGTTTATCAAAAATTGAACTGCAATGGGGCTGTAAGAATCGATTACTTTTTAGAGTATGAGACAGGGAAGTTTTATTTTATCGAAATCAATACGGTACCTGGACAAACAGAAACGAGTCTGATTAGCCAACAGGTGAAAGCAATAGGAATGCCCATTCAAGATTTCTATACAGATTTGATTGAAGAGATGTTTAATTGAGAGTATGGTTTTCAACATTAAATTTGTAAAATGATGATGTTGAAAACCTCACCTCACCCATAACTTCTCAACAACTATCTCATAACCATGTTGAATTTGGATGAGGTATAGACCTGTTTTTAAAGTTTTTTGACTCAGAAGGTTTTGGAAAGAAGTGCTTGAACTTTCCAGTATCACTTCTCCAAGGGGATCGATCAGCATTATCTTTGTCAGACTTTGATCAAAGTGCGAGGGGAGCTGTATTTGCAAAGTGCTTTGCTTCGTCAGTGGATTTGGATACACCATCGGCCTTTCATGTTTTATCCTATGGCCACTTAGTTTAATGACACTACTGTAAGAATAATCTCCATTTTCGTCAACTTGCTTTATCCTATAATATCTAGTCAAACTGCTGTATTTCGTGGTGAATGAAAATTGATAAGTGCGTAAACTATCAAAATCACCAAGGCTTGGTATTTGACCTACTTTTTCAAAATTCAAGACATTATCTTTCGATTCTTCTACTTCAAATAATCTATTATGATTTTCTTGAGCGACTTGCCAACTAATGGTGACCGTGCTTCCCTCTTGAGATCCATTTATGTCAACCCATTTCAAAGGGAGTATGGATAAAACCCTATAACTTCCTATTGTGAATATGTTCTGGTCTAAATCTCCAAACACTAGGTTCCGACGTGCCCACAGTGGTGCTTCTCCGGGCAGGTGTGTTCCCTCTGCTGCTTGACCACTTGCGGTGATTCTCAAATCATCCACATCATCTACTATCAAGTTGTCCGCAGAGATGCGCATTGTAAGCGCCGAGGAGCTGCTACTGGTGGTGAAGATTTGGAAATATGAATTAAGCTCGTACATGATAGGAGTACCATCATTGTCATTGAAATCTGGATCCCAGTTTGAGCCTGGTATTTCTGTGTAGCGGATGTGCATGTCACCTCCAGGAGAGTTACCAAGGAGCTGTACTGCTCTGATTCCTCCCTGATACCTATCTTCAAAGGGGAAGGTAGCATTCCCTACCGATAGCGTACTGGGGATTTGATTGTAGTGCAGATTTGCCAGATTCAGCCAACTTCCGTTTGTGAAAGAATAATTACCTGTGCCAGCAGTATTGATAAAAAGGTTATTATCGCCAAAGTCTATTCTCCCAGAGGTCATAGTAAGATTATTTTTGACCCGAAGGTCATTATCTAAGCGAATAGTACCTGAGGGTTTATTGACAGTGATATTAGTGAGGTCTAGTGGCCAGCCATTCACTTGTTGGTTAGCGTTTCCTGTGAACGTTAGGCTTGTTCCACCTGTTGGCTCTTGAGGTATTGAACCTGAGACACGACTAAGATTCCCAGAGACAGATAGTGCGGGCCTCAGTACTTTTGTAGCACCGTTGGCAAATGAAAGGTTGTGATAGTTTGTGGGATTTTCAGTACCTGCCATGGAGGACTGCATCATCTGTTGTGTCCCAGTATTGCTTATATATTGCACAGTACCTTCCAAATTTAGGGAACTTGATTCTAAATACGGAATATTGCCACCAAGGGTAAGATTGGCACCATCTTGAATTTGAAAAAGTGAAGCAGGCAGAGATCCAGATCTTCTAATGATTGGATTGGTAGGTCCTGAGCAATTTGAGATCAATGATGCACCTGATTCAATGATGAATTCACCAAATGGTAATCCTGGTAAAAAAACAGGATCAGAGTTGAATGAGAAAATAGAACAGGTTGGAGAGTTACCTTGGATGACACTTCCTGATGCTATAATGAACCTTCCTGCCTTAAAAGGTGCATTTACAGTGAGCGTTTGGTCGGGGTCGGGATCGAATACTACGGTAAAATTACTCCGTGTATTTTGCGCACTCCATGAAGCACTGGTCACTACAGTTCTGCTAGTACCTCTAAATACTATTCTTCCAAGTAGCGGATATATCCAATCAGCAACCGTGATGCCTGTGGAGCTTGATATAAGGCTATAGTCTGTCCCAGATCTAGCCATTAAATTCAATGAACCAAATACATTCAGATCGTGAGTCTGCAAATTAAGCTTACGACCTGTAGAACCTTCTGCGTTTAGAAAAACACTATTCACAGATTCGTTTCCAGTGATTCTAACTTCATTTTGGAAGTCGATAAAGATGTTGTTTCCTACTTCTGGTTTCTGAACAGCTGCTGCCCATGCTGTCCCATTCCAAGTTTCCCAAATGGCTGGATTGTCAAAATCTCCTGAGGCAATAGTCCTAAAATCTCCCGCTTGTAAAGCAATTTGCCCAAAAACAGAAACATGAGTGATCACACTGCAAAGAATTAACAAGATAATCCTGTACATTCGTATCTTACAAAAGTACCAAGCTGCATAAGTATGCTTTTCAAAAAAAACCAACATTCAAAAATTATTTTGACCTCAATAAATGTAATAAAATGAATTTAATGTTGAAGAAAATCTTGATGATTTTTATCATTTCCTTATCTAATATCGTATTTGGGTTTGCTCAAAATGTCCAGATAAGTTTGCTCACTTGTGACCCAGGAGATCAAATATATTCTGTATTTGGACATAGTGCTATTCGGGTGCTAGATCAGGAGACTGGTGAAGACTTGGTCTACAATTATGGGACCTTTGACTTTGACGCACCTTTTTTCGTGGTGAAATTCACCCAACGTACCTTAGATTATATGCTGAGTGTGACTACTTATGACAGGTTTTTGTATGAATACCAATATTTTCAGCGAGGGGTAAGAGAGCAAGTCTTAAATCTAAATGATAAGCAAAAAGAAGATGTGGTTAAGTTTTTGAAAATAAATGCTTTGCCTGAAAACAGATTGTATAGATATGATTTTTTCTATGATAACTGTGCTACTCGTGTGAGAGATTTGTTTGAGGAAGTCCTAGGTAAGCAATTGGTGTGGAATGATCCCAAAGAACCTCAAGAACAGACCTTTAGAGACTTGATAGATGAATGCATTCATCCACTACCATGGTATGATTTGGGGATAGATCTAGCCTTGGGATCTGTCATCGATGCAAAAGCTTCAGAGCGAGAAAAACAGTTTTTGCCAGTGTACATGGAGGCAGCTTTTGCTAGGGCTCAAATAGAAGGCGATGGCCCTACCCGAGCTTTGGCACAAGCATCTCAGCCAGTGCTTCAATTCCCTCAGGAAGAGTCTTCTGCTTCATTGTTCAATCCCTTTATAGTTATGTGGCTAGTGGCTATCATTTTCATGGTAGTTACTTTTTTGGGTTACAAAAGAAGGCGGCTTTATGTTGGTTTTGACGTTGCCTTATTTGGTGTACTTGGTTTGCTTGGCTTGTTGATTTTTGTCTTGTGGTTTTTGACATTTCATTCACAGACCAAGTGGAACTGGAATATCCTTTGGGCATTTCCAATGCACTTGGTGCTTGTATTTGCATTGCTGAAAAAGGAGGTCCTTCCTTGGCTAAAAAGGTACTTGATGTTTGCATTGATCATGGCAGATGCAGCTGTAGTTTTTTGGATCTTGGGTTGGCAGTCATTTCATCCGAGCTTGATTCCTATTTTGCTAGTAGTGATATTGAGGACAAATTTTCTGTATTATAACGTAGAAGTATTCAAGAGACAGCGAACCAATAGTATAATCTCTTGATGGCAAACTATTGTATCCAATCTCATGTTGTGTAGGGATAATTGGAATAAAAAATGGACTTTAACTTACAATCAGAGTATAAACCAACAGGTGATCAACCAGCTGCAATCAAACAGCTGGTACACGGGCTCAATCAAGGCGACGTTTCACAAGTTTTGCTTGGGGTAACTGGTTCTGGTAAGACTTTCACAGTAGCCAATGTGATTCAGCAAGTGCAGAAGCCCACTTTGGTTTTAAGTCACAATAAGACCCTTGCAGCTCAGCTTTATGGGGAGTTTAAGCAGTTTTTTCCTGAAAATGCTGTGGAGTATTTTATCTCCTATTATGATTATTATCAACCAGAGGCATTTATTCCGACCAGCGGTACTTACATCGAAAAAGACCTTTCCATAAATGAAGAAATAGAAAAACTCAGACTCAGTGCTACTTCAGCTTTACTTTCTGGAAGAAGGGATGTGATCGTAGTAGCCTCGGTCTCCTGTATCTATGGTATAGGGAATCCAGAGGAGTTTGGGAAAAATGTCATCAGACTCCAAGAAGGAGATCGCATACCAAGAAATCAATTACTTTTCAAACTTGTTGACATCTTGTACTCGAGGACCAATGTTGATTTGACTCATGGGACTTTTAGGGTCAAGGGTGATACAGTCGACGTCTTTGTGGCTTATGCGGATTTTGCATATAGGATATTCTTCTGGGGGGATGAGATTGAAGCTATTCAGCGAGTAGATCCCGCTTCTGGCACCAAAATATCCGACGAAAAGATAATATCAATATTCCCCGCCAACTTGTTTGTCACGGGTAGGGATGTGATAGATACAGCGATACATGAGATTCAAGACGATATGATGGCTCAGGTTTCATTTTTTGAAAAAGACATGAAGTTGATTGAGGCCAAGCGGTTGAGAGAGCGGACGGAGTTTGACTTGGAAATGATTAGAGAGCTGGGTTACTGCTCTGGAGTGGAGAATTATTCACGGTATTTTGATAGGAGATTGCCAGGCACACGACCATTCTGCTTGCTTGATTATTTTCCTGATGATTATCTTTTGGTGATTGACGAAAGTCACGTCACTGTCCCTCAAGTAAGGGCCATGTGGGGGGGAGATAGGTCTAGAAAAGTTAACTTGGTAGAATATGGATTTCGCTTACCTTCTGCCCTTGACAATAGGCCTTTGAAATTTGAAGAGTTTGAGGACCTGACCAATCAAGTGATCTATGTAAGTGCAACGCCAGCCGATTACGAGTTGGCAAGGGCAGAAGGTGTGGTGGTAGAGCAAATTATCCGTCCTACTGGATTGCTAGATCCTGTCATAGAAGTGCGTCCTAGTGCAAATCAAATTGATGATCTTTTGGAAGAGATAGACCAAACGATCAAAACTGATGCAAGGGTACTGGTGACAACATTGACAAAGAGGATGGCTGAAGAGCTTCAAAAATACCTCGAGCGTGCAGGGGTAAGGAGTAGGTACATACATTCGGAAGTGAAGCCCTTGGATCGTGTAGAGATTCTTAGGGAGCTGAGGTTGGGGGTTTTTGATGTGTTGGTTGGTGTCAATTTACTTAGAGAGGGATTGGATTTGCCAGAGGTTTCTTTAGTGGCCATTTTGGATGCTGACAAAGAAGGTTTTCTCAGAAATGAGCGTAGCCTAGTACAGACTATAGGTAGAGCTGCTCGGAACTCTGAAGGAAAGGTTATCATGTATGCGGATAAAGTCACCGACTCTATGCGCTTGGCTATAGACGAGACCAAAAGAAGGAGGGCACTCCAAATGGAATACAACGAAAAGCATGGTATCACTCCTAAGACTGTCATCAAATCCAGAGAGAAAATCATGGGCCAAACCAAGGTGGCTGATAGTAAGAGAAATGCAAAAGTATATGCAGAAAGTCAAGATGCTCAACCATTGGTAGCAGCTGATCCGATCGTGCAGTATTTGAGTAAGGACAAATTAGAAAAACTAATTGCGGCAACTCAAAAGCAAATGGAAAAAGCAGCCAAGGAATTGAATTTCATGGAAGCAGCTCGCTTGAGAGACGAATGGCAAGGTATGAAAAATAGGCTTGCAGATTTGGAAAGAGGTGTGTAAGCATTTCTCATTTTGTAAAATATAGAATCAACCATATCATGACGCTTCAAGATATTCAGAAATGGGCAAGTCAAGGGGAGGGATTGACTGTGGAGTTCAAAAAAAAAGCGGCTCACCCTGACAAAATCGTGAGAGAGATGATCGCATTGGCCAATACTGAGGGAGGAGTTTTACTTCTAGGCATAGATGATGATGGTACTGTTTCTGGCCAAAGATTCATAGAAGAGGAGGTTTTTGTGATGGAGAAAGCTATCAGAGAGCAAATTTTCCCCCTTTTGGATTATGAAGTTGAGATTTTTAAACTTAATGCAAAAAAAGGTGTAGCAGTATTTTCTATTTCAAAATCTGCTCAGAGGCCACATTATATCCAAGAAGAAAACAGAAAGCGAGCTTTTATCCGAGTTGCTGACCGTACAGTTCAAGCTAGTAAAGAAGTCTGGGAAATACTCAGAAAGGGGAAGTACCAAAAGGATGTAATTTTCACTTATGGAAGAAAAGAAACCGTTCTCATGCAAGCACTAGAAGAGCGTAAGTCTTTGACGCTGAAAGAATATGCCGCTTTGGCAAAGCTTCCGCGGTTTTTAGCTTCTAAGACACTCATTAAGTTGGTTTTGGCTAATGTGCTTGAGATCATTCCTCAAGAGATTGAAGATCGCTATCAGCTCAAAGAATCTCTAGAGAGGTAGAGATGTTCCGTACCGTGCATTGAATCCAGCTAAGCCTTGTAATCCGCCAGTATGGAGTATCAAAATCTTTGAACCTTTGGGGAACTCGCTTTTTTGGAGCTGATCGAGTATTCCGAAAATCATCTTTGCTGTATAAATGGGTTCTATGGGGATATTGAATTCTTTATAAAACCACCTCACAAAGTCTAATAGCTCAGGTTTTATCTTTCCATAACCGCCAAAATGGTAATCTTCAATCACTCTTGCGTTACCAAGGGGTAGAATGTTGTGATTTTCCAATAAATCTTTGATTTCTTGATGAATAAATTCACCCTTTAGACTAGAATACCCAAGTAACGTTTGATTTTCTTTGATTGATTTTGCAAGTCCTGCAAAAGTGCCTCCTGTACCGATGGCTGTACAGATATGTGTGAAATCTTCATCATTTTCTGTCAGTATCTCAGCAGTTCCTTGGATGGCAAAAGCATTGGTGCCTCCTTCTGGTAAGACATAGCAATCTCCGAGTTTTTCCATTAATTGTTGATGGAATATTGGATCTTTTTTCTCCCTATATTTTTCTCGATCGATATACTCAAGATGCATTCCCATCGCTGACGCTGCATGAAGTGTAGGATTGAGAGGATGGTGAGCTTCTCCTCTGATGATTCCAATCGCCCGTATTCCTTCTGCCTGGCATGCTGCTGCTGTAGCGTAAATATGGTTAGAATAGGCTCCGCCAAATGTCAAAATACATTGTTTTTTCTCTGTTTTTGCAGCTTCAAGGTTGTATTTGAGTTTATAAAATTTATTGCCCGAAGCCAAGGGGTGAACCATGTCTAATCTTTTAATGGTGATGCTAATGGTTTGATTTTCCCATAGTGGGTGATGGAGCAACTGATTGGAGACTTCATATGGATCTAGCATAGGGTAATTATTTTATAGCCCAAATATCCGAAACTTTATCAAACTAGCCTTACTTTTGTCTTATGGCAGAGGAAATAGACAATGATCAATTTGATGAAGAAGAAGTGGAGCTTTTTGAGCTTCATCATATTACGGTAGACAAAAAACAGTCTTTGATCAGGATTGATAAATTTTTGACTGATAAGTTGGCCAATACCACTCGGAATAGGGTGCAAAGTGCAATCGAAGCTGGGCACATTACTGTAAATGGGGGAAAGGTTAAGACCAATTATAAAATTAAACCTCAAGATGAAATCAAAGTCTATCTTCAAGAACCCATCAGAGACGGCGAACTTATAGCTGAGGATATTCCTCTGGATATCATTTATGAAGACGATCACCTACTGATCGTAAACAAGCCCGCTGGGATGGTGGTGCACCCTGCACATGGCAATTGGACTGGGACGCTTGTCAATGCACTTGCGTATCATTTCGAACAGCTACCCGAGCTTCCGGGCAACTCAGGTAGGCCTGGTCTAGTTCATCGTATTGATAAGGATACATCTGGACTTTTGGTAATCGCAAAATCTGAATTAGCCATGTCTGATTTGGCAAATCAGTTTTTTCACCACACGATTGACAGGACTTACTTGGCTCTGGTATGGGGTGAGCTTGAAGAAGATCAAGGTACTATCGATGCTCACGTCGGGCGAAGTGCCAAAGATAGAAAAGTGATGAGTGCTTACCCGGATGGAAGTCAAGGTAAACATGCAGTGACACATTACAAAGTATTGGAGCGGTTGAGGTATGTGTCTTTGATAAAGTGTAACTTAGAAACAGGCAGGACACATCAGATCCGTGCCCATATGAAGTATCTGGGGCATCCACTTTTCAATGATGCCATGTATGGAGGTGATAAAATTAGAAAGGGAACTCAGTTTTCAAAATACACATCTTTTATCAAAAATTGCTTTGAACTGATGCCTCGACAAGCACTCCACGCTACTTCTCTTGGCTTCATACATCCTGTCACCAAAGAGAATATGCACTTTGAAATCCCACTTTCTGAAGACTTTGCTGCCGTGTTAGATAAGTGGAGGCAATATGTTGTATATGAGAATTAGATTATTTCAAAATTTTAAATGATTTAGATTGTTTTTTGCCCACGGTTTCTATTGTTTTTAATAATATTAAAATATTTTTATTCATAAACTGTCATTTTGCTAATATGAGCCTCTGATTTTGAGGATTTTCTAATAGGAAACCGAAGATGCATTATGAAGTTTTCAAAAAATGAATTTTCGCAATCGTTACAATTTTTAATTTCGTAAATTTATAGAGCGAATATTAAATTTAATGTAAATTTTAAGCTATTTTCTTGTAGAATTTTCAAGAATAAAATTTGGTGCGTATATTTGTAAAAGAAATCAGAGATAAAAAGTTATTTCTGATCTGATTGAAGTGAGATGGTCACAGTTCTCCAATGAGAAAAGAGGTTCGATTCCTTGTCATTCAGCAGGTTATTTTGGGTTTATTGTTAATTGACTAAGCTATGAAATTGTATTTCATAGCTTTTTTTATTTCTATTTAAAGCAAAAATCTCAAGTGTTTTGTTTGTTGCGGAATTATATTCTGCCGGGTCAACTAAATGTATTAAAGTTTGAATGCTCCAAGATGAAACAACTTCTGCTGCATTTGAACCGTTTTAATGTCTAAATCAACGATGTTAGGACACAAATAAAGCTATTCTTTTATATCTTATTGATGAATTCAATATTTGTAATGCAATTGTCCTATTTTTACTATAAGAAAACCACATATGGACGAACCAACTACTTCTCAAAAACAACATTTGAACCAAAGATGGCTTAGAATTCTTAAGCCATTTGGTATTCTTTTGCTTGTATTGTTGGGGTTGCATTTGGTAATTTATTTTAGTTCAGACTTTTTGCTCCGTAATTACCTCAAAAACAAAGTGAGTCAGGCTTCTGAACAAAAATATGAAGTGGATTTTGACAGGTTTTATATTTCTTTGTTTCAAAGAGGGTTGATTTTTGAAGGTTTTAAGCTGACGCCAGTTGAGGAAGCATTCGTCAACATGCCAGATGTTCCTTATTATAAAATCTCTGTCCCTAAAATCTCTCTGACAAGGCTTTTTTACGCATTTGGAAAAAGAGAAATCCAGATTGGATTAATCTCATTGAATAATCCATCCATTGAATTTAGATTGATGGAAGATGAGGGGCTGATGCTCGAAAGTGAAGAACCCTCTCCCTTACAGCTTTTGGAAGAAGAGATAAGAAAAAGTTTTGGAGATGTTGGATTAAAAGAAGTGCGCATAAAAGCTTTGCAGATCAAAGAGGCTGACTTGCTCTTGAAAAATTTCATCTCTCAGAAATCCATAAAAATTGACCATGCAGATGTGCTTGTGAAGGATATTCAATTGCTACAGGATAGATACCCATTGACTCCCTTAAATGCAGCAGGTTTTTCGATTGATTTGAATAATTTCGAAATCTTATTAGCTGACAGCGTCCACAACATTAAAGCCTCCGAAGTCCGTGTTTCTTCACTTGAACAGTTCATTAAAGCTAAGAATGTCTCCATTTCCCCAGATTTTACAAAAAAATCAGCAACTTATTTTGAGGTCAATTTGGATGATTTGCATTTGGGTGATGCGGATATCAATAAAGTCTTCTATACAACCGAAGTTGATGTAGGTTCTTTGAGGTTGAGCAAACCTGTGTTTCACCTATTCACTTCCAAATCGCAAGAAGAAAGTACGGATGAAGGAGAGTTTGAACTTTATGGACTGATTGAAGGCATATTAAAAGCCATTCAAGTAGACAGTTTGGAAATCGAGGAAGGGAAATTTACACAGACTTTGATTGGAGAATTAGATAAGCCTCGGATCAAATCTGAGCGTATAGATTTTGAAATGCAAAATGTCTATGTGGGACCAGACAGTGCGCTCACACAAGATCAATTTTTCTTCGCTGAGAATGCATCTCTATTGCTTCAAGGTGTAGAACTATCACTTGGAGACCAAATACACAAATTCGTTGGAGAGTATGTGTCACTTTCGTCTTTTGACGATAAAATCCTCATGAGGAATGTGAAAATAGTTCCTACTACTGAAGCAGATTCAGTTGACAATGAGACCATCTTCGAAATAGATATTCCAGAGATTAAGATTGAAAAGTCTAACCTGAAAAAAATTTATAATGAAGGGATAGTGGACATATCCAATGTGATGATAGACAGTCCCGAAATCATACTCAGAGATGTCCAATCCAATGACGAAACTGATAAAAAATCCTTTGATCTTCAGGTATTAACCCGCGATTTTTTACGAGGAATATACATCGAAAGACTAGAAGTGATTGAGGGGTCATTGGTGATAGATAACAATCTAAGGATAAGACAGGATAGTCTTTCTTTCGGGAAGTTGAATTTGGTTTTAGAAAAATTCGCTCTTGATCAATATACTGACAGCAATGGGAAGGGGATATTTTTTGCCGAAAACCTCCAAGTAGAATTGAAAGATTATGCACTGAAACTTGCGGACAACCTGCATGTATTCAAAGCAAATAGTCTTTTTGTTGACACAAAATCCTCTATAGTTCGTATAGAAGGTTTTTCGATTAGGCCATTTCAAGTAGATCAACTTCAATCTACGCTACAAAACTACGATAAGACCACAGCAATAGACCTATACATCCCCAGGTTTATGGCTACAGGTGTCGACCTGAAGCGGGCTTACTTTAGAGGAGATCTTGATATCAGGGAGATTCGAGTCCCATCTCCAAAGATCAATATCTATAAATATGGCACCAAGGATAGAGTTGATGAGGATAAGGTAGATCGTCAAGATATCTTAGACTTATTGAGGGCATACTTCACCGAGGTCACCGTGAATAGACTTACCTTAGAGCGAGGTAGTGTCAATTACGAGAATTACGGTGTAGAAAAGCTACGGACTTTTTCCGAGGATAATGTCTCTGTGGCTGTTAAGAATTTTCATATAGATCAAAATACAACGCCAGCCGAAGTAGGGAATTTGTTCTCAGAGGAAGTAGATCTAGGGCTAAATAATTATGTTTTCAGCATAGCTGACGGAAAATACAATATCGTGGCGGATAGAATTAGTTTCAATACAGCTAGGGAAGAGATCATTACTTCTAATGTACAGCTGAGACCTAGTACTAGGTCTGTAGATAAAACAAGAATTTCTGTCAATATCCCGACTCTAGCTTTTACAGGGGTAGACTTGGAAAAATTCATGTTTGACAATGAGTTGAATCTCAATAAAGTAAAGTTTTCAGGATCTTCAGTGAACCTATTGCTCAACAAAGATGTGGATGAGTCGGAAAATGAGTCAAGGTCAAGAAGGAGAGACCGTACACTTCCAAAGACGATCAACTTGATCAATATTGATACAGTCATGGCAGAAAAGGCGAATTTTAATCTTTCCATCAGGGAGAATGGTCAAGCCAGAGAGCTAGTCAATACTGGAATTGATCTTTCCATTTTTGATTTTATGCTGGATTCTGCCACTTTGGCTAGAGGAGATGTTTCTGCTTTTTTTGGTGGATTGTCCTTATCTATTGATGAATTCTGGTTGACTTTACCAGACAGTGTACACAGAGTGACGTTTTCTAAAGTTGAGCTAGATACACGATATGAGGGTATATTACTCAACAATCTCAGAATCATCCCTCACAACCTCTATGGAAAACCAGGTGCCCCTATAATATCGGGCCATATTCCCACAGCATTGATCAAGACAAAGGCCGTGGCAGAAGCCCAAGTCAAAAAGGACTTAGTGATCTCAGAGTTTCGATTATTTAGGCCAGATATTGAATTGTTTACAGATGATGAAGATAATCAATCTGCCAGTGAGGATTCACAAGAGGAGGTAGCAGTGGATAACATGAGTCAGGTTTTGGAGAGGATTTTTATTGAAGAATTTGAGATTGTAGATGGTAATTTATCTTTTTATGATAAAAATGCTTCAAAAGAGCCCCAAATTTTCAATCGGATAAATGTTTCTCTGCAAGATCTCGACTTGGATCTCGAAGAAATGTCTGGATTTGACAAATCGGCTTTATTGAAAAAGGAGTTTAAAGTCAGTCTGCCTGACTACGAAATTTATACAAAGGACAGTTTGAACGTTATCAGGATTGGATATGTGATGATTAGTCAAGACAAAATCCAACTGCAACAGGTTAGTTTCGAACCCCTATATGGAAAATATCAATATACAAAAATTGCGAATCAAGAAATTGACGTCATGAATATGCAGATACCTGAAATTCTAATCAAAAAACCTGATCTGAAACTTTTGGCTGATAAGCAGATGCTGAAGGCAGAGGTACTTTCTGTGATGGATTTGAACGGTACGATTTTTAGGGATAAGCGCTTTCCTTCTGCTGTAGGAAAATATAAAATGATGCCTCAGGAATTGATGCAACAAGTTGGTTTTGACGCGATGATTGATACATTGAAGCTAGAGAATGGAAGAATAAGTTATGAGGAGTTTCCTGAAAAAGGCATGGTACCTGGCGAAATCAATTTTTCAGAACTCGATGCTCTTGTATTTCCTTTTCACTTAAGTAAAGAAAAACAGGGATTTGACTTAGATCAAAGCTTCATAAAAGGCAATGTGAAGTTAAATGATGTGGCCCCGCTGACACTATCAGGTATCATGTATTATCAAGCACCCTATCAGATGTTTATCCAGGCAGAAGTTGGGGCTTTTGATTTTGAATTGATCAATCCAATTCTGATGCCTAACGCCTTTGTGAAAGTGCGGCAAGGTCAGGTTCATGGTGGCGAATGGTCATTTGTAGCAGATAACAAAGACGCAAGAGGTGAAATGGTTTTGAAATACAATGACTTAAGGGTGGATTTGCTTGATGAGCGTACTTTGGAGGTAGGGAAAGGTCGGAAAAAGATTCTCACATTTGTATTGAACACCTTCGCTCTCAAAAGTCATAATCCGAGAAAATTCCCAAGAAATACAGTGAAAGGTCAAATTTATGAGCCAAGGAACACAGAAAAATTCATTTTCAATTACTGGTGGAAGACGACATTTTCGGGAATGAAAGGGACATTTGGATTCGGGCAATCAAGGCCACCGAAAAAACTTCCGTTGATAAAGAAAAAGGAGGAGGAATAGATCCCTCCTAACCAATTTTTATAGCCCGAGTCATTTCCTTTTTCCCGGGAGGTCCAGGAAGCGTTTCTACTTCCATGCCAAGTGATTTGAGATCTCTTTTCAACTGCCCCATAGCACAATAAGTCGTGAAGATTCCCTCAGGATTCATACTATCGACTACTTTATCAAGCATTTCCTTACTCCATAATTCAGGCTGCTTACTCGGTGCAAACGCATCAAAGAACACCACGTCAGAAGGATACAAGAGTACATCTTGTAGGGTGGTTTTCTCTTTTTTCATGTTGAAAAATTCTGAAACCACAACTCCTTCATTCCATGCTGCATCGTGCAAGTCCTTGAAATAGGGCTTGTAATGCATGATGCTTTGGTCTATCTCAGTATAGTTGAGTTGTGAGTAGATTGATTCTTCTAATGGAAACGGTTCTATGGTATGATAGAGTACAGGGACTTTATTTTGTTCTGCCCAAACCAATGCCAGCCAAGCATTGAGTCCAGTTCCGAAACCTACTTCAAATATCCTGATAGGCTTGGCGCCTGGATGTCTCATTTCCCATGTTTCAAGGCCATATAGCATAAATACATGGATAGACTCCCGATATGCCCCATGAAATGAATGGTACGTTTCATTCAATTCAGGCAAAAAAAGTGAATGAGAGCCATCCTCAGTGGTAATGATTTTGATTTCTTTTGACATGCTATTGTTATTTTTTCTCTACTAAAACAGCACTATATGCGGATACACCTTCTTCTCTACCTACAAAGCCTAGCCATTCAGTTGTGGTGGCTTTGATAGAAATATCTTCTTCATCTATACCCATGACTTGAGCAAGACATTTTTTCATTTCAGGAATGTAAGGATTAATTTTTGGTGTTTGGAGACAAATCGTAGCATCAATGTTTGATACTTCATAGCCCTTGTCCCTAATCAGAATCATTACTTCTTTAAGCAAAATTTTTGAATCAATGCCTTTATACTTTGGATCTTTATCTGAAAAATGATAGCCGATATCTCGAAGATTGGTAGCCCCAAGAAGTGCATCACAGATCACATGAATCAGTACATCTGCATCAGAATGCCCTACGGCACCCTTTTCATGGATGAGTTTGATGCCACCAAGCCAGAACTCGTATCCTTCTTTTAACTGGTGTACATCATAGCCAAATCCAACTCTTATCTTTCCCATAGTTATTTGTTTTCGTTTTTTCCCCTCGGATTAAAACCCGATGCTAATATGTCTGACGTCCTTACAGGACTTATTGTCGGCAGAGATTGCCTAAATTCTATTTTCTCTCTTGTATCTTGTATCTTGTATCTTGTATCTTGTCTCTTGTCTCTTGTCTCTCGCTTCTCATCTCTCGCTTCTCATCTCTCGCTTCTCATCTCTCGCTTCTCGTCTCTACCCCCGGGTTAAAACCCGATGCTAATATGTCTGACGTCCTTACAGGACTTATTGTCGGCAGAGATTGCCTAAATTCCATTTTCTCTCTTGTTTCTTGTTTCTTGTCTCTTGTCTCTTGTCTCTTGTCTCTCACTTCTAATCTCTCGCTTCTCGTCTCTACCCCCGGGTTAAAACCCGATGCTAATATGTCTGACGTCCTTACAGGGCTTATTGTCGGCAGAGATTGCCTAAATTCCATTTTCTCTCTTGTTTCTTGTTTCTTGTCTCTTGTCTCTTGTCTCTCGCTTCTCATCTCTCGCTTCTCATCTCTCGCTTCTCGTCTCTACCCCCGGGTTAAAACCCGAGGCTAAGATATCGGACGTCCTTACAGGACTTTTAGCCGGCAGAGATTGCCTAAATTCCATTTTCTCTCTTGTATCTTGTATCTTGTTTCTTGTCTCTCGCTTCTCATCTCTCGCTTCTCGTCTCTTCCCCTCGGATTAAAACCCGATGCTAATATGTCTGACGTCCTTACAGGACTTATTGTCGACAGAGATTGCCTAAATTCCATTTTCTCTCTTGTTTCTTGTCTCTTGTCTCTTGTCTCTCGCTTCTCATCTCTCACTTCTAATCTCTCGCTTCTCATCTCTACCCCCGGATTAAAACCCGATGCTAAGATGTCGGACGTCCTTACAGGACTTATTGTCGACAGAGATTGCCTAAATTCCATTTTCTCTCTTGTTTCTTGTCTCTTGTCTCTTGTCTCTTGTCTCTCGCTTCTCGTCTCTCGCTTCTCATCTCTCGCTTCTAGTCTCTACTCTCCCCTTTAATCTTCCTTCTTATAATACACCACAGAAGCGTTTTCTTCTTTTAAAATCTCATTTGCCCAGTGGAGGATTTTTGATTCAGGGATTTTTGTTTTGATTTCATACTCCTTTTGATAGTAATTAGGGTCACCTAGATGTGCATAGAATGCCAAGCTCATGGCCCTATTTAGCAATTGAATGGACTCATAAGTTTTCATGGCCTCAGCCTGATTTTTGACTTTATCCAGTGTGATTTTGGGTATGGAGGCGTTTATAAATGATGCAATAACTTCATCTAGCGCATTTTCAGCGTCTTCAGCAGATTGACCTTTTTCCATTTTTCCCGAAAACACCAACAAGCCAGGATCTACAGAACCCATTACATATGCGCCTACAGAAGCGAAGATGTTTCCGTTTTTCACAAGTTGCTGCTCAAGGATGGATGACCTTCCAAAACCAATAATGTCTGTGATCAAATCGGCCTCTAGATATCCTTCCTGAAGCTTTCCAGGCATGTGGTACACTTTATACAAAGCATCGGTTGGTACTTTGGCATGAACATACTTTGTTTTTTTTCTTACTTGGGGAAGTTCTTGCGGTATGGATTTTTTGATGATTTGACCAGCTGGAATTGGAGCAAACCATTTTTCAGATAGCTTCTTTATTTGATCCAATGTCACATCCCCGGCTACCACCATCACAGCATTGTCTGGTCTATAATGAGTGTAGTAAAACTCTTCAACATCTACAGGTTTATAATCTATTATATCCTCAACTTTTTCGCCTATGGTAGGCCATTGGTAAGGATGTATTTCATAGGCTAAGCTCCGCACATGATGGAATACATCACCATAGGGCTGATTTAGATACCTTTGCTTGAATTCTTCTATAACTACCTTTCGCTGAGTTTCTATTGTTTTTTCAGTCAGAGATAAATTCATCATTCTATCTGATTCCAGCCAAAATGCTGTCTCAATATTTACAGCCGGCAATGTAATATAATAGTTTGTGATATCTGGATTGGTAAAGGCATTGCAAGAGCCTCCTACTTTCTCGAGTGCAGCATCGAATACAGGTACATGCTTTGTGCTACCAAACATCAAGTGCTCGAAGTAATGTGCCAAACCTGATTTTCCTTTGATCTCATTTCTGGAGCCAACTTTATAGAGGATGTTGACCACTGCGATCTTGGTGCTGTGATCCTCATGCACTAGTACTTCTAGCCCGTTATCCAAGAAAAATTGTTGGTAATTGATCATAGCGTAGTTTTGGGCAAAGCTAATAAAATAAAACAAAAAATGAGTAGCAAGAAAGCGATCATCTAATCCTCATTTTATTGCTGACTCATAGTGGTCAAACAATCTGTTCTGCGTCATATCCTGCATCTTTTATTGCAGCTATGATTTTTTCGCTAGAAATTTGATCTGAGACAGAAACGATCCTGTCGGGATGATTTAGATCCACTTCCCAAGATGAAATTCCTAATTTCTCTATACTTGGTGCAACGGCAGCCTTGCAAGCACCACATTTGATATTTGTCTTGAATTTTTGCATAATCACAAATTTAAGCTAGTCTCATCTCGGATATTTATATAATTTTTGAATAAATTAATCCTTTCACTACACTTATTGTAATACAGGAAAAATTTCGAACTTTATCCTTTGCTAGCAAGTTAGAACAATTTGAACCATTTATATTACCCATACAACAGTATAGTTCCATGATCAAATCAACAGTAGACCCAGTCTGTACAGGTCAGTTTTCATCATTGTTTTTGGATTATATTTCAGAAAAGCATGAGCTGAAGCATTTCTACAGCCATTTTCCAAAAATTGAGAATTTTGAGAAGTTGATAGCATCTAAGAATTTTGGTCAATCGGAACGTGAACTTTTAGTCGAATCTCTAAGAAGACAATATCAATCAATCGAGGTTTCCGATACATGGAATAGTCAAATAGAGAGCCTCAAGCAGCCAAATACCTATACAGTAACTACAGGTCACCAATTAAATCTTTTTACGGGGCCATTATATTTCATCTACAAAATAGTAAGTACTATCAATCTGGCAAGGAAGTTAAAATCAGCTTATCCTAGCTTTCATTTTGTGCCAGTTTATTGGATGGGGGCAGAAGATCACGATTTTGATGAGGTAAATTACTTTAGGCTAGATGGAAAGAAGTATCAATGGGAATCAGATCAGAAGGGTGCAGTTGGGGAATTTGAAATTGATGGATCTTTCAAAGAATTTGTAAACCAGCTACATTTTGTGCCTGCACTATTCAAAGAGGCTTATCTGAGCTCCAAAACTTTATCAGAGGCAGCAAGGAAGTATGTGCACGCTTTGTTTGGAGAAGAGGGCTTGATTATCATAGATGGGAACGATAGTAAGCTGAAAGCTCCATTTGTAGAAGTGATGAAGGCAGATATGCTAGATCATCGGCCATTTGAAAAGGCCTCAGAAGCTACACAAGCATTGGAAGATTTGGGGTACAAAAGCCAAATTTTCCCTAGAGAGATCAACTTTTTCTATATGATCAAAGGACTAAGAGAACGAATCGAGAAGTTCGAAGATCGCTATATGGTTTTGAATTCAGATTTGATTTTTTCCAAAGAAGAACTGATTGAAGAGATCAAAAACTATCCAGAGCGCTTTAGTCCAAATGTAGTCTTGCGGCCTTTACATCAAGAAATGGTTTTGCCAAACATTGCCTATTTGGGCGGTCCAGCAGAAGTTGCCTATTGGTTTCAGTTGAAAGGTGTATTTGATCATTTTGCTGTGCCTTTTCCTGCGGTAATGCCTAGAAACTTTGCAGTAGTAATGGATGCTCTAGCACAGAAGAAGCAGCTTCAATTAGGATTGTCCGACGAAGATCTATTTGTCAAATATGGGGATTGGAAGAAACAATATGTGGCCTCTCATGCCATTTTGGATATTCAATTGAACGCAGAAAAGCGGGAGTTGGAGGAGATTTTGACTCGAGCTGCTGAAAAAGCCACAGAAGTAGATAAAAGCCTAAATGGTGCCTTTGAGTCAGCAAAGGTCAGGTCGATCAAAATCATGAATCACCTATCTGGGAAGATCAGAAAGGCCGAGGAGAGGAGACAAGAAGTAGATTTGAATAGGATGAGAGCACTCAAAGAGATGCTTTTTCCAGGCGGTAGTCCTCAAGAGCGTGTTGAAAATATGATGAGGTTTTACCTTGAAGATGATCAGTTTATTGCAAAACTTTTAAAGAATTTTGACCCATTGGATTTCAACTTTTTAATTTTAAAGCTTCAAGATGAGTAGGGGTGCATTAAGGACAGTTTATAGACAGAAGAGACTTTCTCTATCTTCGGAGGAGAGGCTTTCAGGAGCCAATCAGATTATGATCAAGATCATAGAAGTGCTCAAAGCAAACCCCATTTTAAAGCATATACATGTCTATCTTCCCATAGAGAGATTGAAAGAAGTGGATATTTTTCCTTTGATCGAAAGAATGATCCAAGATGGATATCATTTATATACCTCTATTGTTCAAGATGATACAGGGTTGTTGAGGACGGTTAAAGTCACCGATTTGGAAGGCTTGAATGTAGATAAGTGGGGAATCCCTACACCAAAGGTTTTAGACTTTGCAGATGAAGCATTGATCCAAATGGTAATTGTTCCACTTTTGGTCTATGACAAAAAAGGTAATCGTTTAGGTTATGGAAAGGGTTTTTATGATAAATTTTTGAGCTCTCTGAATCAGGAAGTTTTGAAAATCGGAGTAAGTTTTTTCCCACCTGAGGAGCAAATCGAATCAGAATGGCACGATATTCCCTTAGATATTTGTATTACTCCTAAGGAGACGTTTTTATTTTAATTATTTAAAATTTAGTATTCTAAAAAATCAAACATGAAAAAGGTATTTTACACATTTTTGCTAGTGGCAATGATGGCCATTGGTAATCAGGCAATGGCTCAGGGATACAATACAGGTATCGGTCTGAGAGCAGGTGTAGGTAATGGACTTACGGTAAAGCATTTTCTAAGTGATAAGGCTGCATTTGAAGGTATTTTGCATTCAAGATGGCGTGGATTGTTGATCACAGGTCTTTATGAAATCCATAACGACATCAGTGAAGTAAGAGGTCTGAGATGGTTCTATGGTGGTGGTGCTCACTTAGGTACATGGAATTCCAACAGAGGTAATCAACCATGGGGTGATCCGAATAAATCCTATACGGTATTTGGATTGGACGGTATCATTGGACTTGATTATAAATTTGATGGTGCGCCTGTCAATCTTTCTTTGGACTATAAGCCAGCATTTAATATCACGGGTTATACTGGATTCTGGGGTGATGAGGTAGCTTTGTCTATTAGATTTACTTTCTAAAGTATCTGAAATATAGATGAGCCATAGACGTCAGTTTATGGCTTTTTTTTTGGAATTGTTTAAAGAATTATTTCTTAGAATGATTCATATTAAGTACTTGTCTGATTATACGCTTTTTTACCAGTAACTTCAATTCATTGGCTTAACAGGTTGTTAATGCTCAATATCCTTAAGTATCTAATATCAATTTGTATCGGAGGTTAGATAAATCGGAATTTTTGTAATGTTATTGGCAAAGTTCCGTATATCCATAAATGCTTGTATACTCTTTGGGATTTATTATAAGTGAGTGGGAAATTATTAATTAGGTGCATCTTTTTTTATTAGTTTGAAATTTTTTTCAAGATGTCATAGATTTTCAAAATAAAATTTTTTTTGAAAACGATTGTTTGCCGAATTGATAGAACAATATTGTGAAAAAAAGTAAAAAGTAAGCAAAAATTTTATAAAAACACAAAATAAAGAATAAAATTTTTTATAATTATTTTTTTTATTTGGGGTAAAAATTTATTTTAAATCGTTTATTAAAAGATATTTTTTGTTTTATTCATTTTTTTTATAAAATAACTAATAATATATGATTTCGGTAATTTTTTGGTTAATAAATTATGTTTGGTAAATTTCATTTTAAACCAAACAAAATATCATATGAGAAAAGTTTTACTATTAGTTTTTGTCTTGGCTGGTTTGATGCTTCAAAATGAGGCAAGATCGCAGCAAAGGCAAATTTCTGGAAGGGTAATCTCGGGTGAGGATAGTGATCCTTTGCCAGGAGTCAATGTTGTGGTAAAAGGTACAACACGAGGAGCGATATCTGATTTAGATGGTAGATATAGCATTCAAGCAGATCAGAATGAAATTATAGTTTTTTCATTTGTAGGGTTCACAACTCAAGAAATCGCAGTCGGAAATCGTAGTACAATCGATATTACATTAAGTCCAGATTCAAAAACTTTGGGAGAAGTGGTGGTAGTAGGGTATGGAAGCACAACCAAAGGAGACTTAACAGGTAATATAGCTTCTGTAAAAGGTGAGGCACTAGCTACCATTCCCGTTCCAAATTTTCAAGAGGCTTTGCAAGGAAGAATGGCAGGTGTTTTTGTAGAATCATCAAGTGGCAAATTGGGTGAAGGCGTCAAAGTACGTGTAAGAGGTACTACTTCTATCTCTGGAGGTAACGATCCATTGTATGTGATTGATGGAATTCCTATGACAACCACCGGAGCTATAGGGACCTATAATCCACTTTCAGACATTAATTTTAATGATGTAGAATCTTTTGAAGTCTTAAAAGATGCATCAGCATCTGCAATTTATGGGGCAAGGGCAGCAAATGGGGTTGTTTTAATAACAACCAAGTCTGGAACCAAGGGAAAGACAAAGTTTAATTTTGGGATACAGCGTGGTGTAGCTTCTCCTACGAGGTTAAGAGAGTTTTTGAATGCATCTGAGTATGTTGAATTGATGAGAGAAGCTGGCGCCAATGTCGATGATTTAGCATTTGTTGAATCAAGATTAACTAGGTATTCAGGTTGGGCTGATTGGAGAACTGGGGAAGTCGATACTGATTGGCAGCAAGAGGCCTTCAATCCGGCAGCAGGTACTTTGAATGCTAATTTTAGTGCCTCTGGAGGTGATGAAAAAACAAGGTTTTTCTTTTCTGGTGCTTATGATAAGCAAGACGGTATATTAATCAGAAATGATTTTGAAAGGATTTCTGGCAGATTAAATCTTGACCATTCAGTTTCTGAAAGGTTTTTGATTGGAGCTAATTTTGGTCTATCTAGGACACAAAACAATAGATTAGCAGGAGATAACCAATTTAATAATCCCATTCAATTAGTAGCCCTAGCACCCATTACTCCTATTCGTGATTTGAATGGACAGCTGTATGATAGGCCAACAGCGACCTACTACAATAACTTAATTGATTCAGAGAATGCAAAATGGCTGAACACTTCTTTTAGAAATATTAGCAATCTTTTCGGTGAGTATAAGTTGTTATCAGATTTGAAATTTAGATCGGAGTTTGGTGTCGATGTAATGAATCAAAATGAAGAGCAATTTTTTGGCTCAAGAACTAATTTAGGCCTTTCAACTAATGGCTATGGTAGATCTCGTTGGACAAGAATTTTTAATTATAATACTAATAATTATTTCTCGTACAGTAAAGTTTTTAATAACATCCACAATATTGAAGCTGTTGGGGGGATGTCCTTCCAGAAGTCAGAACGAAATTCAACTTTTGTTGAAGGTCAAGAATTTCCTTTAGACGAACTTAGGACTTTAGAATCCGCAGCAAGGATCGTTGGAGGTTCTTCATTTGAAACGAGTTTTTCATTTTTGTCTTATTTTACAAGGGTGAACTATAAGTACGGCGACAAATATTTAGCAACAATAAGTGCTAGATATGATGGTTCATCAAGATTTGGGGAAAATAATAAATATGGATTTTTCCCCGCTGCTTCTGTCGGATGGATACTGTCTGAAGAGAGTTTTTTAAAGGGGAATGATAAATTGAGTTTGCTTAAGCTTAGAGCATCTTACGGTTTGACTGGAAATGCTGAGATCGGAGATTTTGACCATTTGGGACTTTATGGAGCGACGTCCTATGCTTTAATTTCAGGATTGAGACCAACTCAGATTCCTAATCCAAATTTGACATGGGAAAAAACAGTCCAGTTGGATTTAGGGATTGAGTTTGCGCTATTTCGTGATAGAATAACTGGTGAATTAGATTTTTACGATAAGAATACATCAGATTTACTACTCAACGTTCCCGTTCCTGCTACCACTGGTTTTAATGTTCAAAGACAAAATGTAGGTAAAATGCAAAACTATGGATTTGAGATAGTTTTGAATTCAGTAAATATTGCCAGACAAAATTTTACATGGAATACCTCGATAAACTTCGCTCGTAATATCAATAGAGTAAGAGAATTAGCCGCAGGACAGACTTCAATACCTCCAAGCTCATCAAGATTTTTAAATGGTGTTTTTATTGATCAATCCATCGGAGTATTTTATGGCCATGCTTATGCTGGTGTTGATCCTACAAATGGGGATGCACTGTATTATATTGATGCTCAACGTAACGAGACTACAAATGACTTTAATGAAGCAGAAAGAATGTTTGTAGGAGATCCTAATCCCAAATTCTTTGGAGGGATTACCAACAATTTGACTTTCAAAAACTTCGATTTTAGCGTTATGTTTCAAGGAGTTTATGGAAATGATATATTCGATGGTGGAGGTGGATTCTTTGCCGCCAATGGTGACTGGTTTGATAACTCTACTAGGGATCAGTTGAGAAGATGGCAAAACCCAGGAGATATTACAGATGTGCCTCAAGCAAGACTAGGTGAATGCAACGGATGTAATCCATCAAGCAGATATATTTCCGATGGGAGTTATTTAAGATTGAGGACATTAACTCTAGGTTATACATTAAAGTCTTCTCAACTAGAAAAACTTAAGTTGAGCACAGTTCGAATCTTTTTTACAGGTCAAAACTTGCTGACTTTCACTAAATATAAGGGCTGGGACCCTGAAGTAAATGCTGATTATCTTGCTAGCAATATTTTTCAGGGGAATGATTTCTATTCTGCACCTCAAGCAAAGGTTTTTTCACTTGGTCTTAATGTTGGATTTTAAAAAGAGATTATTATGAAACGATTTATTATAACTGGAATCATTTGTATTACATTGATTACAAGTGGATGTCATGAGGAACTGTTTATCAAACCACCTCAAAGTATTGATCAGGCTTTGGCACTCAGCTCGGATGCAAATGTAAAGCGAGTTCTCATAGGAGCATATGCTGAAATCAGAAGTACAGCATTGTATGGAGGGAGAATTCAACTGTTCTCAGAAATGCTCGGTGCAAACAGTGAGGTAAGATGGGAAGGTACATTTAATCAACCTAGAGAAATGTATAATAAGCAGATATTCGTTAATAATTCCTTTGTTGAAGGTACTTGGGCTGCGGCATATAGAGGAATCAATGTGTCTAATAATGTACTCTCTGCTTTGGATGTAATCAATGCTTCTGATAGAGATAGGGTTGAAGGAGAAGCCTTATTCATCAGAGGTTCGATGCTATTTGAGTTAGTAAAATTGTATGCTCAGCCTTATGTTTCTGCTAACCCGTCTTCTAATTTGGGTGTTCCTATTATTTTAACGCCTACTAGAGAGATAAATGAAGATAGTTATGTTAGGAGAAATACTGTTCAAGAAGTTTATCAGCAAATAGTTAGCGATTTGGTTAGAGCAGAATCCTTACTTCCATTACAAAATGGAATTTTAGCAAGGAATTATGTCGCAGCAGCACAATTGTCTAGAGTGTATTTACAAATGGAAAGATTCGCAGATGCTCGAGATGCTGCTAATAGAGCAATAGCATTGGCAACATCTACTGGCAAAGCTCTTATACCTATTTATATGAATGCTTTTAACACGGAAGTTGATTCTCTAGAAGATTTGTTTACCATACAAGTAGACCCTCAAGATTCGGCTAATGATATGTTTACATTTTATTCTTTACCGCAATTTGGTGCAAGAGACGGTGATGTTTCTATTCAACCACCACATATCCTATTGTATGAATCAGGAGATCAACGGCTCAATCAATTTTTCTTAGGTGCTGGTGAGCAAAGAACTGCAAAATGGAGAGATCAATTTAGAAATGTTAAGGTATTCAGACTAGCAGAAATGTATCTGACTAGAGCTGAGGCTAATTTCCGAGAGGGTACTAGCGTAGGAGCCACTCCATTGGAAGATATCAATCGCATTCGACAAAGGGTTGAATTACCTTCGCTTACTTCGGTTACCTTAGCACAAATTCTTCTGGAAAGAAAACTTGAGCTTGCTCATGAGGGGCATGCTATACATGATATCAGGAGAAATAGAGGGACTGTAGTAGAAGGTAATAATTCTTATCCTTACAATGATCCTAGGTTGGTGTTTCCAATTCCACAAAGAGAAATTGATGCAAATTCAAACCTTGAGCAAAATGCTGGATATAGTAATTGATGAAATTGGGTGTGAAATAAATGAAAAAAGGGGGGATTCCCCTTTTTTCATTTTATAGATTTTTACGAAAAAATTTTTTATCATCACAACTGTCAAACCTTTTCGATATGATCCTCGATTGTACGGACATTGATTTTATACTTCTTTTTATTATAAAGATCAAACTATGGTTTATTTTTTATCTGATTATACGCTTTTTTGCCAGTAACTTCAATTCATTGGCTCAACCTGTTGTTAATGGTCAATATCCATAAGTATCCAATATCAATTTGTATCGGAAGTCAGATAAATCAGAATTTTGTAATACTCTTGGCAAATTTCCGTATATCCAATAATCTTAAATAGCTGTTGTAATGGTAAGCATCAGGGCAGAGTTATTTTTTATCAGGAGTTTATACTGACAAAAGTTTTTTAAATGGTTAATATTGTATGTGAAGTTCTTTTAATTTTATATAAAACAATTTTATAAAATCAAAAAAACTATTATTTTAAAACCAAATATTGTTTTACCAAGTTTTTTTTGATTTATACTATTTTTTAACAATATTTGGAGGTTAAACATAAATCAACTATTATATGAGGAAAGCATTACTATTGCTTGTTACGCTTTTTGCTATCTCCTTTCAAGGAGAGGCATGGGCACAACAACGACAGATAACAGGTACTGTACTCTCAGCAGAAGATGATCTTCCGCTTCCAGGGGTAAACGTAAGGGTAAAAGGCACTACAAGAGGTGCTGTTACCAACATTGATGGTCAGTACACCATTCAGGCATCCGAAAATGAAACATTGGTGTTTTCATTTGTAGGATTTATAAATCAAGAGGTTGTTGCTGGAAATAGAAGCACTATCAATATCACCCTTAAGGAAGATTCTAAGATCTTAGGAGAAGTGGTGGTAGTAGGATACGGTAGTGTTGAGAAGAAGGAGTTGACAGGTTCAGTAGGTCAGCTTACAGCATCTGTGATTAAGGACGTGCCTGTACTAGGTGTAGACCAAGCGCTCCAAGGAAGAATTGCAGGGGTTCAAATCACTCAAAATGCAGGTACTCCTGGTGCGGGAATTTCTGTTAGAGTAAGAGGTTCATCTTCTATCTCTGCTTCCAATCAGCCATTGTTTGTAATTGACGGTGTTCCTATGACAACTGGAGATCCTTCACAGTTGGCATTCGGTGGCCAGTCTTCTAATGCTCTAGCAGACTTGAACCCAAGTGATATTGAATCTATGGAGGTTCTAAAAGATGCAGCCGCAGCGGCAATCTATGGTTCTAGAGCCGCAAATGGAGTGGTTTTGATTACGACCAAAAGAGGTGCTAATCAAAAAACGCAAGTAAACCTAAACGTATATGGAGGAACGCAACAGCTATGGAATGAGCCAACTTTCTTAGATAGAAGAGGTTACTTGGATTTAATGAAGGATGCTTTTGCCGAAGATTTCTTTGGTGTTCCTTCAGAAGAAATTACCGATGAAGATATCCTAGACTTTTACTATGGAGGTTTACCTTATGACGAAAGTGTCAACACAAACTGGGTAAGGGAAGTCACTAGATCTGCTCCAATTCAAAACTATGAATTAAGCATCAGTGGCGGAAATGACAAAACGAAATATTATTTGTCAGGCAACTACTTTGATCAACAAGGTACTGTGATCAACTCTAGGTACTCTAGAATGTCGACTAGGTTTAACCTTGACCACAAAGTAAGTGACAGAATTGACATTTCTTTCAATTCGGGTATAAGTAGAGCTGTTCAAAATAGGATTGTTTCTGACAATACTTTGAATGGACCATTTGCCAATTCATTAGCTGCTTCACCATTATGGCCAGTATTTGAAGAAAATGGTGCCTATACAAGACCTCAATTCTTTTATTCAAACCCAGTGGCAGAAGGTACTGAGAATGATGACGAAAATCAGTCTATCAGGATTTTTACAAATGCTTTAGGTAAATATAAGATCATCGATGGACTTAATTTTAATGTGAGATTGGGTGCAGATATATTAAACTTCTCCGAGAGAAGATATACACCTGATAATTATCCTGGATCTTCATCTTCTGCCGAAGGAGGATCTGGTTCATTCTCAACCTATAACCCTATCAAGTGGGTTGCTGAGGCTTTTGTTGATTACGCAAAAGTATTCGAAGGAGGACACAGCATCAACTTAGTGGCAGGTCACAATAGAGAAGAGAATATCATTTCATCTTCTATAGTAAGGGGTATTCAGTTTCCCGGTGATCGTTTTAGATACTTAGGCGCGGCCGCACTCGTAAACGAAGGAAACAATAACCTAGTAGGTTGGGGACTTGAATCTTACTTTGGTAGGGTAAATTACAACTACAAAGAAAAGTATCTTTTAAGCTCTTCCTTTAGAGCTGATGCTTCATCTAGATTTGGTCCTAACAACAGATGGGGATATTTCCCGTCAATTTCAGCAGGCTGGAGAATCAATGAAGAGACTTTTATGAATGACTTGAGCATGTTCTCAGATTTGAAATTGAGAGGTAGTTATGGACTTACAGGAAATCAAGAGATTGGTAATTTCTCATGGAGAGGTTTAGTTGGAACTGGTAATTACCTCGGAGCTCCTTCGATTGTTCCAGTTCAGTTGGGAAATCCTGACTTGAAGTGGGAAAATACAGCACAAACGGATATAGGTTTGGATGTAGGATTGTTTAATGGCAGACTTACCTTAGTTGCTGATTACTATTATAAGAAAACTACAGATTTGCTATTTGCGAGACCTATTGCTACTCAAAGTGGATATGGGTCTTACCAATCAAACATTGGAGCAGTGGAAAATAAAGGTTGGGAGTTCACAGTTTCTACTGTAAATATTGACAGACCTAATGGATTGAACTGGAGAACTGACCTCAACTTGACATTCAACAGAAATAAAATCCTTGAACTATACAATGGTGAAGATGTATTCTATGGATTTGGAGGTAACTCCATAGTGCTTAGAGAAGGACATCCTATTGGGACATTTTATGGGTTGATTTCTGATGGTGTATTCATGACAGAGGCAGACGTACCAGATTCTAGAAGAGCTCTTGGGATTCGTGCGGGAGACATGAACTATAGAGATATCAACGAGGATGGGATCATTACTGATGATGATTTCACCATCATTGGTAATGCACAGCCTAAGTTCTTTGGAGGCTTTACAAATAGCTTCAGCTATAAGGGATTTGACGCTCAGATTTTCATGCAGTTCTCTTATGGAAATGACATTTGGAATGCAGCGGGATCGTTCCAAGAAGGAATGTTTGCAAACTTCTTTGATGACAACAATAAAGCATCTGTAGAAAGAAGATGGAGATCTGAAGAAAATCCTGGAAATGGGTTGATGCCTAGAGCAGCTTATGATGTATCTGCAAACAGGAATAATGATTCAAATACAAGTAGATTTATAGAAGATGGCTCTTATCTTAGAGTGAAAAACTTGGTAATTGGGTATAGACTTCCTCAAGCAACTCTTGATAGAATCAAACTTAGAAGCGTAAGGCTCTATGCGCAAGCTCAGAATCTTTTGACTTTTACCAATTACTCAGGCTTTGATCCAGAAGTGAATTTCGCTGGTACTTCGAATACTACCATCGGAGTTGATTTCTATACATTCCCTCAGCCTAGGACTTATACATTTGGTGTTAACATAGGATTTTAATCGTTATGAAAAGATTTAATTTATATAACTATCTAGTGGTACTAGTGCTTCTTGCAGGAGTATCATGTGCCACTTTGGATCAAGAACCCGTCAATCAGATTGAGGTAGATGGTGCTATTACCACAAATCAGAATGCTCAAAGGGCATTAACGGGGATGTACCATGCTATGCAATCTACAAACTATTATGGATTGAGGTACCTATATTATCAAGATGTTTACACTGATAATCTAGCTCACTCGGGTACATTTACTACAGATCAAGAAGTAAGTTTTAGAAGAATTAATCCTTCTAATCTACAATTGAGAAACACTTGGCAAAGTATGTATGCTGTGATCAGAAATGCTAATTTCGTGATTGCTTCGGCTCCTAATATCGAAAACATATCAGAAGCTCAGAGATCAGCAATTATTGCAGAAGCTAGGTTTATAAGAGCTTACGTATATTTTGATTTGTCTAGAGTATTTGGTGCAGTTCCTATAGTGGAAGATTTCATAGATAATACGGATGATTTAGACCTGTCACCAAGGGTACCTTTGGATCAGTTGTATACCTTTATTGTGAATGATCTTACTTTTGCAGAGGGAAATTTAGGCAACACTGCCAATGCGCCATTCAGAGCAAGAAGACTTGCTGCTACAGCCTTACTTGCTAGAGTTCACCTTCAAAGTGGTAACAATACCGCTGCTGCTCAAAAAGCCTCTGAGGTAATAGATTCAGGTGTATATACACTACAGTCAGTTTATGCAGATATCTTTAGAATCAAAGGTAACAATGAGATGATTCTTGAGCTGAACTTCACCAATGTAGATGGTGACCAAAGTCAGTTAGCTATTTCATCTGATCCAGCTACTGGAGGTCAAAAGTTTTACCTTAGACAAGGATTCTTTGATCTTTTTCAAGCTTCTGGAAACAATGGTGACGTAAGATTTGCCGCTTCGGTGTTGCAAGCTGGATCTAGACTGAGAGTTGTAAAGTATTTCAGATCTGCTACCAATGATGACAATGTGCCTTTGATCAGACTAGCTGAAATGCATATGATCAGGGCAGAAGCAAATGCAAGAATAGCTGGTAATGGTGTGCTGACTAATACACAAATCATTGATGACATCAATACCATTAGAAATAGAGCTGGACTTTCAAGTCTTTTGTTACTAGACTTACCAACCAATCAAGCTGCTCTGACAGAGATTTTGGCACAAAGAAGGCTGGAATTTGCTTTTGAAGGGCATAGATATACTGATATGCAACGCTTTGGTATCGTAGGGACTCTTTTCCCAGCCAATGAGCAATTTAGAGTGATTTGGCCAATACCTTTCCAAGAGATTGAGGTAAATCAAAATCTTACCCAAAACCCAGGCTACTAATCAGCTGTAACCCTTATATAATAAGAGGCTCATCTTGAGCCTCTTTTTTATTTTTAAATTTTTATCTAGGACAACGTCACTCATTTATACGCAGTTGTGTCCTTATTTTCATTTGAAAATCCCCTTTTGACAGTATAAAATTCCAAGCCTTTCCTTTCATTGCTGACCTTTTTCAGATTTATTCGGATTTCTGTCATTGAATTTTATCTTAAAGATTATCAATAATATTTGTATAAACGAATATACGGTTTTCATAAAACTTTTGAAGTCGATACCTTTGTCTCATTAGCAAAAACTCAACCATGGATAAATATTCCTATATCGCCAATGCACATGTAGCTTACATCGATGAGCTATATGCTGATTACAAAAACAATCCAGAATCTATTGACCCAAGCTGGAAGACTTTTTTTGATGGGTTCGAATTCGCAATCGCTCAATATGGTGAAGACCAAGATGGAGTTTCTGCTCCACCTCAAGTTAAGCCTGCCGCCAATGGAGCACTCGCTACCAGAGGTACCATTATGGACATGGAGCAGTTGCCTAAAGAGATCAAGGTAAGAGCGCTCATTCATGCGCACAGATCGAGAGCACACTTGAGATCTAAAACCAACCCAGTAAGAGAAAGAAGAGATAGAAAAGCACTGATCGACTTGGAAGACTTCGGCTTGGATCAAAATGATCTGAATACCGAATTTCAAGCTGGAAGTGAAATAGGCATCGGCACTGCCAAACTTTCAAAAATCATAGAATCCCTCAAAACTATCTATGAAGGACCGATGGGATTCGAATACTTATACATCCGTGATCCGGAAATGCTCGATTGGTTGAAAACCAAAATCGAGAAAGAGGCGCTTGCCTTTAATCCTGCCACAGAGGAAAAGAAAAGAATCCTTTCTAAACTGAATGAAGCTGTAGTTTTTGAAAATTTCTTGCATACCAAATATCTTGGACAGAAAAGATTTTCACTCGAAGGTGGTGAAAGTACTATCCCTTTTCTTGATGCTGTGATCAACAAAGGTGCATCTTTGGGAGTAGAGGAAGTGATGATCGGGATGGCTCATAGGGGAAGGTTAAATGTCCTTGCCAACATCATGGGCAAAACTTACGAGCAGATTTTTTCTGAATTTGAAGGTACTGCCAAGCCAGACTTGACCATGGGTGATGGTGATGTAAAGTACCACATGGGATATTCTAGCGATATCGTCACTCCAGATGATAAAAAGGTGAATTTGAAATTGGCTCCAAACCCTTCACACCTTGAAGCGGTAGATCCAGTAGTAGAAGGATTTATCAGGGCCAAAATTGACTCACAACATAAAGGAGACTCAAATAAGGCTTTACCTATTCTGATCCACGGTGATGCAGCCGTTGCTGGCCAGGGTATAGTGTATGAAGTCACTCAAATGGCTGGACTAAAAGGGTACAATACAGGTGGTACGATCCACTTTGTAATCAACAATCAAGTTGGTTTTACCACCGACTTTGACGACGCCAGGTCTTCTATCTATTGTACAGATGTGGCCAAAATCATTGATGCTCCAGTGATTCACGTCAATGGTGACAATGCTGAGGCTGTTGTTTTTGCTGCCAATCTTGCAGCTGAATTCAGACAAAAATTCCAAAGAGATATTTTTGTCGATATGGTCTGCTACAGAAGACACGGACACAATGAGTCTGATGAGCCAAAGTTCACCCAACCTGAGCTTTATAATATCATCTCCAAACATCCTAATCCAAGAGAAATCTATGTCAAAAAATTGACAGAAAGAGGAGATATCGATGCCAAGATTGCCAAGCAGATGGATGCAGAATTCAGACAGTTGCTTCAGGACAGACTGAACATGGTCAAGGAAAAACCACTTCCTTACCAGTTTACTAAGTTTGAGCAAGAGTGGCAATCCATGAGAAGGTCTAATCCAGAAGACTTTGAGCAGTCTCCTGAAACCTTTATCTCTACTGAACAAATCGAAATCGTAGCAGAGGCTATCACCAAAGTTCCTAAAGGATTTAAGCCTATCAAGCAAATAGACATACAGTTGAAGCAGAGAAAGGACATGTTTTTCAACACCAAGTCTTTGAACTGGGCATCTGCGGAGCTTCTTGCTTATGGCTCATTGCTACTAGAAGGTAAGACAGTAAGGATCACTGGGCAAGATGTACAACGAGGTACTTTTTCTCACAGACATGCTGTAGTACACGATTCTACTACAAATAAGCCTTACAATTTCCTTTATGAAATGAAGGAAAGCAAAGGCAAGTTTAGTATATATAACTCACTGCTTTCAGAATACGCCGTATTGGGTTTTGAGTATGGTTATGCCATGGCCAATCCTCATGCTTTGACGATCTGGGAAGCACAGTTTGGAGATTTTGCAAATGGTGCTCAGACCATGATTGATCAGTTTATCTCCTCTGGTGAGTCCAAATGGCAAAAAATGAATGGTCTTGTGATGCTTCTGCCACATGGTTATGAAGGTCAAGGTCCAGAGCACTCCAATGCTCGACCAGAGAGATTCCTGCAGCTTTCTGCCGAATACAATATGGTAGTAGCCAATATCACGGAGCCTTCTAACTTTTTCCACATGCTTAGAAGACAGCTGACATGGGAGTTTAGAAAACCATGCATCGTCATGTCTCCAAAATCACTCCTACGTCATCCTAAAGTGGTGTCTCCTATTGAGGAATTTACTTCAGGCAGATTCAGAGAAATCATACTTGATACTACTGTGAAAGCTAAAGATGTGAAGAGAGTCATCTTGTGTTCTGGCAAGATTTATTATGATTTGGATGAAGTGAGAGAGAAGGAAAAGGTGAAAGATGTAGCGATCATCAGGGTAGAACAAATACATCCATTGCCTAAAACACAAATTCTCGAAGCCCTAAAAGCTTACAAAAATGCAGAAGTGGTGTGGGTACAAGAAGAGCCAGAGAACATGGGGTATTGGAACTTCATGTTGAGGATGCTTTGGAAAGAGCTACCTATGGACGTGATCGCCAGAAAGATGAGTGCATCTCCAGCTACAGGATACAACAAAGTCCACGTAGAAGAGCAAAATAACATCATCAAGAAAGCATTAAAAATATCATAAATCCCCTAGTCCCAATATTATTTTGGGACTTAGGTTTAATTTAAAATAATTCATGTTAAATTAACCTTAAGTCGGACAAGGGTCGATTTGGGGGAAAAAATTAGAAAACAATGAGCCTAGAAATTAAAGTCCCAGCGGTGGGAGAATCTATCACTGAAGTTACAATTGGTCAGTGGTTCAAAAAAGATGGTGACTATGTCGAGATGGACGAAGTCATCTGTGAACTAGAATCAGATAAAGCTACTTTTGAATTGACAGCTGAAGCTGCGGGTGTATTGACTACCAAGGCTGGAGAAGGCGACACATTGGAAATCGGTGCTGTGATATGTGAGATCAATACAGATGGTCAAGCTGGTGCTGAGATCGAAAAGTCAGACGCTGGCAGTGATAAGCCAAAAGAAAGCAAAAGTAAGGGTGGTGGAGCTACTGGAGAGGTAAAAGAGATGATTGTACCTACAGTAGGAGAGTCTATTACTGAAGTGACTTTGGCCAATTGGCTAAAGGCAGATGGCGATTATGTAGAGCTAGATGAGATCATCGCTGAGGTGGATTCTGACAAAGCGACATTTGAGCTTCCTGCTGAGGCAAATGGTATCTTGAGACATGTAGCTCAAGAAGGAGATACTTTAGAAATCGGTGGCTTGATATGCAAAATCGAAGTAACCGAAGGAGGAGCGCCTGCTTCTTCTGAAAGTTCGTCTGATTCCGCTTCCTCGACAAAAAATGAAAGTAGCAGCTCATCTGATAAAGATACTTACGCTACTGGACATGCATCTCCAGCGGCAGCAAAGATTTTGGCAGAAAAAGGTTTAGATCCAAAGGATGTCAAAGGAACAGGTAAGGATGGAAGAATCACCAAAGAAGATGCTGAAAAGGCGGAGAAACCTGCTCCAAAGCCAGCTGCTAAACCTGCTGAAAGCAAAAAAGAAGAGAAGTCTGAATCCGCTCCTAAAGTGGCTGGATCAAGAGATAGCAGAAGAGAGAAAATGACCTCTCTTAGAAAAACTGTTTCCAGAAGATTGGTAGCTGTGAAAAATGAGACAGCCATGCTTACCACATTCAATGAGGTGAACATGGGCCCAATCATGGAGCTAAGAAAGAAATTCAAAGACCAGTTCAAAGAGAAACATGGTGTCAACCTAGGATTCATGTCATTCTTTACCAAAGCGGTATGTGTAGCCCTACAAGAGTGGCCAGCAGTCAATGCACAAATAGATGGCAACGAGATCGTTTACAATGATTTCTGTGATATTTCTATCGCTGTATCTGCACCAAAAGGATTGGTTGTACCAGTGATCAGAAATGCAGAAGCGATGAGTTTCGAGCAGATCGAAAAAGAAGTGGTAAGACTGGCAACCAAAGCTAGAGATAACAAGTTGTCTATTGAAGAAATGACCGGTGGTACATTTACATTGACCAATGGTGGAATCTTTGGCTCCATGATGTCTACACCGATCATCAATGCCCCGCAGTCCGCTATCCTAGGGATGCACAATATCGTCGAAAGACCAATGGCAGTCAATGGAGAAGTGAAAATCCTTCCAATGATGTACCTAGCACTGTCATATGATCACAGAATCATCGACGGCAGAGAATCCGTAAGCTTCCTGGTAAGGGTAAAACAACTCCTTGAAGACCCGACAAGATTGTTGTTTGGAGTATAAAAAAGGATGAATTTTGAAGGTAGAGGGATGAATAACCCTTTACCTTTTTCTATAAAATCAAGTTTTAAATTGGCGAGCTTGAGGTCTTGCTTCTTGTATCTCGCATCTAATATCTAAAAAAATGTACGACGTAATCGTAATTGGCTCCGGCCCGGGAGGATATGTGGCAGCTATCAGAGCAGCACAGTTGGGCATGAAAACAGCGATTGTGGAGAAATACCCTACACTGGGAGGTACTTGCCTCAACGTAGGTTGTATTCCTTCCAAAGCGCTACTTGATTCATCTGAGCATTATCACAATGCTGCCCATACTTTCAAAACACACGGGATCAACCTTAGCAGCCTTAAGGTAGACTTGAAGCAAATGATCTCCAGAAAGGACGATGTGGTCAAGCAAAATGTAGAAGGTATCCAATACCTTATGAAGAAGAACAAAATCGATGTGCATCAAGGATTAGGATCTTTCGTAGACAAGTCTACTGTGAAAGTGACTAAGGATGATGGTTCTTCAGAGCAAATACAGGGCAAAAACATCATCATCGCCACAGGTTCAAAGCCCTCTACCCTACCTTTTATCAAATTGGACAAAAAGAGAGTCATTACTTCTACAGAAGCATTGAATCTTAAAGAAATCCCTAAAAACCTTATCGTAATCGGTGGAGGTGTGATAGGTATGGAGCTTGGGTCAGTCTATGGAAGAATGGGTGCTAAAGTGTCTGTGGTAGAGTACATGGATTCTTTGATCCCGACTATGGACAAGACCATGGGCAAGGAATTGCAGAAGTCATTGAAGAAGCTTGGTTTTGACTTTTACCTGAAGCACAAAGTAGTAGAAGTAGAAAACAAAGGCAAAGAAGTCATCGTCAAAGCCGAAAATGCAAAGGGTGAAACTGTAGAGCTTAAGGCAGATTATGTTTTGGTATCTATTGGAAGAAGGCCATATACCGATGGCTTGAATGCTGAAGCAGCTGGCATCAAGGTAAATGACAAAGGGCAAGTAGAGGTGGATGATCACTTGCGAACCAATGTATCTAATATCTACGCCATAGGTGATGTGGTGAAAGGCGCAATGCTTGCACATAAAGCTGAGGAAGAAGGGACATTTGTAGCGGAAGTGATAGCGGGACAAAAGCCACACATCAATTACAACTTGATCCCTGGAGTAGTGTATACCTGGCCGGAAGTGGCAGCCGTAGGCTACACAGAGGAGCAGCTGAAGGAGAAAGGTATCAAGTTCAAGGCTGGAAAATTCCCATTTATGGCTTCAGGAAGAGCTAGGGCTTCTATGGACACAGATGGCTTGGTCAAAGTACTCGCTGACGCAGAGACGGATGAAATCTTGGGTGTACACATGATAGGACCTAGAGTAGCTGACATGATTGCAGAAGCTGTGGTAGCGATGGAGTTCAGGGCATCGGCAGAAGACATCTCTAGAATGTCCCATGCCCACCCGACCTACACTGAAGCTTTTAAAGAAGCATGTTTGGCAGCTACGGACAACAGGGCACTGCATATTTAACAGTGGGTAGCATCTCGCAAAGAGCGCTGAGGAGCAGAGGACGCTAGATAGATTAGTATTCAATAATTTGTCAGCTATGTTGGCGTTTTTAGGTTACGAAATCGGTTAAAGTAAAAGATCTTTCCCAATCCCTAAAAAAAGGGTTCGAATATATAAATAAAAGGCTGTCTCATAAATTGGGACAGCTTTTTTTATGGCACCCACCCCATGGTCTGTGTCTCACAGACCATCACTTCCTCCCCGTGTTCTGTGTCCCCACAGAACACTTGCCAAGTAATCCTTTTTCCCATGGTTTGTTTCCTCACAGGCCATAATATGGAACTACCCATCCCATGGTCTGTGTCTCACAGATCATAATATGGAACCACCCTCCCCCATGGCCTGTGTCACCACAGAACACTTAGCAATTACTCCCCCGTGATTAGCCTCTTCACAAACCACTAAATTAAACCCGCATCTATTTCCCCTCCAGAATTACCGAATAATCATATATCCATTGAATTTTTATTCATCGATACCAAAAAAATAGAATATTCTGATCTTCATAATAGATGTAAAATTAAATTTTTAATTGTGGGAGAGGGGAAATAATTAGGTGAAATATTATTTCGTTTTTAAATCTTGAAAATGTTTAATTGGTTTTAAAACTGTAGCTTACTACCATATAGCTTTTTGGAATTATGAAATTTCAAATCTATACTTGCTCTACAATGCTTTTTATTTTTAATCGATCTATTCATTATTTAAATGGTAAGTTATGCGAAGTTTTAGGAATGAGTTTATTATTGAAATTAGTTTTTGTTTATCTCTAATTGAGATGCCTGCAAGATAAGTTTGAAATTTATCAACAAGAATCAGAGGGTGTTGAAACCTGACATATTAAGCTACTTGTCAAGCTGAGTGAAAATTCATATTGGAGATAATATTATTTTCCAGATTCCACTAGGGTTAGAGAAAATCCAAGAAGGTTAACATTTTAATTTTATTTATATGAAAAGGGACATTTTTCCTCAAGCCATTATTCAACAATCATTAGAAGTTTATGATGCACGGATTAGTGTGAGTTCGAAGACTATATATCTTTTAGTCTTAGGTATTTTGTTCACAGCATTGATTGCATTGCCATTGATCTATGTCGATGTGGCTGTGCAGGCTAGAGGTACTATGCAATCAGCCTTGCAAAGGAATTCTTTAAATAGCTCAGTTGGAGGAAGGATAGATTTCTGGAACCTGAAAGAAAACCAAAAGGTCAAAAAGGGAGAAGTCTTAGCCTTGGTCAGGGGGGAGGTTTTGAATTTGGAGATGCAGGGAGTGGAGGAAAGATTGACTGTTTTGGACGAATTTATCTCTGATCTACATAAGCTTCTGCAATTGGACCTTTCGAATTACAACATGGAGCCAGTAGCCCTGAGGTCAAAATTCTATCAAGCCTCAATACTCGAATACCAAACTAAATTCCAAAATCAAGACGCAGCAGTCCAAAAACTGGAGAGAGATTTCGAAAGGGCACAAACACTTTTTGATGCAAAAGCATTGGCTTTCGCTGATTATGACATAGCTGATGTACAATACAAGCAAGCTAAATCACAGCTTGATCTAATCAGGAAACAGCAAAGGAATTTATGGGAGCAGGATCTTGTCAACTATCAAAATGAAAAAATTCGCCTTACCAATCAAAAAAGTGTTTTTTCTGAACAAATGGATCAATATAGAATTATCGCAGGTACCAATGGGACATTGATCAATGTGTTGAATTTAAATGAAGGAGACTTTGTCCAGCCTCAACAAAAAATAGCAGAAATCTCTCCTGACACTACTCTATTGGCTGTTTCATATATCTCACCTATGGATATTGCATTTATTGAAATTGGTCAGGAGGTGACTTTTCAGATTGATGCATACAATTACAATCAGTGGGGAATAGCTACAGGAAAGGTAGTTGAAGTAGCTGATGACTTATCTTTATTTAATGAAAGGGAGGCTGGGTTTTTAGTTACCTGCCTATTGGATTCTCCTTTCTTGACTTTGCCCAATGGGCATGAAGGTCAAGTAAAAAAGGGAATGACCTACAATGCCAGATTTGTGGTTGCTCGTAGATCGTTGTTTCAGCTCTTGTATGATAAGGTCGACAATTGGATCAATCCACAAGTTCAAAGTTTAAATTAATTTTTTGCAACAATGGGAATAAAAATTAAACAAAGGGATATTACAGATTGCGGGGCGGCATGTTTGGCCTCGGTAGCCTCACATTACAACTTGGAAATGCCTGTGGCCAAAATCCGACAAATGGCATCAACTGATCAAAAAGGTACCAATATTTTAGGGCTTATAGAGGCGGCGACCAAAATGGGATTTTCCGCGAAAGGGGTCAGAGGTGATTTTGATGCATTGAAAGATGTGCCCATGCCTGTGATTGCCCATGTGATCGTGAAGAAAGTATTGCATCATTTTGTAGTCCTTTACCAAGTAAATGATAAGACTGTAGAGTATATGGACCCTGGAGACGGACAGATGCATAAGGTCGATCCAGATGCTTTCAAAGAAATGTGGACTGGAGTATTGGTGCTGTTGATGCCCAATGATGAGTTCAAAGCCATCAGCGAAAAAGTAAGCACCTGGAGTAGGTTTTGGTACTTAGTCAGACCACATAAAGGAGTGATGATACAGTCCTTGGTTGGAGCGGTAATCTATACAATATTGGGTTTGTCGACATCCATCTATGTCCAAAAGATAATTGACCATGTATTTATAGGTAGAAATACCAACTTGTTGAATTTATTGTCCGTCGTAATGATCATCTTGCTTTTGTTGCAAGTGGTGATTGGCGTGTACAAGACACTATTCATTATCAAAGTAGGACAGCGGATTGATGGACGATTGATTCTAGGATATTATAAACATCTACTTACATTACCGCAGCGATTTTTCGACACCATGCGTGTGGGAGAAATCATCTCTAGGGTCAATGATGCCGTGAAAATCAGGGCTTTTATCAATGATGTGTCGATAGGATTTCTAGTGAATATCTTTATTGTCCTGTTTTCATTTGCCTTGATGTTTACTTTTTATTGGAAATTGGCTTTGGTGATGTTATTGGTGATACCACTCTACACGATAATATATTGGATTACTAACAGGTTAAACAAAAAAATTGAGCGAAGGCTAATGGAAGAGTCGGCAGAGTTAGAGTCTCAATTGGTAGAATCCATCACTTCGGCTGGTACGATCAAGAGATTTGGAGCTGAAGAACACGCAAACATCAAAACAGAAATCAGGTTTGTTTCCTTACTTAGAATAGTTTACCAGTCTGGATTAAACAATATTTTCTCTGGAACCTCTTCGGAAGTAATTTCAAGACTCTTTACCATCATTTTGCTTTGGGTTGGTGCAGGTTATGTGTTGAAAAATGAAATCACACCTGGAGAACTGATGTCTTTCTATGCCCTGACAGGATACCTGACTGGTCCTGTTTCCAGCTTGATCGGCATGAACAGAACCATTCAGAATGCCTTAATTGCAGCAGATAGGCTTTTTGAGATTATGGACTTGGAGGTGGAGAGTTCAGCCGATACCTTCCCAATCAAAAAGGAGAATGTAAGCGACATTATGTTCAAGAATGTTAAATTTAGGTATGGTTCACGAGCCAATGTATTTGAAGACCTTAACCTTACTTTTCAGAAAGGAAAAATCTCGGGTGTAGTAGGGGAGAGTGGCTCGGGTAAGAGTACACTTGTATCCCTGCTCCAAAATATTTACCCACTCCAATCAGGCAATATCCATATTGGGGAGCATGACATCAAGTTTATTAATAATTCCAGTTTGAGGCAAATCGTCTCCGTGGTTCCACAGCGCATAGATCTCTTTGCAGGTAATGTGCTAGAAAACATTGCTTTGGGGGATTACCAACCTGATATGCAGAAGATAATAGGAATCTGCCAGAAGTTAGGTATGATGGATTTTATAGAAAACCTTCCCAATGGCTTTGGGACATACCTGGGGGAAAATGGAGCATCGCTTTCTGGAGGTCAAAAGCAGCGTATAGCCATAGCTAGGGCACTTTATAGAGATCCCGAAATTTTGATTTTAGATGAAGCCACTGCTTCACTCGACCCTGGATCAGAGCAGTTTGTACAGCAGACTATCCGAATGCTTGCTACAGAAGGCAAGACCATTATCTTCATTACCCACAGGCTTGCGGCAGTGCAGGATTTTGACAGATTGTATGTTTTGGACAAAGGAAAACTAATAGAAGAAGGAACACATACAGAGTTGCTTGCCAAAGAAGGCAAGTACTACGACATGATCCGGAAGCAATTGGTGTTGCTGTAGCGATGAAAGCTTAACGCTTAACGCTTAACAATTAACCTTTCTAACCAATACCTAAACTAACAATACCATGGAATTAATAAGAAAAATTGAGAGATTAGAGTTGCTGATAAAATTAGTCAAGGAGCAGCGTACAGGGAGTCCTGATCAATTTGCACAGCGATTGGGGATGAGTAGAGCTAAGTTATACTTAGTACTAGAAGAATTAAGAGATGAAGGTGTTGAGATTGGGTTTTGTAAAAAAGTAAGATCATTTTGTTTTAAAAGTGGGGAAATTACTTTTAAATTTTCATGGGAAATTGTTACTGATGAAGAATTACAGAATTTGGATGGAGGATTTGGCAAAATCCAACCATTTAATGTTTTTGGAATCAACTATGTGTTTTACTATATTCAGAAAAACTAAACAAATTCTAATTTATCATATTTTGAAAGATTATAATCATTTATTCAAACTCAAGACTGTTATACTTTTGCGAAGTAACTGTGAGTTAAAAAGCAAGGGTATTTTAATGTTGTAGTTAATGTTTTGAAGAAATCTAGGATTCAGTAAAATGCAATTTCAATTAAGAGTGGTTTTAGGTGTTTAAGTTAAAACTTTAAAGAATCTAATATTTTAGACTATTAAGCTATAATTTTACCTTAGCCTATTTTATAGGAATAATTAAATTTATAACTCTTAAACAAAAAAAGATGGTAAAGTCAAATCTAACAGAATTAAGTTTAAAAGAATTAGTTGATATTCAAGGAGGCCATTGGCTTACAAAAGCAATTAAATATGTAAGAACAGGACTAGAGGTTATAGGTGCTTATGAACTCTATAGTGAATTTAAAGAAGGTTGGGATTCAGTAGAATGTGGGTGTGATCAATAATAATTTATATTTTCTGGAAACTTAAAGTATTTTAAGTTTCCAGTTTTTAAATACTTATGAAAAACAAGGAGCTGGCAAAAAAATTGAAACTGTTAATTTTTATCTTTTTAGTACATTTTGCAATTAATAGATTATCTGGGTATTTTGTTAGTCAAATTGTGGATATTGATGAGCTTTTCCCTGTTTCAATTGATGAAAATGACATTGTAAACGACATTTTCTTCATATTTTTATTTTTTGGGATATTAATACCTACAATAGAGGAAATATCATTTAGATTATGGATAAATAGAAGTTTTAAATTTGTATTAACATCTACAGTCATATTGCTAGCCTATTCATTAATAACTTCGAGTAATTATGTTATAATTTCATTGACAGTTTGTTTTTTTGTGGGGCATGTTTTGGTTTGGAAGTATTTTGGTGAAAATAAGATAATTCAAAATCTAGTTTTAATTTTTCATGCTTTATTGTTTGCTGGAATTCATTTGGAAAATTATCAGGTAAATGATCTGATTAACTATTATTATTGTATTCCTGCATTGATCCTGCCTCAATTTGTGTTGGGGATTATTGCTTTTTATTTAGCAACCAAATATGGGTTTAAATACTCACTTATTTACCATATTGCATATAATTCTATACTAATAATTGAAGAATATTTAATACTGGTTAATGCCTAATACTTTAAGTAGATTTTTTTCTTTTCTAAAATCCCCTTCTTTGGAAAGAGATAAGTTTTGTAAATATGATTATTTTAAATTATTATTATTTAAAATTTCAATATTATGTTTTTTTATTGTATTTATTGAAGTGTTCTCCTTAGATTTCGAAGATGAAGATTTTGACTATAACTTGTTCAAAAAAGATATATTTATCATTTTATTTGGCGGGGCAATATTATTCCCATTATACGAGGAAATTCTTTTTAGATTTTATTTATCGAACAAAAGAGGGACATTTATATTCCCTATACTTTTTTCATGCGTGAATATTTTTTTTGCTGTAGAAGAAGGCTTCATGGCTAAAATTATTTTTTATTCCATGTATCTTTTGTATATTTTGTATTTATTCTTTGCTTTCAGTAATATTAAAATGAATCTAAAAATTGCGGTTTTTGGTTCATCTTTATTTTTTTCAGTTGCACATGTTTTTAACTATAATTTAGAATCTTTGAATTTTCTAGATGGGTTGAAAATATTGCTTGCCGTTTTTCCTCAACTTGTTGGAGGACTTTTGCTCTGTTATGTTAGAATAAAGTATGGTCTTTTTTACTCGTTTTCGTTTCATGCCATTTGGAATTTTATTTTGTTGATAGTGCTAATTTTTATTATGAAATTTATTGAAATCTAAAAATTTAGACGTTGATACATTTATTTAGTGATGTATTAAAAACTTAACTTCTAAATGAAATAAAAATGGAAAATTCAAACAATTATCTTTTGGAAACACTTACTTTCGAAGAAATCAAAACTATTTCTGGAGGTGGGGTAAGAGAGTGGGGAGCCAAAGCGAAAGAATGGTATTGTTCAGTTAGAGATTTCTTTAGTGGAGGGCCAGACTCTATACCACAAATACCAAATGAGTTATGTAATGAATGTTCTTTTGTTTAAATTGTAACTTAAAACCACAAACCTTCCAGATTTTACTTATATACAATGTTTGTTAGAAACGAATGAATGAAATCTGGAAGGTTTTTTCTAAAGATCAACCTATTGTAGAAATTGGGTTGGTTGTAATAAAAAATTATAGGCAATCGACTAATGGTGGAAATAATCAAAAATCCACTCATTGGTAAAACTAAGAGAAATTTTTTTCAATTTTCTTATTTGGTCTGCGTCCTCACAGACCAATCAAATCTAAAATCCATCCCTCCAAAGCAAAATTTTCCTCATAGTGCAAAGGCTTTAATTTATCTCGCTCCCCTGATTTACAAGAGTGAGATTTGGGAAAGCCCGATGCCCAGGAAAGGTTGGGGAAAAATGAAAATTTATTTAGATTTCAGAACATTAAAAAGAACAACTTAAGAAAGTGCTTATTGAGTGAGGGGCAATGATCAATTAAATTGATTTAAAATAACTCGGAATGGGAGCCGACCCTGACTAATACAATTTCCATGAGATCATCATCTTGTTCCCAAATAATCAGTAAATCGGGCAAGGCGTGACATTCCCAACAATTCACATAATCTCCAATTAGTTTGTGTGGTCGTTTCTTTTGGGGGATAGATTCATGTCCGTTATCAGATAATTCTATTATTGTCCGCTGAATTGCTTCCAAGTGTTTTTTTCGATGCATAAATTTTTTGTAATCTTTTTTGAACTTACTTGATGGGTAAACCTTATATCTGCTCATTTTGCTAGATCTTCGAACAATTTGTTCATATCTGTATACCCTTTCAGATTAGCTCTTTCTTTCTGGGCTTCTTCAATGGATTTTTTTGTTTCTTCATTTGGTTCTCTGAATCCAGAAGCTTTTGCCAGCAATGTTTCGATCAGGTTATTCACACTCCTATTTTCTTCTTTTGCCAATGCCTCTAAATGCTTATCTAAAGTCGTTTTGATTCTTACTGACCTTGATTTTCTTTCTGATTTTGTATTCATAATGATATCACTTATATATTATTTGTAATACATAAATTTAAGCTTTTCAGTTCATTAAACAATGGAGTTTTTGATTGGTTTGGTTCTGAGTTATATCAGGCTTAATTACGGGATTAACTGGGCAATATTTCCATGGGGTGTACAATGCTATCTTAATCATCCCAGCGGTATATTTTTATGAAGTTTGAGCCTGTAACATCGTCCATCCCTACGGGACTTTAGCCGATTCGCTAGTTTTATAGTTCTCCGTGGGTTGAAACCCGTCGTTAAGATGTTTGTCGTGCCTGCCCGGATGCCCGGTCGGACGGGCCGCTGGTACTGAAAAGTAGGAATGTTGACTGGAAGGGGGATTTGCTAATAGCTCTGTAGGAGCGACCGAGATCCATGTAATGGATTGAAATCGATTACATGGAGATTGTGATGATTCCAAGAAGTCTTGTAGGAACGAGCGATATGGTTTGATGAACTCACTTCCTTGGTCTGTGTCCCCACAGACAAACCATAACCCATTGTTCTCATTCCCCGTGTTCTGTGTCCCCACAGAACACTTACCAATTACTCCTCTTTCCCGGTCTGCGTCCCCACAGACCAATCAATTCTTTCAAGTTCAAGTACCCACAGCCCAATTCAAACTATCTCACACTTCAAGATAATCTACCTAAAATGCTGGAACTTCAAACAACGCAATCCCAGGCTCTGCGTCTGTAGTTATTCCATACAGTTGTTTTAAATCTTCGGTGACTGCGAGGCTTCTGATGGAGGTGTCTAGATTTAATTTGGCTATCAGTTGACCATCCAATGAAAACACATAAACGGTTTTTGCGACCTCGCCAGTAGATTTGATTTTGTTTTCACTGATGCCTCCATACAATGCGAAAATATGTGTATTTGTAACCGCAACATCTCTGAAATGATAGGGGCTTGACAAATCCCAATGAGCAGAGAGACCTGAGGGCTCTGATATAAGTTCGAAAGCAGTATGTTCTTTTGGGTTCAAATAGATTGATTTGACATCACCACTTTTCCTTGTAAGTATGTCAATTCTATTGGTAAACATATTGGCTACCACATAGTGAGATTTAGATGGGTTTGTTCCCAACCAGCCCATGTTAATTTGAGATAGGTTGTAGTTGTCTAGTGCCTTATTTTTGGAAAAATTCTCTAAAGCACCATATCCAGCAATAGAGTCACCCTTGGTGTCAAACTCAACCAACCTAGAAGAAGCATCTACTGTCAAAGCCAAAAAGGAAGCGTCTGTATATTGTAATAATGAATAGGCTTTGAAAAATTCACCTTTCTGCTTGAGTTGATCCTCAGCGAATAGTTCGGATAAGACAGAGAATTTGCTGATCTTTTTGTCTATGGCACTATAAACGAAAAACGAGTCAGAACCTTCATCAAGCCACAATTCTGATGTATCTGTGACTTCACCTGGACCAAATCCTATCGAACCAATTGATTTGATATACGACAATTTAGAGCGATCAAGCAGGTGAATAGGAGGATTTGAGCTGTCTATGGATGGACTTTCTAAAACAAATAGGTATGCTGAATTTATCCTAATTTTATCTGGATTGACAATTTTTGGATAGTTAGTCTTTGTAGAGATTAAGTCTACTTCAAGAACCTTTTCTATGTCTGAGTTACAAGAAAATAGGTAAGAAGAAATTACCAAAAAGACTAGAGTATACTTCATGTCGGTTTAAAATTGTATCTATTAACTAATGGTTATTGCGAGAGAGACTGAGTCATTATGCAAATTTTATTCAATACATATGGAAACACTTTGCTGACGTAGCCTTGTTTTTTTACAATTTACACTTCTCTTAAGTTTTGTTGTTTTAAATATATATATTAGTTGTGAAAGATAGGTTGATCCCAAGTTGTTCCATTAAATCTTTTTATCTCTAAATAAAATATCTAAGTTTTGAAAAGTATTCTAAAAAGTTTTAAGTCAAATATATTAATTTTTGTCCTACTTTTTTCAGTTTTTGGATGTACTATTTCAAAAGATGAAGGTCAAAAACAGTTAAATTATACTGTGGAGGAAATAATTAAAATTGAACTGGATAGCATCACTAACCCAATCAATTATCGTGTTCAGTTAATAGAGACTGACTCAGGAAATCTTTTAGCTACTATGGCTAGGACACCATTTGGGATCAATTTTTATAATTTGGATTTAAAGACCAAAATTCATCATTTAGAGCTTTCAGCTGATGGAATTAATAAAGTAGGGGTTACAAATGGATTTCATGTTCAAAGTAAAGACTCTATTTTTATAACCTCTATCGCTGCACAGATATCTTTACTTGACTTCGCTGGAAATAAATTAAGAGATGTAAGGATTGATGGTTCTAGTCAGTATATTCAATCAATTTCCTCAAAAAATTACCGTCCCTTGGTAATTGAGAATCAAAAAATTTATGGTGCTTATCCTTTTGTTACACAACACTGGGAAACGCCACCCAAAGATATTTCAAAATTTCAGCATTTGTTTGAATATGATTTAAATAGCTCTAAGATTAGATGGCTTGATTATGCTTTACCAGAAGGATTTTGGGATCAAGGTATATTCTCACCAGAATTCAGCTTGGTATCAAAGGGAGACTCAATAATTACCTTGTTTTCAAGAGACTTAAAATTGAATGTTTTCTCAAAGTCCAAAAATAAAATTATTGATGTAAAAGAACTTAAGATACCTGGTGATATCAGTTTTGCGAGATTTAAAAGAAGACCAGCTGGGAATGAGGGAATTTTGAAGGAGCTAGGCACGGAGGTAATTAAAGGTTTTATTTTTGATAAATACAGAGAGCGATTTATTGTTATTCTTGAGCTTCGCATTGATCCAGAGCAACATTCAATGAGCTTGTTGGAATTGTATTCAAGCAGACCAGATTTCAAACTCGTAGTTTTGGACTCAAATTTTGAATATGTTGGAGAAGCGTTGTTTAAAAATTACGAGGCTGATCAAAATGAAATTTTCGTAGGTAAAGAGGGACTGTATGTGTCAGTGAATAATCAAAATCATTATAATTTTGATGAAAACTTCTTAGTTTATAAGCGAATTGATTTTGAAGAGGTAGGAAAATAAAGATAAAATCTCCCCCCTTGGTCTGTGTCCCAACAGACCAACCAAAACTCCAACCCCCTTAGTCTGTGTCCCCACAGAACAACCAAAACCCCAATCTGGTCTGTGTCCCCACAGATCTTACAAAAAACTAATCATCCTCAAAACCACTACTTTCGCAGCTCCTTTGGCAATATACCAAAAGCTTTTTTGAATGCAGATGTGAAGTGAGTTGCATGGACGTAACCGAGGTGTTCGGCGATTTCTGATATGAGTTTGTCACTTTGCTCAAGAAGTTGCTTTGCTACTTGCATTCTGTGCGCTTGCAAATATCCAAAGACAGTATTTCCGAAAGCCTGCTTGAATTTTCTTTTCAAGTCAAACTCATTGGTGCCCACCAGCTGTGCTAGCTCTTTGATAGAGGGTGGATTACTCATCCTATCCAATAGGATGGATTTAGCTTCCTCCATTTTTTGCAAATCTTCAGGAGATAATTTCATTGCGGGAGCTTGATCCATGTTTTCTGAGTCATCGATCAAGGCGATCAAAAATTCGAGAGTTTTCAGCTCTACATAATGTTTCATAAAGCAGCCTTGATACTTTCTTGACACAAAATCCTGTAACATCGCTCTCAAACTAGGTGATAATGGAACAGGTCTTTTCGAAAAAACACCAACAGATGCCTTTTTGGTGTTGGCAATGAGCCCTTGGATTTTTTGAAACAAATCTGGAAAAGTATGCTCAATATGCCCTAGGTGGATATTGAATATCAGCCCTTCAAATGGAAGGGAGGATTGAATCGATACTTCCTCACAATTGTAGTAGAGGAGGTTGGCTTCATTTTCATTTGCTTGATAGATCACTTCTCTGCTCGAATTCTCATAGGTCAGACTCCCAGCCAAGCAGAAATTAATTTGTAAGCAATCCTTCCTTGGTTTTACAGTCACCGACTTAGTGCCAATTTCTTCGGTTTTGGCATGACAATAATAGATCTTGTCAGATATAAACTCTATCAAGCGTACAGCATTGACTTCAGACCCTACCAATGAATTAACATTTGAGCCATTTTCTATCGTCAAATCCCACAACACATCCGATTGCTGGTCTTTTGAGATCATTTTTTCAAAAATACCTCCAAAGTGTTTGGGCTTAGTTTCTCCCTTTATCGTCATTCTTATTCCTTTTAGAGTCACTCTTTGTCAATGGCCTCCACGTATATTTGCGGCATAAAATTAATCCTTTTTTAGACTAAATCTAAATAAATCGATGAAGAAAATTATACTTAAATCAAAAGCAGGCAGCTTGATCACCCTTCTTTCCCTTGCTACGCTATTGATAAGCTCCCATACCTTTGCGCAGCGAATACATGTCAATGGACAAGTATTTGATAGTTATTCAAGACAAAGCCTCCCTGGAGCTACGATTCAGGTCAAGGGTAGTGCAGCGACTTCCGTGGCTGATGCTGATGGTAAATTTAGAATGTATGCCGAGATCGGGGATATTCTTTTGGTAAGGTACATAGGATTTGTAGAGCAGGAGATCGAGGCGACTGAAGATGAGCAGCAAGTGTCTATTTACTTGAAAGAAAACCTCACAGAGCTATCAGAAGTGCAAGTCACTGCGGCGCTTGGGTTCAGCAGATCAGCCAAAGAGCTAGGTAGCTCAGCACAGATCGTAGATGCAGATGAATTGAACCAAGGCAAAACGGTCAATCCACTTTTCGGCTTATCGAGTAAGGTGGCAGGATTGAGGATCAACATGTATGATAGCAAAGTAGATCCAGCTGCTCAAGTGGTATTGAGAGGTAACCGATCTCTACAGCGTAGCTCTGGGATCGATGGACGCAATCCAAATGAGCCGATCTATGTAGTAGATGGGGTGCCGATTCCAAATATCAGTAGACTAAATCCCAACGATATCGAAAGTATTACAGTACTGAAAGGAGCAAATGCAGCAGCTCTTTATGGATCTGAAGGTGTAAATGGTGCCTTGATGATCACGACAAAAAAGGGGAGAAAAGGTGAAGGAATAGTAAGGATAAGTAATACGACGACTTTTTCAAATGTCTATTTCCTACCAGAAGCTCAGACTACTTATGGCCAAGGAAACAATGGTGTCTACAGCCCAACCACATTCGAATCTTGGGGACCGGCTTTTGATGGCTCATCTAGACCATTTGGTTCTCCACTCCCTGACGGCACACAGCCAATGTTGATTTATGCAGCTCCGGCAAGAGACAATAGGCTTGATTTGTTCCAGACTGGGGTCAATGTTCAAAATGACGTATCCTTTTCAGGTGGTGATGATGTAAGCACTTATTTCCTTTCCGCTCAGTATGTAACCCAATCTGGTATCATTCCTAAAGATCAAAATGATAGGGTAAACCTTAGATTCAATGGATCGAGAGATTTTAAAAAGTTGAAGACTTCTTATAATTTCAATTTTATCAACAATAGAAAAGATGTCACACCTGATGGGCCTTGGATTGGTTCTTACAGAATGCCAGCCAACTTTGATTATGGAATGATCAGGGATTGGGAGGATTTGAATTCACCCGGTAATCCGAACAACTATTTTATACCAAATGGAAGCTGGTTGCGTAATCCATACTTTTTGATCGATAATATCAGGGATCAAAGTAATCAGCAGATCCTCAATGGTAAGATTGAATTGAACTATAATGTTGCTCCATGGATGGATGTGTTGTACAGGGTGGGTATGTATTCTTCTTCAGATGAAATCAGAAGCTTCACAAATAAGTACGAAGCCGAAGGAACTAGAAATACCCCAGGGTCAGTGAATGATCAGAGTATTTTCTATAGAAGATTGAACAGTGATTTGATCATTAGCTTGAAGAAAGATTTCGGTGACTTTAGCAACAGGCTCCTGATTGGACAGAATATCAGAACGGACTATAGGAAGACACAAAATGTGTCTGCTTCCAACTTACTATATACTGATATCATCAACCAAAGCAGTAGACAAGGGGAACTAGCTGGAGGATCGGCAATCACAGAGCAGCGCTCCCTAGCAGTGTATGGTGAATATGTGGCAGGATACAAGGACCTTTTGTTCGTGACATTTACGGGTAGAAATGATTGGATATCTACTTTGAGTAGAGAAAACAGGTCTTATTTCTATCCTGGCGTGAGTGCTTCTTTTGTAGCTTCGGATGCGATACCAGCATTGAGACAGATGAGAAAGTTGTCTTATGCAAAACTCTACACTTCTTGGAACAAAACAGGGAATGTGACATTGACACCTTATCAGTTGAACAATGCCTATACACAAAGCAATGGTTTTCCTTTCGGAAACAACATCGGGTTCCTACCTGGGCTGACGAATCCAAACCCGAATATTATGCCTGAATTTGTAACTTCTTATGAGGTAGGATTTCAAATGGGACTATTCAACCACCGTTTGTACCTTGAAGGTGCTTATGTCTATTCAGATGCTGATGGTCAGATTTCCAATGCCAATATTTCAAGAGCTACAGGCTACAATGCCATGCTTGTCAACTCAGGTAGAATGACCAACAACATCATAGAATTGACAGTAAGTGGAGATGTGATCAGGACCATGGATTGGAATTGGAATTTGGGCTTCAATTTCACCCACACCAACAATGTCGTGAGAGAATTGTACGGTGGTGCAGACTTTAGACAGAACTTTAGACAGTCTTATGCATTTGTAGGGGACCAGTTTCCTATGCTTTGGGTAAGTGATTATCAAAGGGCTCCAGATGGAAGAGTTGTGGTGGATGCCGAAACAGGTGACCCTATAGTCGCCCCTGACAATGTAAAGCTTGGACCGATGGTGCCTCCTTATATGTTAGGTGTTACCTCTAGATTGGAGTACAAGGGTTTTTCCCTTATCGCTCAATTTGATGGGAGAATGGGAGGCTGGTTCTACTCTGAGACCATACCACCGATGTATGAGTTTGGAACTCACCCGATCACTGCTGCATACGGTAGAGAAGCTTTCGTATGGCCTAATTCAGTGATAGAAACATCCCCTGGAGTATATGTGGACAATACAGACATATTGACATCTGGTGGTGGTAAAGAATTTTGGACGAGACAAGGTGCGGTGCAAAGTAATACAGCAGCCAAGGCAGACTTCTTCAAATTGAGAGAACTGAACCTGAGCTATACTTTGCCAAACAAGCTTCTTGAAGGTCAAAAACTAGTGCGATCCGCAACTGTCGGAGTAGTGGCGACCAACCTATTTGTAATCACCCATTCGAGCAATAATATTGGAGATCCAGAATACTTGTACAACAATACTGACGGCTACTATAGCTTCAGACAGGTTCCTCCAATGAGAACAGTTGGATTCACCGTAAATGCTTCATTCTAAGACTAGAATTTCAATTTTAACATGATGAAATCAAGCAAGTTGAACAGACATAATTAATTATAAGTGTATTGCGAAGATTCCATCTGACCAATGAAAAGATAAAAAATACAGATGAAAAAAATTAATATAAAACTGCTTTTTGTCCTACTCGCCTCTTGCTTTATGGCTTGCGATGAGTTTTTGGATGTGAATAGTAATCCAAATAGCCCAATTGGCGATAACCTGCCCTTGAGTGCTAAGTTGCCAGGAGCTTTGGTGTCTATTACCAATCAAGAGGTTCTTCAACTCAATCAAATCGGTGCATTCTGGGGAGGCTATTGGGGAACCAACAATGAAGGTATCAATCAGTTCTTTGACCTAAAAACTTACAATGGTCAAAATATCAGAAGTCAGAGAGAGGGAATTCCTGTTTGGGAAAATGGGTACAACAATATCCTTTACTTTCGACTCATTCAAAATGAGGCAGAGTCTACAGGTCAACTTTTCTATGCAGGAACTTCCAAAATCATGCAAGGGATGATGTTCCTCAGGTTGGTAGACATGTATAACAATATTCCTTTTGATGATGCTGCCAAAGGTAGCGAAGTGATCAATCCTGCGTATGAACCTGGTCAAGTGGTCTATCAGAAAGCTGTGAGTTTGATTTCAGAGGGAATCGAGGATGTCAAAGCCTCAGGTACCATTCCTTCTAATCATGGAGATGTGCTCTTCCAAGGCAATAAATCACTTTGGGCAAAATTTGGCAATACCCTAAAATTGAGAGCACTCATAAGACAAAGTGAAAAGAATGAAACGCAATATGTAAATGCAGAAATTCAAAAGATCATAACAGAAGGTAGTGGATTCTTAATGGCTGGTGAGCTTGCTGCTGTCAACCCAGGATACCTGAATACCAATGGTAAAATGAATCCTTTTTGGGCAGCATATTACAGAGATGTACAAGGCAATACCACTGCAAACTACCAAAGTATCAGACCGACAATCTATCTCCTTGAGCAATATCAAAGCAAAAATGACCCAAGGCTGGAGCGACTTTATGTACCCGTGGAAGGATCATATCGAGGTGTAATTTTTGGAAATTCCGAAGCAGGTAATCCTATCTTTGAGAGAAATGCCACTTCAGCTTTTCGTGGACCACGTGAAAACAGCAATCAAGCAACTGGGATTTTTCACAATTGGAATCAGTCGAGTGTAATTCTGTCTGATTTTGAGAGTCTTTTCCTTCAAGCAGAAGCCGTACATCGAGGTTGGATAGCAGGGGATGTTAGTCAACTTTATCAGCAGGCAATTGCGAGGTCTTTTGACTATACAAAAGTACCTGAGGCAAGTCTCTCGGGATATTTAGCTCAATCAGCTGTAGCCTTGGCTGATGCGCAAAATCCTTTGGAACGCATTATCGAACAAAAGTGGCTGGCTTTGAACAGCATTAGTAGCATAGAAGCTTGGAATGATTTCAGAAGGCTCGGCATGCCAAATTATCCTGCCACGGCAGCCTCAGGCATAACTGGAAGACCCCTCAGACTTATGTATCCTGAAACCGAGCGTGGGACTAACCTCGAGCAAGTAGAAGCTCAGGGTTCTGACCGAATGCTTCAAGATAAAGTATGGTGGATGCCTTAATATAAGAACACATTTAAAGATGACTGCATGCGATTTGGGGATTTTGTCCTCAGATCGTATGCAGTTTAACTTGTTTAAATGACTGATTTGCGACCAAGAAAAAAACAATATTTAGAAAGTATACCTCAAACATTGATGACCATGAAAGAAAAAAAGGCATTAGGCTTATGGCCAAAAATCAGGAAATTTTTCAACGATATCCACTTGTGGGTAGGTCTTGCATCTGGGATTGTATTGTTGGCGGTTTGTCTGACAGGAACCATTTATGTGTACAATACGGAGATCAGGGAGTGGGGAGCACCTCACCTTTATCACATAGAAGTCCCAAAGGGTGCGAAGAAGATCTCAGCCCAAGAAGCAATAGCTGCTGTAAAAGCTGAGGCAAATGGAGCAATCACTGGGATCACTTTAGAGCAAAAGTCAAACAGGCCTTATCAGATCTCAGTCCGTCCAGAGGGGAATACTGGAGGAAGGTTTGGTATTACTTATTTTGTCAATCCTTACACAGGTGAGATTCTCGGTAATAGTGCTGAGCCGAACAAAGCTGCTGATTTTATGGGCTATATGTTTAGCTTGCATCGATGGTTGCTTCTTGATAAAATTGAGGAGCCGTTGATAGGAGAATTGCCCAATAGGACTTTGGGGAGCTATATCTCTGGGGCAGCCACCATCTTGTTTACCATAGGGGTGATTACTGGTATGGTGATATGGTTTCCACAGCGTATCAAAAGTTGGAGGCAGGGTCTTAAAGTGAAATTTGGGAAAAGCTGGAAACGTACCAATCATGATCTTCACAATACCTTGGCTTTTTATGCTATTATTATTTTGTTTTTGATGGGCGTGACTGGGCCATTTTGGTCTTTCCCTTGGTACAGAGAAGGATTACAAAAAACATTAGGTACCTACCAAGCTCCTCCAGCTGAAAGACCCGCTGGTCAAGGTCCCCCAAATGGTGGAGGCCGAGGTGGAAATGGTGGCGAAAGAGAGAGAGGACAGCAGCAAAGGAATGGAGAAGTAGCAGAAGAAATTCCCTATACTTTTGCAGCATCTATAGAAGAGTTGCTCCTTGTGGTTGATGAAACTTTGCCATATCAAGGAAATTATAGGGTCAATATTCCGCAAAAAGCGGGAGATGATATTTCTGTTCAAAAGTCTAGAGTAGGATTCTTTGCTCCAGCAGCTGGTGACAGGGTGAATCTCGACCCAGTGTCTAAGGCGGTCAAAGAAGTAGAGATTTTCAGAGACAAACCTTTCAATGAACGTGTCTCAAGATCTGTCAAAGCACTTCACGTAGGTGATGTGTATGGTCAATTTTCAAAGTTACTTTACTTTATAGCTTGCTTGATTGCCACAAGCCTACCAGTGACAGGTACATTGATCTGGATCAACAAGATGAAAAAGGGTAAAAAGAAATCAAGCTTAAATAAGCGTGCTACTCCAAAAATGACTGAAAGTGTGAGTTGATTTATTAATCATTTGGGGTTGATATTCAATCAAGTAGTTTAAAATAAAGCTATGAAATGTTTCTAAATTTAGAAACTTTTCATAGCTTTATCATGTTAAATACGTTATTGTAAATGAGATTTTTTGAAACAAAATTTTTAGAAGAAGCTAATGAGTTCATTTCAAAGCAAGATATGAAGGTAATTAAGAAAATCTTTTACAATATCGATGTTGCTGAGCAAACGAATGATCCAAAACTATTTAAGAAACTTCAGAATGATATTTGGGAGTTTCGAACAAAATTTCTAGGGAGTCAAATTAGACTATTAGCGTTTTGGGACAAAACGGATAGAAAAAAGACCTTGGTTATTGCAACTCATGGTTTCATTAAAAAAGTTGATAAAGTTCCTGCAAATGAAATTAAAAGGGCTGTAAGATTGAAAATCGAATATTTCAATAACAAAAGCAAAAAGTGAATATATGGCACACAAGGAAATTAAGACCTACTCACTTGCCGAAATGAAAGATAAGTATATCGGTAAAGTTGGTACTTTAGAACGGGACGAATATGAATATGAGCTTCGCATGGATGTATTAGGGAAAATGATTAAGGCTGCAAGACAGGAAAGGAATTTGACCCAAGAAGAGCTTGGCAGACTTGTGGGAGTTCAGAAGTCTCAAATTTCTAAACTTGAAAGCAGCGCTAATAGTGCGACCATTGATACTATTTTAAAAGTTTTTAGAGCATTAAAAGCTGAAGTCAATTTTAATGTAAAGCTAGAGGAAAACTTTGTTAAGCTATTTTGATAAAAGAAAAAGAGATATATTATTTTTTAGTCAATGTGTTGAAAAATATTCGCTTAAATTAAGCATGTGCTTAAGATAACCAAGACACTCTACAATAGCCATAGTAGAGTGTCTTGGTATTGGTTACTTTAATAAGTATGATTTGAATGCTTCAAAATCATTTTCCATAGGCAGTGCTTGTTTTTCACCGTCCAAGAAAGCCGCTAGTCTTTCAGGTAGTTCTATTGTTAGATTCAAAGCATGTTCCACTGTTTCTCTGAATTTCCCTGGGTGAGCTGTTTCCAAAAATATACCTACATATTCATCTGGAAATTGCTTTCGGAAATTTCTCAAGCCAAGGTAGCCAACAGCACCATGAGGATCCATTATGTATTTGCTTTGATGATACACTGTGATCATGGCATCTCTGGTGTGATGATCATCAAAGTAGAAACCCTTTACTTTTTCTCTAAATAGACTTTCATCATTGTCGTACAATGCAAGCAACCTGTAGAAATTGCTTGGGTTTCCCACGTCCATGCTATTGCTGATAGTCGGGATCGATGCTTGTGACTCAAATCTTCCACCTTCTAGAAAGGCTGGAACCACACGATTGACATTGGTAGAGGCAATAAATGTATCAATAGGAAGCCCCATTCTTTCTGCTAATATTCCGGCACCTAAGTTCCCGAAATTCCCACTTGGAACAGATATAGCCAATTTTTTACCTGTTTTTTCCAATTTGGAATAAGCGTAAAAATAGTAAAGACATTGTGGAATCCACCTAGCGACATTGATCGAATTGGCCGACGTCAAGATCAACTTGCTGTTCAACTCTTCATCAAGAAATGCTTCTTTGACTAGTTTTTGGCAATCATCAAATACTCCATCGATTTCTAATGCCGTGATGTTTTCACCTAAGGTGGTGAATTGCTTCTCTTGTAAGTCACTTACTTTCCCTTTTGGGTAGAGGATGATTACCTCCACGCCAGGTACTTTATAAAATCCATTGGCTACAGCACTTCCTGTGTCACCAGATGTAGCTACCAACACTTTGACTTGCTGACTTTCGTCTTCCATCAGGATAGACATAAGCTTAGAGCAGAATCTTGCACCGAAGTCTTTGAACGCCAATGTAGGTCCATGAAAAAGCTCCAAACTATAGACACCTTCTTCCAATGCCACAAGTGGGGCATCAAATACCAAGGTATGATCCACTAATGTTTTGATCTGATCAGGCTCAAGTTGATCTTCAAATAGTGCACCTAGGACTTCATAGCCTATCTCCTGAAAGCTCATCTTGTGGAGATTGTCAATGATACTTGGAGAAAGCATTGGTATAGCAACTGGCATATATAGACCCTGATCTGGTGCTAGCCCCTTGATCACAGCTTCTTTTAGTGATACTTGGTGTTCTGGATTATTTGTACTGTAGAAGTTCATGTTCTTTGTTTTCAAGCATTTTCATTAGATTACATATGCACCTTTATCATTCACTTCGGATATAAAGGCATCTACTTCAAGTCCAATCTGTGCAAATACTTCTTGACCTACGGTAGCAACCTCTTCTGCTACTTTTCTAGATGGTGAGAGTACAAAGATCGTAGGCCCGGATCCTGATATTCCAGAGCCCAATGCGCCAATACGTTGGATGGCTAGCCTTAGCTCGTAAAATCCTGGTATCAGTAGTGCACGTGTTGGTTCTGCGATGACATCTTTAAGAGACCTGCTTATCAAGTTAAAATCAGATTGATATAGACCAGAAATCAGGCCAGCTATATTCCCAGATTGTATCGTGGCGTCTTTTAGCGATAATTGTTTTTTCAAAACAGACCTTGAATCCGATGTGTTTAACTCCAAATGAGGGTGTAGTAAAGTGCAGAATAAACCTTTTGGAACTGGTAATTTGATAACATCTAGTGGATGGTAATCTCTAATCAAGACAAATCCGCCCAATAGAGAAGGCGCAACATTGTCAGCATGAGCAGCTCCACAAGCTATCCTTTCTGCCTCTACGGCAAAGTTTACCAATTCTTTTTTATCATAAGGTTCACCAAGTAAAGCATTTGCGGCAATCAAAGCAGCAGCTGCACTTGCAGCTGAGGATCCCATGCCTGAGCCAAGTGGAAGCCCTTTGTAAAGAGATATTTCCATCCCTCCATCAAAGCCATGCTGATCTAGCATAGCTTGTATGGCAACTGTACAGGTGTTTTTTTCAGCTTCATAAGGAAGCCTTCCACCATCACCCTCTATCAATACTACCCGAAGGCCAGGCTCATCACTTAGTGTGACTTCCACTTGGTCACCTAGCTCATCGATAGCAAATCCTAGGATATCAAATCCACACGATACATTAGCTACAGTAGCCGGTGCAAAAGCCCTGATGGATTTTTTCATGATCTTGAGTAGTTACCGATTCTAATTACATCTGCAAATACGCCCGCAGCCGTTACATCTGCTCCTGCCCCAGGTCCTCTGATGATCATTGGGAAATCATGATAGCGTTCTGTAGTGAACAGGATCATGTTATCACTGCCTCTCAGGGTAGAGAATGGGTGACTTTGAGCCAAGGATTGTAGTCCCACTTTGGCTTTTCCATTTTCTAAAGTTGCCATGAACCTCAACTTCTCTCCTTTGTCAGCCGCATCAGTAAGTAGCTTAGAAAATGCTGCATCATGACCTTTGAGTTTTTCAAAAAAATCTGAGACATCTTTCGTTATAACACAGTCCTCTGGAACCATGCTCTGTATGCTGATGTCTTCAAAGTGTAAGTCTTGCTCAGCTTCACGCCCTAGAATCAGTATTTTTCTCGCGACATCCATTCCACTCAAATCATCCCTTGGATCTGGCTCAGTGTACCCTAATTCCTTTGCTTTTTTCACTACTTCAGAGAAAGGAGCTCCATTTTCCAACTCACTGAAAATATAATTCATAGAACCACTGAGTACTGCCTCAATTTTCAACACCTTATCGCCACTCAGCATCAAATCTTGAAGGGTATTGATCACGGGTAAACCAGCAGCTACATTGGTCTCATATAGGAATTTCACACCACGTTTTCCAGCGAGTTTTTTAAGATTTTTGTACTTTTCCAAAGATCCAGAGTTCGCTTTTTTATTTGGTGTGACGATGCCGACCTTGGCTTCTAGAATTCTTTCATAGAAATCGGCTACATCTTGGCTAGCTGTACAATCTACGAATACAGAATTGGAGAAGTTCATAGACTCCATCTGAGCAATGAATTTTTCCAAATCCATCTGTGAGGCTTTTGGTGCATCTTCTGGTAGAGGACAATTTTTCAAATCAAATCCATCCTCATGAAATGCCATATATCTTGAATTTGCTATACCATGTATTTGAATGTCTAGTAAGTTTTCCTTTTGGAGTTTGAATTGTTGATTGGCGATCATTTTGATCAAGGCTTGGCCTATCAGTCCTACACCCACCAAGAATACGTGAAGCACTTTATTATCTGATAGGAAAAATGCTTCGTGAAGCGCATTCAAGGCTTTCTGCAAATCAGCCTTAGAAACTACAGCAGAGATATTTAGCTCCGAACTACCCTGAGCTATGGCGTAGACATTGACATTGTTTTGACCCAAAGCTTGGAACATCCTTCCACTAGCACCTGGGTTTTGCTTCATATTTTCCCCTACTACAGCGACTACAGCTAGATCTGAGATCACATGTACTACATCGATTTCACCATTTCTGATTTCATGAAAAAACTCCCGCTCCACGGACTCTTTTGCAGCAGATACATCGGCTGTTTTGATTGCTAAGCATGTGATTTGCTCTGAGGATGCTTGAGATATCAAGATCACATTGACATTGGCACTTGATAAGGCTCCAAATATCCTTCTATTTACATCGATCACGTCAAGGATACCTGCCCCTTGGATGTTTAGCAATGAAATGTCAGACATGGAAGAGATACCTTTAATCAGTTTGCCTGATGGGGCATCACCATTGATCAAAGTGCCCGCATTGCTAGGTTCGAAGGTGTTTTTGATGAATATTGGAATACCTTTCTTCATCGCCGGCTGCATGGTGGATGGGAATATCACTTTGGCTCCAAAGTGAGAAAGCTCCATCGCTTCATAGTAGCTTAGCTGCGGAATAGTAAAAGCAGAATATACCAGCCTTGGATCTGATGTCAATACACCAGACACATCTGTCCAAATCTCCAAGCTGTCGGCATTCAGTGCCGAAGCAACAATCGCCGCTGTATAGTCAGAACCACTTCGGCCTAGCGTGGTAGTCTCTCCTTTGGCTGTGGAGGACACAAAACCTGTGATCACTTGCATGCCTTGATGTTGATGAAAATAGTCTTGGATCAGATCATTTGTTATTGAAAAATCTACTTTGGCGTTCCCAAATCGGTCGTTTGTCCTGATGATTTCTCTAGCATCAAGGTATTTGGCATCAAAACCACTTGCTTTAAGTGCCTCAGCTAATATGAATGCAGAAAGTCTTTCTCCAAAACTTGCTACATAGTCTAGTGTCCTTGGAGAGCATTCTTTGATCAAGTAGATACCATGGAAGAGATCCTCTAGTTCGTTGAACCTGACTTTGACAAAGGTCAGAACGGGAGATTGTAGACTTATTGGAATAAGTTGACGAACTATTTCAATATGTCTGTCTTCTAGTTTTTTGATAGCTTCTACAAAAGATTTGTCTCCATGCTTGGCATTGGATGCACTATTGAGGAGTACTTCCGTCACGCCACCAAAGGCAGAAAATACGATGGCAATGTCTGAATGAGATTTCGCCTCTTTGATAATTTCAAAGACTTTTTTGATGTTTTCTTGATTGGCTACCGATGAGCCTCCAAATTTTAATATTTTCATAAAAATATGATTCTTCCTGATTTGAATATAGCGATTATCGGGTTTGAGTAAGACAAACCACTTTTAATGGGGCAATATGAGATAGTCAGCACGGGATTACCCCGTGATGGTAGTGAATGTTGTAGTGGTAGTCATGCTTATAAAAATGCACTCCCCTTTCCTTACGATAGGAGCTTTCTGATTGAAAGAATGTGACTGTGTCCTTTGCATGATTTGTAATTGATTTACAATTCTAATTACAATTTTTCAAAACTCAAAAAATTTTATTGCAGAATTTATAAGGTTTGACCATGTAAATTGGTATAATGATAATATTTGATGTGGTTTTTATTTAAAAATCTAAACTAATTACAATTGATAATTCTGTTTGTCTCCTGTAAATATTGATTTAATTCCATTTTTAGCTTGTAAGTTTTAAAAAAAACAAATTATACCCATATCCATCTCCTTTTAGTAATTTATAAAATTATCTTGGCGATCAAATGCTTTTTTGCTAGTCGTTTTTCCAATTAATATGAAGTTGTTTATATCATGCTGTAAGTTTAGTTTTTTGAAATTTGGAAAAGATTATACGAATAGGCATATACGGAAAATTACTAGTAACTTACTTTTTTCAAAATCCAAAGAACATTTTGATTGGCTTGCCTACTGCTGTCTGTGCGTTTATGCTTAAAAAAGTTTTTAGCATTTAGATTAATCCGTATATTTTTTTAATTTCAGACCTTAATTAAATACATTTTAAACTAATATTTTATGAAAAAATTAGCAAATGCTTTGTTTCTACTCGTGTTTTTGAGTTTCTCTTCATGCAGTTCTATCAACAACTTCAATCCATTGAGTTTATTGACGGGGAATAACTGGGTGCTATCTTCTATTTTGGGAGGAGGGTTAGATGCAAGTAAATTTACCTCAGGGATTCCATTTTTAAACTTTATGGATGGTGGAAAATTAGCTGGATTTGCAGGTTGTAATAACTTTAATGGAAATTTTCAACTAGATGGAACATCCTTGAGCTTAGATCCTGGCGCAATGACGAAAAAAGCATGTCAAGGTGGAGGTGAAGATCAGTTCCTCTCCCTATTGAATCAGGCGAAGAATGTTAAGGTAGCCAAAAATAAACTAACGCTTCTGGATGGAGCCAAAGAATTGATGAGCTTTGTGCCGCAGCAATAGGTATAAAAATTATAGAATTTAAAAAGAAAATCCTCCTAAACCTTAATACAGCAGTTTAGGAGGATTTTTTATTTGCAGTTTTCTTTTCGTCTCGTATCTATCACATAGGTGATCTTCCAGCCTTCGGATGTCTTTATCAATGAGAAGGCATTCACTCCACAGTGACTGAAATTATCATTTACGTAAAACTCATAAGGTGTCCATGCTTGTGCGATTTTATCATCTATGTTGATTTCATATTGAAGAATTCGCTCATCTATGATGGTTTCTACTGGTGTAGTGGCTATTCTATTGATGAAATCATTTACTGAATTGCTACCAAGCATGGTACCTGACTCATTTTGTGATGCAGTATGCATCACTGCTTGGGGATGAAATGCCGACTCAATCAAAGCTTGATCTTTGGTTTTCATTCCTTCAAAAAGTGAGCTAATGGTCGCTTTAATAGCTTCATCATCAGTTTGGGCATTGATACCTAAGGTTCCAAGACTTAGAGTCAAAAGTATTAAGAATAATTTTTTCATTTCTTTTTGATGTCACCACCAGTATTAGTTTTTACATCTATCAGCTTAGGATCTCCAGTGTAGTTGATGACGGCAGCTGTAGCAGCAGAACCTTTGATTGATTCAGTGACTTTGAACTCACCTTTTGCCGCGGTGTTTGCAGTTACTTCCGCAGCTCCTATGGTCAGTTTTTTACCATCGAGCTCAGCTTTTGTATATAGTTTAAGTTCAAGATTTTTTGCATTTCCGTCTACTGCAAGCTTGGCATTTGTATTTCCCTCTATAAATAGGTTGCTTGTGTTCACTGTGGCTTCAATGTAGGCATTGGAAGCTGCAAAAAGATATACATTGTCGGCCTCTAGTGTGCTGTTTACAAAAACTTTAGAGCTGCTACTTGCTTGAATCTCATCAATGTCCACATAGGTAATGGTTACTTTCACGGAGCTTGATCTGAAATTACCTCTTCCTAACTTGACCTCAAGTGTTCCGTCTGATACATTGGTCTCTACTTTGTCAAGGTCTACTCCAGAGGCCACGATAGCGATCGAATTTTTCTCGCCTTTGACCAATTCCGCTTCAATTGCACTATTCACTTTTAAACTTGAGAAGTTCCTCAAATCTCTCGTTTCTTTTTGAGTTTGGGCAAATACCTGCTGTCCGATAAGGAGGATCAGAAGGGCAATAACGTTGGTTACTTTTTTCATAGTTTGTTTTAAATTAAATCCCACCATACAGTTTAAAGGTCATGTTTCTTAGGTCTGGATTATTGAGCGCATAGTGCATAGCTTCGGCGATTTCATCTGGATGAACCCACAGCGAGAAGTCTGCATCTGGCATAGATTCTCTGTTCTGAGGGGTATCGATTACGCTTGGTACAAATATATGCGACCGAATCTTCAAAGCTTTGGTTTCTTCTGCTACCAAATCTGCTAAGCTGACCACAAGACTTTTACTCAAAGCGTATGCCACAACTTCTTTTCCATCTTCAGGCTGAAGTGCAGGTCTAGCTCCTACAAATAAAAAACTACCATGATTATTCTTCTTCATCATAGGTAGGAAGTTTTTTACCATATTATAAGCAGAAGAAAAATTTAATTTGATCATTTTCTGGATGTCTTCAGAATTGGTGTCTTCAATTGTTCCCATGGAGAATCCTCCTACTAGTAAGATTACTGCATCTACATCACCATATTGCATTTGATACTCTTTGGCAAAATCATGAGCAGCCTGATCATCAGTGACATTTACTTCATATAGATCATCCGCTCCATCCACTTCATCTCCTGACTCAGGCTCTATGGTTGCTATTATATTGTAACCTTCCCTTTTGAATTTCTCTACAACTGCCTTTCCGAGATTTCCTGCTGCGCCTGTGATAATTATATTTCTTTCCATGTCTATTTTTAATTTTTTCTCCACTAAAATTAAGCTTAAATTTGTCCAAAGCCTAAATTTCATTGAAATTCAATTTAAAAGGCATGAAGCGTAGTAGTGAAAATTATTTTGATTTGGTGTATGAGGTGGTCAAATTGATCCCAACAGGAAGAGTATGTACTTATGGTGCAATAGCTAATTATTTGGGCTTAAAAAGTGGTGCTCGAATGGTAGGCTATGCCATGAATGCAGCGCATGGATTGCCCGAGGTACCAGCGCATAGAGTGGTAAATAGACAAGGCGTGCTCACTGGAAAGCATCATTTTTCTTCACCAGAAATGATGCAAAATTTGCTTGAAAATGAGGGGGTTACTATAGAAAATGATCAAGTTCTTGATTTTGATCATTTATTTTGGGATCCCAGTAGAGCCTTATTATAGGTGAATTAATCTTTTTGTAAGGATTTTTTTGACTAAATAAAACAAAATTCAACAATAATTAATTAAATTTTCTAATTGTGTATGCTTTTTGTATTAACACCTACAAATAGATTAAAAAAGTATGGATACAGAATTGAAAAGTCACATTGCGGAGAACCTCAGAAAGCACAGAGTGCTCAGGGGTTACACACAAGAGTATATCGCAGAATATCTTGGCAAAAGAGATTATACTGCATACTCTAGGTACGAGCAAGGTAGATCTAACCTAAAAATGGAAGATGCTATCAAACTAGCAACTCTTTATGATGTAGATGTCCAAGAATTAATATCTGTTTCACCTTCTGTGACAGCAACAGCTGAATCAGGTAAAAAGGTAAAAGGAATGATATCTATTCTTGTAGACCTTGATGGATCAAACAGCACACTGGATGCTAACATCCAAAGGTTGAAAAGGATTAATGAATTGCTTTCTAAGCAAGAAATTTAATCATCGCTTCCTAATCAGGTATAGACCCATAAACATCAAGAGTCCATTCAGAATTAATGCTTCGAATCCGAATTTATAGCCGGCAAGCAATTTTTCTGAGTTTTTACTGATTAAGAAAGTAATCAGAGGAGCAGCAATAGCCAGGTACGGCACCAATTTATCTTTAACATTAAATTTGGTGAACAAACCAAATGCAAATAGCCCTAGTAGCGGACCATACGTGTATCCAGCTATAATGAATACTGCATTGATGATGCTTTGGTCATTGATCCATTTGAACATCAAAATTACCAAAAACATCAATCCTGTAAATGCAAGGTGGACAGCTTTTCGTACCTGGACTTGTTTCTCTTTCGAATAGTTTTTTTCTATTTCTAAGAAATCAAAACAAAATGATGTAGTCAAGGCTGTAAGCGTGGAGTCCGCACTTGAATAGGCTGCTGCGGTGATGCCTAAGACGAAAATTATTCCTACTATCGCAGTAAATTCCGTGGTGGCTAGAAATGGATAAAGATCGTCAGATTTAGTAGGGATAGATACACCATTAGTTTCTGCATATAGATAGAGTAGCACTCCAAGTGATAAGAATAACAGGTTGACAATCACCAAAATGATGGTAAACCAAAACATATTCTTCTGTGCATCACCTAAACTTCTACACGTTAGGTTTTTTTGCATCATATCTTGATCCAAGCCAGTCATTACAATGGTGATAAATGCACCAGATATAAATTGTTTAAAAAAGTTTTGTCCAGATCTCCAATCCCAGTTGAAAATTTCAGACCTAGAATCATTTGCTACTGTGCTCAAAAAATCACCAATCCGTATTATTCCTAAATCTTTGCCTATTAAATAAATACTACTCAAAACAGCTAACAGCATAAAAAGTGTTTGCAAGGTGTCGGTCCACACGACAGTTTTGATACCACCTCTATAGGTGTATAGCCAAATCAATCCGACGGTAATCAAAACAGAAACCCAGAAAGGAATACCCCAATGATCAAAAAGGATAAGTTGTAGCACACCTGCGACTAGAAAAACCCTGATAGAAGATCCAAGTGTCCTCGATAAGATAAAAAAGAAAGCGCCTGTTTTGTATGACCAAAACCCAAACCTTTGCTGAAGAAAACTATATATAGAGACTAAATTTAACTTGTAATACAAAGGAAGTAAGACTTTGGCAATCACAAAATACCCAAGGGTATAGCCCATTACTACTTGAAAGTAATAAAAGTTGCTATTACCAACTTCTCCAGGTACCGAGATGAAAGTAACTCCAGATAGGGACGCCCCTATCATTCCAAAAGCAACCAAAAACCAAGGGGACTGCCTATCACCTGTGAAAAAGGTGTCGGATGTTACTTTGCGACTTGTCAGATAAGAAATCAAAAACAATAAGGCAAAGTATGATATTATACTGATAAGGGCTAAATTTGAATCCATAATTGGTTTGGCAATTAGCACGCTAAATTGTTCATAATAATTAAATTTGCAAAATGAATCAAGAAACACACGCACTACCGGAGTTGGAAGAAATTGAAGTTCTTCTTGAAGAGTTGATAGATAAGGAAGCGCATGATCTTGTAGTTTTCAATGATGATGTCAATACATTCGAACATGTTACCAAAGTTCTAATCAAAGTCTGCAATCACTCTCAAGAGCAAGCTGAGCAGTGTACACTCATCATTCATTACAAAGGGAAATGTGCTGTCAAGAAAGGGAGTGAGACTAAGCTGAAGCCAATGTGTCAAGCTATCCTTGACGCAGGTATCCAAGCAGCTATAGTGTAAACCCAGCTTTCTAGTGAATTTCCCATCCAAACTCATAGAAGATGCTGTCAATGAGATCAGTCGCCTCCCCGGGATTGGTAAAAAAACAGCACTCAGACTTGCCTTACACCTTCTCAAGCAGAAAGAGTCTGTGTCAGAATCCTTGTCGCAGGCTATTCTGAAAATGCGTACAGAAGTAAAGTATTGCACGATTTGTCACAATATTTCTGATGCAGATATCTGTGGCATATGCGCAAGCAACAAAAGAGACCGTTCAATCATTTGTGTAGTGGAAGAGATTCCAGATGTCTTGGCTATCGAAAATACAGCTCAATATAATGGATTGTATCATGTCCTCGGTGGTGTGATCTCACCTATGCATGGGGTAGGGCCTGATGAGTTGAAAATAGCTTCCCTTATGAAACGTGTGGAAGAGTCCTCAGAAAATTCTAAAGTAAGTGAGGTGATTTTAGCACTGCCAGCAACCATGGAAGGTGATACTACGGCTTTTTATATCACAAGAATGCTAGCTGCTAAAGGAATAAAAGTAAGTACTATCGCTAGAGGGATTCCCATAGGCGGCGAGTTGGAATTCACTGATGAGGTAACTTTGGGCAGGAGTATACTTACTCGAGTAAATTACTCACCAGAGTAAAATTTTCTTTTGGGGAATAAAAAGTGTTTTCTATATTTGCACTCCAATTGAAGGATTGACTAGAATATTTAGAACTTTTCCAAAAGAATTTATTCTAATTGTAGAAGTTATAAATGCAGGATTATCCCGATAGCTATCGGGATGGCAAGAGCGCTCAACCTTATTGAAATGATATTTGAATTAAGATAATTATTGGGGGATTATCCCGATAGTTATCGGGATGGCAAGATCGCTCAACCTTATTGAAATGATATTTGAATTAAGATAATTATTGGGGGATTATCCCGATAGCTATCGGGATGGCAAGAGTGCTCAACCTTATTGAAATGATATTTGAATTAAGATAATTATTGGGGGATTAGCTCAGTTGGCTAGAGCGCTACACTGGCAGTGTAGAGGCCACCGGTTCGAATCCGGTATTCTCCACAACTTGTAATTATAACCCGCTAGATAAGCAAAATCTAGCGGGTTTTATTTTTAAGGTGGTGACACTTCTATAACAGCTGTAGATGCTTGGATGAAAAGGGAGATGTTATCTTAGTGGCAGATTGGCATAAGATGAACGTAATTCCCTATAACCTTGAAAGAACATACCGATCGATTAGTGACAAACTACCCGGGCATCCTATCTTCTTTTTTAAGTGTGAGGATACTCTTCTCGATGTTCAAGATACAATCATGGGTACAAGTGAACGGCCTCATCAGGTTTTGATAAGTTCATTCGAGCCCCAGACCCTTGAGATTCAAAACTGGCAAAAGCCTATTTATGGCTTTCAGTCTAATTTCACAATTATCCATCCAATTCCTAGGATACTAACACATCCAAACAATTCGTCTTGGTTTTACATGCCAATCATTCGGGATGACATATCATCGCACATCGATACCGTTACGATCTTTAGAAAAGTAAATGATCTGTTGATTCTTGAATATATCTTTAATTTAACTGGATTTGATAGGACGCTTAATTTTAGACCTAAGACCTACTAGCATAGAGAGAGTCTATTTCGCCGCACCTGTCTACCCATAGATAGAGGCATATTTCAACATTATTTCGCTCGAGTATATTTCATTAAAGACTCTTGATTCTTACTTGACAATCTCCTTTTGATTCTCTCCCACTCTTGATTCTAGTCTCTTGTTGTCTCTCACTCCTAATCTCTCGCTTCTATCTCGCCTCATTCTGCTCTAAATATTACCCTATCAATCTTCCATACCAGAAGACTTCATTTTTTCCACGTTCTCAGCAAAACGGAGTGCAGAGATAAATTCCTCGATATTTCCTTCCATTACATCTGGTAAGTTATATACCGTTTTATTGATTCGATGATCGGTCACTCGGCTTTGTGGATAGTTGTATGTTCTGATTTTGTCAGATCTATCTCCACTACCTACCATGGATTTACGTTGTGCACCTACGGCCTCATTGTGCTTAGCTAGTTCGATTTCATATAATCTGGAACGAAGGACTTTCAAAGCTTTTTCAAAATTCTTGATTTGAGATTTTTCATCTTGGCAAGTCACTACCAATCCAGATGGAAGGTGTGTCAACCTCACGGCGGAGTAGGTAGTATTTACTGACTGACCTCCAGGGCCAGAAGAGCAGTAGGTATCTTTACGTACTTCATTCATGTTGATATTCACTTCTACATCATCCATCTCTGGCAAGACAGCTACTGTAGCGGCAGAGGTATGCACACGGCCTTGTGTTTCCGTAGCGGGAACTCTCTGTACCCTGTGTACACCAGACTCATACTTCATCATTCCATATACATCTGCTCCAGTGATGGTGCTGATGATCTCTTTGTATCCACCAGATGAACCGAAAGTCAAATCCAATACGGTGAGTTTCCAGCCTTGCTTGTCACAGAATCTCTGATACATCCTGAAAAGATCCCCTGCAAAAATCGCCGCTTCATCTCCTCCAGTACCACTTCGGATCTCCAAAATGCTATCCTTAGAATCATTTGGATCCTTCGGGATCAACTGCTGCTTGAGATCTTCCTCAAGCTTGATTTCCTTAGCCCTCAGTTCGTCCAGCTCCATTTTCGCCATTTCTCTGAAATCAGGATCTTTTTCGTTTTCCAAGATTTCCTTAGAACTTTTGATATTATCTAATACCAAAGTGTATTCATCGAGAAGCTCTACTATCTTCTCCAGTTCCTTATATTCTTTGGTTAACTTAGTGTATTTACCCATATCAGACATGGCATCTGGCTGGATGATGAGCTGACCTACTTCGATAAATCTATCTTTGAGCGCTTGTAATTTGTCAAGCATATTTTCTTTCTTTTTTTAGTGGTGCAAAGATAATATCTCTACCCATAGGATGAAAATTTATATAAAATACCCAACCAAGGTGATGAATTCTATACTTAAAGCCCTTCAAATGATTCTCTAAGGTATCTGGCTGTATGATTCCCCTGTAAGCCTACCATATCTTCGGGAGTGCCTTCATAGGTCAAATGTCCACCTTTTTCTCCTCCTTCTGGACCTAGGTCTATCACCCAGTCGGCTGATTTGATCACTTCAGTATTGTGCTCTATGACTATCACGGAGTGACCTTGATCGATGAGTGCATTGATAGCATGGAGGAGTTTTTTGATGTCATGAAAGTGAAGACCAGTCGTAGGCTCATCAAAGATAAATAAGATATGATCTCCAGTCTTTGTTCCTCCCTTACCCAAAAATGAAGCTAACTTCACCCTTTGTGCTTCACCCCCCGAAAGTGTATTGGAAGATTGTCCCATACCAATATAGCCTAATCCAACTTCTTGCAGAGGTAGCAGCTTGTTCACTATTTGATTTTTTCCTTCAAAAAAGTCAATAGCTTCGTCTATGGTCATATCCAAGACATCAGAGATATCTTTGTCTTTATATTTTGCATCGAGAATTTCAGCTTTGAACCTTTTTCCCTTACAAGACTCACAGGTCAAGTGAATATCAGCCATGAACTGCATCTCAACGGTCACTGTACCTTCTCCTTGACAAGCCTCGCATCGCCCACCATCTACATTGAATGAGAAAAATGCTGGCTTATATCCTCTTTGCTTGGAGGTGGGGAGGTCGGCGTAGAGTGCTCGGATGGCATCATAGGCTTTCACATAGGTCACAGGATTAGATCTTGAGGATTTCCCTATAGGGTTCTGATCGACAAATTCAATCTGAGTAATATCACGGTAGTCCCCTTCAATCTTTTCAAATTTCCCTGACTCGTCTATCACTGTCCCCATCATCTTACCTAGTGCGGGATACAGCACTTTTTTGATCAGTGTGGATTTTCCTGAACCACTTACCCCTGTGACTACTGTCAGTGTTTTCAAAGGAAATTTTACCGTCAAGTTCTTCAGGTTATTCTCTCTTGCACCTTTTACAATGATGCTATCTTTCCATTTTCTATTCTTTTCTTTGATGTTGATTTTTTCTTCTCCCTTCAAATACTTAGCCGTGTAAGTAGAAGAAGATTTCACCAATTCATCAAGATTGCCTTGAAACATCAACTCTCCACCTTTGACACCTGCATCAGGGCCGATATCTATGATTTCATCAGCAGCTTTCATGATTTTCTCCTCATGCTCCACGACTATCACCGTATTGCCAAGGTCTCTAAGACTTTTCAGTACTTCAATCAGCCTATCTGTATCGCGTGGGTGAAGCCCAATGCTAGGCTCATCAAGGATATACATAGATCCCACAAGCGCCGATCCTAAGGATGTCGCAAGCTTGATTCGCTGGTACTCACCACCAGAAAGGGTCGATGTCAACCTGTTCAAGGTCAGGTAGCCGAGCCCCACCTTGTTTATGTATTCTAGTCTATTTAAGATCTCCTTGAGCAATCTTGAAGCTACCTTTTGATCTTGAGCTGATAGTTCTAAAGTTTGGAAAAAATGCAAAGCATTCTCAATTGGCATCAAAACCACATCTGTGATAGAGTGATTTGCGATCTTGACATAAGACGCATCTTTTCTCAGTCTAGTCCCTCTACAATCAGGGCAGGTCGTCCTTCCTCTGAACCTGGAGAGCATTACCCTATATTGTATCTTGTGAGTCTTACTTTCCAAGTCTTGGAAAAAATCATTGAGCCCTTTGAAGTAGGAATTACCCGTCCAAATCAACTCTTGCTCAGCAGGAGTTAAGTCTTCATAAGCCCTGTGAATGGGAAAATCAAAATATATACCCTTCTTGACCAAAGGCTCTAGCCACTTACCTGTAGACTCTCCCCTCCAAGGTGCTATGGCGCCTTCATATACGGACATGGTCTTGTCTGGAATAATTAAGTCTGGATCTAATCCCAACACAGAACCAAATCCTTCACAGGTTTTGCATGCGCCATAAGGATTGTTGAAAGAAAAAAAGTTTACAGATGGTATCTCAAAATTAATTCCATCAAGCTCAAACTTATCAGAAAATGTACGTTTAGTTTTCTCTGGGATCAGAATAGTACATTCCCCATGTCCCTCATAGAAAGCTGTTTGTATAGAATCTGCAATCCTAAAGTGATTATCTTCATCCTCTTTTTGAACAGTCGCTCTATCGATGAGGATTTCATATGTGCCTTTTGGTAATTTTTTTTCAGCAATAAGATCTTCTACAAAATAGGCTTCTCCATTGATCAACACTCTTGTAAATCCTTTTTGTAAAAGTAGTTCTAGCTCTTGAGCTTTGCTTCGGTCTTGAAGCACTTGGAGAGGGCATGAAATCATCACCCTATCACCCTCTTCAAATGAGTGTACAAAATCTACTACATCAGTCACAGTATGATGCTTCACTTCTTCCCCGCTGATAGGCGAATAGGTTCTACCAATCCTACTGAATAGCAATTTCAAATAATCATAAATCTCAGTAGTCGTCCCTACAGTAGATCTTGGGTTTTTGGTGCTTACTTTTTGTTGTATAGCTATCGCAGGTGACACACCTTTGATATACTCTACATCAGGTTTTTCCATTCTGCCTAAAAATTGCCTTGCATAGGAGCTAAGACTTTCGACATACATGCGCTGTCCTTCTGCAAACAACGTATCAAAAGCCAAAGAGGATTTTCCAGATCCTGACAAGCCGGTCACTACCACGAGCTTGTTTCGGGGTATGGCTACACTCAAGGCTTTGAGGTTATTTACCCGAGCATTTTTGATGATTATATATTCCTTAGGATCAAGTTGGTCAAGAGTGTCTGACCCAATAGGTGTGCTTACATTCATAAGGTGCAAAGTTACCCAATCAACAGCTGAAATGGTAATTTGTTGAAAAATAAATGGTCATACGCTTTAAATCTTGGTAGCTATGAACAATAGTTGGGTTCAGGTGTGAAGTTTTAAAATCCCATCAAGAAATTGACTAGGTTCAAGAATTTTCTTAATAGAATATTATGGATATGCGGAACTTTGCCAATAACATTTCAAAATTCCGATTTATCTAACTTCCGATATAAATTGATATTGGATACTTATGGATATTGACCATTAACAACCTGTTGAGCCAATGAATTGAAGTTGCTAGCAAAAAAGCAAATAATCAGATACAAAATTGTTTGCTTTGTAATATCATGCAAATCCGTTTTTTCCCCGAAGAAATATTTTTTTTGAAATAATAGATTTCTTCGAGAATAGTTTTTACTAATAACTTGTCCGCTTTGGCGGATCCAGTAATAATTAATATCTGGATTTTGAAACCCCCAAATATAACTTGGTTACTGGTATCTTTGCGGATATACATTTAGATTTGATACGTCAACCAATTAATAAAATGAAAGTAGAGAAAAATAAAGTAGTCTCCGTAAGCTACGAATTGCATGTAGATGATGGTGAGCAAGGAAAGACTTTTTTTGAAAAAGTAGGAAAAGACCATCCTCACCATTTCCTATTTGGTGCTGGCAATACTATACCAGCTTTGGAGAAATCCCTGGAGGGCAAGTCTATAGGTGATACATTTGAAGTTTTTATTGATTTTGAAAATGCCTATGGAGATTATGATGAGAGCAAAAAGGCTATCATACCTAAGGCGAATTTTAAAGAAAATGGTAAAAAGAATCCTGAAATCCTCAAAGTCGGTAGGGTAATTCCCATGCAGGATGATCAAGGGAATCAACTTAGAGGAGAAATCATCAAGATTGATTATAAGGGTGTCCACATGGACTTCAACTCACCTTTGGCTGGTTATGATTTGTATTTCAAAGGAGAAATCATAAATATTAGAGAAGCAGAACAGGAGGAGATCGAACATGGGCATGTACATGGACCAGGAGGTCATCAGCATTGATTCAGCATCGTATAAGCCATTTCAAAAATATTGTAACAAACCTTATTCATTTATTTCAAGATTTGTAAATCCTAATTCCCTACAAATCGAATTATGAATAGGCCTTTTGAAGAAATAATCATACCTCTTGAAGGAATCGCAAGTGACCACTGTGCCTTGATCATAGATAAGGCAATTGGAAAGATAAATGGTGTTTTTGCACACCGAGTGGAAAGTAACAACCAGCGCGCCGTAATCCAAGTCTCCGATCAGGAATCACTATCCAATGTGATCGATACTGTGAGAGACTTGGGCTATGGCGTTCCTACTGAAAAGAGAACGTATCCCGTTCTTGAAATGTCTTGTGCTGCTTGTGCAGGAAGTGTAGAAAGCACCCTCAAAGCTACCTTGGGCGTGATTGACGCTAGGGTCAATTATGCCAATGAAAAGGTAAGCCTAGAATTTATACCCGGAATCAAGTTCAGCCAAATCCTCAAAGCAAAGGTTCAAGCAGCTGGCTATGATCTTCTTATAGACGATAGCACCACTAGCAGCCAAACGGTCGAAAATATCCAGCAAATAAAACTTAAAAAGCTAAAGATCAAGACTGCCTGGGCTTTGATATTGTCATTGCCAGTCGTTGTGATAGGCATGTTTTTTATGAACATGTCCTATGCCAATGAACTCATGTGGCTGTTCAGTACTCCTGTTGTTCTTTGGTTAGGGAGGGATTTCTTCATTCACGCTTGGAAGCAAGCTAGACTCAAGTCTACCAATATGGACACCTTAGTCGCATTGAGTACAGGTACTGCATATTCCTTTAGTGTTTTCAATACGATCTTTCCACAATTTTGGGAAAGCAAGGGACTTCATGCGCATGTTTATTTTGAAGCTGCTGCCGTAATTGTCGCATTTATACTTTTGGGGAAGCTTTTGGAAGAAAAAGCAAAAAGCAATACTTCGAATGCTATCAAAAAATTGATAGGACTTCAACCCAAAACTGTCACTGTCATTGATGAGAACAAAAAACAAATAAGTGTTCCGATAGCCTCATTAAAAATAGGGGATACTATCTTAGTCAAACCAGGAGATAAAATTGCTGTAGACGGGTCAGTTCTCAGTGGAGCCTCTTATGTAGATGAGAGTATGCTCACAGGTGAGCCACTGGCTGTACAGAAGAAGGTACATGACAAAGTCTATGCAGGCACCATCAATCAAAAAGGCAGCTTCGAATTCATTGCTGAAAAAGTGGCAGGTGACACCCTACTCGCACAGATTATCAAAATGGTGCAAGATGCGCAGGGAAGCAAGGCACCTGTTCAAAAATTAGTAGACAAAATTGCTAGTATTTTTGTCCCCACTGTTATAGTAATCTCCGTGGTTTCTTTCCTTATCTGGAACCTGTTTGGCGGAGAAAATGCGTTTACTCAAGGACTTATGGCCATGGTCACAGTTTTGGTGATCGCATGCCCATGTGCTCTTGGACTTGCTACTCCCACTGCAATTATGGTAGGTGTAGGAAGGGGTGCTATAAAAGGAATCCTAATCAAAGACGCAGAAAGTCTAGAACTTGCGAAAAAAGTAAACACCATTGTACTAGACAAAACAGGTACAATCACAGAAGGAAAACCAAAAGTGGTGAATGAGTGGTGGATAGAACCTAGCCAAGAGGCAAAGCAAATTCTTTATAGTATTGAAAATCTATCAGAACACCCACTTGCTGAGGCAATTGTAACACATTTGTCTCAAGAAAAAACTGTAAAGGTTACACATTTTGAGAGTATCACAGGGCAAGGTGCAAGAGCAGAATTCAATGCTCAGAAGTACCACATTGGAAATCTCCAGCTTTTAGAGGATTTGGATATAGTGATTGATCAAGCGACTTTATCCAAAGCTGATAAATGGAGCCAAGAATCCAAAACTGTAGTTTGGTTTGCTGATAGGTTTAGGGTCCTTGCTATATTGGCAATTTCAGATCAAATCAAATCCAGCTCAATTTCTGCCATCAAACAGCTTCAGCAAGAAGGCATAGACATACATATGCTCACAGGAGATCAAGAAAGTACTGCAAGAGCAGTAGCCAAAGAAGTAGGAATTACCTTTTACAAGGCTGGTGTATTGCCAGACCAAAAGGCGCATTATATAAAACAACTCCAATCCAAGGGAAAGATCGTAGGTATGGTAGGGGACGGAATCAATGACAGCTCAGCACTTGCCCTAGCAGATGTGAGTATCGCAATGGGTCGGGGTAGTGATATAGCTATAGATGTCGCTAAGATGACCATCATTTCTTCGTCCCTTTCAAAAATCCCAGAGGCTATACGACTATCTAAAGATACTGTACATACGATCAGGCAAAACTTATTTTGGGCATTTGTCTACAACGCAATTGGTATCCCAATAGCTGCTGGTGTTCTATATCCAATCAATGGATTCTTGCTTGACCCTATGATTGCTGGAGGAGCGATGGCTTTGAGTAGTGTAAGTGTTGTTAGCAATAGTTTAAGGCTGAAGTACAGGGTTTAACCGCCCTTTTTCTTCCACTTACCTTGGGTTTTTAGCTGATTACGATTTCTTTTGGCTTTAGAGTTTTTATTCCCCCTTTTTTCTTTGATTTTGTTTGGGTTCACACTTGGTCTAGCTTTTTTCTCATGAAACCCACCTTTGAAATCTGGATTGTCTTTGCGCTTCTGATTGTCAATCTCTCTCTCATAGCCTTGTTTTTCGATGAATGGCGTATTGGTCACACTAACTTCATCAGGAATAGACTTCTCCTCTACTGTCATTCTTATGATTTCTTCGATCTTTTCAAAATGCCATATTTCTGCTGGATTGACAAAAGTGATGGCGTGCCCCTCATTTTCAGCCCTTCCTGTTCTACCTATTCTGTGTACATAGTCCTCATAGATAAGTGGCACATCAAAGTTAATCACATGGCTGACCATGGATATATCAAGTCCTCTTGCCGCTACATCTGTGGCCACTAGGATTCTAACATTCCCTGATTTGAAATCCTCCATGGAATTGATCCTAGTATTCTGCCCCTTGTTGGCATGAATGACACGAATTTCGCCCAGCTGCTTACGCTCTAGGTAGTTGAACACTGACTCGGCATTTTTCCTAGATTTGGTAAATACGATTACCCGTTTCACTGCCTCGTCGATCAAGATATGCTCCAGAAGATTTATTTTGGTTTTGATATTTGGTACCATAAACTTCGTCTGCTTGATCGTCTCAGCTGTAGTAGCTTGTGCAGAGATTTCGATCTTTTCGGGGAATTCCAAAAACTCAGTAGAAAGATTTTCAACTCTACTACTAAATGTAGCAGAAAAAAGTAGGTTTTGTCTTTTGGTAGGAATCACTTCGAGAATTGCCCGAATCTGTGGCATAAATCCCATATCTAGCATCTTATCTGCTTCATCCATCACCAAAGTTTTCAGTTCTCTAACATGAATCTCGCCCTTACGATAGATGTCCATAAACCTTCCAGGTGTAGATATGATGATATCAACTCCTGCTTGTATTTTCTCAATCTGTGTTTTTGGTCCAATACCACCATATAAACAGACATAGCGAAGATCAGTGTACTTGCCTAGCTGCATGACGGCTTCCTCGATCTGCATACACAGCTCCCGAGTCGGTGCCAAAATCAAAGCTCTAGGATGTTGACCTTGTGCATACTTCACCTTGTAAAGTAATGGGAGCACGTAGGCAGCGGTTTTGCCAGTGCCTGTCTGAGCTATTCCCAATACATCATGTCCAGCAAGTGCTAATGGAACGGCTTTTGCTTGGATAGGTGTAGGTATACTATACCCAGCTTCGGCTACAGCTTCCAGCAGCTGCTTATTCAGTTTAAAATTTTCAAAAGATAGGTTGCTATCAGACATGATTGTTTATTTTTACAGAATGAGGGGAAAAAAATGTAGGTACATACTACTTGAGCTTTTTTATTAAGTAGCATATCTAATATTTATTTCCCAACTATGAAGAAGTATGATTCGCTTAACTTTCACTCTTAAACCATAAGGATACATGAAAAGCATATTGATCACCGGTGCAAATATAGTAAATGAAGGCAAGATTACCCCGATGGATATTTTGATCCAAGATGGATTGATCTATAACGTAGGTAGTGATCTTTCAGAATTTGATGCCGATATCAAAATTGATGGCAAAGGAAAGCATATTTTTCCTGGCATTATAGATGACCAAGTACATTTTAGAGAACCTGGACTCACCCACAAAGCGGATATCTATACAGAAAGCAGAGCCGCAGTGGCAGGTGGAATCACCTCCTACATGGAAATGCCAAATACTGTACCGCAATCGACCACACTTGAATTACTCGAAGAAAAATACAAAATCGCCTCAGAGAAGTCTCTTGCAAATTATTCTTTTTACTTTGGAGCTACCAATGACAATATTGAAGAAATACTTAAAGTCGATCCTGCAAATGTCTGCGGGATCAAAGTGTTTCAAGGGTCTTCTACAGGGGACATGCTAGTGGACAATCAAGAGAGTTTAGAAAGAATTTTTGCTGAATGTAAGCTTCTCATCGCTACTCACAGCGAAAATGACAACATCATTAAAGAAAATCTTGAGAAGTACAAAATGGAGTTTGGTGAAGATATCCCGACTAGCTATCATCCAAAAATCAGGTCTGAGGAAGCTTGTTATGATGCTTCAAAAAGAGTTGTCGACTTGGCGAGAAAATATGGGACCAAACTGCATGTGCTTCATATCAGTACAGGCAAAGAGGTAGAATTGTTTGATGAAACATTACCGCTTGAAGAAAAGAGAATCACGGCAGAAGCATGTATTCATCACTTATGGTTTTCGGATGAAGATTATGAAGAAAAGGGGAATTTTATCAAATGGAATCCAGCAGTCAAAACCGTTGAGGATCGAGATAGGATACTACAAGGTGTGATCAAAGGGAATATTGATGTGATTGCTACAGACCATGCTCCCCATACTTTGGATGAAAAGAAAGAGAAATACCTTAAAGCCCCATCGGGTGGCCCTCTAGTACAGCATAGCCTTGTAGCAATGCTTGACTTATACCACGATGGAAAAATCAGACTTGACCAAATTGCAGAAAAAATGTGTCATAATGTAGCCATTCTCTTTGAAATAGAGCAAAGAGGTTATATCAGGCCTGGCTATCATGCAGATTTGGTGATTGTAGACCTGAATGATCCATGGACAGTGAGTAATGAAAATATTTTATCCAAGTGCGGATGGTCACCATTCGAAGGGCATACATTCAAGTCAAAAGTAACGCATACGATCGTTTCTGGACACTTAGCGTTCGACAATGGAGAATTCAATGAAGAACGAAAAGGTAAAAGATTAACATTTTCTCGAAAAAATATTGACTAGCCTATTGTTTTGAAAAAAACGGAATATTACCTTTGCAGTCCAATCAAGCAGATGGCTTGGTTCTAAAGCTAAAATGGTGGTTGTAGCTCAGCTGGTTAGAGCGCTGGTTTGTGGCACCAGAGGTCGCCGGTTCGAACCCGGTCTTCCACCCAATAAACCCCTCTTTTAGAGGGGTTTTCTTTTTTCAGCATAAAAACTGGAACTTGAATGGCATAAAATTTGTCAAACTCCAAGCATCATTTAAAATTAAAGTTATTCGGCAATGTTTACATTATTCAAAGCTTCGCCAAAATTCCCTAAAATACAACCAGTGAATGTCAAATTCATTCAGAGGTATTTTGAAAAGTTTGAAGAGTCACTTCGGAACTTTGAGGAAGTTCAAAAAGAAGGCATCGGCACCTAATTAGTGAAGATAATATAAAGGTTATGGAAACATAGCCTTTATTTTTTACTTATTTATTTTTCTTTCCGTTTGGAAAAGTTATTTTTATGCAAATCTCCAAACTTTTAACCAAATGAGTTACATACATTTTGACAAGTCACAATTAGTTAATTTAAATTACTCTCTTGATAGAGAAATCATCAGGACAAATAGAGGAGGATCTTACACAAGTACGACCATCATTGGCTGTAATACCAGAAAGTATCATGGACTTTTAGTTTCTCCACAGCCTGAAATAGACAGTCAACTACACGTGCTTTTGTCATCTGTACATGAGACGGTCATACAAAGAGGTGCTAGCTTTAATCTTGGCATTAGCAAATACCCTGGTAATTATTCCCCTAGAGGGCATAAATACCTTGAGGACTTCGACACTGAGCCGATACCGAAGCTTACATACAGAGTAGGAGGGGTTGTGTTACAAAAGGAACTCATACTTGATACCAATAGAGATCGGGTGATGATCAAGTACACTTTACTTGAGGCTCATTCTCCAACAAAAATTAAAATCAGTCCATTTCTTGCTTTTCGAGGCTATCACGACCTTTCAAAAGCAAATGATAGGATAAACAAGAATTTCACAAAAGCTCCCAATGGAGCTGTTTTTCAGCTTTACCCCGAATACACTCCATTGTATCTTCAATTGTCAAAAAAGAATACTTTTCATGCAGATCCTAATTGGTATTACAACATAGAATACATTCAGGAGCGAGAGCGTGGTTATGATTATCAAGAAGACCTTTTTGTGCCAGGATATTTTGAGTTTGACATTGAAAAGGGAGAGTCTGTAATTTTTTCAGCGGGCCTGACGGAAGCAGATCCATCGACTAGACAAAGAGCTTTTGAGAAAGAATTAGCTAGAAGAATTCCAAGAAGCAATTTTGAAAATTGTCTTTTGAACTCAGCAGGTCAATTTATCCAAAAAAGAGATGGTAAAACACATGTGATCGCTGGATATCCATGGTTTGGATGGTGGGGAAGGGATACTTTCATTGCGAGCCCAGGTCTGACTTTACCTCAAGGAGATTATGATACTTTCCTGGAAATTATGGACACTATGGCCTCCGACTTACATGGGCCGCTTTTTCCAAACGTTGGAAGTGGGGTAATGCGAAATATGAACTCCATAGATGCACCGCTTTGGTTCTTTTGGTCGCTACAGCAGTACATCAAGTTCTCAGGAAATATCAAGACAGTCAAGAAGAAATACCTTCCAAAGTTAGAAGCAATCATCAGTGGTTTCAAGCAAGGCACTGATAACAACATACACATGCAAGACAATGGTCTTATCTATGGGGGTGTAGAAGGTGTCGCCCTCACATGGATGGATGCGGTAAACTCCGATGGCCCAGTCACTCCTAGGATTGGTTGTGCCGTAGAAATCAATGCACTTTGGTATAATGCCCTTTCCTTTTATTTTGAGCTTACTGGAGATGAGGAGGTGAAGCACTTAGCAGAGAAAGTCAAAGATGCATTTAATCAGACTTTCTGGGACAAAAAGAAAGGGTATTTAGCAGATGTGGTACAAGGAGATTACAAAGATTGGTCAATAAGGCCCAATATGCTTTTTGCAGTTTCTCTTCCTTATTCCCCATTGGAAGAAAGTCAAATGGATAGTATTTTGGAGATTATAAAATCAAAACTACTTACTCCGAGAGGGTTGAGGACACTGTCTCCTGAAGATCCAGGATACAAAGGATATTATTTTGGGGATCAATATGTAAGGGATAGGGCTTATCATAATGGTACCGTATGGCCTTGGCTGCTCGGTAGCTTTGCAGAAGGTTATTTGAAGCTTCATGGCAAGTCAGGGAAGCATTTTATAGAAAAAATCATTAAAGAGTTTGATTCAGTGATGACTCAGTATGGCGTCGGAACAGTGGCCGAAATTTATGATGGAGATCCTCCTCACAGACCAAAAGGCTCTATCTCTCAAGCATGGAGTGTGGGTGAATTATTAAGGATGATGTATTTAGTCAAGCAAGTTTAAATTAATTTTTATGAAAGTTTTAATGTTTGGGTGGGAGTTTCCACCTCATATTTCCGGAGGATTAGGCACAGCTTGCTATGGCTTGGTAAAAGGCCTGGTACACCACAAGCAGGATATCATTTTTGTCGTCCCAAAATTGTGGGGAGATGAAGAACCTCTTGCAGACTTTGTCAATGCCAGTGATGTAACTGTCGACTACAGAGAGCGGAAATTTAAGCAAATATGGAAAAGCCTGACCTACTTAGAGGTAAGTAGTTTTTTGGTGCCGTACCTCAGCCCAGAAGAGTTTAAGAAATACACTGACTACGCAATTCACGATAGAGTTGATGTAGATGAAAGTATTTTCAGCAACAAATTTGAATTTAGCGGCAAATATGGGAAAGACTTGCTACAAGAAGTGTCCCGTTATGCTTTAGTTGCGGCACAGATAGCCAAATCAAAAGAACATGATGTCATACATGCTCATGATTGGTTGGCTTATCCTGCTGGTATTGCTGCAAAACAAATCAGTGGTAAGCCCCTCGTAGCTCATATTCATGCCACTGAATTTGACAGGTCTGGAGAATCAGCTGGTGGTCCAGTATATGAGATAGAATATGCAGGTCTACATGCAGCTGATCATGTGGTAGCTGTAAGTCACCTTACCAGAAATATAGTCATCAATAAATATGGTGTACATCCAGATAAGGTTAGCGTACTTCACAATGCTGTCTTGGATGCAAGTATCATAGAAAGTAAGGTGAAGAAAAAAGTACCAGAAAAAATTGTCACATTCTTGGGTAGAATTACCTTTCAAAAAGGCCCTGAATACTTTGTAGAGGCAGCAAAAAAGGTTCTCGAAAGGGATCCAAATGTAAGATTTGTCATGGCAGGAAGTGGTGATCTGCTCAATAAAATGATCCAGCGAGTCGCAGAGTTGAAAATGGGTACCAAATTCCACTTTACTGGATTTCTCAAAGGTCAAGATGTAGACGATATGTATGCTATGTCAGATGTGTACGTAATGCCTTCTGTATCTGAGCCATTTGGGATTGCCCCACTAGAAGCTGTCAGACACAATACACCTGTGATTATCTCCAAGCAATCGGGAGTAGCTGAGGTTTTACAAAATGCCATTAAGATTGATTTTTGGGATGTAGATGCCATGGCTGATGCCATATTCGCCTTATTACATTATCAGAGTATCTCCAAGATGTTCAAAGAACTGGGGAGTGAGGAACTGAAGAACCTCAAATGGGAGCATGTTGCTGCCAAGCTTGTAACTGTTTATGATAAAATAACTAAAGAATAATCATGAGAACCATTTGTTTTTACTTTCAAGTCCATCAACCATTGAGGATTAAGCCATATAGGTTTTTTGATATAGGAGATGACCATTACTACTGGGATGATTATAGCAATAAAACTATCATGCGAAAAGTAGCACAAAAGTGTTACCTTCCAATGAACGCATTACTCCTTGATCTCATACATCAATATAAAGGAGCTTTCAAAGTGAGTTTTTCAATTTCTGGGGTGTGTTTAGACCAGTTTGAACTCTATGCCCCTGATGTTTTGGACAGCTTCAGGAAGCTTGTAGATACTGGATATGTGGAACTATTGAGCGAGACTGATGCTCATGCACTTTGCTCTTTGAAAAGCAAAGCTGAATTCACCAAAATGATCAATGTTCACCGTGAGAAGATCAAGAAGCATTTCAATGGATACGAACCAAAAGTATTCAGAAATACAGAGTTAATCTACTCTGATCAGATAGGAGCCATGGTGGCTGACTTGGGCTTCAAAGGTATTCTTACTGAGGGAGCCAAGCACATATTAGGATGGAAAAGCCCCAATTATGTATATCACAATGCAATCAAACCTGATCTTAAGGTGTTGCTCAAGAATTTTCAGTTGAGCGATGACATTGCTTTCAGGTTTAGTAATAAAACATGGGCTGACTATCCATTGACTACGCCTAAATTTGTGAATTGGATCAATGCCATCCCAAAAACAGAGGAAACACTCAACTTATTCATGGACTATGAAACATTTGGGGAGCACCAATGGGCAGAATCTGGAATTTTTGAATTCATGAAAGCATTACCTGGAGCAGTATTCGAAGGTAGTGATTTTGGTTTTTCTACACCGAGTGAGGTACTGGACAGCGCCAAAGTAATTGCACCCATACATGTACCTACGCCAATCTCATGGGCTGACGAGGAGAGAGATCTTACTGCTTGGCTTGGTAACGACCTGCAGGATGAAGCATTTGAAAAACTTTATCAAATGGAAAGCCTTGTAAACCAGGTGGAAGATGAAGAAATCAAAAGAGATTGGGCATATCTTCAGACCTCTGATCACTTCTATTACATGTGCACCAAGTTCTTCTCCGATGGAGATATACATGCCTATTTTAGTCCCTATGATTCGCCTTATGATGCTTTCATTAACTATATGAATGTTCTAAGTGACTTTATTTTGAGATTAGAAAAAAAGCATAAAGAGCAACTCAAATCTTCATAGCGTTTTATGAATACAAAGTACGTTATAATCATCTGCCTTGGATTGATCATTTCTTCTTGTCATGTCAAGGTAGGACAGTCTAGTTCTGAAGTGATAAGTAACGAAATTGAAAGAATTGATAGATCGGATGCAAGTATTTTAAAAGGAGTTTTTGTCCCTAAGGGCAAAGACTCCTTTTTTACTTCTGGGATAGTTGCTGATCTGATCGACCAAAAAGCAAGCGTAGGTGATAATCTCAGATATGGCAATACTTATCAGCAAAGTATTAGCATACTAAGCAAGATTGAAAAAATACTTTCAGAAGCTCATTTCGAAATGCAAGATGTAGTTTTTCTCAGGGTATATCTCGCACCAGACAGAGATGGGAATATTGATTGGCAAGCATGGTTTGATGCTTATGGAGAATATTTTCAAACCGAAAACAACCCCAATAAGGTCGCAAGGAGTACAGTTGCAGTATATGCACTTGCCAATCCTGATCTGCTCATAGAGATAGAGGCAGTTGCTTTTAAGTAATTGATTTTCAATCCCTAAGTTTGCTTTTTTCAATACATTATCACATATTGTATTGAAAAAACACCTAATCCTAGCAACTATGAATTACAATCAAGACTTTCAACACCCACCAGTCAATACTTCTGATTGGTTTTTAACTGTTTTCATTGCAAATATACCCATAATTGGCTTTATCATGCTGATTGTTTGGTCATTAGACAAAAATGGCAATCCAAGCAAAGCTAACTGGGCAAAGGCAAAGCTAATCTGGATGGCAATAGCCATAGGAATATTCATGTTATTGTTCTTTTTGATAGGTTTTGGAGCGATTTCTGGATTTTTTGATAATTTTGATCTTGATCAATTCGACATGACCTAATGAATATCAAAGCCATTTGTACTGATATTGACGGTACATTATTAGATAAAAACAGAGGACTATCTCCAAGACTAATAGCCGCAATAAATAAATTACCGAAAGATTTTCCAGTAATCTTAGCCTCATCACGCATGCCCGCCGCAATGAGACACCTTCAAAAAGATATGAACCGCTTAGGCGAACCATTGATATGCTACAATGGAGGCTACGTCATACATGATCAAACGCAAGAAGTATTGGATGATGTGAAGATAGCCCTATCCCAATGTGAATCCTTGGTACAAATGGCTTCTGGTACTCAAGTTCACATCAGTCTGTATCAGGGTGAAGATTGGTTTGAACCAGAATTGGATTATTGGGCCATGAGAGAGCAAACGAATACCAAAGTGAATCCACTCTTGCTTAAGCCCTCAGATGTCTTAAATAGATGGAAGTCATCTGATTCTGGTGCTCACAAAGTTATGTGCATGGGTCCAGCAGAGGAGATAGATAGGTACTTCCAACTTGCGCAAGATGCAATGGGTGATATGCTTCACCTGTATAGATCCAAGGACACCTACATTGAGATAGCGCCAAAAGCAATCTCTAAAGCTTCTGCATTAGCATTGTTGCTTAAAAAGAATCATGACATAAAGTTGGAAGAGGTCATGGCATTTGGGGACAATTATAATGACATTGATATGCTCAAGGCAGTGGGTGTAGGTGTAGCTGTAGGTAATGCAAGACCTGAAGTCAAAGCGATTGCAGATCGAATTACATTAGACCACAAAGAAGATGGTGTGGCTATATTGATTGAAGAAATTTTGCAACAAAATAATTGGATCTAAATTGATTTTGGTAAGATCTTTAAGTTAAAATCAGTATATAATTCTGTTTGCCTATGCCTTCTAGTCAATAGGCATTACATCTATTGTACTTGTTAATTCACAAAGAGATACAGCTTCAATGAAAAATTTCAGCTAACTTTGTCAAAAAATTATTGTCATGACCGAACAAACACACAAAGCAGGCTTTGTCAATATCATTGGAAAACCAAACGTTGGCAAGTCTACCTTGATGAATGTGCTTATCGGTGAAAGACTTTCGATCATCTCCTCCAAAGCACAGACCACGCGTCACCGCATCATGGGTATCATCAATGACGACAGCTATCAGATTGTCTTCTCAGATACACCAGGTATGCTGAAGCCAAAGTATGAGCTTCACAAAAACATGATGAGTTTTGTGCATATGTCTCTGGAGGATGCAGATGTGATCCTTTTCGTAACCGATCTATTCGAAACAGAAGAAGAAATAGAAGACGTAATAGAAAAGATCAACCAATCGGGTGTACCCGTGCTACTTGTCATCAACAAAATCGATCTTAGCAAAGAAGATCAATTGAATGAAGTGACAGCTTATTGGACTCAACGCATCAAGGCAGAAACGATCATACCGATCTCTGCGACCGAAAGCTTCAACACCGAGCGTATTCTTCAAGAAATTCTAGATAGACTGCCTTATCATCCACCTTTCTACGACAAGGAGGAACTCACAGATAAGCCGGAGCGTTTCTTTGCTTCTGAAATCATCAGAGAAAAAATCTTCCTCAATTACAAAAAAGAAATTCCTTATAGCACCGAAGTAGCGATTGAGGATTTTTATGAAGAAGATAAAATCATTCGCATCAGGGCTATAATCTATGTAGAGCGATCCAGTCAGAAGGGAATTATCATAGGTGAAGGCGGCAAAGCACTCAAAAGAATCGGAATACAAGCCAGAGAAGAAATGGAAAAATTCTTTGGTAAAAAAATCTTCCTAGAAACCTACGTGAAGGTAGAAGAGGATTGGAGAAAGAATAAAAATAAGTTGAAGAAATTTGGTTACGACCAATAAGTAATAAAAAAAATGGCAAATATAGTAGCAATTGTAGGGCGACCTAATGTAGGTAAATCGACCTTCTTCAACCGACTGGTAGAAGAAAGAAAAGCCATAGAAGATAACATGTCTGGAGTCACTAGAGATAGACATTATGGACATGCACAATGGGGGGGGAAATATTTTTCTGTGATCGATACAGGTGGATATGTGACAGGTTCAGAGGATGTGTTTGAGGCTGAAATAAGAAAACAAGTTACCCTTGCGGTAGAAGAAGCAAATGTTATTCTTTTTGTAGTAGACTGTCATGACGGATTGACGGATCTAGATAAGGAGTTTGCTAATGTACTTCGATCTACCAACAAGCCAATTTACATTGTAGCCAACAAGGCTGATAATACACACCAAGTCCATATGGCATCAGAGTTTTATGCATTGGGACTGGGAGACAATGATGTCTTTCCAATAGCAGCAGTTTCTGGTAGTGGCACAGGGGAACTTTTAGATGCAATCATTTCAAATTTTCCTGACGAAGGAGTAGAAGATCCAGATGCAGGAATTCCTAAAATTTCAATTTTGGGTCGACCTAATGTAGGTAAATCATCTTTCCTCAATGCGCTATTAGGAAAGGAAAGATCTATTGTAACAGATGAAGCTGGCACTACTCGTGATGCAATCCATACAAGATACAAGCTCTACGGACAAGATTTCATCATTACCGATACAGCTGGAATAAGAAAAAAAGCCAAAGTAAAAGAAGATATTGAGTTCTACTCTGTCATGAGGTCTCTGAGAACTCTTGAGGAGTCAGATGTGATTATCGTCATGGTCGATGCTTCTAGGGGATTTGAAGCTCAAGATATGAATCTGATCAGCTTAGGTATCAAAAACAACAAAGGCATCATGATCATGGTCAACAAATGGGATCTCATCGAAAAAGATCACAAGACCATGGACAAATTCAAAAAAGATATCATAGAAAAGCTTGGGGAAAACCGATGGATACCTATGATATTCACTTCGGTCATGAACAAGCAGAGAATCTTCCAAGCTATAGAGCTTGCTGTGAAAGTCTATGAAAATAAGAACAGGAAAGTTACTACTTCCAAAATAAATGATGTGATGCTGGCTGAAATTGAAAAGTACCCACCACCAGCATGGAAAGGAAAATACATTAAAATCAAGTATGTCACACAGCTTCCTACCAAGAATCCTGTCTTTGCATTCTTCTGTAATCTACCCCAATACATCAAGAGTCCATACACGAGGTATTTGGAAAATAGACTTCGTGAAAACTTTGATTTTGAGGGTGTTCCGATTAAGGTAGTTTATAAAAAGAAATAAAAATATTTTATGCAAAGTGCTTGACAATTACATAATCGGTTGTACATTTGTGTGCTTAAAATTAAGAAACAAACAAAAACACAATGAAAAAGGTATTTGCATTATTCGCCGTAGCTGGTATGCTATTCACTGCATCTTGCGGTAACAAAGAAGTTTCTGAAGAGTCTGAGATCGAAGTGATCATCGAAGATACTGAAGAAACTACTGAAGAAGCAGTTGAGTCAGTTGAAGAGGCTGCTGAAGAAGTTGAAGTTGAAGTTGAAGAAACTGTAGAAGGTTAATCAACTCTAAATTTTAAATAAAAACCTCCGAATTCTCGGAGGTTTTTTCGTTTTGAGTGCCCCCTTTTCAAAAGCTATTCAAAAAAAGATCCCCGATCATTGTTGATCGGGGATCTTTTTATTCTACCTCTGAAGCATATTCTTCAACAGGTATACAGCTACAGATCAAGTTCCTATCACCGTATGCAGAATCTATTCTTCTCACAGTAGGCCAGAATTTGTTGGCTTTGACATATGATAAGGGATAAACAGCCTTTTCTCTACTGTAAGGAAGTTCCCATGCATCAGCCAGCGCCAAAGCAGCAGTATGTGGAGCATTTTTCAGTACATTATTTTCTTTATCAGCTATGCCATCATATATTTCCTGAATCTCAGCTCTGATAGCAATCATTGCCTCACAGAATCTGTCCAATTCAGAAACTGTCTCAGACTCAGTAGGCTCTATCATCAAAGTCCCAGCAACTGGGAAAGAAACTGTAGGGGCATGGAAACCATAATCCATCAATCTTTTTGCTATATCTTCCACTTCCACACCGACTTCCTTGAAAGCTCTGCAATCAAGAATCATCTCGTGAGCCGCTCTTCCTCCTGTACCTGTATACAGAATTGGAAAATGAGATTCAAGCCTAGTTTTGATATAATTGGCGTTGAGTATAGCCATTTTGGTTGCATTAGTCAAACCATCTCCCCCCATCATTGCGATGTAAGCATAAGAAATTGGCAAAATACTAGCACTTCCAAATGGCGCAGCAGAGATAGCATGTATGGCTTGTGTACCACCAGTTTTTACCAAAGGATTCCCTGGTAAAAATGGTACAAGCTGCTTGGCTACCGATATCGGCCCCATGCCTGGACCTCCTCCACCATGAGGAATGCAGAAAGTCTTGTGCAGGTTGAGGTGACACACATCAGCACCTATCAGGCCTGGGCTAGTCAATCCTACTTGTGCATTCATGTTGGCTCCATCCATGTATACCTGTCCTCCATGCTCATGGATTATTTGACAAATCTCCTGAATGGCTTCTTCAAATACTCCGTGAGTAGAAGGATAAGTTACCATCAAACAAGCTAGGTTATCGCTATGTGCTTCTGCTTTTGATCTTAGGTCTTCTACATCTATATTTCCCTTATCGTCACATTTCACCAGTACCACTTTCATTCCTGCCATCACTGCTGATGCTGGATTTGTGCCATGTGCAGAAGTAGGAATCAATGCGATATCTCTATGGTGATCACCTCTACTCTGATGATATGCTCTGATTACCATAAGTCCTGCATACTCTCCTTGTGCACCTGAGTTAGGCTGCAAGGAGGTGTCAGCAAATCCTGTGATTTCAGAAAGCCAATTTCTCAAGTTCTGGAACATTTCATAATATCCCGCCGCTTGATCTTGTGGGCAAAACGGATGTAACTGACCAAACTCAGGCCATGTCACCGGAATCATCTCAGCAGTCGCATTGAGCTTCATGGTACATGATCCCAATGAGATCATCGAATGGACAAGTGATAAATCCTTGTTTTCTAATCTTTTGATATATCTCAGCATTTCATGCTCTGCATGAAACTGATTGAATACAGGATGTTCCAAAAATCCAGAGGTTCTTGCTAATCCATCTGGAAGGTTGATTTCCAAACTTTCAATAAGTTCGTCCCAATTGATGGTTACCTTTTGGCTAGTGGATTTGGCAAATACCTCCACCACAGCATGAGCATCTTCTAGCGTCTTGGCTTCGTCAAATGATAAGAATATGGCCCCTGGCTCATACCGGAAGTTCATTTCAGCAGACAATGCGAAAGCTTGAACCTTAGCTTGCTGCACATCATCTACCTTGATCTTAATGGTGTCAAAAAACGTTTTATTTTCTTGTTCAAAACCCAGTTTTGATAATGCCTTTGCAGTCAATTGAGCCAAACCGTGAGTTCTACCCGCAATTTCTTTCAATCCTTTTGGCCCATGATAAACGGCATAGAATCCAGCCATTACAGCTAATAGTACTTGCGCAGTGCAGATATTTGAAGTTGCCTTTTCTCTTTTGATATGCTGCTCTCTGGTCTGAAGTGCCATTCGATAAGCTTTGTTCCCATCTTTATCTACAGATACACCAATGATTCTTCCTGGCACCTGCCTTTTGTAAGCCTCTTTAGTCGCAAAAAAGGCTGCATGAGGTCCACCAAAGCCCATCGGCACACCAAATCGCTGACTTGTACCAATCACCACGTCCGCCCCCATCTCACCTGGAGGAGTCAACAAAGTCAGGGCAAGCAAATCTGTGGCGAAAGCAGTCAAGACATTGTTTTCCTTAGCAGAAGCGACCAAAGACGCATGATCTATCGCTTCACCATCAAGATTGGGATACTGTAATAGTATACCAAATAAGGCAGGGTCGGTCAAATCCAGTTCAGCCAGAGGTGCTATCACCAATTCTATCCCAATCGGTGCAGAACGCGTGATCAAAAGGTCTTTTGTCTGTGGGAAGATTTTCTCATCCACAAAATACCTATTGGCTGACTTTTTCTCTCTAGGCTTGGATGCAAACAACATGGTCATTGCTTCGGCAGCAGCGGTAGCTTCGTCAAGTAGAGATGCATTGGCCATTTCCATTCCTGTAAGCTCCATCACTGTCGTCTGATAGTTGATGAGTGCTTCAAGTCTGCCTTGGGCGATCTCTGCTTGGTAAGGGGTGTAAGCAGTATACCATCCTGGGTTTTCGAGTACATTTCTCAGAATCACCCCGGGTACGATAGTATCATAATATCCTAAACCAATAAATGATTTGAAGATTTTGTTTTTTGAAGCCAAATCTTTGAAAGCTTTCAGAAATCCAGCCTCTGACATAGCTGCTGGAAGGTCCAAAGCTTTTGTTGATTGGATTGATTTTGGTATCGTCTGATCGATCAATTCTTCTAGGGAACTGGCACCGATTTTTTCCAGCATCATGGCTATATCTTCTGGAGAAGGGCCATTATGTCTGTTTTCAAACTTGGTAGTGGGGGAAAGATTAATCTTCATAATCAGTATGGTAAAGGAAAATTATTCGGGTTATATCCTCATTGTTTTTGGAAGTGCAAAGGTATAAATTATTGAATCAAATTGAGTTGAAGTATTCAAGATTTATCTCTTCAAACAGTTCAAATTGATAAACGGTTTTAAACTGTTGGGAATAATTTTTAAGTTTGATATTATTTTATTGAAAATACCATCAGAATATAACTTATGAAGAGAAATTATTGGGTAGCGGGATTGCTATCATTGTGCCTGACCTGGCAGGTAAGTGCACAAGATGCCACTGTCATGAAGTATGCCGAGCTGATCACAGCTGAAGCATTGGAGGAAAAACTAACCTATTTAGCCTCTGATGAGCTAGAGGGAAGAGATACTGGAGAAAAAGGTCAAAAAATGGCAGCCGAATATTTGGCTAATCATTATAAAAATTTAGGCCTTGTAGGTCCAGTGAATGGGGATTATTTACAGAAATTTAACTTAGCATCTGTAACTTTTTCGGATGTCAATCTCACTGTTGGAAAGCAAAAGCTGGTAAATAACGAGGATTTTGTTTTCATTGGTGATGGAGACATGAAGAAAGCTGCAAAGGCTGACTTGGTTTTCTTGGGATTAGCTTCTGAAGAGAATTTGGCCAAAGTAGACGTAAAAGGAAAGCTTGTCGGACTTTGGGCCATAGGTGCAAGAGCACAGACGGTAGTAAGCGATGTCATGGAAGCTGGAGCAGCAGGTATTGTGATCGTGACCATGGAGGGTCAAGCCAACTTTGACAGACTTGCAAATAGATACAAATCCCTCAGCGGAAGGGGAAGATTAGGTTTCGAGCAACCATCCAAACAAGAACCTATTTTCTTGATCAGTTCAGATAAAATGTCTGCACTATTCGAAACTCCAGTAGAGATTCTTAAAGAGGCCGCTAAAAATAATCCTGAGTCTATCAAATCTCAGAAAGCTACCTACTTGATCAAGAAAACAACCAAACTGGTTCCTACAGAAAATGTGATGGGCTACTTAGAAGGTACAGATAAGAAAGATGAAGTATTGGTCATCTCCTCACATTATGATCATACAGGTATCGATAGCCAAGGTAGAATCAATAATGGCGCTGATGATGATGGTTCTGGAACTGTATCAGTGATGCAGATAGCAGAAGCATTTGCTGCCGCTGCCAAAGATGGTATCAAGCCAAGAAGAAGCATCCTCTTTCTCAATGTAACAGGTGAGGAAAAAGGTCTCTTGGGCTCTGAGTACTATTCTAACAACCCGATCTTCCCACTGGAGAATACAGTGAACAATATCAATATAGACATGGTCGGAAGAATAGACTATGAATACCAAGATGCAGAAGATCAAGATTATGTTTATGTAATCGGTTCTGAAATGCTTTCTTCACATTTGAAAATAATCAATGAGTACAACAATATCACCTACACAGGCTTGAAACTGGACTACAGGTATGATGCAGAAGATGATCCAAACAGATTCTACTACAGATCTGACCATTACAATTTTGCCAAGCACAATATCCCTGTAATATTCTTCTTCAATGGTGTCCACGATGATTATCATCAGCACACAGATACCGTCGACAAAATCGAATTCCCACTGATGACTAAAAGAGCCAAATTGATCTTCCATACTTCATGGGATCTAGCCAATAGAGACGAAAGAACGCCTGTAGACGGCACGAATACAAGAGGAGAGAGGTAAACTTTGGATGGACAAATGGTACACTGGTACCATTGTGTAATCATGTTGTTTAAATAGACAAACCAGCGAAAATCCCCTTTGACTTTCATAAAAGATCAAAGGGGATTTTTATTTGATGTCAAAAGTGCACAGGGTAAAATTTCAGAATGGCAAATTCAAATGAACCTCAACTGAATGATTTCTGATTAATTTTCGATATGCCAAGGGATAGCACTATTCAAATGGAAATAGAAAAAACATCAGAAAACAATTAAATTGCTTCCATGAAAAAGAACTTCAAAGATGTAATCCATAAAAGTGAGGAGGCAATATTGGTAGATTTCTATGCTGACTGGTGTGCTCCATGTCAGACGATGACACCTATACTGGAAGAGGTTATCGAAGAGGTAGGTGGAAAGATCAAACTTTTCAAGCTCAACATAGACAAAAACCCCCAGTTGGCCCAGCAATTTGCTGTAAGATCAATTCCTCATTTCATACTTTTCAAACGTGGTAAAATCCTTTGGAGAAAAGGGGGTTATATGACCAAGCGTGACTTGATCAAGTCGCTAAAAGGCTTTTTGGGGTAAAATTGATGATGGATAGTGAAGAGGCTGTGTATTTCCAAAGTCAGTAATTAAGCTGATTAATTTTCAATTAATTCCCAGAAACATTTTGATGTAGCTTTCAGCTTTAGATAATATATTGACTGATACCGGAACAAGATCAACCTCGAATTGCAAGTTGAAATTATCAAAGAATTATGATTCATTTATGTTTTTAAAAATTTAGAATATAAAAAAACCTCCCCAAGGTGCTTCAGGGGAGGTTTTTGTCTAGGCTTTATGTTATCCTAGCAATTTATATCAGGAATTGGAATTGAAAAATCATCACTTCTTCCATGTTGCTTTGCCACCTTTGGCGGAGTCTACAGTGATGCTGTAGTTCCCGCCTCCACTTACTATCCATCGAACTTTCACAGCACTCATACCTGGGATATTTTCTACAGCTATTTTTTCGGGATTCACTTTTTGTTCCGTGACTTTATTGAAGTCCTCATTTTCTACTGTGAATGCAGCGATAGCTTTTGCACCAGACAAAGTCACATAATCAGGTCTTTCAATTTTGTATTTCAAATCCTGACTAGAGTGGGTAGGTATCATTCGCTCGTTGTAAATCGTAGCTGTGATTTCTTTCAATCCTCCACCTAGATCTTTTTCATTTACCTCCGTCACACTCAATTTCGGAGTATGATAAGCATGCAGGATGGAAAAAGCTGCATTTCTATGTGCGTCTTGCTCTAGCAAGAAGCCAGGATGCAGTCTCCCAAAGTTCTTCTTGAATCCACCGATTTCTACTTTTCCAAATTGTGGGTGATCATACTCTTTCCAATCTACAAATGCATCTCCGAAAGTGAGGTATTTGTCTACTTTCATCTGCTCATCTTGATTGCCTCTTCCTGCATTTTCATGAAAGTAAAGATATGAAGTCATCAGCTCATTAGAGTAAGTGAAGATTCCTCTTCCTCCGTAGAACCAATCCAGCTGTCCTCCAAAAACTGAGTACAGGTCTTTGTAAACTACCAAGTACCTATAACCAGGCATGAATTCCTCGCCTTTTTTCGCAATGGCATCATAGATCCTCACATCTGTAGCATTGTATGTATCTAGATCTTCCTCAGCTCCCGGCCCTCTTAAGATCATACCGCCATAGTTATGGTAAGATTGTGCGGCGGCGATATTTGGATGCTTCATCACAAATTCCATCACTACCCTGTTTTCAGGAACTGTAAATGGATACCTCAAAGCACCACTTTGAACATAATCAGGCTGCCAATTCCAGCCCCAATCTCTATTTGGGTCATAGTAACCAATACCATCATCATTGACGCGACCATCTCCATCTCTATCAAGTCCTTCTTGGCCTATCATTTCGTATTCGCCTTTTTCATCAAGCCCTACTCTGATGAGTTTTCTCGGATCCATAGGGTCTTTGATCATGTTACCATAAGGTGACTTTCTGATCATCTGCGTGATGTTTCCATCGCCATCCAAGTCATCCATGGGGTCCTCACCAAACTCCCCATCTCCATCATTGTCAAATACCATCATGCCAGATCTTGGTGTATTACCATTGTTTGGACCTGTCATGAAATAGTCATGCGCATCAGGATTGATTGTAGGTGCAAAATAGAATGTCTTGTCCTTTAGCAACTCTGAGATAAAGTCTAGTTCTCCATACATCTCCATCAAGTACCAAGCGGTATACAAGGTGAATTCAGTCCCTTGTATCTCATTGGAGTGAATATTTCCATCTATCCACATGGCAGGCTTATCCTCAGGCTTGCCTGTCTTGAAATCTGTCACGGTAAGTACCCAAATGTCATTTCCCTGATAAGATTTACCAATACTTTCAAGCTTCACTAAGTTTGGATGCTTGGCGACCATGTCTTTCATGATCTCAAGAAGTGCCTTGTTCGTATGGTATCTGTTCCAAGAAACTTGAACTTTTGGGTTGTGCGGTGTACCTGCGGCACGAAAGTACCTGCCATCGGCCACCTGAGCCTCGGACACTTGTGCTCCACCTATGCACATAGCTGCTCCAAGAGCTGTTGTATATATCCAGTTTTTAATTTTCATGTGTTTATCATTTGTTTTTTAATTGTCACATGGAATCTCGCATAAATATCTCAAATCTGGGCATCACCCATCAAAAGCTAAAAAACATGCTCGATTTCATGTTACAAAATTTTCATTAATTAGAGTTTCACATTCAAAGTTGCAAATCCAGCATGTGCTGCGCCTGCCTTGATCTCTACTGACCCGCTACCTTTTACTACCCAGCTCAGTGTGGTCTTCTCAAAAGCGCCTACACTTTTTATCAGCTGAATTTTTTCCCCAGCAACTAAGTCTTTCTTATCCTTCGATATGTCTATTCTGATCTTTCTCAGCCACCTTGAGCGCTCTCCTAGCTCAGCATGTGTGGGTAATGGTGAATTATTAAAGAGATCTGCTGTGATCCTTGTCAATCCGTTACCTAGTTTTTCTGTTTTTACATTATGAAACTCAAGCTTTGGCTGAAGGTCAGCCAATTTCAGGATAAAGCTGGTGTGTTCATCAGCGATTTCTGCCACTTTGGAGAAAGGAGGATTGTGCATTACAAATGGTTTGATTCCACCTACCTCAACTTTTTGACCCGGAAAATCAGGATGATCAACTACCGTCCATGGTACAAAAACATCATTGATGCCTTCTTGCTCAGCCCAAGCTAAGAAGTTTGCTTGGGGGTTGCTAATTGCTTTCCCATCAGCATCCTTGACTTCTGGAATCCACCATCCTGGAGTACTGAAACTCAACCTTCCAAAGTGAAAATATGCCCACTGGAAAAAATCCCCATCAGTCCCCTGATTATTTTGGTTATGCGCTTTTTGGGATACGGTCTCATTGTATATACCCGATACCATACTGTTGATCGCTGCGTCTTTGTTCAAGATGGTAGTTAGTACGCGCTTTCTCGCATCTCCTGCATTGTGTTTCAGTGGTGTTGAGAGATTATTCGCTGGACTGAATGTCACTATGGAGAATATATTCCATTGCTCAAACAAGTAATCAAGTAAAGCCCTCGATTCCACTTGAGACACTGCAAAATCCCCAGCCAGTGGTTCAAAAATCGGGAATTTATAAGTCAAAGACTTATTGAAAGCAATGCCTTCTGCGAGATCTTCTCCAAACTTCCCATCTTTATCTTTGTCTCTACTTTCAGGAAGCAACATGTAGCTACCTCTCTGACCTTTTGATCTGTCTGACTTGATAAGAACCCTATCATCGTTTTCTAGAGTGATGTAATCGCCCATAGGGCTTTCCACTCTCATCATGGTGATGAAGCCATCTTTATTTAGATCTTCGTAACCATCTTCACTTACTTGACCATCACGATCGTGGTCCACTTTGACAGCATTTCCTCTTCTCTCGTACTTTAAAGAAGCATGATACTGCTCATATGCGTCAGGTGACATGTTTGGAAAGACATAAAATGTAGTCTGTTCCAATTTATCTGCATGCTCCCTTACGAGCTTTTCAGCAAATTGCAAAGCAAGCTCTACACTCAAGACATGAAAACCCTCAACTCCACCAACTACCGCTATTCCAGGCTTATTGTCCATATCTCCTTTTCCAACTTTCAGTACCCAAATATCCTTACCACCTTCAGTTTTGGTTAAGGAGGTTAGTTTGGCAGGACTTCCACTGCCAGAGATGGCTTGGAGTCTTTGATTGACCTGACTCAAGGTAGGGTATTCTCCCTGAGCCATGGTAGTAGCAGTATGGGTACAAAGCAACCCAATACCTGCAACCAATGACAGATAAATCTTCTTCATAAAGTTTAATTTGGTTATTGTATCAGCCAGTGATATACTCCTTGGCGCAACTATGTTACGAAAAAAACATTTCAAAAATAAATGCTCTTAGCTAGTTCCAAGTATGCGAAATTTGAAAGGTACTTTAGATGGATGAGTGGAAGGACTTCCTTTTTTGACATTTTTTTTGGTCAATAAGAAAAAGGGGCTTAACTTTTGTAAACTCAAGCAAAAAATCCATGAAGATCCTCGGAAAAAATAACGTTGCGCTTGTCACATGGCATGAAAGTCATTTTCATCACCTTTATCCAATTGCAAATAATCCCAATATAGCAAAGAATCTCCGAGATGCCTTTCCAAAGCCTTATACTATCCACGATGCAAGGTTTTGGATAGAATATAATGTGAAGTTTAATCCTCCTCAGAATTTTGCAATTGAATACAATGATACCCTAGTAGGCTCCATAGGTGGAGAGATTTGTAAGGACGAATTGCGCACCAATATGGAGATAGGGTTCTGGATAGCAGAGTCGCATTGGGGTAAGGGTATTGCCAGTGAGGCTCTAGTCCTCTATACAGAGTACCTTTTGGATAAATTCCCAAATATTAAAAGAATCTACTCTCAAGTCTTTGATTATAATATAGCTAGTATGAAAGTCTTCGAAAAGGCAGGTTTTGAACCAGAGGCTATACTCAAAGACGCTTACATCAAAGACGATAAGGTAGGTGATATTTTCCAATATGTTATTATCAGAGCTGAAGTAGATAAGGCAACAAGGGCCGAAGATTGATTCCTGATTAGTTTCGAATTCCTTCGGCGAAGAAATTTTTGATCCAAAGAGATTTGCTCATTAGATTGACTGCATTGAGAATATCATAGATGTTTTTTGGATTGAAAGGACTGATAGCAATAGCGTAGTGATCATACCGATCTTTATGTATTTTCAAATCGTACTTGAGGCTAAGTTTGAGCAGTTCCTTAGGGAAAAATACTACAGAGGATGCTGGGGACATAGAAGCTTGTTTGATTCCAAATTGCTTTTTGGGAGCGTGGTATTGTTTGCAGATGAGCTTTGATTGGAAGTTGACATCCTCTAGTATCAAAATAGAATCAGATAAAAATCGAGGATTGAATCTATGTGTCATCTTTTGTGAGCCTTTACCAATCATATACGTTACGCTATCACCCACCAAGTGTCTAAGGTGTAAGTTGTTTTTGATAGAAAGGAATTTCCATAGGTTGTCTATTCGTTTTAAGTCCATGCTATTTTGGGTTTATTGGTAAGCAAAACGCTATATTTTGTGTAAGGTTATTCTTTAGGTTCGATTGACTGGTTGATCAATCGATAGAAGTCTTTTATAGGAATACGAAGTGCATCTATTTCTTTTGGATTTTGCAATACTGGTAGCTTTCCTTGAGGAGATAGCATTTCAAATCGGACATCATTTTCCAATAATGGGGATAATTTTTTCACAAATTGAAAATGGCTGAATTTATCTCCTTGATTAAAAATAAGTGTGTCTGTCCCGTTATCATAGTGGGCAAGTAGTTCGAATGAGTTGAGCTCTGGGTTTGTTTCTACAAAAATGTAAGCTTCGAGTTTTACCCTATTGATCAATATGGAGGTATTGATCAGTGGATGCTCGGCCTCTTTAATTCTTTTTCCATACCTGTAAAGTTGCATTTTTGCGTCAGCACGGTTTTCGATATCATAGAATATCCCTCGTACATTTTTGAAATACAATCTCTCTGCATCCGTAATAGCTAATTCAGAGTCTAGAGCGCCTGTATTGTTTGCCTTTTTTTCATCAAAAAAAGAAAGGATCAATACAAACGCTATCGAGGCTAATCCAAATATTTTTAGAATCCTCAAAAGCTCAGGAGTCAAGGTGTCATGCTTTGCCATGAAAGGTTATTTCAGCTTTGTCAATAATAACTGCACTCGATGACTGTAAGTTTACAGAAATCGGGGTGAATTTACTTTTTCTAAGCTTAATTTTCATCTATCTAAGAGATTTGGGTAATGTTGTAAATTTAAAATATTATTTCCTTACCATGGAATGGTATTTGTTCCCAAGAGATGAAATAAGTTTTTAAATGATTTTGGGAAATTTAATTTCGGAATTTGTCAAAATCATTTCGCTTTAAATCATCTATTCACAAAAATAAAAAAGCATGCAATCTTCTAAGCTTCTCATCAAATATGGTGGGAATGCCATGGTAAATCATGAACTCAAAAGTCAAATCGCTAGAGCTCTTCTGATGCTCAGAAATGCAGGGCATCAAATCACCCTCGTACATGGTGGAGGTCCATTCATCAGTTCTGCGTTGGATAAAGCAAATATACCTTCAGAATTTATCGAAGGTCAGCGCAAAACCAGTGCAGAAGCAATGGCTGTCGTGAAACGAACACTTCTCGGTGGTGTCAATGCAGACTTAGTAGCCCTTTTTTCAACTCATGGACTCAATCCCGTAGGAATATCTGGACATGATGGAAACTTACTTCAAGTCACTCCAAAGCATATGCAACTTCAAGATGCCAATGGTGAGACTACTGAAATAGATCTTGGAAGAGTAGGTAGTATTCAGCATGTCAATCCTGAACTTTTAGCATCACTTTCTCAGACTGGATTTACCCCTGTGATTGCTTGCATTGGTCCAGATGCAGCAGGTAACTCTTATAACATCAACGCAGATGATTTTGCTAGTGAAATTGCAGCAGCCATTCAAGCTGATTATTATATCTCATTGACGGATGTGGATGGATTGTATGAAGACTACCCCGACCCTCAATCGATTTTGAGAGAAATACCTCTGGCAAAGCTACCAAGCTTGTATGGCAAGGTAATTCAAGGGGGTATGATTCCGAAAATCCAGTCCTGTGAAAATGCCCTGAAAAGAGGAGTCAAAAACGCCTTGATTCTCAATGGTACTCAGCCTGAGCAGTTGATGGAGTTTTTCGAAAATGAAAAGAAAATAGGGACTACAATCACACATTAATCATGAACAACCAAGAATTATATCAAAAGGATAAAGCACAATATTTGCCAACTTTCAATCGGATACCAATCACTTTCGTCAAAGGCCAAGGTAGTAAGCTCTGGGATATAGAAGGCAAAGAATACCTAGACCTACTTGCGGGTATAGCTGTCACTAATGTGGGGCACTGTCACCCCAAAGTGGTGAAGGCAATACAAAGTCAAGCAGCAGAATTGATGCATATAAGTAATTTCTTTGTGAGCCCTCCGCAGGTCGCACTTTCGGAATTGCTGGTCAATATCTCAGGACTTAGTCGTGTTTTTTTTGCAAATAGTGGCGCAGAAGCAGTCGAAGGTGCTATCAAAGTAGCACGAAGATATGCACACAGCAAAGGCAGAGGGGGCAAAATCATCTCCATGGAGAATTCATTTCATGGTAGGACATTAGCAACGATTGCTACTGGACAGGCGAAGTACCAAGAGGGCTTTGGCCCAATGCCGACAGGCTTTGTCCAAGTACCTTTCAATAACTTGGAAGCTATTCAAAATCAAATCTCTGATGATGTCGCAGCGATTATTATAGAGCCTATCCAAGGTGAAGGTGGAATCAGACCCGCTGATGCTGCCTATCTAAAAGAAGTGCATGCGCTGTGTCAATCAAATGATATCGTGTTGATTTTTGATGAAATTCAATCGGGTATTGCGAGGACGGGATACTGGTTTGCAAAGGACCACTATGGGATTCAGCCTGATATCCTTACCTCAGCCAAAGGACTTGGCAATGGAATGCCAATTGGTGCATTTCTTTGTAATGAGAAAATAGCTTCAGCTATCAAGTTTGGTGATCATGGAACTACATTCGGTGGGAATCCTCTAGCAACTTCTGCGGCGATTGCAGCCTTGGAAGTAATCGTAGAAGAAGGACTACTCAAGGGGACTCGTGAAAAAAGCGCTTGGCTAATAGATCAGCTGAAGGTGTTACAGATGAAGTATCCACAGATCAAAGAAATCAGGGGATTAGGCCTAATGCTTGGTGTGGTACTAAATACACCAGCTTTACCATACATGCAAGCCTTGCTGCAGAAGGGTATCATTGCAAATGCAACGGCTGAAAATGTCCTTCGACTAGTGCCAGCATTGACCATATCTTATGAAGAGCTACAAAGATTCATCCATACTTTGGATGATGTATTACAGGCAATGAATTCAAAATAATTATGCAAAATCAAAAATATAAAGCAGCCATAATTGGAGCATCTGGTTTTACAGGCTCTGAGTTGGCTCGAATCCTTAGTCAACACCCACAAGTAGAAATTAAATATATCACTTCTGAATCTCATCAAGGAAGGCCATTTTCTGATCTTCATCCACAGTTTTTGAACATCATAGATCAAGCATTGGTAAGTGCAGAGGACATTGATGTGTCTTCACTGGACGTCATTTTTCTGGCATTACCACACGGAGTTTCTATGGATTTTGTGAAAAAATGGAAGGACAGTAACTGTAAGATCATCGATCTTTCAGGGGATTTTCGACTTGCCTCACCAGAGGTGTATGAAGCTTGGTATGGAAAACCACACACTTATGTCGAGGGCTTTGAAGGTGCAGCTTATGGTCAGCCTGAGCTGTTTGCAGAGGACATCAAGAGAAGCAGCCTCATTGCAAATCCTGGATGCTATCCAACCGCCTCCATATTGAGTCTTGCGCCATTGTTTTTCGATAATATGGTGCAGAATCACTCCGTAGTGATAGATGCCAAATCAGGCTTGACCGGAGCTGGGGTAAAGGCAAGCGATACGACACATTTTTCCAATGTAAACGAAAACTTCAAAGCCTATGGAGTAGGTGTTCACAGACATACAATTGAAATCGAGGAGCAATTTTCTCACCTGAGTGACGGTGAAGTTCAGATTCAGTTTACGCCTCACCTTTTGCCTATAGATAGGGGGATTTTAGTGACATCTTATGCAAAGACGAAAAAACTAACTACACAAGAAGAGTTACTCTCTTTGTATCAAAACTTTTATGCTGATAAACCATTTGTCAGGGTGAAGACTTCTGTGCCTAGTATCAAGGATGTGAGAGGGAGTCACTTCTGTGACATTTACCCATTCTGGGATAAAAGGACGCAGCGAGTCGTAGCAATAGCTGCCATAGACAACCTTCTCAAAGGTGCAGCAAGTCAAGCAGTCCATAATATGAATTTGGTACTTGGCATCGAGGAGACCGCTGGGCTTAATCAAATACCACTAAGACCATAAAGATTAATAGAAATCATGATCAAGAATATTACCAATGTAAGAGGCATCAAATGTTGGGGTGCTCATACAGGAGTCAAATCAATGAGAAGAGATTTGGCAATTATATACTCGGAGGTTCCAGCCGCCGCCGCTGCGGTTTTTACCCAAAATAAAGTACGAGCAGAGCCTGTGGAAATTTCAGAGCGGAATGTCTCCAATCTTCAGGCACAAGTCATCGTCTGTAATGCAGGAAATGCAAATGCCTGTACTGGAGAGCAAGGAAGAGCTGGTGCAGAAGCCATGATGAAGGTAACTGCCGAATTGCTAAACATCCCTGAAGATGATGTGATCATTGCTTCTACTGGCTTGATTGGAGAACCATTCCCCACCAATGATGTGGTCAATGGTATCAGGGAAAATATCCACAAGCTTAGTGATGATCCCAAGGCAGGTTCATTTGTAGCCAATGCTATCCTCACTACGGATACATTTGCAAAGGAAGGTTTTGTGGAGTTTGAGTACGACGGCAAGACCATCAATATGGGTGGAGTTGCCAAAGGTTCAGGCATGATTCATCCCAACATGGCTACGATGCTGAATTTCATCGTCACTGATTTGAATATCGAGAAGCCCCTTCTTGATAAAGCCTTGAGGTATTGCGTAGATCGTACTTTCAACATGATCACTGTCGATGGAGATACTTCTACCAACGACATGGTAGCAATACTTGCCAATGGAATGGCAGACAACAAGAAGATCAGTGATGAATCTGATCCAGGCTATAGGCTATTTAGAGACAAGTTGTTGGAATTGATGACCCACCTCGCTAAGCTAATAGTCTCTGATGGTGAGGGTGCATCAAAATTTATTGAATATAAAGTAACTAAAGCTAGAACAGAAGAGATTGCTAGAAAACTAGTCAGGGCTATTTCTGACTCTACTTTGGTGAAGACGGCGATGTTCGGTAGGGATCCAAACTGGGGTAGAATCATCGCAGCGTGTGGCAACTCAGGGGTGAATTTCACCTATAAAAAGGTCAATCTTTTTATAGGTGATGCGGAACATTTAGTCCAAGTGCTAGAGAAAGGTCAGCCATTACCAATTGATAAGAATTACATCAAAAAACTGCTCAGGGAATCACAAATCAGGATCATCTTGGAAGTCAATACAGGGAAGGAAGAAGGTGTAGGCTGGGGCTCAGACCTCACGACCGATTATGTACTCTTCAACTCTGTGTACACTACTTGACATTTTAAAAGTTAAGCCATAGATGGATGTGAAGATTGGTTCTAGGCCGAAAAAAGAGCGTATATGTTTCAGATTTGATGAGCATATACGTTTTTTTGTTTTAGCCGGAAATGTATTTTTGATTATTCAATTCATTGCCAGTGATATCTACTCATTGGCGAAATCGGTTGCTATTAGTCAATTCCGAAAAATCGGAATAGGTTATTCATGAATATCTAATATCCATTAATATCCAAGCTATGTGAGATCGATACTTTCTATACTTACTGGAAAAGTGCGTAAACGCATAAAAGATTTCATTTTATTCAATGTTGATAAAAACGTATTACTGGTTTATTTTTGTGATAATAAGTGATTTAACCAAGATTGAAAATCAAATTTTTAGTAAAGTTTCGGAAATATGCTAATGTTCTTTTGACTGGACAGGAGAATGTGTAAATTTGTAACATCTTGGTTCATAATTAATACAACGAAAAAGCTGATTTTTACAAGATGAAATTACTCGCCCACAGCTTTGCCTTACCTGCTGGATTGTATCATTCAGTTTTTGTATTTACAATCGTGCCAGTCTAAATAATGAAAAATTAGTACTAAAAATTATATGAGTTTAGAGTCAGAAAATCAATCAGATCAGTCTATTACCTTCAAAAACAAAGTATTATTAGTAGCTTTTGAAAAGCAATCATCCTTGGTGAAAAGGCTGAGAAAAGTTGCAGATCAAGTTGGCGAACATATCCTTGATAAGGCCAAGGCAGGAAATGTGTTCAACTTTGTCATGCTCAAGCCAGCTATTGAGCAAGCTACTTCTGAAGGATACAACTTAGTCATAGCAGTAGACCCAGAAGCTGATAGAATAGCATTAGTTGTCAAAAAAGGGGTAGAAGGCGCATTTATGGTACTCAATGCCCATCAAGTCTCTGCAGTATTGCTACAAGAGTGGATCAAGTCGGGTTCATATGAAGGACTTCACTTGGTGAAATCAATCTTGATGTCTGATCTATTGGATGTAGTAGCACGCAAAGGCCGTGTAGAGACAATTGACCAAGTTATCGAATCTGGTGATTTGAAGTCAGCTTTCGAAGTAGCTCAAGCTACTGTAGCGGGCAAACCGCTTGCAGGCTTCAATATTGACCAACAAGTCATGCATTCGGCATTGAGCTTCGAAGAGATCGTCGTTCAGATAGCTGAATTGGAAGCTAGACAAGGAGCTGTAGAAAAGAACACCTATGATGCACTGATGGAAGTGTATTTCTACAATGGTTTCTACAAGGAAAAAGCTGTCGGATTAGACCTTAGCTTGGAGATTCATAAAAAGCAACTCAATAAATTCCTCTCTGAAGTCAAAAGAAGCCCGAAGTTTTTGGAAGAAATATTCTCTGTAAGTGCAGTGACAGATTTCAACAAAGGGGTGAAGAAAAACATACTGACGGACAAGGTCTATGATCACCCGATCAAAGGAACAAATATCCTCAAAATCGAAACTGTAGAGGGGGTAAGTATCACTCTAGTTCCAAGTGCAGATAAATTGACGTATTATATTTCCGTGAGAGAGTCTGTGAATTCACCAGAGCGCTTTGAAATGGCAAATAAAGCTTTAGATCAGGAGATTTTCAAGCTCGTTTCTTTTCTGAATAAGCAGATTTAAAGCTTATCGCTGATTCAAAAACCGAAAAAAGAAGGTTGCAACGTACTTGCAACCTTCTTTTTTGGATTAATTTTTCTGAAACACACATATGGATTTCTGGTCTTGATAGAGAATATCTATATGGTAATGATGGGATATCCACTTCATAGTTTGGTGTGAGTAGAATGCCACATGAGTAAGATCTTTGGCATAGTACCACTTTTCCATAGTGTCGATTCCTTGGTGAAATACCGTCATGATGCAAAGTAGACCTCCTATTTTCAGCAAATCGAGCATCTTCCTTACCTCCTTCTCAGGATGATGAAAATGTTCGAAACATTCTGTGGCAAAAATAAAATCGTAACTCTTCCTAGCAATTCCATCTTTGAAGAAAAATGGATCGTAATTGTCGCAAGTCACACCGTAGTCTTTGAGTAAAAAATCAAGCGCTGGCCCAGGACCACAACCATAATCCAAAGCGGTGGATTGAGGGAAAAGGAAAGCAGTGACAGGTTCGATTATTTTGCTCAAATATTGCAAGTAGCCAGGGTGCTCTGGCCCATTGTGGTGATGCTCATAATGGGCTTTCTCCTTTTTAGCATCCATGAAGTTTGCAGGATTTCTATAAATCAGGTCACAAACCTCACATTGTGAATAGAGCAAATTGGAAACTTGGATGGGCTGCGAGCACAACTTGCAGTCCTCTTGTAGCTTTGATGTATCGCTACTAAGCATTCATCAATTCTTGAAGTTTATCGACAAATAGCCCGAGGTGGTAACCGTCTACGAAGCCATGATGCACATGAATAGACACGGATACCCATTTTTTCTCATCTGCTGTAACTACTTTGCCAAAAGAAATCTTGGGAGAGCTATCCGGTCGGCTAAACTTCCTTGCATGTGAAATCGACGAAAAGTCTATCCAAGGAATGGCTGAAAAGTGAATTTCATTTACAGCATATTCTGAAGGCATTAAGGTAGTGGCTTGCTGAACTTTTGCTATTTCTATATTCGAATGACGAATGAACTCCTCCTCATCTTCATAGTAATCCATATGTGCATAGGCGAACAAGCCATCCTCACGCATGATGGTACATGAGACGTCGATTCGATCAAATAAATAGACCTCTTGTTCGATGATTCGGTATTTAAAATTCTCTATTTTATTGACTGCCTTGAGGGTTCTGTAGAGGTAGTAAAGAAAAAAAGATTGTCCTTTTTCCTTCGCCATTGCATATGCATGTGTGCAGTCTATTTTTACATTTATGCCATAAAACGGCTCTTCAAACTCCGAGAAAAAAGCGAAATGTTCTTTCCTATCCCAATCCTCTAGTTTTATTAGATGTTTCATATTTAAGTTTTAGCAATCAGATATAAGCCTATCGGCAAAAGGTGAAGTCTATTGTCAAATACGCTTATTGTCTCAACCTGATTGATGATTTCGAAAGAGATATTCAAAAGTAATCAAATCGCTACTTTATACCTTCAAAACATGGATGATTTATGTGAAAATGCATTAGGCCTAGGGTTTAATGATTGGGACTGTTCTCTTGTAGGGATCACTTCTTCCCAATCCATCCTAAGTGTGTATGCTTGAAATCATCAGCATACTTCAGGCCATAGCCAAATATCCTATCCATAGCTGCGTGACCAAACAAAATAACACCCGCAAGCATCACATACGAATGATCCATCCAGATTCCTAACCCAAATAGCATTATGCCTAATAGCTTATGATGAAAAATATTATAGGTGATTGCTCCTATCTTTGTGTTGAATAAATATCCTAGCATGGATAGGTCTGGGAGGAGTATAAAGGCCAAAAACACCCACCAAGCAAAATCTAATTGGTTGAATATGATAATGGAAAGGATCAACTGAGCTATTTCCTCTAGTTTTATTAGCTTGATCATGTGCTGTGTCATTTTTTTGATGTTCGTGCTATAAAGTTCGGGTAATGTAATTTAATGTTTGTAGAAAAAAGTCAAAAAAACTTTTTTAAGTGTTTTTGTATGGAAATAGGGAGCAGTGTATTAAAGTATATTTTATGTATGAAATATTAATCAATAAATCAAAATAATCCACATAATGAATGATTTTTCATTCAAATTTTTATTTCACGAATAATATTCATACATTGTATGAAAAATAAGTCGTTGTTAGTTAAATTAGCTATATATGGATGATTTTTCATACATATCGTATCTCAGTGATGGTGCAATCCTAAAGAAAATAGGAAGCTTCATCAAATCTCGTAGGATAGCACAGCATCTTACTCAAGATGAAGTGGCAGAGAAGGCTGCTATCAGCCGTTCCACACTCAGTCTTTTGGAGAGGGGAGAGAATATTGCCTTGACCAATTTATTGAAAGTGCTGCGTGTTTTGGATGCCTTGTATGTTTTTGATCAATTTCAAGAGATCAGACCTATCAGTCCCATGCAGTTGGCCAAGGAAGACGAGGCAAAGTGGAAAAAGAGAGCTTCCAAGAGCAAAAAATCTCCACCTAAAGATGATTTGGGATGGTAAATACAGCTTATGTAAAGCTCTGGGATAAGCGAATAGGAGCTGTGGTCTGGGATGAAAATCAAGGGTTAGCTTTTTTCGAATATGAGCGTAGGTTTTCTTCTGGAAAACTGGAAATCTCACCGGTTCGAATGCCACTTAGCGACGGTATTTATGGCTTTCCAGAGTTGAGAAAAAGCGACACATTTAAAGGTTTGCCTGGCTTGCTGGCTGATTCTTTACCTGATCGATATGGGAATGAGTTGATCAATGGCTGGCTTGCACGCAATGGACGGCCTGAAAATTCCCTGAACCCTGTGGAACTACTATGCTTCATCGGTAATAGGGGAATGGGCGCATTGGAGTTTGAGCCTACCATACTTCCTGCCACTGGGCAAGGAGAATCATTGGAATTATCCAGTTTGATAGAGACTACGAAAAAGTTACTTGAAAGCAAGACACAGTTCGAAACCCAAACCGACAAAGCCATGCAAGATGTCATGCTGAATGTTTTGAAAATGGGGACTTCAGCAGGTGGAGCTAGGCCAAAAGCTATCATTGCTTACAATGAAGGTACCGGTATGATTCGCTCGGGTCAAATTTTGCAGGATTCAGGGTTTGCGCACTGGTTGATCAAATTTGATGGGGTCAATGACACGCAGTTTGGGGAGACTTTTGGCTATGGGCGAGTAGAGATGGCTTATTATGCCATGGCAATCGATGCGGGGATAGAAATGGCTGAAAGTAGATTGATAGAGGAAGAGGGCAGGGCACATTTCATGACCAAGCGTTTTGATCGAGTGAATGGTACAGAAAAGCTTCATATGCAAACTTTTTGTGCTTTGCAGCATTATGATTTCAACAATGTGGCTAGTTACAGCTATGAGCAGTTGTTTCAAACGATGCGACAACTCCGCCTGACGTATGCGGAAGCAGAGCAGCTATTCCGCAGGATGGTGTTCAATGTGCTGGCTCGCAACTGTGATGATCACACCAAAAATTTTGCATTTTTAATGGATCAGGAAGGTAAATGGAGTCTTTCACCGGCTTATGATATCTGCCATGCATATAGGCCTGATAGTGTATGGGTCAGTCAGCATTGCTTGAGTATCAATGGCAAAAGAAGGGGATTTGAGAGAGCTGATTTTTTGGCAATTGCTAAGCAAAACTCTATTAGAAATCCGCTTGGAGTTATCCAAGAAGTACAGGAGAGTGTTTTGAAATGGGCAGACTTTGCAGTCAAGTATGAGGTGAATCCAAAGCTTATAGAAGCAATAGACGCAACCCTTATCAAGAATTTGTGATGATATATTAGGCCTCCATAGTTAAAAACTCAAAGTAAACATCGTGAAATTGTCAGGATGTGAGATCACTTCAAGTCTACCTTTGTGGAGGTGCATGATTTGTCGAGAGATGGCTAGGCCTATTCCTGAGCCTGTTTTTTTGGTAGTGAAAAATGGGACAAAAATTCTTTCTAATGCTTCGGGAACTATCCCTTCACCAGAGTCAATCACCTGTATGTAAGGTCTCGTTCCACTCTCTAGACCAGCTTTGATTTCTATGATTTTTTTACTTGAGTTGGAAAGTGCTTCCATAGCATTCTTTATTAAATTGATCAGAATCATTTGGATCAGCTCTCGATCTGCATTCAGATAGAAACCTTCTGGCGACACATCGATTTTGAGTATGATGTCTGATTTCTTTAGTTCTTCACGAAACAATATCCCCACGTCTTCTATCAGCTGTTTTATCGGAAATTTTGAAAATACTGGTGTAGGTGTATTCGTGTAGTCTCGATAAGCATTTACAAAATCAACCAATCCCAAGCTTCGCTTTGAAATCGTTTCCAGCCCCTCTGATAGATCCAAATAGCTCTCTCTGTTAAGGTGTAGTTCTCCAGGTTTTTTCTCTATCAAGTCTTCTTCTAGTATGTCACCTAGCGAACTCGCCAGGCTTGCTATGGGAGTCATCGAATTCATAATCTCATGCCTCAAGACTTTTGTTAGATTCTGCCAAGCTTCCAATTCATTTTTCTGCAATTCCTCTTTGATGTTTTGGAAAGAAAGTAAGGTCCAGTTATTTCCATCCATGACAAATGCGGCGGACTGCACATTCAAATGAATGTCAGGCCTTACCTTCATGGTAAAAGAGCTCCCGGGGTGTAAGGAGAGTACAGTTCGAAGAAGTTCTTTGGAAAGCTTTCCCAAATCATGGATATCTTTGAACTGTGGGATTTGAAGGAGCTGCTTGGCTGATCCGTTGATCACCCCTATGCGTCCTTTGCTGTCAAATGAGATGATCCCAGTATTGATGTGTTGGATCATGATTTGAAGAAAAATCATTTGTTGTTCCTTGTCTGCTCGAGTTCTTTTGAATGCTTCTATGACATCATTGAAGGATCTGTTGAGTTCTGCAAAAGATCGTCCAAGGGCACTATCTTTAGAGAATGAGCTGGAAAAATCTGAATAGCGAATAGATTCTAGAAACAAGCTGATTTTTCTGTTTGTCTTCGATACATAGTGTATAAGATTCAAGGTGAGTATCAGTAAAACTATAGAGCAAAGGACTACTTGAATAAAGGCGTCTTCCGCAATCCATGCAAAACTACCCAATACAGCTATCAAGGCGATCAGTATGACTCGAGTAATTATCCCAAAAGAGAATGATTTAAAGGCCATAACGCTCTAGTCTTCTATATAATGATGATCTGGTGAGTCCAAGCTCTTCTGCCGCACGGGTAATGTGTCCATTGTGTTTTTGAAGTGCTTTTCGGATCAGGATTTTTTCCACATCTTCGATATTAAGGTGCTCAAGAGATACCATTTCATCTTGTTTTTCTGGTAGGATATGGTTTTGGGTAAACAAATCCTCAGGTTGAAGCACACTGTGTTTGCTCATGATTACAGCCCGCTCTATGCTGTGCTGTAGCTCGCGGATGTTGCCAGGCCAATGGTACTTTTGCATCCTTTTGATCAATGCTTCTCCAGCTTTTCGGATGTCTTTGTTGTATTTTTTACTGTAGATTTCTATGAAGTGGTTGGCTAGCAAAGGGATATCGTCTTGCCTTTCTCGCAGTGGAGGTAAGGTGATTTCTATCGTGTTGAGTCTATAGAGCAAATCCTGTCTAAAGCTATTTTCATATACCATATTATGTAGAGCCATATTGGTGGCTGAGACCAAGCGAATATTGACAGGAACGGGCTTGTTTGTGCCTACACGAGTGACTTCTCTGTTCTGTAGCGTTGCAAGAAGTTTGGCTTGTAGTGCCAAGGGAATATTTCCGATTTCGTCCAGAAATAAAGTTCCTTTGTTGGCTTGTTCAAATCTGCCCGCACGATCTTCTTTGGCATCTGTAAATGCTCCCTTTTTGTGTCCAAACAGCTCACTTTCGAAAAGAGAAGTTGTAATCGAGCCCAAATCCACTCCAACGAATGCCTCTCGGTGACGCTTGGAGTTCCTGTGAATTGCCCTTGCTACCAGCTCTTTTCCAGTTCCATTTTCTCCCAAAATCAACACATTAGCATCTGTTGCAGCCACCCTGTCGATGGTTTCGAATACTTTTTGCATGGCCGTGCTTTGGCCTATGATATCTTTGAATTTCCTATCCATGTCTTGGAGGAGCTGCTGCTGTTGATCCTTAAGCTGAATGACTTCAATCTTGGATTTCCTCAATTTCAATGCAGCATGAAGTGTTGCCAGTAGCTTTTCATTTTCCCATGGCTTCAGAACAAAATCTGTAGCACCTTCTTTGATTGCTTTCACTGCTGTGGTCACATCCCCATACGCAGTGATCAAAACGACTACAGCCGAGGAATCAATGGTCAGGATTCTGTCTAGCCAGTAAAATCCCTCTTGGCCACTACTGACATCCTTGGTGAAGTTCATGTCAAGTAGAATGACATCATATTGTTCATTGACCATCAGGATGGGTATCAAACCCGGATTCGACTCTGTGTCTACTTGCTCAAAATGTCGCTTCAAAAAAATTTTCGCGGCCTTCAGTAGGTCTTCGTTGTCATCGATGATGAGAATTTTTCCCAGCTTTTGATCTTTCATAGTAGGTGGTAATAGAATTATGCTAAATATAAATCAGTATCAGGCAAGTGTCCAAAAGCTGTACCGAAGAATTAAGAAAAGAATCTTCTCTTAAAATACTGTTTCAGGCTTGAAAAAACGGTATTATCTCAAAAAAATACATTGATGTAATCTTTTGGATTGGCGTTCGATTTTGAGGATTTTGGTCGCTGACGGACGATAATGTTCGAAATGTACCTGCAGCAATATTCAGATATTGCGAATTTGAACTGTAAAGCAACTTTTTCTGGTGGCATATAATTGGCAAATCATCAAAAAGCAAAAAAGAAGATTTGATACATCATGGACAGAAAATTAGAAAAGAAACTGTGGACACCAAAGCGTATAGGTTTTATGACCCTGGGGATTTTGATCTTAGGATTTATCGCCTACCAATTTTTTTTCGCTGACCTCAGAGCAAATATGAATGTGTCCATGGAGCGCGTGACGATAGCCACGGTAAAAGAAGGAGAGTTTACAGATTATATTCCTGTCAGTGGCAACATAGAGCCTGGAGAAGTCTTCTTTTTGGATGCGCTCGAAGGAGGAAGTATACAGCAAATCATTCGTGAGTCAGGATCTTTCGTCAATAAGGGCGATACCATTCTTTTGCTATCTAACTCCAAGCTTCAGCTTGAAGTGATGGAAAGAGAGTCAGGCTTGTATTTTCAAATCAACAACCTAAGACAAGTCCGCCTACAGCTGGATCAAAATGACCTCAGCCAACAAGGACAATTAGCTGAAATCGACTATCAGATTAGCCTACTAAAACCACAATATGAACGCTTCAAGGAGCTGCATGGTAAAAAACTTGTCTCTGAAAGAGAATTTGAAGAAGTGAGGGAGCAATATGAGTATAATGTCAAAAGGAGAAAACTCACTTATGAGGCTTACAGAAATGACTCCATCTCAAGGGTGACTCAAAAGAGGCAGTTACAAGATTCTGAGCGACGCATGAACCAATCTTTGGACGGTGTAGGACATATATTGGACAACTTGGCACTGCAAGCGCCTATCAGTGGTCAATTGTCTACAGAGCAGATTGAAGTTGGGCAAGCCATAAGCCCTGGTCAGAGGTTTGGACAAATCGATATCTTGGACAAGTTTAAAGTGAGGGTTCCTATTGATGAACTTTATTTATCAAGAGTTTATACTGGCTTGAAGGGAACATTTACTTTTTCTGGAGAAAGTCATGAGCTAGAAATTGCAAAAATCTACCCTAATGTCACAGGAGGAAGATTTGAAGTGGATATGAACTTCACTGGTGAGATTCCTACTGGAATCCGTAGGGGTCAGACCGTCCGTATCAGGCTGGAACTAGGAGAAAGCGAACAAGCTGTGCTGCTGTCTTCCGGCGGATTCTATAAAGATACTGGAGGCAACTGGGTCTTTGTCGTAAATCAATCTACAGGAAAAGCAGAAAAGCGGAACATAAGACTGGGACGGAAAAATCCAGAATTCTACGAAGTCATAGAAGGCCTAATGCCTGGCGAAAAGGTGATTGTAAGTGGCTATGAAGGATTTGGAAAGAATGAAGTGTTGAACTTGAAGTGAGAAGCGAGATTTGAGAAGCGAGATTTGAGAAGCGAGAAGCGAGAAATTAGAGACGAGAGATTAGAAACAAGAAACAAGAAACAAGAATCAAGAAACAAGAAACAAGAACCAACAGAAGCGAGAAGAAATTAAGAAACAAGAAGCTGATATGTTAAAGAAACTATCATATTGATGAGTCCTGTAAGGACGACCGACATCTTAGCCTCGGGTTTTTAACCCGGGGGATAGCAAGAGTTTAGAAACAAGAAACAAGAAACAAGAAACAAGAGACAAGTGAGAAGAAATTAAGAAACAAGAAGCTGATATGTTAAAGAAACTATCATATTGATAAGTCCTGTAAGGACGACCGACATCTTAGCCTCGGGCTAAGATAGACACGACATGGTAGTTAGGGAGGAGAGTGGATAAATGTGTCAGATCTCTCGTCTTGGGTCTCAAATCTTATGTCTCTCAATTAGCGCCTTTGAGGCCAATAAATAAAAGTATATAAAACTAGTAGCCAACTCAACCAAAACGAATTTTTATGTTTACAAACTATGTAAAGATTGCTTGGAGGAATCTCTGGAGAAACAAGGAATTCTCTTTTATTAACATCATTGGGCTCACCTTTGGAATAGGTGGGGCTGTGTTGATTTTGCTTTGGATCCAGTATGAGCGAAGTTTTGATCAGTTTCATGAGAAAAAGGATCAGCTCTTCGAAGTATGGAACCAAGCGGATTTCAATGGGGAGATTTCTTCATGGGGGTGGACACCAAAGCCTTTAGGCCCTGTATTGGGGGCTGATCAAGCGGAAGTTGCGGCATTTACACGTTATCAGACGCCATATGATATGTTGTTGAAGTACCAAGTGAAAGGGATCAATCAACAAACTGTAGTCATAGATCCTGGCTTTTTCACTATGTTTGATTTTCCTTTGATTATGGGGGAAAAGGATCAAGTCTTTGCCAAGCCAGAGTCCTTGGTACTCACTGAAAGTGCTGTGAAGCGACTTTTTGGTGACGAAAATCCCATTGGTAAAGAAGTAGTTTTAGAAAACCAGACCTCCTTGATTGTCACAGGAGTTTTGGCAGATTTTCCTTCCAACACGAAATTTCAGTTTGATGCAGCCATTCCATGGGCACTCTATAAGCAGTTAGGTTTTGAAGATGAATTCTGGGGTAATAACAGTGTGATCACCTATATTGAGCTGCACCCGGAAGTCTCGTTGGAAACTGCTGCGGCAAATATTAAAGGAGTAACAAAGAAATACTCTAAAGAACCAGTTGATCTAATCTTACATCCGTTGACTATCGCACATTTGTATGATCGCTATGAAAATGGTGTACTGGCAGAAGGGAAGATCAAAATGATCAAACTCTTTTTCTGCATTGCGATTTTGATCATTTTGATAGCTTGTATCAATTTTATGAACCTTAGCACAGCGAGAAGTGAAAAACGCGCTAAAGAAATCGGTATAAGAAAGATTTCTGGAGCTGGTAGAGGGAGGTTGATTCTTCAGTTTATTGGAGAATCCATGGTCACCACCGTGATTGCTTCGTTCTTAGCTCTTTTGATTGTAAGTCTACTGATCCCTCATTTCAATAATTTGATGGGGACATCCATTAACTTGCCTTTCGGAGGGTCTATATTCTGGATAATTTATATCCCATTTGTTTTTCTCATAGGGATCATTGCGGGTTCATATCCAGCTTTATTTCTGTCTTCTTTGCTACCTGCAAAAATTCTCAAGGGAAAGACGAGTTCACCAAAATCTGCTTTTTCACTTAGAAAGGTATTGGTGGTGACTCAGTTTACATTTGCGGCCATTCTTATAGCAGCTACTTTGGTCGTCAAATCTCAGATTGACTTTGCGCAAAGTAGAAATGCAGGCTATGACAGAGATCAATTGATCTATCTGATGATGTCTGATCAGCTTCGAGATAAATATGAGTCTTTTAGAGCAGAAGTATTGTCCTCTGGGGCTGCCACTTCCCTTACTCGCACCATGTCACCTATCTCAGAGACCTGGAGCAATACTTGGGGCATGTCTTGGGAAGGTAAAGATCCAGATGTGACTATCACCATCGACAGGTACAGTACAGATGCAGACCTTTCTAAGACTTTGGGATTGAATATCATTGAAGGGAGAGATATAGATATCTATCAGTATGCTACAGATTCCAATGCCGTGTTATTGAATGAAGCTGCACTCAAGTTGATGGATTTTGAGAACCCACTGGGTCAACTTATAAAAGATAATAATAAAGAGTGGAAAGTAGTGGGCATTGTGGAAGATTTTGTGGTGAACTCACCTTTTCACCAAGTAAAGCCTTTGGTGATTTTTGGTCCAAAAGCGTGGTTCAATGTATTCCATCTCAAACTAAGCCCGAGTAATTCTGTAGCTGAAAATTTAGCAAAGGTGGAGCAGATATTTGATAAGTATAGTGCAGATTTTCCTTTTGACTACACCTTTGTAGATCAAGATTATGCTAATAAGTTTCAAAGTGAACAAAGGGTATCTGCCCTTACCCTATGGTTTTCAGGATTAGCCATATTTATATCTTGTATGGGACTATTTGGACTTGCGGCATTTATGGCAGAGCAGCGCTTGAAAGAGATCAGCGTACGCAAAGTCCTGGGAGCGTCTTCTGCTAATCTTGTCGTCCTTTTGACCTCTGATTTCATCAAGTTAGTAGCTATATCACTGTTGATCGGAATTCCCATAGCTTGGTATGTTATGAATATCTGGCTAGAAAACTTCAATTACAGGATAGAATTAGGTGTCGGAATATTTGGGTTAGTTGCATTAATTACCTTGCTGATTGCACTGCTCACCGTCAGTTCCCAAGCCTTAAAAGCCGCTTGGTCCAATCCAATCAAAGCTCTCAAAGGCGATTAAATCCAATTCAAAATCTAATCCCTAAATCTCAAAACTAAAATCTATCACAAATCATCAGGACTAAAATCTTCTCACATGGAAAATATCATCAAAACAACTCATCTCAAAAAACTCTATACGACCGAAGAAGTCGAAACTACAGCCTTGGACGATATCAATATTGAAATCAAAAAAGGAGAATTTGTAGCCATCATGGGACCTTCGGGCTGTGGGAAATCCACTTTGCTCAATATCATTGGCTTGCTTGATAATCCAGATGATGGACAATACCACTTTCTGAATGAAGAGGTAGCAAAGTATTCTGAAAGGCAACGATCACAACTTAGAAAGGGAAATATAGGATTTGTCTTCCAAAGCTTCAACCTGATCGATGAATTGACATGCTATGAAAACGTCGAGCTGCCACTATTGTACTTGAAGCTTCCTGCGGATGAGCGGAAAAAGAAAGTTGTGGAGGTACTCACCAGAATGAACATCATGCACCGAAAAGACCACTTTCCGCAGCAGCTTTCTGGTGGTCAGCAGCAAAGAGTAGCTATCGCCAGAGCCATCGTAGCCAAACCAGCGGTTATCCTTGCCGATGAACCCACAGGTAACCTAGACTCTGCCAATGGTGAAGAAGTGATGCGATTGTTGGAGGAACTGAATAATGAAGGAACCACCATCGTGATGGTAACTCACTCCCCGCACGATGCCAACTATGCCCATAGAATCATCAATTTATTTGATGGCAAAGTGGTGACAGAGAATATTAGGGAGCAGTTTCGAGTGTAGACTTACCTGCTGCAAGGAGAAGTGGATGAGGAGAAGCAAGATTTTAGAAGCGAGAAGCGAGAAATTAGAGACGAGAGATTAGAACCAAGAACCAAGAACCAAGAATCAAGAGCAAAGAGCCAAGAAATCAATGTCATGACCGAGAGATTATAAGGGATAGATAATGATATGTGCTTGCTCGATATATGTTGATATATGCCTAGCGGCGAAATATTAATGGTGTGTAAATAAGAGACCAGATAAATAACCAAAATAGAATACTAGAAGGATGTTAATTAACTATTTGAAAATATTTCTCAGAAACCTGAAAAAGCAACCTGCATATATGTTCATCAATATCTTGGGACTATCTGTTGGGATGGCTTCTAGTATTTTGATTTTTCTATTTGTGCAGCACGAATTGAGTTATGATAAGTATCATGAGAAATCTGATAGGATATACAGGGTGTCGAGGTCTTTTTTCAATCAAAATGGAGAGGTAAACCTTTACCTTGCACATACAGCACCTCCTTTTGGACCATTAATGAAGTCTGACTTTAGTGAGGACTTGGATGAAGCTGTTCGTGTTTTAAATACTAATGTAATTCTAAAATCTGGAGATAAGATTTTTGAAGAAGAGAAGGTTTACTTTTCCGATCCAGAGGTTTTTAGTGTGTTTTCTTGGGAGCTAGTGGATGGAAATGGTGAAGAAGCCCTCAATTTTCCCGATGGAATGGTGATTTCTGAAAGCATGTCAAGAAAATATTTTGGGGATGCAGACCCGGTAGGGAAAAGCTTAGAATTGATGATAAATCAGCATCAAGTAAATTTGCAAGTAAGGGCGGTGATGAAAGATATTCCAGATAACTCTCATTTCAGGGCTGATTTTTTAGTTTCCATGGAAATGGTAACGGGGTACTTTGGAGGTTATGATGAAATGATGAAAAACTATGGGGCCAATCAATTTGGTACTTATATTTTGCTCAAAGAAGGGTCGAATATTAAAAATATTGAAGCCCAAATACCAGATTTTCTCAATAGACACATTCAGGTAGGTGAAGGAGGAGCTTTGGCATCTACATGGACTTCCTTGCACTTATGGCCGATTACTGACATTCATCTGCATTCCAATCTGGATTCTGAGCTGGAGCCAAACAGCAATATTGAGCATGTTTATATCTATACAGCTATTGCATTTTTTATTTTATTGATTGCTTGTGTGAACTTTATGAACTTGGCTACAGCACGCTCTTCAAAGCGAGCCTTGGAAGTAGGTTTGAGAAAAGCACTTGGAGCCGAAAAACGATTCATCATCGGTCAATTTATGAGTGAATCTATTTTGATGTCCTTGATTTCATTGGTTTTAGCACTAGTAATGACTTCATTGGTGTTGCCATTTTTTGAGAACTTTACAGGGAAGGATTTAAGTTTTAATCTATTTGAACAGCCAATTTACCTTTTTGGATTATTGGGTTTTGTATTAGTAGTGGGTATGATTGCAGGGAGTTATCCCTCACTTTTCCTTTCTAGTTTTCAACCTGTCAAGGTTCTGAAAGGCACCTTTAAGATCGGTACCATACATGAGAAACTCCGCGCTGCATTGGTTGTGGGACAGTTTGCTATTTCTATCATTTTGATAGTAGCCGTTTTGGTAGTAGTTCATCAGCTTGATTTTATGAAAAATAAAGACTTGGGTTTTGAAAAGGATAGGATTGCAGTACTTCCAGCATATGAAGAGTTGGTCGGAAATTTTGAAAATCTAAGTCAAAGGTTCTTGCAGCATCAGGGCATAGAGTCTATTTCATTAGGGTCGAGGGTACCTTCTGGAAGGCTTTTGGACTCTGGTATAACTAGCGCAGAGCTGAAAGATGGGTTGACCAACATTGACATTCGGCTATCTGATATACATGTGAGCCATGGATATATGGAGACATTTGGAATAGAGATAGTGGCTGGTAGGGATTTTGACTTCCAACTACCAACTGACAGCACACAAGCATTTTTGTTAAATGAATCTGCCGTTAGAGCTATTGGTTGGAAGTCAGCGGAAGATGCTATAGGCAAATCACTTCACTATGATGCAAGACGAGGTTATGTTGTCGGTGTGGTCAAAGATTTTCATTTTGAATCTTTGCATCAACCTATTATTCCTATGGTCTTCATGATACCTGATACACGTTTCAACTCCGTAGCGATTAGGTTGAAGAAAGGATATGAAGAGGAAGCGATAGCTTATTTAAAGGAAGAGTGGATTGCCTTGAAGCCAGATTTTCCTTTCAGTTATTATACGGTAGAGGATAAGTTTCAGCAACAATATGAATCAGAGGAAAAGGTTGGCTTCGTTTTCGGAATTTTTGCTGGGATAGCTATTTTGATCTCGGTGTTGGGTTTGTTTGGTCTTTCTGCTTTTGCGGCAGAGCAGCGCACCAAGGAAATAGGAGTAAGAAAGGTCTTGGGTGCAAGTGTAAAGAGCATTGTTTTGCTATTAGGAAAAGATTTTCTCAAGCTCGTACTTTTCGGGTTCTTGCTGGCCGTACCAATTGCTTGGTTCGCAATGAACTCATGGTTGGAAAGCTTTGCTTACAGTGTTTCCATTTCTTGGGGAGTCTTTGGTTTGGCTGGTTTGATTGCAGTGGTGATCGCTACTTTTACCATCAGCAGTCAATCTGTCCGAGCGGCATTGACCAATCCTGTGGATTCATTTAAGACAAATTGATGGGTGTTTTGAAGGAAATATGGTGGATAAATACACTGCTTTCTGGTAGAAAGATTCGTGAAATAAGATTGAAATATACTGCGTGAAATAGGCTTTGCGAAATAAGGTGGAAATATTTCGAATTAGATATTACTGGATACTGGTGGATACTGGATATTTTGGAAAGATGATAATTGAAATATAGTAGAAATATACTGAGTGAAATAGGTTGATTTTGGAGCTTTAGCGAAAGTCCCGAGAAGGGAGAAATTCTGGAGTTGGCTGCCAATAATGCCTGAGGGAAGGGGGGATTGGTGATGGAATATTATTTCTATTTATTTCCACAATATTTCTACTGTATTTCAACCCTGTTTCAACAAGAAAAACAACTGGTAAAGAAAAAAAGACTGTTATGTTTAGAAACTATCTGAAAATCGCTTGGAGAAACCTTCTGAAAAAGAAGGCTTACTCCTTTATAAATATTTTTGGCTTGGGGCTGGGGATGACCTGTTGCTTCCTGATTTTTATGTATATCCAAGATGAGTTGTCCTACGATAATTACCACGAAAAGGGGGGTCGGATCTACAGACTTACTCATGGAAGCCTACCTTCCGAAGACCAACCAGAAAATGCTGGAGCAAATCCTTTTTGGGTTTGGAATAACGCACCAGTTGGCCCAGCTATTCAAAGTTATTTTCCTGAAATTGATAAAGTCGTCCAATTCTCTGGTAGTTCAGATATCCTTTTGACGGATGGGGAAAATTCCTTTCAGGAAGAAGGGGTATTCTTTATGGACTCGACGGCATTTGATGTTTTTAGTTGGAAGGTGATCAAAGGTGATGCGAAAAATGCCTTGACCGCCCCGTACAGCATGGTGATGACCGAGAGTACCGCCAAGCGTTATTTTGGAAATGAGGACCCTATCGGCAAAACATTGAAAGGTAGCGACTCTCCTGGAAGATCCAATGCAGGAGATTACACAGTCACGGCAGTGATTGAGGACATTCCATCCAACTCCCATTTCAAATTCAATATACTGCTGTCACTAAGCACTTTTAGAGTATCAAGACCGGAGGTTTTTGAATATTGGGGATATGTGGATTTCTATACTTACTTCCTCGTCAACGAGAATTTCAACCTCACAGCATTTCAACAAAAAATCCCCGATTTTCTAGCCGCAAGACAAGACAATCCACGCTATACGATCCGGGTCGAACAAATGAAGGATTTTTACCTTCGATCCCATGCTGAGAGGCAACCCGGTGAAACTGGAAGTCTTTCCAATATTTATGTGTTTTCGATTATAGGGATATTTATACTGGTGATCGCAATTATTAACTTTATGAACCTTTCCACAGCCAGGTCCATGGAAAGGGCCAAAGAAGTTGGGATCAGGAAATCGGTCGGAGCGGATAGGAGACACTTGGTTTACCAGTTTTTAAGCGAATCTATGATCATTGTATTTCTGGCAATGATAGTCTCTGTATTTTTTGTCAGCCTGGCCATGCCTCTTATGAAAAGCATCACAGGCAAGGAATTGGAGCTGATGAAATTTATCAATTGGCAAACTGTCCCGACATTGACCGTGGTGCTGTTTGTTGTCGGGATTCTGGCAGGTTCTTATCCAGCGTTTGTATTGTCAGGATTCAGGCCTGTGCAGATATTGAAAGGAATTTCTGTTGCCAACAATAGCGGGGTCAATCTCAGAAAGGGATTGGTGGTTTTCCAATTTAGCCTTTCCATCATCCTGATTGCTGGTACCATCATAGTCTATAACCAAATGAACCACCTGCTCGACAAAGACATGGGTTTTGACAAAGAGCAGATGCTGGTGCTTGATTACAATTATGATGAGCTAGTCAACAGAAGGTCCAGTGCCTTTAAGAGTGAAATGGAGGCCAATCCGGCAATACAATCTGTCGCATTTTCGAGAAGCGTTCCCGGAGGTTATTTTCCCAACGCTGGGACGGAAATTGAAAATTCAGATGGTGAGATGCAGATGCAAGGTCAGGCTATTTTCCAGGTAGGGATTGACTTTATAGACCATTTCAATATGAAATTGGTGGCGGGAAGGTCCTATTCTAGGGATTTTCCTTCGGATTCCACCTCGGCCTTGGTCATCAACGAAGCCGCCGCCAGACAATATGGCTATGCCAACCCCGCAGACATTATCGGGAAAAAATTTGACCAATGGGGCAGGGCAGGAGAAGTCATCGGCGTGGTCAAGGATTTTAATTTCATTTCTCTTCACCGCAATATCGAACCCCTAACATTGCCTTTTGAGGCATTTGCAAGCCGTTTTCTTACACTCAAGGTGAAGTCGGACAACATGACAAAAACCATTTCAGAAATCGAGGATACTTGGAATAGACTGGCACCCCACAGGCCATTTTTGTACAGTTTCTTGGATGTGGATTTCAACAAGCAGTACCAGGCCGATTTCAAATTCAGAAAGATATTTACTGTATTCTCCGTGTTGGCGATCCTGATTGCAAGCTTGGGATTGTTTGGATTAGCTACCTATTCCGCAGAGATCCGAACCAAGGAAATCGGCATCAGAAAAGTACTGGGTGCAGAAGTTTCCAGTATTGTCACCTTGCTGTCAATGGATTTTGTCAAACTCGTTTTTGTGGCGATTGTACTTGCCATACCGATCACTTGGTATGCCATGAATAGTTGGCTTGATGGATTTGCTTACAAAACAGCAATCGGGTGGTGGGTGTATGTCTTGGCTGGCCTTGTTGCAGTGATTGTGGCCTTGGCGACAGTAAGTTCGCAGGCCATCAGAGCTGCGATGCTCAATCCAGTGAAGAGTTTGAGGAGTGAGTAAACTAATATTGGTAGATGCTAATGAATCCTTTGGAAGGATGTTGATTGAAATAAGTTTTGCGAAATAAAATGGTAATATGTTGAAACTGGAGCTTAGCGAATGTCCCGAGAACGAACTAATTCGGGATAAGATATTATTGGATACTGGATATTTTGAAAGGATGATAATTGAAATATAGTGGAAATATGATTGAAATATAGTAGAAATATACTGAGTGAAATAGGTTGCTATTAATACAAGTTGGTTTTAATGAAGACTTCCTAAAAGGAAATACGGGATCGGTGAAGAAAATTATTTCAATCTATTTCTACCATATATCAACTGTATTTCCACCCATCTCCGATTCAAACTCAATAGAATATCGATTCCAAAGTCAAAGAAGAAGTACCGAAAATTATTTCAATCTATTTCTATCATATTTCTACTGTATTTCATCAATAAAACCCTAACAATATTTGAATTAAAATTAAGGAAGAATTTAAAAAAACCTGATATGCTCAAAAACTATTTTAAAATCGCTTGGCGCTCACTCATCAGGAGCAAATGGACAGGAATCATCAATATTCTCGGTTTGACTATTGGAATCACAGCGGCCTTATTGCTTTTTGTCGTGCTGCAATATGAGTTGAGCTATGATAAGTTTCTCAGCCATAATGATCAAATCTATAGGATAGTCACTCATGATCAATACGATGATATTTATGATCAAACTTCTGGCGTTGCCAACCCATTTCCTGATGCGTTGATGGCTGATCCTATGAGTTTTGAGCAGGTAGTACCAGTGGTATCACACAATTATGTCCAAGTAAATATCGATAACTTGAATAGCGGGGGTATTGATAAACACAGAGCAGAAAGTTTGTTTTTTACAACGCCTGATTTTGCGAGACTTTTTGAGATAAACTTCCTAATTGGTAATGCAAACGCACTTGGACAACCTGACCAAGTGATCTTACCTAAGTCTGAAGCAGAGAAATATTTTGGAAGCTGGAAGGATGCTCAAGGAAAGGCTTTGCAACTGACCAATGGTGTTGAGCTAGAGATAGCTGCTGTGGTCGAGGATATGCCAGAGAACAGCAACTTTGGATTTAAACTTCTGGCTTCATTTGAGACTATTCGTTCACATCAAGAAGCTTTTGGCTATGATTTGGCAGAATGGGGGAGCACTGGGAGCAACTTTCAAGTTTATGTCAAGACGAATCCAGCAACGGATTTTGCATTGATCCAAAGCCGGCTTGATGATTTTTCCAAAAAACATTTTGAAGGAAGAGGAACTTCTATCAAGTCTCATCACCTTCAGCCATTGAGTGACATCCATTTCAACCCTCTCTATGAACCCCTCACGGGAAGCAGGATCAGACAGTCTACCATCAAAACTTTGATCTTGGTAGGGGTATTTATCCTGATTATGGCCTCTATCAATTTTGTGAACCTTACCACCTCGCAAGCAATCGGTAAAAGCAAGGAAATAGGCGTAAGAAAAGTCATGGGAAGTACCAAAACTCAGATTGCTTTACAATCCTTTGGAGAGACCTTTTTGACCGTTTTGCTTGCCTCACTATTTTCGCTAGTTCTTGCATCTTTATTCTTACCGTTTTTGGATAAAATCGCCAACATTCCAGATTCAGTCAGCTTGTTTCAGTGGCAAGTTGGCTTGTTTATTCTGGTGTTGATAGTTTTATTGTCTTTGTTGTCAGGTTTTTATCCAGCCATGATCATAGCAAGATATCAGCCTATTAGGGCATTGAAAAACAAGTTTCAAAGTGCAGATATAGGGGGTATTTCAATCAGAAGAGGTTTGGTAGTTCTACAGTTTGCAATCGCTCAGATCCTGATGATTGGGACACTGATTGCTGTCAGGCAAATGAATTTGGTTCAAAACATAGATTTGGGCTTCAATAAAGAGGCCATTTATTATGTTCATGTCCCATCGGATAAAACCAATGGTGAGATGAGAATAGAAGGCTTCAAGCAAGAGATCCTAAGGATGCCTGGGGTCAAAGGGGCTACGTTGGCTTCGGATGTACCATCTTCAGATCACAACTCAGCAACCAATTTTTATTTTGACAATAAAAGTGAGGACATCATCTTTCCAGCATTTTTAAAGTTTGCTGACGAGGCTTATTTTGATTTGTTTGAAATGGAATTTGTCGCTGGGCAAGCTTATCCTCCGAGTGATACGATCAGAAATGTGGTGATCAATGAAACCATGGCCAAGAAGTTGATGATCCAAAATCCCGAAGAAGCCATAGGCAAAAACCTTCGATTGGGCTCAGGAGCATGGATTCCTGTGAGTGGAGTAGTCAAAGACTTTACGGTCAATTCCCTGCGTGAAGAGATGAAGCAATTGGTCATTACCACTAGAAAAAGTATGTACTCGATTGTAGCAGTGAAGCTGGAAGGTGGTGTCAGCAAGTCTACCTTAGAAAGTATCCAAAGCAAGTTTGAAGAGATCTATCCAGAGCAGATCTATACCGCTGTTTTTTTGGATGAGTCTATAGCTGCTTTTTACGAAAATGAGCAGAAGCTTGCCATGGTATATAAGGTATTTGCTGCATTGGCTATTTTGATTTCATGTATTGGCTTGTATGGCTTGGTTTCCTTTATGATAGGTCAAAAGGTAAAAGAAATAGGAATCAGAAAGGTACTTGGTGCATCTGTCGCTCAAATCACCGTGATGCTATCCAAAGAGTTTGTTTTGATGGTGCTGATTGCCTTTGGAGTGGCAGTCCCCTTGGCCTATTATATGGTGCAAGAATGGCTGGCATCTTTTGCTTACAAAACACCTGTTACCATAGGCTTATTTGTATTGGTGATGCTCATCTCCTTGCTCATCACAGGTTTGACGGTGGGCTTCAAATCCTTCCGTGCAGCCATTGCTAATCCGGTGGATAGTTTGACGAATGAGTGATGGAAGGCGTGTGGAAGTATGGGGAGAAGTGAGAGATTAGAAGTGAGAGACGGGAAGCGAGAGATTAGAAGCGAAAAGCGAGAGTTTTGATTAAAGAACCAAGAGTCAAGAGTCAAGAAACAAGAACCAAGAAACAAGAACCAAGAAACAAGAGTCAAGAAACAAGAACCAAGAACCAAGAGTCAAGAAGCAAGAGTTTACCATATCTTAAATCTACTTTGTAAAATATAGAATTAGGTTAACGCTTGACTTTGACGGTTGTCTTCTCCTCTAAGCGTAGATTGGATCTAGGCTTTCCTATCCATGGAATTTTCGATTCCACATAGAAATGACAGAGATCAAGTAATGAGGATATTTGAGGTGTAGTTGCAAACTACATCTAGACGGTAAGTATTTGTTTTTGAGACTTTCTCAAAAATTGAAGGTGTCTTCTCTTCCTAGTGACTGCCCGAAAAGGACGGCTTTTTTATGCTTCAATTCTCAGGTAACATTCTCCTGAGACAACAGGTTGATGGAAGCGAGAAGCGAGAATTTTGATTTAAGAGCCAAGAAACAAGAGTCAAGATCCAAGAGTCAAGATCCAAGAGTCAAGATTCCAAGACTCAAACAAGAATTAAATTGAAAACAATTTATCAGGGATTCCATGATGTAGTCATTTTTCATTAAGGATTTCAAGGATTGTATTGACCTTTAGAAAAAATAGTTTGATATTCATTAAAAAATAAAATTTTTAATGGCAATTGTATGGAAAAGGAACATTTTCTAAATAAAGTTTTCGCATCTAGCGGAATTACTTCTGAAGAACTTCAGCAAATCATTCCTAAATACAAGCAGGTATCATTCCAAAAAAATGAATACCTCTTGACACAAGGTCAGGTTGAGAGAAGTTATTGGTTTATCGAAACTGGTTTTATTCGTTCGTATATCGTAGATACCGAAGGCAACGACATCACATTTAACCTTTATGGTTCAGGAGATGTAGTAATAGACTATCCATCGATGTTTTTCTTTGCTCCAACAAGAGAAAACATTCAGGCATTGACCGATTTAGTATGTTGGGAAATTTCGTTTCAAGATTTTCAGGAAATGTTCAATTCCATAACTAATTTCAGAGAACAACAAAGAGGACTTTTGGTCGGAAGCTATTTTGCACTTAAAGAGCATAGCATTTCTTTGATAGCAGATCAGGCTAAGGAGAGATACTTGAGTCTTCTTCAGCGTAAGCCAACTATCGTCCAAAATGTCTCATTGAAGCATATTGCTACATTTTTAGGTATTACAGACACTTCATTGAGTCGTATTAGGAAAGAACTGGCAAATGTTTAGTTTTTCTTGTCATATGACAAGATTTATTGTTTTTGATTGATTCATTTTTGTGTCATCATCAACTATAAATTAGATCATATGACACAACTAAAAGAATTTATGCTATTGTTCAGGTATGAACCCAGCAACGAAGAGCCAACCCCTAAGCAACTGGAAGAAATGCACAGACATTGGGGAGAGTTTATCGGTGGAATAGCCATGCAAGGAATACTGGTAAGTACGCATCAATTAGGTTTTGAAGGAAAAAAGATTGTTGCTCATCATGAAACAGAAGATGGACTTTATATTGCCGATGGACAGACGATCGGAGGCAATATGGTATTGAAAGCAGAATCTATTGAATCTGCAACGGAACTGGCCAAGAAATGCCCAGTACTTTTTATGGGTGGTACAGTTGAAGTAAGAGACGTAATACCAATGAACTAAGGATAAACTTTCTAAAATGAGCTTAAAAATGATCTTCGCATTGATAGGAATCGCTCTGGTAGCGTTCATTGGATTTGGCTTATATAAGGCAAGCGGTTTGAAATCCATTCAAATTATTCAAACCATTACCATCAAAGGATCTAAACAAGAAGTTTTTGATATGGTAAAATACTTGAATAATTTCCCAAAGTGGTCACCGTTTTTGGCACAGGATCCTTCACAGAAGTATGAGGTTAAGGGAACTGATGGAACTGTCGGAGCACAATATCATTGGCATGGGAATAAAGGAAAGGATGTGGGATATCAAGAAATCGTAGCCATTGATGAATTGAGCTATGTGGGTATGGTTTGTGACATTCAAAAGCCCTTTGTTGCCAAACCAACTTTTGACTATAACTTTACAGAAACACCCAATGGAATTGAAGTAAAACAAGACTTCAAATTAGTTTCAGGTACCGTTGATGCATTTTTCATGTGGATGTTTGGAGCTAAAAAAGAAATGGAGGAAACGAATTTACAAGGCTTACAATTATTGAAGAAAGCCGTAGAAAAGTAACTATTGACTGATGTTTAATCTTTTGGGTTTTTAGACTTGTCAATGCCATGTTTGGATTTTCAAACATGGCATTGCTTTTTTGCCCGTAGGCGGTCAAAAGTGTACGTTTTGTTTTGGTTTTCGGAGACAAATGCCTCAATTTTCTTCATTTGGGCTGTTTTTAGACTGGCACGAGGATAGCTTTATCACTAGTGAATTTCGTTTGCCCTGATGCAAACTAAACCAACTTAGTTATTTCATTTTCAAATCCTTCATGCTATGTGGAAAAACTATTTTATCGTTTCCTTGAGAAACCTCAGCAAACGCAGACTCTATACAGGAATCAATATTCTTGGACTGACGGTTGCCATAACGAGTTTTTTGGCGATTTCGCTGTACATCCATCATGAGTGGAGCTATGATAAAATGTATACCGATTACCAGAGGATTTATAAATTCAATCAGGAGTTCACTTCCAATGGAGAAACGCAATTGGTCTCTACGACACCATCAAGTCTCGCTCCAACCCTGATGGATGAAATCTCGGAAATTGAACTTGCTACCTTGGTTTTTGACCTTAGTATTTTTTCTTCTGTAGTGGTAGAGATTGAGGGAGAATTGTTTGAGGAACCCAAATTTGCCTATGTGGATGAAAACTTTTTCCAAGTCTTCGATTTTGATCTAATTCATGGGAATTCCAAGAGCGTATTGTCCGAACCTTTCCAACTGGTACTCCCCAAAAGCACCGCAGCGCGTTATTTCCGCAATGTCTCCGATGCTGTTGGTAAGACTGTTCAGGTAGAGGGAGAAAATTATACCATCACGGGCATCATGGAGGATTTTCCTTCCAATAGCCATTTGGAATTTGGATTGCTGGCCTCTTTCAAAACCCATAGGCATGGAAAAACTCCTGCCTGGTCACCTTCCAATTACTATACCTATGCTAAATTCCGTGAAAATTCAGCTCCTGAAAGCGTGGAATCCAAACTTGATCAAATGGTGGATAAGTACTTCGGCGAAGACATGGCAAGCTATGGCTTTTCTACCCGATTTTTCATACAGCCCGTGTCGAGTATTCATTTGGGAGGAAATGCGCTGAATTCCATCAAACCAACCTCGGACAGCAAATACATCTACATTTTTGCTTTGGTAGGCATTTTACTGATTGTGATCGGTATCATCAATTATGTCAATTTGGCTACTGCTGAGGCTACAGAAAGAAATAAGGAAGTAGGACTTAGAAAAGTATTGGGTGCTGAACGGTTTCAATTGTTTGGTCAATTTGTGTCGGAATCATTTATACTCACGGCCATCGCTATTTTGGTAAGTATGCTGGCCCTAAATCTTATCAGTGGCTATTTTGAAAGCTTTGCCAGCACGCCCCTAAACCTGAGTTTATTACTTTCTTTCGAAGGGATATCTTTTGTAGTCCTCTTGTTTGTTCTGATTGGTTTTATCTCAGGAATTTATCCCGCAGTGATCCTCTCTGGAATGGCTCCATTACGTGCCTTGGGTAAGCAAACCACTATCGGCAATGGGACATGGATGCGTAAGGGCTTGGTCGTATTCCAGTTTTTTGTATCCATAGGTTTACTCTTGGCGACGCTGATTGTGAAAAATCAACTGAACTACATGCAGGAGGTCAATTTGGGCTATGATAGGGAAGAGATCATCGCCCTAAACCTTCATTACACAATGCATGGTGAAGTCGAGTCATTCAGAAATGAAATGGTGAGACAAGGAATTGCTCAATCGGTAAGCAAGGCATCGGACTTGCCGATTTATATTAAGGCTTCTTATTCCATCACGCCAGGTGGGGACAATGATAAGGAGTTTTTGATCACAGGTTATTCAACAGATCATGAGTTGGTGAATACGATTGGGTTAGAACTTGCAGCAGGGGAAGACTTAGCACCTACGGATCCTACAAGATGGCAAGCCTATGAGCATGGGATTGAGTTGCCTATATTATTGAATGAAGCTGCTGTACGGGAGTTGGGTTGGGAAAGTATCGATGCCGTGGGAAGAAAATTGAATTTTGGAGGCGAGCTGGTTCGTGTTAAAGGAGTAGTAAAAGACTTCTACTTCAATTCTCTGCATCATCAGGTAAGTCCACTAGCCATATTTGTAGATCCCGATGGAACGAATGTGATTCTAACTAAATTATCGAAAGGAAATCCCGCTACACAGCTAGCGGCCATGGAAACCGTCTGGGCTTCTATATTTCCTTCCCGACCTTTTGTATACAAGTTTGTAGACGAAGAATACGCCCGCATGTACCAGTATGAATCGATGGTAGGCAAAGTATTCAGCTTGTTTGCGGGTATAGCGATCTTTATCGCCTGTATGGGATTGTTTGGCTTAGTATCCTATGTTGCCCTTCGCCGCACTCGAGAAATCTCCATCCGAAAAGTCTTGGGAGCCAACACCTTTGATATTTTAAGGGTATTATCAGCGGATTTCTTCAGTTTGTTAGGTATTTCGGCCCTGCTTGCAGTAGGATTTGGATACTGGTTTTCTGAGCAGTGGATGCAGGATTTTGCCTACAAGAGTACCGTCTCCGTATCGATTTACCTAGCATCCATTGCAAGCGTGGCCTTTATAGCCTTTGTCACCATTGTCTATAGAACTGTCAAAGTGTATCAAACGAATCCTTCGGAGACATTGAAAGACAGTTAAGGCTTATGTTTTCAGGAAATGAATTAAATTAATCATTCCTTCAAAGCAGCCTCTAGCAATCCAATTAAGTTTTATCCTAAAAATATCCTGATCAGGGTATTTTTTTGTTTACAGATGGAGCCATTGCAGAGTAAAAGATGGGATATATGAAAATCTTTTACGCTAAAGGCTCTATTACAACTAAATTCATTATTTTTAAAATTGTTGAAAAAGCGTTGAATGAAGGAAAGGGCAGGGCTTTTTTTATAGCTTGTCCTTTTAGATGTGGGGCTTATTTTAAAGCTCGGAGAACTGGGCAACCGTACATCAAGCGAATGAGGTTTTTGCCAACGTAGACAGCGTAAATGAATTTTAAATACACAAAGACAGAATTCAGTATCAATGGCTAAAAGACAGAAAAAAGAAAAACCTATTGAAGTTACTAGTTGATGAAGTAGCCAAAAAGACTGAACGAACAAGTAAAAAGAAACAGTATAAGATTTCCTGAGCATTTCAGATTTCATTTATCGGATACCAAGAAAAATGAACTGGTCGCAAATTGCGACCGGTTTTAAAATTTTATCAGTTTATGGGTACAGAACTAGTTAGATATGATTTAATCAAAGTTGAAGATTTAATCTTTATCATTCGTGGTGTTCAGGTGATGCTTGACCGGGATTTGGCAGAAATGTATCAAGTTGAAACGCGAATATTAAATCAAGCGGTAAAAAGAAATATTAATCGCTTTCCGGAAAAATTTAGATTTCAGTTAACCGAAAATGAGATTGAAGACTTGAGGTCACAATTTGTGACTTCTAATTCAAGATCACAATTTGTGACCTTGAAAATTTAAGGAACTCAACAAGGAAAAAACTTAAAATATTTGCCCTATGCTTTTACAGAGCAAGGTGTTGCCATGCTTTCAGCTGTATTGAGAAGTGAAAAAGCCATAATGGTCAGCATACAAATTATGAATGCCTTTGTAGAAATGAGAAAAGTATTGGCTCATCATACAGGGTTATTGCAACGTGTAGAAAGCATTGAAACGAAACTGCAACTGAACGACCAACATTTTGAGAAAATCTTTACTGCTTTGGAACAAGGGAAGCCTGCCATTAAACAAGATATCTTTTTTAAGGGACAAATATTTGATGCTTATAGTTTTGTGATTGACCTGATTAAAAAAGCCCAATCCACACTTATTATTATAGATAATTACATAGACCTGAGTATTTTGGAAATGTTAACCGAAAAATCTAAAAAGGTTGGTGTTACCATTATTACCCCAAAAAACACATCCATCAAAGCTTTGGATATAGAAAAGTTCAATGCCCAATATGGGAAATTAGAAATAAAACACAGCCAAGACTTTCACGACCGATTTTTAATCATAGACCACAAGGAGCTCTATCATATTGGAGCTTCATTAAAAGATTTGGGCAAGAAATGTTTCGCCTTTTCGGTGATTGAGGATAAAAACTTGCTTCAAAACTTAATCGGTAAGATATGAGACAGAATTATAAACCACTTGGCAAAGACATTCAACCAGCCTCAGGACGAAAAAGTGATTTGGAGGACTTGCCTTTGGTGGGTTTAAGTATTCAGAAGAAATTTATCCCTTCTATAGCCAATACCATTGGGACGGATATGTCCACTTTCAGGATAATTGAGAGAAATCAGTTTGCTTACGACCCTGTAACTTCAAGAAATGGAGAAAAAAATCACGTTAGCACTTTAACCAAGAAAATGAAAGGAAAATATTCAAAATGTAAAATGCCTTTTGACGGTTTAAAATTCTCAAATAGTTTATTTTCTCTTACTACGGTTTCTAAGAAAGAGCTTTGTCACGACATTTTTGTATTTTTTCCCGACGAATTTTTCAGATGGTTTAGCTACAACCCAAAGCTGTTCATTTGAGAATTTAGTCTTTTACAATCGGACTTAGTGGAGTTTAAATCTTGGAATAAAAGTATAAATTAGCAAATTCAAGAAGAATAAAGATTTAAGAAAGTACAATGCCAAAACAGAAACAAACGCAAGAAGAACCACTAGAGAAAAAACTCTGGAAAGCAGCGGACAAGCTCCGTAAAAATATGGATGCTGCCGAATATAAGCACGTTGCTTTAGGTTTGATTTTTCTGAAGTACATTTCAGATGCATTTGAAGAACAATATCAAAAATTAGTAGCATTGAAAAGTGAGGGTGCAGACCCAGAGGATAAGAATGAGTATATAGCAGAAAAAGTATTTTTTGTACCTGCAACGGCTCGTTGGTCATACATTCAAGGAAGAGCAACACAGCCCACTATTGGCAAAGACATTGATGATGCAATGGATGCCATTGAAAAAGACAATCCTTCTTTACGTGGAGTTTTACCAAAAGTATTTGCTCAAGAAAAACTAGACAAGACAAGCTTGGGCGGATTGGTAAATCTTATCGGTTCTGCAACTATTGGAACAAAAGAAGCACAAAGCAAAGATGTTTTAGGGCAAGTTTTTGAATACTTCCTAGGAGAATTTGCTTTGGCTGAGGGCAAAAAAGGAGGACAATTCTACACACCGCAAAGCGTGGTAAAATTGTTGGTTGAAATGCTGGAGCCTTATGAAGGACGCGTTTTTGACCCTTGTTGCGGAAGTGGTGGAATGTTTGTGCAAAGTGAGAAGTTCATCAATAGACATCAAGACTATTACAAGAAAAAAGGAACAGCAGGTTTAAGTTTAAACCCAGCCGACCGAATATCCATTTACGGACAAGAGAGCAACCAAACTACTTGGCGATTGGCAAAAATGAATTTATCCATTCGTGGCATTGATAGCAGTAATGTAAAATGGAACAATGAAGGTTCATTTTTAAATAATGCTCACAAAGATTTAAAGGCTGATTATATCATAGCGAATCCACCGTTTAATGACAGCGATTGGAGCGGTGAATTATTGCGTGATGATGCAAGGTGGAAAGTATTAGGCTCAACCCTAATACCACCCACGGGAAACGCCAACTATGCTTGGATCCAACATTTCTTGTATCATTTAGCACCCACAGGGCAGGCAGGTTTTGTTTTATCCAAAGGTTCTTTGACTACAAATACAACGGGTGAAGGTGAGATAAGAAAAGCTTTAATTGAAAAAGGTTTGGTTGACTGTATTGTAAATCTGCCAACTAAATTGTTTTTGAATACACAAATACCAGCCTGTTTATGGTTTGTGTCTCGCAACAAAACAAACGGAAAATTCAGAAATCGTGAAAATGAAATTTTGTTTATTGATGCCCGAAATATGGGCTTTTTGGTAAACCGAAAAAACCGTGATTTAAGTGATGACGATGTCAATTTAATAGCAGGAACTTACCACAACTGGCGTAATCCTGATGGTAATTACGAAGATGTAGCAGGATTTTGCAAGGCAGCCACTATCGAAGAAGTAGCCAAACTCAATTATGTTTTAACCCCGGGCAGATATGTTGGTTTGGCTGATGAAGAGGATGATTTTGATTTTGTAGAACGTTTTACTTCTTTAAAAACAGAACTGGAAAAACAAATTGAAGAAGAAGCAGAATTGAATGAAAAAATACGTCAGAATCTGAATTTACTGAATTTAAAAATTAACTAAATGGAAAATAAAGACATTCGTTGGATTCAGAGATTTAACAATTTCAATAAAACATTGAAAGGTTTACAAAAAGCAATTGAAGAATCTAAAAAAGATCCCGAAGATGAAGTGTTAAAAGTGGGGATGATTAAGTTTTTTGAAATGACATACGAATTGGCTTGGCTAACTATGAAAGATTATTACGAAGAGCAAGGCGAAATAGGCATACAAGGAAGTAAAGATGCTATTAAACTAGCATCAAGCAGAGGGTTGATACACCAAGCGCAAGATTGGTTTAATATGGTAGATAGTAGAAAATTGAGCGTGCATACCTATGATGAAAAAACGGCACAAGAAGTGGCAAAAGATATTGCTGAAACTTATGTGGGTTTATTTATTCAATTACAAACACGCCTGCAATTAGAAAAGCTAAGCCGATAAATAGAAATTAAATGAAGTTTGGATTATCCGATATAATTGTAGAAAAATTACAAAACATTTTTGCCGAAAATGCAAAAGTGGATAAAGCTATTGTATTTGGTAGCAGGGCAAAAGGTAATTATAAAGAAGGCTCCGATATTGATATTGCCATTAAAGGGCAAGATTTTAATTTTGATGACACCCTCAGCCTACATCAAAAATTTGATGATACAAACATTCCTTATAAAGTTGATTTGATTAATTACCACACCATTAAAGAACCTGAACTAAAAGACCATATTGATAGAGTGGGAATTGAGTTGTATAGTAGGTGGAAGGAAGTTAAGTTGGGAGAATTCATTGAAACAATAAATGGTTATGCATTCAAATCAACAGATTTTCTTGATAATGAAAAACCAAATTCATTGCCTGTAATTAAAATTAAAAATGTTGCAAATGGTGATGTTAACATTGATGGTGTTCACTATCATTTATATTCTGACAATTTAAAAAAGTATGTTGTTGAAAAAGGAGATGTATTAATTTCATTAACTGGTAATCATCCTGAATTGGAAACACAAGTAGTAGGATTAGTTTCAAAATACAAGTTAGATACTAAGGCATTACTAAACCAAAGGGTAGGTAAATTGTTTTCAAAAAATCCTAAAGAGTTAAGTGATGATTATTTGTATTATTTTTTGAAAAACAAGGACACACATCATTATTTGGCAAGTCAATCTTCTGGGAGTGCTAATCAGGCTAATATTTCAAAAACAGATATTGAAAAAATATCATTTTCCAAACCACCCCTCCAAGAACAAATCGCCATTGCTTCTATCTTGAGCAGTTTAGATGACAAAATAGACCTGCTCCACCGCCAAAATAAAACTTTAGAGCAATTGGCAGAAACGCTTTTTAGAGCTTGGTTTGTGGAGGAAGCGGAGGAGAGTTGGGAGACAGCTACTTTAGGGCAATTTGTAAAAACGAATCTTAGAAGTATCTCAAAGGATTACGAATTTACAGAAATCGAGTATCTTGACACAAGTTCACTTACTGAAGGAATTGTAAATGAAACTCAAAAGCTTTTTCTTAAAAATGCACCAAGTAGAGCAAAACGACTAGTTCAGAATAATGACATTCTAATTTCAACTGTAAGACCAGATCAAAAACATTATGGAATTATCAATAATCCTAAAGAAAATTTGGTAGTATCAACGGGTTTTTGTGTGATTACTTGTACAGATATAAACCCTTATTTTGTCTATCTACTATTAACTAATGATGAAATGACACAGTATTTGCATTCAATCGCAGAAGGTTCAACATCTACCTATCCGTCATTGAAACCATCTGATATTGAGAAAATAGAATTTCAAAATCCTCCTAAAAGTAAAATGGAAGAGTTTGGAAAAATAGCAGCAGATTATTGGACAAAAATAAATAGTAACCAAACCCAAATCCGCACCTTAATCCAAACAAGAGATACTTTGTTACCTAAGTTGATGAGTGGAGAAATAAAAGTTAATTTGTAATTTAAAAGACAACAGGAAAATGATAGTAGAATTTAATATAGAAAACGATGAAATAATCAGTTTATCGGTAATCAAAAAAGAAGATACAGAAACTAAGTATCAGCTGATTGATGCCGATAAATTTATTTGGATGGAATTAGAGTTGGTTGGTCAAAATTTGTTGGTATCTCTTAAAGATGTCAGAATATTAGATGATGATGAAACCATTGAGAAAAAGCTGGACAAAGTTCTTTATGAAATAATAGAAGTTGAAAAATCAGGTGCTGACACTTTTAACGAATCAGACACAACAGATATAAACCCTTATGACCCTGATAAGATTAAAGTAAGGTCTGATAAAATAGCAGTTTCAATTTTGAGTAAAATGATTGATAATGAAAGCATAGACCTTAATCCTGACTTTCAAAGGAATTTAGTTTGGAACAGTTTTCAGAAGTCAAGATTAATTGAATCTATTCTTTTAAGAATCCCTTTGCCAATGTTCTATTTTGCCGAAGATAATGAAGGGAACCTTTCTGTAGTAGATGGCTTACAGCGTATTTCAACTATCAAGGAGTTTATGGATAATAAATTCCCTTTGAGAGATTTACAATACTTGAACGATACTTGTGAAGGGCGTTACTACGAAACAAAAGGGAATAAAAAAGGGCTTGATACAAAATACTTAAAATGGTTTGATTTAACGTCAATTTCCGCAAACATTATTGACCCATCTTCTCCACCAAAAGTGAAGTATGATATTTTTAGAAGAATTAATACAGGTGGCAGACCTTTAAATAATCAGGAAATAAGAAACTGCCTAATGGGTAAAGGATTAAGAGAATCATTAAAAGCAATGGCTGCTTTGGATGAGTTTAAATCTGCCACAGATTACAGCATCAAAAGCACTCGAATGGAAGACCAAGAAATTGCTTTAAGATTCTTATTCTTTTATGAATTGTATGAACGCACCAAAAACATTGATGACTATAATGGATATATGGATTTAGTGCTTGATGAATATACAGACAAGAATGTGAAGACTTCACAACAACATTTAGAAAAGTATGTCCAAAAATTCTCGAACGCAATGAAGAATGCAGAACATCTTATTGGCAGTAGGTATGCGTTTAGAAAAATTCAGAACAAAGACATTCAACCAGATTCCTACAAACAGTTAATAAACAAAGCCCTTTTTGTTTGTTGTTCCATTTTGTTAGCTGATTATGACAGTGAAATAATTGCTAATAATAATACTGCTAATTCATTGACAGGTCTAATAGCTGATAAAATAGAGAGTGACAGGCAACTAATTTATTATCTATCATACGGAACAAATGGTAAAGCCAATTTGCTTTACACCTTTGGTGTTCTAAACGAATTATTTGAAAACAATATAGTATATCAACAATGATTACACTTAGTATAAAAAATTTCAAATGCTTTTATGGTATTAATGTTCCAATAAACGACTTAACAATTTTTGCTGGTGGCAATGGAAACGGCAAAAGCACAGCAATCCAAGCATTACTGTTGCTAAGAAGAACAATTGAGCATTGCAGCGAATGGAAGGGCGACCACTTTGAATATATTATTACAAACAAGTTAAACGTAGAACTGAATGAAGTATATTGTTTGGGCTTAGGCAATAGCTTGAATGTTTTGCCAACTGAATTCAAAGAAACTGAAATTGAACTTGGGTTAAGCGAAGGAGAAAAAGGCACTGTTGTAAAATATACAACGAACAACTTGAATGAGTTATGGATTACACCAAACGAACTTTTAAAGAAGGATTATAAATATCCTGAAAACCCCTTAATGTTTCAAGAGTTCTATTATCTGAACGCTGAAAGAATTGGACCAAGAATTAATCAAGGAATAAAATTCTATGACTATCCGAATGTAGGTTTTAAAGGTGAATTTACGGCTCAGATAATTGCAGATTTGGATTCACTTGAAGTTGAAAGCAAATTCAAAATAGACCCGAATAGAATATTAAACGACCCTGAATATTTAAAGGGAAGTAAGTTTCAGCACCACGTTAATGCTTGGTTGAGTAAAATAATTGACGGAGTAACTATTGTTCCAGTCAAAGACAGTGATACACATACGGCCAGAATAATAGTTGATAATTTATACTCAAATGGAAAAGGAATTTTTCCAACAAACACAGGATTCGGAATAAGTTATTCTTTACCAATAATCGTTTCTTGCTTGTTGGCGAAAAAAGATAGCATCTTAATTATTGAAAACCCAGAAGCACATCTTCACCCATCAGCTCAATCAAAAATGGGTGAATTTTTAGGAGTAATGGCAAATTCTGGTGTTAAAATTATTGTCGAAACACATAGCGACCATATTATTAATGGAATTCAAATAGCTGTTGCAAAAAAAGCAATCCATCATAAGAATGTTACCATAAATTACTTTTTCAAAGAAGATAAAACAAAGCAAGAAATTCAAGAAGATAAGGTTCTTGGCATTAAGCAACAACCCAATGTAAAACCAATTCATATAAACGAGAAAGGTGAGTTGACAGAGTGGCCAAAAGGTTTTTTTGACCAAACACAGATTGACTATGTTAAACTACTAAACTTGAAAAAGTAATGAGTAAGTTCTTCTTAAACAATCAATCATTAAACATTAATGATTTTGAAACCTTCAGGGCTGGTGTAATTCAGTTAATGAGTATTGAAAAGAAGCAAGAGCACATTTTTTTAAGAAATGAGAGTTGCTATCAGATACACCATTTTGCAAATAGAATATTCCAAAACTTACACGACATTGACATATTTAATCTTTATAACTTTTTCGCAAAACTAAGTCCTTGTGATGTTGAAGTTCAAGATGAAACCACGGCAAACAATTATTGCGCAAATGATATAAATGGATTTCTTGGAATTGACTTTAACGGTCAAGCGATAACAGAACACAAAAAAGTTGTTGATATAGATTCATACATAAATTGGATACAATTTTATCAAACCAATTTCGAGCAATTAATTGCGTTTCTCGGAAGTTATGTAGTCACTAAAAATTTTGAAAAAAGTTATTCCTCACTTTCTTCTGACGCACAAAAATCAATTAAAGAGGAGTTTGAAAAAGCAGCCAAGAGAAATCTTGCAACAAGATTTTATCCCGATACAAAAATTGTCAAAGATGTATCTGTGTCCAAGAAGTGCACTGTATATGAATTAAGAGTTTATCAACCAGTAGCACTTAGGGTTTACTTTAATGAAATTGGCAATACGGTTTATTTAGCTTCTATTGAACAGAAATCCAATCCCGACCAAAACGAAGACATTAACAAAGCGGAAAAACTGTTGAAATTAATCAATGAAACCAATAACAGAAGATAAAATAGAAACCTTTGCTATTGAAGTGCTTCAATCATTGGGTTGGGAGTATGTTCACGGCTTAATGTTGGCTCCAGGTGCAGAGCAAGCCGAAAGAGAAAATTTTGAACAAATAGTTTTAGTGGAGCGATTACGCAAATCGGTTGCTGTATTAAATTCAACTATTCCGCAAGACGCACAGGAACAAGCCATTCAAAAGGTATTGCGTATCTATTCGCCTGAATTGTTGCACAACAACGAAAGCTTTCATCAGTTACTCATTGAAAAAGTAAAAATACCTTATCAGCAAGATGGTTTTGAACGAAGCTATGAAGTGGCATTGATTGATTTTGAAAACCCATTGAACAATGAATTTCTGTGTATCAACCAATACACCATTGTTGAGAACAATCAAAACAAAAGACCTGATGTATTGCTGTTTGTAAATGGCTTGCCTTTAGTGGTTATTGAACTAAAAAACGCAGCAGACGAAAATGCAACAATGCGAAAAGCATTTGACCAAATACAAACCTACAAAGCAACCATCCCAAGTTTATTTACCTACAACGCCATTTGTGTAATTTCTGACGGAATGGAATGTAAGGCAGGAAGTGTTTCGGCAGGTTTCAGCCGTTTTATGACTTGGAAATCCTATGACGGTAAAAAAGAAGCCTCACGTTTTATTCCACAGTTAGAAATTCTACTGAAAGGTATGTTGAACCCTGCTACCCTTTTGGATTTGGTTCGCAATTTCATTGTGTTTGAAAAAAGTAAAAGGGAAGACCCTAAAACTGGAATTACTCAAATTGAAACCGTTAAGAAATTAGCGGCTTATCATCAATATTACGCAGTAAATAGAGCGGTACAATCTTCCATTATTGCATCAGGAACAAACGGAGATAAAAGAGGCGGTGTTGTTTGGCATACACAAGGTTCGGGAAAAAGTTTGAGTATGGTTTTTTATTCGGGCAAACTGATAACAGCACCCGAAATGCAAAACCCAACAATTTTAGTAATTACTGACCGTAATGATTTGGACGACCAATTATTTGACACCTTTGCAAACTCCAAACAGCTATTAAGGCAAGAGCCTGTTCAAGCAAAAGACAGAGAACATTTAAAAGAATTGCTAAAAGTAGCAAGTGGTGGAATTGTCTTTGCCACCATTCAAAAGTTTTTACCTGCCCGTTCCGCAGGCGGGCCTGAAGACCAAAAATCAGTTTATGAGCAACTTTCGGAACGAAGAAACATTGTTGTAATAGCAGATGAAGCCCACAGAACCCAATATGGTTTTGAGGCATCCATAAAAGAAGTAAAAGACAAGGAAACCAAAGAAAAAATTGGAGAGCGTATTGCTTATGGCTTTGCCAAATATATGCGTGATGCTCTACCAAATGCCACTTACATAGGTTTTACAGGAACACCTATTGAAGGCAGAGATGTGAACACACCTCAAGTTTTCGGACAGTATGTAGATGTGTATGATATTTCACAAGCCGTTGCAGATGGTGCAACCGTTCGAATTTATTACGAAAGTCGTTTAGCAAAAGTAAATTTAGATGAAGAAGGCAAACGCCTGATTGAAGAATTTGATGCAGAACTGGAACAAGACGAAGAAATCACAGACCAACAAAAGGCAAAAGCCAAATACACCAAATTGGAAGCGATTGTTGGAAATGAAGAACGCATCAAAAATTTAGCAAAAGACATCGTAAACCATTCTGAACAACGCCAAAAAGTGTTTGACGGAAAAGGAATGATTGTAGCAATGAGCCGAAGAATTGCAGCCAATTTATACAAAGAAATTATCGCTCTAAGACCAGAATGGCACAATGACGATTTAAGCAAAGGAGTTATTAAAGTGGTAATGACTTCAACAAGTGCTGACGGGCCTGAAATGCAACGCCACAACACCACCAAACAACAACGTAAAAATTTAGCAGAACGAATGAAAGACTCTGCCGACCCTTTGCGTTTGGTTATAGTTCGTGATATGTGGTTGACTGGTTTTGATGCACCTTGTTTGCATACCCTTTACATTGACAAACCAATGAGAGGTCATAATTTAATGCAAGCTATTGCAAGGGTAAACCGTGTTTTCAAAGACAAGCCTGGCGGTTTAGTCGTTGATTATTTAGGAATTGCAACCGACCTTAAAAAAGCATTGTCTTTTTATTCAGATGCGGGCGGTAAAGGCGATCCAACTTTAGATTTAGAAAAGGCCATTGAATTGATGAATGAGAAATATGAAGTCGTTCAACAATTCTTTAATGAAGAAGCCAAAACACAAAAAGACATAGTAGCAGAAGAACCCGAAGCCTATTATGCCAACAGCTTTAAATTTAATTACAAGCGTTTTTTCAATGTAGAACCAAAAGAAAAAATGTCAATCATTCTACAATCAGAAGAACACATTTTAGGTTTAGATGATGGCAAAACTCGTTTTATAAGAGAAGTAACTTTATTAAGTCAAGCCTTTGCTTTATCCATACCACATCCAAGAGCAATGGAAATCAAGGACGATATTGCGTTTTTTCAAGCAGTAAAAGCTCGACTTGTAAAATTTGAAGGAACAGGCACAGGTAAATCTGACATTGAAATTGAAACAGCCATCAAACAAATAGTTGATGAAGCCATAAGTTCAGATAAAGTGATGGATATTTTTGAAGCAGCTGGTATGGAAAAACCAGACATTTCAATTTTATCTGATGAGTTTTTGTTGGAAGTAAAGGGAATGAAACATCAAAATTTGGCTTTAGAACTATTAAAGAAATTATTGAATGACGAAATTAAAACACGTTCAAAAACCAATTTGGTAAAAAGTAAAAAACTTTTGGAAATGCTGGAAGGTGCAATAAAACGCTACCAAAACAACATATTGACAACAGCCGAAATCATTCAAGAACTCATCAATATTGCTAAGGAAATTAAAGAAGCTGATAAAGAAGGTGATCGCCTTGGACTGACAAAAGATGAAGTTGCTTTTTACAATGCGTTAGAAGTAAACGACAGTGCAGTTATGGTTTTGGGTGACGACCAATTAAGAGAAATAGCAAGAGAGATAACAGAGAAAGTAAAAGCAAACGCAACGATTGACTGGACAATTAGAGAAAGTGCAAGAGCAAGGCTTATGGTAATTGTAAAACGGACTTTAACAAAGTGGGGTTATCCACCAGATAAACAAGTAAAGGCAATAGAGACAGTCTTAAAACAAGCGGAACTGATGGCAGATTTATTTACAAAAGACTAAGACAATCCAAAATAAAAGCAGAAGGAGGTCATACAACTACATATTTCTGGCCTGATGTTAACCACTTTTTCCCGATGATATTGACCACTTTCCCCCGCCACCCCATGAACAACCGTCTCCTTCTAGCTCTAGCCTTAACTTTTACAGCATGTGCTGCAGAGAAGAATGTAGCAGAGAAGGAAGAATATCTTCGGTGGGTGGGGGATATAGCGAATGATATGGAGCTGGATAGTGAAGATTTTTGGATGTGTATTCACTTATGCTATTATCAAAAAATTTACAGACAAAGAAATCGATACACTGTATCCCACCGTCTAAGTACATGTTTTTTTGAGTATTGTGGGTTCATAGCTTTGTAGAAAATATAAATACAGATATGAACAAGAGAGAAGAGATGTTAGAGCTTATAGCAGAATTCAAGACTAGTGGGCTTAGCCAGAGGGCTTTTTGTGATTCTAAGGGTTTTACTTTGCATAATTTCAATTATTGGTACAGAAAGCTTAAACGTGAAGAGCTATCTGAATCTGGAGATGTTTCAAGATTCCTTAAAGTGGATATCAGTAATCTGGACAACCCTAGCCTCTCAATAATTGAATTGGAATATCCCAACGGGGTAAAATTGAAGATATCCACTTTAGACATTCCTATTGTTTCTCGCCTCATCAAGCTTTTCTGATGTTCAGTCTAGGTTCCTCTCACCGTTATTACCTTTATAAAAATCCAGTGGACATGCGAAAAGGCTTTGATGGCCTGTCTGGCCTTGTCAGGAACTACATGGATAAAGAACCCACTTCCGGTGAAGTATTCATATTCCTGAACAAGAACAGAAATCTGATCAAGCTACTGCATTGGGAGTATGGCGGCTTTGTGGTGTATTACAAGAGACTTGAGAAGGGCACTTTCCCTCTTTCTACAAAGCTGTCAGAGTCTGGAAGTATTCGTTGGCCAGAGTTGGTTATGATGGTAGAGGGAATCGAAGTGGAAAAATTTAGACAAAAGCCACGTTACCAACTGAGCTAAACACCTCTTTTATATTGAACATGATTCAGGTTTTTTCGGCTCAGGGTTGCTCTATGGCTTCTATAAGTGCTTTTTGCTTCGGTAAGTGTGAAAATCAAGCTTTTTGGAGATTATATCCAACAAGTTTTTGTGGGAAAATAATTCGTGGAAATTGGGTATATGTACCTTATTTTTATCCCATGAACAGTGGAATAGAACATCTTTCAAAGGAACAGCTCATCGCCCTTGTTATGGAGCGTGACCGCATCATCCGTGAGAAGGATGTCTACGAATCTCAACTTTTGTCAATGATAGACAAGCTCAAGAGAATGGTTTTCGAGCAAAAAAGGGAGCGGTTTGAAGGCAACAAAGATCAGCTAATGTTACCCTTCGAAGCATCGGAAGATAAGAAAGAGGAGCAGAAGGAAATTTTTGAGCAGAAGATTGAGTATACCCGCAAGAAACAATCACCATCTCACCCAGGTCGAGCTGTACTTCCTGACCATCTTCCAGTGGAAGAAATAGAGATCAAGCCAAAAGGGGATTTGAGCGATATGGTATGTATTGGCAAAGAAGTTACCGAAGAGCTTGATTACATCCCAGGAAAACTGATCATCCGAAGGTATATTCGCTATAAATATGCTTCAAAAGACAAAAATAGTGATACAGGTATACTGATAGGAGTTCTTCCAGAGAGAGTCATAGACAAAGGAATACCAGGCGCAGGTCTGTTGGCAAGTATTCTTACGGACAAATATGA
>NZ_JAKZGR010000049.1 GCF_022549675.1 Belliella kenyensis | reverse complement strand
CAATCATTACATCACTGCTATTGCCACAGACAATGAAGGGGCTGCGACGGTTTCTACTCCTGTTTACATAACAATCGAGGAAGCTCCTGCCGCCAATGTTTCTCCAACAATCAGCATCATCACCCCAACAGATCAGCAGGTATTCGAGCAAGGGCAGGTTATCGAAATCACTACCTTAAGTGCAGATGAAGATGGTGAAGTGGTGAAGGTAGATTTCTATGCAGATGATCTATTGATCGCAAGTGTGGAGGCTGAGCCATTTACCTTCAACTGGGACAATGCACCTCTGGGCAATCATTACATCACAGCTATTGCCACAGACAATGAAGGGGCTGCGACAGTTTCTAATTCTGTTTACATAACAGTTGAGGAAGCTCCTGCTGTGAATGTTTCTCCAACAATCAGCATCATCACCCCAACAGATCAACAGGTATTCGAGCAAGGGCAGGTTATTGAAATCACTACCCTAAGTGCAGATGAAGATGGTGAAGTGGTGAAGGTAGATTTCTATGCAGATGACCTTTTGATGGCAAGTGTGGAGGCTGAGCCTTTTACCTTCAACTGGGACAATGCACCTCTGGGCAATCATTACATCACTGCTATTGCCACTGACAATGAAGGGGCTGCGACGGTTTCTACTCCTGTTTACATAACAATCGAGGAAGCTCCTGAAATCCTTGAAGCTCCTGAAGCTCCTGCCGCCAATGTTTCTCCAACAATCAGCATCATCACTCCAGCAGATCAACAAGTATTCGAGCAAGGGCAGGTTATCGAAATCACTACCTTAAGTGCAGATGAAGATGGTGAAGTGGTGAAGGTAGATTTCTATGCAGGTGATCTATTGATCGCAAGTGTGGAGGCTGAGCCTTTTACCTTCAACTGGGACAATGCACCTCTGGGCAATCATTACATCACCGCTATTGCCACAGACAATGAAGGGGCTGCGACGGTTTCTACTCCCATTTTCATAACAATCGAGGAAGCTCCTGAAATCCCTGAAACTCCTGAAACTCCTGCTTCTCCTGCTACTCCTGAAGCTCCTGCTGTGAATGTTTCCCCAACAATCAGCATCATCACCCCAACAGATCAGCAGGTATTCGAGCAAGGGCAAGTAATCGAAATCACTACCTTAAGTGCGGATGAAGATGGTGAAGTCGTGAAGGTAGATTTCTATGCAGATGACCTTTTGATCGCAAGTGTGGAGGCTGAGCCTTTTACCTTCAACTGGGACAATGCTCCTCTGGGCAATCATTACATCACAGCTATTGCCACTGACAATGAAGGGGCTGCGACGGTTTCTACTCCTGTTTACATAACAGTTGAGGAAGCTCCTGAAATCCCTGAAACTCCTGAAACTCCTGCTTCTCCTGCTACTCCTGAAGCTCCTGCTGTGAATGTTTCTCCAACAATCAGCATCATCACCCCAACAGATCAGCAGGTATTCGAGCAAGGGCAGGTTATCGAAATCACTACCCTAAGTGCAGATGAAGATGGTGAAGT
>NZ_JAKZGR010000047.1 GCF_022549675.1 Belliella kenyensis | reverse complement strand
CTGGTGCTCCATCAGTACTCTCTTCGAGAAAATTAAACGCAAAGTCAAAAACTGTATGCTGGAAGTTACCATTCTGGTTAACCAATATCAATGATCCACTACCTGCTATTGGTCGCTCTTGGATACCGAACAATATACCGCTCAGATCTCCTGATCCTGAAACCAACTCAATATTTACAACGCCATCTGCTGTACCATCACTTCCTAGTCCTACAGACTCGCCCGTATGAACGAAGCCTAGCGGTAAGTTCTGTTCAATCACTGCATCTTCTCCCAATACATAAGTATTTGTACTTATCTGAAGGCTGAAGGATCCTGTATTATCCTCTATTGGAATTGCAAATGTACCATCAGCATTTACTTCACTCACCCCTCTGATCACACCCAATGCATCTACCAAGTATACAAAATGAGGAACTCCTCCAGGTAAATAACCCATCTCTTCTCCATCTATCGCTACATTACCGTTTGCATCATTGAAAACAGTTCCTAAAATCATTCCGCTAACTTCAACTGTTACCGTTACTGTTGCAATATCACAGTTATCAGGATTCAAAACCTCACAAATTCTGTATTCTAGCGTGTATTCTCCCGCTGGCGTGTTCGGTGCTACCGTAACTGTACCATCTGGGTTGATCACTACTGGAGAGTCAGGATCTACATTGATCGGTGTCAAGATCACTTCTTCAGGGTTTACTGGCTCACCATTCAAGGTATCGTTATCCAATACATTGCCTGGTAATGTTCCTCCTGTCGTGCCGTTAATTGGACCAAAGACATCATCATTAGCAACAATTACAAAAGGCATGATTTCTACAGTAACCTCTTCACTTGGTTCTTCAGGAAGTGTTTCGCCTGGATTAATCGGATCGTCACCTCTAACCGTCGCAATGTTAACAACCTCTCCTGCTAAAACATCCGCTTCTGTCACCGTATAGCTACCTGTCAAAGTCACTGACTGTCTAGGCGCTAGTGTTCCAACTACAGATGGCCAAACTCCAGTTGAATTATCTACCAATCCACCTAACAATGGATCATTTACAGTGATGTTTTCTATTGTTACATTCCCTGTATTTTCTACAGTAAAGGTGTAACCAATCACATCTCCCATTGAAGCTTTTCCACTAAAGGTTGTCGCTTTAATTAAGGATAATGATGGGATTTGATCCAATGGCGTAACTGTACAGTTTGGACAGTCTGGATCGTAGCCATCATCATCTGGTGTCAATGGATTCGGATCTTCTGAGGTTGCTGTGACATCTTCGCCACTTGGATCTTGACCCGTTACCGTAGCCAAGTTGTAGACATAGCCCGCATCAATATCTGCCTGTGTGATCGTATAGGTCGCTGTAAACGTTGATTCATCTATAGCTCCTGGAGCCAAGGAGGCCAATGGTCCACCTACCACTGTTACCAATGGATCGGTAATCACCAAGTTTGTGATTTCTACATTACCCGTGTTCCTTACAGTAAAGCTGTAACTAATCGTCTCGCCTACCTGAGCAAAGCCATCGCCATTCGAATCAACAAACGTTCCTGACTTCAATAAAGTCAAGGCT
>NZ_JAKZGR010000046.1 GCF_022549675.1 Belliella kenyensis | reverse complement strand
CACCTTTTTCACCATCTTCGCCTCTCTCTCCTCTGGCTGGTAAACCTGTATCAACTCCGTTAATCTCCCAGTTTCCTTCTGAATTGATCACTGGGGTGAAACCATCTTCACCTTTTTCACCATCTTCGCCTCTCTCTCCTCTGGCTGGTAAACCTGTATCAACTCCATTAATCTCCCAATTTCCTTCTGAATTGATCACTGGGGTGAAACCATCTACGCCATTTTCACCATCTTCGCCTCTGGCTGGTAAACCTGTATCAACTCCGTTAATCTCCCAGTTTCCTTCCGCATTAATTACAGGTGTAGCTCCATCCAGACCATCTTGACCAGATACTCCCCCTGTAAGATTAATTATGACTTTATCACCCAATTCATTTACATAGGTAATTGTTCCATCACCGTTATCTACCAGTGTAGTAACGGTTTCTTCAAACAAATCTCCAATATTGATGACTTGAGTCACTCCATTATCATCGATATAAGTGAACTGGTCACCATCGTAGAATACGTTACCTCCATTCTCCGTGATCAAGTTGATGATCTCTTCGTAGATAGCCCCTTCATTTCTAATGTCGTTCACTACCAAATTTGTGATCTCTTCGATCACTGTATCATTTCTGATAATCGTCTCAAAATTCTCAATCACATCTGACAGCACATTGATCCTCACTTCGGAACCTGCCTCATTCGTATACACATACTCTCCTGGTCCTACTTCTTCCAAGGTTGTGATTGTCTCCTCAAACAAATCTCCAATATTGATGACTTGGGTTACTCCATTATCATCTATGTAGGTGAACTGGCTACCATCATAGTATACATTACCTCCATTCTCCGTGATCAAGTTGATGATCTCTTCGTAGATATCGCCCTCGTTGGTTATATCATTTACTACCAGGTTCGTGATCTCTTCTATCACTGTCACATCCTGTACAATCGTCTCAAAGTTGTTGATCACATCTTCTACAACATTGATCGTTACTACTTCACCATCTACGGCGGTATGTGTGTATGATCCGTCCAAGTTGTCTACCAATACGTCTGTTCCAATCAACTCTGCTAGATCGATGATCACAATGTCACCATCTTCATTGTAATAGTAGAACTCTTCTGTCGTCTCATTATAGTAAACATTACCCCCCTGCTGAATCAGGTTGATGATCTCTTCGTAAATATCGCCCTCGTTGGTTATATCATTTACTACCAAGTTCGTGATCTCTTCTATCACTGTCACATCCTGTACAATCGTCTCAAAGTTGTTGATTACTCCTCCTACCACATCTATTAAGTAAACGCCTGCCGGTAAGGCTGCTGGATCTAAACGTGTAGGTACTACCCCATCATTTGCCACTAGGTATTCTTCTGCTATGTAATACTGATTGCCATCAATTGTGACTATTAACGTCTGGCTTTCATTTGCCTCTATCAGTGTAGTTATATATTCTTCACTAATATCAATGATCTGAGTCACTCCATTATCATCTATGTAGGTGAACTGGCTACCATCATAGTATACATTACCACCATTCTCCGTGATCAAGTTAATGATCTCTTCGTAGATAGCTCCTTCATTTCTAATGTCGTTCACTACCAAATTTGTAATCTCTTCGATCACTGTATCATTTCTGATAATCGTCTCAAAATTCTCAATCACATCTGACAGCACATTGATCCTCACTTCGGAACCTGCCT
>NZ_JAKZGR010000045.1 GCF_022549675.1 Belliella kenyensis | reverse complement strand
CTCGACTTTGGCTATTTACTAGTTTGTAGAAAAAAAAGAGTCTCAATTTGGAATTGTGGCTCTTTTTTTAGACTTTTATATCTAGTTATATGACTAGATATGGGATATCCAACTAAAATTCAGCTCATAAAGAGAGCGAAAAGTGAGCAATGGTACATCAATTTTCCCGCAGCAGTGGCTCAGGCTATTGAATTTGAACAGGGAGAAATAGTCGAGTGGATTATTGATGATCACCAGAGACTAGTACTTCAGCGAAGTGAGAAGGCTACCGAAGGCCTTAAAAAAAAACTGCCCAACAAAACCTGAAAGAGGTTTTTGAATCTATCTTTTCTCAATGTAAAGGAGCCTTTAAGCAATCTCGTACCTGGAAAAGAGCCTTTGGTCTTGCCGAAGGTGTTTTGGGTTGTGTAGGAAGGAGTACCGTTACAGGTATGATATCTGCTACCGGGCAGCATTTCAAAGACTGGTCGGCAGCCTATCGGCTTTTTCAAGGCGACAGGATGGATACAAGCAAGCTTTTTTCGGTGATCAGGAAGACAGTAGCGGATGCCATTTCGGCAGACGAAAGGGAGATTTATGCCCATATGGATGATACTCTGTTGAGAAAAAGGGGTAAAAAAGTATCTGGAGCAAAATGGATGAGAGACCCCCTTGGCCCTCCTTTCCAGACCAATCTTGTATGGGGTCAGCGGTTTATTGAGGTATCTCTCTCCTTGTGTTCCAAAATGGATAAAGTTCAGGCAACCACAATACCTGTGGACCTTCAGCACTGCCCCTCTGTCTCCAAACCCAAAAAAGACAGTCTCCAAGAAGAACACGACCTGTACAGGGAAGCGCAGAAAAAAATGAAACTCAGCGTAATCGGAGCTCAGAGAATTTCTGAACTGAGAAAGGATCTTGACAAAGACGGACATAAGGACAAGACGTTGGTTGTTAGCGTTGATGGCAGCTATACCAATGAAGCTGTTCTTAAAAAGCTAGATGAAAATGTCGTTCTAATTGGTAGAATACGTAAGGACTGCAAGCTCCACGAATCACCTGAAATCTCCCAAAGCAAAGGAAGAAAACTTGTTTATGGAAAACAATTACCAACCCCCGAGCAGATCCGCCAGTCAGATGAATATGAATGGAAAGAAGTCAAAGCGTGGGCTGCAGGGAAGGTTCACACTTTTAATGTCAAAACAGTTGAGCAGGTGAGATGGAGAAAGTCAGGACCAATGAATTTAAGACTGATTATCATAAGGCCAGTAAGTTATCGACTTACAAAAAAATCAAGGCTCCTTTACAGGGATCCAGCATACCTAATATGTACATCTACAGAACTATCGCTTGAAAAAATCCTTCAGGCATATCTATGGCGCTGGGGCATAGAAGTGAATTTCAGAGATCAGAAGACATTGATGGGATGTGGTCAGGCCCAGGTGAGAAAAGAAAAACCCTGTAGCAAAGTACCTCAATTTATTACTGCTGTTTATTCGATGTTACTCTTATCTGCGTCAATAGCCAAAATAACTGAATTACCACGTCCTAAATGGTATAAGAAAAAGAAAAATCAGAGGTTAACAACCCAAGACTTTATCAACCAATTTAGAGCAATAAACTGGTCTGATTCAGTCAAAATCAATTTCTCCGACTTCGTGAACATGGAGCAAAAACAACGAAGTGCTAAAAATTACCCAGTTCATACTCTATCAAGCCTATTCTATAATAGAAATTAGCCAAACTTAAG
>NZ_JAKZGR010000044.1 GCF_022549675.1 Belliella kenyensis | reverse complement strand
GCTATCAGAGACGCAATGTCTGAATCAACTCCAGAGGAGTAGCTTACACCATTGATCACAATACTAGCTACACCTGTAGGGTATGAAGTAATCCTTATACCTCTCACAAATCCTGGTGCTCCATCTGTACTAGGGTTTGCAATTATACCATCCCCATTGGTGAAAGCAGTTGGTGGAACAGGCAATTGAATGTTTCCATTTGGATTAAATGCTTCATGTATCCCGCTTCCTGCTACTGGTCGCTCTTGGATACCGAAATTCGCATTGGAAACATTTCCACCACTCACCTGCACAGCCAAAATACCATCAACTACTCCATCATTCCCTATTCCTGTACCCAAGTTCTCTCCTGTATTCAACCAACCCAATGGAAGATCAATTGACACCGTGGAAACAGGATCTAATGGCTCTGCTGTAGCTGTAGTAAGGAGTATTCTATAAGACCCATTAGACAGTCCTGTGAAACTGAAAGTCCCATCTTCTGAACTTACTTCTCTTACATTATACACTACTTCATTTCCAAAAATATCTGGACCAATCAAAATCACATTGATGCCTTCTATCGTGATACCAGATAGGTTATTGATTCCATTGGACGCCCCATCTGCATCATTGAATACTGTACCAGATATCGTATTGTTGTTTCCGCCAAAGCCCGGATTCGGGAAGAATAAAATAAACCCTTCTCCTGGAAGCAAACTCTCAAATCCAGCATTGTCTATGGCATAATACTCGAATAATACTTCGGTTCCATTATCCTCAGTCGGATCAACTGTAATCTCTACTGTTGGTGAACCTCTTTCATCGGTAGGTACAATCACACCTGCTGATGGCCAGTTGGAGGCAGTATACATCTCTCCATCTATCACAAAGCTATCCGCTCCTATTGGGAAGGATACTATGCGAACAGCCGTTACAAAGCCTGGTGCTCCATCAGTACTCTCTTCGAGAAAATTAAACGCAAAGTCAAAAACTGTATGCTGGAAGTTGCCATTCTGGTTAACTAATGTCAATGATCCACTACCTGCTATTGGTCGCTCTTGGATACCGAAATTCGCATTGGAAACATTTCCACCACTCACCTGCACAGCCAAAATACCATCAGCCAATCCGTCGTTCCCGATTCCTGTACCCAAGTTCTCTCCTGTATTCACCCAACCCAATGGAAGATCAATTGACACCGTGGAAACAGGATCTAATGGCTCTGCTGTAGCTGTAGTAAGGAGTATTCTATAAGACCCATTAGACAGTCCTGTGAAACTGAAAGTCCCATCTTCTGAACTTACTTCTCTTACATTATACACTACTTCATTTCCAAAAATATCTGGACCAATCAAGATCACATTGATGCCTTCTATCGTGATACCAGACAGATTATTGATTCCATTGGAAGAACCATCCGCATCATTGAATACTGTACCAGATATCGTATTGTTGTTTCCGCCAAAGCCCGGATTCGGGAAGAATAAAATAAACCCTTCTCCTGGAAGCAAACTCTCAAATCCAGCATTATCTATGGCATAATACTCGAATAATACTTCGGTTCCATTATCCTCAGTCGGATCCACTGTAATCTCTACTGTTGGTGAACCTCTTTCATCGGTAGGTACAATCACACCTGCTGATGGCCAGTTGGAGGCAGTATACATCTCTCCATCTATCACAAAGCTATCCGCTCCTATTGGGAAGGATACTATGCGAACAGCCGTTACAAAGCCTGGTGCTCCATCAGTACTCTCTTCGAGAAAATTAAACGCAAAGTCAAAAACTGTATGCTGGAAGTTACCATTCTGGTTAACCAATATCAATGATCCACTACCTGCTATTGGTCGCTCTTGGATACC
>NZ_JAKZGR010000043.1 GCF_022549675.1 Belliella kenyensis | reverse complement strand
ACTGGTCAGTTACTACTACGCCTGTTGCTGCACTTGGTCCTGCATTGCTTGCTGTTAAGGTAAAGACAACATTGCTGCCTACATTCGGTGTCGCACTGCTGGATGTTTTCTCAATGCCAACATTCGCATCAAGCCTAATAACTGTTACAGTAACTGTAGTGGTTGAGCAGTTGCTTGGGTTAGAATTCAGACAAACTGTATAATTTACATTGTATGTACCTGCTGGTGTATTGGACGCTACAGAAACAGTACCATCTGCATTGACTGTTAAAGGACCATTAGTATTTGGAGAGATTGTGACATTGGCGGGAACTACCGCTGCTGCATTGAATGTGTCGTTATCGAGGACATTTATACCTATATTCGTAGCACCGACAAGACCATTAATTGGACCAGCTGAATCTGAATTAGCCCTAATGATAGATACACTAGCAGTGGATTCATTGTTACCAGGATTAATATCATTAATTTCAAGAGGTACAGATATTGATGCCGTATTTGTTAGAGGTCCTAAGAAGGAAGGTGGTATCACTACAGTATATGAATACGTCACAGATCCGTCAATAGGAAGGTTTACTATATCATTGATTGCACCAGTCTGGGTTCCTAGCACTTGGGTACTAGCACCACCAGAAACTGTAGCAGTATAGGTATGATTAGAGATGGGGATGCCTAGAATAATGGGATCTGTAACCACCAATGAAGCTACACCAAAAGGTCCTGAATTAGACACTACAATCTGAAAAGTCACACTTTCCCCAGGAATATAGGATGTAACAGTCTTAACTAAGCTTGGATCAGCATCAAAATTGAAAATGCCAGTTGAACAGAAAGCTCCGTCATTCACTGTGGAAGCTTGAGAATTAGAAATTCTTACTCTACTTCCATCATCCAAGTTAAATTTAAAAAAACCTCCATCATTACCATTCCCATAAATGTTACCCAACGAATCACCATACATTGCCCCAAATGTAAAAGTTCCTGCTGTGGTAAAAGCTGGACCAATTAGGCCAACATTGCCATTAGCTGGGTTTATGCTAAATAACCTTCCTCGGGTTGATCCAAACCCTTGTATAACCCCATAAAGCAAGCCATTTACTGGATTAAATGCAATATCAGGAACATTGTTCAGTTCTAAAGTCAAAACAATTTCCTCAACCATTTGCCTAGTCGCAACATTAATTTTGTATATGGAACTAATTGACCCAGCTACATTGACATATAAAAATCCACTAGCGTCCATATCCCCACTGATATAATTACCAACAGGTAAACCCGAAATTGGGCCAAGGTTGATCACTGTTCCATTAGCATCTACCCTTACCAGTTCATTGGAAGACCCTCCAGATTGGTTAATTCCATAAAGGAAATTATCTTGGATATTGTAACCGATGGCGTTGTAGGTGATACCATGACTATTGTTTCCAATCGGGACATAAACGAATGGGTTTGCTACCCTATTTATTTGGAAAAGCGTAGTACCTGTATTGATATTTGGACCTAAACTAATTAAAGCACTGTTATCAGCACAATCAAACGGAACTAAAGGAACAACAGTGACTGATGCTTGATTATTGGTCAAATCTGGATCCTCACTTGTTGAGTTAATGGTCGCCGTATTGCCATAATCTCCTGTCGCTAAAACTGTCGCTGTGATCTCCAATGTCGCATTAGCCCCATCTGCCAAGTCTCCTATTGTCCAAGTAATCAAGCCTGCTGATTCGCTCGTCGATGTACCTCCATTGTCTGATACATATGCATAGCCAGAGGGCAACTGGTCAGTTACTACTACGCCTGTTGCTGCACTTGGTCCTGCATTGCTTGCTGTTAAGGTAAAGACAACATTGCTGCCTACATTCG
>NZ_JAKZGR010000042.1 GCF_022549675.1 Belliella kenyensis | reverse complement strand
ATACGGGGTTAGATACCAAGCAAACAAAGGGTGGTATTTCAACGGCGACTCCTCAACGCCTAGCGACGCCAATTCTCAGTCTCCCACCTATCCTACACATCGTTTACCCAATACCAATACTAAGCTGCAGTAAAGGTTCATGGGGTCTTTCCGTCCCGTTGCGGGTACGCGGCATCTTCACCGCGACTACAATTTCACCGAGCTCATGGCTGAGACAGCGCCCAGATCGTTACACCATTCGTGCAGGTCGGAACTTACCCGACAAGGAATTTCGCTACCTTAGGACCGTTATAGTTACGGCCGCCGTTTACCGGGGCTTCAATTCAATGCTTCTCCATTGCTGAATAACATCCCCTCTTAACCTTCCGGCACCGGGCAGGTGTCAGGCCTTATACTTCGTGTTGCCACTTCGCAAAGCCATGTGTTTTTGCTAAACAGTCGCCTGGGCCTTTTCACTGCGGCCTCCCACTCGCGTGGGTAGGCGCCCCTTCTCCCGAAGTTACAGGGCCATTTTGCCGAGTTCCTTAGCCATGATTCACTCGAGCACCTCAGGATTCTCTCCTTGACCACCTGTGTCGGTTTGCGGTACGGGTCGATATACGCTTAACGCTAGAAGTTTTTCTTGGAAGCACTTAGGACAACTATCCGATTGTCCGTAGACGCTCGGTACTATCACCTTCGGCTAGATTCACGCATTTAACTATGATTCCAATACCTACAAGCTTTAACCCGGTATTCCGTCACCGGGCGTGTCTTTCATCACTCCGTCACTCCATCACCTGTATATCAAGTATGGGAATATTAACCCATTTGCCATCGACTACGCCTCTCGGCTTCGCCTTAGGACCCGACTAACCCTGATCCGATTAGCGTTGATCAGGAAACCTTGGTCTATCGGTGTGCGGGTTTCTCGCCCGCATTATCGTTACTTATGCCTACATTTGCTTTTCCAATCGCTCCAATGCACATCGCCATGCACCTTCTCTGCTATTGGAATGCTCCCCTACCACTGATCCGCCGTGGCGGATCAATCCTACGCTTCGGTATTACACTTGATGCCCGATTATTATCGACGCCCTGCCGCTCGACCAGTGAGCTGTTACGCACTCTTTAAAGGAATAGCTGCTTCCAAGCTAACCTCCTGGCTGTCTCTGCAGCTGGACCACCTTTGTTCAACTTAGTGTAAATTTTGGGACCTTAGCGGTAGGTCTGGGTTCTTTCCCTCTCGGACTCGGACCTTAGCACCCAAGCCCTCACTGCCGTTACTGTATGTCGGCATTCGGAGTTCGTCAGGATTTGGTAGGATATGACTCCCCCTAGTCCTATCGGTAGCTCTACCTCCGACATACATTCCACGACGCTGTTCCTAAAAACATTTCGGGGAGTACGAGCTATTTCTCAGTTTGATTGGCCTTTCACCCCTACCCACAGATCATCCGGAAACTTTTCAACGTTTATCGGTTCGGTCCTCCATACTGTGTTACCAGTACTTCAACCTGTCCATGGGTAGATCACAAAGTTTCGCGTCTACCGCCACTGACTAAGCGCCCTTTTCAGACTCGCTTTCGCTCCGGATACAGAACTTAATTCCTTATCCTCGCCAGTGACGAGTAACTCGTAGGCTCATTATGCAAAAGGCACGCCGTCATCCGACCAGTTGGCGGACTCCGACCGCTTGTAAGCGCACGGTTTCAGGTTCTATTTCACCCCGTTATTCACGGTACTTTTCACCTTTCCCTCACGGTACTTGTTCACTATCGGTCTCTCAGGAGTATTTAGCCTTTCCGGATGGTGCCGGATAATTCAATCGGGATTTCTCCTGTCCCGACCTACTCAGGATACCAACCACCATAACCAAAATTCCAGTACGGGATTATCACCCTCTACGATATGCCTTCCCAAACATTTCCTGTCTCTTGATCATAATTTATGTCGGTCCTATAACCCCGACGCTGCCGTAACAGCATCGGTTTGGGCTGTTCCAATTTCGCTCGCCACTACTCTCGGAATCACTGTTGTTTTCTCTTCCTCCGGGTACTTAGATGTTTCAGTTCCCCGGGTTTGCTTTCCTTACGGAATACCCGCCGTGGCGGGTGGGTTGCCCCATTCGGATATCTACGGATCAAGTCCTCTTGCGGATCCCCGTAGCTTTTCGCAGCTTGTCACGTCCTTCTTCGCCTCTGAGAGCCTAGGCATCCCCCGTGCGCCCTTATTTACTTACATTTATCGTATACCGCCTCTTGCTTCGGTATACAACCTATCTTCGCTTCAGGATTTAATCCCTCCGCTCAATTCTCTGCTCAACATGTCAATGAACTCT
>NZ_JAKZGR010000041.1 GCF_022549675.1 Belliella kenyensis | reverse complement strand
GAGGTGCATTGTCCCAGTTGAAGGTAAATGGCTCAGCCTCCACACTTGCGATTAAAAGGTCATCTGCATAGAAATCTACCTTCACCACTTCACCATCTTCATCTGCACTTAGGGTAGTGATTTCGATAACCTGCCCTTGCTCGAATACTTGTTGATCTTCTGGTGTGATGATGCTGATTGTTGGAGAAACATTCACAGCAGGAGCTTCCTCGACTGTTATGTGAACAGAATTAGAAACTGTCGCAGCCCCTTCATTGTCAGTGGCAATAGCTGTGATGTAATGATTGCCCAGAGGTGCATTGTCCCAGTTGAAAGTAAATGGCTCAGCCTCCACACTTGCGATCAATAGATCACCTGCATAGAAATCTACCTTCACGACTTCACCATCTTCATCTGCACTTAGGGTAGTGATTTCGATAACCTGCCCTTGCTCGAATACCTGCTGATCTGTTGGGGTGATGATGCTGATTGTTGGAGAAACATTGGCTGCTGGAGCTTCCTCAACTGTTATGTAAATAGGAGTAGAGACCGTTGCAGCCCCTTCATTGTCAGTGGCAATAGCGGTGATGTAATGATTGCCCAGAGGTGCATTGTCCCAGTTGAAGGTAAAAGGCTCAGCCTCCACACTTGCGATCAAAAGATCACCTGCGTAGAAATCTACCTTCACGACTTCACCATCTTCATCTGCACTCAGGGTAGTGATTTCGATAACCTGCCCTTGCTCGAATACTTGTTGATCTTCTGGAGTGATGATGCTGATTGTTGGAGAAACATTGGCGGCAGGAGCTTCAGGGATTTCAGGAGCTTCCTCGATTGTTATGAAAATGGGAGTAGAAACCGTCGCAGCCCCTTCATTGTCAGTGGCAATAGCAGTGATGTAATGATTGCCCAGAGGTGCATTGTCCCAGTTGAAAGTAAATGGCTCAGCCTCCACACTTGCGATCAATAGATCACCTGCATAGAAATCTACCTTCACGACTTCACCATCTTCATCTGCACTTAAGGTAGTGATTTCGATAACTTGCCCTTGCTCGAATACCTGCTGATCTTCTGGATTGATTATGCTGATAGTTGGAGAAACATTGGCTGCTGGAGCTTCAGGAGTAGCAGGAGTAGCAGGAGTTTCAGGGATTTCAGGAGCTTCCTCGATTGTTATGTAAACAGAATTAGAAACCGTCGCAGCCCCTTCATTGTCAGTGGCAATAGCAGTGATGTAATGATTGCCCAGAGGTGCATTGTCCCAGTTGAAGGTAAATGGCTCAGCCTCCACACTTGCGATTAAAAGGTCATCTGCATAGAAATCTACCTTCACCACTTCACCATCTTCATCTGCACTTAGGGTAGTGATTTCGATAACCTGCCCTTGCTCGAATACTTGTTGATCTTCTGGGGTGATGATGCTGATTGTTGGAGAAACATTGGCGGCAGGAGCTTCCTCGATTGTTATGTAAACAGGAGTAGAAACCGTCGCAGCCCCTTCATTGTCTGTGGCAATAGCAGTGATGTAATGATTGCCCAGAGGTGCATTGTCCCAGTTGAAGGTAAATGGCTCAGCTTCCAGACTTGCGATCAATAGATCACCTGCATAGAAATCTACCTTCACGACTTCACCATCTTCATCTGCACTTAGGGCAGTGATTTCGATAACCTGCCCTTGCTCGAATACCTGCTGATCTTCAGGGGTGATGATGCTAATAGTTGGAGAAACATTGACGGCAGGAGCTTCAGGAGTAGCAGGAGTTTCAGGAGCTTCAGGGATTTCAGGAGCTTCCTCAACTGTTATGTAAATAGGAGTAGAAACTGTCGCAGCCCCTTCATTGTCTGTGGCAATAGCAGTGATGTAATGATTGCCCAGAGGTGCATTGTCCCAGTTGAAGGTAAAAGGCTCAGCTTCCACACTTGCGATCAAAAGGTCATCTGCAAAGAAATCTACTTTCACCACTTCACCATCTTCATCTGCACTTAGGGTAGTGATTTCGATAACCTGCCCTTGCTCGAATACCTGCTGATCTGTTGGAGTGATGATGCTGATTGTTGGAGAAACATTGGCGGCAGGAGCTTCCTCGATTGTTATGTAAACAGGAGTAGAAACCGTCGCAGCCCCTTCATTGTCAGTGGCAATAGCAGTGATGTAATGATTGCCCAGAGGAGCATTGTCCCAGTTGAAGGTAAAAGGCTCAACTTCCACACTTGCGATCAATAGATCATCTGCATAGAAATCTACCTTCACCACTTTACCATCTTCATCTGCACTTAAGGTAGTGATTTCGATAACCTGCCCTTGCTCGAATACCTGCTGATCTGTTGGGGTGATGATGCTGATTGTTGGAGAAACATTCACAGCAGGAGCTTCAGGAGTAGCAGGAGAAGCAGGAGCTTCAGGA
>NZ_JAKZGR010000040.1 GCF_022549675.1 Belliella kenyensis | reverse complement strand
TCTACCAAGCTCAAAGTAACATCCGCAGGATTCACTATCGCTCCATTCAAAGTATCATTGATCAAGACACTTGCTGTAGTGCCTCCTATTCTGCCATTGATGGAATCAAAGTCATCTGGATTCGCAACTATCGGAGCTGCTTCCACAGTAACTGTTGCAATAGCCGTTGAACAGTTGCTTGGGTTAAGATTCTCACAAATCCTGTATTCTAGCTCATAAGTGCCTGCTGGGGTGTTTGGTAAAACTGATATTGTACCATTTGCATTGAGTGTCAATTCAGAATCTCCATCTACCAAGCTCAAAGTAACATCAGTTGGATTCACTATCGCTCCATTCAAAGTGTCATTGATCAAAACGCTCGCTGTAGTGCCTCCTATTCTGCCATTGATAGAATCAAAGTTGTCAGGGTTCGCAACTATCGGTGCTGCTTCCACAGTAACTGTTGCAATAGCCGTTGAACAGTTGCTTGGGTTAAGATTCTCACAAATCCTGTATTCTAGCTCATAAGTACCTGCTGGAGTGTTTGGTGCTATTCCAATTGTTCCATCAGAGTTCAACGTCAATTCAGAATCTCCATCTACCAAGCTCAAAGTAACATCAGTTGGATTCACTTGAATACCATTCAAAGTGTCGTTGATCAAGACACTTGCTGTAGTGCCTCCTATTCTACCATTGATAGAATCAAAGTCATCTGGATTCGCAAGTATCGGTGCTGCTTCCACAGTAACTGTTGCAATAGCTGTTGAACAGTTGCCCGAATTAAGATTCTCACAAATCCTGTATTCTAGCTCATAAGTACCTGATGGGGTGTTTGGTGCAATGGTTATTGTACCATTTGCATTGAGTGTCAATTCTGAATCTCCATCTACCAAGCTCAAAGTAACATCAGCTGGATTCACTGGAGTACCATTCAAGGTATCGTTGATCAAGACACTTGCTGTAGTGCCTCCTGTTCTACCATTGATGGAATCAAAGTCATCTGGATTCGCAACTATCGGTGCTGCTTCCACAGTAACTGTTGCAATAGCTGTTGAACAGTTGCTAGGGTTAAGATTTTCGCAGATGCTGTATTCTAGCTCATAAGTACCTGCTGGGGTGTTTGCTGCAATGGATATTGTACCATTTGCGTTCAACGTCAATGGAGATGATGGGTCAGGATCCACCTGAGTCAAAGTAACATCAGTTGGATTCACTATCGCTCCATTCAAGGTATCGTTGATCAAGACACTTGCTGTAGTACCTCCTATTCTGCCATTGATGGAATCAAAGTCATCTGGATTCGCAACTATCGGAGCAGCTTCCACAGTAACTGTTGCAATAGCCGTTGAACAGTTACCCGAATTAAGATTCTCACAAATCCTGTATTCTAGCTCATAAGTACCTGATGGGGTGTTTGGTGCAATGGTTATTGTTCCATTTGCACTGAGCGTCAATTCTGAATCTCCATCTACCAAGCTCAAAGTAACATCAGTCGGATTCACTGGAGTACCATTCAAGGTATCGTTGATCAAGACACTTGCTGTGGTGCCTCCTGTTCTGCCATTGATGGAATCAAAGTCATCTGGATTCGCAACTATCGGTGCTGCTTCCACAGTAACTGTTGCAATGGCCGTTGAACAGTTGCTAGGGTTAAGATTTTCGCAAATCCTGTATTCTAGCTCATAAGTACCTGCTGGGGTGTTTGGTGCAATGGTTATTGTACCATTTGCGTTCAACGTCAATGGAGATGATGGGTCAGGATCCACCTGAGTCAAAGTAACATCAGTTGGATTCACTATCGCTCCATTCAAGGTATCGTTGATCAAGACACTTGCTGTAGTACCTCCTATTCTGCCATTGATGGAATCAAAGTCATCTGGATTCGCAAGTATCGGTGCTGCTTCCACAGTAACTGTTGCAATAGCCGTTGAACAGTTACCTGCATTAAGATTCTCACAAATCCTGTATTCTAGCTCGTAAGTGCCTGCTGGGGTGTTTGGTGCAATGGTTATTGTACCATTTGCATTTAGGGTCAATTCAGAATCTCCATCTACCAAGCTCAAAGTAACATCTGCTGGATTCACTGGAGTACCATTCAAGGTATCGTTGATCAAGACACTTGCTGTAGTGCCTCCTGTTCTACCATTGATGGAATCAAAGTCATCTGGATTCGCAACTATCGGAGCAGCTTCCACAGTAACTGTTGCAATAGCCGTTGAACAGTTGCTTGGGTTAAGTATCTCACAAATCCTGTATTCTAGCTCATAAGTACCTGCTGGGGTATTTGCTGCAATGGTTATTGTTCCATTTGCATTGAGCGTCAATGGAGATGATGGGTCAGGATCCACCTGAGTCAAAGTCACATCGGTTGGATTCACTATCGCTCCATTCAAAGTGTCATTGATCAAGACACTTGCTGTAGTGCCTCCTGTTCTACCATTGATGGAATCAAAGTCATCTGGATTCGCAAGTATCGGTGCTGCTTCCACAGTAACT
>NZ_JAKZGR010000003.1 GCF_022549675.1 Belliella kenyensis | reverse complement strand
AACTTCAATTCATTGGCTCAACAGGTTGTTAATGGTCAATATCCATAAGTATCCAATATCAATTTATATCGGAAGTAAGATAAATCGGGACACAAAATTAAGTGAATCTATCGGGTCTTGAGTCTTGCGTCTTGTATCTTAATGAAAGATGAAGGGGGAGTTTGATATATGTTAAAGCGATATAAAGTTGATATATACCTTCGGCGAGTGTATCTGAAATTATACTTCAAGCTTGGTACACTGTACTTGGTACTTTATACTTGGTACATAATACATTGTATGCCTCTACCTATGATTACACGCTTTTTTGCCAGTAACTTCAATTCATTGGCTCAACAGGTTGTTAATGGTCAATATCCATAAGTATCCAATATCAATTTATATCGGAAGTAAGATAAATCGGGATTTTAGCAGGTGTGGCGATATAAGGTTGATATATGCCTCTACCTATGGGTAGATAGGTGTGGAGATATTGAGTTGATATATGCCTATGGCGATATAAAGTTGATATTTGCCTTCGGCGATATGGGGTTGATATATGCCTTCGGCGATATAAGTTGATAAATACTTTCTGATTACACGCTTTTTTGCCAGTAACTTCAATTCATTGGCTCAACAGGTTGTTAATGGTCAATATCCATAAGTATCCAATATCAATTTATATCGGAAGTAAGATAAATCGGGACACAAAATTAAGTGAATCTATCGGGTCTTGAGTCTTGCGTCTTGATTCTTGCATCTTGGTTCTTGGTTCTTGATTCTTGGTTCTTGGTTCTTGATTCTTGCGTCTTGTTTCTTGTTTCTTGTCTCTTGTTTCTTGATTCTTGTTTCTTGATTCTCGCTTCTCGTCTCTCTCAAGCATCTACTCCGTTTTTAATTTTTCAGCAAAAACTTTTTTAAATTTATCGACTTTAGGTTTGATCACTAGTTGACAGTAGGGTTGGGCGCCGTTGTCTTTGTAGTAATTTTGATGGTAGTCTTCTGCCACGTAGAAGTTGGAGAATGCAGTGATTTCTGTTACAATTGGCTTAGAAAATGCTCCAGATTCATTTAGTTTCTTTTTGAAGAACTCAGCTTTATCCTTCTGGTCTTGATTGTGGTAAAAGACTGCTGACCTGTACTGAGGACCTACATCAGCTCCTTGTCTATTCAGCGTAGTAGGGTCATGGGTAGACCAGAAGATCTCTAGTAGTTCTTCAAAACTGATTACTTTAGGATCAAAAGTAAATTGAATCACTTCTGCATGTCCTGTGGTGCCAGAGGTGACCTGTCTGTAGGAAGGCTTATCAATATGTCCACCACTGTAGCCGGATTTCACCTCACTCACCCCTTCTATATCCTGATATATGGCTTCTATGCACCAAAAGCAACCTGATCCAAAAGTTGCTACCTCCATACCCTCTGGTACGACTACACTTGTTTGAGGAATTTTTTCCATGGCTTTATTATTCTTTGATTGCTGACCTGTAGATGGTTTACATGCTACAGCGAAGCTGAAAATCATACAAATTACTATTCTGATCATGAGCTATTTTTATTGTTCATAACCGAAATCTAGCCCTCATGGTTTATTTTTTGGCTGTTATTTTGAAAGCTGACTTATTCAAAGTTGTTTTGTTCGAACTTTCACCACCAAAGATCAGGGAGATTTTTCCTTGGTCATACATCTTTTCTGCTTCTGCAACTACATCATCAACAAAATATTCCCATGATTGGGGAAAAAGCCACATCACAACCTCCGCAGGATCAAAAGACTGATTGGGGTTCATGCGAATCATCTCTAAGATAGCTAGTTCTAATATCGGTATGTCTACGGTGTACTTCAAATACTTACTGACAGATCAAAATAAATACAGGTGGGAAATTCTTGAGCGTAAAGGTGGCACTCACCTTTGGGAAATAAGACTCAAATTGATTTTTAAGGAAATAAGAATAGCAAATTTGAATCAATTTACCATGGGAAGAAATCGAAGCTTTGCTTTTCTGATAGATTTGGCTTCTTACAGGTTTTGGAATCAATGACAAGGGCAAGGAGGATAAAATAAGATCTGCCTCTTTGCCTTCCAGATACTTGTCTATGTTTTCAGCTGAGTCATTGATTATTTTGACATTGGGTTGGGTAAATTGTGTTTGGAGGTTATCACAAAACTTTTTGGATATTTCAAACACCAACAAAGTAGCATCGGGATTCATCCTATCTACTATACCTTGGGTGATACTTCCATCTCCACCTCCTAGCTCTACTATAACCTTGGCCGATTGGAAATCTGCATAGGATAACATTTTATCTACCAATGCCTTAGAACTAAAAGTCACGGCACCAGTGGTAGAAATATTGGTAAATAATTCTTTAAATAACTTAAATTTGGACATATAAAATGGTTAACGAACTATTAAAAATCTTTTTACTCTTAACACAAGTTCATTGGGATTAAAAGGTTTAGAAATAAAGTCATCCGCTCCTAGGCTAAAGGCTTTGTCTACGGCATTTTCTTCATCTCCAAGCGAAGACAAGATTATGATAGGAATGTCTGGAAATTCCTTTTTGGAAAGGTGAGTCACCTCTAAACCAGACTTGTATGGAAGCATGATGTCTGTGATCACCAGGTCAGGAACATGTTGACGTATTGCCCTGATTCCACTGTCACCATCTTTGGCTATATAGATCTTGAATCCCGCTTGTTTTAGCTTGAACTCAGTCATTTTCAAGATCAATTCATCATCTTCGATAAGTACTATGGTATATAACTTAGGGTCTTCCATTCTGTATTTTCATCAAAATCTATACTGCAAATTCAGTGTACCCTCAAATTCTTGCTGTGTACGACCTGGAAAGTACTCCTGGTGGTTATACATAAATTGAGCTCCGATGAGTACATTTTGCCTCAAGGCTTGGTAATAACCTATGCCCGCTCTGTAAGAATCCAAGGCAACTCTATTTTCAAATTGACCCAAAGTGGTCCTTTCATCAGGTGATGTCCCATATCCAGCAATAAAGGTAAGATAATCAAACCTACCACCAAAATAATATCGTGTAGTCAAAGTAAAGGCTGGGTAGAATTTATCTTCTTCATTTTGCAAAAATGACCTGATATTCAACCAATAAGAACCAATATACTTCCCTACTCCAATAATTCCCGATCTGAAGACCCTATTCTCTCCTGGAGGAGTGACCTGAGTATACCTCAGACCAAGTTCACCTTCCCATCCGTCCTTGAAATTTTTAAAATAAGAATAGCCAAAACGTAGCTTGGGAAAAACAATGGCATTACTATAGGCTGCACCCACATATGAGTAGGACATTTTACCAGTAAAAAAATAAGATTCTAACTCATATTGAATCCCATTGGAAATGGACTGTCCTCCGCTCAGCCTATCGGCATAGTTGACCCTTCCGATCAAGCTCCCCCATTCTCGCTCTCGGATATATTGTAAGCCTGCAAGGTGCCATGGACCTACCCCATCCCTATCGAAACCTGTGATACTATAATTCACACCAAGCCTATCTGCATTAAATCTCGCATCGAGAAAATTGAACCTTTGCCTATATGCCGACTGATCGGGATTGGCAGTAAGCAATTTTTTCAAATATTCATATTCTGCCCTGATATCTCCTGACTGCATCAAAAGCTCATGTTCGAATCTATGTAGATAGTCAGCACTCAGGCCTTGATTTCTTGCAGTATTTATCCACTTTTTTGCTTCTTCTTGATTTCCTTTGGCTATAGCTACGGGTATGATGTATTCATATACTTCTAGGTAGGAAGTATTTCTTTCTAGCACATAGTTGTAATAATAGCTGGCACTATCCAAATGATTTTGCTTCTGATATATTCTACCAAGAAGTACGTGATAATCCAAGTAATCAGGGGCTAGCGCCAGAGCAGTCCAGGCCATCACTTTAGCGCTTTCTGGGTTATTTTTCTGATTGAACTCTTGGTAGGCTACTACCAATAAGCTATCCGTATCGATTTGCTGAGCCATCAATGTTCCCGCGTTTGCAGTGCAGAAACTTATAAAAATCCAAAACATCAATTTCTTCATAACTATTTCTTTTTAGTCTGAAAACCAGTTCTTTGCATATTTCCCCATTTTTGCTCTTTGTTTGCGAAATAATGCCAATATCCCTTGATCGCAGCATATACCACAAATGGGTGGTAGGTAAATGGTTCTATTACTCCTTTGAAAACTAATTTGACCAAATCCATTCTTGATCTGTAGTATTTATTGAACATCTCGTCCAGAAGTACTGAGCTGATTGTGATGATCAAGTAGAATAAATATACTGCCAAAACAAGTTTGAAAATAGCCATAAAACTCACGCCCAACAAAAGTATGCTTAATATTATGATCAATAGACCAAAAACTTCTAAAATCGGAACAATAAACTCAAAAAAGAAAAAATAAGGCATCGAAACAAAACCTGTAAGACCATATTTTGGATTAAAGAACATGTTTCGGTGAAGTATCAAAGTTTGGATCAACCCCCTAGCCCATCTTACCCTCTGACGCATCAAGACAGCTTTGGTGGAAGGTACTTCTGTCCAACACAAGGTTTCTGGTATATATAGAATCTTAAATTTCTCCTGCTGATCATGCATATATTTTCTCATTCTAGAGATCAGATCCATGTCTTCACCCAAGGACTTGTGCCAGTATCCTCCCACTTGTATCACTATCTCTCTGTCAAACATCCCCAGACCTCCAGAGACCAATAGCAACGCATTGATTTGACCCCAAGCCATTCTTCCAAATAAAAAAGCGCGGATGTATTCCAGCTCTTGAAAGCTTGCCCACCAATTGTCAGGAAATTGAACATCCACCAAAAACCCATCTTTGACAGTACAGGAATTGGATGGTCTTAGTGCTCCTCCTGTAGCAATCACCCTTGTTTTTGACTCCATGAACGGCTTAGCCAACTTCATAATGGTGTCATTTCTCAGGATGCAATCTACATCTGTACAGATAAAAAGCGGATACTTGGCAGAATTGATTCCCGCATTGGAGGCATCTGCCTTGCTTTTGCCATTTTCTTTATCCACAACTAGCAAATTGCTATATACAGGATTAGTGGATTTGTAATGGCCTCGGACTGGTTTTGTTTCGATTTTGCCTTCATAAAAAAAATCAACCTTCACCAATTCAAATTCCTCAATGAGCTTTTGCAATGTATCATCTGTGCTTCCGTCATTGACGATCACCACTTCAAATTTGGGGTAATTCAAATTCATCAATGAGCGAACATTATGCACTATATTCAAGGCTTCATTGAAGGCGGGAGCTACTATAGATACTCCTGTGACATGATTAGATTTCACAAAAATATCATCCTTGAAAAAATATTTATTGTTGTTATATGCTTTGATAGCTATAAAAGCCAAGATCCCCATCAAGACATACAAGAACAAATAAGCAGAAGAATAGACAAGAATAAACCATTCGTAATACCTCAGAAAATCTTTAAAATAAGCAATCATCTTCTTAAATGTATGGATCTAGAACATGTTTTTTGACAGCACACAAAGTCGATCCCTCTGGATAGTTTTGAACAAACAACTCTGAATCTAATTCTTTTAACCCGCGCATTGCAGCTAGAAGTAATTCAGATCTGTTTGGTGAGTTTACTACTTGAAACAAAAATGCTTCACCAGACCTAGACCCCATAGCAGCAAGTGATTCAACTATTTTTATTTTTAATTTATCATTTCCTTCATCATAAATATCGATCAAGGCTCCTTCCGCATCTTCTATGAGCAACCTTCTTACCACTTCGATTGCACTTTCTCTTATCCTTAGATCAGCTGATTTGATCAATTCTATCACAGCTGATTTGAATTCAAGCGCATTATAATAGGCGATAAGTTTCAATGCAAATACCACATGAGAAGGACGCTCATGTGCCAACCAATCCCCTATAAAGGTTGGTTTCTTGATCTTTTTTCTTTGAATAATGTCCAAGAGCTTGATTTCATCTATAGGACTGATGCGATCTACATATTCATCAAGAATACTCAAAGGGTCTTTGTCTGAGAGAGAAATATAGGCTAGGACAGCAGCTGTACGCACCTGCTCATTTTCATGCCTCACATAAGGATAGATAATTTTAGAACTAGGAGCATAACCAAGTTCTCTCCAATAATAGATTACTTTGCTGATATAATAGGACTTGCCAGTTTCGAGAAGACTTTTCATATAATTGAACAAGCCTAGCTGTAGGTAGATCTTGATCAGCAATTGACTATAATTTCCTTTGAGATTTTTGTCCAAATCAATGATATTTTCGATTAGAAGCTCTTTGCACCAGGGCTTGTCAAAAGGTACTTTTTTCTTAATCTTATTCACCTTCTCATTGAACGACCTTTCATCAAGGTCTTCCTCAAAAAGAAGCTTGGTAAAAAAACCGTAAATCTTATACTGAGCAATTTTTTCTTGATTGTCGGCATCTATTCGACGTCGAATGAATCGAAACAAATAGAATAGTATCAACCCAAACGCAAAGAGTAGCAAAACCAATACAACATCCAAGGCATTTGAATATTGAAAGTGATATTCAAAGAGTAAAAGTGGAGAAACAAAATTTAATAGAAAGTAATACATTTATCAATCGTCATGATGCGTATTTCAACCATTTCTTTACCCTGAAAGACAGTTCATTTGGCTTGAATGGCTTTGGTATAAAATCTGAGGCACCTATAGTAAACGCCTCCAGCACCGTATTTTCTTCCTCACCCAAGGAGCTAAGGACTATTACAGGAACTTTTGGATTGACCATTTTAGCGTGATTGATGATTTCTAAGCCGTTCCTGAATGGCATCATGACATCGGTAATAATTAAATCTGGTGAAAGTGTATCAATAGCCTCAATCCCTGCTTGTCCATCTTCCACTATGGTGACTTCGTACCCGTCTTTTTTGAGTCTGAATTTGACCAAATTGGAAATAAGCATATCATCTTCTATCAATAAAACATTCTTCATGTGGTATATATTGCAATTGAATTCGAAATTTACTACGTTTTTTTTATAAAAAAAGTTTCGTCACATTCTAGAAAAAATACAATTATGACCTCAAGAAAATACAAAGATACGTAATTGACTTATGTTTTCACTTTTTTGCCGTTCTTACCAAAATTTGACGCTAAAAAAAAAATAAATTTTTATGGAAAAAATCTTTTACTAGCTTACATGATTGAAAAGTCAACCAAACCATCAATAATATAGAATGAAAATCTGTACAAATCACAAGCTATTGAGTAGCTTAATTGTTGCTGTTTTTTTCATACTAAGCTTAAAAACCCATGCTCAAAGCGATCCTAGTGGAACTAGGAGGGTAAGTAGCTCATATGCAATCACAAATGCAACAATCACCACTTCTCCAGGAAAAACGATCCAAGGAGCTACCATCCTTTTCAAAGATGGTTTAGTAACGGCAGTGGGTACCAATGTGTCGATTCCTAAGGGGACGGACATACTCTCTGGAGACTCTCTTTTTGTCTATCCTGGATTCATAGACGGTGCGAGCAGCGCTGGAGTAAGCCGACCCTCAGATCCTGAGAGACCAGCCAATTTCGATTCCTCCAATCCTACTGACGAACAAGCAGGTATCACTCCATGGAGAGCTGTTTTGGATCATCATGACAAGCAAAACAACGCTATTGGGGACTGGAGAAAGGCTGGATTTACCATAGCACAGCTAATTCCTGACGGCGGAATGATCTCTGGAAAAGCAGCTATTATCACCTATGGAAGTGGTTATTCGACCAACATTTTGGCAGAAAACACAGCCCTTATGGCCAGATTTAGGGGCTCCAGAGGTGTATACCCGGGTACACCATTAGGGGTAATGGCAAAGTTTCGCGATGTTTACAAAAATGCTGAACTTTCCGCCAGACATACCAAGCTTTTTGCGAGCAATAATGGCCTGAACAGACCCGAAATCAACAAGACTTATCAGGCTATGTATCCTGTGCTTGATAAAAATATCCCTGTGATATTTGAAGTTTCCAATGATCTTGAAACAAGAAGAGCATTAAGACTTCAAAAAGAATTGGGATTCAAATTGGTGCTGTCAGGTGTGACAGAAGTTGAGCATTTGATTTCAGAAATCAAAGCTTCAAATGCCATCATATTGCTTTCCTTGTCATTGCCAGAGGATAAAACAAAATCCAAAGAAGATGCTACAGAAGAATACAAAGCTAGAACCACTCGCGTGAAAGAAGCCTATCAACAGGCTTTGAAACAGGCTTCCTTGCTAGAAAAAGAGGGGATCAAATTTGGTTTTGCTACAGCAGGCTCAAAATCAGGAGATTTTATGAAAAATCTTCAGATCATGATTGAGAATGGCCTCAGTGAAAACACGGCTTTGGCAGCACTTACTATACATAATGCTGAAAACCTTGGGATACAAAAGTTTGCTGGAACATTGGAAAAAGGCAAACTAGCCAATATGGTCATCACCACGGCTCCCTTATTTTCAAAAGATGCTCAGGTCAAGCACGTGATAGCGGATGGTTATCTATTTGACTATGAAACCAAATCCAAAAAATCTGCAACTGAAAGCTCCAATACAGGTAATACCAGTATAGCGGGGGAATGGGAATATACTTCAGATACACCTGCTGGAAGCTCTGGAGGCATCATGAAAATAGAAGGTAGTGGCTCTAACCTCAAAGGCATCATTACTTATGATGATCCAACAGGCAATGGCACTGCTCAAGCTGATATGAAAGATATCAAAGTAGCTGACAATAACCTAAGCTTCAGCTTCAATGTCAGCGCTGGAGGCATGGACATTAGGGTAAATGTATCTGGAGAAATTGATGGCAGTCAATTTTCTGGTCAGATTTCTCTAGGAGAATTTGGAAGCTTTCCTATGAATGCCTCGAAAAAACCAACTAGTCTCAACTTCTAAATCACTCTCAAAATGAAAAAGCTTAACATATTTATAGCCGCTATTTTGACCTTGGTTTGGATACCTACTCAAGGACAGACAAACAAAGGTTCGGTTCTAATCAAAAATGCAACTGTACTCACTGTGACAAACGGAACACTAGAAGATACAGATGTATTGGTCGAAAATGGAATTATCAAAAAAATAGGCAAAGGGCTAAGTGCAAGTAATGTCACCACAATAGATGCCAAAGGCAAATACCTCATGCCTGGTATTATAGATGCTCACTCACACGTGGCATTGGATGCAGTGAATGAGGCTACAGCACCAATCACCTCGGAGGTGCAAATGGCAGATGTAGTGGATCCATTTGATGTAGGATTGTACAGGGCACTTGCAGGCGGAGTGACGATCTCTCATGCCATGCACGGGTCTGCAAATGCCATCGGAGGTCAAAACATCACCCTTAAGCATCGATACGGTACATACAACCCAGAAGATCTTTACATGAAAGAAGCACCAAGGACCATAAAATTTGCACTTGGGGAAAACCCTACACGGGTTCATGGTAGAGGAAAAAACATTCAGCCTAGAACCCGCATGGGCGTGGAAGCTATCATTAGAAATGGTTTTAACGAAGCTTTGCAATACAAAAAGTCTTGGGAAAATTACAATACAGCACTCAAGCAAAAAGGTGCTACACCTATACCTCCTAAGCATGACGCAAGGCTTCAAACATTGGTAGATATCTTGGATGGCAAGATCATCATCCATTGTCACTCCTACAGAGCTGATGAAATATATGCATTGATCAATACATGTCGTGATTTTGGAATCACCAACATTGTATTCTCTCATGTAAATGAAGGATTCAAAGTCGCTCCTGAATTGGCAGCATACACAATGGGCGCATCGGTATTCGCAGATTGGTGGGCGTATAAGTTTGAGGTATATTACTCCACCGCTTACAATGCCGCAATACTAACTGAGAACAATGTCATCACTTCCATCAATTCGGATTCTGGTGAGCTTATACGCCACTTGTATCATGAAGCTGCAAAAACACAGCGCTATGGGCAGCTGAGTGATGAGCAAGCACTTGCCCTCATTACGATCAATCCCGCAAAGCAATTGGGAATAGCCGATAAAGTTGGCTCCATTGAAGAAGGAAAGCAAGGAGATTTGGTGATTTTCGATGAGCATCCCTTATCTGTATATGCTATTCCACAGATGACATTTGTGGATGGAGTCAAGTACTTTGACATCCATGATGACGCAGATGATATGAGGATAAAAGTAAGCGCAACGGATACCGTAGAACCTATTTTCCTAAAAGAACATGATCACAATTGTATGCATGGTGTTGATTTCTTTTTCAACAATTTTGGAAGAAGCTTATTCCAGCATTCACATTAATAGGTTCAAGGACAATTCAAAATTCAAGAAATCATGAAGAAATTCAATTCAATCATATACCTATTGGCCTTGATATTACTCCCTGTGGTGACGCAGGCACAGTTTGACGGAGAATTTATCAAGCCAAGAAATGGAAAATTTTTACTCCAAAACGCTACTGTAGTCACTGTCACAAAAGGTGAAATAAAAAATGGGAGCGTGCTTATAGTAAATGGGAAAATAGAATCCGTTGGCACCAATATTTCCGCTGGAGATGCGGAGGTAATAGATTGCACAGGTCAGTATATTTATCCAGGGCTTTTTGACGGAGGCAGTAGATTGGGTCTTGTAGAAGTTAACTCCCTTCCAGAGACACAAGATTTTGCTGAAATTGGTCAAGTTACTCCCAACATGAGAGCATTGGTGGCTGTGAATCCCAATTCAGTAGCCATACCAGTCACTAGAGTCAGTGGAGTCACCACTACCCTAGCATCGCCATCGGGTGGATTATTTCCCGGCACCGCCGCACTGATCAATTTGAATGGCTATACAGGTGATCAAATGTATGCGGGATTTGAAGGAGTCATCCTAAATTTCCCAACCTCTGCCAGAAGAAGCACCTGGGATAGAAGAAGTGAGGAAGAAGTCAAAAAAGATGCAGAACAAGCTCAAAAAAACCTGAATGAAATCTGGGCAAAAGCTACCAAATATCATGAGCTAAAAAGTTCAGAAGCTGAATTGACTTTCTACCCTGAAATGGATCAACTAGCCAAAGTCATTTCAGGAGATTTACCACTTCTAGTAGAGGTAAATGCAGCCGAAGACATACTTTCAGCAATCAAATGGATAGAAGAAAAGAAAGTTAGAGCCATACTAACAGGTGTAGCGGAAGGTTGGAGAGTAGCTGATAAAATCGCGCAAGCTAAACTTCCAGTAATCACAGGCCCTATGCTATCTATACCTACTCGTCAATCAGATCGATTTGACGCAGCCTATACCAATCCAGGCAAATTGGCCAAAGCTGGCGTGAAAGTAGTAATCAGAACCAATGATGCCGAAAATGTGAGAAACCTTCCTTTCAATGCAGGATTTGCAGCTGCTTATGGTATGGGAAAAGAGGAGGCTTTGAAAGCCGTTACCATCAATGCTGCTGAGGTGTTTGGTATCGCTGATAAAATGGGATCTATAGAGGCTGGAAAAGACGCAACTTTGTTTGTCTCATCTGGTGATCCTTTTGAGACCAGAACCCAAGTTTCTCACGTATTCATAGATGGTTACAGAGTACCAATGAGCAACAGACACATCAAGCTCTATCAAGAATTCCTTGAAAGATCGCCTGGTCTAGAGAAATAAATAGACTCTTTGAATTCAAAAACCGCAAGCTAAAAATTATTAGCTTGCGGTTTTGTCGTCATCCAATATTTAGTAAAAACTTGTCTGAAGCAGATCAAAGCCGGGATTGAAATTCCAAATAACTTACTCGTAGCGTTGCTTAAGAACATATTTGTAATGTAGTCGAGGCGAATAATCTAAACTCCCTCAAGAATAACAATAGTAAGAAGAACCCTAAGCTATCATGAAAAAAAAGCTATCCATATTAATCTTTTTTGCATTTACGATCATCAGCTTCACAGCCTGTACAGACCCAAAATCATCTCAAGTCAGTGAAAGTATAGAATCCTTCCGTATGGATCTCGCTCCAGATAAAAGAGTAGCACTTTGGGATATACAGTGGGATGGCAAAGTCTTAAGTGGCCAAACCGATCAAGAAGAAGGCTTGGAAGCATTCTTAAATCATCTAGATAGCCTCCATATCAATTATGACAATCAAATTGTACTCTTGCCAGCGGAAGAACTGGGAGCACAAACATTAGCTCTTGTCACCATATCTGTCGCAAATATCAGGAGTGATTCCAAGCATTCCGCCGAGCTAGCAACTCAAGCTGTAATGGGGACGCCGCTCAAAGTATTGAAAAAAAATGGAAGCTGGTATTTAATCCAAACACCTGAGGGATACATATCTTGGGTAGATGCTGCTGGTATAGCTTTGAAAAACCAGGAAGAGCTACAAGCTTGGATCAATGCACCCAAGGTCATCTTCACCGAAATCGTTGGCTATGTGTATGAAAATGCAGACAAGGGAGATTTTATAAGCGATCTAGTAGCAGGAAATATTTTAGAAGTAAAAGGAGAAAAAGGAGGATTTTGGGAAGTAGTGCTCCCAGATGGTAGAAAAGGCTGGGTGGATAAATCTCAATGTGAAGAGATGGATAAATGGCTTGAAAGCAGAAATCCTAGCAAAGAAAATCTTATCAAAACTGCCAAATCCATGATGGGTGTGCCTTACCTCTGGGGTGGCACTTCGGTCAAAGGTGTGGACTGTAGTGGATTTACGAAAACTATCTACTATCTCAATGGTGCAATCATCCCCCGAGACGCTTCACAACAAATTCATGAAGGAGAAGAGATTGACACTTCCAAAGGTTGGGATGATTTACAAGTTGGTGATCTTTTGTTTTTTGGAGAAAAAGCTACCGAAGGTAAAAAAGAACGTGTAATCCATGTAGGAATGTGGATAGGCGATAAGGCTTTTATCCACTCAAGAGGAAGAGTAAGGATCAGCAGCTTTGATCCAGAAAGCCCTGATTATGACGAGTACGAATTGAACAGGTACCTGAGAACCAAAAGAATTGTCGGTACATCAAATAACAATATCAAAGGAGTTAGTGAATTGTTGAATTATTGAATTGTTGAATTAGTGAATTGTTGAATTATTGAATTGTTGGATTGTTGAATTAGTGAATTGTTGAATTATTGAATTGTTGAATTATTGAATTGTTGGATTGTTGAATTAGTGAATTAGTGAATTAGTGAATTAGTGAATTAGTGAATTAGTGAATTAGTGAATTGTTGAATTATTGAATTGTTGAATTAGTGAATTAGTGAATTAGTGAATTAGTGAATTAGTGGATTGTTGGATATGGATTTCGGTGAAGATAGCAGTAGTAAGGTCTTATTTGGGATTTTAAGGATTAAGATATTGATTGAAACCTGTCCGATGTAGTGGGCTAGATCCGCAGAGGCGCACTTGTTAATAGTTGATTTTAATCCAGAGGTAATCTATTATTTGAATAAAATACTTTTGCAAGCATAAAAACGAATGTACTTATAATTGAATTATATGGATATAAGGAACTTTGCCATTGACATTAAAGGATTCCGATTTATCTAATTTCCGATATAAATTGATATTGGATACTTATGGATATTGACCATTAACAACCTGTTGAGCCAATGAAATGAAGTTGCTGGCAAAAAAGCGTATAATTAGAAAGTATAATTCCAGATTCACTCGCCACAGGCATATATCAACCTTATATCTCCGCACCTGTCTACCCATAGGTAGAGGCATATATCAACCTTATATCGCCGAAGGCATATATCACCAAAATATCACCACACCTGTCTACCCATAGGTAAAGCCATATATCAACTTTATTTCGTTAGGAGGCCTCAAATCTATGAAGCTTCTCAATACTCGTGCTTTTGGGGAAACTCTGATGATTAAATAAAAAAACCTTTTGATTGGATTTTTTACCGTCTATGTATATATTAGACCAAAAATATGTTTTAACCTAACTTTTAAAATTATGAGAACTTTACAAAACTTTACAAAACTTTACAAAACTTTACAAAACTTTACAAATAAAGTTTTTACTAGCAATTTTAATGGTTTCTTGTCAGGAAGTTTCTGAAACGCCTGATCTGATTAATGAAGAAAACAGTATTATTGAAAAGGTTCTTCCTCCAGAACTTGACCCCACTGGTAGAATATCTTTCAAAAATCTGACTAGCTTCTCTGATTTTGTAGAGAAAAACAGTGATAAAGAGGGCGATGAACTCGGGATTTTCAAAGATAAATTCGTCTCCTTGAGACAAAAAAGAATTGAGCTTGCAAAGGTAAATCCTGCAATGCTAAGACTGGAAGATGATGATATCGAAGAGGACTCTATTATAACAGATGAATTTACAGCTTCTCTTGTCAATGAAAAGAGAGAATTAATGATAGAAGGAAAAGTTGTGAGGTATACCGAGTATGGAACATTAGTGTATCATGATTATTTCACAGAAAGAGTAGAAGAAATGCAAATCAAAGTAAAGTTCGATGATTAAATCCGTCTTTGCCATATTGTTTGCATCATGCATCTCATTTTCCACCTCCCTTGCTCAAGGGAGGTGGACCATGGGATTTGATGTCGCCCGAAGATCTGAGATCAGGCAAAATGAAGATTCTTATAAATATTTGTACACTCGAGGAGGGGGAGGTCCAATGTTTTCTATAGGTGGCAGCATTGCCTTTCAGTACAGTGAGACCTGGAGATTTGAGTCTGGTGTATTGAGTACCCCATATTCCAGAACAGTGGCAGTGTATTACAACGAACCAGGATACCAAAGATTATTAAACAGACCATTAATGTATGGAAGCCATACAAATACAATAGAAATTCCATCTAAGATAATTTATAACCCTTCAGTTCAATGGAAATCGATAAATCTAAACCTTTTATTTGGTTTAAACACCTATTTACTTGCAGGCAATTTAAATTCAAGAGGTGAAACTTGGTTGGCTTCTATTCCTGTATATCCTTCACCTCCTACAAACTTATCAGTTCAATATTTTACAGAAAATTTATCAAAGATAAACTTCAGCCTAGAAGCCGGAGGTGAGGCAATGTGGAATTTGGGAAAGCGCTTTATCTTTATTTATAGACTGACAGGAAGATTGGGTTTTATCGATATGGTAGAAATGGAAGGAAGCTACAAAACAGGACAAAACATCTCAGAAAATCCAGAGAGCGTACACCCTTTTAGGATAGTGAGTAATGGCAGTGCCTTGCATCACATATTCAGCCTCAGATATAGAATGGGAAAAAAGAAAGAAAAAGAAAATTGGTGGGAATATGAAGACTAAAATAATATTAATTTCGATGGCAGTTAGCTTATGCTTGGCTGCATCTGGCCAATCAGCTTATGCTGAAAAAGAAATCGCCAAAAGCTCCAATCCACTTTATAAAAATGGATTGAATTATGTAAGTTTTGGTGCGGAGATCGGCCCTACGCTAAACAGGTTCAACAGCTCCTACCCTGTACACTTTGGACTTCCAGTCAAAGTATATTTGGGAAGACAAAAAGTGGGTCGTTTCATCATCCGAACTGGATACCATCATTTTCCAGTACCTTCAGATAGGTTAGACGCTAGTCAAAAGAGAGCCTATAACCAAATAATCCCTTTGGCAATCGGATACCGAAGAAATATCAGGGACTGGTACATCGAGGGATCTCTTGGAGCTGCGATAAATCAAAGCACTTCGGTATATAATGACCCTGCGCAAGAAAATTGGGTAGTAAGCTATCGCGAGATCAATTATGGCTTGGAAATAGGAAGACAAATCGGAGATTTCGACATCGGTCTAGTCGTGTATAATACAGGACCTATACCATACCATATCCTTTTCTCTGGTATCAAAACGAGCTATAGGATAAAATGGTAAAGCACATCAACCCAATTCGAGCTCCAATTGCTCGATTTCCTCAACTAATTGCTCCCATTGGGCATTGATCTTAGCTTCTTGATCTTTGATCTTTTGGTATTTCAAATTCACAGCTTCGAGTTTTTGGCTATCTGCAAACACCTCTGGACTAGCCATCTCTGATTCCAAAGTTATCTTTTGTTCTTCAATCCCCATCAGCTCTTCTTCCACTATTTCCAACTCCCTTTGCTTTTTCTTTAGCTCTTTCTTCACTTGGTTAGCCTCGGTCTGATTGATTTCTCTTCTTTTTGCTACCACGACTTTGGGGGCAGCCTCAGTTTTTGCTGTGACCAATGCCTCCGCATCCTGCTTTGCCTTCCAGTTCAAAAACTCCTCGTAAGTACCAGGGTACTCCTTGATTTCTTGATCTTCGATATACCATATTTTATTGGCAACTCCTCTGATAAAGTGCCTGTCGTGAGAGACCGTGATGAAAGTCCCTTCGTACTGCTCCAGCGCCTGAATGAGGATATTGACAGATTGCATATCCAAGTGATTGGTAGGCTCATCAAGCAACAAAAAATTGGCTTCTGATATCAAAGTCTTCGCCAAAGCAACCCTGGACTTTTCTCCCCCAGAGAGCACTTTGATCTTTTTAAATACATCCTCATTGGTAAATAGGAAACAGCCCAACACATTCCTTAGCTCTTGCTCTGTTTTGGAAGATCCAGCTTGATTCATTTCTTGAAGGATTTCATTATTCACATTCAAGGCCTCAAGCTGATGCTGTGCAAAAAACGATTTGATGACATTATATCCTTCTGTCCTACTCCCTTCAACTTTTTCTGTACCATCTATGATTCTCAACACGGTAGATTTCCCTTTACCATTGGCACCGATCAAGGCTATTTTGTCTCCCCGCTCAATTCTCGCTGTGGAATTTTTCAAAATCACCAAGTCACCATAAGCTTTGGATACTTGATCTAGCGTCACTACATCCCTACCAGATTGTTGAGAAAATTTAAATTTGAAATTAACGGCTATGTTATCATCCACTACCTCATTTACCCGATCCAGTCTTTCCAAAGCTTTGACCCTGGACTGTACCTGGTTTGACTTGGTTGCCTTGGCCCTGAACCGCTCTATGAATCGCTCCGTTTGCTTGATCATCTGCTGCTGATTCTCATAAGCGTTCTGCTGAATCTCCATCCGCTCCTTTTTCTCTTCTTTGTAAAAAGAATAGTTTCCCGAGTATAAAGTCAGACCTCCATGAGACACTTCCACAGTTTTTTCAATGCAATTATCCAAAAATTCCTGATCGTGAGACACGACTATCACAGCACCCTCATAGGTTTTAAGGTAGTTTTCGACCCATTGTATGGAAGGTAAATCAAGGTGGTTGGTAGGCTCATCGAGCATCAAGAGAGAAGGCTTTTCCAAAAGTAACTTGGCCAACATCACCCTCATTCTCCAGCCTCCAGAGAATGTCTTCAATGGCCTCTTCAGGTCTGCTGTCTGAAATCCAATCCCTTCCAATACCTCCTCTGCTTTGGCTTTGATCGTGTAGCCTTCATTGGCCTCAAACTGATCTTGAAGCTTCGCTAGACGATCAATTACCTGATCGGAATAATCCGTTTCCATCTGCTTAAGTACAGCGTCTATTTCCTCTTGAAATTTAAGTGTAGCCTGAAAAGCTTCTAAAGCTACATCAAGAATAGAATCTTCAGACTGATAGGAAAGTAAATCCTGATTAAGAAAGCCTATGGTACAATCTTTCGCCTTTTGGATATCTCCTGCGCTTGGTTGATAATCTCCATTGATCAATTTGAGCAAAGTAGATTTACCTGTACCATTGAGTCCCACTAGTCCAATTTTATCCTTTGGCTTGATATGTAAGGATGCATTTTCATATAGACCTCTACCACCTATGAAATACGAAAGATTGTTGATTGATAACATGGCGCAAAAATAAGTAATCTAGCAATGAAACAAGGGAGTATATGAAATTCTTTTTGATAGGGCTAAATATTGGCGAATAAACCATTCTGGAACGTACTTTGCTATTTTTTGCTTACCCACGCTATTTTCTTAATCGAAAACTTAATCAACCGTAACATGAAAAATTCCATTTTAATTACTTTGGTAGCCCTTTTAACTTTGTCTTGGGCATGTGCACCTAGCACACAGATTACTGCAAGCTGGAAATCAGAAGAGGCAAAAACTGGCTATAGCAGCATATACATTGCAGCACTGACAGAGGATCTTCAAATCAGACAAAGCATTGAAAATGAATTTTCCAATAGGCTACAAAACAGAAGTGTAAGTACGACCAAAAGTATTGAATCTCTTCGACCTGACTTTTTTGATGAAAGAGAACCTAGTAAAGACAAAATTCTAGAGGCAATTCAAGCGACTAATTCAGAGGCTATCTTGACGGTGACATTGATTGACATTGAAGAGGAAGAGCGCTATGTACAAGGAGGACCTGTAGGAGGTGGATTTGCTCCTATGGGAAGATTTGGGTACTATGGCAACTTCGGAGGCTATTTCAATCATTGGCATGGGGCAGGTTGGAATCAAGGATATTATGTCAAAGACAAGGAATACTTCCTCGAAACAAACCTTTATGATTCATCTTCTCTAGAGCTCCTATGGTCCGCCCAATCCAAAACTCTAAATCCAAATGACATTGAGAGTTTTGCTAGAGAGTTCGTCGACTCAATGAAAAAAGAACTCAGAAGTGAGGGACTGATTAATTAAGAGAAATGACTTGTATCATTGAATAATTTTAAGCTGGGCTGGTTAAGTACACAAACTAGCTCAGCTATTATATTTATAAGTTACTACCTTAAGAAGTGAAAAAATGATCAATCACTGGAAGATTCTAAGAACGGAAGAATAGTCAAAGCGACTGACTTAAAATCAAAAATTCAAAAATGAAGCTAGAAGTTTACTGCTTAGAACACGCTTCAAAACACATAAAAACATCACCATCACCTTAAAAAACTGTTTTTTAAGGTGATGGTAATTAAAATTTGATTTCTATTTACAATATTTCCAAGAACTCTAGCTAAATCAAACTCAAGCCTTTAACCATTCTGGTTTGGTTGTAGAGATATTGGCCTGGAGTTGATTGAGTAAGTTGTAAATACCGAAATAGGTTCTGTTCACATACAATCCATGCCGCGAACCTCTGGCTTGTCTTGATTTTTTGAACATCTTATCATTTGATATCCTATCGCCTAGCTGAAAAATCTGCTCGAAGTAATCATCATTGGCAAAATCAAAGCTATCAACATGAAAAGGTTTTCCTAACAAAGAAATCATCTCTTTGAATACAGATTTGAAATATAATTTTTCATCTGCTGTATCTCTGTCTGATATAAATTCCAACCCATAGAATATTTGATCCAATTCTTGTTCATTGATCATCAAGTCTTTTTTAATCAGTGAAAAGTACCCCTTGTAAAAATCCTCTGGTATCACTTTGACACAGCCGAAATCTATAATTCCTAGCTTTCCATCGTCCTGAATGATAAAATTGCCTGGATGTGGATCAGCATGCACTTGCTTGAGCTCATGCACTTGGTGATGATAGAAGTCCCATAGGGCTTGACCTACCCTGTTTCGCTCTTCCTGACTTGGATTCTTGTTTGCTAACCATTCGCGAATATGCTGACCATCAATCCAGTCCATGGTAATGATACGAGAAGAGCTCATTTCCTCATAATATGACGGGAAACTCAAGTTAGCAATATGACCACATGCAGCGGATATCTCTTTCGACCTCGCCACTTCCAATTCATAGTCAGTCTCTTCCAAAAGTTTCTCCTCCACTTCCTCCATATAGTGATCCAGCTCCTTTTCGCTCATATTCAATAGTCTCAAAGCAAATGGTCTGACCAGCTTCAAATCAGAACTCACAGAATCTGCCACTCCTGGATATTGTATTTTGACAGCGAGTTTTTTCTTACCCAATGTAGCTTGATGAACCTGCCCTATAGATGCTGCATTGACTGCTGACTTGGTAAAAGAGTCAAACATCCCATCAGGTGTTTTTCCAAAATGCTTTTGAAAAGTCTTCACAACCAAAGGATACGATAATGGTGGTGCACTGTACTGTGCCATGGTAAATTTATCTTGGTAAGCCCTGGGCAGGATATTCTTGTCCATAGACATCATTTGCGCTACTTTGAGTGCTGATCCCTTGAGTTGGCTTAGAGAATTGTAGATATCTTTTGCATTTTCATTGTGCAAATCCTCTTTAGTCAAACTAGGATTAACTACTTTTTTCGCATAGTGCTTCACATAATTCCCCCCTACTTTGGCACCAGTAGTAATAAATTTCGCCGCACGCTGTACTTTTGAGGTAGGAATACTTTCCTGCTCTTTCATATTCGAATCCATGGTAGGAATGATTTATTTTTGCTGATATAGGAATTTTGCAAAGTCGATAAAAGTATCCAAAGCACTTTTGCCCATAAGATCAAAAGCAAGGTTGACGGACTTTTCTATGGCGGCATCTGTTTTTTCAAATGCTGGAGATGTATCCTTAAGCCAAAACTGAAAGACAAACCAAACTTGAAGCCATAGTGCATCATCATACCTGTCTGTGATCACGGGTCTATCAGCTATTTCTTCAGTCTCTTTACCAGCTAGGATGATTTCATTTGCAAAGTCCTTGAACATGCCTTTGAAAACTTTCACCTCAGAAGGCAATAATCCTTTGAGATCCTTTTTCGAGCCATATAAAACAAGTAAATAGGACCTGTTTTTCTTTAACTCCTCTATCCATGTAAAAAGAAAACTTAACAACTTCTCTCTTGAGCTATAAGAAGTGTAAACTTCTTGAGATTCTACATTCACTATTGTTCGATCAAAAAGCTGTTCCCAAACGGCCGATTTGATCGCTTCAAAGGATGTATAATAGTTATAAAAATCCTCTTCTTTCATCTTTAGCTCTTTTGCAAACTTGAATATGGAGGCAGGTTCCTGTCCATGTTCAAGAATATAAGCCATGTATCCTTCTACGATTTTTGTCTTTGGATCTACTTTAGATGTTTTCTTTGTGACTTCTTTTTCCATGATACTTTTATTTACTAGATGTATAACCGTCAAAGGGAGAATGAAGTTTGAAAATTGTCAATTAAATTCCACTATTTCACAATCTATTAAGTGAATAAAAGCAAACTAAACCTAAAAATTGATAGACTAGAATTTGTAAGAATTGATATTAAATCATGACAGAGAAATTATTAGAATTCCTTGCAAAAAAAATAAGAATTACGCTACATTTGCTGAGATTTTGAGGTCAAAAGCATATTCCTTAGTATGAAAAATATCAAGCCATTTTCTAAAACTGAAAGCCTGATGGCTTTGGTATGGACATGTGCTTTATTTTTTGGACTATTCACTTATAGCTTTGCAGACAAGGGCATTGAATCAGTAAGCTCAGCGGGAATATCAGAAAGTCTCTCCCTTACAGAACTTGCTCAAGATCAAAGTACCATACATGCCCTTGATCATACACCATTCTCAGAAAAATTACCAGAATCAACACCAGAAGAATCAGAGGATTCTGATGAAAAAGAAGGAGAAAGTGAACTTGAAGTTGAATGCATTCAAGTATTTCAAAAACTCTACAGCAAAATCTACTACAAAGATGATCTATCGGTAGATTATCTGACAATATCTCAACTTCACCGAGAAACAATCCCTTTGTTTATCCTTTTCCACGCCTGGAGAAGTTTCATAGCCTGATTTTTTTATAAATACGATCGAGCTAAAGTCTAGCACTTTGGGTGAATCGACTATGCTTTAGGTTTTCAAGCCTCTAGCACCCATCTCCTATTCTGGAATTTTTACAAATCTAATACAACATGAAATTAACAACGATTCTCATTGGCATCATCTGTATGCTACAATGGACAGGATGCCAAAGCAAAAAGCATCATGAAAAAGAAATACTTACTTTGCAAGTGACCCGCCCTTTGGTAAAAGACACCCTCATCTATCAAGATTATGTGGCTCAGGTCAATTCATATCAGCATATTGAGCTAAGAGCTCTTGAAAGAGGTTACTTGCAAAAAATATATGTGGACGAAGGTCAAGCTGTAAAAAAAGGTCAGCTACTTTTTCAAGTAATGCCTCTAATCTATCAAGCAGAAGTGGGCAAAGCCAATGCTGAAGTCAGCTATGCACATATCGAGTACGAAAACACCAAAAGTCTAGCTGATAGCAACATTGTATCCAAAAGTGAACTTGCATTGGTCAAAGCTAAACTTGACAAAGCTCAAGCAGAACTTAACCTCGCCAGTACGCACTTGGGATTCACTGAAATCAGAGCTCCTTTTGATGGAATAGTGGGGAGGTTTCATGTACGACAAGGAAGTCTCCTCGATGAGGGTGAATTGCTTTCTACCTTATCTGATAATGAGAAAATGTGGGTCTATTTCAATGTACCAGAAGCTGCCTACTTAGATTTGAGCGACAACGATGCACTGAATCATCAAAGTGATGTAAGATTGAAACTTGCCAATCAAAAGCTATTTGATCAAAAAGGCATCGTAGAGACTATCGAAGCTGTATTCAACAATGAAAATGGCAACATTGCCTTCAGGGCTACATTCCCAAACCCTAAAGGTCTTCTCAGACATGGAGAAACTGGGAATATCATGCTCCCTACTCCCATACATCAAGCATTAATTATTCCTCAAAAAGCAACTTTCGAAATCTTGGATAAGAAATATGTATTTGTCTTAGGAAAGGGTAATATTTTAGAAAGTAGGGAAATCAAAGTTGCACAGGAACTCCCTCATCTCTTTGTAATTTCAGAGGGACTTCATGAAGGAGATAAGATATTGGTTGAGGGACTTAGAAAAGTCAGAAACAAGCAAAAAATCAATCCGGAGTTTTTGAATATTTCAGAAATCATTTCTGGTCTAGATAAGCTGCATGCTGAATAAATCGAGAACTTTCTAAAAGAAAATCACATGTTTAGCAAATTCATTCAAAGACCAGTGCTGTCGATTACCATTTCGATAGCTATCATATTTCTGGGCATACTTGCGATCCTCTCGCGACCTATATCTCAGTTCCCCGAAATCGCACCTCTTAGGGTTAATATTTTTATTGCCTATCCCGGTGCAAGTGCCGAGGTGCTCGTGAATACTACCTTGATCCCATTAGAACGCGCTATCAATGGTGTCCAAGGCATGCAATACATCACTTCAGATGCTACTAGTGCAGGTGAGGCCACCATTCAGATCATCTTCGAACCGGATGTAGATCCCAATGCAGCAGTAGTCAATGTAAAGACAAGGGTAGATCAAGTGATGAACAATCTACCACCACTAGTGCAGCGAGAAGGAGTCGTAATCACACCGATCCAACCAAGCATGCTGATGTATGTCAACTTGTACAGTACGGACAAAAATGCTGATGAAAAATTCCTTTATAACTATGCCAGCGTCCATTTGCTCCCCGAGCTTCAGCGAATCAGTGGCATGGGCAGAGCACAGATACTTGGAAGTAGGCAATATGCCATGAGGGTTTGGCTGAAACCAGACAGGATGCGAGCATACAATATTTCCACTGAGGAAATCCTAAATGCGATAGATGAACAAAGTGTAATTGGTAGACCTGGAAGGTTAGGGCAGGCTTCTGGAAAGACAGCTCAATCTTTAGAATATGTATTAACCTACTCTGGAAGATTCAATAAACCAGAGGAATATGAACAAATCATCATAAAAGCCAACCCTGATGGTGAAATATTGAAACTTAAAGACCTCGCAGAAGTAGAGCTTGGTAGTGAATTTTTTGATATTTATTCAAATAAAGACGGCTACCCAGCTGCATCTATTGTCCTGAAGCAAAACTTTGGAAGCAATGCTAGTGAACTGATCGGTTTGGTAAAGGAAAAACTGACGGAAATGGAAGCAGATTTTCCTCCAGGCATGGCTTATGAAATCAACTATGATGTATCCAAGTTTGTCAATGCTTCCATCGATAAAGTTCTTCACACCTTAGTCGAAGCATTTATTTTGGTGGCTATTGTAGTGTTTTTATTCTTGGGTGATTGGAGGTCCACCTTGATTCCCTTGATCGCTGTGCCTGTTTCATTGATTGGGGCATTCTTCTTTATGCAGGTGTTTGGTCTTAGCATCAATTTGATCACCTTATTTGCCTTGGTTTTGGCTATTGGTATTGTAGTAGATGATGCCATTGTAGTAGTCGAAGCAGTACATGCCAAAATGAGTGAGGAGGACCTGTCTCCTTTCTATGCAGTAAAAAAAGTTCTTGGTGAGATCAGCGGTGCCATCATTGCTATTACCCTAGTGATGACGGCTGTCTTTGTACCGGTAGCATTTATGACTGGTCCTGTTGGTGTTTTTTACAGACAATTTGCAATTACCATGGCTAGTGCTATTGTACTCTCCGGCGTAGTTGCTTTGACATTGACACCAGTGCTATGTGCTATGATTTTGAAAAGCCATCATCATGGTAAGGAGAAGCACCTTTCCCCTGTGACGCGCTTTATCAATTGGTTCAATGGGAAATTTGACAAGCTTACTGACAAATACACTAAACTCCTACTTTTGATAGTCAATAGAAGGGTAATCACTTATGCCGTCCTTTTGGCATTTGGTTTTGGAATATTTGCAGTAAGTGAAGCACTTCCGACAGGTTTTATTCCGAATGAAGACCAAGGACAAATCTATGCCATCATCCAGACTCCTCCCGGCTCTACACTAGAAGTCACCAATGAAGTATCAAGACAACTTCAATCCATAGCAGAAGAGATCGATGACATACAATCAGTATCATCACTAGCAGGATACGAAATCCTCACAGAAGGTCGCGGATCTAATGCGGGTACATGTATGATCAACCTCAAAGATTGGTCTGAACGTCACCATAATGTCTCAGAAATCATAGAAGAATTAGAAGAAAAAACAGCCAATCTTGGTGCTGTTATTGAGTATTTTGAACCACCCGCTGTACCAGGATATGGATCATCCGATGGTTTTTCTTTGAGAATGATTGACAAAAACAGTACGGTTGACTATCAGGAGTTTGACCAGGTCAATACCGAATTCATGAATGCGCTGAACAAGCGACCAGAATTGTCTGGGCTTTTCACTTTCTATGCCGCAAATTATCCGCAGTTTGACCTGATCATTGATAATGAGTTAGCAATGCAAAAAGGTGTATCCATCGGTAAAGCAATGGAAAATCTAGATGTTTTGATAGGCAGTACTTATGAACAAGGATTTGTGAGGTTCAATACATTCTACAAAGTATACACACAAGCTGCTCCGGAATACAGAAAACTCCCTAAAGATATCCTTGATCTATATATCAAAAGTGAACATGGTGAGATGGTCCCATACTCAGCATTTATGCGAATGGAGAAAAAGCATGGCCCCAATGAAATCACGAGGTTCAACCTGTACACCTCATCATCCATAAGAGGCGTACCTGCGGAAGGATATACCTCAGGAGATGCCATCAAAGCAATTACCGAAGTAGCTGAACAAACCCTTCCTAACGGCTATGACATAGCGTGGGAAGGTCTATCTTATGATGAATCACGAAGAGGGAATGAAGCCATATACATTTTCGTAGTAGTCTTGATATTCGTCTACTTAGTGCTTGCTGCGCAATATGAAAGCTTTATCATTCCGCTAGCTGTGGTATTCTCTCTCCCACTGGGCGTATTTGGCTCATTCCTTTTATTGAAAATCATGGGTTTGGCCAATGATATTTATGCCCAAATAGGGCTTATCATGCTTGTAGGTCTGTTAGGAAAAAATGCCATCTTGATCGTAGAGTTCTCGATTCAGAAGCGATTGGAAGGGGCAAGTGTATTTGATGCAGCTATTGCTGGGGCCAAGGTTAGGTTCAGACCTATTCTCATGACTTCCTTTGCCTTTATGGCAGGATTGATTCCTTTGGTGATAGCTACTGGCGCAGGTGCAGTAGGCAACAAAACCCTGGGAGCATCTGCTCTTGGAGGGATGTTTTTCGGGACACTATTTGGTGTAGTACTCGTTCCTGGACTGTATTACATCTTTGGTAGTATTGCTGACGGTCGTAAGCTCATCAGAGACGAAGACCACAATCCTCTCAGCGAAGATTTTGTCACTTCCAATGAAGCGAGCAAATGGAGAAAGAAATTCCATGCCCTCAAACTCGCCCTCAAAAACACCAACTTTAAAAGAAGCAATCATGAAGCTTAAGCTAACTATAGGAATAATGTTCCTTCAAATAAACTTATTAGCATTCTCTGGCTGTCAGAGTTTGGACTTACCTTCCAAAACAGTGAATAATGAGACTCCAGCGAATTATGGGGTAACAAATGAACCTTCCACATCGGACATTCCTAATCCCATAAATTGGGAGTCTTATTTCGACGATCCAAATTTATCATTGCTCATCCATGAAGCTCTCAGCAACAACCAAGAACTCAATATGGTATTGCAAGATATCATCATAGATCAAAATGAAATTAGGGCTCGTAAAGGTGAGTATCTACCTTCTGTCAGCTTTCATGCAGGTGCAGGTTTTGATAAAGCTGCACGCTATACTCCTCAAGGAGCTGTTGAGCATCATTTGGAAGTTAGACCCGGTGTACATTTCCCTGAACCAGTACCTGATTTCATGTTTGGAGCCTATGCTTCCTGGGAAGTAGATGTGTGGAAAAAATTGCGAAATGCTAAGAAAGCTGCTCTTACAAGATATTTGGCTACTGTAGAAGGCAAAAATTTCTTGATCACGAATATAGTTGCTGAAATTGCTGAATCTTATTATGAATTGATTGCCTTAGACAATATGCTAGAGATCATCAACTCAAACGTGCAGATTCAATCCAACGTATTTCAAGTGATTCAACAACAAAAAGAAGCTGCTAAAGTGACTCAACTTGCCGTGAATCGCTTCGAAGCTCAAGTACTCAACACCATGAATCTTCAATTCGAAGTCAGGCAAAAGATTGTAGAAACAGAGAATAAAATCAATTTCCTTGTAGGAAGGTTTCCTCAACCTATTGAAAGAAACTCGTCAAAATTTCTCACTTACGACACAGCCGAAATTGAAAGTGGGCTACCTTCAGATTTACTTGAACACCGTCCAGACATTCGTCAAGCTAACTTACAACTTGCAGCTTCAAAACTCGATGTGAAGGTTGCCAAAGCCAATTTCTATCCATCATTTGGGATCCAGTCGGGTATAGGTTTCCAAGCTTTCAATCCATCCTTTCTCATAAATCCTGCTTCACTGCTATATGGGCTTGCAGGAGATCTAATGGCTCCACTTGTCAATCGAAACGCCATCAAAGCGGTGTACTACAATGCTAATGCTAAACAGATTCAAGCTATTTATGATTATGAACGGACCATCTTACAGGCCTACGTAGATGTGGTAAATCAGCTCAATAAGGTTGAGAATTACAATAAAAGTTTTGATATAAAATCTAAAGAAGTCGCCCTATTAAATAAATCTACAGCTATATCCAACAACCTATTCAACGCCGCAAGGGCTGATTACATGGAGGTCTTACTCACCCAAAGAGAGGCTTTGGAGGCCAACATGGAACTTCTAGAAATCAAACTCCATCAGCTCCATGCCAAAGTAAGTCTGTACAGAGCATTAGGTGGTGGGGTTTAGATTTTAGGGAAGAGATTAGAAATAAGAGACAAGAAACAAGATATAAGAGACAAGAGACAAGAGATAAGAGACAAGAAATAAGAGACGGGAAATAAGAGACAAGAGGCTAGAGACTAGAGAGAAAGAATTCTTACCTTTTGATTCTTTGTTGTTTCTTGGAATTACTTGACACTTTTCTTAACTTCTTTCAAGAAAATCAACCCCTACGGGGTTGGTGCTTTTAACCTTGACTTTCATCTTTGATCCCCGAGTCAAAACTCGGGGATTCTGAATATTTAACCCCTTTCGGTTTTTTTTTCTTCCTAAAATCCTGTCCTTATAAGGTCTGCAATTCCCTTTAATTCTTCTGGGTTAAGTTTTAGCTTTGGTCGAGTAAAATTGATATCATCCATTGTCCTGAGTGGTACAAGATGGATATGTACATGTGGAACTTCAAGACCTATCACAGCCACACCTACACGAGTACATTTGATGGTTTTATCAATAGCCTTAGCTACTTTTTTTGCAAATATGTGCAAACCTGCAAGTACATCGTCTTCAAGATTGAAAATATAATCCACCTCCAGCTTTGGTACTACGAGCACATGACCTTTGACCAAAGGCATGATGTCCAAGAATGCTATAAAGTGATCATCTTCTGCGATGATTTCTGCGGGGATTTCCCTATTGATGATTTTTGTAAATATTGATGCCATAGTTCAAAAATAAAAAATCCCGAAGGTAAACCATCGGGAAAGTAAAATTATTAATAAGTGATTTCTAACACTTCAAATTCCAATACACCTGCAGGCGCATTGATCTGAGCGATCTCACCAACTGATTTGCCATTCAATCCTTTGCCAAAAGGTGAAGCTAAAGAGATTTTTCCTGCCTTGAGATCTGCTTCTTCCTCTGATACAAGGGTGTACGTTACTGTCATACCATTTTTGACATTTTTGATCTTCACCGTTGACAAAATCCCCACTTTGGAAGCATCCATCATTGCACTATCCATCACTCTAGCATTACCAACTACAGCTTCTAGTTTAGCAATCTTCAGCTCTAAGAGACCTTGAGCATCCTTGGCTGCATCGTACTCTGCATTTTCACTTAAATCACCCTTGTCTCTTGCTTCTGCAATTTGCTTTGCAATGTCTTGACGACCTCTTGTTTTCAGGTCTTGAAGTTCATCCTTCAATTTTTTCAGTCCTTCTTCTGTATAATATTGTACTTTTCCCATGCTTTTTATTTTTTTCTATGGCTATGAAAAATAAAAGAACGGTCTCAAAATTGAAACCGTTTCTCTTATGCTATTGCGCTATGTTGATCACAAAGATACAAAGATTGAATAGAGAATGCAATTATATTCTACAAATCATCCTTCGACCTTAAATCTTCGTCAACTTAGGCTTGTTGGTTAACTGAAATTATTATGCTCTTGTTTCGTGCTTCCGATTCTGATTTTCTTCACCAAGACTTGATTTATTTTTTCGTAGGATTGAAATGTCCATCCAGCTATATGTGGACTGAACAAGACATTTTCCCTTTGCGCAAGCTTTTCGAATGACTTCTTTTGGCTGATCGAAAAAGTGTCAAACTTCTCATTTTCCAATACATCCAAAACTGCTCCTCTTATAATCCCACTTTCCAATGCTTCATTGAGAACCTCAAAACTAATCACTTCTCCCCTTGCTGTGTTGACTAGGTATATAGGCTTTGCAAATTTCTGTAAAAAATCTAGGCTGAAAAAGCCTCTGGTCTCTGAGGTCAACGGGACATGAATACTAAGTACATCAGCCTCTTTCTGCAATTCTTCTAAATCTACTTCGTCGATGAAGCCATCTCCGAATCCTTTCTTGTATTTGTCATAAGCCAGAATTTTCACATCAAAACCTAATAGTTTCCTCGCAAAGGCTTGCCCCATATAGCCAAAGCCAAAAACTCCAACTGTCTTACCTGAAAGTTCCTCTCCTCTATTGCCTTCTCTATCCCAAATCCCCTTTCGAACCTCCCTATCCGCTTTTTTGACATGATTGAAAAGCGCAAGCAGACTGCCAATGGCTTGCTCTCCCACAGCGTCACGGTTTCCTTCTGGAGCATTATAAAGTTTGATTCCTCTTTCTTCCAAATAGGAAAGATCTATTTGGTCAAGACCAGCCCCTGCCCTACCTATAAACTCCAACTTTTCGGCCTTTTCTAATAACGCTCTATCCATCGGCGTCTTTGATCTTATGATTAATCCATCATAAGCACAAATGCTTTCCAAGATTTCTGACCTGTTGATTTTTGGTTTGTAATCCACCAAAAACCCCTCATTTGTCAATAAGGGGATGATTGATTCGTGCATCTCGTCGATGATCAAAACTCGCTTTTGCATGGATAATTTCTTTCAAATGGTTCTAAACATTAAAAATAATATATTTCATACAATCAATCATCATGCTTGATTTTGCTCCACTATTCAAAAAAATCAGTTAAGATTATAATCAACTCATAAACATGATGATTACTATTCTCCTTTAGGGCTCAAGATTTTTAATTTGCTTTTAAAATCTACCTAAATTCCAATATGATTTTTGTACCAACATTGATCTCACTTTGAATATGCATTGTCCCGCCATTTTTTTCGACATAACCTCTACAAAGGGCCAATCCCAAACCTGTACCACTTTCATTATTGGTACCATAATTCGATATCAGGTCATTGTTTTGCAACTTAGAAAGTGTGAAATGATCCATTCCGATTCCATTATCATCGATTTCAATTTTCAATAGCTCCCCATCTCTGAAAGCCTTGCATTTAATCATTCCTCCTTCAGGAGTGAATTTGATAGCATTTGATATCAAATTTCTCAACGATATCTGAATCATTTGTCTGTCAGCTTCTAGATAGAGCTCCTCATCCATTTTGATTTCAATTAGCTGTTTTTTTCGATCTATGGCATACTGTAGAGAATTCACGATCTCGACAAACAACTCCCTCAGCTTAAACTTGATAAGATTAAGGGACTCGCCTTCTTTTTGGCTGAGTGCCCAATGCAGCAAGTTTTCTAGGGTAATTTTTGCTCTTTTGATCTCAGAACTCAATTGAGGCATGATCTCCAGTAAATCTTCTTCGCTCAATTGTTTTTCATTGATCAGGTCAGCCACAGTCACCAGAGAACTTACTGGACCATTTAGATCATGACCAATGATGCTAAAAATCTGATGTTGATGATCATTCATTTTCTTCAAATTTTTTGCAAGCTTCTTTACTTCTTTGTTTTTCTGAAGTAATATCTGATTACGTTTTTTAGATCCCTTTAGATTTTTTGAAACGACATAATATAGCGTCACCAATGTAATCGTAAGAATTACAAGAAGTATGATAATCAAAACCTTTTGTTGATTGCTTTTTTCTTTTGTTTTCAATTCAAACTCAAAAAGTTCCTTTTCCCGTTCTATGATCTTACTACCTTCCAATCTGGCTATTTCCAGCGTTTGTTCATTTTTTCTCAATGAATCCTTGTATTCAAAATACATTTTGAAACTATGCAAGGCTCCTTCTATATCACCAGTATCCTCTTGTAAAGTAGAAATGGTATGATAAGCATCTGAAATATTGAAAATAGAGCCTGATTTTAAAGCATTTGAGAGAGATTTTTCTGCATAATCTAGCGCTGCTCGTGGATTTTCAGTGACTACATAATATTTTATTTGGCTTGTATATGCGTAGGACAAGGTTTCAAAATCAGAAGTTTTCTCAGCGACTTCAAGCCCCTTATCAAAATATTTTTTCACTGAATCCAATTGACCATTTGCACCAAAATTATTACCTAAATTTAGGTAAGCATTCGATAAGTATTCATATTCTTTTGTTTGCTCCAAATCTCTAATCGCCTCATAGAAAATAGGTAAAGCTTCACTAAATGAGCTCAACCTATTGATAGCCAAAGCTTTATTCAACTTGTAATTTGCCATTTGGACGATGTCCCCCGAGTCCGTGGCTATATCTATGGCTTCTTGATGATACTTCAGTGCCAAAGGATAATCCCCTTCCCTGAAATATACCAAACCGATATTATTGCTGGTACTTGCTGAAGATCCATAGAGCTTTTCTTGATCAAAAATCTTTTTTGCTTTTAGATAATATTCTATTGCTTTACCATGATTTGATTTTTGATAATGATATACACCCATATGAGTATAGCTTTTGGCTATACCGTTTTGATAATTCAATTCCTGACTTGCTTTGAGGTTGATATTGGCATATATAAACAATGAATCGGGATGACTTCCCCTAATATCAAAAGCATGGTCATGCAAAGCATTTATTTCCTCAATGGTTTTAGGCAGTTTAAATACTTTGTTAGTTTCTGGTTCTGTGATACCTGAAGTTTGGATGTACAATACCAATGAACAGATTACTGTAATGGGCAACAAGAACATGTGCGGACGGGTGATAAAATGGGGTAATGAAATTGGGAATGATTGGGCTAAAATAAAACATTTGATTTAATATCTCTTTAAAAACAAACCATTATTATTTTCAAGAAATGGTCAATGGTGATATAAGCGTTTGAAAAAAGTTAAACTTCTATAGATCACTCATTTTTATCTTAACCAAAGTTCATTTTTTCTTTACAAAACTTACCACAACTATGATGTTGATTTTGGGAATTCAGCTTGCACTTTTGATGAATACGATGAGTGATTTACATTTTCATTGCCTTCTCACATCATCCAAATAGGGAATCAAGTTCGTAAATCCCAATAACTACAATCAAACAGGGTGATCCGAAAACCTAAAAAAGAGTAGGAAACAACCAACTAAATTTAACCAACATGAAATTCCAAGAATTGACTTCAGAAGAATTGAAAACAGTAAATGGAGGATTATTAGGTGGTCTTTTGGGACTAAATAGACGTGGAACTTCCTCGTCACAAGCTTCACTTATTGGAAATATAGGTATCAACCTTAACTTATCATCAACTTCTCAAGAAGGTGATCAATCATCTTTAAATGTAGGATTGAGCCTCAGTGACATCGGTATCTTCAGTAGTACAAGCAGCCAATAATCACCCAGAGCTAGCGGTAATTTACCGCTAGCCCAAATTTTTATAGCTATGAAAAAGAACCACAACGACATATTTCCTCCCGAGATATTGGAAAGTACTACGAGCTATTATTTCAAGCGATATGATTCAAAATCTATCATATTGTATCAAGTAGTTCTCGTTTTGTTGATCTCCATCTTTGTAGGCATTTTCGTCATCAAAGTAGATGTCAATGTACAAGGTGTAGGAATGATAAAGTCCGTAGAAAACAGAAATCAATTACGCTCCATTGTCACAGGAAGTATAGATTCTGTATTTGTATCAGAAAATTCACGGATAAAGAAAGGCCAAAAAATCTTCTCTGTGAAAACCAATATTTTGGATGAAAAATCAGAAAGTACCAAAAGGCTTGTCAAAGAGTATCAGTCACAAATGAGCGATTTGAATTTCTTGATTTCTAAGACCAATAAATATGACTGGGAAAATATTCCCAGATTATCCAATCCTAATTTCCAACAAGAGGCTAATTTCTTTTTCCAAAAGCTCAACGACATCAAAGAGCAGTTTGAGCTGGCAAAGAAAGAGTTCAAGCGATCAGAATTACTGTTCCAATCTGGTGCTATTGCCGAGGCAGAGTTTGATAGGTCCAAACAAGCATATGAAAGAGCAAAAAACACCGTACTTGCATCTTACTCTCAGCAGGCAGCTTACTGGCAAGCCAATTTGAATCAAATCAGGCTCTTGTTTCAAGACCTTCAGTCAAAAAATGTACAGATTGATGAGGAGATCAAGTTCTATTCCGTGGAATCACCGATAGATGGATATATTCAGGACATCAGGCAACTGTATCCTGGAGCAAGTGTAGCTGCTGGAGAAACCCTCGCTGAAATCACACCTGATGGTGCATTGATCGCAGAAGTATATGTGCAGCCAAAAGATATAGGCTTCATCAATCCAAACACCCCTGTGAAATTTCAAGTGGATGCATTCAATTACAACGAATGGGGATTCTTGGAAGGGAAGATTGAATCCATTTCCAATGATGTATTTATTCAGCCTGATGGCAAACCTTATTTCAAAATCAGGTGTGAGCTGCCCAAGGAAGAAATGAAGTTGAAAAATGGCTACACAGGTCAGCTACTGAAAGGCATGACGGTACAAGCAAGATTTAGTTTTACAAGAAGGAGAATCATCAATTTGCTATTCGATAAAGTAGATGATTGGGTCAATCCAAATTTAGCCAATAAGTAAGTCTATGTTCAGATTCAGTAGTTTCAAAAATAGAGATTTCAAAAGAACAGAAATACAGCAGCATGATCTGACTGATTGTGGAGCAGCATGTCTAGCCGCAGTATCAGCTTACTATAAACTGGAAGTTCCGATAGCTAAAATCAGACAAATAGCCTACACAGATCAAAAAGGCACAAATCTCCTTGGTATGATCGAAGCTGCCAAACAACTAGGTTTTGATGCCAAAGGTGTAAAAGTAAGTGATGATCAAATTGCGGAGCTACCTGGACCTTGTATTGCTCACGTAGTAGTAAGAGGCAGACTACACCATTATGTAGTCATCCTCAAAACGACCGAAAAAGAAGTCACCATGATGGATCCTGCCCATGGCAAGATACAGACTGTGAGTGCAGAAAGCTTCTTCACCATTTGGACCAATGTGATTTTGCTACTTGAGCCTGGTGAAAGCTTTGAGGAAAAAAATGAAAAATACAGTGTAGCCAAAAGGTTTTGGTTTCTACTCAAGCCGTACACCTTCATCTTCACTCAAATCTTGATTGGTTCAGTATTCGCTGTGATCCTTGGACTTGCCACATCTCTATATATCCAAAAGATCATCGACAACGTCATTCCTAATGACAATGGCAACCTGCTGAACTTGATGGGCGTATTGATGATTTGCATCATTCTTTTTAGTGCTATCCTTGGACATTTCAAGGGAATACTGACCCTACAAACTGGTCAAAAAATAGATGCAAAACTGATCTTGGGATATTACAAGCACTTACTCAATCTCCCTCAGCAATTTTTCGATAATATGCGTACTGGAGAAATCATCTCTAGGATCAACGATGCAGTGAAAATCAGAGCCTTTATCAATGATGTAATCGTAGGCTTCGTGGTTAACATCTTTGTTTTGATATTTTCATTCACATTAATGTTTATCTTCTATTGGAAGCTAGCACTTTTGATGATCGTGGTCATCCCTTTGTATATTGTTATTTACATTTTCTCCAATAAAGTAAACAAGAAAACTCAGCGAGAGCTAATGGAGAACTCCGCCGACTTGGAAGCACAATTGGTAGAGTCACTCAATGCTGTAAGTACTATCAAGCGCTTTGGAATAGAAGATTATACCAATATCAAGACAGAAGGTAGGTTTATCAACTTGCTGAAATCCATCTATGAATCAGGAACTAACTCCATTTGGATTGGTAACTTAAGTGGACTTGTGACTTCGGTCTTCACTGTCGCATTACTATGGATAGGAACTTCATTTGTATTGCAAAATGAATTGACTGCTGGTGAATTACTTTCCTTCTATGCTATCATGGGGTATTTCACTGGACCTGTAGCTTCCTTTATCAGTATGAACAAGACTATTCAAGATTCTTTGATTGCTGCTGATAGGCTTTTTGAAATTATGGATATTGAGACTGATGACAATGAAGGAAAAATCCAATTGGATGAAAGTCAAATAGGCAATATCGCTTTCAAAGATGTCGTCTTCAGCTATGGATCCAGAAATCAGGTTTTCAATGGACTTGACCTTGAAATAGAAACTGGAAAGTTTACAGCTATCATTGGTCAATCAGGTTCTGGAAAATCTACCCTAACATCTATCATCCAAAAAGTATATCCAATTACCTCTGGAAGGGTGTACATTGGTAATCAAAACTTAGAATACATTCACAGTGGATCACTCAAAAAAATGATCGGTGTAGTACCACAGCAGATCCATCTATTTGCAGGAAATATAGTGGAAAACATTGCTGTGGGAGATTTCTACCCTGACATGGACAGGGTGCTTAGCATCTGTCAAGACCTTGGAATTTTGACATTTATAGAAGCCTTGCCACAAGGATTCAAAACATATATAGGTGAAAATGGTGTAAGTCTGTCTGGTGGTCAGCGTCAGCGACTCGCTATAGCACGAGCATTGTACAAAGACCCTAGCATTTTGATTTTTGACGAAGCTACATCTGCCTTGGATTCTGAATCAGAAGCCTTCACCCTGAAGACCCTTCACAACCTCAAAGATCAAGGAAAAACGGTAATTATGATAGCACACAGATTATCATCTGTAGTAGGTGCTGATCAGATTCTTGTAATGGACCAAGGGCAACTGATCGAAACAGGAGCTCATGAGCAGCTGATGGCTGACAAAGGTGTATACCATGAAATGTGGAAAAAACAAATGCCTGATTACAAACTAGAAGACAACAGTTGATTGCCTTATGCTAAACTACTTCAAGAATGAACCACTTGACCAAATACCTTTTCTTGTTCTCACTATTGATCACTCCTCTGTGGTCGCATGCTCAATTTGATAGGGAATTTGCATTAGAGATTCCCCTTCAAGAAAATGTAAATAACGCATTAAATGCAATAGATGAGAACCTAAATACCTTTGCTCGAATCACCTCAAGCACGGGTGTAGCTCTAGGAATAGGTGCTAGTACTGGAGTGCTGGAATTGGGTTTCCCAAGCGTGCTACCTGCCAATACACTGGTATTTATAAAAGTAGATTTCGATATCAATATATTAGAAAATCTTCTTGGAGGAACTTCAGGTGGACTGGGGAGTAGCCTACTTGATAATGGGTTGTTTGGAAATCACACTTTGCAAGTTCAAGCTAGAAATGGAAATCAAGTTGTTCTATCTGGTTCTACGGCCAACCCAGAAGACTTTGCGGGTGACAATCTTCGCATAGTTGTAGACGAAGAAAGAAACTTTTATGTACAAATCCGACCACAACAGGAATTTCAAAGTATTAGGCTGACGGATAGAATCAGTGCCCTTTTGGGGCTTGGTAATAGTGCTTCTACTGATATATTTGGTGTGTTTATCATACCTCCAGACCATGATTGCATTACATCAGCATTTACTGGTATCAATTTACAAAACTTCAATCTATCCAACTTGCTTGGAGTACAGCCTGCCTTTGATGTCGAAAATATATTACAACCAGGCACCACTTCATACTCAGAACTAAACCTCACATCCAACAATTCAAATGCAGTCATAGAGCAGTTTGTAACGCTATCTAAAACTTCTGATGGAAACACAACATTTGAATTGACATTTAAATTTAGTGACCAAAACATTGGAACCGCTGACCTTCAAAGAGTCTCGATAAGAGGCTTTGAGGTGAACAGTTTGCAGTATGAAGAGAAACTTTCTGATTTGATTTCGGAGGAAGCTATTGATTTATTACAAAATGGAGAATATGTATCGGTGCCATTTGTAGTAAATGGCCCAGTGGATAGGTTATCTGTATCTTATGCAAGAGGGAATGCAGGACTAGTCGAACTTCCAGCACTTCAACTGGCTCATATAGCATTCAGCATCAACCCACCAGAAATTTCTCCCGAACTACTCCCTATTTTGGTTTGTACAGGAGAAACAGCATCCTTGACAGCCAACGTACCAGACGGCTTGCTCCTTAGATGGTATGAAGTAGAGACAGAAGGTATTCCTTTAGCCGAAAACCCAAGTGCTGTTCCATTTGTAACCGAGGAGATCACTGATACAAAAACATATTATGTGTCTGCCTATGATCCTGTCTGCGACTTAGAATCGAAAAGATTGCCTATAGAAATCAATGTTCAGGAGGCACTTGATGAAGTAGTATTAACTATCACTGGAAATGAGCAAAACATTTGTGCCGGAGATGATGTAACCCTCACTCCTACTTTTACATCTGGCTTCCCTGATGATCAGGCAGAAGTTTCTTTCTCTTGGTTTTTTGATGAAGACCAAATCAATGAAATCAATGATGGCTCAACATTTGAGGGTGCGATTTTTACAATTGCAGAGAATGGAGCACTTACGATAAGTAATATAAACCCAAGTACAAGCCTAGAAATGCTATACTTGGTGGTGACGATCAACAGCAACTGCGAATCTTTGCAACAAACATTCACCACAGCGCTGACATTTTCCGCCGATTGTACGACGTTCTCTATCGAAAAATCGGTAGATCAACTAGAAGCTAAAGCTGGCGAGACAGTCACTTTTTCAATCACCGTTACAAATGATGGAACATTGCCTATCACAAACCTTGTGATCACAGATGTGCTTTCAAATTTGGTGACTTACATAGCTTCATCCAGTACAGTGCAACTACTTGACAACCATACGGTAAATTGGATTATCAATGCTTTAGCTGTAAATCAATCCATCACTTTGACCATAACCGTAAGACTTGTTGATGATATTCCAATGAACACCATTATCCCAAACACTGCCACTGGTCAAATTCAATCTGATACAGAAATCATCAGTTCAAATACAGTAGAAGTTCTTGTGATTGGAAATGATGATGGAGACGGAGAAAATCCTATCGAGGATGAAAACACCACATTGAACATTTCCAAATTACTGACAGATGAAGGTGAAATCAATGTCGGATCCATTCTTAACTATGAAATCACAATAACCAATACTGGTGAAGCTCCTGCATTGAACATTAACATTTTGGACATTCTTCCTGTAGAATTGATTGCCATAGCTGCAAGTGACGGTGGTGATATTGATGGGCAAAATATCCATTGGAATTTGGAAACTTTAGCTCCTGGAGATTCTAGAATCTATAGCATTCAAGCAATGGTGCAAGATGGTGCTACACAAGTCTCTAATGCCGCACAGGTATCTGGTGATAATTTTGACACTCAATCTGATCAAACTCAGCCTGTGCCTGTAGTAGGTGATGATGGAGATGGAGACATCAACTTGTCTTTCGAAATGCTCAAAACGGTCTCCCAGCCCAACGTTCAAATAGATCAAGTATTTACCTACCAGATAGAGATTCTCAACACTGGAGATGAGATTGGTTCCGAATCAAACTTGATCGTAATAGACACTTTACCAGAGGAAGTAATCTTTGTGAGAATTCTAAGTGGCACGACCCAAGTTGAGTTCGACCAAGCTACCCAGACGCTTCGATGGAGTATACCAGGTTTGGCAAGTGGAGAAAGTACTTCAATATCATTTGAAGTGAGGGCTGCACAAGCATCAGCCTCAGTTGTAAACACCGCTTATCTGATAGATGACAGTAGCTCCATTCCTACGGTATTAGCATCCTCCAGTGTTGCTCATGATCAGTTGGAATATAAAATAGCAAATATGGTCACTCCTAATGGTGACGGAAGAAATGATACTTGGAAAACCCAAGGATTAGATAGCTTTTTAGCATTTTGGGAAGTTTTGATCTTCAACAGGTACGGAATTGAACTATACAGATCAGCCAATTACGAAAATGATTGGGCTGGTGATGGATTGAATGCGGGCACATATTTCTACCAAATCAAAGGGAGAAAGCCTGATGGCCAAGAGGTGATTTTGAACGGATACATAACCTTAATCAAATGACCATGAAAAGCAACTTGATCAAACTATTCATAAGCATGATTGCTCCTGGACTTATGTTCATTTTGACCATTGAGGATAGCTATGGTCAACAAATCCCTCAGTTCAGTCAGTACATGTTCAACCCCATATTTATCAATCCTGCCTATGCTGGCTACAAAGAAAGGCTCTACATCCAAAGTTATTACAGGACTCAATGGACGGGTATAGAAGGAAGTCCTACGACCATGGCACTTTCTGCTGATGGATTTCTAGAAAAAAGCCAATTAGGCATAGGCATGTACGTGATGAGTGATCAAATTGGCGCAAATAGAACAAACACATTCCAATCAAACATCGCCTATCACCTTCAGCTTGGTGAGGAACAGTTCCTAAGCTTTGGGCTAGGTTTGGGCCTTATCAATTCCCGATTGGATGAATCACTACTCGATGGCATAGATCCAGAGGATCCTGCCAGTCTTTCGGGCAATACTAACTTCCTCTATCCTGAATTAAGGGCTGGATTATTCTACTATGATGAGACATTTTTTTTCAGTTTAGGTGCTGAAAATATTGGCTCACTCATCACCAATCCTGACCGAGGTGACTTCCTTATTAATAATGATGTCCATATCAATCTGTATACTGGCTTTTGGTTTGACCTAAGCAATGAAGTCACTATGAAAAACACCCTGCTTGTGCTGGATGACTTTCGTACACCTGGGCGCATTGATTTTAGTTCAACCTTCCTGTTTTACGAGCAACTTTGGCTAGGATTGACCTATAGAAGAGCTATAGATTATGCAAATAGAGTAGATTCAGAAAATCTTCGAAATAGTAGTGCTGTAGTTGCTATAGCTCAATTTTGGATGACCAATGGATTGAGAATAGGCTATGCCTACGATCACCAGATCAACGGAATCAGCGTGGGTGCATTCACTACCCATGATGTATCAATAGGTTTTATATTTCCTGAAAAAAGAAGACGGATCTATTCCCCAAAATACTTCTAATAAAAATGAAACGTTTTCAAATATACATACTCACTATACTCCTTTTTTCAGTAGGGTTTGTCAATGCCCAAGTTTTACAAACTCAGGAAAAAAGGAAAATTGCCGAAGCAAATATTGCTTTTCAAAATAGCGACTATCTTTTGGCGATAGATCACTTCAAGTCTTCCTTGAAGATAAAAGAAACCAAAGAAGCGATTCAGGGTCTTTCCCATTCTCAATATCAAATCAAGAATTTTGAGGCTGCTGTAGAAGGCTACTCCTACCTCAGGTCTAACTATGAGCTTTCTACAGAGGACATCATACCATTTTTCGAATCATTGGTAAGACTTGGGGATTTTGAGCAGGCTAAGACGCTATATCAGTTTGCGAAATTTACCAATAGGATAACTTTAGAAAATCAAGAGCTGACCAAAATGCAAATGGTTATCGAAAAAAACCTCAATCAAGTCAATAGTGGAATCGTTGATGAATTGAGTACGTTCACAAATTTGAATTCTAAATACCGTGATTTTGGGTTAAGGATACATGATGGGTATCACTATTTTGTCTCCAATAGACCAAACAAATTCTTTGCTGGAACTGGAAATCCCTACGAAAGCTTAAGTTTCAAGGCCTATCGACAAGCATCAGGTCAAAATGATGGCATTGTAGAACAAGTCCCTTTTATCAAAGATAAGATCCAACATGGCAGTGTTACCTTTTCAGACCAATTTGTATTCTATGCGGCAAGTCAAGTTGAAGAAGCTTCAGGTATCAAAAAACTACTTTCGAAAGATGAAGATGCCTCATTTCCAGAAATTTTCTTCAGAGAAAAATTAAGGAATGGTTCATATGGTCCTGAGAAAAAACTCTTCAACAAATCCAAAAGGGAATTCGCAATGATCGATCCGTTTTGGGATGAAGAAAGAGGGTTGCTCATCTTCTCCTCAGATATGCCTGGTGGTAGTGGAGGATTGGACCTGTATAGCGTCAAGTATCTGGGGGATCTCAAGTGGTCTGATCCTGTAAACTTGGGATCAAAAATCAATAGTAAACAAGATGAACGAAGCCCTTTTGTAAAGGCAGGTATTCTCTATTTTTCGAGTAATGGGCAAGGTGGATATGGTGGATATGATATATTTAGCACCAAAATCACCGATAATCAATATAGCAATCCAGAAAATCTATCTCCACCAATCAATTCTCATGGGGATGATCTTTTTTATGGATTATATGAGAAAGAAGATGAAGAAATAGCTGTACTCAGTTCCAACAGAAGCGGTGATGATGATCTGTACTACTTACAGAATGCTTCTAATCAGCAAGATATCATTCAGGTGAGGTTGTTTGACATGGCGTACAACACCCCCATTCGGGATGAGAAAGTTAATATTTCCAATACAATTGAAAGCAAAGAAATCCTCACCAACAGTAATGGTGAACTTCAGCTATCGCTACAAAATGATCTAAAAGACAGTATTGAAGCTAAATATCTCCTTGTTGCAGGTTTCGAAGTATTAAAAATTGATTTACCAGATAGCCTTGACATCAATACAAAACTGAATCTGGGTTTGAACAAAATCAAGGCTGACTCAAAGCTTCTTTTCAATAGTGGATTTACCTCCAAAGACCAGCTATCTTTGGAGGTAATTGAAGAGGTGCTACATGTTTTATTTCTGACACTGAACCATAACCCAAAGCTGAAGATAAAGATACTAGCTCATACAGATTCCCGCGGTACTCCAGCTGCCAATAAACGGAAATCCGACAAAAGAGCCACAGCAGTGAAAGCCTATTTGAGAGAAAAAGGGATCGAAGCCTCAAGGATAACTGCCATCGGGCTTGGCTCTACGAAGCTTCTCAATGATTGTATACCTGGCCTACCATGCAGCGACTCCGAGCATATAGAAAATGACAGGATTGAAATTGAGTATGTATTAGAAAATTAGATTACTTGAAACCAGCGCGATTACACCGAAAAATAATACCCAATCCCTTTGATCGTAATGATCTCTACGCTACTCAATGATTTGGAAGATCAAATCAAAATCTTAAATCTTGGAGGTAATTTTAGGTATGATTTCACCTGGAAAGAATACATCAACTTTGGCTTAGCAGCCAATATTAGTAGACAAAACACCGCTTATAATTTTAACCCCCAACAAAATCAACGATTTATTAATCAAAGCTATAGTACTGACTTAGGACTAAACTTTCTTCAAAAATACAGCTTCAATACCAAATACAATCTACTGCGATACAATTCTCAGACCTCCGATTTTGACGAGTCCATACCACTACTCAACATCTCCCTAAGCAGGTTTGTACTCAAAAACAATATGGGTGAGGTAAAACTGTCCTGTGACAACTTATTGAATCAAAACATTGGTGTAGCCCAGCGAGCGGATGTCAATTTCATAGAACAAACTGTTACCAATAACCTAGGAAGGTTTTATATGCTAAGCTTCACTTACAAAATGAACAACAATGCCAACCCACTAGGGAATATAAGAAGAACCGGTTCACCTACCATGATGAGGATAACGAACTGATGTATGAAAAAAACTGTCTCATCATTTATCATTTGCAATGATGAGACAGGCTATAGCATCGGGAAAAGATGATCTATTTTATATTATCTTTCCCAAAATGCAGGTGGCGCTATCCCCAAGGATCTAAGATACACATAAGCCTGAGCTCTATGATGAATTTCATTGTCGATGAAATAAAGTAAATTGCAATAGCCCTTGTTTTGATACATCCCAAATGCAAGTACATCTTCCTGAAACCTTTCCAGAGGAATTTGAGACCACCAGTAATTGATATCCTCCGTGGCCTTGTCCCAAAAAGAAAGTATCTCTGACTTGCTTTGACCAAGATCAATTTCCTCATCAAGTTGCTCCCAAGTGTCTGTAGCGAGACCTTTTGCTCCTGGTGCCGCAATGGCTATAAGTTCTTTGATCATGATAGCAAAAGGCCTCATGCCACCTATGCTAAAAGAGAAAAACTCATCCTCTGGGAAAGCCTCAATCACTCTCCTCGTCAAGGCCCTGTGTCCCTGCCAATGCTCCAAGAGTTGCTGTTGTGTCATAAGAAGTGTTGATTTTGTTGCGGATGTAACAGAATTTGAATCTTTCATGGTGTTTTATTTTTTGTGAATATTAAATAGGTATTTGAAGACATATTAAGTATCAGAAATAAAACATGATGCATACCCGTCATTAAAGCATCATGTCCCATTTGATTTTTGACTTGATTGATAAAAGTCAAATACCAAAAATCCTTTCCTCATTTACTGTTTTATTTGATTTATTTCACAAAAAAAAGACATGAGAGTGACAGCCTTATGTCAGTAGTATTTAGAAAAATTCATTTTGTTACTTAATTTTCAAAAATATTTCAGCTTCCAACCTCAGTAAAATATGAACCGGCTCGAAAGACTAACCGCCATTCTAACACAGCTTCAATCTAAACGGTGTATCAAAGCTCAAGATATAGCGGATAGGTTTGGTATCAGTTTGAGAACAGTATACCGAGACATGAAGGCATTGGAAGAGTCAGGAGTGCCCATTACCGCAGAGGCTGGTATAGGATATACCTTGGTAGAAGGATATAGACTTCCGCCTTTGATGTTCACCAAAGAAGAAGCACTTTCATTTCTGGTAGTTGAAAAAATCTATGAGAAAATCACTGGAAAAGGAATGAATCAAGACTTTCAATCAGCCATGATGAAGATCAAGGCCGTGATGAAACATGCTGACAAATCAACCCTTGAAGATGTGTCTACTCACATTGAAATCATGGAAGGCTTCTCCCCTAGCCAACCTTCCGACAAGCAAATTGGACTTCACCCCATCATCAAAAGTTTAGCAAGTAAGAAAAGGTTGATCATCGAATACATCACATTCTTGAAAGAAGAAAGAAGTCGTCGAAAAATTGAGCCAGTTGGTATATATTATGCTTTTGACAGGTGGTACCTTATCGCTTGGTGCGGGCTAAGAAAAGCATACCGCACATTCCGAGTGGATAGGATACAGCAAATAGAACAGACGGATGAAGAATATCCCAACAGGCATCCTTCACTCAAAACCTACCTCAATCAGCTTCAAAAGGAAGAGACTTTGATTCAAGTAGTCATTCATGTATCCAAACAAATAGCCAAATACTTAAAAAGCCAAAAATTCAATCACGGATTTGTCATGGAAAAAGAAATGGAACATCATATTGAAATGACTTTCATGACAAGTTCATTGGAGGGAATACTTCGTTGGCTTATCATTTTTGCTGACGACATCAAGATCATCGAACCGAAACCACTCAAAGAATTGATGATAAACACTTTAGAATCAATGATTGAAAATATGAAGAGGTGAATGCTTGCTACGCACTTATCTCATTAGCAAATTTTATTAGGTGTAAACTTTTCCAAAGTTAGATTACATGACAAATCAAACACTTTGTACAAATCTGAACTTTGGAAAAAAAGTTTTAATCAGCTGATCCAATCGACAATTGATTAAAACTTTTCCAAAGTTGGATTAAATGTTAATTCAAACACTTTGGACAAATCTGAACTTTGGAAAAGTTAACCCAAACGACAAGAAAGCAGGGCAGGAAATAACTCAAATCTTCGCCCTACTCAATGGCATCGTCATGCACCTAGGACCACCAAGACCACGAGAAAGTTCCGAAGAAGGAATTTCCAAAACCTCCACACCAAGGCTTCTCAATGCACGGTTGGTGTGCTTATTTCTATTGTAGGAAATCACCCTTCTTGGACCTATAGCAAATACATTGGCGCCATCAAACCATTGCTCCCTCATAGCATAATCAGGATTGCCTGCTGCCGTATGCAAAATTTCCAGATAGGGAATTTCTTTTTCCAATACAGTCAGTAAAGACTCATTAAGAACTTCTCTTTTGATGTGAACCTTATCATCTTTGATCTCTTTCAAGGTGTAAAGAGATGTTTGAAGTACAGCATTCAGGGCATCAGGGTATGTCAGTGCCAAGTTTTCGTCCAAAATAGTAAACACCGTATCCAGGTGCATGTAATTTCTTTTCTTGGGCAAATGAACCTCATACACGCGCTCTACAGTGCCTTCGGCAAGAAGAGCCTTGGCGACATGGTAGATGGCCTTCTCATCTGTCCTTTCTGAATTCCCAATGGCTACAGCTTTTTTGGAAAGTACGATGATATCCCCACCTTCAATACTTGCGGGATTGTCATGCCCTGGTACAGGATAAATACAGTTAACATTTTCTTTAAAATCTGGATGATTTTCAAATATGCTACGAAGCAAATCCGCTTCTCGCTGTCTACCTTCCATTTTCATACTAGAAAATACAATTCCTCCAGGGGTCACAGCCATAGGATCACGCTGAAAATAAAGATTCGGACTTGGAGGAATTACAAATGCATATTCCATTAGCTCACCCGCAGAAAGGTTTGGGATTTTCCGTCTTAGTTCATGTACCTTTACTCCAGCCATCAATGCGACAGCACACTCTGCTGTAGATAATCTTCCTATAATTTGCTCCGCCAAATGCACCATTCCTGATCTCCCTAGTGCTTGCTTCATTAATTTAAAAAGCAGCTTCTCATCCGAAAGAACCTGAATCAAAAGTTCTTGAAGTCTAAAAACAGTAGCTCCTGTAGTTTGCTTGATCAAATTGGTGAAATAATCATGCTCTTGCTGCATAGCCTCTAAGTAAGGCACATCCTCAAAAAGTAAAAATTCCTTGTTGTAAGGAGTAAGTCGATCGATTTCCTTACCCGGCCTATGCATCAAAACAGCCTTCAAAGTACCAAATTCGGAATTAAGTCTAAGATTCATGGTTTTATATTATCTTGTTTTCTTAAAAATAATGTAAAATATCTACATTATGGTAAAATAGCAGCCTACAATTGTAATTTACCAAACTTTCAGATCTTAAGAAACCTCATCTTAAACCTTCTATATTTCAAAAATCACATTTCTATAGAGTGCATCAATCTAAAATTTAGACTCAAAAATCTAAAAATAAAAAAACCAAGACCGAAGCCTTGGTTTTTGTTATGGTTAATAAATCTTGTTATGCCAACCAAGATTCTACTTCTTCTTTGGTTGGGTTACTTGCATCAAGTTTAAGTTTTTTCCTTCTTCCACATACATCATTGAAGAGCTTGTTGACATCTTGCTCTTTGAGTTGCTCAATGGTATGAATATTCAAATCTCTCAACGCTGGTATCAGTCCTTGAGGGACTCCCAAAGCCATAAAATCCTCATCAGTAGCAATTTTCACTTTCTTCTCAGGACGCATTTGAGGGAAGAATAGTACCTCTTGAATCGTGGTCTTGTTGGTAAGCATCATAGTCAATCTATCTATACCAATACCAAGCCCAGCTGTAGGTGGCATTCCGTATTCCAATGACCTTAAGAAATCTTCATCCATAGCCATGGCTTCATCATCACCTCGAGCTGCCAACTTCAACTGATCTTCAAATCTTTCACGCTGATCTATTGGATCATTGAGCTCAGAGTAGGCGTTTGCAATCTCTTTGCCATTCACAAACAGTTCAAATCGCTCTACCAAGCCAGCTTTGCTTCTATGCTTCTTGGCCAAAGGAGTCATTTCGATAGGATAATCGGTGATGTATGTAGGCTGTACCAAGTGAGCTTCTACTTTCGCACCAAATATCTCATCGATCAATTTCCCTTTGCCCATACTCTGATCTGTTTCGATACCTAGGTCTTTACATACTGTTCTCAAGCCCTCCTCATCCATTTCTGAAACATCAATACCTGTATATTCTTTGATAGAATCATACATGCTAATCTTCCTATATGGACCTGCAAAATCTATCTCACGATCACCTACCATCACTTTGGTAGTACCATGTATGGCTAGCGTGACTCTCTCCAACAAATCCTCCACCATCTTCATCATCCATACATAATCTTTGTAAGCGACATAGATTTCCATGGAAGTAAACTCTGGGTTGTGGGTCCTGTCCATTCCTTCATTTCTGAACATTTTCCCAAACTCATACACGCCTTCAAATCCACCAACAATCAACCTCTTCAAGTAAAGCTCATTGGCTATCCTCAAGAAAAGTGGCATATCAAGGGTGTTATGATGAGTCTCGAATGGTCTGGCTGCTGCTCCACCATGCACTGCTTGTAAAATTGGTGTCTCCACTTCCAACCAACCATTGTCATCAAAAAATCTCCTCATGTTTGAGATGATTCTAGATCTGGTGACAAATACTTGCTTCACCTCTGGGTTCACTGTCAAGTCAACATAGCGCTGTCTGTACCTCAACTCTGGATCTGTAAATCCATCATACACATTACCTTCTTCGTCTCTTTTGACTACTGGAAGTGGTTTGACAGATTTAGAAAGTACCTTCAACTCTGTAACATGAAAAGAAATCTCACCAGTCTGTGTTGTAAAAACGTAACCTTTGACTCCTATAAAATCACCTATACCTAATAGCTTTTTGAATACAGTATTGTAGTAAGTCTTGTCCTCTCCCTCACAAATATCATCCCTTCTGACATAGATCTGAAGACGACCTGTAGCATCCTGAATTTCAGCAAATGAAGCCGATCCCATGATCCTCCTACTCATCAATCTGCCAGCGATGCTTAGGTCTTTGTAATCAGTTTTGTTGTTTTCGTAATTCTTATGAATATCTGCTGCGGTCACATTGATCGGAAAAGACTCTGCTGGGTATGGATCGATTCCTAATTTGATCAGTTCTTCCCTATCTTTTCTTCTCTCTATTTCCTGTTCACTAAGTAGTTGCATTGTAGTTTATTTATTGACTTTGACTAAGTATTTCAAAATCTGTGTATATAATTCAAGCTTATTTTTGATTTCTTCTTCTGGCAATTTCCTTTTTGATCAGTTCAAACTCTCGTGAACTCTGACCTGCCACAGCGGTATTTTCTTCTGCTCTTCTACCTAAGTAAGGCATCACTTTCTCCACTGGGCCATAAGGTACATATTTCATCACATTGAATCCTTGATCAGCTAGATTGAATGAAATATTGTCACTCATCCCATAGAGTTGGGCAAAATAAACCCGCTTATCATCATGCTTCACTTGATGGGCTTCCAGTAAATTGCCTAATAATATGTTGCTCTGCTCATTGTGTGAACCAGCTACCAAATGGATTTCACCCAAATTTTCTACGCAGTAAACAAGTGCTGCATCGAAGTCTCTATCAGATGAAGCTTTGTCAGGCTGAATAGGGCTTGAATATCCCTTTGCCTTGGCTCTTGCTCTCTCTTTCTCCATGTAAGCGCCTCTTACCAATTTGGCACCAAGCAGATAACCTTTTTCTTTGGCAACTTGATGCGCCTTTTTCAATCTCCTCAACATGTCGTGACGATACATCTGGTAGGTGTTGTAGACGATACAGGACTTTGTGTTGTATTTTTCCATGGCTTCATAGGTGAGTTCATCTATCACATCTTGAAACCATGACTCTTCTGCGTCCACCAAGATCTTCGTATTGGCTTCATAAGCGGCTTTACACAATTCATCCACTCTAGATTTGAGTCTATCATATGCCAACTCCTCATCGCTACCGAGCTTCTCCCCTGCTTGCACTTTGGTCATTACTTCATAACTTCCCAAGCCTGTCACTTTAAACACCGCAAACGGAATCGCCTCATCTCCTGCTGATCTTTCTATCGTTCTAAGAAGCTCCTTTTTGGTAGCTTCAAAGCTTGCTTCATTTCCTTTTCCCTCTACAGAATAATCCAAGATCGTTCCTATTCCAAAAGAAGACAATTCATCCACTGTTTTCTGACAGTCTTCTATATTTTCTCCTCCACAAAAATGCCCAAACATGGTCTTTTTCATCAAGCCCTTGATCGGGAAATTGATCTTGAAGGCCAAATTCGCCATCTTGATTCCCATTTTAACGGCGGCATTATTGTTCATTGTGGCAAAAATGAGGTACATCTTCCTCAATTCAGCATCTGATTTAGAAGCAAAAGCTACTTCTAGGTTCTCCAAAGATATTTTGGTTTTTGTGGGCATATTCTGTATTTCAAGATGCAAATATACTTTCTGAATCATCGTCTTCCAAACCTTGTATGGACTCTCATGAGATAATTCTAAAAGGATTTTTCTCTGAAAAAGGTTTTCCAAACATCAATGATATTTATTCCAAAATGAATCTCTGGCTGGTAAACTTACTATTAACCCAAATATAAAGGCCTTCAAGAACATCTGATGTCTTTGAAGGCCTAGGTAGGTGGTTTAAATTATGCTTTCAAGATACAATGCTTCTCTCAATCGCTAGGCTGTAGCAAACTCCCTTTTGCTTACTCCTGCGACTTCCAAAAGGAAATTGTGCAACTCGTAATTTTTGACAAAACCAGGTAAACGCTCACTTCCTGGGCCAAAAGCTGCAAGCTCTACGTAATCTCCAGAATGGTTTGTGTTGGCCCAACTCACAGCATTGTGATTAGAAAGTATCCCACCAAATAGCTCCATCGGAAGCTTGCTGGTATTGTATAATCCATCTTCACCCAAACTAAAGCTTTTTCTCAACGTATCAGCTTCATCTTTACTGATAGCCACGTTTTGGTAATGCTGGATGATCTCTATCATTTGAGCATTAGACATATTGGCATTAATTTGTTTTAGCAAATGCTCATTGGAGCACTTTACATCAAACAAGGTTTCAAATTTAGCATTCTTTGACCCTGGATTGAACATTCCGGGGTTTGCATTTCCATGATCTGTAGTTACTATTACCAATGTATTTTTGTCTTTAGCAGCAAAATCAACAGCTACGCGCACAGCTTCATCAAAATCTACTTGATCATACAGTATAGCTGCAGCATCATTGGCATGAGCTGCCCAGTCGACCTTTCCACCTTCTACCTGCATGACAAAACCTTTCTGATTATTGCTCAAAAGTTCAATGGTTTTTTTGGTCATTTCTGCCAAACTTGGCACATCTCGCCTCAAATCATCATTATTTTCTCTATCAATCGCATAGGGTAAGCCATCTTCTGTAAAAACAGCCATCAAAGGTCTATCTCCTGTGGCCTTAAGCATTTCTGCTTTGGTTTTGGCTATTTGAAACCCTGCCTTTTTGTATTCAGCATAAAGGTCTCTTCCGTCTTTTCTCTTTGAAGGATCAAATAGCTCTTGCCCTCCACCCATCATTACATCAAATTTCAGCTTAAGATAGTCTACTGCGATTTCAGGCATGGCATTTCGACTATTTTGATTTACACAAAAAGATGCTGGCGTTGCATGTGTGATTTGTACAGAAGTGACACAACCCACTGATTTTCCTGCATCCTTGAATTTCTGTAGTATTGGCTTGTGCTCTTCTCCGTTGGGTCCTATGTTCAAAGCACCATTATTGACCCTGTGTCCTCCACCCCATGAAGACCCCGCAGCAGCTGAATCTGTAACAAATGAATTGGCTGAGGCTGTATCCATCATTGACCTTTTTAGCTCACCAGATTCGTACATTGAAATCCATGTGGATGATTGGCCGAGCTTGTTTCTCATCAGAATATCGGCCATGCTTAGGGTACCAGAACTCATACCATCTGACACCATAAAGATGATATTTTTCACACCATCTAGTTGACGATGAGTCAAAGGTGTCCCAAGAATAGGCCTCGAACCCAACACACCAAAACCTACAGTAGTCAATAATCCGTTCCTAAAGAAATCCCGTCTTTTCATTTTTTTTATTTTTTGTTTTCTTAATATCCAATTGATCTAGCCTTGCATCCTCTGATTTTTCACCTCTCATGATTTTGAAGTTCTTAGGTTGTAAAATTATGAAGCTATCGGGTTGTAAATCGCAAGGTTATGATTACCCACACATTCACACACCACCTTCATCCTTCATGAAGATACAAGACGCAAGACTCAAGACCCGACAGATACACTTAATTTTGAGCACAGATACTCTTAAAGCAAGTATATATCTCCGGCACCTGTCTACCCATAGGTAGAGGCATACAATGTATAATGTACCAAGTATAAAGTACCAAGTACAGTGTACCAAGCTTAAAGTATAATTTCAGATACACTCGCCGAATGCATATATCAACTTTATATCGCTCTAGCATATTTCAACCTTATATCGCCGAAGGCATATATCAACTTTATATCGCTTTAGCATATATCAAATCCCCCTTCATCCTTCATGAAGATACAAGACGCAAGACTCAAGACGCAAGACCCGACAGATACTCATATAGCAAGCCTATATCGCCGAAGGCATACAATGTACCATGTATAAAGTACCAAGTACAATGTACCAAGTTTGAAGTATAATTCCCGATACACTCACCGAAGGCATATATCAACCTTATATCGCTTTAGCATATATCAACTTTATATCACCAGAGGTATATTTCAACCTTATATCGCTTTAGCATATATCAACCCCATATCGCCGAAGGCATATATCAACTTTATATCGCTTTAGCATATTTCAACCTTATATCGCCGAAGGCATATTTCACCCCTTTCCTTCCTCCTTCTCATTTCATCCTTCCTATTTCATCCTTCCTATTTCATCCTTCCTATTTCATCCTTCATCCTTCCTATTTCATCCTTCATCCTTCATCCTTCTCATCATTCCTACAACTAGCTTGCAATAAACAGAAATATCTACCTCAAAGTGGAAATAGGAATTTAGGAAATTGTTAAGGTTTTTGGTGGTACATTTTGATAACCTGCATGATTTTGTGATAAACCTCTGTGTTTTCGTACACTCCCATGAATAGATCAGCATGCGGTCCATATGCAAAAATTGGCACCATGACCCCTGTATGATCTTCCGTGCTAAACTCAAGTTCAATCTGCCTTTGATCAATATTTCCTTGTGGTAAGGTCAAACCACCAGTCTCATGGTCTGCAGTAATGATGACCAATGTACCAGGATATTTATCTGCAAATTTCAATGCTTCAGCTACTGCTTGATCAAAATCTATCAACTCTTCAACTACCTTTTGGGCATCATTTTGATGGCCACCGGTATCGATTTGAGCTCCCTCTATCATCAAGAAAAATGGTTGCTCTTTGCTATTCAAGTAAGTTAAGGCTTGTTTGGTAGCTTGCGCTAGAAATCCTTTTCTCCCCTTTAAAACAGAGGGTAAACCGTGGTTAGATGCAAAATAGCCTAATCTCGATTCCTTTGAGTTGCTAATATCATGTATCGAGGAAGCCAATTGAAATCCTGATTTTAATAAACTGTCCAAAGCACCATTACCATACCGAAGAAAATCATTTTTCCCTCCAGCTATGAATAAGTCTATCTCACTTCTGCTTAAATCTAGACCTATCCCATTGATGTTATCTCTTTCCTTCTGAAATGCATAAAATGCTGCTGGAGTAGCTCCAGTCACATTGTCAGTAGAGATGATTCCATTGCTGAAATTCATTCTTGCCAAAGCAGTAGTCAAATTGCTTTTTGGAAACTGATTATATTGACCTATAGCTCTATTGTTAGCTTTTTTGCCTGTAGCGAGTGCTGTCCCTCCTGCTGCAGAATCTGTCGTAAAATCATCTAAAGCCTGCGTTTTGATAAGACCCATGTGCTTCAAATTCATAATGTTTAGCTCATTCCCATTGGCTACCATGCCTGCATGGAGCTGTGCCAAACCTGTACCATCACCGATGAGTAAAATAATCCGATCAACTCGATCATGCAGACCATCATTTTCAAATGAAGGGGTATAAATTTCACTTCTTCCTTCTGCTATTACCAATCGGTTCTTTAAAGTGCTCAAGTATTTTTGAGCTTCATAAGGCTGATCTGTGTTGATAAAGTCAACACCCAACTCATGTAATGCCTTCCAAGACGACTTTGAATCGGGTGTAGCCCAGAAACGAATAGGCTTCCCTACATCATGGACTTGTTTTATCACAGCTTTTAACCCCTCCAACTCTTCCTCGATAATCCTACCCTTACCATTCCAAACCGAGTAATTTTCAAAGGAAAGGCTGACCATTTCCACCTTTTCTAATGCTATTTCTTTTAAGTCTTTTATACTTTGGTGATCAAAAAAAATGTATTCTGGATAAGTCGAATACTTGACAGACGAAGGCCTATTTCCAGAAATAACCAATTTGATACCACTTGGATTTTGCTCGCTATAAAGAATATCAACGTATTCTTGACTAGCTTTGATGATATGTTCAAGCGTCTCCTCAGCTTTTGATTTGATATCCACCAAAAGCACAAATTGCTCATGCTCTGGGCTCAATTCCTTGGCTTGTTTGACCCGATCAAGGTACAACTTTCCAAAAGTATGTTGAAATGATATGCTTTCTTGCTCGTGAGCGACATACAATGTGTCATTGCGTAAAATTAGATCTACTTCTATCGATGCTGCTTTATTGGCAAATGCTGTCCAAAAAGGGACTGCTTGATGATAATCATTGTGGCTATGTATAGCTATGCGCTGAGCGTATGAACTGGCAAAAACAAAAAGAAAAGCTAAACAACAAAAGGCTTTATATAAAGTATTTTTTACAACAAACATATATAATATCAGAAATAAATAACAACTCATCCAAACTATCTATCATACCTTAATCATATCAGACAAGTTAGAAATAGCGTTTAGATTGACAATAATCAGGGATTCATAGTGATTTTAGGAGAAATAAACAGACCAAAGACTTTGCTTTGGCCTGTCCTCTTACAATTAAACTAATCTATTATTAAATTTTACCATCCTTCATTTTGTGCTATTCCAGACACCGAAATGGTATTTGGAGGTATTGGCCACACATGATGTATTGCAGGATTGAAAGTTCTTGCTGGCCAAGTTTGATATACTTCAAAGCTAGAATCTGGATTGGTCTTATTGGCATGGTTTCTACCAGTAGCTGGTCTAGCATAAGCCGCTTGAGCATCTCCCCACCTTACCAGATCCAAGTGTCTGTCGGCATATTCACCAGCAAGCTCTACCCTTCTTTCTTGTTTCAAATCTGACAGGGTAGCACCAGTTTTTGGTGCCAATCCTGCCCTAGACCGTACCAGATTGATAGGTTCATCGCCATTTTGACCTTGCATGATCAATGCTTCTGCTTTGATCAACAGTATCTCTGCAAACCTGATCAGAGGAACATTCAGATCGGTAGTAGGATAATCACCGTTTGGGTTCAAATGAACCTCTTGAGGAAACCTGTACGGATGCATGTATTTATTGAATTGAATCCCTGTCCAAGAGTTGCCAGAATAATACCTTCTTGGATTACCCAAAAATGTAAACTCATCTCCAAACGCTAACAATGTAGCTTTTTTGCGTGCATCACCAGACTCAAAAGCATTGTAAAGCTCCAAAGTAGGTGAAAATGTCCCCCAGCCGTTGTATAATCCCCAACCAGTATTTTCAAGCATCACACCTGGCAATATCTGACCACGTTCTTTGCTAGAAACAGTCGAGAAAACATATTCTGAAGAAAAATTATTGTTTACATAAAACACACTTTCAAAATCAACTTCAGGGTTCCCTGTATTGATTAGCCTTCTATCCGTTGGTGAGTTGATCACCATGTCAGCGTACCTGACTGCATCAGCCCACTTTCCATTGTCGTGACCAGCCCAGTACAAGGCATTTTTTGCCAAGTAAGCATAAGCTGCATCTTTGTGAGCCCTGCCTAGATCGCTTGAGTTGTAAGTAGTAAAATAGGGTAGTAATTCTGCGGCTTGCAAGAGATCTTGTTCGATCAGCCTGTAATTTTCGATTACATGAGCTGGTCTGGTGAATTTTAAGTCGTCCATGTTTTCCACAGTGACGATAGGTATGCCTGCTCTGTGATCACCATATCTTGGAGAAAGCCACAAGTATGCATGTGCACGAGCAAAGTAAGCTTCTCCAAGTACACGGTTTTTTACATCCTGATTGATGTTCATGTTTGGTACATACCTGAGTACTGTGTTTGCTCTTTGAATTACAGTATAAAGCAATGGATAAATTTGGGCGATTCTCCCCTCCTGTCCAGTAGCTTGAAAATTTCGAATCGCACTAGCAGCTGCATCTGTTCTACCTTGGTGAAAATCATCACAAGCGGCTATGAAATACATGATACCTCTTCCAAATAGGTGATCATTGTCCCAGTGCTGATAAAGGCCATTGGCAGCATTGATGGCATCCTCTTCTGATTGCCAATAGTTACCAGAAGTAATACTTCCTTGAGGTATTACATTAGTGAAATCTTCACTGCAAGCACTGCTAAGGATAAGCAAGGCTAAGGATAAATATTTTATAATTTTCATAATTCTTGAACTTGAATTAAAGATTTAGATTCAGACCTACAGTAAATGTTCTTGGTAAAGGGAAAGTACCATTGTCTATAACTGGACCAGCACCTACTTCTGGATCAAGACCTGTATATGGAGTAAATGTGAAGAGATTTTCAGCTGCTAGATAAATCCTAAGATTGGTACCTGGCTTCAAGCTTCTCCATACAAAATCTGGCACAGTGTAGCCAAGAGATAGATTTTTGATTCTGAAGTAGTCTCCTTTTTCCAAAAACCAATCAGAAGCTTGACCAAAATTGGCATTTGGATCTTGAGTAGAAAGCACAGGAATAGTAGCATTTGGATTACTTGGTGTCCAAGCATCTAGCACCCTTCTATCCAAGTTATAGCCTTGAAGACCTGCATTGTAGGTAGAAAACTTGTAGCCATTGAATAATTTCACTCCTGATACTCCTTGACCAAAAAGCTGAAGGTCAAAATTTCTGTATTCAAAGTTGATATTGATACCATAGTTAAAATCTGGCATGGCATTTCCCATAAAGACCCTATCGGCATCACTGATTCTTCCATCCCCATTTACATCTTGGAAAATCAAATCTCCAGGTCTAGCATTCGGCTGGATTTTCACCCCTTCAGCATTGACATGCTGATCAATTTGTGCTTGGTTTTGGAATATTCCCAAATGAGGGATCAAATGATAAGAATACAATGGCTGTCCTGGCTCACTTCTGAATGGATAGATGATGCTTCTCAAGTTTTGAGTATGCTGGATAAAATCATTGGTAAAATCATCTAAATCTTGAAGGGTATTTTTGATCGTGGCGATATTTCCTCCAACATTATACTTCAATCTACCAGCTTGTCCTGCATAGCTTAGACTCAATTCTATTCCTTTATTTGCAACAGTACCTACGTTGGCAAGTGCACCCGTGGGCACTCCAGAGTGTGGATCTGGAGAATTTCTTTGGATCAAGCCTCTTGTATATTTTTCATAGTATTCGAGTGCTACATTAAGTTTATTGGATAATAATGTCGCATCCAAGCCAACATTGACTGTCTCTGAGCGCTCCCATCTTAAATTTGGATTGGTCATCTCATTGATAGACAAGTGTCTATTCCTAAATCCAGGATCACCAAGAATTACATTGTTCCCAGCAGCCAATGGCACATTAAAGGCATAATTCCCCACTGAAGAAATATTACCAATCTGTCCCCATGAACCTCTTAATTTCAAAAGGTTGATCGCTGGAACATTGAAGAACGATTCAGAAGAAATCTTCCAAGCGGCCGATGCAGCATAGAAATAATCTGATTTGGTAGAAGCAGGTAGTCTCGAAGTCTCATCCCTTCTGATACTTCCCATGGCAAAATACCTATCATCATAGTCATACATCAATCTACCTATCGCAGAAGTCAACACATCTTCAAAGGCACCACTACTCGGAATATTCAAAATGGCCCCTGCATTACCTGCATACTGAAACCAATCGTCTTCTCTGTCAAAATCCTGCACTTGAAAGCTGAAAGACTCCTCTTGCCTGTATTGAGCAGTGTACACTCCTGTCAATGCAAAATTATGGCTGCCAAGTGATTTGTTGTAGTTCACCTGCTGATCCCAGATCCAACGGCTACTATTTCCTGATCCTTGATTTAGAAAATTCATATTGCTAGGCCTGCCAATCTCTGGAGCTCTTGGAGAAAAACTCTTGTTGGTCCAAGACCACAAATCGATAGAAAAGCTAGACCTGAAAGTCAAATCCTCCAAAATATCATATTCACCATAAGCAATAGCATTCATATTCAACCTTGGTGAGTTCACGTTTGGTCTTAGTAAAAGTGATACTGGATTGTAGGTATCTCCATATGCACCTGCAAACTGTGAAAGTTCGAATGGAACTGTTCCATGAAATCTTCCTTCCTCATCATAGACTGGAGCAGCAGGATTCATATATATTGCATTGATGATCGCGCCACTGTAGCTACTACCTGTGTTCGTACCTCTAGAAATCTCCCTGTTGAAATACACATTATGTCCAAGTCTGAACTTATTTGTGATATCATAGTCAGCTTTGATCCTAAATGAGAAAAGTTCATAATCAGTATTGAGTAGTAAGCCTTCTTTTTTATGGTAGCCAAAAGAAGAGCTATACCTACTTTTTTCTGACCCTCCACTTAGTTGTAAATTCAAATTGGATACTGCTGCAGTTCTGAAAATCTCATCCATCCAATTGGTTCGTGTCACTTGACCCCATGGATTTTGTGCTGGATCATGTGCTGCTGGAGCTATTGCACCTGCATGAGCAGCAGCATTTCTATAGGCTTGAGCATATTCTGCTGCATTCAGTGCTTGAGGCGTCTTGTAAGCAGCTTGTATACCTCTGTACACATCCAATGCCACCTTTGGGGCACCTGATTTTCCACTTTTTGTAGTGATTACTATCACACCCGAAGCAGCTTGAGCTCCGTAAATAGCTGCTGCAGCTGCGTCTTTGAGTACAGTTAAGGTCTCTATGTCGTTGGGGTTGATTCTCCCCCCATAGTAGGGCATTCCATCCACTACATATAGAGGCGACTCATTAGCAAATGTCCCCACTCCTCTGATCACTACTTGTGGAGTACTTCCGGGATCTCCTGATCCGGACACCACACTCACACCTGCTATTTGCCCCTGAAGCATTTGCTGCACACTTGAGATAGGCCTGTCAGCTGTACGAGCTACTTGCTCCAATTGTCCCACTGAAGTAGTCAAATCAGCTCTTTTGGCAGTTCCATAACCTATCACCATGAACTCATCCAAATTACTCATCGATTCAGATAGACTTACTCTCAAAAAATCAGATACATTATATCTCAAAACCTGTGTTTCCATTCCAATAAATGAAACAGTAACCTCTCCTGTCACTTCTGGTACATCTAAAGTAAATGTTCCGTCAAGTGCTGAAACGGTACCTCGGTTGTTATTACCATTTGCAATGATCGTAGCTCCCACAAAAGGGGCTTGATCAGAATCAGACACCACCATACCTCGAAGGGTATGCTGTGCTTGTAAATCCAATCCTGTAAATACGAACAGAAAAAGGACGTAGTAAAATTTAAATTTCATAAGATTTCATCTATTTGATTTGAGTGCAAATTGGTCACAGTGGGCATAAAAAAGGTGTAGTATTTATGCTAAAAAAGTGTGCTTTTATTTCAATTTGGTGTATAAACACAACCAAAAAACACGTCTATCTGATCAGTAATAATGCCGTAATACAGGCTTAATGGGCGTTTAACAAACCCTTCGAGGTTTTCAATTGATAACTCTTTGGACTCACACCATGATATTTCTTGAAAAGCTTGCTAAAATGCTTGGGATCATTGAAACCACAGCTATAGCTTATCTCCGAAATATTCATTTGACTTTGCTGTAATAGCTTTTCTGCCTTCTCCATACGAAGTTGAATGATGATATCAGAAGGACTCTTATCAATGATCTCTTTGAATATCCTATAGAGTTTGATTTTAGAGACTTTCATTTCATCAGCCAAAGATTCAAGTTTGAAATCAGGATTGGAAAAACTAGCCCTGATCTTTGCAAATGCTTCTCTGACCAATTTCTCATTTGGACTTAAGGGTAAAGATTCGTCAACATCTTTCAAAACCTTATCGATGATGAAAGGCTTATCTTTTTGCTTTTTTTCTTTGATCAAATTTTTGATAGTCTTATTGACTAGGGCAACCCCCATGGGAAGTTTTACAAATGTCCCTACGCCCATATCCATAAGCTTTTCTTGAAGTGAAGGTGAAATGTGCTCATAGATAAATACAACAGGAACAGCGTGAAGATGGTCTTTTGATTGGATTGCATTGAGAAGCGTGGCCACATTATCAGTAATCTTCTCATTGTAAATCACCAAAACATCTACCTTGACCGCAAGAAGAGCAGAATCTATCATTTCCGACTCGTGCTCTGTGATCAGAAAGAAATGACCTGGATCGAGTAGTTTTACCAAGCTATCGGATTCATGCTGCTTTCCATAAAGAAGTACGATTTTTTTCCCAGCTGGAATTTGATTTTTCAAATCCAAGTGTTTCCAATGCCTTTGTTCCAAAACAAGCTGTTGCTCTTCCAAAACGCTAAATGGAATCGAAATGAAAAACATAACCTCTCCTTGGGAGTTTTCTAACCGCATAGTCCCATCTACTTCGATAAGAACTTTTCGAGAAGCTTGGAGATTCAAGTTATATTGGTCAAACTCAGTAAATGAATCTATCAAAGTTTGGCTATCCGTTTTCATTTGAAAGTAAAAAACATCTGCACTAGAATAAAGAAAAACATCCAAAAACGAATCTTTATCAAGAAATCGAATTAAGCCCTTGAAAAGGTATTGCAGAAACAGCTTTAATCTAGTTACATCTAGCAATACCCACTCTTTACACAAATCTTCGGAGAAGGAATAGTCAATCTGGTGTTTTACCAAGGTTTGCTCAAGGTCTTTACTTAAAGCATGAAAAAGATCTGGAAGCAAGGTCAGTGATTTTGATGGTGGGTCGAGCTGATTGATAAAACTCCCAGTCTCTAAATCCTCCATAAATAACATCACAGGAGACAAGGACTTGAATGCTAAAGCTTTTGAATTTAAATCTCTAAAATTTGCTTCTTCTAGCACCATATTTAAATCAATCAGATGTGGCTTAATCTTTTTTAGTAAAAATTCAACAAATTCATTTCTTTCCATGTCTGAATGTTGCTGTCTATTGTGCAATTCTAATAACCGAGTTTTTTGAGCTTCAATTTCTTTATTTTTCAAATCCAAGTCTTTGTACTGTCTTTCTAGTGCTTTAGTCTGCTCAGCAATTACCGCAGTTCTTTCCGTTACTTTGCGAGCCAGTTTTTCTCTTACTATTTTGAACTGATACTGCCTGATCAACAACGATATTGCTAGTAGGATTATAGATGGAAAAACATAAAAATACCACTTGGTATAAATTGGAGAGGCTATTTGAAAAGTCTTTGAAATCATTGCCCCAGAAGAATCATTGAGATTTTTTATTTCAAGCAAATATTCCCCATCCTTAAGTTTATCTATATATAAATTCCCATCCTCTTGCACACTCTTCCATTGTGGCTCGCTAGGAAGTATCCTATATTCATATTTCCCTTTTGAAAAATCCCCAAAAGCAATCTCTTTGATTTTTGCCTCAAATCGATCTGCTTTGTAATTGCTTACCTGCTCTACAAAAAAAATAGGGTTTAATTGTCTTGAGTCAATTAAATCCGGATGAAAATAATTCACTCCATTTATTCCTCCGTAGAACAAAGTGCCATTGGCTGATTGAAAAGAAGCACCCTCAGAAAACTCAGATGATTGCCACCCTTCATCAGGAGGAAAAGTTCGGATGGAATAATCAAGAAGGTTGATATAACCTACACCTTTGGTAGTATGAAACCAAACTTTGTCATCATGACCAAATAGACTATATACTAAGTCACTCAAAAGACCGTCTTTTTGGGTGATATAAGATACTTTTCCTGTGTCCTCATCCCAAATGGTAATTCCTGAATGAGTTCCAATAAATACTTTTCTTTCTTTTGAATGCCTAAAAACTGCGTATGTACTATTATCAAGCAATCCATCATTTGAATCAAAAAAAATAGTTTTATCAGAATCTAGAACTATCACCCCACTTTTTTCAGTGGCTACATAAAGCTTCCCATTATAAAAACTTACACTTCTGACATGCTGATCTTTAAGTTGACTTTGCCCTTGGAAGGGAATAAAAGTCCCTTTAGTTATGTCATAAAGCATAACACCTCCCCAAGATGCAATCCAGATTTGCTTTTTTTCAACATCTTCTGCAAAGCCGTAGTTTCTCCTAATGAAGCCAGAATGGCTAATTTCATCAAAAATCTTATCGATTTTATCATTCTTGATCGTAAATACACCTTGATAAGTTCCTACCCACAAAGTTCCTTCACTATCTTCGAAAATTGACCTCGTTCTTTTCCAATTTTCATCACTTAGCGAATTTGGATAAAACAATTTTTGAAACACATGTTCACCTTTTTTTCTATAGTATATACCAGAGGTATAATATCCCATCCAAAGGGTCTCATTCCTGTCTTGAGCCACAGCTCTGACTGTTTCGTTTACCAATTCTGGATTCGTTTTTGGATGCGCAAAAATATGCTCAATTAGCGCCCCATTTCTGAGCATACGTGCTATACCTCCATCCTTGAGTCCCAACCAGATGTTTCCAAAATCATCTTCTATAATACATGTTACTTCACTACTCTTAAGACCATATGGGTTGTATGGATCAGCATGAAACTGTTTAATATTCCCCCGACTTCCTGAATCATAATTGTAAGCTGCAAAAAAAAGTCCCATTGACCTAGTCCCCCACCAAAGGTTTCCCAACTTATCTTTATAACTGCAAAGTAACTTATCTTTTGAAATAGGAACAGGTAACGTTGAGGTTGATTCAAGTCTAGGTTCACAGTTTTTACAAGAAATAAATTCCCCACCCAAAAACTCCAGCTTATGACCATCAGCTAAGAAAACTAATAGGTTTCCAAGCTTATTCAGATTGATGCTAGCAATTCTACTCTTGAAGTTAAAATTTGTAAATCCTTCTGCTGAACTTTTCAAACTCACGCTTTCAGGGTCTGCCCAAACCCAAAGATTTTCTTTATGATCAAACTTAATATCCACTATATAATTCCCTGAAAGACTACTTGGATTGCCCAATTGATGACTAAAGACGCTAAACTCATTCCCATCAAAAAAATTCAATCCATCCCAAGTGCCTATCCAAATTCCTCCAGAGGGGTCATTGATCATCACATTGATAGAGTTATTAGAAAGTCCATGTTGAACTTGATATGTCTTAAACTTTAGATTTTGACCAAAAGTAGGATGAGCCAATACACAAAAAAAAACAATTAAACCCTTCGTCAATAATTTGCTGATATACATATGCAAAAATACAGAGAAGTCAGGGCTTGAAAATTAAGCTAAAGTTAAGATATCTTTATCCACTTTCATTCGAGCATCTCAAAAGAGATGAGATGGATCTTGATTTGATTCAGAAAAAAACAAAACAATATCAAATCAATACAAATAAACAAGGGTTATTATTTTTTAGTTATTTTTGAATCCTCATCCAATCCAAATAAGACTTATGAAAAAAATCATCATTCAAACATGTGTGATAGGTGTCATGTCTATGTTTAGTGCATGTCAAGGAGATAAAAAAGTAGACACGTATTCAGAAGACATTATTTCAACCGAAGAAAAGTCGATGAATGAATCCCCAAGTAACTCAAGTTTTAAGTTGAAGTTGGAACTTGAAGATTTAGAATATATGGAGCGTGAAGTCGACGTAAATGAATCTCAAGGTGGAACAGAAATAAGCAATGGAGCATTTGCAGTGGTGTTTTATGCAAAAGCAAGTGAAGGGTCCAACAATGAATTGCAAATTCAATTCAACCTATCTGACTTTGACATGACGCCTGGGAAAGTAAATGTCAAGCAATCTGAAATCTATCAAAGTGAGGTAGTAAATGAAATGGATGTAGTTTTGACAGGTAAAGATGTGAATTTGGAAATCACTGAAATCGTGAAAATTTCATCAGAATCCCAAGCAGGTATGATATTAACCCATTATGAGTTTGGAGGAATATTTTCAGGAACATACAAGAGCATGGGAGGAAAAGAAATTGAAATCGAAAATGGAAGCTTTGAAAAAGCTCACTTGTCAGTGATAAGGTTTGATTGATTTAAATCGTCAGAAAATAAAATTGAAGAATATTTATTTCCCTTAAAAATCCAATATTCAAATGGTGCATTTTTTTTTATGTATATACGGAACTTTGCCAGTAACATTGAGAAAATCCGATTTACCTAAATACCGATATTAATTGATATTTGATATTTGTGGATATTGACCATTAGCCACCGAATGAGTCAATAAATTGATTTACTGGCAAAGAAGCGTACAATCATATTTTTTTTATTTAAATCCCAGATACCAATGAATTCCAATGGGGCTATAGAAAGAAAAACACAACAAGCAGCTTAAAAAAAAGATGTTTGAAATTTAAAAATCGAACCAGATGTGGTATTCTTGGAATTAACTTTTCAAGAAAAATCAAAGTCAAATGGAATGGTGCGTTGATTTAAAGTATATCATTTATAATTTAGGGGCTGAAAAAATTTACATGGCAAAGAAAAAATACTCTATAAAGAAAATTGCAGACGATCTAGGTATCTCCGTTACCACCATTTCCTTTGTTCTCAATGGTAAAGCCGAGGAAAATAGGATAAGTCCAGCAATGATTGAAAAAGTAAAGCGTCATGTAAAAAAAATAGGCTACCAGCCTAATCAGCTTGCAAAAAGTTTGAGAACAGGGAAATCTAACCTCATCGTGTTTATGGTAGAGGATATTTCCAATCCATTTTTTGCCAATATTGCTAAACTAATAGAGGACGAAGCCTCAAAATTAAATTACAAAATCATCTATTGCAGCACCAATAATGATCCAGACAAAACCATGTCAATGATCAACCTTTTTGGAAACTTGCAAGCTGATGGATTCATCATAACTCCTCCCAATGGACTGGATGTCAACTTCGTAAAGGAGTTATGCGAAGAGCAAGCCCCCATCATATTGTTTGACAGGTACCTCCCAGAAGTCGATTGTAGTCATGTAGTCATCGCAAACTATGATGGCACCAAATTAGGATTGAATCACCTCATTGACAGCGGGTTTCACAACATTGGATTTATTACGCTGGATTCAGACCAATCTCAAATGCACGATAGACTAGAGGCATACAAAGACCTGTGCATCAATCAAAATATGCCTTCAAAAATTCTCAAAATCCCCTTCTATGCTTTCAAATCGGGTGAAGAAAACAAACTTATGAGTAAGTTTCTGGACGAGAACACTGAACTTGACGCTATATTTTTTGCCACCAATTATTTGGCAATAAGAGGCATCAAGCTACTCAAGGACAGAGGTATTATTATTCCCAATGACTTAGCTGTAATGGCTTTTGATGACAATGACTTTTTTCAGTTCAGTACACCGTCCATTTCAAGCATTGTGCAGCCCAAGTCTGCAATAGCTACAAAGCTGATAGAGTTAATGTTTGAAACATTGGAGTTGGAGTTAGACCAAAGGAAACCCGTCAAAGTAGAGTTGCCTGTTTCTTTGAATGTCAGATCTTCGACAAAAAAAGTATGATAGAACAATTATTTTCTATAATTTTTTAATAAAAAATCGTCCCTATTATTCATTTTCACGAATTATATAACTCAAAAATTCAGCCTTTTATCATTTTTTTTAAAAAAAAGCTCGTCATATTTTTTTAATATAGCTAAAAGCATTTAGCTTTGAAGAGCTTCTATTACCAACGGAGAAGTTAGGGAAAATCCCACTGATCTATTATTTAACATCATAACTAAAACCCAATGAGAAACAACCATTTACTTCTATCACCCTGGAAATCTGTCCAAAACTTGGGTAGGTTGATCCGATCAACCCCATTGATACTCTACTTTACACTTATTTTTTCTTTTTTACTTATCACTCCTGATACAACTATGGCGCGTCAGGCTTCCAGCAATGCCATTACTGGCAAAGTCATAGATGATCTTGGGGAAGGTATACCTGGTGTGACGATCGTAGAAAAAGGCACAGACAACGGTACAGTAACAGACATTGATGGAAACTATCAAATCATTGTACGCGGCAACTCCTCAATCTTGATATTCAGTTTCATGGGAATGAGGCAAATCGAAAGGAGAGTTGGAGATCTGTCTACCATCAATGTAGAAATGCAGGGTGATGAACAATCTCTGGAAGAAGTTGTGGTGATAGGCTATGGGACACAAAGAAAGTCAGACCTCACAGGTTCTGTCTCATCAGTAAGCTCAAGAAGTCTTCAAGAAAGGCCAGTAACCAACGTAGAGCAAGCCCTTGCAGGTAGAGCACCAGGGGTCAATGTATCCACTAATTCTGGTAGACCAGGTGGCAACACCAATATCAGAATCAGAGGAAACAACTCTGTAAACGCGAGCAATAGTCCACTATACGTAGTAGATGGTGTGATCGGTGCTGGCCCTATCAACTACCTAAATCCAAACGACATCGCTTCCATGGAAGTACTGAAAGATGCATCAGCAACCGCTATCTATGGGGCAAGAGGAGCCAATGGTGTCATTATCGTCACTACCAAAAGAGGAAGTAAGGATGGTGGACAAGTGAACTATAGTAGCTTTTACAGCATGGGAGAAATCGCCAACAAAATAGATGTATTGAATTCTGAGCAATTCTTGCAAGTGGAGCAAAACTCATTCAATAACTCACAAAAATTTGATCCTCAAGGATGGGCAGCAGGAAGGTATGAAGATCCGATAAATTATAGGAATAACTCCAGCCTTTTCGATTCGAATGGAAACCCCTTGTACGATACAGATTGGCAAGATGAAGCAACACGAAGAGCCTTCAGCCAAAACCATTCCCTTTCCTTCACAGGAGGAGATGAAGACACTTCCTATGGACTCTTTATGAACTACGCAGATGAGCAAGGTATCGTCCTAGAATCTTACCTAAAAAGATACTCTGGAAGATTTGTAATGGATGGTAAGGTCAAAGACTGGCTAGATGTAGGTGGCAGCTTGACATTCAATCATATCGAAGAAAACAGAGTCGATGGATCAGTAGGTGGCTTGAGCCCCTTGAGGATGATGATCGAGACACTTCCTATCATCCCAGTACAATATGCAGATGGAACTTATGGTAGCAACATCGACTATCCAAACATGGAAGGCGGTGAAAATCCTGTAAATCTTCTTAGAAACAGACAAAATATACATAATACCCAAACAGTACTAGGTGATGTGCATAGTACCATCAAGTTCAATGACAATTTACAACTGAGGAGTAATATAGGTATCAATATCAATAACTTTAAAGAAAGCTGGTACTCTGGCAAGGATCTAAGGCAACTTAGTGCCGACTTCAATGGAGAGGCTTGGGTAAGAGATACTAGAACCAATTATTGGCAATTTGAAAATTACCTTAACTACGAAAAAGAATTGAATGAAAACCATGCCATCAGTGGACTTTTAGGGATCAGTTGGCAGCAGTTTGACTACTTTACGAGCAGAGCTGGAGCTAGAGGTTTTACAGATGATTTCTATTTGTACAACAACCTAGGACTTGGTTCAGATCCATTGACTCCTGAATCCAATAGATACAAGTGGGCGATGAATTCTTATTTCGGAAGATTCAATTATAATTTGATGAGCAAATATTTATTCACCTTTACTGGAAGAGTTGATGGCTCATCTAAGTTTGGAACGGGCAATAAATTTGCATTTTTCCCTTCTGCAGCCTTTGCTTGGAGGGTAGCTGAAGAAGGCTTCATGCAAGACGTCACAGCTATCTCAGACTTGAAGCTGAGAAGTAGCTATGGGGTGACAGGAAACTCGGAAATTGGGGTCTATCAATCTCTTGCAAGCATGGGTAATTCTACTGCAGTTATTGGTGGACAAAGAGCTCCAGGTGTTGGAATTGGAACTTTGCCCAATCCTAATTTGAGATGGGAAAAAACAGCTCAATTTGATATCGGACTGGAATTTGGTATGTTCAATAACCGCGTGATGCTAGAAGCAGATTACTACTACAAAAAGACTTCTGACATGCTTCTGAGTGCTCCGGTGCCTACGAGTAGTGGATTTGCAAGTATCTATACCAACATTGGAAGCATAGAAAACCAAGGTATAGAACTCAGCATCAACACCGTAAACATCGAAACACGTGATTTCACTTGGACGACTACTTTCAATATCTCAACAAATAGAAATAGGGTTTTGGCATTAGGAGCTGCAAATGATGATATTTTTCCTGGCCCCTTTTTCTTATCAAACACTAACATTCTGAGAGTAGGCGAGCCAGTCGGCTCATTCTATGGCTTGGTGAGAGAAGGTACATGGGGAAGTGACGAAGCAGATGAAGCTGCTATTTATGGTCTACTTCCTGGTGATGTGAAGTATAGAGACCTCAATGGAGATGGTCAGATCAATAACAGCGACAGAGCAATATTAGGAAATGGTATTCCAAAGGGATTTGGAGCATTATTCAATACTTTCCAATACAAAAATTTTGACTTTACCATCGATATACAATATAGCTATGGAAATGATATCCTAAACCTAGCCAAGCACGCTGCCGAAGACAGAACAGGTCAAGCAAACAGCTTTGCCACGGTGCTAGAGGGATGGACACCAGAAAACCAAGAAACGATGGTGGCACAAAACAGGCCTTCTCGCTCTTATTTCCAATCAAATATTGACTCTAGAATGGTGGAAGATGGATCTTTTGTACGAGGTAGAAACTTGCTGTTAGGGTACAATTTTTCCCCAGAAAGATTGGAAAGATTACACATCAGAAACTTAAGAGTGTATGCTTCTGTACAGAATTTTTTCCTCTTAACTGAATATACAGGCTTTGATCCAGAAGTAAGTACTTATGGAGACGCATTTGCACAAGGGATCACATTCTATGATTATCCTAAGCCCATTACTTACACCCTAGGTATTAATGTATCATTTTAAATGTCCTTTAAAATAGAAATCAGATGAAAAAGTCAATATATAGTAACATAAAATACTTCGCGATTCTTACAGGCACTTTCCTGAGTGTTTCTTGCGCTGATTTTCTTGAAGAAAGAAATGAATCCAATTATACTCAAGAGAACTATTTCCAGACTCCCGAGCATGCTGAAGCAGCTATCAATCATTTGTATAGTGCCCTGAGGTTCGTATCTAATGGAGCTGGTACGTATGGTGAAAGCCCATTTATGAGTTTGGAATTCCCTACAGGCTTGCTCAATACAGAGGTGGGACAAAGTCAATTCAATAACACCCTGAGAAATCTTACCACCAATTCTGAAAACAACTATTTCAATGTATGGTGGGAGCAATCTTACAGAGCCATTGCCAATGCAAATCTGGCTATCGATAGGATTCCAAACATCCTAATGAATGAAACAACCCAGCAAAACCTCATAGCTGAGGCACATTTCATGAGAGCCTTCCATTATTTCAACCTCGTAAGGCTATTTGGTGATATTCCTTTGATCACTGTACCTGTGGATGCTGATTCTGACCTATTGTATCCAAGCAGATCCCCTATTGCAGACATCTATGACCTCATCGTCTCTGATCTACAATTTGCGGAAGAAAGCAGTATTCCGGCCAGCACTACAAATGGTAGGGTAAGCCAAGGTGCAATAAAAGCCACCTTAGCTCAAGTCTACTTGACCATGGCTGGATTTCCACTTCAAGCTGGAGACAACTACTATGCTTTGGCCGCACAAAAGGCAAAAGAGGTTATCGATCAGAATACCTACAGATTGTTTGATACATACGATGAATTGCATGATCCGAATATACAATTATCGGGTGAAATCATCTTCAAAAATCAATACTTGATTGGTCTTGCTACTAGTGGAATGACAGCTTGGCTTTTGCCAAGAAGTCGAAATATCTCACAGTTTTCAGATGAATTTGGCGTAATGTACCCCACTGCTGCTTTTATCAACACCCACGAAGAGGGTGATGCTAGAGTGGCAGAAAGAGGCTTCTACTATACTTCTTACCCTAATATCAACAACCCCGCTCAAGAGGTTTCTTTTGGGGCGCATTACATTTACAAATATTTCGATGAAGAAGCCGTACTCAACACTGCTCAAAGTGATCTTGGATTTACTTTCATCCGGTATGCAGATGTCTTACTAACTTTTGCAGAAGCTGAATTTGAAGCCAATGGAACTACTTCTGATGCTTTAGAAGCTATCAATGCGATAAGAAATCGAGCTAACCTAGCCCCATTTGACGCAAGCTCTCTTACTCGAGAGGCTATTTGGAAAGAAAGGTTTCATGAACTTGCATTTGAAAACAAAACATGGTTTGACATGATTCGAAGAAGACAAGTACTTAACCTAGCCACTGGAGACTTTGAAGATTTCGTAGGTCATAGATTTTCTTATGGACCGACACTTAGCGAAAAATACCTTCTTTTTGCAATTCCTCAAAGAGAAATTGACAACAACAATCAACTTACTCAAAACCCAGGATGGTAAGTCTATAAAAAGTATCAAAACATCAGTAAGGCTCTTTAACAAACCTATTAAACCTGCTCATGGCAAAGGACTTTCGAGTAACTTTGTCATGAGCAAATTGCTTTCAAAAACCAAAAGTACCTCAACAAATCACAAACCGTCATGCAGTTTAAACCTTTAAATTTCTGCCTTTATTGCTTGCTTTTCCTAAGCAACTTGTTTCCATACATGGTTTCAGCACAAGATTTTCATGTCTTGGAACAAGATCCAGTAGATTGGGTAAATCCGCTAATAGGAACCGATTCAAAGCCAAGTTTTTCGAATGGAAATGTGTACCCCGCGATAGCCTTACCCTGGGGAATGAATTTTTGGACTCCCCAGACGGGTTCCATGGGCAATGGCTGGGCCTATACTTATGCTGCTGATAAGATCAGAGGATTCAAGCAAACACACCAACCCTCACCTTGGATGAACGATTACGGTCAATTTTCATTGATGCCCATAACGGGTAAAATCAAAGTCAATGAAGATGACCGTGCTAGCTGGTTTTCACACAAAGCAGAAATCGTGAAACCATACTACTACAGCGTGTACTTGGCAGACCATGATGTCACCACAGAGATCACCCCTACTGAAAGGGCGGCAAGATTTAGGTTTACATTTCCTGAAACAGACAGTGCTTACGTGCTAGTAGATGCGTTTGACAGAGGATCCTATGTGAAAGTAATTCCTCAAGAAAGAAAAATCATAGGCTACACCACAAGAAACAGTGGTGGAGTTCCAGAAAACTTCAAAAACTATTTTGTAATTGTCTTTGACAAGGAATTCACTTTCAATCAAACTTTTTCCTCTGGAGAATTAGATGAGCAATTAGAAATAGAAGCTGATCATGTTGGTGCAGTGATAGGTTTCAAAACCAAAAGAGGTGAAAGAGTAAATGCTAAAGTAGCTTCTTCTTTTATCAGCTATGAGCAAGCTGAAATCAACATGAAAGAAATTGGTGAACAAGATTTCGAAGCCGTAAAAACTGCCGGTAAGCAGTCATGGAATAAGGAACTTGGACGGGTAAAAGTAAGTGGTGGTACACCAGATCAGTTTAGAACCTTCTACTCAAGTCTTTATAGAACGCTACTTTTTCCAAGAAAATTCTACGAAATAGATGCCAATGGGGATGTAATGCACTATAGCCCTTACAATGGTGAAGTACTTCCAGGCTATATGTTTACAGACACGGGATTTTGGGACACTTTCAGGGCACTTTTTCCATTCTTGAACATGATGTACCCAAGTTTAAGTGCCAAAATGCAAGAAGGATTGGTCAATGCCTATAAAGAAAGTGGATGGTTACCTGAATGGGCAAGCCCTGGTTTGAGAAATGTAATGATCGGCAACAACTCCGCCTCTGTAGTAGCTGATGCTTACTTGAAATTAAGCAAGCAAAATCAGGCTGATTATGATGTAGAGACACTTTTTGAAGCATTACTTCACGGTGCCAATAATGAAGGCCCTCTTACTGCGGTAGGAAGAGCAGGGGCTGAATATTACAATGAGCTAGGCTATGTTCCATATGATGTGAATATCAATGAAAATGCTGCTAGAACTTTGGAGTACGCATACAATGACTTTACCATCTATCAGCTTGCCAAGGCACTCGACAAGCCAAAAGACATTGTAGACCTTTACAAGAAAAGAAGTCAAAACTACAAAAACCTCTTTGATCCAGAAACTAGACTAATGAGAGGGAAAATGAAAGACGGAAACTTCATGGCACCTTTCAATCCATTCAAATGGGGAGATGCATTCACTGAGGGAAATAGCTGGCATTATACCTGGTCTGTTTTCCATGACGTACAAGGCCTAATAGACCTAATGGGTGGCAAGAAAGGATTTGTAGAGCAACTTGATAATGTCTTTACCTTACCACCAGTGTTTGATGAAAGTTACTACAGGAGTGTGATTCATGAAATTAGAGAAATGCAAGTAGCTGACATGGGACAATATGCTCACGGCAATCAACCTATTCAGCACATGATTTATCTTTACAACTATGCAAATGAACCATGGAAAGCTCAATATTGGGCAAGGGAAACCATGGATAAAATGTATCTTCCTACGCCTGATGGATACTGTGGGGATGAGGACAATGGACAGACTTCGGCTTGGTATGTATTTTCAGCTTTAGGTTTCTATCCTGTCAGCCCAGCCACAGATGAGTACATCATCGGCAGCCCTCTTTTCAAATCTGTTACCTTGGAACTTGAAAATGGAAAAAAAGTCAATATCAAAGCTGAAAATAATAATCATGACAATCGCTATGTGAAATCTATGAAACTTGATGGAAAAGAATATACCAAAAACTTCATCAAGCATCAAACTTTGATGGATGGTGCTTCAATTTCCTTCACTATGGATGAGAATCCGAATAAAAACAGAGGAGTTAAGGAATCAGATCTACCTTTCTCTATGTCAAGAGAAAAATAAGTTTGATATTTTCTAAAATCCGTAAGAAAATGTTGTAATCGATTGATTTATAGCAACAAAAGAATCTTTCAGGTTTAACTCGATTATTCCTAATAACTGATTGTTAGTCAAAAAAACCTGAAAGGTCTGCGAATTTTAGTTATTTAATACACAAAAGTCTTTGACGGTTATCTCTACTGTCAAAGACTTTCTTACATCTTGATCTTTCATTTGTCTCAAGAGCATAATTAGTTTTACAATTTTCTTAAGCTAATTGATAGCAAAACATATTTATTGGCTGTCAATCAAAACTGCAAAAAAATTACCTTTATTACTCCATCCCCAAGCACCATGAGTATTTTAAAAGTTTCTTTACTATTTAGCTTCTTTACTTTGACCACAGCTTTTGCACAAGCTCAAGAGGACAAGCTTTCGCTCATCAAGTATGTTGATCCATTTATCGGAACTGCGAAAATGGGGCACACCTACCCTGGAGCTACTGTGCCATTTGGAAGTATTCAACTTAGTCCTGACACGGATACCATACCTTATGCATACGAAGGAAAATACAACCCTGATGTATATCGGTATTGTGCAGGGTATCAATATGATGATCCTACTATCGTCGGGTTCAGCCACACTCATTTTAGCGGTACTGGGCATGCTGATTTGGGTGATCTATTGATGATGCCTACGGTGGGAAAACTAAGGCTAAACCCCGGCACGGCAGATCAGCCAGACAATGGCTATAGGTCAAGATATGCTCATGATGAAGAGTCAGCATCACCAGCCTACTATCAGGTACTTTTGAAGGATTACGGTATCAATGTGGAGTTGACGAGCAGCACCCGAGTAGGAATGCATAGATACACTTTTCCAAAAACTGATCAAGGCCATGTAATCCTTGACCTGAAGGCAGGAACTTATCCTTTTGAAGGGAAAAATGTCTGGACTTTTCTCCGAATAGAAAATGACAGCACAGTCACGGGTTATAGACAAACTCAAGGATGGGCCAGGACAAGGACAGTCTACTTTGCCTTAAAGTTCAGTAAACCTTTCAAATCTTATGGAAATGAAAAGCATGATGAAAAGCAAGTTTATAGAGGGTTTTGGGGCAGGTTTGATCAATCAAAAAACTTTCCCGAAATCGCAGGAAAAGAAATCAGAGCTTATTTCGACTTTGAGTTTGAAGAAGACAGTGATCCATTGATTGCTAAGATGGCCATATCACCAGTAAGTACAGCAGGGGCTTTGGCTAATATGGAAACAGAGATTCCCCATTGGGATTTTGAACAAGTGAAGCGTGAGGGTGAAGCATTATGGGAGCAAGAATTACGCAAAGTGACTGTAGAAATGGACGATCCAGATGACATGTATAATTTTTACACGAGTATGTATCATGCATCTCTTGGTCCCACAGTGTACATGGATGCAGATGGCAGCTACAGAGGATTAGACCAAAACATACATCAAGCCGACGGATTCACCAATTACACCAGCTTTTCACTTTGGGATACTTACAGGGCGCTGCATCCCCTATACAACATCATACAGCCAGAGAGAAATGCTGATATGATCAATTCCATGCTGGCCCATGCTGATCAAAGTGTACATGGAATGCTACCCATATGGTCTCACTATGCCAATGAAAATTGGTGTATGATCGGCTATCATGCTGTATCCGTAATAGCTGACGCCATGGCAAAAGGAGTCAAAGGCTTTGACCATGAAAAAGCACTCCAAGCTAGCATCAATACTTCAAACACGAGCTATTTTGATGGAATCGGTGACTATGTAGCACTAGGCTATGTCCCAGAAGATAAAAGCGGTTCATCAGTTTCGAAAACACTAGAATATGCTTATGATGATTGGGCTATAGCGCAGATGGCAACTCAATTAAAAAAAGATTCAATCGCACAAATCTATAATCATCGATCAGAAAGCTATAAGCATGTTTACGATAATTCAATTGGATTCACACGACCTAAGCTTTCAGATGGATCTTTCCGTACTACTTTTGACCCACTTGACACCCATGGACAAGGCTTTATAGAAGGCAACTCATGGAACTACAGTCTATATGTTCCTCATGACCCCAAATCTCTTATCAAGATGATGGGAGGAAATGAATCGTTTATTCAAAGGCTTGACTCTTTGTTCACCATGGAGCTTCCTGATAAGTATTTTGAAAAAACAGAAGATATCACCCGTGAAGGCATCATCGGGAACTACGTACACGGGAATGAGCCTTCTCATCATGTTGTCTATCTGTATAATTGGACCTCCCAACCACAAAAATCTCAGGATAAAATCCGAAACATTTTAAAGACCATGTATCAGAACAGTCCTGATGGCTTGGGTGGTAATGATGATTTTGGGCAGATGAGCGCATGGTATATATTTAGTGCATTAGGTTTCTACCCAGTAGCCCCTGGCTCTACCGAATATGCACTAGGCAGTCCATTGGTCAAAAATGCTTCTCTCCCACTTTCCAATGGAAATACCTTCAAAATAATTGCTAAAAATCAAGGACCAGATCGTCCATTTGTAAAAGCAGTTTACCTCAATGGAAAAGAACTAAAAGAGCCTTTTATAGATCATGCAGACATTACTTCTGGTGGAGTCTTAGAATTTCATATGGATAAGAAGCCAAAAAAGACAAAATAAAATCCCTAAACTTTATAACTCATGCCCCTAAAAACCTTAAAAACATCTCGAATCATTTGGCAGTATGGCTTGACCTGTGCGCTTGCTTCATCTCTACTCATAGCTTGTGATTCAAAAAATAAAACCGAAGAAGTGGACGTTGAAAATCAAGATACCAGAATGTCGGGAAACCCAATCATAGAGGGATGGTATGCAGATCCAGAAGCTATCATATATGGAGATACCTACTGGATTTTCCCAACTTATTCAGCTCCATATGAAAAGCAGCTTCATTTTGACGCCTTTTCTTCCAAAAATCTAGTCGATTGGGAAAAACATGAAAGGGTTCTCACATCAGAAGAAGTCAAGTGGGCAGAAAAAGCGATGTGGGCACCTGGTGTAATCCAAAAGAATGGAAAATATTACCTTTTCTTTGGAGCTAATGATGTACATGAAGGAGAAGTTGGTGGCATTGGTGTAGCAGTCGCGGACCAACCCGAGGGTCCATACAAGGATCTCATTGGCAAACCTTTGATTCAAGAGATTTGGGATGGTGCGCAGCCTATAGACCAGTTTATCTTCAAAGAAGACGATGACACCTACTACATGTACTATGGAGGCTGGGGACATTGTAATGTGGTAAAGCTGAATGAAGATTTTACAGGTTTAGAGCCTTTTGAAGACGGAAGTTTACATAAAGAGGTGACTCCGAAAAATTATGTAGAAGGTCCATTTATGTTCAAAAAAGATGGCAAATATTACTTTATGTGGTCAGAAGGTGGCTGGACTGGTCCAGGTTACAAAGTAGCTTATGCTATAGCGGACAGTCCATTTGGGCCATTTGAACGCGAAGGAGTTATACTGGAGCAAGATCCAGAAGTAGCCACTGGAGCTGGTCACCATTCAGTTTTGATTCATCCTGATGGAGAAAATTATTATATAGTATATCACAGAAGACCACTATCCGAGACAGACCAAAACCATAGGATAGTATGTCTGGAACCAATGAATTTTGATGCTCAAGGAAAAATCAACCCGATTAAACTTACTTTTAAAGGGGTAGAAGCAATGAAAATATCAAAATAAGTTATTTGATTTGAAGATTTTTCCTTGAAATATATTTGTTGTTTGGATGGGTAAATATTCCAGGTGTATATCCACTTTTACTCAAGAAGAAGTATTACATTCAAATAAAAAATTACTTCGAGATTAGTATCAACTAATAACTTGTCCGTCTAGACGGATCCAGCCCGCTACATCGGACAGGTATCAATTAATATCTGGATATTGATAGCCCCAAATATGGCTTGGTTAGTGGCATCATTGTGATTATACATTATATTTTATTTGAAACGATAATATCATGAAAGACTTCTTCATCGAACTATTCGAATATAACTTCCACACCAATCAAAAATTGATAAAAATTTTCAATCATGAGCATCACGAGCTATCTGGAAAAGCTTTGGAACTATTCAGCCACATACTCAATGCACATCAGATATGGAACAATAGGATCAACCCAAGGCAAAAACCTTTTGGAGTTTGGCAAATACAAGATCTTAATGATTTCAAGAACCTTGATCAAGCAAACTTTGAGCAATCTAAAGAAATACTAGAAGCATTCGATCTTCTGAGAGTTATTGATTACAAAAACTCAAGTGGTCAAGCTTTTAGCAATAATGTGAAATACATCCTATTCCACATCATAAATCACTCAACCTACCACCGGGCTCAAATTACGTCCGAATTAAGAGCTTGTAAAATAGAACCTATCAGCACTGATTTTATTTGGTACAAGAGATGAATACAAGGTTAGCAGACATTCATGATTTGGATGAAATTAGAAAGCTGTTTGTAAACACTATTGAGAACATTTGCCATGCAGATTATGACAATTCTCAAATCAAAGCTTGGACTTCCAGTATTGAAAATCATCAAAGATGGCTTGATGTAATCAATAACCAATTCACCTTAGTTTCAATTTCTTCTGGAAAGATCACTGGATTTTGCTCGGTAGCTGGAGGCAATCACATAGATTTTCTTTTTGTACATCACCTTCATCAAGGTCAAGGTATCGCCAAACATTTGTACGACTTGGTCGAATCAAAAGCTAAAGAATCAGGTTACAAAAAGCTCACAGCGGAGGTAAGTAAAACTGCACGTCCATTTTTCCAAAAGGTTGGTTTTTCTACAATCTCTGAGAACTTCATCCAAAGAAAAGGAATAGAATTGATAAATTACAAAATGGAAAAAGCATTGTTTTGATACAGTGGTTTGAGATTAAGTGTTAGGTATTTTTAAAACCTTAATCCCGCACGTGCGGGACTCTAACCAACTGAGCCAAAAAGCCTTCGGGTACAAAGTTGACATCTATTAACTTTTCAAGCAAACTCCTTGATTTTTGTTTCTTTATGAATTTCTCCATTTTCATGGCCAAACTCCTGTCTCTTCCAATTTTAAAAACTGCTGAAAGTCCCCATGGTCTATAACTTGAGGTAAACTTATGAAAGGTACCTGAATTGTGTTGATCTAATCTTATCCAAAGATCAGCTGAGTATCCAATGTAGAACTTGTCAAATTTAGGAGAATATAATATGTATAAGTAAAAATCCACTTCTTGAAATGAAAAAACCTCAGATTTCTCTAAGGTTATGCTCCTCCTATCAACGATAGTTGCAACCGGAGTAGAGTATTTTTGACCTTGATGGAAGTTTTCAAGGAAATCATTTAGGTTTTTTCTATTCCTTTAAAACAGAAGACGGCAGCATCAGCAAAAAAGGAAGTGCTTTAGTATAATCCAAGGTAGCGTATTCTAAGCCTAAAAGTCTGATATTTGAGTAGTAGGTTTGATGTTGGTCATAATACATTTTTTCACTCTGTATAAACCAGGCCTTATCCCCTAACTTTTCTGCTAAAAACCATTTTTCTATTAATCTAGCACTTCTGCCGTTTCCATCATTCCAAGGATGTATTTTGACAAAAACCAAATGAATCATTGAGGCATAAAAAAAAGCTTCTTCGATAGATAGTTTTGTTTTGAGTAGTAGCGTCAGATCAGTATAAAACTTTTCTATTTCTGCCTCTAATTCAAATGGTGAGGCCGCTACATATTCAATACGGCCATCAGGAGTGGAGACATACATGTTTTGTGTGCGGTACTTTCCTTGCCTGTTTTTAGTTAGGATATTTTTGCTAAGCAATGAATGGGCTTGGGCAATGGTTTCTTCATTGAGCTCATTGACCTTTGCAAAGCTGTAGGCATCGTAAAGATCATCTATTTTTCTGGTGTAATCTGGTGAAAATTCTATCCCGAATTTTTTGTGCTTGATGTAGCTGTCCAATTCGATGGCTTCCCCTTCTATTTTGCTACTGTATACGGAGGATACGGAGGTGTAAAAACTAAAGCTATCTGTTGAAATTTCGGCATCTTTTAATGCTTCAAAAGCAAGATTTAAACCTTGCGGTGCTTTTTCCAGGTATTCTGAAATTAAATCATTGCTTAAAATTAGTAGTTGTTTGTTCATCACTATTACAGCTCAATAAAAGACTAAGTTAGTCAACTATTGTATTGAAAAAAATAAATGGTTTCTAGAGTTGCCTTAAACAAAAAAGCCTTGCATTGTTGCAAGGCTTTTGCTCCTCCTATCAACCGGAGTTGAAACCGGATTAGGGGGATTTTGGTTTTAAAAAAGGTAATCTAGGAATTAACTAAGTGATACCTTCATTTAGAAAAAAATTGTAAGAAGTAATCGAAACAAATAATGAATCTTCAAAGATTGGGTAAAATGATATTTAAACAGTAGAGTGGATAAAATTATAGTTTCGAAAGATTTTCCAAGTCGTTTAAATCTTTATTACGACCACTCATTTGCTTATTTCGTTTTAAGTCATTTAAATGAATTACTTTCATTGGTATTTCTTCAAATATTGTATTTAACGCATTAACATTTATTTCTTGAAAAGTAAATCCTGTGATTTCTTTTAAAATCTCTATACATACAGGAGGTCTTCCAAATGTATATACATTTATTTCAGATTGATATAGAAAGGAATCTTCTGTCATGTCAAAAATAGGCATTTGAAATTGTTCAAATGCCTTAACCAATTTTTGGTAATTGCTTTTCGAAACTTCAACAAATAAATCTAAATCTCCCGTTGTTCTTGGGAACCCATGATAGATAACAGAATAGCCACCTACTAAGACATAATTGACTTCATTTTTATTCAGCGCCAATAAAAATTCTTGAAAATCAGGATTAAAAACATTTCCCATGACTAATTTTTACGCATTGAAAATGCTTTTTTGTCCATTTTGGGAGGATCACCCAAAGCATAATCAAAGGAAACACTATTTAAATAGGCGAAAACCTTAGCAATTTCTTCTTTGCTCATTCCCAAATAATGAACAATCTCTTCCTTTTTTTGAAAAAGATTACCTGATGTGCTATACGTTCTATCTAATTTTTGCATAATCAAATATACTATGAAATTATATTCAGTCAAAAAAACAGAAACGCAACCAAAAAAACTTCCTTAAATTAAAATTAAAGCGTATAAAACAAAAAAAGTGGCCAAATGACCGCTTTTGCTCCCCCTATCAACGATAGTTGCAACCGGAGTAGAGTATTTTTGGTTTTAAAAGAAAAAATAAAGGAGTTTAGTAAATAATACTCTTACTCAGCAAGATTGCAAGAAGTAATCGGTCCAATATTATCTTAATGGGTTGGATAAAATGATGATTAGATAGTAAAGTGTATATTTGTATTGAATGAAGAAACTTTACATTATAGCAGGTTGTAATGGTGCAGGTAAAACTACTGCTTCCTATACAATTTTGCCTGAAATCTTGGACTGTAAAGAATTTGTAAACGCGGATGAAATTGCAAAAGGAATCTCTCCTTTCCGACCAGAAAAAGCTGGTATTGAAGCAGGAAGGTTTATGTTGAAAAGAATATTATGGAGACTAAAGACCAACTAAAAGAGGAAAGAGACAAAATAGTAAAGGGGCTAGAGGAAGCTTATCGCAAGCTAGTGGAATTCAAAAAAGCCAAGAATAGTCCATTGGTTGTCGTGAGAAATGGTGAAATCGTGGAGATTGACCCATTTGATGTACCACCAACTATTTCGTATAAGCGTGGTCAAGGTTGATTCGTCAGCTTAAATTTCACTTTTTTTTAAAAAACTTACAACCAAAAAACTTCGAGGTTTTTAATGGGTATAAAAACAAAAAAGAGGTCGTTTCTGACCTCTTTTTCTCATTAGCTCCTCCCGTACGTACGGGACTTGAACCTAGGACCCTATGATTAATCCCGCACATGCGGGACTCTAAGCAACTGAGCCAAAAAGCCTTCGGGTACAAAGTTGACATCTATTAACTTTTCAAGCAAACTCCTTGATTTTTGTTTCTTTATGAATTTTTCCATTTTCATGGCCAAACTCCTGTCTCTTCCAATTTTAAAAACTGCTGCAAGTTCCCATGGTCTATAACTTGAAGTAAACTTATGAAAGGTACCTGAATTGTGTTGCTCTAACCTAATCCATGGATCAGCTGAGTATCCAATGTAGAACTTGTCAAATTTAGGAGAATATAATATGTATAAGTAAAAATCCACTTCTTGAAATGAAAAAACCTCAGATTTCTCAAAAGTTATGCTCCTCCTATCAACGATAGCTGCAACCGGAGCAGCTTATTTAGGTCATTGGAAGAAATTCATGGACAAGCTTTTAAAGTTGAAAACAGTTTTAAGCTTCTTTAAAATGAACGGAAAATTCAACTTTTATTTCGTTTGTTTCGTTTATTTCGATTATATTTGAAGAATACTTAAATCAACCCCATGGAAACCCTAAGTCTTAGTAAAAAACCGAGTAAATCGGAGCAACGGATTGCTGAAAAATCTCATGAAGCCCTATCACAGATACTTGAGCGTATTCACGCCACTATGACTGAAATTGAGATCGAGGAGACAAAGGAAAAACTTCAAATCCCATCAAGAGCATTGGAGTTACTCAACGAGATCTTAAGGGCAATGAGTCAGGGCAAACCAATTTCGATTGTACCTGTCGCTACAGAAGTAACCACTCAAAAGGCTGCAGAAATCTTAGGTTGTTCACGTCCACATTTGGTCAAACTTCTTGAAAATGGAGAATTGGATTTCATTAAAGTTGGAAGGCATCGCAGGATCAAATTTGAAGACGTAGTCAGTTACAAACAGAAAATGAAGGCAAAACAGAAAAGTCTACTGATTGAAATGATGAATAGCGATGAAGAGTTAGGAGGATATGATTCATAGTGTTCGTTTTAAAGCTGTTTTAGATACCAATGTTATCTATCCATTGATCTCAAGGGATTTACTTTTTTGGTTTGCATACTATGACTTATATACCCCAAAGTGGAGCAAGCATATTTTTGATGAATGGAAAGAAGTGATGATGCGAAAAGGATTGAATCAAGAAGACGCAGAGAAAAGAATTGCCGTAGCCAATTCTGCATTTCCTGACGCCTTGGTTAAGAACTATGAAAATTTGATACCTACATTAAACTTGCCAGATCAAAAGGACAGACATGTTGTTGCCGCTGCGATTAAATCTAATTCCAACTGCATAGTAACCAACAACCTGAAAGACTTTCCGAAAAATATCTTAGACAATTTTGAAATAGCAGTGATTTCAGCTGATGATTTCTTAGTCGATATTATTGACTTAAATCATGAACAAGCAACTTCTGCTTTCAAGGAGATGGTTTTGAATAGAAAAAATCCCAAAATGGATGAGTTCGAAATTTTAAACCAATTCAGAAAATGTGGATTAACAAAAACAGCAGATTTTTTACACAGTCTGATTTGATAAGTAATTGGAAGTGATGCACTTTGATATATTGGAAATTAATAAATTGCACCCTCAAAAACCATATTTAAATGAAATTGCAAAAGGAATCTCTCCTTTCCAACTAGAGAAAGCTGGTATTGAAGCGGGAAGGTTTATGTTGAAAAGAATATTATGGAAACTAAAGACCTATTAAAAGAGGAAAGAGAAAAAATAGTAAAGGGACTAGAGGAAGCTTATCGAAAGCTAGTGGAATTCAAAAAAGCGAAGAATAGTCCATTGGTTGTGGTGAGAAATGGTAAAATCGTGGAGATTGACCCATTTGATGTACCCCCAACTATTTTGTATAAGCGTGGTCAAGGTTGATTCGTCAGCTTAAATTTTACTTTTTTTAAAAACTTACAACCAAAAAACTTCGAGGTTTTTGATGAGTATAAAAACAAAAAAGAGGTCGTTTCTGACCTCTTTTTCTCATTAGCTCCCCCTATCTACGATAGTTGCAACCAGAGTAGGGTTTATTTGATACTAAAAGATGTTCAAAATCAATCACTTAATTATTTTATTCAACCAAAATGATTTGGTTATTTATAACTAAGTTATTTGAGAATCAAATTTTTTTCGCAGAAAGTATATCTAAGTCATAATCATTTCCTGATTGTAAATGACGATATAATAAATTTGAAATAGTATCTTCAGTGTAAGTCTGAACTGGTTTGGATGTACCTTTACGAGGAGGTTTATGGGAAAATATTAAACCTCTATATTCGATATTAATACTCGGATAATTTAATAATCTGACGGCAGTTCCGCATATATATTTACTCAATTCAAAGCTTGCCCTAATTTGACTTATAGCTCCATTTACATTTTTTGATTTTAATTCGATAATGAACACATATAGAGTATCAGTTTTTGGATAAATAATAAGGTGGTCAGAAACACTACACGAAGTAGAAACTGAAGTTTCAAAAAAAGGAAAATTATTTTTCCAATCCTTTATCTTTTTATCTGGTTGAAGACAAAGTATTGGACCTTTCTTATTTAGTTTGACTTTCTTACTAGTACTATCTTGAAGAACGACATTACCCCCAAGAAACGAGTTTTTAAAATCCCCTTTAATCAAATCATATAGTTGTTGGAAAACTTTATCTACCATTTTTATTGACTTTCTAAATTAAAAAATAAGTCTTCAGCTCTATTATTCAAGTCATTAATAACTTTATCAATAGTTTCAACCTCAAACCCTGTTTTTGTGACTTCAAGATTAGTGCATTTTCTTTTTTCATAATGAAAAAGGATGGCTCCTACTCTTTCGTGATTTATTGTAATTTCATTAGAATAATTGTATTTATTTATAAAATGTGGATTATTATTCATCATGATTAAATTATTAATTTCTCTTATGATATAATCACTATGAGTACTGATAAGTACTTTAAAGCCTCTATTTACAATTTTAATTATAACCTTGGCTATAACTACCTGATTATCCGGATGGAGATTTAATTCTGGTTCATCTATAATAATAAAGTCGCCTTTTGCTGCTAAATGTCTAAAATAGATTACTAAGTTTGAAAGGGATTTGACAACCGAAGCAGAAAGATGGATTGGTAACTTTAAAGATTTTGCTTTATCAGGTTTATACTGTACCTCCCCATCTTTGGAAATCAATACTTGCCCTTTCAAAATCTCTTTTTCAATTTCATCTGCAAAATGAGCAAAATCACTCGTGTTTTTTTTAAAATTTATCAAATCTTCGGATGTCTCTAAACTGTCTCTAATTGGCAACGGATATCTGGTTGCTCTCCTTTTTACGAGGTCAAATGGGTCGTCATCCTTACCTACCTCTTTTAGCTCAAGCAACTTATCTACTAGGACGTTCCTTTTTAAGGACAACTCTTTTGAGAAAATATTAATTGCAATCCTTTCTGCTGGAGCAATATATGTTTTAGGAAATATAAAATCAATTAGAATACTAAAAATTCTATCGGCTAGAAAATCTAATAGTATTGATGTTGGAACCGCTTGTTTATCACTAACCTCTTTATCATCTTTCTCTATCAAAAGACAAGTTATTTTTTGTGACTCAGATTTTTTAAAAATCTTCACTGATACACTATTCCTAATACCAATTTCTTGGCTGATTTCTTCAGCAAGGATTTTTCTTTTTAAATCTTCTATATTTCCAATCTCAATTCCAATTTTTGTTTTGGAAAAAGCTTTCTCATCTGAGGCAAAAACTTTATGTATTTGACTCACATAACTATCGCCTATGGCATTTAAATATGTTTCGTTGTTTTTTAATAATAAATCAAGAATATCAAGTTCGATTTGACCCTTCTCTAAAAGACTTTTCAGCTCATTAGATATTTTTTTTGACTTCGGAAGATGTGACCTAAATTTCATTAACCCATAAATGGCATAAGCTACATATGTTTTACCCGTATTATTTGGGCCACAAAGAATTGTTAAATCTTTGTCTAAGTCCAAATGAGCATGTTTTACAAATCCTAAATCAGTTATATCAACTTTCATATTTTTTTGCTTTTTTCAGGAATCAATCTATCTTGATAAATTAATGATTCTAGGTTTTTATTCTTCTAAAATGGCGTAAGATTTGGTGATAATTGAACCCAATCAAAGAAAGCCATATTTCAATTTAATTTGAGATATCTATTTAAATAATTTTTAAAGATGGTTTATTAGCCAGACCTTAAATTTACTCCATAATCTTAAGTATTTAAATGGATTTATTTAAAATTCTCATTTTAATTTTTTGATGGTAATGTCAAGTTGAAAAACATTTGAGGTTTCAACTTAATGGTTACAGAATACTTTTTGTTTAATATTCTTTAATCAGTTAGATTAAAATTTTCATTGAATGACCTTAACAAATATAATGCATATATTAATCCCAATTCTCTATAAAAAATTCCAGAAATTTTTTCGGCGACATCATCCCCCCTCCTAGAGCTACAAGATTTTACCCCAGGGAGGGGGGATACCTATGCAACCCCCCAGGACTTCAGGACCCCCAGAGGGACCGCTGATAGGGAATCTTACTGGCAAAATTCTTCACCTCCTTTACGGAAAAGTAAGTAAAAATCATGTCGACTCAGGTCTACACTAGTTGGACCTTTAGACTAGATTCTTACTGGCATTCAAAATAGCTGGGCGGAATGTGGACTTCAGTCGACACTGGGAGCCCCATGGGTGAGAATTCAACTGGCAAGTTGAGATGAATTTGCCAGTAATATTTTTTTTCTAGCTATTGCGCCCGGAGCATTTTTTAGCGCAATTCTGTATGTGGGTTAAGCAAATTAAAGTGTTGTATTATATTTATTGTTTAAATCTAAAAAATTGAAAATCTAGATTTCGATGTTGCAACCACACCCTTCACTTTAGAAATGTCCGTTTTATTGGGTGTAGAGGGGGTTTTTGATGAGTATAAAAACAAAAAAGAGGTCGTTTTTGACCTCTTTTTCTCATTAGCTCCCCCTCTAGGGCTTGAACCTAGGACCCCATGATTAACAGTCATGTGCTCTAACCAACTGAGCTAAGGAGGAATTTTTTATGTTTTTCGCTAACCCTTTCCGTTAACGTGATGCAAACATAACAGGATGTTTGATTTTTTCCAAACCCTATTCTTAAAAAAATTCACCTTAAAAACTCAATTAACTATTTTCACCTATGAATCAGCCACTTATTTTTTTCAATTTTTGAAAAATTTTCCCCTCTAAATTTTGTATCTTCTTCATATTCCTCCTTTATCCAGTTTTCAGTGCTATACTTGAAACATTTTCCTTTCTCATGTGACAAAAAAATCTCTATCTTTCTCAATCAAAAACTTAATAAAACCCATGAAAATTCACATAACCTCCCTTGTCCTTTTACTCCTGACTTCATTTACTGTATTGGCGCAGCAACAAGTAAAAGTAGCCTGTGTAGGCAATAGTATCACACAAGGCCCTGGCAGAGACCATCCAGATAGCTATCCACTACAACTTCAAGAACTCCTAGGTAAGGATTATTTGGTAAAAAATTTTGGTGTTAGCGGTAGAACACTTTTGAAGAATGGTGATTTCCCTTACTGGAATGAACCTCAATTCGAAGAAGTAAAAGCATTCTTTCCTGAAATCTTAATCATCAAACTAGGCACCAATGATTCTAAGCCCCAGAACTGGAAGTTTAAAGATGAGTTCAAAAATGATTACATCGCCTTGGTCAACACTATAAAAGAAAGCATGCCAGAAAATGGTCGCGTTTACATTTGTATCCCTGTGCCTGTAGCAAAAGACAATTGGGGGATCAATGAAAAGGTAATGGTCGAAGACATCAAACCTCTCCTACTCGAAATAGCTGTATCAACTCAAGCTAACCTTATCGACCTACACACTCCACTCAGCATGCACCCTGAGTTACTTCCTGACGGTGTTCATCCCAACAAAGAAGGATTAGGAATCATGGCAAAAACCATTGCTTCAGAAATCTCAAACCATGCTACCAAAGAGTAATATCTCTTCAAGAAAGTCTTACAGAATTCTAACCTCATAAGCTACTTTGAACAAAAGGATAACTTCTATTCCCTAAAATCCTTTATCATTTCCAATACAGGTGACCTGGACATCCCTCCCGGATTGAGTCCGGGCTCACCTTCCGGAATTGCAACACCAAGTTTTTCAAAATAATCCACCCAAACCGAGAACATCTCCCCAGTTTCTGGATCTTTATATGTCATAGGTTCTGGTGTAAATAGATCTTCCTGATTGTTTGCAGCTTTAAATGAAAAGTGTATCAATTCTGAGCAATAAAAAGCATCATTTTCAAAATCAAATACACTATCGTAAGGCTTGCCAAGATGCTTTCTACCCTCAGCTATGGCCTTTGGGATCAAATGTCGATATGCGTCCTTGAGCCTCCCTACCATGACTTTTGGTTTTCCGTACTCATCAAGGTGTTTGCTCATAAAATCATCAAGTGGTGTAAGTACCACCCCCCTACCGACCGCTTCCAAAACATACCAATCTGCCCCTTCTTTTGTCAGTACTCCATTATGAGAAAAACTATTCCCATCAAATCCATGCGTCACCTTTCTAATCGCTTCACAGAAATCTCCACAGTCTCCATCTTGAAACAGGATGTCTCCTTCCTGAAATTCAAATGATGACTTACAGGCTATAAATGCTAAAGATAAAAAGATAAAAAACCTTGGAAACGAGCTTACCATATAAATATTTCCCTTCAATCTATTAGTCCCTAAAATCCACAGACCTTTCAGGTTTTTATTGACTACCAATCAGTTGTTAGAAATAATCGAGTGAAACCTGGAAGGTCTATTGACACTATAAATCAATCGATTACAACGTGCTTTTGCGGATTTTAGGTAGCCATCAAAACAGCTACTTTACAAACTTCAATAACTGGCCAAAGATTCATTAACATCTAAATAACCAAAAAGAAAAACAATAAAGAAACTCCTAAAATTAGGATCATTTTCTTTGATTTATCCTTAACAGCTTCTGTGATTTTCCTTTTCCTAAGTACCAAAACAGCAATGCTTAAACCAAAAAATTGCAAAGCTATACCAACTCCATTGAGCAATCCCATAGGAGCTTCAATGAAATGATACTGCGTGTTCCCTAATGCCAATAAGCATAAAACAATCCCTGTAATTCCAAATATAAATGAGCGTTGCAAAAGCAAGGTCTCATCTTTTTCCATCCAATTCATATATTTCCTTTTTCCTTAAGATCATTTTCATAAAAACTTCCTAGGCGAAGCTGTTACTTTTTACTTTTAGCCTTTTGCTTTTCAAAGTATTGCTCGATTTCTTGTAGATTCATGGCATTGAGCGTCATAGCTGCGGTAAGTCCTCCCTTTCTACCCACAAGCACTCCGTATCGCATGTCTGCATAACCTTCCATGGCATGGGCATCAGGATTGACTGACAGCTTTACTCCTTGCTGAAGTGCATAATGCACCCATCTCCAGTCCAGGTCTAGCCTCCATGGATTTGCATTGATCTCGATGGCTACATTATGGGTTGCACATGCATCTATGATCACTTTGTGGTCTACTGGGTAGCCTTCTCTGCGGAGCAAAAGTCTGCCAGTAGGGTGACCTAGTATCGTAGTATAAGGATTTTCGATGGCTTTGAGTAATCTCGCAGTAGCACGCTTGCGATCCATAGACAAGGCTGAGTGGATAGAAGAAACTATAAAATCAAAACTTGCTAATACATCGTCAGGATAGTCTAAGCTACCATCTGTTAGAATATCACTTTCGATACCTTTAAAAATCTTAAATGGAGCCAATTCTTTATTCAACTCATCGATCTCTCTCTGTTGTTTTTGAACTTTCTCTATATCCAAGCCACCTGCATAGCTAGCTGTTCTACTGTGGTCAGAAATGCCCAAATATTCGTATCCTAAAGATTTACAATGCTCAGCCATCTGCCTCAGTGTGTGTTTACCATCACTGTACGTAGAATGATTGTGTAAAATCCCTTTCAAATCATCCTCTTCCAAGAGTCTCTCCCCTCCTTCACTTGCCCATTCGAATTCAAAAAAACCTTCTCTCAACTCCTCAGGAATCCATGGAAAGCCCAATACTTGGTAAGCAGCTTCTTCTGATTCGTATTTCTCCTTTGAAAGGATGCTAGCTAGCGTCTGATTTTCTTTTGATGGATAAAGTAAATGAGATTTACTTCCTATACGAAGCAACTTTTCATTGATAAAGTCTTCCTTTTGAGTGAAATGAATAACTAATTGAAGATCCAAGGATTCGAATTTCCCTCTCCATTTATAAGGACTGCTTCCTTTTCTATCTTGGACTATTTCCTTTACTTTATCCAAATTCTGTATCGCCAAACTCCTATCTTCTGTCTCTATAAGAAGCTCAACTACCTCCACAATCTCCATTCTACGTGCAAACGCACCCACTATGGCAATTTGTCCAAGTCCTTCAAGTTTTTGGATTATATTTATCAATTCCAACACCTGATCTTCAATATCAGCGTAAAGCCATTTTCCTGAATTTGAAGCCTTGAACTCTAGTGCTTGGATGATACTTTCTTGTGTTTTTTCACCGAAGCCCTTGGCCTTAGCCACTTGCCCTGACTGGCATGCTTCTAAGAGTTCATGAGTTGAGCTGATACCCATTTCTTGCCATAGTATTTTCACCTTTTTAGGTCCTAGCCCCTTCACTTCTAGCACTTCAAGGATCCCAGTGGGTGTTTTGCTCAGCAATTCATCCAAACTCGTATGATTTCCCTCATTTTCTAATGCAAAAATTACCTCCGCAATACTTTTTCCAATTCCTGAAATCTGTTGCAACTCAGCGATGGATTTGCCAAGTACATTTATATCTTCACCTCTTTCCAAAGTATTTACAGCTGTCTGATAGCTGCGGATTTTGAAACTGTTTTCATCATGAAGCTCCATGAGCTTGATCATGAGCTTAAGTTTTCTAACTATTTCTTTCTGATCCAAGGTTTCTAATTTGGTTTGTTGTAGATATTGACAAATGTCCGTATTAATTGTTTCAAAATAAAATCTTAAGCAGTATCTTAAGCATGAATGTTCCAATAGTGATATCCAAAAGAAAAATCTACCATGAAAAGAAGTATCATCTTTGGTATTGTTTTGATCCTGCTTCGAAATGTATCCATGGCGCAAGTCAAATTTACCGACCGAGTGGAGTTTGAGGTGAAATATGCAGAAAATGATTTTATGACAATGTTCACACCAAATGGTCTTATTGCATTTCGAGCTAACAAAGAGAAAGGGTTAAATAGCCAAATATTCCTTGAGCTAGTAGGTATAAATGATGAGCTGATACCTACCGAAATCAGCAAAACTCCAGTCAAATCTGGCTATGAACTGATAGGTTACGACTGGCATGAGGGATATTTTTATGCCTTGTTTCAAAAAGGGAATTCAAATCTAAGTGATGACAGGTACATTCTAAAAATCGACATCAATAGTCCCACAAATACCGAAATTTCAATCAAAAATGTCCTTGACATGAGTTTGAAAGAGTTTTTTGCAATGGAAAATAAATTGGTTTTTATGGGTGATTCGGAGTCTTTGCCTGTCATTCAATTTTATGATTTAGAAACATCCAATGTCATTACCGCTCCGGGAATTTATTCCAAAGATTCCAAAATATTACAACTGCGAAGAGATGAGGAGTTGGGTGTCATAGATGTATTGATGAGCAAAAGAGACCAATTCAAAACAAAGCAGGTATTCATTTTGACTTTTGACACCGATGGTAACAAGATCCGTGAGATTACTATTGATAATCTCAATGATCCTAAAATAGAAATAATAGAGGGGATTTTGACCCCTATGAATGCATATAATCAATCGCTCATCGGAACTTATGGTAAAAAAAGACAAGAGGCATATCAAGGCATTTATTTATCAGAAATTAATGAATTTGGAGAGTTGAGTAGCAGATATTTTACACTCGAAAATCTAGAAAATTTTTACAATTTCTTGCCAGACAAAGCAAAAGCAAAGAGAAAAAAGGCACTGGAAAAAAACTTGAAAAAAGGGATAATTCCACCTATCAGACCTGTCTTATCTACACGAGAAGTAATCACATCATCGCAAGGATACTTGATTTATTCAGACTTATTCTCAGCGAATCACCCACGGTATATGCCAAGAGATGGCATGTATGCCAATAGCCTTTACAGATACAATCCAAACAACCCCTACTACAACAATATGTTCATTGATCCTTATATGGGCTATAGAGGCTTACCTGGGGGTGCAAACTTCAATACTTTGAGGGAAGGTGAGTACAAATTCCAAGCAGCACACCTATTCTTTGTGTCTTTTGATGGGGATATTATTTGGGAAAACTCAATCGAACTTCCAAATAAGATGACTTCCAATCCTAGTAAATTCGGAGAAATAAGCTATTCAAACGATGCACTGCACTATATGTATTTGGATGGGAAGCAACTTTCACTTACCTATTTGGTCAATGGAGAGAAATTATTTGAAAATGTGCTATTTGACTTAGACTTAGTTAATGAAAATGAGAGAATTAGGGAGACAAACGAAAACAGCTTGATGTTGCAATGGTGGCATGACAATTTTTACCTACTCTCTGGAAAACAGTCCATTAGATTCCAAGATACACAAGGTAAACAGAATGTTCGTGAAGTGTTTTTTATAACAAAAATTGCAGTAAATGGCGATTTGTACGAGACTGAAAAAAAAGACTAAGACCTGATCTTGACGTGTGAAAAATAAAAAGCACCAGACAATGCCTGGTGCTTTTCAAACCATAAACGAACTCTAAAACTTAGTATTTTAACTACCACACATCTCGCAATCATCTGGATTGTCAAGAGAACAAGCGATAGCATCTTGTTTTTGCTGAGTAGCGACGATCTCAGTCTGCACAGCCTGTGGATTAGCATTTGCACTGGTGTTCAATGCCGATTTATCTACAGTGAACTGTATAGCACTTGCTGCTGCTTGAGATCTTAAGTAATACATTCCAGTCTTCAATCCTTTTTTCCAAGCATAGAAATGCATTGAAGTCAACTTTCCGAAATTTGGATCCTGAAGAAACACATTCATACTTTGAGACTGACAGATATACGCACCTCTATCAGCCGCCATATCGATGATGTTCTTTTGAGAGATTTCCCAGACAGTTTTGTACAAATCCTTGATATGCTGAGGTATTCCTGGGATCTGCTGAACAGAACCATTGGCAGCGATCAGTCTGTTCTTCATGTTATCATTCCATAGCCCTTGATCGATCAGGTCTTTCATCAGGTGCTTGTTCACTACGATAAACTCTCCAGAAAGTGTTCTTCTCGTGTAGATGTTTGAAGTATATGGCTCGAAGCACTCATTATTACCCAAAATCTGAGAAGTAGAGGCCGTAGGCATCGGAGCTACTAGAAGGGAGTTTCTTACTCCATATTTTTTCACACTGCTTTTCAACTCATCCCAATTCCATCTACCTGATTTTGGAGTCACACCCCAAAGGTCAAACTGGAACTGTCCTTGAGATACAGGAGAGCCTTCGTATGTCTCGTAGGTTCCTTCTACCTTAGCTAGTTCCATAGAAGTTTCCATGGCCGCAAAGTACATCGTCTCTGCAATGTCTTCATTAAGTCTTTTCGCTTCTTCCGAATCAAAAGGCATTCTCAATAGGATGAAAGCATCCGCCAATCCTTGTACACCAAGACCTATCGGTCTATGCCTGAAGTTTGAGCGCTTTGCTTCTTCGACTGGATAGTAGTTGACATCGATAACCTTGTTGAGGTTTCTGGTAGCTACTTTTGTAATTTCATAAAGCTTTTGATGGTCAAAGTACTTCATGCCATCCTTTCCTTCCAGAACAAACTTTGGTAGGGCAATAGAAGCCAAGTTACACACAGCCACTTCATCAGGAGCGGTATATTCGATGATTTCAGTACACAAGTTGGAAGACTTGATGGTACCCAAATTCTTCTGATTGGACTTCATATTAGCTGCATCTTTGTAAAGCATATATGGCGTACCTGTCTCAATCTGAGACTCCAATATCTCAAACCATAGCTCTTGTGCTTTTACAGTTTCACGAGCTAGCCCTTCTCTTTCATATTTTTCATAAAGCTTTTCAAACTCAGCTCCATAGCAATCCGCTAATCCTGGAGCTTCATTTGGGCAGAAAAGAGACCAAGTTTCATTTTGCTCTACACGCTTCATGAACAGATCTGGGATCCACATAGCATAGAACAAATCTCTAGCCCTCATTTCTTCTTTACCATGGTTTCTTTTCAACTCCAAGAAATCCTTTACATCTGCATGCCAAGGTTCTAAGTAAATTGCAAAACTACCCTTTCTCTTTCCTCCTCCTTGATCTACATACCTAGCGGTCATGTCAAAATTTCTAAGCATAGGTACGATACCATTAGAAACACCATTAGTTCCTTTGATATAGGATCCTTTAGCTCTCACATTATGAATAGAAAGACCAATTCCTCCCGCCGATTGTGAGATCTTGGCACATTGCTTCAATGTATCATATATCCCATCAATACTGTCATCCTTCATTGTCAACAAAAAACATGAAGAAAGCTGTGGCTTGGGGGTTCCTGCATTGAAAAGGGTCGGAGTCGCATGTGTAAACCACTTCTCAGAAAGTAAATGGTATGTTTCTATAGCTGCTTCTACGTCCTCTTTGTGAATACCAACAGCCACCCTCATCAGCATGTGCTGAGGACGTTCCACTACTTTGCCATCAAGTCTGGTCAAGTAACTTCTCTCTAGTGTCTTAAAACCAAAGTAGTCGTATGAAAAATCACGATCATATTCGATAGCCTCATCAAGTTTAGCAGCATATTTTTTAATGATGCCATATACATCAGGTGCAATCAAAGCTGCATTTTCTCCCGTTTTTGGATTGATATAGGTGTACAGTCTTTTCATTGTATTGGAAAAAGACTGACTAGTAGTCTTGTGTAAATTAGAAATTGCAATCCTAGCTGCTAGCGTTGCATATTCTGGATGTCGCACTGTCAAAGACGCACAAATCTCCGCAGCCAAATTATCAAGCTCAGTGGTGGTAACACCATCATATAACCCATCGATAACCTTTTTTGCCACTTCAATTGGCTGGATATATCTATTATCTAATCCATAGCATAAGTTCTCTATTCTTGCGGTAATTTTATCAAACCTTACCGATTCTCTTCTTCCGTCTCTTTTGATTACTAACATAACGATCTTGATTTGGCTTATTTAAAAATAATTTAGAAATCTTCTCCAATGGAGAATTTTGGTGAATCACTCGTCTCCGCAGATTTCATTACACCAGCTTTTTGATAATCTCCCACTCTCTTTTCAAAGAAATTGGTCTTGCCTTGCAAAGAGATCATGTCCATGAAGTCAAATGGATTTGTACTGTTCCACACTTTGTTACAGCCTAATTCCAAAAGCAACCTGTCCGCTACAAACTCAATATATTGACACATCAAGTCAGCATTCATTCCAATTAATCTTACTGGTAAAGCATCTGTTACAAATTCCTTTTCAATCTCTACAGCATCCATGATGATCTTGGTTACTGTCTCTTTAGGCAAAGTATTTACCACATGCTTGGTGTACAAATGACAAGCGAAATCACAGTGTAGCCCTTCATCTCTGGATATCAATTCATTTGAAAAGGTCAGCCCTGGCATCAAACCACGCTTCTTCATCCAAAATATGGAACAAAAAGATCCTGAAAAGAAAATTCCTTCTACAGCTGCAAAAGCAATTAATCTTTCTTGAAAGCTACCATTATCAATCCACCTAAGTGCCCACTCAGCCTTTTTCTTTACGCAATCAATGTGCTCTATGGCATTGAGAAGTTTGTCTCTCTCTTTTGCATCTTTGATATAAGTATCGATCAAAAGGCTGTAAGTTTCAGAGTGAATGTTTTCCATTGCAATCTGAAATCCATAGAAAAATTTTGCTTCTGTATATTGAACTTCTGATACAAAATGCTCTGCTAGATTTTCATTGACTATCCCATCACTAGCGGCAAAGAATGCTAGTACATGAGATATAAAATGTCTTTCACCATCATTAAGATTTTTCCAATCATTCAAATCCTGCCCCAGATCAATCTCTTCCGCAGTCCAAAAACTTGCTTCTGCTTTCTTATAATACTGCCAGATATCATCGTGCTGAATGGGAAATAGGACAAAACGATTTTTGTTTTCCTGGAGGATAGGTTCGATTTGTTGCATCTTTGATTTTGGTTTAATTTTTATAGAAAATCTGTTCAAGAAATAACAGACTTTAAATAGTTTTTCTTCCTTAAGCTGGGTCTTTGAGGATCTTTTAGCCTGTTGCTGTGTACAAATATGAATAACAATTTTGAAAAATAAAACTGTAAACCAGGCTATTTCCTTAGTTTTTTGAATACTATTCAATGTTATTTATTTTATTTATTTTCAATACTTTATATAGTTATAATTAAACTATATTTTCAACTTTTTTGAAGCTACTTTCCTGATTGAAGATTTTTCAAAAAAAATTAAAAAAAAATTTCAGCTAAAAATCGGCTATTTTTTGACCATTGTTCAATTTTTATTTAAAATCCAAAACTAAAATTGAGAAATTCGATTTGAAAACAATAACCAACACAAAACTAGGTGTAAAACTTTATATTCATTCAAAATTGCTCAATCAACATACCATACAGCGTGTAAACAAGTATTGAGATCTAGTAATATATCCAATAGCGTCATATTAGAGTTAATATCCATAGTTATGGTCCTAGAAACTATCATTTAACTAAATCTAATTCTAAAACCACCATATATTTTTAATCAATCCTTTTCATAATAAAAAAGAAATGGTATATTTGCACCTCAATTTGATAAAATAGTTTCAAACAAATTTTATGTACGCAATCGTTAACATCGCAGGTAAGCAGTTCAAAGTAACTAAAGATCAGTATGTCTATGCACCAAAGTTGCAAGGCGAAGCTGGCGCTTCCGTGGAATTTGATCAGGTATTGTTGGCAGAAGACAACGGTACAGTATCAATCGGCGCTCCTCTCCTTTCTGGAGCAAAGGTATCAGGTAAAATACTTGATCATGTAAGAGGTAACAAAGTAATTGTCTTCAAAAAGAAGAGAAGAAAAGGTTACAAAAAGAAGAACGGTCACAGACAAGACTTCACTAAAGTATTGATCGAAAATATTGCACTATAAGATTTCCTTTAGGAATCGATAAACATTAAAGATTATGGCTCACAAAAAAGGTGTCGGTAGTTCTAAGAACGGAAGAGAATCACATAGCAAGAGACTAGGTGTGAAAAAATTTGGTGGTGAAGCAGTTATCGCTGGAAACATCATCGTAAGACAAAGAGGTACTAAGCATCATCCTGGAGAAAATGTTGGTTTAGGTAAAGACCACACTATCTTCGCTACAGTTGATGGTAAAGTTGAATTCAGAAAGAGATTTGATGGGAAATCTTATGTGAACGTAGTTCCTGCAGAAGCATAAGATAATCAATCAATAATTCATAAAAGAGGGCTTCCCATGAAGGGTTGCTCTCTTTTTTTTTGCACCAAATCATTTTTTTAATTTGAATAATTCCCAATAACCATACATCCAATTCACCCAATTTATTTTTCAATTCACCACAAATGTAATTTTCATTTGATCCCTCATACATTCAGACCATATTGGATCAAAATTTAAAGAATATACCCTATGAGCTTGAAACGTTACTTTATTCTTTCCCTAACCTTAGTCTGCATGGGCTTTGTGCATGCTCAGCAGAAGAGTCTTCAACTGGAGGATTACAGCAAATGGTCATCGATCACTTCACCTATCCTTTCACCTAATGGAGATTGGTTTGCTTATGCATTGAGACCCAATGGTGGTGATGATACACTTCACATCAAATCAATCTCTTCGGACGACCTGGAGAGAATACCCTACGGCTTCTCTCCAGAATTTAGCTCAGATAATAAATTTTTGGCATACATGACTAGACCGAATAAGTCAGAAACCGAAAAACTCAAAAAAGCAAAAAAATCCATCACCAGTACAGCTCATGTAAAAGAAATTGGTTCAGAAAAAAGATTTTCTGTAGAAAGAGCAAAAAAAATGGCCTTTTCTGATAATGGAAAGTTTTGGGCAGTGCTTAAAGAAAAACCTGAAAATGCCAATTCAGATGTAAAAGGAGCTGACCTGGTATTGTACAATCTATCTGACAAGACCACTATCAACATTGGGAATGTGGCAGAATTTGCATTTAATAAGAAAAGCAGCCTATTAGCCTATGTAATTGATGCCGAAGACAAGGTAGGAAACGGGGTATTTGTCCTAAACCTACAAAATCTTGCCACTAAGCCCCTAAACACTGACAGAGCTACTTACCAAAACTTAACTTGGGATGATGTCTCAGCAAAAAAGACAGAATGGTCGCTCAAAGGTAATCAACTGGCTGTGCTCAAAGGATCGAAAATTGACTCCCTCATACATCAGCCTAATGAACTGCTTGTCTTTTCTCACTTAGATACAAAACCAGTTCAAAAATCACTTTCCACAAACGCATCCGGTTTTCCTGATAACTTTGTGATAAGCGAAAAAGGCAAGTTGAGCTTCAGTGCTGATGGCAAGACTGTTGGTTTTGGGATCAAAGCCCAAGAAATCAAAGAGAAACTCAGCAAAGATACCGTTGCAAATGTAGATGTATGGCACTGGAAGGATGACTATATCCAATCCGTACAAATTGTAAGGGCTAATAGAGATAAGAACTTCACTTATAACAGCGTGTTTCATATCAACGACGGGAAGTTTGTGCGTCTAGCAGATCATGAACTTAAGTATGTTCTTGATAGCAAACATCCCAATTATAGAATCGGCCGAGATGACACACCATACTTGAGCGATGTCAACTGGGGAATATCTCCTGCAGACCTTTATCGTGTAGACATCAGAACAGGTGAACGCAAAAAAATAGAAGACCTCGTAATAAGACCTTTGGAAAGCTCTCCTGATGGCAGGTATTATTTGTATCAAAAGGACACGGCGATCATTGCATATGATTTGCAAACTGATAAAAAGACTAATATCTCAGAAAAAGCAGCAGTCATTTTCATGGACATGGAGCATCCTTACCCTCACGAGAATCCAACCTTTGGAGTGGCTGGCTGGAGTAAAGATGGCAAACACGTCATCCTCAATCATAAATATGATCTTTGGATGCTTGCCTTAGATGGATCAAAAGCTGAAAACATCACCAAGATAGGAGGTACTGAAAAAATTAGATTTAGACAGATCACTTTGGATCCAGAAGAAGAATGGATAGACACTAGGCAACCATTGTTGCTCACTGCATATGGAGATAAAACAAAAAAAGAAGGATTCTATGAATTGAAAATCGGAGGCCAACCTTCTCCTTTGATATATGAAGATATGAGCTATGGAAAGCCTACAAAAGCTGAAAAATCAGACAAAGTATTCTTTACCAAACAGACATTCGTACATTTCCCTGATTACTATGTCGCAGACACGAAGTTCTCAAATGCTCAAAGACTAACAGATGCGAATCCACAACAAAAAGAATACGCTTGGGGAAGTAGAAAATTAGTTTCTTTCACCGACAGTAGAGGCAATGAGCTTCAAGGGACCTTGACTTTCCCAGCAGATTATGAGGAAGGCAAAGCTTATCCAACGATCTTCTATTTCTATGAAACCATGTCTGAAAGGCATCACCAATACTCCATGCCAGTATATGATGATAGACCTCACTTCTCAACTTATGCAAGTAATGGCTACTTGATATTCATGCCTGACATCAAGTTTGAAGAAGGAAAACCAGGAACAAGTTCACTAGATGCTATTACTTCTGCCGCCAAGGAATTGATAAAACTTGGGTATGCCGACAAAGATAACATCGGTCTTCAAGGCCATAGCTGGGGTGGATATCAGACTTCATTCATACTGACACAGACCGACATGTTCAAGTGTATCGTAACTGGAGCACCTCCTACCAATTTAGAAAGTTTCTACAACAACATCTACGCAAGTACTGGGACAGTGCACCATGGAATCATGGAAATAGGACAAGTGAGAATGGGAAATGGGGTAACACCATGGACTCACCGTGAAATCTATCAGAGGGAAAATCCTATGTACCATATTCCAAATATCAAAACACCATTCTTGATCTTGCATGGAACAAAAGATGGTGCCGTAGATTGGTCTCAAGGACTTGAACTTTATAACGCAGCCCGTAGAATGGGGAAAGAAGTAATTTTCCTTTCCTACCCCAATGAAGGACATCACCTTACCAATGAGGCTAATCAAAAAGACTTTCAAAAGCGTATGAAAGAATACTTCGATTTCCATTTGATGGGTAAGCCTGCACCTGCATGGATGGAATATGGCGTACCGCATCTTGAAAAACTCTACGAGAAAGCAAACTAAGTGCTGCACTTCTTTGAAAAGCACGTTGATTAAAGTAAAAAGTATGTTTGACTCAAGATCTATTCAAGCCAAGTAAAATAAAAAATAGCCGATCTCAGTGTTAGATCGGCTATTTCCCTTTTAATTGAACATGCGACTTTCAAATAACTATAGAAATTATCAAGTTGACTTGACTTGATAAAGATAGATATTCGATTCGTATCGATATTGACCATAAGCTATCAATTTGATCAATGTATTGATAGAATTGGACTAGTAACTTGTGAATGAGCCTAATTTTATCTCATACGATATTGCAATGCAGGACATATCGGAATCTCAAAGAATCTATTTATCATTGATTATCATAACGACAAACTACTCTGACGATCGGCTTTTGATTTTTTTCTAAACCTTCTAACATGGCATTTTATAAAAACTTAAAAGTGATTGATAATGAAATACTTTGTCAAAAAATCCCCGAAATCTACAAATTGGAGTCATTTTACCCAATCTTTATTTATAATGTGCCGTATACTTAAGTATTGTTTTACGATAAAAAATCAGATTTATGAACTACACAGAAAACTATAAGGGCGTAAAAATCGATGTTCAATCACCAAGTCTTGATGTAAGTCAGGAAGTCCAAGCTGAAATAAGGGCAAGTATAGATAAGCTAGCACGGTTTACTCAAAACATCAACGCCTTAGACGTATATTTCAATGCAGAGGGGAATGGATCCAAAGCTACTACCACCATAGGAATGAGAGTAGGAGTACCAGGACCAGATGTTTTTGCAGAAGAAAAAGGGGAAAACTGGATTGGAATGCTCAAGTCTGTTACTGATAAGAATATCAGACAACTTCAAAAAGGGAAATAATCAAACAGCATAAATTAAAAAACTTCAGGTTAAAACAACCTGAAGTTTTTTATTTCTTGGATAAAATTGGTAGCTGATGCTGGACTAATGATCAAAATAAATATTATACCAAACAAAGCTCCATATAAATGTGCATCATGATTGATACCATCGTTGCCTTTTTTACCTTGTACAATAGAATAGATCAGGAACAAGCCACCTAAGGCAAATCCTGGCAAGCAAAGAATACCAAAAAGACATATATCAGATAGAGGCATCAGTATAATACTCGCAAAAACTGTCGCTGCCACACCTCCGCTAGCCCCCAAAGCTTGATAATAGCTATCATTCCTGTGCTTCAGAAAAGTAGGAATATCCGAAATCACGATGGCAGATAAATAAAACAAAATATATACTACTGTACCTAGTCCAGTGCCTAGTTGATACATCAAAAACTGCTCTACTGCACCGCCGAAAAAGAAGAAGGTAAACATATTGAAAAGTAAGTGCATACTGTCCTTATGGACAAATCCAGAAAGAATAAATCGATCATATTGATTCCTCTTGTCTATCAAGTAAGGCGTAAACATCCATCTTTGAATGACAGCGTGACTCCGCATAGCCCAATAGGATGTGATTACCGTGATCACAATGATGATCACGGTGGTAGATAACTCGATCATAACTTGTTTAGTAAATTACTTTGCTACTTTTCTCTATGTACAAGATTCTTAACCAATTCCAAAAGTTGAATATAATTTTCATTATTTGGTACACTCAATGAATCGTATATGGCAAAGCCTTGCTCAAAATACTCATGCATTTGAGCAGCTGTAAGTTTGTCTATACCCAGCTCATTATATATTGCTGTGACTGCATTTACTTTTTCTGTCTTATCAAAAGTCTCCTTAGCTATCCAATTGTTTAGATTTTGTTTTTGCTCACCAGTAGCCAGCTCCTTCGCTTTGATCAGCAGAAAGGTCTTTTTATTCGAAATGATATCACCACCTACCTGCTTACCAAACTTTGCTTGGTCTGCATATACATCAAGCAAATCATCCATCAATTGGAAGCCTATACCTACGTTCACCCCAAACTCATAGAGTTTTTGACCATCTTCTTCCGAAGCATCTGCAAGTACAGCACCCAGTTGAAGTGCAAAACCTAAAAGCACAGCGGTCTTTTGTCTGATCATATCAATGTAGGCATCTTCAGAGACGTGATCCATTTTCTCGAAATCCATATCATGTTGCTGACCTTCACAAACTTCCGTAGCTGCTTGATTGAACAAGCGGAAGATGGTAGGTAACTTCTCAGATGGTGCAGCGAGAAGCATTTCATATGCTTTGACTAGCATCACGTCACCTGAAAGTATAGCTGTGTTTGCATTCCACTTCTCATGTACAGTGGCTTGCCCCCTTCTCAGTGGAGCATCATCCATGATGTCATCATGCATCAATGTGAAATTATGAAATACTTCTACTGCCAAGGCTGGAGTTAGCGCAGCTGAAACATCACTTTTGTAGAGGCTATAAGCCATCAAAGTCAGTAAAGGGCGAATCCTTTTGCCTCCCAAACTCATGATATAGCTGATCGGCTCGTAAAGTGCTGAAGGATTTTCACCAAAAGGATATTCTCTGATTTGATTCTCTAGGTATTGAAGCAACTTATCGGTGCTTACGGGGCTTGTTGTTTGACTCATTATCTGCAAATTCCAAATCTATTGTTCTTCTATCTATGTCTGTCGCTATCACTCTCACAGCAACACTATCACCCAAGGTGATCATCTTCTTATTTTTTGAGCCAATTAGGCGCATGTTTTTTTCATCAAATTCGTAGTAGTCATCGTCCATATCCTGAACCCTAACCATTCCTTCGCATTTGGTCTCGCTGATCTCTACAAACACGCCCCACTCTGTCACTCCAGTAACTATTCCTTGGTAATCTTTATCTTCTGCTAGGGACATAAACTCCACCTGCTTGTACTTGATAGAAGCACGCTCAGCATCAGAAGCACGCTTTTCTCTATCTGAAGAATGTCTACTCTTCTCTTCCCAAGTCTCTGACTCGGGAGATTTCCCTCCATCTAGATAATGCTGAAGCAACCTATGCACCATCATATCAGGATACCTTCTGATCGGTGAGGTGAAATGTGTATAATGCTTGAAAGCTAAACCAAAGTGACCTTTGGGCTCTATGGTATAGATGGCTTTGGCCATACTTCTTATCGCCAACTGCTCCAATACGTTCTGCTCAGGTTTGCCTTGGATCTCTTCCATAAGCTTATTCAAAGCCATAGAAATCCTGCTGCCCTCTCCTACTTTAATCTCATGACCAAATTTCTTTGCAAAATTGGAGAATGTCTCCAATCTCTCCAAATCAGGATGATCATGTACCCTGTAGACAAAAGTGTCTGCACCTTTGTTTCGATCAAAGATAAATTCCGCTACTGTTCTATTGGCTAAGAGCATGAACTCCTCGATCATTTTATGGATATCCTTTCGCTCTTTGACCATTAGGCCAAGTGGAGTACCTTTTTCATCTAACTTGAATTTCACCTCCACTGTTTCGAAATTCACAGCTCCTTTGTCAAACCTCCTCTTACGTAACTTTTTCGCTAAATCATTTAGCAACGTAAGTTCTTCAAAAAAATCTCCAGCCTGATTGTCTATATTCTCTTGAGCCTCTTCATAAGCAAATCGCCTATCTGAATGGATGATCGTGCGACCAATCCAATGCTTGAGTACATCACCTGCTTCATCCATCTCAAAGACACATGAGAAAGTCAACTTATCTTCATTGGGTCTCAATGAACATAAGCCATTGCTCAATCGCTCTGGTAGCATCGGTATCGTGCGATCTACCAAGTACACGGAAGTGGCCCTGTCATAGGCTTCTTTCTCAAGCTTGGTCTTTGGCTTGACATAATGAGTTACATCGGCTATATGAACGCCAATTTCGTAGTTGCCATTTGCTAGCTTTTGATAAGAAATGGCATCATCAAAATCCTTTGCATCAGCTGGATCTATGGTGAAGGTTGTGACACCTCTAAAGTCCTTGCGGTTTTTGATCTCTGATGTTGGTATTTGATCTGAAATCTCCTCCGCTTCTGCCACAACTTCCTCTGGATACTCAAATGGCAACCCAAACTCCGCCATGATCGAGTGGATTTCAACTTCATGCTCGCCAGCTTTACCAAGTACACGAGTCACTTTACCCGTAGGGTTTTTATCTCCATCCCTCCACTCAGTCATTTTGACTACTACTTTCTGATTGTGCTCAGCACCTCCAAGGTCACCTTTGTGTACAAAGATGTCATGGTGCATTTTTCTAAAATCTGGAACTACAAAAGCAAAACGTGGCGAGATCTCTACCCTTCCTACAAATTCATCTTTGCTTCTTTCTAGGACTTCAAGAACCTTTCCTTCTACCCGACCGCTATTTCCTTTCAGTGGATACACCATGATCCTTACTCGGTCTCCATCTAAAGCATTCTTAAGATCTGCTTCCTTTACCAAGATGTCTTCTTCTACGTCATGCCTAGCGTCCGCTACTATGTAGGCGAATCTTGGATTGACATAGTCTACAATTCCTTCTATAAATTCCGGATCCTTGGTCGATGAAAAATAGTTCCTAGGTGACTTGGACACAGAACCCGCCGCAGCTAATTTGTGTAATATAGGTTCTACACCACCCTTGGTCACACCATCCCTAATCTCTAATTTTTTAATGATTTGTTTGGAGTTGAACTCTTCTCCAAAGTGATTATCCAAAAAATTGAGGATTTTTCTAGCTAACTGGGCTGCGTCCATTACTTTGCCGCCTTTCTTCTTGCCTTTACCTGTTTTGTTATTTGATTTTCTTCCCATAAAAATGAGTCTTTTTTTAAATTCTTTAGTTTGTTAATATTTTTTGCTGGGGGCACTTTACACCAGCTTTGCTTGAATAGATATGAAAATATTGGTGATTAAAGTATTCTAAGCAATAGGTGATATCGCTTTCCGAAAAATGGTAATTCCAGTTATTAATTTCCAGCTTTATTCTCAAAACATCTCTTGGTCTATCGATGCTATCAAAGTTATAAAAAAATATATGCAAAAATGGTTCAATTTGGGAAATCTTTCCAAGATACTAATTTACCTGCTGTACGAACTTGGTTCTCATTTCCAGCATAGACCAGCTTTTTTTCCAAACCTTTGATTTTCGAGATTGCTTCAAACTTATTCAAACCATTGAACATTTCGGAAGTGATAGTCTTGGTAGCTTTGAACTCAAATGCAGTAAAGTCTAATCCCTTATCAACTAGTAAGTCGACTTCATTTCCTCCAGAATCTCTCCAATACCAAATATCTTCCAAATCATTGGAATGATGCATTTGTTTTACGTATTCCGCTACCATCATATTTTCAAACAAAACTCCCTTGAATGGATGTGTCAAAAGCTTTTCTGTAGAAGTTGCCTTAAGCAAGTGACACAACAACCCCGTATCATAAAAATAGAGCTTCGGAGTTTTCAAGATTCGTTTGCTGAAATTCTTATAATATGGATAAAGTTGAAATGTAATAAAACTCTGCTCCAATGCTGAAAGCCACGCTTTTGCTGTAGGCTGAGTAATACCACATTCATTGGCCAAAGCATTTAAATTGAGTAGCTGTCCTGCTCGTGTCGCACATAGTGAAAGGAAATTCTGAAATAGCCTCATTTCTCTGATTGCAATCAACTCACTCACATCCCTATGTATATATGTCTGGATATAATTAGCATAAAATACTTTAGAAGGTATATCTCTATGATATATTGCTGGATAATAGCCCTTAACTAAATTCTCCAAAAACTCATCTTGCAACAAGCCTGCTGAATTTAGTTCCAAATGATCTAAAGGGAAAAGTTTGAAGATAGCCACTCTTCCAGCAAGACTCTGTGTGATACTGTGCATTAAATGAAAATTTTGGGAGCCCGAAAGCACATAAGATCCCATCCTCTCTGGGTAATTATCTACTCTGGTTTGAAGGTATGAAAAAAGCTCAGGCACTCTTTGCACTTCGTCAAAAATCACCTGATGATCGAACTCCTCCAAAAAACCATTTGGATCATTTAAAGCGAAATTTCTATGATCAAGATTTTCAAGGCTAACATACCTATAGCCGCTGAATAAATCTCTCAGTAAAGTAGTCTTTCCAGATTGTCTGGGGCCTGTCAATGCGATTATAGGATACTTTGGTATCATCCTCTTGACAGCATCATATATATTCCTTTCTATCAGCACTTTTTATTTCAAAAATAAAACAAATTTTGAAATAACACAAGTTGAATTTTGAAATAACACAAGTTGAATTTTGAAATAACACACACTCTATTTTGAAATAACACGTACTCTATTTTGAAATAACATGAACTTTACTTTGAAATAACACTCACTCTATTTTGAAATAACATTAACTATATTTTGAATTAACACGAGTTTAATTTTGAAATAACATGATATCTATTTTGAAATAACACAAGATAAATCTTCAAATAACATGAACTCTATTTTGAAAAAACATAAGCTATGCTTTGAATTTACATCTGGTAGAATCATGAAAAATCGCCACTCCAAAATCAAATCAAGCTTGTTCTTCATCCAAATTGACGATCTCAAAATCAAGCTCTGGTGGGATACCACGGAATGCCAAGAAAATCTGTGCTGTAACTAGCACGTCTTTGGAACAATAAGTGCGGATAGTCTGGAGATCATTATGCTTATAGTAGCTCTCATTTACTTTTGATCCATCTATACCATCTTTGGAAGTAGGTATATCAAAAATAGTTGCCAATAACTCTAACCTTGTGTAATGTTTGTAATCCCCAAATTTCCAAAGCTCCAAAGTATCCAAGTGTCTTACTTCCCAGGGCTTTTTGCCTGCTAGCTGTAGTGGTTCTGGTAAAGGAATCCTATTGATAAGAATCCTTCTTGCCAAATAAGGGAAATCAAATTCTTTACCGTTGTGGGCACAAAGTGTCCAAGGCTTTTTATCCAAAAGTTCTTTGAAAGCCTGTAAGGTATCATATTCACTAGTCTCTGCAAAAGTCTTCGACCTATAGGTCAAGGTTTCACTTTCCTTGTCAAACCGGAAGTAGCCTACTCCTATACAAATCACCTTCCCAAATTCGGCATAAATCCCAGCCTTTTCAAAAAACATACTACCAGGGACAATTACTTCATTGTTTCCATATAAATGTCTTTCTTTCTTTAGCCACTCTTCTTGATACCTTTCAGAAAGCAAATCAAAATTTGGCTCAAGAGATGCCGTCTCTATGTCTAAGAATAAGATATCATTCAATTCCTCAAAAAAATGTCTCATAGGGTTTTGTTTTTAACCATGAAGGACGCCTTCTAGCCCCAGTTCAGGGATCAACCTGATATGTGAAGGATCCATACTTCCTTCTGTAAAGATAAACTTTTTGTCAAATATCTGATCCAAAATATAATAACTCACCCAAAACTCATTGTTCAGTGCAAAAACTGAGGGATCGATCGGCTCTACTTTTGCGATAGACTGTGAGCCCAACTGTTCAATCATGTGGCGTAAAGTAGAAGTTCTACGCTGCTCTCCATCAATAATGCCATATCCTTTGGAAGTGATCATCACAGTATTGAGTTCTATTAGGTTGAGGTTGATGATATATACCGACCATTCTTCATTTCCATTGACAAAATCCTTGGCAATGGCCAATTTCACTCCTGTGACTGGATGAAAATCTATATCTTTTTTCATTTTTTCTTTTTTTCTTTTTTGAAAGTTTGATTTATCTCTTTCCTACAATAATGATCTGGGCAAATCATACGATTCTAGCGTATTGATAGCGCAGACTCAATGCCTATTAGTTTGAAAAAGCGATTTGACATCTTACAGGTGCTTTTCCCCAGAGTAAGAATCGTTTTTTTTATGAACCAATAGACATCTGTGATCTTAGCAAAACGATATCATCCATTAAATATTGGTCTATTTAAAAAACCAAAACTTACTCTATTTCCATTTCGAATAGTGTGGCGATGTGTTTTTTAACTTTATTTTTTACTTCCTGCTCATCTACTGGTCTGCCCAGTTCCAAGTGCATGGATGTGACAGCTTTGTCGGCTATACCGCAAGGCACTATATTTCCAAAGTAAGTTAAATCTGCGTTCACATTGAAGGCAAATCCATGCATGGTCACCCACCGGCTAGATTTCACTCCCAAAGCACAGATTTTTCTCGGATTCTTCTGCGCCACGTGATCTAGCCAAACCCCTGTAAGCCCATCAATCCTTCCTGCTTCAATTCCATATTCTGCCAAGGTCATGATAATTGCCTCTTCGAGAAATCTCAAGTACTTATGGATATCTGTAAAAAAATTATCCAAATCCAAAATCGGATAGCCCACCAACTGACCGGGACCATGATAGGTAATATCACCTCCACGATTGATCTTATAAAATGTCGCTCCTTTTTCTGCCAATCCTACTTCATCGAGCAACAAATGTGAAAGTTCACCACTTTTACCTAAAGTATAGACATGAGGGTGCTCTACAAAAAGTAAATAATTCTCGGTCAATTGTTGATTTTCCTCACCGGCCTTGCGATTCTCTATCTTCAAAGTGACAGTTTTTGCGAAAATTTCTTCCTGAAAATCCCAGGTTTCTTTGTAGTCCTTTTGGCCAAGGTCTAGAAATTTTACTTTTTTATTGATAACTTTATTCACAGTGGGTATAAATTTCTTTTATTGTCCAACGCCAATTGAAGCGATTCAGTTCTTGAATTGATGAAGTCCGAAATAGGCAAACAGTTTTTACTTTTCAAAATTAATGAATAATTGTCATGGCAGCACACAATGAAAAAGGAAAGCTTGCAGAAGAACAGGTCAAAAATTGGTTAATTGGCAAAGGTTACGAATTCAAAGTCTCCAATTACCGGCATGGATATGCGGAAATCGACCTTATTTTTGAGTATAAGGGAATTCTTGTATTTGTAGAAGTGAAATTCAGGAGTGGAACTGGATTTGGCTATGCTGAGGAATTCGTAGATTACACAAAACGCAAACTTCTCATCAAAGCGGCCGATCATTATATCCATGAAATCGATTGGCATAAAGACATCAGATTCGACATCGTAGGTGTATATCAAGACAAAAATGGAAACATCAACTTCAAGCATTTTGAAGATGCCTTTTATTAATTTCATTAGAAGGTTATGAATCTGGCTTTTGGGTAAAAAATTAGAATCAATATCCACAAAGAAATCAATTCCCAAACCATGCTAAAAGACTGAAAAATACTGATATATTTAGCTAACTATCGGATGAAGCGTTGGATCCGCAAGTGACAAACTACCAGTAGCTGAAGATTCAGAAGTAACTTTTGCCCTATCTAAAATCCTCCATCTGGTGTAAATGAAGGTAATCACGAAAGCTAAAATTGATTATCAGCTGGTTGAACAAAACAATTGCTTTTAATCCAAGTGGTATAACCAAATGCTCATCTACTAACCAATTCTCCCATAAGGTAATAGGTAGTAGATGAGCTATTTTGAAAGGAACCAACTTGAACTTAATGGATTGTTTCAAAAAGCTTGTCAAGCAAAATAGCTTTCAATGTGTAGCAACAATTATACATGCTTATTGCAATAAGTATGCGCTTAAGGCTTTTGCTTCCAAGTAACTACTCCTACCATGCTATCAGCAGTACCATAATATAAATACCAAACATCATTGAATAAAACTAAACCTTCCAAGAAAGTCGTACCATCTTGATATTGTCCAGATTTTTCAAAATCCTTCTCTGGTTTGATAAATGGATGTTTTCCTCTGTCAAGTAATTTCCATGGTTGATCTTTTGAAAATAATGCTTGGCCTCCAGTATACACTCTATTCCCTAAATCTTCCACACCAATCTCCTTAGAGTTACCTGCATTATACAATACTACAATTCCGTCCTCAGTAAGTACGGGCGGTGGCCCTGCTTCTACAAGCCAAGAGTCAAAATACCCTGGCCTTGGACTCAATACAGGTGCTAAATTTCCCTCATGCGTCTCTACAGGTGTCCAATTGATCAAATCTTCAGAATAAGCCAACCAGATATGCGGAACTCCATAATACATCCAATATTTCTCATCGATTTTAGCAGCAACGAGCTCGCCATTTTTAACTTGAGTTACAATAGCTCCAGATTTGGTTTCAATGTTGTGGTATTTACCATCTTTAAAATTTTGAAAAATAGGGCCATGTTTAGTCCAATTTTTTAAATCTTTGGAAGTTGCAATTGCCAATCTTGGGTATTCTCTATTCCATTGTGTGTATGTTAATACATACAATCCCTCGTCCGTAACTACAATTCTAGGATCCTCGGTACCCCCTGTCCATTCAAATTCTTTTTGGTCATCGTCTGCAGGAAAGAAAACAGGCACTGAAAACCTTTTGTAGTTAACACCGTCTGTGGAAGTAGCTAAACCAAGCCTTGAGGTATGTCCTCCGATTTCATTTTCACCAAGCTTTTCTTCCGCTCTGTAAAATACATGAATGGTCTTATCTTTGATAATAGCAGCGGGATTAAAAGTAGCCATAGACTCCCAAAAAACACTTCTTTCAGTCATCGGATCGTCAAAAACTGTTTCTAATTGAGGTTCAATTATTGGCTTTTGATTTTCTGCTCTTTCAAATGGCCCCATCATCCATGATTTTTCTTGAGCGCAAGCAGGCATCACCAAATACACTAAGACTAAAAACCCGAACATTGATTTACTTTTTACCTTCATTACTTTCTATTTCAATTTTTTTTAATGATTTAATTCTTAAGATTTGCAATTAATTTCCTCACATTATTGATAAAAAATCAATCTATCAAACATTTTATAAGCTAAATTAACATGCATATATCTATCAAAGGTGAATAATTAATATCCCTGATTTTGATTTATCAATCCTCCTGACCGGTCTACTTCTTCTTGAGGAATAGGAAACAACATGTGATGAGCCTGAAAGTTTTTACCCATATCTCGAAGTATGTCTAATGCAATTCCCCACCTCTTCAAATCATTGAATCGATGAGATTCGAACCCTAGTTCAACCCTTCTTTCTTGAATCAAAGCTTGTAGGGCTTCGGCTTGGTTTAATCCCCTTCCAGCATATGGGGCAAGAATGCTTGGATCAGGTAAAGTACCATTCACATACGGCGTATTTTTGGCACGCAATCTTACCATATCTACTATCAGAAGTCCCTGCTCTATATTACCCAATTTGATTAAAGCTTCTGCTTTCCATAACAAAACATCGGCATATCTTATATATATTTTATTACCTGGCGAGTCATCATTTCCTTTGTACAAGCCATTTTTTGTACCCAAAAGCTTGTTGACATTCCTGTTGGTGAGGTCCACTGTATAAAAAAGCCTTGGATCTCCTTGCTCAAATGCTTGAACAAAACTTTCCGATGGAGCCACAAATCCCCACCCCATCAATGCAGCGAGTCCATTACCCTTCCTGGGATTTCTACCCTCTTGATGATCATAGGCAAATATGACCTCATTTTCTTGAAAATGTTTTGTAACATCAAAAGAGTCAAAATAATGAACATTTAAGCTATAAAAACCAAGATCTTCTATTTGAGAAATAATAGATATTACATTCTGATAATTTTCTTGATATAATTCTGCCTTAGCAATAAGTGATAATACAGCACCTTTTGATACCCTCCATGGCTCTGATTGACTAGAAAATTTTGCTTGAGGAAGTAAACTTGAAGCTTTTTGCAAATCTGACATGATCAATTGCCACACTTCGGAAGCAGGTCTCCTTACAGATACTTCATATGCATCCGCAAAACTATCCAATGGGACTGTGATCATAGGAACATCTCCAAAGTTATTTACCAATTCAAAATAACTCAATGCTCTTAAAAATAAAGATTCAGCTAATAGTCTATCAATTAAATTCTGGCTCATCCCTGTATTTGATGTAATATGATCCTGTTCAAGAATGGAAATTGCTGTATTAGCTCTTGATATAGCTTCAAAACTATAGCTCCAAGCGCCATTAAATGCACCATTGATAGATGTAAAATTAAAACTACCTACTTCATCCATCCAGGCCTGATCACCATCTGGGTTCCATTTTTTTAACATATCTCCAGAAGCGATATCATATATTATAAAATCATTTCGAAGAACTTTTCCTCCCGTCCAGTCCCACTCCCCGATCACATTTAATGTTTGAGAGTACATCTGATAAGTTGAATTGACTGCTGAGACTATAGATTGTTCAGTGGGATCAGAGCTAATTTGCTCTTGAGTGATTAGACCAATAGGCTCTTTATCGAAATAATCACCACAGCTCATGGTTAGTAGTGATAATATGACAACTATTGATTTTTTATATTTTTTCATGTCTCTGATATTTTGGATTTCAAATTGTTAAAAGTTTAGATTGACTCCCACTAGAAAGGATCTAGCTTGCGGGTAAGTACCCATATCAATCAAAGCAGTAGATTCAGGATCTAACCCTGAGTATTTGGTGAAAGTCAAGAGGTTTTGACCTGAAAGGTAAAATCTCACATTACTATTATAAGCAACTCGAGTTGTCTTTAAAGTATAGCCGATTTCCAGGTTTTTTAACCTTAAGTATGAAGCATCTTCCACAAAAACATCTGATACTCTACTTCCACCATTATCTGTAAAACTCACCCTTGGAATCGTATTCGAAGTACCTTCACCACTCCAACTATCTAAAACTCTTTCTGTAAAATTGAAAGGGCGAGTATCGTAATCGATGATTTTCTTCAAATCATTATATCTCTCTACCCCTTGAACACCTTGAAACAATATATTAAAATCAAAAGATTTATAATTACCACCAAACGTCAATCCATAGGCTAATCTTGGATTAGGATTCCCAATAAAAGTTCGATCATTGTCATTGATCACTCCATTTCCATCCAAATCTCTGAATCTAATATCACCTGGTTGCTGTGGCGGATTCGTGGTGCCTGAAAGGTGTTGATTGATTTCCTCTTGATTTTGATATATTCCTTCTTGAACAAAACCATAATAAGCATTAAGCGGCTGACCTGGTTGAATTCTTGTCACGGGTCCAGTGATATATGGCAAATTAGGATGTAAATTATCAACTACATTTTTCAAAGTAGCCAAATTGGTGTTTATGAAGTATTTAAAGTTATTGAATGAATTCCTATAATTTATGGCAAGTTCAAGCCCCTTATTGGTAACTTGTCCCGCATTTACAAAAGTGGGAGAAACGTTACCCACTATCTGGGGAAGTGAAATAGGCAGTAATATATCAGAAGTCACTTTATGAAAGTAATCCATACTAACAAATAGCTTATTGCTGAAAAGCCCTAAGTCAAACCCAATATTTGCCTGAGTGGTTGTCTCCCATTTCAATTCTGAATTCCCGTATCTTGATATTTGATAACGATCTTGATCTCTAGCAAATAGAGTCAGATAGGCATAGTTAGGTATTTCTTGATTACCCTGCTGTCCCCAGCTACCTCTAATTTTAAGCTCAGAAACAGCACCCATTTGCGTCATAAAATCCTCTTCTGAAATCATCCATCCTGCTGACATCGCTGGGAAATAACCCCATTGATTATTTGAAGCAAATCGTGAGGAGGCATCCGCTCTCATTGTTCCAGTTACCATATATTTATTTTTGAATACATATGTAGCAGAACCAAAATAGGAAAATAAAGCCCACTCTTCTGCAAGTCCTCCATTCCACAAGTCACGTTCAGTATTTCCAAAATCCAAGTACTGGAAATTTGGTGAAGTAAAGTCAAACCGCATCCTTGATGCATTCATAAAAGAAGAAGCATAAGAGATAAATTCCGTACCAACTACAGCATTCAAGTAATGATCCCCAAAAGTTTTATCAAAATTGAAGGTGTTGTTCCAAGTATATGTAAAAGCCTGACCCCGTGCTTCCGCTAGGCTATTAGGTCTGTTTTGTCTTCCTTGTCCGCGATCAATTTCAGCACCACCGCCATCATCATCCCCATAGTTTTGAGCAAATGTCCTGTTATAAAAAAAGTTGATATCAGCTCCAAAATTTGTTCTAAACTTCAAACTACCATCTCCCAATATATTGTATTCCCCAAACACATTCCCAAAAGTCTTAAAATTATTCATTTTGTCATCTGCAAAATAGGCAATAGCTAGTGGGTTTTGACTAAACTCATATTTGCTACTCTCGAAATCGCCTGGTCCTCTGTAAAAAGGTAAATCTGTAAAGGGATTTGAAGGAGAATATGTAGGGTCATCGAGCGATTTGTAGACAGGTATGATAGGAGGCCTTAGAAATGCATGCCTAATAGTACCAGGCGAATCTCCACTCGAAGAAATCCTATCCTGAGAGGTGTAAGAAAACTGCACATTTGTACCTACCGTCACCCTTTCATGAATTTGAGAACTTACATTGGTTCTGAAATTCAATCTATTGAATTTATCATTATTAAACTTCACAATTCCATCTTGAGTAAAAAAGCCTCCAGACATCATGTATCTTGTCTTTTCATTACCACCTTGACTTGAAAGCTGTACATTATGGGTTCTACCCATCTCAAAAAGCTCTTCTAGCCAATTTGTATCAGCGAAATCACTTCGATTTCTATCTCCAGTATAAGGATTTGTACCTGAATAACCCGCATTGTCCCAGGCACGCTCCACTACTGTCATGTATTCTTGTGCATTGAGCATTCTTGGTAGATTGGTAACTCGCTGAACCCCTCCAAAATAATTCACATTGATACCCTGAGTAGTCTTGCCACTCTTGGTGGTAATCACCACAACACCCGCAGAAGCTCGCGATCCATAGATAGATGTAGCAGCGGCATCTTTTAGAACCGTCATTGATTCTATGTCAGCTGGATTAAGAAAGGAAATTTCTCTACTTGGTATACCATCAATTATATACAGTGGATTATTATTACCTATAGTCCCATTGCCTCGAATCCTGATCTCGATATCATCACCAGGTGCTCCTGTACTTTGGGTAACTTGAACACCAGCTATTTGACCTTGCAAAGCTTGTGTCAAAACAGGAACTCTTCTTGACTCCAGAGATTGAATATCTACTTTTGCTACTGACCCAGATATATTTGCTTCCTTTTGTGATTGATAACCAATCACAACAGCTTCTCCAAGATCAGAATAACTCTCTTCTAACTCGATTGTAAAGTTTGAGCGATTTGAAACACTAATTTCCTGACTTTTGTAACCTATAAAGGAAACTTGTAAGACAGAATTCGAAGAACTTACTTCAAGCTTAAAGCTACCATCCGAATCCGTTACTGTACCATTTCGGGTCCCCTTTTCTAATACAGTCACTCCCGGAATTGGGCTTAGATCTATGACTTGAACAACTTTACCTACCACCTGAATAGGTTGAGAACCATTTTGATCTCCCTGTTCAATAGCATAGGTGGATGCAATGCTTGATAAATAAAGTGAAAAACAGAGCATCAAAACACGCTTAAGGTAATGTGCTACTCTAGTAGAATTTTTCATTGGCTTTGGGGTTATTTATTTGAATTGACTTTATTGGTAAAACGTTTTATCAATTTGGACGAAAAAAAACTCCTCCCAGAGCTCTATAATCTTAGTAAAACGTTTTACTTAAGCCAAATTTATCAGGATTATTTCAATTTCCAAAATTTCTCATGCTGAAATTCATAAACCTTAGGCAATATGCATGAATTTGAAGAAATAGGTATTTGCAATAAGTTCTATTTGCTAATCAGAAACTCATTGAAATTGAGTAAAAGGTGCTCAAAGAATGAAAGGTAGCTGATTGTTATGTTTCCTAAAAAAAATCTGTAAACATGAATGAATTCACACTCTTCTACCTTAACAAATAAACTATTTTAAATTGCCAGATTTGGATAAGTATTTTTCAAATACTTATCCCAAAAAAATATTTAAATGAAATGTAAAACCATGTTAACAATTGCATCATCAAAATAATTTATATCAATATCCACAAAGAAATCAATTCCCAAACCATGCTAAAAGACTGAAAAATACTGATATATTTAGCTAACTATCGGATGAAGCGTTGGATCCGCAAGTGACAAACTACCAGTAGCTGAAGATTCAGAAGTAACTTTTGCCCTATCTAAAATCCTCCATCTGGTGTAAATGAAGGTAATCACAATTTTAGAATACGATCATGATAAGAATATCTATTATAGTACTGCTTCTTTTCATAGCAATGGGATGCAATGACTTAAGTAATGATCCTTCAAAACCAAAAAAAGAAATGTACTTCCCGCCTGCTTCAAGTCAAGATTGGGAAACTGAAAATATATCATCCTTGGGTTGGAATGAAGCTGCAATTCCAGAATTAAGAAGCTTCCTAAAAGAGTCCAATACCAAAGCATTCTTGTTATTAGTAAATGGTAGGATTGTACTAGAGGAATACTATGATGGACATCGAGCATCTGACAGTTGGGAATGGAATAGTGCAGGAAAGACTCTTGTTGCAGCTACTGTCAGCATAGCAGCTCAAAATGAATTAATTCAAATTGACAGCAAAGCTTCTGATTATTTAAGTACTGGATGGACAAACATGCCCTCTGAAAAAGAAGCTCTCATTACCGTAAAAGACCTATTGAGCATGACTGCTGGAAATGATGAAACAAGGCAGCTGATGATAAAACAAAACATTACCTATGTGGCTGATGCAGGAACTAGGTGGGCGTACAGCAACATTTTTCAAAAATTAATGGATATCATATCGGTCTCCACCGATGGCTCATATGAAGCATTTTTCAATAAATACCTGAAAGAAAAAATTGGCATGGATGGATTTTGGAATACAGGTGTCATATTTTCGATTTATCATAGTACTGCACGTAGCATGGCTAGATTTGGGATACTGGCAATGAATAAAGGTAAATGGATGAATGAGCAAATTATTGATGAAGCGCTATTTGTTCAGAGTATATCTCCTTCCCAAAATCTAAATCCTTCCTATGGTTACTTGTGGTGGCTCAATGGTAGGGAAAGTTACATGTTACCCAGTGACAGAAATGTATATTCTGGGATGCTAGTATCTAATGCTCCTGTTGACATGTTTGCAGCGATGGGAGCATTTGACCAAAGGCTTTATATCGTACCGAGTAAAAACCTCATTGTGATAAGAATGGGAAATGCTTCTGATCCAAGTAACCCGGTCTTTGCTGGGTCAAGATTTGATAATGAATTATGGGCGAAAATCAATTTATTGATCCGTTGATTATTGAAAATTTCAAGCTCCTCAGTTATTAAGCCTAGATTCCCAAAATTTCTCATCTGATAAAACCTCCCAAGTCCTTTTGTTGCCTATGACTAGGTTTTTGGCATATTCAAATCCATGAGCTTGTCTTTCATAAAAATGCATCATATAGCCTGCTGTATTTACAAAGCACACTAAGTCACCTACTTGAGGAAATTGGGGCAATCTTATACATCTTTTCAAGATAAAATCTTGTTCCAGACAATATCCACCTACAAAGTAAACTTCTGTAAGCTCTGGTGCTAATTCATCTTTTGGTAGAAACAATGGATCGACCAAAAAGTCAGCACTTGCGCTAGTCATCTGTGACTTGTTCATTTCCAAACCTACGAGTAAACGACCATCTATATCATATTTCCGATATGCCACTCTTGCCACAGTAACCCCAACCTGTGCCAAAATCGATCTACCCGGTTCAATCCTCAGCTCAATCCCTCTTTTGTTGAGCTCTTCATGACAGAATTTGCCATCTGAGGTGCTCGATAAGATTTGTTCTAAAAATCCTCCTTGCGAAATTGTGTTGTAATAAGGGTAGATTTTTGGCTCACCGGTCACATGTCCATCATGCAATACCATTCCAAGCAGATCCTTTTGAAATGTCACTTCGTCACGATCATCTTTTACACTTTCTTTCAAAGCACTTAAAAAATCAGTCCACTCCTCTTTGGATGTAAGGTAGTTCATTAAAATTCCTCCACCTATATCAAGATATGATGTATGGAAACCATAAGGTTTGATCTCATCCATTAATGATATGGTTTGAAATATAGCTGACACTCTTTCGGCAATACTATAACCATTGAGGTGAAAGTGAAAACCCTCAAAGATGAAATTGCTGTACTTTCCTTGAGCTGTAAAATGATTTGTAAGTAAAGGTTTGACCTTAGTCACATCATATCCAAATCTTGAATAAAGCTTCTTACCATTGTGCAAAAATCCACTTAATCTAATCCCGACTTTGAGGGTACTACTACTTGCTGAAAGCACTTCATGAAGCAAATCACACTCGTCGTCATTGTCTAGAATAATTGGGATTTGATGCTTGACCGCATATTCAATTAGCTCTTTGTTTTTGATAGCGGCAGTCACTGTGATAGATTCTGGATTCAGACCTATTTCAATACAGTCTTTGACTTCATGAATACTTGCTGTATCCACACCAAAGCCCAAAGACTTTGCAGCCCAGACTAAACTTTTACTTTTATTTGATTTTCGAGCAAAAAAAATCTTATGCTTAAGTTCATATTTATCAAACACAGCTTTGAATTCTTGAAAATTCTCAGCAAAAGTATCCAAATTAATTAGATTGATTGGAGAATTGTGCTCATTGATCCAATCGAAAATCAGATCCTTATCCTTACTAAGCTCTTCGATCCATGGGTGTAAAATGGGTGTCAAAGGAAAATATTTCATGTTTTGTGTATTTTAAATGGATTGTCTTAACCCAGTTTGAAAGAAGATTATTATTTGTTCTTGATAGGCTTTCATTATCTAATGTCCATCCTTCAGTAGGAACACCATACATACATATTCGTTTTTGGTTGGTTATCCTGCCCACTTCGTCCAATTTCAGACATCCAGGAGCGTAGCCACCATTGTCAAAAAAACTAGCCCCGTGACCACTCACCAATTGACGTATGTACTCTGGCTGAGTCGATAGTCCAGCAGATTTAGCAATCCTAGCGTCGATAGAAATGCTAGATTGGAGATTTGGTGCTACTTTTTCAAATTTTGAATCAGCTGTATCACTACTGTCCATGATAAAACTGGCGCATTGCTCACCTTTACCAAATCTCAAAATCCCCACTTCTGCCAATGCCAAGAGCTTTTCTACATTAATCTTAGGTGGTCCAAACGCAGTGCGTTGGATTCTTTTGTAAAAATGTCTGTCAAAGTATCTTTGACTCTTGCCAGTCAATTTCCCAAAAGCATAAAGTTGTTGGCATAATGGATATATTTTACCCCACAATGCTGCCATTGCTATCCGGGAAGCTTGCAAAGGCTTAGAGTTATCAGGCTTGACACCCATTCTAAAGCACTTTATAGCTTGCTGATGGGCTCTACTAGAGTTGATTTTTGGGGTCAAAAACTCTTCAAGATCAAATGGTTTGAATCTAGGGAATATAATTTTTGCAAATTGCTCTAAATCACACAAAGTCTTGTCTTGAGGTACGTGCTGATTTGAGAAAAAGTGCAGTAAATACATCACATATTGGTATCTAAACTCATGGGCTATAAAGGGTAAAACCTGCTTTCTAAAATCTAGCTTCTTGAAATTTTTACATAAATAATCTACAGATTCTTGAGTAAAGAACCTGAGCGAAAACACTTTATCAGTGAGTATTGGCTGTCTAGCCAACATCGGTATCCCAGAACGGGAAAATGCATAAATAGAATGAGGTTCATTACCTGAAGGCTTGTATTTCAAAACCTCCATTTCTCTGTAAAAACTACCTCCCCTGCCTTCTGTTAGTCCCAAAATAACATCAATACTAGTAAGCCCAAGACCCTTTACAACTACATTTTCTCCTTTCAGAGGTCGCTTAATCAAGTTTTCGATAGGATAAATTTGATTGATTGATCTATGAGCAGATTCAACTTGATTTTGGTCACAATCCTGTTGATCTTCTTGATCAAATGTGTAACTATGACCCGAGCAACATATTACTTCGTCAAAAACATCACACATCCCTGATTTGGTCTTGATCTTGACCACATCCTCAGATTGATACATACTAATCACTTCATCTATTATCAAATTAACTTTGATATGGCTTGGCATGGCATTTATTACTTTGGCAAAGCAATATTGCATATATAGTCCCGTGAGTGAGCGAGAACAAAAATCTGCTGGCTGTACACTTCTGTTTTTTTCTATCTTGTATTTTTTGATAAACTCTACCAAGTTTGGTCTATCCACTACCAACTGCTCTTCTTCATTTGTCCAAAAATCAACTTGGCCGATAGGATTATTCATCAATAAAAAATCAGGCTGTGAAGGTGAAAAATTTGGACCAGATCCAAATTCGTGTGTTTTATTGAAACAGACAATTTCTAAACTCCTTCCTGTATTTTTTGAATTCCACACGCTTGCAAGCCGCTCAATGGTGTAGACGCCTCTTGGTCCACCCCCTATTATGGCTATTCTCAAGCTAGTTTTCTGGTGATCATTTCGAGTGTTTCTATCAGTCAGCATCAGATTGCTTTGATAAGTCATTCGTTTCAACGCATCAATTTTCCACATATTCATATGCTTTTTCCTTGATAAGAGTGAATGTTTCAAATCCCAAATTGTCTAGGATCCATTGATCAGAGTAGATAGTATCCAAGTACCGTTCTCCACGATCACATATGATAATTACTGCTTTTTCTTCTTTTCCCATTTCTAATTTTTCTACTGCTGCTACCAATGCTCCTGTAGATCCTCCTGCCAATATGGCTTCTTGCCTAAGGAGTTTTTTACATCCTACTATACATTCCCATTCATGAACCCATTGTGGGTGGTGGATCAGCCTTTTGTCAAGAAGCTTGGCAGGGACAGAGGCTCCAAAGCCTGGAATTAATCTTTTGGCAGGATCATCACCAAAGATCACACTCCCATGTGCATCTACAGGTATGACTTTGACATGATGCTCATCACTTCGGCTTCCTTCCGCTAGCCCCATCAAGGTGCCACATGTACTGGTAGCTGCAAGAATAAAATCTGGTGCTTGACCTAATTGCTGTTCTATTTCTTTGAAAGTTTCATGATGCGTAATTGGATTTAGTGGATTTTCGTATTGTTCAATCCAAAAAGCATTGACATTCTCTTCAAGAATTTCTTTGACTCTAGCTATCCTTGCACTCAGATAAGATCCTGAGGCATCAGGAACATGAACCATCTCTACTTCAGCTCCGTAAGCCTCAAGCATTTTCAAAGTTTGCATATTGATAAATGGATCTACTACAAGTTTTAGCCTCAACTGATAGTACAAGCATATCTGTGCAAGCCCTACTCCCATGTTGCCTGAGGTACTTTCTACAACTATGGAATTTTTGTTGATGAGGTCATGCTTCATCGATTCCTCCACTATGAATTTAGCTGTGCGGTCTTTGATGCTTCCTGCTGGATTCATCAGCTCTAGCTTGCCATACACCTGCTTGTCAGGAAAAAGTTTGGACAATCTGATCAATCCTGTCTGCCCCACAAAAGAGGTAATTCCACATTGTACTGTTCTATTGATATGATGTGATTCTTTGATTTCAAGCATGATTTAAGATAATTTGGTTGGAATGCATCTTATTATGATCAATGGTAATGCTACCAATTCCTAATTCAGACACATTGGTAGATAATCTAATTACTGTGTCATCTAAATTTGTTGGTTTAGGATGTGGTATTTCGGATGACTTTTGGATAATCAAATCAATTGATGGCTGCATCTAAATCCATCAATAAAGTACACTGCACTTAAACTCGAAAATCAGAGCTATTTAAAATCTTAATACCTCATAGAGGTGACGTTTCATTGAACTGATTTCAATAAAACAGTACTCAAAATATGCCAATACTAGGCGTGGATCATTCAAGACAAATATTTAGAGGTGATAAATGGAGTACTTGAATAATTACTTATCAAAATCTATAACAAATAATTTACCAATTAGTTAAAAATGATCATAAAATTTATTTAAAAAACACATATTTAAATATAAATGGTAAATGCAATAATTTAAACCATATTTAAAGTACAATTAATTAAATATAATTTAAAGAAAACAAGTCATTTTATATGAAGCCCTTCCAATTCAAGATCCCTCAATCTCATACCCGCTTGAATAAAATCATCCGCATCGACATGCATTTTGAATTCGCGAATAAGAGATAGTAAAACCTTTCCCTTTTGTAATCGATCCATCGGGAAAGGATCTAAATTGGCCTCGATCAGTGACTGAATCTTCTTTTCAATCTGAACTTCCTTCAGTTGGAGCTTACCTAAAACTTCAAAAACATCCATTGTTAATATAATTGACATATTTATGATAATAATATTATCATTTTTTATTTTATTATCAAATTTGGCACTGAAAATTAATTTAACCTTTTCATTTTCAATTAAATAAATATCACGAAGAATAGTTTATGAAAAGAAGTCTATTTTTCGATCTTTGTCTCTCCTCGTTTTTTACTTTTTTCCTGTTTTATATTTCTAATTCTGTTTCGAAAAATGAGGTATGCTATAATTATAGCAGCTGGGATTACAATAAATATGATAATATTGCTAGTCTCAGAGAAGTCTATGGGACCGGTAGGCTTGGGGATATCTGGCTGATTTTGGGCATACGCGATACTGTGTATTTGCATGAATAGCAGAAGAACAGCCATAGATTTATTTAATGTGGTTTTCATATCCATAATTATTTGGTTTGGGTGAAGGAAATTGAATGTTTCAAAAATGAGTAATTTGGAAACACTGCATATTATTTTTTAAAGCCACAAAATCCGATCCGACTTTCTAGTAATAAGAAATTTGAACTAATTTAACCTGAGAATCACAATAAAAAGTTGCTATTAAATTGAATTTTATCAATCAAAATATAATTACATTTGAAAATTCATTTTGAATTTAATAGATGAAAAGCACGAGATTTGCTGAATAAAAATTATATGAATCAGAGAATGAAACAGTTTTTAGGGATTTGCCTTGCCATAGCTTTTACGCTTCATGGTTTAGTTATTCCTTATCTGAATGTTTCAAAATCGAATTCAACTCTTGACACAAAGTCCTATTACATATATTCTGCACTAGGTGAATATTATGGGGATCACTCTATCCTTGTCGAGACACCGGTAATTGCTGTTAATTTCGAAAAGCAGCAGCTCAAGGTTGATTCGGAGTTTCATAGAAACTTCAATTTTATCAATATTCAACATTGGCTTATTGCTAATGAACAAATCAAAAAAGCTGCTGAAATAATAGTAGATTTTGGAATAAGGGAACTGAAATTCCCAACTCACTTTTTTTGGTAATTAGACTTTTCCTTCTTCATTTTCACAAAATGAAGTTTACATAACTTCAGTCGATGAAGCACATGTACTTTCTTGTCAGGTATCATACTGAAAAAGTGATATGGATATCCGCATTTGCTCCAAAAAATATTTGAAATCTAATCATATTTCTCCTGGACAAATCCCCACTCATTATCAAGCCCTCTAAGATTCGTTCAGGTGACCATAAATACCTGAACATTAAAAATATCGAGAGAAATTTGACTGAGGTTATCTTTTCGGATATATACAATATCCATTCGGTGACAAATACACTACCAAGAAATTTATTTCACACACACCTCATCAAGACCATAAAGGTCAATAAATTATACACAAAATGTTTGACATAGATATATTAACTATTTGTATAGCGATAGTACTCCTGGTTACATTTGCTGTACCATTTTACATCAATCACCTCAAAGTAAAAAAAGAGAAGCAAAAGTCCGAAAATCAATTGGATAAACTGATCAAAGCAGCAGGACTTCGAATTAATACTTCTCAACAATGGAGAAGAAGATACTTCATAGGGCTAGATGACACTCATGGCAAGTTAGTCTATATACGAGATCTTCAGAATCCCGAACCACTGATCCTGGACCTTCATGGAATCAAAAAAGTAAAAGCAATTGAAATTTCAAGTTCTAGAGGAACAGGAAAAAATAGCAGAAAAATCATTGATGAACTTTACATTGAGTTGTTTAGCCACCGAGGAGAACAAGTGGCCACACTTGAATTCTACCATGGCGACATCTTCTCCGATTTGGTAGGAGAACCTGTCATCCTTAGAGAATGGGAACATTATATTAGTGCATCCTTGAAAATTAATCAAGAAAAAAAAGAGATAATCGTATAAAATAGATCAAAATTATTAAAAAGAGGAAATTCATAACGCTGGATCAGCTAATTCAAACCCTTGCACAAGCTGGAAATAGTCCTTTTCCAATTGTGTTTTGAATCAAATATGGAAAGGTTGTAAATAGTGAATACCTTTCCATATTTTCAGAAGAAAAAAAGAACAAGCCTTGAAGCTTACCTTACGCATAGCTGAAAATGGAGAACATTAAAGAGATGATTGAGCTGATATGTTTCATGTTCATTTACTAAGAAGAAAAGAATTTGGACGAGAAGGAAGAAAACACTTATTATTCAAGTAGTTTTGACTTATGCTATATGGACAACAGCATTAACTAATTTGTGCCTTTTAACAATTACTGATTTGACAACAAAAAATTTAATAAAACTAGAGCTGACAAAGTGTTTGCTTTTTTTTGGAATGATCAGTCAAGCAATGAATTCATACATTTTGAAATAGATGTAGTCACTAAGGAAGCAAAGGACTTACTTTTGACAACTCCGAAACTAAATCATATTCATATGAAAATCCTAAAGCGACATTATTATCAATATTGACAAAGTGGAATATGAAATCAATAACAATTTCTTTAAGAAAAATAAAAATACTTTTTTTAATTCTTATTACTACTTCTAGTATTTACTGGCTGTGGGGGAAATTCACGAGTCCTTGGGGCGTCCAAAAGGTGAATTTCATCCCTTCGGAAGTAGAAACTTTCACACAAGGCAATTTAAGTTTTTCAATCTATAGGTCCAGTAATGGAACTAATGAAGATATTATATATCATTTTCATGGAAGAAATTTAGATAATACTATATGGAATGAAGACACCTACTATACATCAATGATACAGTCGCATTGGCAAAAATCAAAAATTAAGCCACCCACGGTTGTATTAATTTCCTATGGTCCAGAATGGTTACTTTCACCTAAAAACTCGAAATCAGATAGTGGTTTGCTGGATGACTTCATATACAATTTACCATTTATAGAATCTAAAATAGGCGAACCAAAAAATAGGATACTAGTTGGAGAATCAATGGGTGGTCTAAATGTCTTAATCTTGGGACTTAATCATCCAGAATTATTTTCACGAATTGCATCATTATGCCCTGGAGTATATTTAGACTCTCCATTTTCTGATTTCGATATATTAAAGGAAGCCATAAAACGTACAGGGGGAGACCCTAAGATTGCTCTTGGGGTGTACCTGATGGCTAAAAAATACGTTTCAAATGAAGAGGAATGGAAGAAAATTTCTCCCATTGAATTAATGAAGACAGCTAATATTGACTACCCTGAATTGTATCTATCCTGCGGATTATATGATAAATTTGGCAACTATGAAGGGACGGAAGCTCTTGTGAATATAGCAAATACAATGGGGGTCAAGACACATTGGCATCCATTATATGCTGGCCATTGTGCCATTGATATTAACTCTTTGGCGGATTTTCTTATCATCAAATAATCAACTGAAAATCAGACTATAACTCATTATAAGATAATTTAGCATGCCAGCAAAATATGACTCACTTACCTAAAATGTTTCCAATAATGGCTTCGTTAATGGCGTTATCCAATTGTACACTGTGGTAATTCGCTAAAATAATATAATGGTAATTTTGATTTTTGGAATATGGCGTTTCTATTGATTTAGTAATCAAAAATTGACCGTGCAAAACTCGCAGGTCAAATCTCTAAGCACTAATCACAGGTGCATGAAAGATCTGGTAAGGAAAAACATCATCATCTACAGCCCTTCCAATCACCTAATACTAGTGATTGAGATTGGTTTTTTGTAAATCACCCAAAACTTCATTTTAGAATGCTGATTTTTTTTTAAATTCTAGAAAATAGTAACCATGAAAACAAGCACTCGTGGAAGGTACAAAAGCAGCCCCTGTTTACTCTTTAGTCACAAAGAGAACAATCCATCAACTAAGCACAAAAGAAGGCTGGAACAACTCTAAAATAGCTAATGAATTGGGTATAACATCACCTACGGTAAAAAGTGCAATTGCTAAAATTGAGACTGAAATCAAAGCTGCGAAAGATAAAGAAGCGTAAAGACACCAACAAGAAAAGCCAACTATCACTAGTTGGCTTTTCTATTTTTAAGGGTGATCAGTATCAAGAAAACCCAATTTTGACTAGATATTTATTTAGAATCTATATAAATATATACTATCTGAAAAATAATTTAATCAAGCTAAAAGTACTAATAACCTTGTGACTTATTTGTGACTAAGGGAAGTAAAAAACCCTGTAACTAACTGTTTTAAAGCTAATTACAGGGCTCAAATGCAGAGGAGGAGGGATTCGAACCCCCGGTACCTCGCGGTACAACGGTTTTCAAGACCGCCGCAATCGACCACTCTGCCACTCCTCTATTTTTTATTACTATTTCCCTTCGACTTTCATGTCTAATGGTCTGCAAAGGTACTTTTAATGCAGATATTTCCAAATACATTCAATGAAATTATTTTATTCAATGTCATAATTAATTGATTCACTGGTATAAAAATTTCAAATAAAAAAACCTAAGATCAAAACCTTAGGCTTTTATAGAGATATAGCTTTGTGCTTTTCTTGGGTGATAAGCAACTCCTCTCCTATGATCGATTTAGTTATAAACTTAATTTCTTCCCAAAATTACCCTTACACTAAAATATTTGCATTTTAAATATTGTATACTCTTCTAATTGACTTTGACAAATATTAGAATTTTTCAATTTTAACACAAATATTGCATATTATTTTTACAACTCAAAATACATAACTAGCTGAATATCAAATTATATAAATTAAAACCCTTTCCCTCTTATTAAGCTAACAAAAGTCTGTTAAAAAAAATACATTTTTTTGCATTTCATACGCATTAACATCTCCTTCAAAAAACTAATTATTTATTTATTGTTTAAAAAAAATCTGAATCAATGTAATTTTTATCAAAATCCTAATTTTTAAAATTCTGATCATACGCTTTTTTACCAGTATCTTCTATTCGTTGGCTCAACAGGTTGTTAATGATCAATATTCATAAGTATCCAATATCATTTTATATCAGAAGTTAGATAAATCGGGATTTTGTAATGCTATTGGCAAAGTTCAGTATATCCATATTTTAAAATAATGTATATCTGCGAAGATACCAGCAACCAAGTCATATTGGGGTTTTCAAAATCCAGATATTAAATGATACTGGATTCGCCCAGTCGGACAAGTTATTAGTTTTTCCTGATCCTCAAGTAATCTATTATTTCAATGAAATACTTCTTCTGGTATAAAAAGGATATACATATTAAAAATTAACTACTATTTTTGAATTCCAACTTATGAAAAAAAAGAAACTAGTCATCATTCCAACTTACAACGAACTGGAGAACATCGCTCAGATGATTCATGACGTTTTGGGTTTGGAAGGAGAATTTGAACTCCTGGTCATCGATGACAATTCTCCTGATGGTACTGCCGAGATAGTCAAAAGTTTACAAAAAAATCATGAAGAAAGACTGCACCTTCTCCAAAGGCCTGGTAAGTTAGGACTTGGAACAGCATATATTGAAGGCTTCAAATACGCTATCAAAAACAACTATCACTACGTTTTTGAAATGGATGCTGACTTTTCTCATAACCCCCTCGATCTAATTAGACTTTACGAGGCTTGCGAGACGCAAGGTTTTGATGTATCCATAGGATCAAGATACATTACTGGAGTGAATGTGGTGAATTGGCCTATGGGACGCGTGTTGATGTCATTCTTTGCAAGTAAATATGTACAATTCATCACCGGAATTCCCATAAAAGACACCACCGCTGGATTCAAGTGCTACCATACAAGGGTTCTGAAAGCAATGGATTTCTCAAAAATCAAGTTTATTGGCTACGCTTTTCAGATAGAAATGAAATTTACTGCATGGAAGCTGGGGTTCAAGATCATTGAAGTTCCGATCATATTTACCGATCGAACTCGTGGTACCTCAAAAATGACTTCTGGAATATTCAAAGAAGCCATTTTTGGAGTGATTTACATGAAAATCAAAAGCATATTCAAACCTCTAAAACCAATCAATCAAACCTGATTGCTTTGATTGGCTTGATATTGCTAATTACCATGGCTGGTATAAATAGCACCAAAGTTATCACAATAAGTACAAGCAAATTCAAAATAAGGAACACAGGCCAATTCCAATCAATGGGCACGAAACTCATGTAGTAATTTTCAGGATCCAGTGGTATCAGCTTAAACTGAGATTGAATCCAGCCAAACGCCAATCCCACACCATTTCCAATAAGCATCCCTCTACCTATTATTCTAACCCCATTCCAAACAAAGACTCTCCTGATCTGCTTATTCTCCGCCCCTACTGCTTTCAATATGCCGATCATCTGAGTACGCTCCATGATCAATATAAAAAGTATAGAAACCATATTGAAGGCCGCCACAAATAAAATCAAACCAAGAAAAACATATACATTATTGTTCAATAGTTTCAACCAATCAAAAATTTCTAAATACTTATCTGTAACTTTTATCAACCGAAGATCAAAATCCATAAACTCATATATCTCCTCCGCATAATCATCTATTCTCTCAGGGTGGTCCACAAAAATTTCAAATCCTCCAACTTGATCTTCTGACCAGGCATTGAGATTTCTGATCACTTGAATATCTCCTACTAAAATCTTATCGTCAAAATTCTCTAAAAAAGTCTCATAAATCCCTACAATTTCCAATCTTCTATACCTTGGTGGTTCTTGAACATAATACATAGTAACCCGCTCACCTACATCTAGCTTCAATTTATTGGCAATTTTTTTACTAATTACCACTTCATTGCTTGCTGATGAGTCAGAGAACTGAATGAACCTGCCCTTTATTATTGATTTTTTGAATGACAAAGAATCAAAATCCGGCCCTACACCTTTCATGAGTACTCCTTCCACCTCATCATCACCTTTTAGCAATCCAGGCTTATGCGCAAATCCCTGAACATGTTCGATAAAAGCAAGTGTGGAATAATTTTGAAAAAAATCAGAGTTAGTCGAAACAGGGCTTTCTTCAAATGCATTCCCTGACACAAACTTAAGACCTTGGTAATGCCCTGTAAACGAAAAGACCTTATTGGAAATTTCATTCTGAAAACCTCCTAGGATCATGAAAGAAATCATTGTTATGGCCAGCCCTATGGCTACACTAGCTACAGCTATTTGATGAATCGTTCCCGTGAAGCCTCCTGTTCTTTTAAAACTGATTCTTTTGGCTATGAAATATGAAATGTTCAATGAAGTTTCTTTAATTTGCTGTAAATCTACCGCAAATTAACATGAAGCAGCTAAAAATCTTATTCCTTCTCACTTTTTTAATGAACACTTTGGCATTTTGCAAAAATCCATACCCAGAAAAATCTGAGAAAGATGGAAAAATGCAACTTTTAGAAAGCAGCATTTCTAATCAAATAACCCCAGGAGCGGATAGGTCAGATCTATATCTACCTATGCTAGAAGGAAAGAAAGTCGGACTTGTAGTAAATCAAACGAGTATCTTGACTTCTCAAGACAATATGCATTTAGTTGATTTCCTAATGATGGAAGGTGTCGATGTGCAAAAAGTATTTGTCCCAGAACATGGATTTAGAGGCGATGCAGATGCAGGTGAAGTTGTAAACAATGAAGTAGATAGAAGAACAGGAATTCCTTTGGTCTCACTTTACGGCAACAATAAAAAGCCATCCGCTGAAGTCCTGAAGGATTTGGATGTGATCATATATGACTTACAAGATGTTGGGCTTAGATTTTATACTTATATCAGTACCATGCATTACGTGATGGAGAGCTGTGCTGAAAACAAGCTACCTATGATCATCCTTGATAGACCAAACCCCAATGGAGATTATATCGATGGCCCAGTTCTCAAAAAGGGCTTTGAAAGCTTTGTAGGCATGCATCCAATTCCTGTCGTGCATGGGCTCACCGTGGGTGAACTTGCCCTGATGATCAATGGTGAAGGCTGGTTGAAGAATAAGGTCAAAGCTGATATCGAAATTATCAAAGTGGAAAACTGGGATAAAAGCATGAGTTATAGCCTACCTGTGAAGCCGTCACCAAATCTTCCTAATGATTTATCTATTAGACTTTATCCATCGTTATGTTTTTTTGAAGGCACTGATGTTTCTGTGGGACGAGGCACACAGTTCCCTTTCCAAGTTTATGGATATCCCGATCCAAAATTCGGAGATTTTTCTTTCAAACCAGTGAGTATAGAAGGTATGTCCAAAAATCCTCCACACCAAAACAAAACATGTTATGGAAAAGACCTTCGTGAAGTATCTCTTGAACATAGGTTTACGCTAGATTACCTTATCAATGCCTTTCAAATTAGTGGTAAAGGTGAAAAATTCTTCAATAACTTCTTTGACAAATTAGCTGGTACAGATCAATTGAAAAAAGATATCCTCTCCGGAAAATCAGAAGAGGACATCAGAAAGTCTTGGCAGAAAGACTTAGAAGATTTCAGTAACATGAGCGAAGCCTATTCTTTGTATAAATAATCAAAACCTCACTATTATATATTTGATCGGTACAAAGGAGAATATTGAAAGCGTATTCAATTTACTGAATCAAAGATACATGCTTCCAAAAACTCGGGTATGACTTGTTGACCACATCTGGTTCTTCGATGATTACGCGAGTTTTTGTCATCAGTGGCATGAATGCCATCGCCATCCTATGATCATCATAGGTATGTATCTGTACTTCTGATGGTAATGAAACTGAAGGGATCAAAGTAAACACATCATTTTCTCCCTCTACTAGTTGGGCATTAAATTTCCCAAGCTCATTCTGCAAGGCAAGAATTCTATCTGTTTCTTTGATTCTCAGGCTTTCCAACCCAGTAAATTCAACCTTCTGACCAAGAATAGCACATGTGACAGCCACGGTCTGTGCCAAGTCTGGGCAGTGTGTAAAATCCCAAGACAAAAGACCTTTGACAGCTTGTTTTGTCAGGCGTACTCCGTCTGCCACAAACTCACTCTTGACACCAAGCCTATCCATAATGTCCACAATTTTGCTATCGCCTTGCAAGCTATTAGCTTTGAGTCCTTTGAGGAATAGACTTCCTTGATCTGCACAGGCTAACAAACTGAACCAGTAGCTTGCACCTGACCAATCAGACTCCACAGCAAAGCTTGTTACTTTATATTTACCAGCGGGGATCTTGATCACTTCATTTACCCATTGATATTCGACACCAAATTGCGCCATGAGTTCCAAAGTCATTTCTATATACGTCCTTGATCCTACCTTGCCTTGCAGGGCTATTTCCAAACCATCAGGCAACAATGGAGCAATCATCAACAGGGCAGAAATATATTGACTACTCACATCACCTCGCACTTCTACTCTTTTGTTTTTTTGCCCTGCAAAGCCATGAATTGCCAAGGGAGGATATCCTTCCTTATTCATATAGTGAATCTCGCCCCCTATAGTTCTCAAAGCATCCACGAGTATCCCAATAGGTCTTTCACACATCCGAGCTGTACCAGTCATAATTTTGTTTTGATTGGTCACTGTAGCATAGGCTGTCAAAAAACGCATCGTAGTACCAGCATCTAACACATCAAATACTGGAGGATTATCTGCCAAAAGCCTGATCATCGTCTGTGTATCTCTAGCTTCAGCAAGATTTGATATTTGATTTGATCCTTCGGTGAGAGCATCGATAATTAGTACCCTATTGCTCTCACTTTTGGAAGATGGTAGTGGTATTTCAATATCCCCAAAAGTGGATAATTGTTGCAATAATTGAATATTCATAGGTTTGATTAGCGTAGTGGTAGTGTTGTTTGTTTTTGATTTATCTGGGATTATAATGACTTATAAAATGTGATGGATGCTGCTATTTCCTCTAGAGCTACAGGTATATTGTATTCACATTTTCCTATAGCACTTAGAAGCGAGAAATTGATACGATCGGCCTCGTTCTTTTTGTCTTGGCTACACAAGCTGATGATTTCTTTTACATCTTTTTCAGGAAAATCAAATTTCCCATAAATTTGTATCAAAGCATCGGAGATAAGTTTTACATCATCCTTTGAAAGACCTGTTTTTAATTCAGACAGGTAAGCCTCTGTGATCATTCCTATGGCTATAGCCTCACCATGAAGCAGATGACGATCTGTATCTAGGTAAAATGACTCAAAAGCATGACCTATGGTATGTCCAAAATTCAAGATTTTTCTAAGTCCTGCCTCTTTTGGATCTTTGCTCACTACCTCCTTCTTGATGGACACAGACTTTTCTATAATAGATTTCCAATCCTGATTCTCCCAGCCCCTAATTAACAGACTAGAGTAATAATTTGCATGCTGTATCAAGCCATGTTTTATTACCTCAGCATACCCAGATCTCAGTTCTTCAATCGGAAGTGTTTTTAGAAATTCTTCAGAGATCAATACTGCCAAAGGCTCCGTAAATACACCAATGTGATTTTTGTAACCATTGAAGTCTATTCCTAGCTTTCCACCAACACTAGCATCTACTTGAGACAAAAGTGTGGTTGGAACATTTATAAATGAAATTCCTCGCTTGTAAGTACTTGCACAAAACCCTCCCATGTCACCTGTCACTCCTCCCCCTAGATTGATGATCAAGGCCTTTCTATCGAGGCCTAAATCCGTCATCCATTGCCAGATTTTTGTGCAAGTAGTCAAGTTTTTGTTCACTTCACCAGCTTCAAACACATAATAGTCATGGTCTGGCAATCCATCTAAGATCAATGGATAGCAATCACGAAATGTGTTGCTATCCATTATCAATCCAAGTCGGGAATATTTCTGTCTACTCAGAAATCCCCTCAAATCAATCTTGATGGAACTAGAAAATATTATCGATTCCAATTTTATTTTTTTACCGGGTCAGCTTCTCTTAATTGTTTTTCTTGTCTTTTTACAGACTCTTCATGGATACAATATAATAACTCCTTCATGAATTTTTCACTTAGATTCTTTTGAACCCCCTTTTGCGTTCTCGATTCCATCACAAACTTCCATCTGTCTGACTGAAATACAGTCAGATTATGTTCTCTTTTGTATGCACCAATCTGGTCTATCAGGGAAAATCTTTCCTGAAGAAGATCAAGTAGCTGATCATCAAGATGATCTACTGCTGTTCTAAGGTCATTTAATCTTTCTCCTGGGTTTTCAAATCCTGTTGTTGATTTGAAATCTATTTTCGAAAGTATATCTTTTAGCGCTGCTGGAGTTACTTGTTGTTTGGCATCAGACCAAGCATTGTCAGGATCATGATGAGTTTCAATCATCAAACCATCCAAACCAAAATTGATAGCCCTTTGTGATGTCTCCAAGATACCAGCCCTATTTCCTACAATATGGCTTGGATCATTGATCACTTCCATCCCCTTCCATTCTCTTTTCAAATGAATTGGCATAGACCAATTTGGCTTATTTCTGAACCTTTTGTCATATGAATCTGAGAATCCTCTGTGAATTGCCGCAAGTTTGTTGATTCCTACCGCTTGTAGCCTCTCAAGGGCACCGAGCCATAGTTGAAGATCTGGATTCATAGGGTTTTTTACCATCACTGGTATGTCTACACCTTGCAATGCATCAGCAATTTCCTGTACAGCAAAGGGATTGACTGTAGTTCTAGCTCCTATCCATAGTACATCTACTTTGTGTTTCAATGCAAGCTCTACGTGCGCTGCATTCCCAACTTCAGTCGTAATTGGGATATTAAGGTGATGTCTTACAATCTCCATCCACTTCAAACCATCCTCTCCTATACCTTCAAAGCTTCCTGGTCTTGTTCTCGGTTTCCAGATTCCTGCCCTAAAGATATTTGGAATCATGTTTTCCTTTTTCATGTCGAGACATACCTTCTCGATTTGCTCTGGGGTTTCCGCGCTGCACGGTCCTGCTATGATCACATGACCCTTAAGGCCAAGTCCCCAATCTTTTGTTTGTAAGTGATTTTCCATGAGTTTTAATTGGTTTGAAATACAAAAAGCCCGACTCTCTCGAATCGGGCTTGTCTGCATGTATGATTGATTTGTTTTTTATCTAGCAATAGGCAGCTCCGATTCGACCTTGAGGACGAAAGTAAAAGTAAAAGAAGCTAAAATATGTAAGGGCTGCGTTTATCATGTCTCAAATGTAAAGGGTCATTTTTTAAAAACAAATTAATTTTTCAATATTTTTTTTCTAAATACATAAAACTAGATTAAATCATTACTAATTCCTCAATGATCACATCTTTCTTTTTAAAATACGAAATTTTATTGGGCAACAGAAAATCCACATCTTTACTAATCTCCTCACCCAACTACCTATTATTTTTATTCCTAAGTAATACAATTGATTGATCGGTATGTCCGCAAAGACACCAAGAGTCTAATCTTTTAAATCATTACAATATTTACCTATCAAAGAAGGATCTCCTTCTGCTTACTTTCAAATCTTGGAGTATCGCAGATTTCACCCTGATATCAACACTATAAGAAGTAAATGTCCCAAATGGTATCCAAGAGACATTCATTTGCCAGCAATGTAAATCTCTGGCTATAGATATCATAGTCTGAGTAATTTTCGCAGTGGAAAAATCATATCCAGTATTAAAATTGATTTTCCACTTCTCTGTCAAGCTTAAATCTCCATTGATGTTCAAGGCTTGAGTGATATTTGTATTACCACTTGGTTGCCTATTGTAAGAAAGGTTATAGCCAAATCCAAGATTCCATGGTATACTCCAATCAATGTACTGACTAGGGTCATTGACAATTCTAGTAATCTCATTCTCAACAAACTCATTCATCTGCCCACCTTGCTGCAAGAAATCGTTTGTGATATCATCTCTTACCTCTCCAGGAGACTTCTGAGTCTTACTTGGATTTAAGCTACCGTTAAGATTCAACGTTGCATTTCTTAAAGCACCTATGCCTTGTCCTCGCCGCCATGCGTAGTCATTTATTCTCCGAGTGGTCTCTTGACCTTGAGCTGTCCGGGACGTGGCAGTAGCATATGGATCCAATGTACCTGACAAGTTTACGGAAAGCTTATTGTCAAAAAATGTAGTCCGCGTGCTCATGTTGATGGGGGCCAACTGAAATGAATCAGCTGCAAAGTTATAATTGGTGTTGATATTCAAAGTCTGAAGCAAAGGAATCTTCTTTGTCTTGACCCCCGCTGTATCACTTTCGGTTCTTATTTTTGCTTCGAGCACATTTCGAATCGATATACTCAAAGACCGAGACTCTCCAAGAGGTGCTCCTTGGAATATAAACCCTTGGTGTCTTGAATATAGCTGTGTCCTTCCTGTACTATCTACTTGTACATTTTGATAATACCCAAAAGCAGGATTGGAAAAATCAGGTGTATAGTTAAATCCAAAAGAGGGCTGCATATGATGCCTAATTCTTTCGATTTTCTTACTATTCTTCAGAATGTACATACCATAAAGGTTGGTATTGAGTGCAAATGAAGAGGTATAAAACCCGACTCTATTAAATCCATTTTCGATGATACGATCCACCCTATTCTCAACATCATTGTAGTAATAGTTGATTTTTTCTAAATACCAAAGCTCTGTATAGTTGGCAGAGGCAGTACCTGTGAAGTACTTGAATAAGGTGAAATTTGAAGAGATAGGAACTGTATTTCGTGCTCCATTATTTGCATCTCTAAATAGCTGCGGAATATTAGCAAAATTAAAGGGAGTAACCGAGGGTTGTTCAATTTGCTCTTCGCCAAAATCTTGTTGGAAAACTAAATTTTGCACTCCTAAAGTTGGAGTTATTCTATTTGTAATGGAGTTTTGAAGGTTAAAATTCCAAGCAATGTTGAGTGTTTTCAATGGCTCAAATTTACTGATATTCTGAAAAGGATTCTGCCTGTTCATGTTAAATGCAACATCAGGAAGTGTCAGGTTTACCTCATCAGTATTGATGTTTTGAGAATGTCGAAGATTAGCGGACATGCTGAAAGGTGTTCCAGCAAAAGTTTTGCTATAAGCTACGTTTGAGTTGAAATCAGCCCTTACATTATTCACAAAGTTATTGGGATTGACTACATTATTATTGTAGTTCTGAGTACCTGCATTGACAGATGCTGAAAATCTTGAGTTACCACGAGTTTCTGGAGTATGTTGCCAACTTACCCATACCGAAGTGAAATCTAAAGGATTCAATTCTGTTTCAGGGCTTTTGAAACTTTGAAAGTCAATATTGAATCCACCATTGTACTTATACCTTTTCTTGTAAATTGTTGCAGCTTTTGCTCCCCAACCACCATTGGAAAAAATATCACCCGTCAATCTGGTATGAATATAGTCATTGAATGCAAAATAGTAGCCAAAATCTCTTAGAAACAATCCTCTCCGTTGTTCTTGACCGTACGAAGGAAACACTATACCAGACATTTTTTCTTCTGGTGTATCTGGTATGATACCAAATGGTAACCCAAAAGGAGTAGGTATGTTATTAAAATACAAATTGAATGGTCCAGTGACTACTTGCTTTCCTCTGATGGATTTGATCTTAGCGGCATTGATATGCCAATGAGGCTCTGCCAAATTACATGTGGTATAGAATCCATGATCCATGTAAATACTTCCATCGGTGGTTTTCTTTATCGTCTGCCCACGAAGTAGTCCATCTTGCTGTTCCGTGACTACATCTTTGATTATTGCTCGCTGCGATTTAAAATTATATCGCATTTCTTTCCTTATTTCATAAGAAGTATTTCCTTCTTTGAACATGGGGTTGCCCTGAATATTCCCCAATGAATCTACTACCCCAGATGCAAAAATCTCGCTTTTATCCCAATCTATTATAATTAAATCTGCATCTAATCTAATATTTCCATATTCAAACCAAGCGTCTTTGTGAAGGAAAATCTTATTTTGAACAAAGTCAGTGATGATACTATCTTCACCATAATAATTGATTATTGTTTCAATATCACCTTTAGGCACTACCTTTGTAGAGTCATTTTCGGGAAGGCTGTCAGAAAGCGCAATTTCAGTATTATCAATATCGGGAATCACGGCAGCTGGTGCTGTCAGTATAGAATCTGGAGCGGTGATGGGTATCTCTACCCTCCTAGTTCTCCGATCTTGGGATTGAACCAGCTGAGGTAATACCCACAAAAGGAGTAATAATATGAAATGGAGCCTGATATTCCGCACCGAGTGAATCAAATTTGTTTAAAAATTTCTAAATTTCGAACGAGCAAAGTTAATGGTATTTAATGCTTATGAAACGCCTTCAAGTTAAAAATATTCTAGTTATTTCTTTAATTACTTTTTCTACCCTTTTTATGAGCTTCTTACCTACTGGAAGTAGAGCTCCTGAATTCAAACTGAAGACCATTGTCATTGATGCAGGACATGGAGGAAAAGACCCTGGAGCTCTGGGCTCTAGCAGCAGAGAAAAAGATATCACCCTCAAAGTGGCCTTACAAGTGGGGAAATATATTCAAGAAAATCTCCCAGATGTCAAAGTGATTTACACTAGGCAGTCTGACGTTTTCGTGGATTTAAAAGAGAGATCAAACATAGCCAATAGAAATAAGGCAGATCTTTTCATTTCTATTCATTGCAACTCCGCCGCCAATAGATCTGCTTATGGCACGGAAACATTCGTAATGGGTACAAAAAACTTTGAGGCAAATTTTGACATAGTCAAAAAAGAGAACTCTGTAATTTTACTAGAAGATAACTATAAGGAGAATTACGAGGGTTTTGATCCTACTTCACCAGAATCCTACATCATGTTCAACATCATGCAAAAGGCTTTTCTATCCAATAGCCTCTCACTTGCTTCCAAAATCGAAACTGATTTCACCAGTAGAGTCAATAGGCATAGCAGAGGGGTGAAACAAGCTCCTTTTTATGTGCTTTGGACTACAAGTATGCCTTCTGTATTGGTTGAGCTTGGTTTTATTTCCAATGCCAATGAGGAAAGATTCCTCAATAGCAAAGATGGACAAACTTATCTTGCGTCGGCAATATACCGATCTATCAAAGCCTACAAAGAAGATATAGAGTCTTTGTAAAATATTTTCATAAATTATCATACTTGGAAAATGTAGTCTTGGAAGCAAGACTACTTTTGTTTTAACTCATTTCTTGTTTCAAGTATGAAATTTCATTCCGAAACGTATTTGTCACCTATATATTACTTCTGCTGATCGAAGACGAATCGGCTAAAACTATACATATATCTACTACGTCAAGTATAGAGACTATTATTGACTTGGTATTTATCTTGTATTAACCTATCTTAATCGACGAATTAAACCCAAAAAACTGTATGGATAATACTTTCAAAAACAATGAAGCACAAAATAAAGAGTTACTTTTTCACCTTAAGGAAAAATTGAAAAGAGTAAAACTTGGAGGTGGGGAAAAAAGAATTGCAAAAGAGCATGAAAAAGGAAAACTTACTGCAAGAGAAAGAATTTCCTACTTGCGTGACAAGGATTCTGAATTTTTAGAAATTGGTACTTTTGCAGCTGATGGCATGTATCTAGAGGAAGGTGGATGTCCCTCAGCAGGTGTAGTAGCGGGTATAGGCTATATCAAAGGTCGCATGTGCATGGTCGTAGCCAATGACGCTACTGTCAAAGCTGGTGCTTGGTTTCCCATGACAGCCAAGAAGAACCTTCGGGCTCAAGAGATAGCCATGGAAAATAGGCTGCCGATTGTATATTTGGTCGATAGTGCAGGGGTATTTCTCCCAATGCAAAATGAAATTTTCCCAGATAAAGAGCACTTTGGTAGGCAATTCAGAAACAATGCCAAGATGTCCTCTATGGGAATCATTCAAATAGCCGCCATCATGGGGAGCTGCGTAGCAGGAGGTGCATATCTTCCGATCATGTCTGATGAAGCGATGATTGTAGATAAGACAGGTTCAATTTTTCTTGCAGGATCATACCTTGTCAAAGCGGCAATTGGTGAGCATATAGACAATGAAACACTCGGCGGAGCAACGACACATTGCGAAATATCAGGAGTCACAGACAACAAATATGATTCTGATCAATCCTGCTTGGATGCCATTAGGAATATTTTTGATAAAATAGGCGAATCTGAAAAAGCAGGATTTGATAGAATAGAAAGTCAAGACCCTAAAAAAGACATAAACAACCTTTATGGAATTTTCCCCACCGACCGTGTAAAGCCTTATGACATGAAGGAAATCATTGAACATTTGGTGGACGAATCTACATTTGATGAGTATAAAAAAGATTATGGGAAAACCCTACTTTGTGGAACAGCAAGGATAGATGGCTGGGCTATAGGAATAGTAGCCAATCAGCGCAAAATTGTAAAGACAAAAAAAGGTGAAATGCAAATGGGAGGAGTCATCTACTCCGATTCTGCAGATAAAGCAGCTAGATTTATCATGAATTGTAATCAGCGTAAGATCCCTCTCCTATTCATTCAAGATGTATCTGGGTTCATGGTAGGTAGCAAAGCTGAGCATGGCGGGATTATCAAAGATGGTGCAAAAATGGTCAATGCTATGGCTAATTCAGTTGTTCCAAAATTCACTATAATTGTAGGCAATTCTTATGGAGCTGGAAATTACGCCATGTGTGGCAAAGCATATGATCCTAGATTGATTTTCTCTTGGCCTACTGCACAGATGGCTGTCATGTCTGGAGCTTCTGCCGCCAAAACCTTATTACAAATTAAAATTGCATCTTTGAAAAAGGCTGGTAAAGAAATCTCTTCTGAGGATGAAAACAAGTTATTAGAGGATATCAAAGCTAAGTATGATGAAGAACTTAGCCCTTACTATGCAGCTTCGAGACTCTGGATAGATGGGGTAATCGATCCTTTAGAAACTCGTAAGGTTATCAGTATAGGAATAGAAGCAGCAAACCATGCGCCAATTACAGAAAGATTCAACGTTGGGGTTATCCAAACCTAAGGATTACTCTTACATAATTATTGATTAGGAAGTCTTTGACCATTGGAGTTTCTAAAAAAAAATCAAATCATCACCAAACCCGTAATTGACTCAATATAAAAGACAAAATTATTTAAGCATGGGTAAACTGACAGAAAGCGAATTGGATGCCTTGATTTCACTGCTAGATGACAATGATCACGAAGTGAAATCACATGTGCAAGAAAAAATAATATCCCTCGGACATCAAATTATCCCTACTTTGGAAAAGAAATGGGAAGACAGTTTTAATCCTGAATTACAAAAAGAAATTGAAGATCTGGTTCATAAATTACAATTTTCCCTATTGAAAGATAGATTGATAGATTGGGTAAAGTCTCCAGAACAGGATCTCCTTACTGGCCTATGGATAATCAACACCTATCAATATCCTGACCTTGAATTTGACAAACTGAATGCGGACATGCATCAGATATATTTTGAAGTATGGACTGGTTTCAAAAATGACTTGCCCCCTAGAGATCAAATCCTCAATATCAATCATGTCTTGTTTAGCAGCTTGAGATTTTCTGCCAATACGAAAAATTTCCATTCTCCTGGAAATAGCATGCTTAGCAATGTGATCGAAAGTAAAAAAGGAAACCCAATAAGCCTTTGTTCAATTTATCTTCTGGTGGCTCAAAAACTCGGTCTTCCTATATATGGAGTGAATCTCCCCAATCTTTTTGTATTGACTTACAAATCTCAGGACTATAACTTCTACATCAACGCTTTCAATAAAGGCTTGATATTCAACAAAAAAGATATTCACAATTACCTCGAACACTTGAAAATCTCTCCAAAAGACGCCTATTTTGAACCATGTTCCAACAAAGATATTATCCTAAGAACGGTAAAAAACCTTTTTCTAGCATTTGAAAAGATCGGTGAACTAGAAAAAAGCTTGGAAACGCAGGAAATTTTAAAAATTCTAGAAGGATCATACTAAAAACCTTACTTCAAGCGAATATTACAGCCCACTGCTCTGCTACTGCTAGGGCTAGGACTTCTTTTGGATTGAATAGATTGTAGGGCACTCTGAAGATATTTCATGTTTGCACTCTCTGGTACCTGAGGATTGTTATCTATGGCACCCTTATAAGCTATTGCGAAGCCTGTTGGTCCAGGGGTGATCACAACCACCTCTGGTAGTTTGCTTGCTTGTACCATTGTCATGAGCGATTGATCTCCATCATTCAAGACTACCAATCCATTAGCTTTATTTTTAAATCTCTCTGAGACTGCTTCTTTGGATTCTTCTGGATCATTTCCATGATGAGGATTCACCAATGCAAACACAAATCCTTCTTTTGTGAATTTTTCGTGAAATTCAAATATCCTATTTTCATAAAGTTTTGAAAATGGGCAAGAAACTGTAGTGAATATCAAAACGACTGCTTTTGCTTCTTGATGTTGGGCAAGTTCAAAACTATTCCCTGAAATTATGTCTTCTAATTGGAAATTGTCAACACGCTGTGCAAAGCTTGAGTAATGTACTAAGCTAAGCACTAATATTATGGAGAGTATAATATTTTTCATATAATTAGAGTCACATCAATGTCAAAACAGATCAAACAACCACGTAAATATAACCACAAATTCACTACCAAACAGTATAGCTTAATACCATGTCTCCCGATACTTCAATTTTCACTTGATAGTGATGGTCGGAGTATTCGGTTTGATAAATTTTTCCTGAGATTATATGATCCCCTTTTGAGAAAGGTTCAAGAAGAATATGTTCTCGTAAGCTTATACCTTTTTTACCTTGACATTTGAAAATAGATTCCTTCGCAGACCATGCCATTGTATAGAGTAGTGGGTCACTTTGGAGAAAAGCCATTTCACAAGGGTCTAAAAATTTTGGACCAAGTTTTACAACTTTTTCTCGAACATAATCCAAGTCAATACCCACAGGCATATTTTTATGAAAAATCGCAGCAGCTACACCTTTGGTATGCGTTAATGAAACAAAACCCAAACCATCCATAGGATAAGATTTGCCATGCTCATCTTTGAAAAACCCTGCATAAGGTAAAGAAATCTCATCTAATGCTGCCTTTAGAGCAATCCGAGCAGCTTTCCATTCATACCTCTTCTCTTCCCTAGAAATATTCGATAAAGCAAGTCTTTCTCTAAAACTCAAGAAATCCACTTCTTGAGTAGCTACTTCTTGAATATTATTCACAGCCAAAGCCGATAAAGCACTTATTTTTTCTATTTTTGTTTGCATAGCCCAAAACGGGTTTATGGTTTGCTCAACTCGCAATATATGTCAAAAATCAATGTAAATAAACTCCATACACTCACTGGACACAATGATTGCATCTATGCTTTGACAGAAGGTGCTGAGCCTCAATACTTCTACACTGGAGCTGGTGATGGAATGGTGGTAGCGTGGAATTTAGAGGATCCGAAAAATGGAAAATTGATTGCAAAACTCCCACATTCTGTGTACGCTTTGGCAGTAGATCATGAGAGAAATTTATTACTCATAGGTCATAATTTTGAAGGTATTCATGTGATTGATTTAGTTCATAATCAAGAATTGTGGTCTATTAGAATGACAGATCAATCCATTTTTGATATCAAAATCACCTCTGGAATAGCCTATGTAGCTACTGGAGATGGGCTAATTACAATGATAGATCTAGATCAAAAAGCAATCAAGAAAAGATTAAAACTAAGCGACAAAAGTGCGCGAGTAATGGCCGTGAATCCCATACTTAATCAATTAGCAATAGGATTCAGTGACCACACTGTCAAAATACTAAACCTGACCAATGACGAACCTATTGCAAACTTGGAAGGGCATACTAATTCAGTTTTTGCTCTAGCCTACGCTCCAGATCAATCCAAATTGATTTCAGGTGGTAGAGATGCACACCTCAAAATTTGGAATGCTAAGGACTTTTTGCTTCAAGATGAGGTGATAGCACATATGTATGCTATCAATTTTCTTGCTTTTCGCAATGATGGTAAGTATTTTGCTACTTGCAGCATGGACAAGTCCATAAAAGTATGGAGTTCCGAAGACCACAAATTACTCAAAGTGATAGACAAAGCACGCCACGCGGGACATGGAACTTCAATTAACAAAATAATATGGAGTAAATATGACCAATCTATTATTTCTGTCAGTGACGATAGAAATATCTCCATTTGGCAATTAGAATTTTAATTTTATGAAAATAACAGCCTTAGAAATCAGAAAAAAATCCTTTGAAAAAAACTTCAGAGGGTATGACAAGGATGAAGTTGACGAATTTTTGAAGCAACTATCCGAAGAATGGGAAAAAGTCAACAATGATACTGAAGAACTTCAAAAAAAATTGGATGAAAGTATCAGAGAGGCAAACAAAATGAAGGAAGTAGAAGCTTCTCTTTTTAGAACATTGAAAACTGCAGAAGATACTGGCGCCAGTATCATCGAAGAAGCCAATGAAGCAGCCGAGTACATCGTAAGAGAGGCTCACCAAAACGCTGAATCTATGCTGAATGATGCTAAGTCTAGATCTCAAAACTTAATTGAGACGGCAGAAACCAAAGCAAGACAAATCATGGAAGACCTCCAAAATGATGTTAGCTCACTGGTTTATGGCTATCAAAAGCTTATTCAACAGCGTGAGTTGGTCTTAAGAAACCTTAAAAAAATTGCAGAAGACATCCAAGATGACATCAGTGTTTCGACAAGTAACTTGGAAAAAATCAATGTAAATGTACACTTGGAACTGGTAGAAAATTTGAACAAGTCCAACGCATTTACCATGGCCAATATAGCAAGCGCAAGTATCAATCAGGAAGAAATAGTTTTAAAAGAATCCTCTTCTGAGATCAAGATGGCAGATGAACTTGTTCAAGATAGTTTAGCTCATGATGAAGAAATCTATACCGAAACACTGGAATCTGATCGGGATTCAACAATTGAAGACGCTGATAGTGATGAAGAATTGAAAGAAAATACACCTTTGGCTCAAACCACCGCTGCTGAAGTGGTTTCTGAAAACATCCCCAATGAGCAACCCGTGGAAGAACCTCAAGAGGTTAAAAACAAAATCAATAAAGGAAATTCTTTCTTTGATGAGTTAGGATAATGGGAAGGGTATCATTAGAAGGTATTGAGTTTCATGCTTATCATGGTGTATTCTCTGAAGAGAATAAACTAGGTAATAGATTTACAGTAGATATTCAAGTAGAAGCTGATTTTAGACAAGCCATGCTGCATGATACGCTGAAGGATACAGTAGACTATGCGAAAATCTACCAAATAGCTAAATCTCACATGCTTGAGCCTGTCAAGCTTTTAGAACATCTCGCTCACCTCATGATCAAAGACATCCTTTTAGCCTATCCTCACGCCAAGCAAGTGTGTATTACTATCAAAAAACACAATCCTGCCATTGGTGGAGTGGTGAATTATTCCGTTGTGACAGTAAGTTATCCTGAAGACTATGATTAAAAAAGTATTGCTATTTGGTCTACTCATTAGTACCATTCAATTCTCCTACGCTCAAAATCTGACATTTAATATTTTCGACAAAGAAGGAAATGCTGCGACATTTGAGCAGATGGTCACCTCAGTCAAAACGCAAGATGTAATTTTGTTTGGTGAATTACACAACAGTGCCATAGCACATTGGCTGCAATTGCAGCTATTGAAGGAGCTTCACAAAACCGAAAGAAATATAGCTCTTAGTGGTGAGTTTTTTGAAAGAGATGATCAATTGAATATTGATGAATGGTTTGCAGGAAAAATATCAGAAAAAAATTTCGAAGCCGAAGCAAAACTTTGGAATAATTACCAGACAGATTACAAACCTTTAATGCGCTTTGCCAAAGAAAAAGGTATTGGCTTCATCGCTAGTAATGTACCTCGTAAATATGCTTCCTTGGTCAGCAGAGAAGGATTACTTGCCTTAGAGAACCTTAGTGACCTAGCAAAAACATATATTGCACCACTTCCGATCGATGTGGATATGAGCCTCCCTGGTTATGTTGGCATGAAACAAATGATGCACGGCAGCGGAATGAACACCGACTATATGATACAAGCTCAAGCCATAAAAGATGCAACCATGGCTTTTTCATTAGAGGAGTCAATAGACAACAATGTTCAAGTTTATCATATCAATGGTAGTTATCATAGCAATAACTACGAAGGAATAGTCTGGTATCTGATGCAGAGAAACCCTTCCATCGCCTTGGCCACGATATCTACTGTGGAGCAAGATAATATGGGTGAGCTTCAAAAAGAATCTGTAGGCATTGCTGACTTTATAATTGTACTTCCTTTGGACAGTCCTAAGAGTTATTGATCAATGTACAGTAAAGCAGAAAAATCAAAAATCAGAAAAGACTTTTGGACAGCATTTGGTCAGTACATGAAACCAGTACCTTCAGCCGAAGGAAAGAAAATAAACTGGCCTAATTACAAAACTGGTGTGAAACACATATTCTTCAAAATGAAAGCTGAAAGAGATTTCGCTTCAATTGGCATAGAATTCACACATACAGATCCAGAGTTGCAGCAACTTTATTTCGAGCAATTGATCACCTTCAAGTCTATTTTGCATAATACTTTGGGTGAAGAATGGAAATGGACTTTACATCACGAAGACGAATATGGGAAATATATTTCCAAAGTAGAAAAAGGCCTTACCAAAGTAAATGTGTTAGATCAAAATGATTGGCCCAAAATAATATCCTTTCTCAAGCCAAGAATCATTTTACTTGATGAATTCTGGTCTAATATGAAGCCAGCATTTGAAGAACTGTAATTGACTTTAATATTCAATAGGAAAACAATAGAAGCCGTTATCTTCGACTTCAATGATGCATTGATGTATAAAACACTATTTCAAATAATTGTAAGTAACAGTTGATTTCAAATACAAGTGATTTCCAAGACTATCTGCGGCAAAAATCTCCTTTTTCTTTGGAAGTAAAAGTCCTTCCAAATAATCACTTTCGACTGAATAAACTACTTCATAGCTATCTCTAGTATTACGTTTATACCCTATCATTTCATTCGTCTCAGTTAGGATGTAAATTTCCAAAGATCTACCATCTTTTGTATGAAGTTCTAAAACTTCAGCCTCCCTATTGCCTAGAATTTTTGATTTATTTAGAAAAGAAATAGACTTCACGACATCTTTATGATTCAGCGGAAAAGCTATATCCATATAAGCCGATAGTAGTTCATCATGCTTGTTTTTAAGAAAACCTTTATTCAAAACCTCATTTTGCCCCATTTTATAGCTAGTAACCAAGCCATCAAATGTAACTTTATGAATTAGGCTATCTTTTTCCCATTTATTTGACCCTTCGAAAAAAGGTTTCAATCTAAACTCCAATTGATTTTCTTGTGAATTCAATATGTTTCCATCAGTATCAAAATGTACTGTTACGGTATTTATCTTTAAAGCCTCCTTATTCAGCCATGCTTTTGAAGGATCATGTGTCGATAAAGCTTCCTTCAATACCTCAGATGCAAATTGTTCTGAAGAAGAAGTACAAGCCGCTAAAAGCAAGAAAGCTAATACAAAATAGAGCAAACTTATTTTCATAATAACACGAATCATATATCAACCATAAAAATCACTTAACCTTGCCAGTTGCTTTTTATCAATCACGATGATTTTTTTTCCATCGAATTCGATAAGCCCATCTTTTTTGAACTCAGAAAGCAACCTTATGACAGTCTCCGTAGCAGTACCCACCAATCCAGCTATCTCTTCTCTACTCAATACCACATCTATCTTCTCTCCCTCTCCACCATCTACACCATAAGTATCACTCAGCTTCAGTAAAGTAAATGCTAATCGCTCCCGGATCGTTTTCTGCGTAGCATCTGTCAACTTTTCCTCCATCAAACCCAGATCCTTGCAAAGTGCTTTGGTCAATCTTCGGTGAAAATTATTATCCTCAACAAGAACTTTCAGAAAAGTCTCTTTCGGAACAAAACAAATCTTTGCATCCTCCACTATAGTGGCGGTATTCGAGTACGATTCCTCACCTAGCATTGATGAATATCCTAAGAAATCTCCCTTCTTCGCAAGTCTTATGATTTGCTCCTTTCCGTTTGAAGCTGTCTTGAAAACTTTCACTATTCCCGAACTTACACAGAATACACCCAAAGGTTTGGTCCCCTCATAGAATAGAATTTGACCTTTTTTGTGTGATATGAAATTCTTGTTATCTGATATATTGCATAAGTGGGAATCACTCAAGTCAGCAAACATTGAAAATTTTCTACTGAGGCAAAGTTCACATGGGCTAGCCTTTTCTTTGATCATGATAATTTGGAAGTGAATTTGAAATCAATGTCTAAATATACTCAAAAAACTAAAGATTGACACCAATTTTAAGCAAAACACAGCTTAAAATGTCGGTAATTTAGAAATTTGACTATACTCAAGCGTGTTGGGGTCAAGCTCCAAAAAAATATGCTGCTTTCCATTACTTATACCCAAATATGGCGCTCGGAGGGTTTGGTTGTATGTACATACTTGAGACAAGGTTGATTGAGAGAGCTTCACACTAGGTGCTTTGCATTCTATCAAAAGAAAAGGCAAGCCCTCTCTATCGTACACCAATACATCAAACCTTTTTTGAAGGGTGTTATATTTGACCCCCTTTTCTAAAACAAACAAACTTTTGGGATAATTAAACTGAGTCAATAATAACTGAACGATGTGCTGTCTAACCCATTCCTCAGGAGTAAGCACCAAAAATTTTTTCCTCAAAGCGTCAAAAACCATTAAACTCCCATCCTGACCATCTTGAATTTTAAAATCAAATGAAGGGAAATTTAATGGTTCTTGAAGAAATCCGTATCTATCCTTGAGCATAGCACAAATATGCAAGCTTTTGTCCAAAGACTGATAATTTGATTTATTAGTTTTTTGTCAAAATCCTAAATTGATCCATGACCTTATATGTTGCTCTAGTCAGATCGGTTTTCATCTCAGGAGAGGTATAATCAAACAGACCTGAAGTATATCCCTGCCATATAGTATTCCCTTTTTTGTTGTCTATCACGAATACAACCAACATCCCATCATTCTGAGCGTATTTTACCTTATTGTAATTCTCATCTTTTTCTTTCTTATCATCACTTATCTCCTCTTCATCTTCCGCTACATAATAGCTTTTCCTTTGTAGCCAATAATCAAAGTTAGGCTGATCATATCCCCTATACTTTACTTCCTCACGATACACTTTATAATTTACCAATAAGTCAGGTTTGGTCTCTTGAAACTTGAAACCTTGTGAACCGAGTCTATTGGAAATTGATCTTCGAATTACTTCCACGACCTCCATATCTTCATCATCATCAGGATTATCTACAAATCCAAAAGTTTTATACCTCTTAAAATTTGCTGAATAATTAAAGTCGTATTCCGCAATGTAGTCTTTTTGGGTGGCACATGATACTGCAAGTAGCAAAAGAACCAAGCTTAGAGTTGTAAAGTTTTTCATGTTTGATGTAAGTATGGGTGTTTTGAATTATTTCTTTTTAAACTCACACGTTCAATTTAATCAATGAAATCCATATTTTGAACAAATTCTAAGGTTAAACTTCAATCATAATTTTTTGTTTATCAAACATAGACTTCTGTAAGTCAAACATTTAAAAGACATTTTTCAAAAAACCACCTCTTATATGTCAAAAATGGCTTTATTTGTTGCTTTGAATTTAAAATCTGACCCAGAAAAAATAAATCATCTTAAGAAAAAAAATATGGCTTTATTTATTATCGGCGATGTGCATGGCTGTTTTCACACTTACCTGAAACTATTAGACCAGTGGAACCCTAAGCATGAGACACTTATCCAAGTTGGGGACTTAATTGACAGAGGTAATCTTTCTCCTCTATCGATTAGGCTATCTTTCGAAATCAAAAAATCCTTCCCTGATAATTCCTTTTTTTTAAGAGGAAATCATGAGCAAATGATGATAGATCATTTCCAACATGCCAAAACGCCCTACAATTGGCTACAAAATGGTGGTGAACAAGTTTTATCTCAATTTGAAAATCTTGAAATGAACCTCTCAGACTATCAGCCATGGATCAATGAGTTGCCACTACATTGGGAAAATGACCATGTGTTAATTTCCCATGCTGGATTTAGTGGTATCGGAGATCCATTTGAGCAAAACAACAGCCAAAATGTACTTTGGAGCAGAAGAAGACCTATGAAACTAGATAAGGTTCAAATTATAGGCCACACTCCTTTGACATCAGAACATCCTCAATACTACCCAGAAAGCAATACATGGAATATTGATACTGGTGCCTATAAAGGAAACTATCTTTCTGGAATTAAACTTGAAGATGATGGAACGCTCATCGAGCTCATTTCAATACCTACAGACATGCAGGATATAAAGTAGTCCATTTGGGCTGAAGGAAATAAAATCAGACATATTCATCTCCTTTTTGCTTGGCATCAGAAACAAATTCCCTGAATTTATTCTCTGCGTCGAGTTCACAGATAAGAAGTACATTATCTGACTCATTGATAAGATAATTCTTCAAACCTTGCACGATCACCAATTTATCCTTAGGGGCCTTTACAAAACATCCTTCAGAATCGTACATAAGTGCATTTGCCTCTATCACATTTCCCGCATCATCTTTATCTTTTAACTCATGCAAGCTCATCCATGAACCGAGGTCAGACCATCCAAAGTCCCCTAATACCACGAAGACTTCGTCTGACTTTTCCATGATGCCAAAATCGATAGAAATATTCTTGACAAGGGTATATGCACGATTTATAAAATCTCCTTCTGTAGGTGAAAAATAATGCTGAGTCCCTTCCTCAAACACCTCGGCTACTTCGGGCATATACTTCTCAAATGCAGATATTATGCTACTTACTTTCCAGACAAACATCCCTGAATTCCAGACAAAATCTCCACTTTCTATAAATGCCTTCGCTAACTTAGCATTGGGTTTTTCTGTAAAGGTCTTTACTTTTTTAGCTACTGATTTTTCATTGCTATGGTATTGAATATATCCATAGCCAGTTTCTGGACGATTTGGCTTGATTCCTATTGTGACCAAATTATTATTAACTTCAGCAGCTTTCTGTGCTTTAGTTATTTTATCTAAAAAATTTTCCTCGTTTAATATCAAGTGATCTGCTGGCGTCACAATCACATTTGCATTTCGATTGATACTTGCAATTTTATAACTCGCATATGCCACACAAGTAGCGGTGTTTCTCCTTAGAGGCTCTGTTAAAATCTGATTTTCAGGCACATCAGGCAATTGTTCTTTGACTATATGTTCGTAATTTTTATTGGTCACCACAAAAAACATCTCTGGAGTAGAAATCTTCAAAAACCTATCATAAGTCATCTGAAGAAGTGTTCTTCCAGTGCTTAAAACATCTAAAAACTGCTTTGGTCTCTCATTTCTACTGTAAGGCCAAAACCTGGATCCTATACCTCCAGCCATGATTACTACATAGGGTTGTTCCTGCATCTATTTTGATATTAAACTATTCCTTCTTTCATTAAATCATGAATATGAACGAAGCCAGCCACAGATTCTCCATCCATGGCCACAAGTTGGGTAATATTGAAACTTTTCATCATATTCAAAGCTCTAATCGCAAATTCTTCCTTGGCGATGACTTTAGGATTCACGGTCATGATTTGACCTGCTTTTACTTGATTGATATCTGCTCCAGAAAGTAACATCCTTCTAAGATCACCATCTGTAATGATACCTTGTAACTTACCTTGACTATTCACCACAGCCGTGGCTCCAAGTCTCTTACTACTTATTTCTACGATAATTTCAGTCAAAGAAGCTTCTAGATCCACTTTTGGTATTTGATTCTTAGGAATCACATCAGAAACTGTCAAGTATAATTGCTTTCCAAGTGCTCCGCCGGGGTGATACTTAGCGAAATCCTCAGAAGTAAATCCTCTAGCCTCAAGCAAACAAATGGCCAATGCATCTCCCAAAGCCATATGAACTGTGGTGCTGGTAGTGGGTGCCAGGTTATTGGGACAAGCCTCTTCTGCAATGGTAGCATTCAAGATATAGTCCGCTTGCTCTGCAAGATAACTATTTATATTACTAACCAAAGCAATTAGTTTTGACCCCAATCTTTTCAGCAAAGGCACAAGAACCCTAATTTCAGGTGTATTACCACTTTTAGAAATGCATATTACGAAATCATTTTGCTGAATCATGCCCAAATCACCATGAATTGCATCGGCAGCATGCATAAATAACGCAGGTGTGCCCGTAGAGTTTAGTGTTGCAACAATCTTATTCGCTACTATAGCACTTTTTCCTATCCCAGTGATCACGACTCTCCCAGAAGATGCTAAAATAGCTTCCACACAGGCCACAAAATCGTCATCAATGTAATTTATAAGATTTTGTAAAGCTTCTGACTCCTTTTGAAGCACTTCTATAGCACTTGTTTTAATATTTTTTGTTAATTTCAATTTTGAGAGGCTTAATCATTAAATTTGTACCAAAGGTAAAAAAAGAATTCCTTAAAGTTTAATGAAAGCTAAAAAGCGAGACATTTAAACATGCACGTGTAGTGGATCAAAAAGTAAAAGATAATCTCAAACAAATATTCGGCTTTAGCCAGTTCCGTGGGAACCAAGAAGCTATAGTAGACAATATTCTGGGTGGTAGCAATACATTTGTAATCATGCCTACGGGAGCAGGCAAATCACTCTGCTATCAACTACCTGCTGTAATCAAAAATGGCACAGCTGTAGTCATCTCTCCATTGATTGCACTGATGAAAAACCAAGTTGATCAGCTCAATGCTTTTGGAATCAATGCCTATTTTCTCAATTCCACATTGAACAAATCAGAGACAAATAAAGTCAAAAAAGAAGTGCTTGATGGCAAAACCAAGCTCCTTTATGTGGCTCCCGAATCTCTTACAAAGGAAGAAAATATACAATTTCTGAAAGAAGCCCAACTTAGCTTTGTAGCAATAGATGAGGCTCACTGTATCTCAGAATGGGGACATGATTTCCGACCTGAATACAGAAAAATTAAATCTATCATAGGACAGATAGGTAACAACCTGCCTATCATAGCATTGACTGCCACCGCTACTCCGAAAGTACAACAAGATATACAGAGAAACCTCCAAATGGAGGAGGCTGATTTGTTCAAGTCTTCATTCAATAGGACAAACTTGTACTATGAAGTACGTCCAAAAGTGAAAAATGAAACCAAAAAACAAATCATCAAATACATCAAAAGCCACAAAGGCAAATCAGGAATTATTTATTGTCTTAGTAGAAAGAAAGTAGAAGAGATCGCTGAATTGCTCAAGGTAAATGGTGTAAGTGCTGCTCCGTATCACGCGGGACTTGATCAGAACGTGAGGGTAAAAAATCAAGACGATTTTCTCAATGAAGAAGTAGATGTCATTGTGGCTACCATTGCTTTCGGTATGGGTATAGACAAGCCAGATGTACGCTATGTCATTCACTATGATGTGCCCAAATCTTTGGAAGGCTACTACCAAGAGACTGGTAGAGCGGGAAGAGATGGGCTAGAAGGTCACTGTCTCATGTTTTACAAATATGACGACATCATCAAGCTAGAAAAGTTCAATAAAGACAAGCCTGTCACTGAGAGAGAAAATGCCAAAGTTCTTTTGCAAGAAATGGCTGCTTACGCAGAAAGCACGGTATGTAGAAGAAAATCCCTGCTCCACTATTTTGGAGAGTACATGGAAAAAGACTGCGGATTCTGTGACAATTGCAAACATCCCAAAGAAAAATTTGAAGGCAAAGATCTATTAATCAATGCTATAGAAGCCGTAAAAGCAACCAACAACAGGTTCAACATTGATCATATCGTAAATGTGATCAGGGGGGAGCAAAATGAATATATGGTAAGCTACAGTCATGATAAGCTAGCTGTATTTGGTATAGGCAAAGAAGAAGACGAGAGACTTTGGAAAACAGTCCTCCGTCAAGCGATGATCAATAATTTTCTTGAAAAAGACATTGAAAATTATGGTGTTATCAAAATCACTCAGAAAGGTCTAGATTACTTAGAAGCTCCATACAGTATCATGATGTCAAAAGACCATGACTTCGAGCAAATGGTAATTGATGAAACTCCAGACGAAATTTCTTCAAGTGGAAAATCCTACGACGAGAACTTATTTGAGCTACTAAAAGCGGAACGAAAAAAAGTTGCTAAATCCAAAGGATTACCACCTTATGTGATTTTTCAGGATCCTTCCTTAGAAGAAATGGCTACAGTCTACCCTACTACCAAAGAGGAATTAGCTCAGATCAATGGGGTTGGTATGGGAAAAGTAACTAAATTTGGATCATCTTTTCTTAAATTAATTGCCGAATATGTAGAGGAAAATGATATCATGACTGCCTCTGATGTCGTAGTAAAAACCTCTGGAAGTAGATCTAAAGTCAAAATATCGATAATACAGCAGATTGATAGAAAAATTGACCTAGATGAAATAGCTGGCAACCTCAACATTTCAATGGCGGAGCTACTGCAAGAAATCGAACAAATCATCTACAGCGGCACCAAATTGAATATTAATTATTACATTGAAAACATCATGGATGAGGAAAGAGAAGACATCCTCCATGATTATTTCATGACTGCTGATTCAGACAACATAAAAGTGGCATTGGAAGAACTTGAAGACGAGGATTTTGCTGAAGAAGAAATCCGCGTATATAGAGTAAAGTTCATCTCAGATCATGCCAACTAACAAAAGACAAGTAAACAATGAATATATTATTGCTAGGTAGCGGAGGCCGTGAACATGCCTTTGCTTGGAAAATTGTAAATAGTCAAAATTGCACCAAACTTTTTGTGGCACCTGGAAATGCAGGTACAGCTGAAATTGCAGAAAATGTTTCGCTATCCATCAATGACTTTGAAGCTATCATTAATTTTGTGATAGACCATCAAATCAATATGGTCGTGGTAGGTCCAGAAGAACCGCTAGTAAGGGGTATTGTGGATCATTTTCAAAAAAACGAATCCACTAAAGATATCCCTATCATCGGACCAAGTCAAGAAGGTGCAAGAATGGAGGGCTCCAAAGACTTCTCCAAACAGTTCATGGAAAGACATGGAATTCCTACTGCTGCTTCTGCCACATTCACCAAAGAAAACTTAGAAGATGGTATTGCTTTTATAGAAAAACAATCCATCCCTGTGGTTCTCAAGGCTGACGGGCTAGCAGCTGGCAAGGGTGTATTGATCTGCCAAAGTCACCAAGAAGCAAAAGACTCTTTAAAGGAAATGTTGGTAGATGGTATGTTTGGAGAAGCCTCTTCTAAAGTAGTCGTTGAGCAATTCTTAGATGGAATAGAATTATCTGTATTTGTAGCCACAGACGGCAAAAGCTATAAAATCCTGCCTGAAGCCAAGGATTATAAAAGAATCGGAGAGGCAGACACCGGTCTCAATACAGGTGGTATGGGCGCAGTAAGTCCAGTACCTTTTGCGGATGAAGCATTCATGCAGAAAGTTGAAGAGCGAGTTGTCATCCCAACTGTGAATGGCCTAGAAAAAGAAAATATTAGATATACGGGATTCCTTTTCATCGGTCTTATGAACATAGGAGGAGATCCTTATGTCATAGAGTATAATGTACGTATGGGAGACCCGGAAACACAAGCAGTGCTACCAAGGATCAAGAGTGACTTTGTAGATCTCCTTCATGCCATGGGCACTATGCAATTGGAGAATTATGAAATCGAGCTACAGGCATTTACTACTACCACGGTGGTGATGGTAGCTGGTGGATATCCTGGAACTTACCCTAAAGGAGACTTGATCACTGGTCTAAAAGGAATCTCGCATTCCACTAACACTTCATTGGTGTTCCATGCAGGAACCTGTCACAACAAAACTGGAGATATTGTCACCAATGGCGGTAGGGTAATAGCGGTAACAGGCATTGGTGAAAATATAGAAAATGCACTTTCAAATGCCTACCAAACTGTCTCTTCCATTTCTTGGAATCAACATTATTTCAGAAAAGACATTGGACAGGATATTTTGAAATTAGTAAAATAAACCCAATACAAAGAGGAGATTATCTCCCTAGATATATAAATATGGCTGGATGTAGTAGCTGCTCGACCACTTCTGGAGGAAGTGGTGGATGCCAAAACAATGGCACCTGTGGTACGAGCGATTGTAATAAAATGAATGCTTTCGACTGGCTTTCTCATATGGGAATACCAGTAGTAGATAAATTTGATATCGTAGAGGTAAAGTTTAAAGGTGGACGAAAAGAATACTATAGAAATGTAGACCATCTGGCATTGACCACTGGTGACCCTGTAGTCGTGGATGTACCAAATGGACATCATATCGGCTGGGTATCCTTGCAAGGAGAGCTGGTAAGATTGCAAATGCAAAAACGAAAAATCAAAGATGATGATGACATCTTAAGAATCTATCGTGTCGCAAATCAAAAAGATATAGAAAAATGGGAAGAGGCTAAAAACAGAGAAGTACCCACTATCTATAGGTCAAAACAAATCATCGACGAGCTTCAACTCAACATGAAACTGTCGGATGTAGAATTTCAAGCCGACAATAGTAAAGCTACCTTCTTTTATTCTGCAGAAGATAGAGTCGATTTCAGAGAATTGATTAAGCTACTCGCTTCTGAGTTCAAGATTCGTGTAGAAATGCGCCAAATAAGCCTAAGGCAAGAAGCTGGTAGACTTGGTGGCATAGGTGTATGCGGTAGAGAATTATGCTGCTCCACCTGGATTCATGATTTCAAAAGTGTAAGCACCTCTGCGGCGAGATATCAAAACCTATCCCTAAATCCAACCAAACTTTCAGGTCAATGTGGTAGACTAAAATGCTGCTTAAATTATGAACTTGATACTTATATGTCTGCTCTTGAAGACATCCCTACAGTCGACAAACCGTTATTGACCGAAGTAGGTGCTGCCAAACTTCAAAAAACAGATATATTCAGAAAATTGATGTGGTTCAGCTATAACAATGAAAATAACTGGTACTCTATCACTTGCGATCGTGTCAAAGAAATCCAAGGTTTGAATGCTAAAAATATAAAACCTTTCGATCTTCAAAATGACCATGCCGCCGATGCAGAGGATAAAGCTGCAAAAGCAACTATGGAGCTTGAAGCTTTGGACAAAAAATTTGCAACACAAAAGAAAAAGAAGAAGAAAAAGAAACCTAGAAGCAGAGAGATTTCCGAGGAAACTGTAAATACAGCTCAACCTCAACAAACAAAGCCTGCTCAAGGTAACAAATCAGGGGGACGACAAAATCCAAGAAACGATTCCAACAAGCCTGATCAAGAAAACGATAAAGGCAGAGGAAAAAACCCTCGACAAAATAGAAGAAAACCTAACCCAAAATCTGGAATCAATCAACCTGCCCAAATCGATAAAACTGCAGGTCAAAAGGATAAAAACACAAATCCTAGATCAAAAGCACCTTCTGAAGGGAAGGCAGATATTCATCCAAACAGGCAAAACAAGCCAAATGAAAATAGAAACGGAGGAAAAAGAAAATTCCCTCCTAGGAAAGGTGGAGCAAATAATCAAGATGATCAAAAGCCAAAAAATCAAAATGAACAATAAGCTTTTGTTATTTTTCTTAACCATGCTTATCACAGGGTTAGCTTCTTGTGATGGGGGAAGATTATTTGAAGAATATCAAGGAATGGAAACTAAAAGCTGGCTGGTATCGGACACGGTCAGCTTTTACCCTCCTCCTACTAGCTCAGGTGCAGTTCCTATGATTAGTATCAAGTATAACACAGACTACCCGTATAGAAATCTATACTTAAAATATATCCTCACAGATAGCTCTGAAAACTTTTCAGAGACACAGCTGATAAATATTAGATTGTTTGATAGTAAGACAGGTAAGCCTACCGGAAAAGGTTACGGAAGTTCATATACAAGAATTGATACTTTACCTTTCCAAATGAGGGGTGATTATAGCAAGGTACAATTCATCCAATACATGAGAATTGATAGGCTTGAGGGCATAGAGGCTATTGGATTTAGACAAAACAAGCTAGAAGCATCAGCTCATTAAAGCGTATCAAAAGGATCCTTCCGAGACCAAAACTGCCTACTAAAGTAATATCTCCACGGCCATCTTTTTGCGGATAGTTGCATAGGATGGTATACAAAGGCTTCCTTGGAGCTTACAGCTTCATATAGACGCTCATCATCAGTCAATATAGCCTCCATATATCCTTCACCATCTTTGAATATGGCCAAATCGAGCCAAGATGAATCTTCAAAAGTTTTCAGCTTGAAGGAATCATTACTGAGTGCCAGTTTTTGTTTGAGCGACCATTCTGTCTCAAAACCAAAAGGGACTTCCTTATCCATAGGGACAAGATCTCCTCTCAATAGATTTTCTACATACAACAAATAATTCCTTAACATCTTCACTCCATGATTTTCAAGCTGCTTCTTTTTGAAATCAGATGACCGTAAACTAGTGATTAAAGTGATTCTTTTCTTTGCTCTGGTGATTGCGACATTGAGACGATTACTTCCACCCTGCTTGGACAAAGAACCAAAATTCGCAATCAACCTGCCCGATTTACTCTTGGCATAACCCAATGAATATATCACCCAATCAAATTCATCTCCTTGCACGTTTTCTATGTTTTTGACACTTATCGAAGGTGTACCCAGCAGATTCTCATTGCCTAACATTTCATTGATCAATTCCATCTGTGGATAATTGAAAGTGATCACACCTATTGTCTTGTCTCTATCACTATCGAGAATTCTTTTTACTTCCTCTACGACTTCAACGGCTTCTATTTGATTTTGCTGATTTTCCCACTTTCCATCTACATGTATCAATTTGAATGCTCGCTCCTGTCTATTGTAAACCTCTCTATCCACTAACATGCTTAGCCTATTCTGATAGAAATGTTGATTTGAAAATTGAATCAAGGATTTTTGTTCACTTCTATAGTGACCTCTGAGCCAGAATTTCTTAAAATAAACGGAAGCCATTGAAAGTATAGACAATTGCTCTACTTCTTCTCCTTCTTCTGTTGTTTCCAATCTGCTTTGATAGAAATCATAAGGCTGAAGTTGTTGTGAATCCCCTGCAATGACCACTTGCTTTCCTCTGAGCATAGCAGGTATACCACGCTCAACATGACACTGGGATGCTTCATCAAAAATCACTAAATCGAACTCTTCTTTCAGCGGAAAAAGAGCCGAAACAGTCTCTGGGGAAGCCATCCAACATGGTAGTAGTTTAAATAGCTCCTCCTCAAAATTTTCTACCAATGATTTTATGGCCCAAATATTTCTCTTTTTCGAAACCTGATGAAGAAGTTTCCTATAAGTCACCAAATTATTGAGCCTATTATACGCCAGCCCATGTACAACTTGCTCTCTAAGCCTTATTTCCGAAATGTACTGAGACAGCTTCCATTTATCCTCTACAGATTGAATCAACTCTTCAAGAATAGCTCGGAATTTCACACCGCCTATATCTCTCAATACTGGATATTTGGCTTCAATGTGTTCTATCCATGCATTACTCAATGCTAACAAAAATACATCTCTTAGCTGATCAAAATCATACTCTGGAAACTTAAACAGCAGTTTTTCTATTACCAGTTGCTCTTCTTTACCCATCTTACTTCTTAGTGCATCGAAGTCTACCAATTCATCAAAAACATGTCTTACCTCTCCAAAAATCTGAGAAAGCATCTCGTAAGAAAAATCAGAAACCAAGTGCTGAATCTGAATTTTGCTCAAGTAAATACCCCATTGACCTAACTTCTCACTTAATTCCTCTATGAATTCTAATAACTTGGAGATAAGCTCCAAAACTTTACTACCCTTAAGTCCTTGTACTGAGATCAGGTTGTTAAGCTCGCTAAACTCCCCGATGATTTTTCTAACCCTCAATGCTTCCAGAAGTAATGCACTGGTGTGGTTAAAAGACACGAAAGTAAATGGCTTTTCAGGCAAGTCTAGCCAAGATTTCCTATCCAGCAAAGTGTATTGGTGATTCAAGTTTAACCTGTTTTCAAGTTTTTTAATCAAAACACCTAAATCATGCCTTGAATCAACAAGTCCTTCTTCTTTGAGGAGAGACTTTACTTTATTGAATTTCTCTCCAGCAAATCTTGCTTTTATTTTTCCCCACCAAGAAGTCTGTGCTTCATCATAAAGTAGTGCCAATTGCAAAACTTCTTGAACTTCTTCATCATGCACCTTCCAAGAAACCCCCTCTTGTGACAAGAGAGTCTTCACTGCCTCCAATTTATTTCCCAACCAAAGTAAATCGATCTGATCTGTGGGTACTTGCAATAGCTTATCAAATACTTCCTGAACCTCTGCACTTTTCAAAAGTTGAAAAACAGAATGAAGCTTATCTTTCTGTTCATAAAACGAAAACAAATTTGACGAATCCAACATGTCAAATTGCTCAACAGTGGACTCGAATTTCCTACGGAATTGAGTAATTTCTGAGATCGATTCTTCAATTCTTTGAATAGCTAATGGTCCAAAAGAACTAAAATCTACTCGATGAAGCCAAAATGAGTTCGATTGCTGATATTTTTTTGCATAAACTGAAAAAGCTTTGAAATCAATCAAAAAAGGTCCAATCGTATCCCAATGAAAGTTTTTGTAATATTGAGTCAAATCAAATTCAGAATGATTTTGTCCCGCTGTCATGTAAAGCTTCTTGATGGGGACACCACACTCCTCAGTATTGTAAAGGGCCTTTTTGAACTCCTCCAAATACTCCAAATGACCAGCTATAGCACGAGAAAGAATTGAAAACTCTCTCTCCAAATGCATTGCATTTACACTTCTATTGAGAACTTTATATTGTTCTACTGATTCAATCTGGGATTTGATTTTTTTATACAAAGCCATGCGATCAGATCGAAAATCATGAACCAATGCTAAAAACTCTCCAAAACCTTTCTCTTTAAGCCTCTTGAATACAACATCTAGTGCTGCACGCTTTTGGGAAACCACTAACACTTTCTTTCCCCTTGAGATATAATCCACCACTAAATTACTAATCAACTGTGACTTACCAGTACCAGGAGGGCCTTGTACCACACAGGAATGTCCTGTTCTCACGGCTCTCACTACAGCCTCTTGACTTGCATCTAGAGGAAAAACGTGGTACAGTTGATCTTCTTTTGGCTCTTGAAGTTCCTCTGAGATTGCAAACTGATCGGAGAATAAATCTTCTAAAGATTCAGCAGAGGTCGATTTTAGCAAACTATGGTAATCTTCCATAAGAAAGCTTGCTTTTTGAGAAAACTGGCCTAGAACAGCATAAGGTTTCAGCTTAAGCTCCCCAATTTTGAAATCCTCCAAATCTAATTCTCTGGAAGATTCGGGAAATTTCTCAAGGACGTTTTCGTAGAGCTTGCTATTAAAATTGATAGAAAAGTTAACCTTGATGAGTTCATATAGCATCGTCAAAAAATCTCTAGGATCTTCAGGTATATCTAAAAGTGACAATTCTTTATTCTTGATCAAAGAAGAACCATAAATACTTTCATAGGCTAGACAAAACGCTTTATTGAAAAAGGGAAGCTCTTGCTTGTCTTTTCTTATCACCCAATTACCTTGATCTTGAATCACAGATATAGGAAAAAGTACCAAAGGGCATCTTATCAATTGGCCATTGAGCATTTTCCCCTCCACAAATGGATAGCCCAAATACAAACTCTTTTCTCCTGTCTCTTCCTCATTGCTATTCACTTGCTGTAGAATAGCACGTATCTTTTTAGCTGAGATGTTGACATCCTGATCTCTAGGGTCTACAAGAGAGTGTAATGTAAATTCCTCCTCTTTATTGAGAAGGAACTTGATATAATCATGCGCTGGATGATGGTTCAAAAAATCTAAACTTTTCACATCCAACAACTGACTCGCATACAATTTGGGCAGGTACAATGACCTGTTCCTACTGCTTATATCAGTCAGTCTATTGAGGTAAATCTGAAAAGTCTCTTTGAGCATGAGGCTTATTTAAATGGAGAATCTTTTTCTTTGGCCATGACATTGTATACCACTTTGTCCATGACGCCTGGAATCCATTTATTCAAAAACACAGCCAATTTGCCTTGCCTTGTCAACACTAGGTCTCTTTTTCTTTTTAAAGTAGCTTGAAGTAGTCGCTCAGCAACTTCCTCTGCTGTCATCATTTTATTTTCATCACGTGGAGATTCTCCTTGTGTGGATCCATCTGCTTGCAAGGCATTATTGCGAATATTAGAAGAAGTGAATCCTGGGCAAGCTACCAATACATGGACATTTTTTTTGAATAACTCGGTTCTCAAAGACTCCAAAAATCCATTCATAGCATATTTACTGGCTGTGTAAGCAGTCCTTGCCGGTGTACCCCTATATCCATTGATAGAAGAAATACCAATGATACTACCCTGACGAGATTTAATAGATTCTAGGCAATATTTAGTCGCATATACAGTACCCCAAAAGTTGATATCCATAACTTGCTTGAACACTTTCAAGTCCAAATCTTCAAACAATGCCCTCATAGAGATTCCTGCATTATTGATCAGTATATCTACTCCTCCAAATTTGGCAATTACTTCTTCTGCCATCCTTTGGTTGTCTTCTTCACAAGCTGCATCTGCAAGAATTCCAAAAACTTCAATCCCCAATTTTTGAAGTTTAGCAAGTGAATTATCCAATTTTACCTGACTTCTACCTGTGATCACTATCTTAGCTCCTGCTCTGCCATACACCACTGCGCATGCTTCCCCTATTCCGGAGGTTGCTCCTGTTATGATCACTACTTTGTCTTTCAGTTTCATTTTTTTTGCTTTGAGTTCAAAGATAAAAATTAGATATGGGAGTGAAAAGGTAAAATCACCAAGTAATTGTATAAATTTAGCTATGAAAAGAACATTGGCAATCATTTTTGCAGGTATTGCTTGGTTTGCTTTGATCCTGCAGCTCTTTTTGGCGATCAAAAACCAAATCACTCCGATCCATGAAACATTGATAAGGTTTTTCAGCTATTTCACCATTCTAACGAATAGTTTGGTGGCTGTGTATTTCACCTTTCAGGCTTGCAATCCAAACAACAATCGATTTTCACAAACAGGTAAACTCAGTGCAATTACAGTATATATTTTGGTTGTAGGTTTGGTCTATCAGGTGGTACTTAGAAGTACATGGAATCCTGAAGGCTTGGCAAAACTAACCGATGAACTATTGCACAGTGTAACCCCGCTATTGACTTTTTTTTATTGGGTTTTGTATGAAAAAAAACAAAAACTCAGTTGGTCTCAAATTCCCAGCTGGCTAATATATCCTGCATTATATTTGGCTTACATCATGATCAGAGGTTATCTCTCTGGCTTCTACCCTTACCCTTTTGTCAATGTCTCAGAGATAGGATATACCCAGACGTTTCTGAATTCATTTTTTGTTTTACTCGTTTTCGTGGGACTTTCTGGCTTATTGATTTTCATGGGTAAAAATTTCAATAGGAAAAATATATAATACATCTGATATAGGATGAGAAAGTAGTATTTGGCCATATACGTTAGAATTTCAATTTAATGTACCTAAAAAAACAATAGCCTGATAAATAGACTATTTAGCAATCGCTTTTTTTGCTTCCACACTATTCCGAGGAGGATTTGTCTCTTTCTTCACATATTTCACAATCATATCAAACTAAATTTGAAAATAGATGAATCTAAAACGCGATAGCCAAAAAGCATAATTCAATTATACCCATTTTCCTTGAGTTTTTTGATTAATTTTGCGGGCATGTCTAGAAAGATGAAAAATAAGGTTGTAAAAAACCTGAGTATAGAAAGAATTGCAACCGAAGGAAAATGTGTCGCACACCATGAAGGTAAAGTGGTATTTGTTCAAAATGTAGCACCAGGTGATGTAGTCGATGTAAGGATCACTAGAGGCAAGAGCTCATTTATGGAGGGTGAAGCCATACATTTCCATGAATACTCCAAAGATAGAATCCAACCATTCTGCTCACACTTTGGCACTTGCGGTGGTTGTAAATGGCAACACATCAACTACGAACTACAAAAGACTTATAAGAGACAACAAGTCGTAGATCAGTTTACTAGAATTGCCAAGGTTGACATTCCAGAGGTAATGCCTATACTCGGCTCTGCAAAAACCCAATACTATAGAAATAAGCTTGATTTCACTTTTTCAAATAACAGGTGGCTCACGAGAGAAGAAATCGACTCTGGGGCCGAATTTGAAAGAAATGCACTTGGGTTTCACATCCCAAAAATGTACGACAAAATCGTAGACATCGAGCATTGCTACCTGCAAGGGAATATTTCCAATGATGTTAGAAATGAACTGAGAAATTTTGCTCTGCTAAATAACCTTTCTTTCTACGACATTAGAAATCAAGTGGGTCTTCTTCGTAACCTTATCATCCGATCTACTAGTACTGGAGAAAGCATGGTAATCGTTCAGTTTGGTGGTGATAATACCGAAGAAATCGATCTAGTCATGAATTTTCTTCATGAAAAATTCCCACAGATCACCTCATTACTTTACATTATCAATCTTAAGAAAAATGAAACTTTCAATGACCTGGAAGTGGTGACTTTTGCTGGTAAGGATTATATAGAGGAGGAAATGGAAGGCTTGAAGTTCAGAATCGGACCAAAATCCTTTTATCAAACCAACTCCGAACAAGCCTACGAGCTGTACAAAGTCACCAGAGATTTTGCAGAACTTAAAGGAGATGAGGTAGTGTACGATTTATACACTGGTACTGGCACGATTGCAAACTTTGTAGCCAAACAAGCCAAGCAAGTCATCGGAATCGAATATGTAGAAGCCGCCATTGTAGATGCCAAGCTGAATTCGAAAGTCAATGAACTTGATAATACATTGTTCTATGCAGGTGATATGAAAGATATGCTCAACGATGAGTTTATCGAAAAGCATGCTCGACCTGATGTTGTCATCACCGACCCGCCTCGTGCAGGCATGCATGATGATGTGGTAAATATGCTACTCAAACTAGAAGCACCAAAAATCGTCTATGTCAGCTGCAATCCAGCCACACAAGCACGTGATGTGGCTTTACTAGCTGAGAAATATACAGTAGACAAAATACAGCCTGTGGATATGTTTCCACAAACTTACCATGTAGAAAATGTAATCAGACTGACCCTAAAGCCATGATATCAGACTTCAACGATCCAGAACTAAACGGAAAATACCTTGGAACCATCACCAAGGACTTCTTAAAAGTTTCCGATATCCTCAAGGAAGCCTCTTACCAAGTCAGAAGTAGGAAGTTTTCCAAATACCCCATTTTCCCAATTTCTAAAGAAGAGCAGCCTATAGGTCAGCTGCTTCTTGGTCGTGAAGAAAAGAATCTCGACTGGAATTATTACATCACCTATGTGGATGAATTTATCCAAAGGAAATTGATTGCTGAGGACTTATTGGGAGAGTTTGAAAAAAACTATAAAAACCCTGATGAGTTCTGTTGCCTATTCGTGATGGATCAAGAGTTCACGAGTTTTGTGTATGTGCCATTTCCTGAGGAGTAGCTAGAGCTCGCAAAGCATGCGAAGGTGCAAAGGAGCGCAGAGAAGGAGGTTGGGGATTAGAAAATTTTAAAATTGGAAAATTGGAAAATTGTTGGTTTTAAAGTTGGGAGGTTGGAATGTTTACTATAGGGTTTCACATTAATTTTATAACTATTACAAAAAGAGTTGTTACGACAATAAGTCCAAGGATTATATTTGAAAAACCGTGCAAGAATATTTCTGATTTTTGACCTCCTTTTCTTCCACTCCATACTTCTCTAAAACTTACCGTTTTTTCTCCTCTTAGCTTGCTAAAAAGAGCATACAATATCCGTTTTGTCAATGCTCCAAAAATTCAAAAAAAAACAGTACATATTATACTGTCAATCATTTTTTTCTTCTCTTAGTTTTCCTCTCTTCTAAAAATCTCCTAATACCAACGTATGGAGAAAGACTATGGTAATAGACTACAAGGAATATAATCCCAACAAAAATCAAGCTCGCTCCACCAACTACATTTGGGTCTAGATTTCTTTTTATTCCTATGACATGAATTTTATTAACCAACATAAAAATCCCATATGCAATCATAAAGATTGCTATGATTAAAATAGACAAATACTCAAGTGCTTTCATTTAATAGAAACTTAAATCAACTCAAAACATTTAAAATAGGGTTTTCTCTCTCAAATTCAACAACTACCAAGTTAATTATTTATTTCAACTCAAATAGATAATTTGGAATAAATGAACTACATTTAGATGAACTAATTCAATATCATTTAGATAAGGCACCAGTTAAGTCAAACTTTTACAAAGTTTGACTTAATGTAAAAAACACAATTCACATACCTGAACTTTGGAAAAGTTTCCGATAACTAACCCGCATTTATATTCCGTTTTAAATTTCAATTCCTTCTATTTCATATAACTGTCTTTAATTTATGAAAATCCTTTTGAAATTAATCTTTTTAAGCTTTATGCTATTTGGTTGCAATAGATCAGATTCTTCCTTAACAGGTAAATCACTTACACCCGAAAAAATGAATGAGCATTTTTTTAGTCTCTATGAATCAAAAAGTCCAAAAGACGCTTTAGATTTTATTTTTTCAACTAACCCATGGATAGAAGAAACACAAGCCCAAGTAGTAGCAAATAATCTGACAGGGTTTACAAAACTTTTAGGTTCCTATCAGGATAGAGATGCTATTACTAAAAATAGTATTGGTCAAAACTATTTACTTTATACGTTTCTAGTAAAATATGATCGACAGCCTATGAGATTTACATTCATCTATTACAAACCTAAAGACAAATGGCAATTGCAGGAGTTCAAATATGACGACAATTTTCAGAGTGAGATAATGGAGGCATCCAGTACTTACAGACTTTCTGAAAATCTACCCTGAGATCAGGGGGAATACATTTTAAGGAATTAACTCGATTCATTCAAAATCATCTTCATTTTCTCTACTGTAGATTTACCTATACCTACTACCTTTAATAATTCTGATTCTGGGGCATTAAAAACATGCTGAAGGCTACCAAAATGCTTGATTAGCTGCTCTGCTTTATCAGCACCTATCCCGGGGAACCCTTCCAAGATGTGGACTTTTTGCTTCAAAAATTTATCAGATTTTTGCCTATTAAATTTTGGTTTCCATCTTGGATTAAACTTATAATCTGCTAACCTATCCTTGGTAAGCTGTCTGAAAGATTGGAGCATGATCTTAACAGTCTCCTCCTGAGACTTTGATCTCAAAACTGGGATTTTAAAAATCAATGATACTGACAATAAGATAGCTTGAAGCGCATTTTTGCTAAAACCTATTCCCTTCAAAACATTTTTTCTACCTTCAATAATAATACATGCAGGTATGTTTGAGTTTGAAAGTTTCGCAGCTTGTTTAAAAAATCTTCCATCTTTTAGGGAGATGCAGAAATCAGAAATAGATTTCCTTTCCACAAGCAATTCCGAATCCAAACGAAAATCTCCTACAAGCAACCTCTCTTTCCTAACGATGATATTTTTGTAAAAAAGCAGATACTCAAGCATCGCATCAGGCTCCCTGTCATCAATCACTATCTCCAATGGATAAAACTTCGAGCCCTTTAAAAAATCTTTCATAATATCAAAAGTTGTTACAATTACACCATAAATGTACATAACAACAACTATTTTACATAGAAATGGGGAAGCGAAAAGCTTCCCCATTTCTATGTAAAATAAATCAAAAGTGTTTCCAGCCTTGGGCTTTTAGCGTAACGGCTGTCCCGCTTTTGGTTACCAAATGTTTACCTTCCTCTGGCTTGGCAACATGCCCAATAAAATGTACATCAGCATGCTTCTCTAGCTTCTCAAAATCCTTCTGATCTATCGTGAACAGCAATTCATAATCCTCTCCCCCATTAAGTACACAAGTAATCGGGTCCATATTCAATTCTACTGCGGTATCAAAAGTCTGCTTGTCGATAGGAAGCTTATCTTCATAAATGGTCACCCCTACATCGGATGCCTTACTGATATGAAACAGCTCCGAAGCCAACCCATCAGAAATATCTATCATACTCGTAGGGACTACTCCCAATTCTTTGAGCTCGTGGATGATATCCATTCTTGCATCTGGCTTGAGTTGCCTTCCCGTCACATAAGAATAGCCATCTAAGGCTGGCTTCATATTTGGATCAGCCATAAAAACCTGCTTCTCTCTTTCCAAAATCTGCAATCCGACCAATGCACCACCAAGATCTCCTGTCACGCAAATGATGTCATTTACTTTCGCCCCCGAGCGATAGGATAATGTCTCTTTCTTGCCTTCCCCAATTGCTGTGATGCCTATCACTAAACCAGAACGTGAGGCTGTAGTATCTCCTCCTACCACATCCACACCATAGTGTGCAGCGGCAGCATTGATCCCAGCATACAATGCCTCCACCGCTTCCACAGAAAACCTGTTGGATAAAGCAATACTCACCGTAATCTGCTTGGGAACAGCATTCATGGCAGCTACGTCAGAAACATTGACTGCCACCGCCTTGAACCCTACATGCTGCAATGGTGCGTACGAAAGATCAAAGTGAACCCCCTCCAAAAGCAAATCAGTAGAAACCACTTTGACATGGTCTCCTGATTCAATCACTGCCGCATCATCACCTATCCCTTTGAAAGTAGACGGGTTTTTGATTTCTATATTTTTATTCAATCGATCTATTAGACCAAATTCGCCTAAAGACCCTATCTCTGTCCTCTTTTGCTCTTCCATTTTTTATTAATTTCTTTCTTGACACAACTCTACCAAAACGCCGTTTGTAGACTTGGGATGCAAAAATACGACTAATTTATTGTCCGCACCTGATTTTGGCGTTTCATTCAGTATTTCAAACCCAGCCGCCTTCAGCCTCAGCACCTCTGCATGAATGTCCTCTACGTCAAAAGCTATGTGATGAACTCCTTCTGATCTCTTTTCCAAATACTTAGCTATTGGGCTTTCAGGTCTACTTGCTTCTAGTAGCTCAACTTTTGTATCTCCTACCTGAAAAAAAGATGTCAATACCCCTTCGCCTGCTACTTCCTCTTCTTTATAGCTATCCTTCCCCAACAATCTTCTGAACAAGTCATTTGAAGCCTTCAGATCTTTTACAGCGATTCCTATATGTTCTATTTTTCTCATCATGGCATTTTTATTTTTGACAAAAATAATTCTTATATTTAGGAATATTACCCTTTTGAAAAAGTCGTAATAAAATAAAGAACTTGATTTCGAATATTAAATAATCAATACAATTGTCTTATAAATGTAATTTTCCTCACGCTAACTCACCCTCTCCTTCAAAGTGCAAAAACCCCTCAGCATTCAAATGAAGTTTGAGAAAAAAAGGCATAACCATTTTAAAGTATGCTTACGTTTTTGAATTTAATTAAAGCAAATACTTCAGTCTAAGATTATTCAAAATCAAAAATATTTGATCCATCTAATTTAAATCAAATTTTTTTGTTGAAATGATAGATTCAAAGTGGACGCTTTAAAATTAAAAAGGAAAACTATAAAAAATTAAATAACCACCATCAACCAATAATATTACAATGAACAAAGAAAAGTTAACTATTGAACAGATCTTTAGTCTGGATCTACCTAACATTATTCTATATGCCGCACCAGTGATGATAGGATTAGTGGTACTGGAATGGATCTACTCTTACAGAGAGAAAAAAGATTATTACGACAGCAAAGATACAATCTCCGCTACTTTTATCGGTTTGGTCAATGTTGGTATGAGTGCAGCCATTAAGGTGGTGACGTTTGGAATCATCTTGTTCTTCTACAACATGGTGCCATGGTCAATCCCAAATACTTGGTGGGCATATGTTTTATGCTTGTTTTGGCTGGACTTTTGGAGATATTGGGCACATCGGATTGCACATGAAAATAGGTTTTGGTGGGCTACCCATGTTACACACCACAATTCAGAAAAATATAACTGGTCAGTTTCCTTTAGATTAAGCTGGACACAACATATCAAGATTATTTTCTTTATCCCTGTGGCACTTGCTGGGTTTCATCCAGTAGTATTTTTCATATGTCATCAAGTAGCTGTCTTGTATCAGTTCTGGATACATACAGAGTATATCAACAAGCTTCCTAGACCTATCGAATATTTCTTCACAACCCCCTCTCATCATAGGGTACATCATGCCAGCAATGAGAAATACCTTGACAAAAATTATGGTTCTACCTTCATCATTTGGGATAGGATGTTTGGTACGTTTATGCCAGAAGAAGAAAGGCCAACTTACGGCTTGACCAAAAATGTAAATTCTTATAATCCAATCACCCTGAATTTCCATGAATGGGCTGACATTGTTAAAGATGTCAGGAGCTCAAAATCATTTAAGGAAGCCTATGCTATGGTTTTCACCAGACCAAGTGAACTCGAAGCGGTCAAGGCTAAGTACCGTTCAAGCACTGCAAAACCAATTCAAGAGACACAACGAGAGCCACTGAGGGAGAGCGTGAAAGTTTGAATTAAAGCAATTTAGAAATAAGCATAAGATTCATTTTAAGAATCCCAATATAAGAGTTCTGGTTACGCTGTACGGAAAAAACTGTACAGCGTAACTTTTTAGAAGTTGAAATAAACTAACATACATCAAACAATTCGAATGTATTTAAGGATTGTCTTATGAAAAGCAATACTTTAAAAATGTTGTGCATATGACTATGGAGCAGAAAGGTACTTTGGAAGATCGTTACGGCAGGGTTCACAACTACCTAAGAATCTCTCTTACAGACAATTGCAACTTTAGATGCAGTTATTGCATGCCTGAAGAAGACATTTCAAGTATGCCCAACGCCAAACTTATGCAGGTAGAGGAGATTAATATTTTAGCCAAAAAATTTGTCTCCTTAGGCATAAATAAAATTAGATTAACTGGAGGAGAGCCTCTGGTAAGGAAAGAGTTTCCACTCATATTAGCCCAACTTGCTGAACTTCCAGTTGAGTTAACCCTAACGAGCAACGGAGTCTTCATAGATAAGTTCATCGAAAGCTTCAAGACAGCGGGGTTGAAAAAAGTCAATATCAGTCTAGACACTTTGAATGCAGATACTTTTTACAAACTCACCAAAAGAGATCAATTTTCTCAGGTTTGGAACAATATACAACTGCTACTCAAGCATCAATTCAGAGTCAAAATAAATGTAGTAGCACTAAATGGCATCATTGAAAAGGAGATTTTGGACTTTATCGCCATTACCAAAGAGCTACCTATTCATGTAAGGTTTATAGAATTTATGCCATTTGCAGGCAACTATTGGAACAAAGACAAAGTTTTCACTGCTGCCAAAATGCTCCAAATGATTCGTGAAGAATACGAAATCATGAAGCTTCAGGACGATCCAAACGATACAGCCAAAGCTTATCAAGTAAAAGGACACATGGGAACTTTTGCCTTTATCACAACCATGAGTGAACATTTTTGTGGCACATGTAACAGGCTGCGGCTCACAGCTGATGGTAAAATGAAAAATTGCCTATTTGGCAAAGATGAAATGGATCTTTTAGGAGCTTTGAGAGCTGGTGATAATATTGATCCTCTTATAAAAATAGCCGTTGGCAAAAAGCACGCGGCCTTGGGTGGACAGATCTCTACAGATTATACGCTTGCATCTGCTGATAAAATTGAAAATCGAAGCATGATCAAAATTGGTGGTTGAATCTCAATCTATCATTTTATAAACTGCAAATTATTAATTCATGATTAGCGTAACCAAAGCAAAATCTATTCTCAAAAACAATCTTCCTAAAGCCAAAATCAGCTTTGTACCCCTTGAAGAATCCATAGGTTATGTAATTGCTGAGGATGTCATTGCCCCCATGGATGTCCCATCTTTTGACAATTCCGCCATGGACGGCTATGCCATAGCATATGATCCTCAGATCAGTACGTATCAAGTAGAAGGAGAAATTGCTGCTGGGAGCATCCCAAAGTTCACAGTAGATAAAGGAAAGGCAGTAAGGATTTTTACAGGAGCACCAATACCATCGGGAGCTGACACCGTAGTGCAGCAAGAATGGGTTCATCATGTTAATGATCAGGTCACTTTTGAAATTGATAAAGTAAAAAAAGGGGATCATGTCAGAAAAAAAGGCACGCAGACACTTTCAGGATCTAAAATTCTTGATGCAGGTAGTGTAATCAGTGCTGGGACAGTTGGACTATTGGCTTCTGTAGGCTATGCTACTGTAGGGATATTTGCAGCTCCAAGCGTAGGGTTAATTATCACAGGTAACGAAATAAAAGAAGTAGGTCAGTCTCTGGAATTAGGTCAAATCTATAATGCCAATGGCCCTATATTAAAAGCATACCTGAATCAAATAGGTGTAAAGCAAATTGAAACATTCACAGTAGCAGATCATCCAAATATTGTAAAGCAAGCTATAGACAAAGCATTGGCCATCCATGACCTTATTATTATTTCTGGTGGCATTTCAGTGGGTGATTACGATTTTGTAAAAGAAGGTTTAAAAAAAGCCAATGTCACGGAGCTATTTTACAAAATCAAGCAAAAGCCAGGTAAACCATTATATGCTGGTAGAAAAGGTAATCAACTGGTATTTGCTCTTCCTGGCAATCCTGCCTCTGTCATTACATGCTTCAACCAATATGTCAAACCATCCATCCTCCAATGGCTAGGAAATAACAAAGCTTGGAAACCACAAGCGATATTACCACTAGAAAATGATATAAGTAAAAATGCAGACCTTACATTTTTATTAAAATTCCAAAATAAAGATGGTCAAGTTAGAATTTTAGAAGGGCAAGAATCATTTAATTTGAAAGCCTTTGCTCATGCTGATGGCTTTGCATTGATTCCTGATGGTATCTCACACATGAAAAAAGGAGAAAATGTAGCTGTTTACTATTGGTAAAAAATGGAGGGATTTACTTGGATGCTTTTCATATTGCTACCATTGGTAGCATTTCTATATGCTGCTGTTGGGCATGGTGGAGCAAGTAGCTATTTGATGTTTTTGACTATTTTCAATTTCGCTCCAGAACAAATCCGACCCACTGCTCTTATACTCAACATAATTGTCTCATCAATGGCTTTTTGGGCATTTCAAAAAACTGTAAAATTCCCAACAAAATTATTTTTTTGCTTGATAATCTTTTCCATCCCAGCTGCATTTTTTGGAGGTAAAATCTTGATTGACACCTCTCTTTACAAACAGATACTGGGAATCCTTCTCTTTTTCCCGATTTTGAAATTTTTAAATATTATTCCTCTACCCAAAGCAAAACGAATGGAAGAAAACTGGCTACTTCTAGGCATCCTCGGTCTAGGAATAGGGTTTGTTTCAGGATTGATAGGGATTGGAGGAGGTATAATATTATCTCCGATTTTGCTCCTTTTGGGATGGACTGACATGAAAGAAACTGCTGCTGTCAGCGCTTTGTTTATCTGCCTCAATTCAATCTCAGGACTACTTGGTTCAAATTTCTTGAGCATTTCGTATGATTCTCAGCTATGGATACTGATGCCTTTGACTATTTTAGGAGGTGGATTGGGGGCTTATTTTGGTGCAAATGTTTTCAATTTTAAAGCCGTCAAGATTACACTTACTTTCGTTCTATTTATAGCAGCAATAAAGCTTATTTTCAATTAAACAAACAAAAGGATTGCTTCACAACAATTTTGAAAATATTGCAAAAAATGTTCTCTCGCACCTTTTGGAATACTATCTTTGGATAGAATCACTAAGACATCTGTGCATATGAAAATACTTGCTTTTGGAAAAATCGCTGAAATTGTAGGCAATGAAGTGTTAATAGTTGACAATTTTCCCAACACAGAAATTTTAAGAGGTTACCTTTATCATCAATATCCAGCTTTAGAGCACATGAAATTCACTATAGCAGTCGATAAAAAATTAACTTCTGGTGAAAGCCACATCCCCATGGATGTGGAAGTAGCACTCTTGCCCCCATTTTCAGGTGGGTAAATAATAATCATTCATCACCCCATTTGACAAAGCAATGAAAAAGCAAAGGACAGCTAAAAACATATTTGTAAACGGAGCTATTTCTCCTGAAAAGATAGCTCAATCTATAGCCAATCACGCTAGTAAAACAGATATTGGTGGCCATAGTATTTTTTTGGGTCAAGTGCGAGCAGATATGAAAGAGGAAGGTATGGTTAAAGCCATCGAATACACTGCCTATGAAGACATGGCACTCCAACAAGCATTCGAGATTCGAGAAGCCATATTTGCTAAGTATCCTTTGACTTGTATGCACATTTACCATAGTCTAGGCGAAGTAAAAGTCGGTGAAATCTGCCTTTTTGTCTTTACCTCTTCCAAACATCGAAAAGCTGCCATGGAAGCATGTGAAGAATTAGTTGAACGCATCAAAAAAGAACTCCCCATATGGGGCAAAGAAATCATCGATAATGAAAATTCAGCTTGGAAAGTGAATACTTGATTTAAACTAGTTAAAGTTAATTTGTAAATTGTTATGAAAGATTATCAGTCAAATAATTACTAAAAAATGGAACAAGATATCAGGTGGGAACAGAGGTTTTCAAACTTCGTAAAAGCGCTACGGAAACTTTCACAAGCTGTTGAATACATTAAACATAATTTCATAAAGAAAGATGAGCCTATAGACAATAGTGATTTAGGCTATGTGTTGGATGAAATCATAAAAGAGGGTTTAATTCAACGGTTTGAGTATACCCATGAATTAGCTTGGAATGTAATGAAAGATTATGCCACATTTCAAGGAAACCCAAACATTGGAGGTAGTAGAGACGCAACAAGAGAGGCTTTTCAATTAAAATTGGTATCTGATGGTAAAGTTTGGATGGAAATGATCGGAAGCCGAAACAAAACTTCACACACCTATAATGAAGAAACAGCTGACGAGATTTATTTCAAAATAATGAATGAGTATTATCCTGCATTTTTAGATTTTCATCAGAATATGGAGGAAAAAAGAAATGGTGGACAAGAGAAACTTTTTTAAAATGGAAAGTTCAGGCTTGACAAAAGAAGAGATAACTGACATCAGAGACGTCTTTTCGAAATACCCTCAAGTAGAGGAAGTATTGATCTACGGCTCAAGAGCAATGGGCAATTTTAAACCCGCTTCAGACATAGACCTTTCTTTGATTGGAAATGATATTGATTTGAGTTTACAAACAGAGATTGAGTTTGATTTAGATGATTTGATGTTGCCATATAAATTTGATATTTCAATTTACAATAGGATAACTAACCCTGAATTTATCAAACATATAAATAGCGTCGGAAAAGAAATTTACAAAAGCAGTTAACGAAACCTGCAACATGCTATAATGCCAATTACATCTCTCCATTAAAATGATCAATATTACACATAAATCAAGTACACTCAGAAAAGCTATCGCACAAGCGATAGTCAAAGTAAGCTCTCAAGCAACTATCGATACTGTAGTCAATAAGAAGGTTCCAAAAGGTGATGTTTTTGAAATGGCAAAAGTAGCGGGACTTTTTGCAGCAAAGCGAACTGCTGACATGATACCTGACTGTCATCCATTGCCTGTAGAGTTCACAAGTGTAAGTTATGAAGTCAAAGAATTAGAGATCCTAATCATGGTGGAGATTCATACCATTTATAAAACTGGTGTAGAAGTGGAAGCCATGCATGCAGCTTCAGTTGTTGCCCTTACAATGTATGATATGCTGAAGCCAATAGATAAAAACATCAGCATAGAAAAGATCAAGTTGGTAGACAAAAAAGGTGGCAAGTCTGATTTCTCAAAAGATAAAGAGCAAATACTTCACGCAGCTGTAATTGTGTGTTCAGACAGTATTGCTGAAGGCAATAAGGAAGACAAGGCTGGGAAAGTGATCATGAAGAAGTTAGAATCCTTGAATGTTCAAGTCAAAAAATACCTGATCATCCCTGACGAAGTTACTTCAATTCAAGACCAATTAAAAACCTTTACAAATGCCAAACTTGACTTGGTCATCTTTACTGGTGGTACTGGACTCTCTCCTAGAGATGTCACTCCAGAAGCTATCAGGCCATTGATCGAAAGGGAAGTACCAGGTATAGAAGAGGCCATTCGAAGCTATGGACAATCTAGAATGCCGTATGCCATGCTCTCCAGATCTGTTGCAGGATTGATAGGCAATACCCTGGTTCTTGCGCTTCCGGGCTCTACCAAAGGAGCTGAAGAATCAATGGATTCTATTTTTCCAGCAGTTTTGCATATTTTCAAGGTCTTGCAAGGACCAAGCTTTAGACATTAAATGCTTTTATAGGCATCTGATAAATTCAAAATATGGATATACGGAACTTTGCCTATAACATTACAAAATTCCGATTTATCTAACTTCCGATATAAATTGATATTGGATACTTATGGATATTGATCGTTAACAACCTGTTGAGCCAATGAATTGAAGTTGCTGGCAAAAAAGCGTATAATCAGAATTCAAAAAATCAATATCAATGAATTGGAACTTTTGAAACAAATTAAATGTATATACATAAGTTAATACAACAATATTATGACAGGTATAATACAAGATTTAGAATGGAGATATGCGACCAAAAGAATGAATGGTCAAAAAGTGTCCGAAGATAAATTGAAAACTATTTTGGATTCGATCAGTCTGACTGCGACATCAAATGGACTGCAACCTTTTACAGTCTTTGTCATTGAAGATGAAGCTTTGAGAAAGAAGCTATTTGAAAAAGCTGTGAAGCAGCCCCAGGTTGTAGAAGGTTCTCATCTTATTGTTTTTGCTGCTTGGAAATCGATCTCTCCAGAGCAGATTGACAGCTACTTTGATAAGGTATACGAGGAGAGAAACATGGAGAAAGGGGCACTCGAACAGTATGCAAACGCATTGAAGAAAAGCTTCACAAAACAATCAGAGGAAGAGTTTTTCAATTGGTCTTCAAAACAAGCCTACATCGCTTTAGGCACTGCATTGGTAGCAGCTGCTGAGCTCAGGGTTGATAGCACTCCCATGGAAGGTTTTGATGCCTCCGAACTTGATAATGTTCTTGGCTTAAGTGAAAAAGGAATGGCCGCAGCAGCCTTATTGGCAATAGGATATAGAGATGAATCAAAAGATCATTTGACTAATGCAAAAAAAGTAAGAAGATCTCACGATGAGCTCTTTGTGAAACTTTAAAATGTACACAAAAAGGGTTCTGTTTAAAGTAAATCATGCCCTTTGAAAATTTAAAATTTCAAACAATTACCTTGGTCTCTTTGCAATCCAAAAATTAAATGTATTTGCTAAAATAATCTTATCGTACACCGAGAAACATAAAGGGGAGTTTTCTCAACTCCCCTAATGAAATCCTTTATATATTTACGAAAAAAGATGAAGCAAATTCTAAAACACATTGCCATAATTGTGGACGATTACGACAAGGCAATATCTTTTTACACTGAAAAACTACATTTTGAACTGATTGAAGACACCGTACTTTCAGCATCCAAAAGATGGGTTTTAGTAAGACCCAAAGGAAGTGAAGGATGCTCTCTCCTACTTGCCAAAGCTGCAAGTGATCAACAAAAATCTAGAATTGGTAACCAAACAGGCGGACGCGTATTCTTATTTTTGCATACAGACAATTTCTATAGAGACTATCAAAACTTAATTGATAACCAGATCAAAATCATCAGAGAACCCAGCGTCGAAAGTTATGGTACTGTGGTAGTGTTTGAAGATCTTTATGGAAATCTATGGGACTTGATAGAGCCCACAATCAATTGATAAACTCTTTAATCTTAATTTTCAAACACATCAAAAACCCATTCTACTAGTTCTGGAATTTCATTATCGTCATATGTATAGTATACCCTTATTACCATCCTACTTTCTGTAAGTTCAACAATCCCTTCCAAATCATTTAACTCATACTCATATGTCCAGTCTTTAAAATCGAAAGTCGTTTGAATATTATCTTCAGATTCATTTTCCCACCTCCAATTGAAAATATCAAAAATGGTAAATTTAGATTTTGCATAGTGAGCCGTCAAAATGGTACCAGATGGAGTAAAAGCAAAAAGTATTTTTTCTGGATAAGATATAAACTCTACTTCACCATTTTCATTATAAATTTCGACACCTTCTTTCATAACCTCTTCTATGTATCTACCAAATTCATTTTCATAATTAAGCGCCCAAACTTTGGTTAACATCCTTGTTTTTGCAGAATCCTTAATCAACTCCCTCTTCACTGCTGTCAGTGAATATTCAGCGTCATCATTCAAAATTTTCAAAGAAAAATCAACTTTATTATCATCAGCATTTTGAATAGATATCTCACCTACCCCTTCAAGTATAATTTTCTTACTATCCGCATCAACTTGAAATTTTCCATACTCTGCACTCCACCGAGGCTTCAATACTCTTGGATCATTATATATAAAAGTCGTGTCCGAAAGAAATTCTACAAAAGCCTGATAATAATCTAAATACCTATTATTCAAGCTTTTATTACGGCTATTCAAATTAAATAAATCGCTACTTTTTGATATCAGCTCCCTACCATTAGCTCTACTTCGTTCCCCAAAAATCCATTTCCCCTGAAGAAGTAAAAATAATTCATCAGCATTTGGGTCTGAATTATTTCCATTTGAATTGTCATTGTCTGGATTTTCAGTTTTCGGGGAATCACTATTTGGTGGCGTGGGAGGATCAGCCTCCTCAGCACAACCAAACAAGGTAAAAGCTATAACTATAAAAGGTATAACATAGACTCTCAACTTTCCAAAACATATTTTCATAGCAACTAAAGCTAAATGGTTGGCAAATAAATTCTCAAAATCAAATATTCACGCGCAAAATCTTACTAATTGATTACTACCTACATGATGCCCCATTTTCTTGAGCTACTTTGAGCCTATCATCGCATAGTTCTCCTAATGAATCTCCTTCAAACGTACAAACCTTGCATCCATCATCATCTCCACAAGCATAAAGAGATGTCATCAACAACAAAGCGAAAATTAGTTTTAATGCTTTCATAAAGTTTTAAATTAAGTAAGTTGAAATTATTTTTGATAGAAATTATACTGACCTAAATGGGTTACTTGGAATGATCTAATTAATCCAATACCTAAAAATAGATTGAAATTTTAAATTTTAGCTCACTAAAAATAGTGATTTAACATTCCAACAGCTTATTTATGTATTTTATATCTAAATAAACACCTTTAAAAAGTCAGGCAATCTATGTTTAACCATCCACAGTTAAAATTATTGCAAAGAATTACTTTTTGAGTTATCAAGATCTTTCTAAAGTCTTATGCCTCATATCCTTGCTAGTTCCAGTCATCTAAAGTATATTTGAAGTTGAATCATTTCAATGAGGTATTTGTTTTGAAATGGTATAAGAAAATAAAGTTAATATGATAGTAGTTTCTGAAAAAGCCAAAGAAAGAATCCTCGAACTCAAGAAGGAGGAAGGCCGATCTGAAAATGAAAATATAAGAGTTTCGGTAAAAGGCGGTGGATGCTCAGGTCTGATGTATGATTTAGGTTTTGATGCCACGCTCGTAGATACAGATCATGTGTTTGAAGATAAAGGTATCAAAATTCTAGTAGACCGAAAAAGTTTGCTTTATCTTGCAGGTACCACTTTAGAATTTTCAGATGGTCTAAATGGAAAAGGATTTCAATTTGTAAATCCGAATGCATCTCGTACATGTGGATGTGGTGAAAGTTTTTCGATTTAAAGTTTGTGGTTAAAGAGTTTTTAAAAGCCTTCTCATTTTTGGGAAGGCTTTTATTTTTACCATAAATCTTAACAAAATTTATCTGCTGTCGGAATATTACTTAAGCTTTACTATTTAAATTATATTCCTTTGAAAACAAACATTTTCAAAGTTCCTCCTCCCTTTCTAGCATCAAAATGGAATGCTGCGGAACGATGTAGTATTTTTCCCCTTCATACATCACCTCAAAACTTCCGTTGACCAAGAATACCGCCATGTCGCCTTCTTTGGCTTGAAGAGGAATATATTTTATCTGATCATCTCTTTCTTTCCATGGCTCATCCTCTTCTACCGGAGATGGAATCGGATAACCTGGACCTGTCTTGATGATATATCCCTGCTGCACCTTTTCCTTTTCTTGTACACCAGGAGGCAAATACAATCCAGCTGATGTCTTTTCATCTGCTTTTCTCAGCTTGATCAAAACCCTGTCTCCGACGATGATCAATTTCCTTAATTTATTGTCCGCTGTCAGCTTCATATCTGTTGATTTTTTTACTGATAAACTTTTTTAACGCCTTTTTATTGAAAAACTCTGGCAATGCTTTCACTTATTAAGAAAGCTAATTTTCATCTCTATACTGACTCTATAAATTCGCTAGCATATTTTGCTTCACAAAAAAAGGCATCCATAACAAGTATGGATGCCCAATTGATATAAGTTACAAATACTTATTTCTTATCTTCAGATACCTCTTCATAGTCTACATCCGACACACTATCGGAAGCATCCGCTGCGCCACTGGCAGAAGCATCAGCTCCTGGCTGCGGGCCGGCACCTTGTGTAGCATTGTAGATCTCTTGAGAAGCTGCTTCCCAAGCTTTGTTCAGGCTTTCCATAGCTGCATCTATACCAGCCAAATCTTGAGATTGATGAGCTGATTTCAAAGTTTCCAAGGCAGAAGAGATGTTAGCTTTATTACCGTCAGATAACTTTTCGCCATACTCTTTCAACTGTTTTTCAGTTTGGAAGATCAAGCTATCAGCACCATTCAATTTTTCAATCTTCTCTTTTTCTGCTTTGTCACCAGCTGCATTGGCTTCAGCTTCTCTCTTCATTCTCTCGATATCATCTTGAGACAAACCAGAAGAAGCTTCGATTTTGATCTTTTGCTCTTTGCCAGTTCCTTTATCTTTTGCAGATACATTCAAGATACCATTGGCATCGATATCGAAGGTAACTTCAATCTGAGGAACTCCTCTCGGAGCTGGTGGAATATCCGCCAACTGAAACCTACCGATTGTTCTATTGTCCTTCGCCAAAGGACGCTCACCTTGCAGCACGTGGATATCAACTGCTGGCTGATTGTCTGCTGCCGTAGAGAACACTTCTGATTTCTTTGAAGGAATAGTAGTATTCGCTTCGATCAGCTTAGTGAATACACCTCCCATGGTCTCAATACCCAATGATAACGGCGTCACATCAAGAAGTAACACATCTTTTACTTCCCCTGTCAATACACCACCTTGAATGGCCGCTCCGATGGCAACTACCTCATCAGGATTTACGCCTTTAGAAGGCTTTTTACCGAAGAATTTCTCTACTTCTTCTTGAATCTTAGGGATTCGAGTAGATCCACCTACCAAAATCACCTCATCGATATCAGAAGCTGAAAGACCTGCATCTTGCAATGCTTTCTTACAAGGTTCCATGGATCTTCTCACAAGGTCTTCAGAAAGCTGCTCAAACTTAGCTCTGCTTAATGTTCTCACCAAGTGCTTAGGACCTGTCTGAGTGGCCGTGATATATGGCAAGTTGATTTCTGTTGATGACGAGCTTGATAATTCTATTTTAGCCTTTTCAGCAGCTTCTTTTAATCTTTGAAGTGCCATTGGATCTTGTCTCAGATCAATTTGCTCTTCACCTTTGAACTCATCTGCTAGCCAGTTGATGATTACTTGATCGAAGTCATCTCCACCTAAGTGTACATCACCATTGGTAGACTTCACTTCAAATACACCATCACCTAGCTCAAGGATAGACACGTCGAATGTACCACCACCAAGGTCATACACGGCGATTTTCATATCCTGATTTTTCTTATCCATACCATAAGCCAAAGCTGCTGCTGTAGGCTCATTTATAATTCTCTTCACCTCAAGACCAGCAATCTGACCAGCTTCTTTGGTAGCTTGACGTTCTGCATCATTGAAATATGCAGGCACTGTGATCACCGCTTCAGAAACCTCTTGTCCAAGAAAATCTTCTGCCGTGCTCTTCATTTTCTGAAGAATCATTGCTGACAATTCTTGTGGCGTATACGATCTGTCACCGATCTTCACCGCCACAGTATCATTAGAACCTTGTTCTACTTTATAAGAGGCGTGTTTTTTCTCTTCAGATACTTCTGAGAATTTTTTACCCATAAATCTCTTCACTGAAGAAATCGTATTCGCAGGGTTGGTGATAGCTTGACGCTTTGCAGGATCTCCTACTTTACGTTCGCCATTTCCATTATCCAAGAATGCTACTATTGAAGGAGTAGTTCTTCTACCTTCAGAATTTTGGATCACCACTGGCTCGTTACCTTCCATTACGGCAACACAGGAGTTGGTAGTACCCAAATCAATACCTATGATCTTTCCCATGATATATATTTTTTCTAATTATTGATTACTTAATTAAACTTTACATATTCCCATTAGACAAGGCTTGTGCCAAGGCGACCCCACCCTAAAATCAGGTCAGAATGTCAGTTTTCAATGACATAATTATTCCATGTTCCTGACAATCTTTAAGAATTTCATTAATGCAAACTGACAAAAATGTTAAAAATCCTGATCGTTTAACGACATTTAAGACCTAGCCATGCAACCTTTACTTGGTGAACTGTATCTTAGTAGTATGGCAGAGGATTCTAAAAAAAGACTTATCAATGACAGAATTAAGTGGTGTACAGCACTTTTGATTTGCTTGATTACCGCCATGATTTTCTCTCATCTAACTTCTGAAAATTCATACATAAGTAAGGTCCTTAACCCCATAAGCTATCTTAAAAACCTACAAGAAAATCAAATTCGGACGGTCTTCACAAAATTGATAAGGCCAGAAATCCTCGATGACTTAAAAAGATTGTAACTTGGGAAACAAAAGCACCAAATCATGATCTTAAAAGACATTTACATCTACCCAATCAAATCTCTCGGTGGAATCCGACTAGCAAAAGCAACTTTGGAAGAAAGAGGTATACAACTTGACAGAAGGTGGATGCTAGTTGACGAAAATGGGCTTTTTTTATCACAAAGGACTTTTCCAGATATGGCCCTGATCCATGTGGAACTCTCAGGAAATGAGTTTGTAATTAACAATAAAAAAACAAAACAATCGACCTTAATAGTACCTTTTGAAGAAGTCACTGAAGAATTGATATGGGTACAAATCTGGGAAGACAAAGTCCAGGCACAGATAGTTTCTAAGGAAGTAAGCTTATGGTTTTCGGAAGCACTTGACAAGAAGTGTATGTTGGTCAAGATGCCAGATAATGTAGAAAGAAAAGTAAGCTCAAAGTATGCAGTAAACAGTGAATCCGTAAGTTTTGCAGATGGGATGCCATATTTACTCATCGGACAATCCTCTCTAGATGACTTAAACAACAAACTGTCGAAACCTGTACTTATGGATAGGTTTAGGCCAAATTTTGTGTTTGAAGGAGGGGATGCATTTGTCGAAGACAGTCTAAAAACAATCAAAATCGGATCCTCTATTTTTCAAATCGTGAAGCCTTGCGCGCGCTGTGTCATGACCACCATCGATCAAGAGACTGGAAAAAAAGGAAAGGAACCCTTAAAAACATTAGCATCATACAGGACTATCAATAATAAAGTAATGTTTGGTCAAAATATGGTGCTTATTGAAGGTGGTGAAGTCAAGGTGGGAGATATTATAGAGCGTGTTTAGATCAAAACATTGAATAAAAAAAGGAGCTTTTATCAAGCTCCTTTTTTTTATATATTTCCTATGACTAAAAAGCACCATAGAAATACGACTCATCATCATCTACGACTACCAAAGCACCATATAAATTCCCATCTCCAGCAACCCAATCTATTCTGAATTTATTTGATTCAAAATAATTAATGATAGAGGCTAGACCACTTCCTACCACATTGGTATTATTATCCCTTGCAATAAACTCAAAGGTCAAGTTACCTTCATCATCAGTACGAATTCTATAAGTTGTTCTTGCATTGAAGTTGCTACCAGCTGTATTGTTATAAGCAAAGTTGAGTATTGCTTCATTTGCTCCAGAAATGGTAAACTCTACCCTATTCAATCTTCGACTTGACAAGCCAAATAATCCTGCTCTTCCTGCTTCATACACATCCAGAAATTTAGAAGGAAGTGCACTTACTACCAGTGGATTGTAAGTCAGCATATTGTACTGCTTCCCAAATCCAAACAGTGTTCTTAGTGGGATAATTGGAGTAGGTGAATTGCTAAAATACAAGGGATTTCCATCATAGAGAATATAGAAATTAGAAGCTTCTTGATCCCAATATATATTACCAATAACTTTACCATTGTAGGTCATTTCTTCACCTAAGGACAACCCCTCAAGGGTAAAGGCAAAATTTGACGAAATAGATATACTCTGCTCGTTGTCATCTACATAGCTCAATTGAAACATTTTGCTACTAGAGGATATATCTACCGCTTGTCTTATGCCATCTCCAAAGTCTATATATGGAAAACCAACCTCATCTAGGAAACTTCTTGTGATTCTAAACATTTCAGAGATCTCACCACCTTTCCAAGCTTCCGCCTGAGCTTGAGTAGCTGCAAAAAGTGTCAATTTACTGCCATTCTTTATACCTTCAAGTTCAAGCATATCGTCTGAAATGCTAATCGCAGCAAATTCAAAATCGGATTTCAATCCTGAACCTCTTACACCTCCACTGATAGATTCATCTGGATCGGCGATTAAATGTATATAGCCATATGTATCAAATATAATCGTAGGTCTTTGTAATGCTTTCAGTCTGTATGAGCTTTCGTAGGCATCAGTAGCAGTGGCGTCATTGAAATCTGACAGCATATTGACTCTTCCATTTGCGCCAAACTCAAAGTAAAACGAGAAGCCCTTTCCTCCAGCAGGGTAAATATTCCCTATCCAGCCATGCGCTGCATTTTGAAGCTTCCCTTGTAACTCTTCCAAGCTAGCGAGTAATCTTTCGTCAGGATTTTCTAGTACGAGATCTTCTTCAAGGCTACAGCCCAGAAGTCCCATGACGATAAATAGCGTATATATATAATTCAATTTCGTTTTCATACTCAAAATTTTAATTGCCTAGAATACCAAAGAAAAAGTTTTCAGAATCATCTACGACAGTAAATCTTCCAAACTGATCAGAAGACCCAATATCTGGCCTGCCGTTTTTCCAAGAAATTTGGAAATTATTGTCATTCAAATAATCCATCAATGCCATCACGTAGGTTTCTATGACACGAGCATTGTTATTTCTGGAAACAGATTCTGCTGGTGGTCCTGTGTAAGTGAAGTTAGCCAAGCCTTCAGGAGTTACCGTATAATCAAAACCAAAATCAGCATAAAAAGTGCTGTTCAAGTTACTTGGATTCTTGTAAGTAACGCTTACCAGTGACTTGCCTGTCTCAATGAATGAAATCTCTAGTGCCTCTATAAATCTACCTGCATTTCCTAAAGTGCCAAGTCCTTCATTAGCTGCTTGGAATACGCTCAAGAAGGCAGCAGACTGATCCTCTCCAGCACTTATATCCATTCCCATTTTGGTATAAGTCTGACCTACACCAAGTAAAGTATGAAGAGGAGTAACAGGACTAGGTGAAATCTCTTCAATCGCCTGAGCAGTAGTCTCCTGCAAATGATAAAAATCTATATCCCACACCTGTTTGAAATATGTAACTACAATTTCTTCCTTTCTTCTCAGAGCCTGCACTGCTTGGGGGTTGTTTATTCCAGCCAATATACTTTCATATCCAAGCTTCCCTTCAGTGAGCATAATTGCAATCATCTCTACAAAATCTTCATCAGGTGAAGAAGATGAGTAAGGCGTAATGAACCCCATTTCTCTTGCTTGGGTATCGCTGAGGGTATTCCAAGAAGCAGTATAAGCTCCAGGAGTAATCTCTTTGTATTCGGGTGCATACATGATGTTTTGATGAAGAATGTGCGCAAACTCGTGGTGAATTGTCTTTAAGGTCCTTTTCACCATTGTCTGATTACTTCTTTCAAATTGATTGACTCTGAATAGAACCACTTTTCTTCCAGCCTCTGCTTGACCCACTGTAATCGTTCCATTCGAATTATACTGAGGACTCCCTACTAGTTGATATTGTTTTGGAGCATATCTTTTGATGAATTCTTCTTGAGTTTCTTTGTTGTACACATCAATCCATCCTTCTTTTACTACCTCCATGATCGGAATAACGCGCTCTTCATGTGGAGGAACCAATGTCCTATCTATATCTAGTTCAGAAGCATCCCAACGGTACTTCACTTCTACATTATAAGGGATAAGAAAATTTTCATCCAACCAATGATCAATTTCTGTTTTTTCCCAAGTATCGCCTTCCAAGCCCAAAATTGGTTTGGTCAAATCCTCCTGAACAGCACAAGAAAAGCTATTCACAAGGAGACCAAAGATTAGAGAAGCTTTTATATTTTGATATATTTTTCTATGATTTTTCATGATTTTAATATTTTGAATAAAGCAAAAGCACTTATCTAGGATTGAGTTCTAATCCAGCTTGCAAAGCATCTTCGGGTATTTGAAGCACCCTTCGCAAGTCGTTTGGCTCCAATGTATATACTTCACCTGTGTGAGTTCTATGGGTAACCGGAATCTTGTGTCTGAGTATATCAAACCACCTTAAGCCTTCATGCATAAACTCGGCTCTTCTCATGTCCAATACAGCTTTTAAAGCACCTTCTTGCGGATCAGTGACATCATAGTAATTCATTACTTTCTGCTCCGTCAAATTATGAGTATTAGGGTTATAGTTCATCACACGCTGACCCACAAAAGTATTGAGGTCTTGAAATGCTTGATCCATATTTCCTAACATCACGTGTGCTTCAGCTCTGCTAAGCAATACTTCTTCGGTAGTAAATAATGGGATCATTACGTACCCCCTTCCAGTCGTGGCATTGATACTTGTCCTTACGAAGTGCTCTGTAAATTTCCTAACATAGAAAGATAGATTGCCTTGAGACCATACGTTATAGGCCATCTGAGCACCAATTACATTTACTCGGCCTGCTCCACCAAATACAGAGTAAATGATGTCATTCGATGTGGAATATCTGTAACCTCTATATCTTCTTGCCCACCAAGAAGTAGTTTGAGCAAGGAGTAGGTTTGAGCTTTCGGTAGCTTTAGTATAATTCAATGATAGAGCCTCTGCTGTCCATTCTTTGTATGTTGAAGTCCAAGGTCGCATACTGTTGAGGAAGTTGTTGCTTGGAAAAGCAATCTCAGCATGGTTTATTACTTTTTGGTAGTCTCTTTTGAACAAATAAAACCTTACAGCAAAGGCATGAGCAGCCCTTCTTGTAAAATGGTAACTTTGCACTTCATAATTGTTATCATTGATAAGCGGTAATCCTTCGACCAAATCTTTTTCGATTTGCTCGTACACATATGCAACTGTGCGTCTTTCATAGTTTTTCCAAACCACTTTTTCAGGTTCAAGCACATAAGGTATTCCCAAATCTGTAGAAGCCGTAGCTGGATCGTAAGTTTTGGAGAAAAGATTGACAAGCATAAAATGTGAATACGCTCTAGTCACAAGTGCTTCTCCCTTTTGAGATCTCAATTCAGGTCCATCTCCGAGGGTTTGAATTGCCTCCAAGGCTTGGTTGGAGGCTGCGATTGCCGCATAGCAATTGTTCCAATAAAAAGTAGGTGAGTCCTGATTGATACCTTGCACATCTCTCCAAAAGTATGGATCCGTATTGATGTTCTCCACATTCCCCATCCCAAAGTTATCTGTGACATTGTCACTCATAGCCTCGGTAAAGGTGATATAATTTGCTCCAGGATAAGCCGTCACAAGTAATTCTGATATTTTACTTGGTGTATTCAATTCAGTTCGCTGATCGGGTAACTGATCTAAGAAACTGTTGCAACCAGCCATAGTCATTATGGTGATTGTCAAAATCATATATGTATACTTAATTTTTTTCATTTGTAGCATATTAAATTGATACTAGAAAATTGCTTTTAGGGACAAGGTAAATTGTCTAGGCAAAGGCAAAGCCACCCCACCAGAATTAAAAAACTCAGGGTCTTGACCGTTTAGTTTTTTGTCTGCATAGATGGTCCACAAGTTGGTAGCATGTAGATTGATCGTCACATTCTGTGCTTGCATTTTGTCTACAAAGGATCGAGGAAGCATATACCCAAAAGTCATCGTTCTCAATTTCACAAAGGAACCATCCGCTACCCTTGCCGAAGAATAGTTGTAATTATTGTAAGGATAAACACTGCCCAACAATCCCTCCTGAATAGGATCCATGATGGCAGGGATATCAGTCACCAACTCATCTCCTGGCAATGTCCATCTATTCAAAAATTCTCTCGGCATAGCATCTAGATCAGAATATATCCCTCTGAATGTAGGGTTCAATCTAATCTTGTGTCCTGCTTGATAAGTGAAGAATGCAGCAATATTGAAATTTTTGTATTTGAAGCTATTTGAATACCCACCGAATATAGTAGGATCTACTGGCCCCTCGTAGATGAGGTTATCGATAGCTATACTTTGTAAGTAGACATTCGAGCTTGTCTCTCCGTTCTCATTTATAAAAAGCGGTATACCAGTAGACGGATCTAATCCTACAAAAGGAATAGAGTATAAGCCTCTTACTGCTCCGCCTTCGCTAGGTCCTCCCTCAGGCTTGACAAGATCAAATATTCTCGGATTATTCTTCAGATTTGTTATTCTGGTTTGATTATAAGAGAAAGTCAAGTTTCCACGCCATTCCCAATCAGTTCCAGTCAAATACCTGTGCCCTATATTCAAATCTACACCACTAGATTTCATATCGGCATAGTTTGCTGACTTAGTAGCTTGTCCTCCTATACCTGATGTTCTGACTGTATTGATCAGGTCAAACATATCCCTTCTATAGTATTCTGCCGTGATATTAACTGCACCATTCCAGAGCCCAAGATCGAGACCAAAGTTCGATGTAAAGTTTTTTTCCCAAGTCAATTCTGAGTTTTCCAAACTCTGGATATTTATCAACGACTCCATTTCAGAAGGATATGGTCTCAATGTTGTATTGCTTTGGAATATAGCTCTTGAGTTGGTAGCATTACCCATTGAGGCGGTCAATCCATATGATGCGCGGAATTTTAAATAATCAATTTTATCATACTGTTGCATGAAATTTTCTTGATCTACATTCCATGCTCCACTGACAGTCCAAGTGGGAAGCCACCTAGCTTGTCTTGAGTTACCCATCATATTGGAGCCATCATATCTAGTAGTAAATTCTGCTACATATTTACCATCGTATGCGTAATTCACATTACTGAAAAATCCCACAAAACGATCATAGAACAAATCTTGATCAAAGTAATTGAAATTCCCTAACAGGGTCTGCTTGATAATTCTATAATCTGTAAAGGGTACTCCTCCTTTATCAAATTGAAATCCATAGCCATTGAAGAAGGTGGTCTGTCTATCGGTGTATTTAATCTCTTGACCGCCAAATAAACTTAAAAAATGACCTCCTGAAAATTCCTTATTCCATTGCAACATATGCCTGGCATAGAAATTTTTCAAATAATTTTCATTTCTATTCAACAAGCCTCCTTGCGGTAAAACCACCTGAGCTTCTTCTGCTGGAAAATCTGGATCATTGAAAAGAAACCGATTTCTTGATCTAATCAAGGAAGACCAATCTTGCCTATATGCTTCTGCCATATTAGAGTACTCCGTTACATTATGTTGTCTATTTGTTTTGACATATCTGTAAGAGCCCAAAGCAGTATATTTCAGGTTATCATTGAACTTATACGTAGCATCAAGTTGTAGCTTGAAGTCTAGCATATTGAGATCTACGAAGTTGTTTTCTGTTTCATGAATGATATTGAAAGGAGCATAATTTCTTGTAAAAAATTCTAAATCTCCATTTTCATCATATGCAGTGAGCACCCTGCTTGTATTCAAGGCATAACTGAAAGGATTAATATCAAAATCCCTTGCGTATGCTCCTCGAACCACATCGTTCACTCTATTGACAGTACCGGGAGTTCTCTGTTCTCTGATCGAAGCTGTAGCGATCACACCAAGCTCCAATCTATTAGAGATATCATAATTAGATCTCAAGTTAGCTGTATACCTATTGACATTATCTGCTATGGTCCATCCATTGTCATTATAGTAACTTGCAGAAAAATAGTGCCTTGAATTTTCAGTACCGGATGAGATACTCAATGAATGCTCTTGTACAAAAGAATTTCTAAAAAGAATATCAAACCAATCTGTATTTCCTCTAGCATATCTATCTAGGAATTGGGCTCTTGCCTCGGGGGTATTTTGAAGGCCAAATTGACCTGTGGTTTCATCATATGTATTGATCAAATTATACATTTTCACAAACACACCACCATCTGATGCATTTGCAGTACTTGCATGATTCAGCCACCCCTTTCTATACATTTCAGCATATACGGACATTTGATCTACAGAATTCATGATATTGAAATTGCTGTAGTTTGGCTTAAGGTAAGTTGAGTAATTACCTGTATAGGTCACGATGGGTTTCCCTACACGTCCTTTTTTGGTAGTGATCACAACCACACCATTCATTGCTCTAGCTCCATAGAGAGCAGTGGCAGCAGCATCTTTCAGGATATCAAAGCTTTCTATATCATCTGCATTGATCCCTGCTACTGATGACCCTATCAAAGTCATGGGATCACCGCTTGCCAATTGATCATTTGACACGTTGACTACATCTTCCAAGATCACACCATCCACTACCCAAAGTGGCTTGTTATCACCTGTGATCGAAGTAGCACCTCGAATTCTCAACTTGGGCGCCGATCCAAATGTACCAGAGACGTTCTGCACAGATACGCCAGAAGCCCTACCTTCTAGCATCCTTGAAATATCAACAGGACCTTCCATTTTCACGTCTCTTCCATCCAATGAACTCACCGCACCTGTAAACCTTCTTTTATCCACATCCATAAACCCAGTAGAGACTACAGTCACTTCAGAAAGAGCTGTTGTCTCTTCTTCTAAGATAATCGTAAGCTCTGTCTGGTTTCCTACAGTCACCTCCCTAGTAATAAAACCAATGAAACTTACTACTAGAATTGATTCATTCGATGGAACCATCATAGAGAAGTCGCCATCTGCATCTGTCACACTTCCGAGCGTAGTACCTTTTACTCTAATGATCGATCCAGGCATGGGTTCACCATTTACACTTATTACTTTTCCTCTTACCCTAACCTGATCTACTACTGTTTTTATAACATCCGTTGTCTTTTTAGGAGATATGATGTAAACATTTCCTTCTCTTACAGACACATTGTAATTCTGTCCAATCAATTTCTCTAATACTTCCTCAATTTCTTGATTGTAAAACTTCCCTGACACCACTTGGCTCAGATCTATCTCATCATGACTAAAGAATAATACCGCATCACTTTTCCTTTTCAATAAATCAAACGCCTCCCTAAGGGGTTTTTGATTCAGCTCTATGGTTACTTTCTGAGGGAGTGCATTGACGGTCAAGCTGAAGAAAGAAATCAGCAACAGCAACATTGATTTTCTTAACATTCTCACTCTTACAGGGTCTCGCTGCTTGTCTGCCAGCAAGTTCGGATCTTTAGTAAAACTTTTCATCATAAATTATTTAGGTTTTGTGGTTGAACATTTTCTTTTTTGCTGGATTGTGGGTGTGTAGCTTTCTATTTTTGATTCTTAATGATTATTGTATCACCTTTTGCTTCAAATGAAATATCGGAGGTCTCACTGACCATATCAAAAAACACTTCTATTGCATCATCTTTCTTAAAAACCCCAGTATAGGTTTTGCTTTTCAAAGCCGAGTTCTCAAATTTCACCTTCATATCGTACCATCGGCCGTACTGTTTTAATATTTCTTCTAATGTTTCTTCTTCAAAATAAAACACCCCGTCTTTCCAAGCGATGCTTTCTTTCACATTAACTGGCTTTGCCGTAAATGATTTATCCACTTTATGATATCTTCCTTGTAAACCTGGGGTTAAATCCAATTCTTTTTCTCCTACATTCATTTTAACCTTGCCCGTCACCAAAGTTGTCGTAATGTTGTCATCATCTGGATAAGATCTTAGGTTGAATGAGGTACCCAAAACAATAATCTGTGCTTCACCAGATTTTATTCTAAACTCCTTATCTCCTTTAGAGACTTCGAAATAAGCTTCACCAACTAGCTCAACTTCCCTAGTTTCTCCAGTGAATAAAACAGGGTATTTAAGCGTAGATGCTGAATTCATCCATACTTTAGTCCCATCCGAAAGGCTTACCCTGTACTCTCCACCAAGGGGCACAATGAGTGTATGCATTTTTATCTCCTCCTCTATTACTGTATGAAGCTTAGATTGGCTCATATAATCCAGTATACTCTGCTTACTTCTTAGTAAGAATCCATTAGAGCTTGAAACTTCTTGGTCATTGCTATTGAGATTGATTTGCTTTCCATCTTCCATGATCAATATAGCCTTGCTGCTTCCAGGTAAGAAATGAGCAAATTCTGTTTGCTCATTTTGATTGAGAAGCATCAAGGTAGAAACCCCCATACTAATCAAAAGCCCAATCACTAGAATCGCTGCTATCCTTCTACCCCTATTCCAAAAATCAATGTGGTAATTTGACTTTTTATCTATGGATATCCTGTCCAAAGTTTTCGCCCAGACCGCTTCTTTATCAGCAGAATCATAGAGCCCTATTTTTTCTTTGATTCTATGATTTGAAGTGATTTCATCAATAAATCTCTTGTTAGCAGGGTCTTTGGACCATAATTTATAGACCTCCTCTTCTTTAGAGTCGAAAGTTTCTGTTTTAGATTTAAAAATGCCTAATGCTATTTTAAATGCGTCTATGAGATTATTCATCTTTAGGGTGTTTGAAGTAAGTCGATGATTTTCTTGAAATGGGTGGAAAAAAAATCAAGTTTTTTTAAAAAAAAATTAGCAGAAATAATATTCTGAAAAATCAGAGGTTATGCATGTAAAATGAAAGGTACAAGGCGAGCATATACTCATCCAAAAAACTCCTTGTCAACTTAATGGCTCTGCTTCTTTGAGATTTCACTGTATTAATTGATATACCCATTCTTTCTGAGATCTCACTGTATTTAAGTCCTTCAATACAAGACAATTCAAAAACTTGACGGCATTTGGCAGGTAAAGAATCTAAAGCATGGTATATCAACACGTGTAATTCTTCTTCAATCACAGCTGGCCCTTCATCGGCAATTTCGTGATTATCAATTTCAGAAAACATCATCTTACTATTTGACTTGAGGTAATCTAGGGCTTTGTTTCTTAAAACACCAAAAAGATAAGCCTTCAACCTGTCGTATTCATCAAACTGACCTTGTTTCTCCCACATGATCACCATCACATCTTCCACCAGCTCCTCAGCAATTTCTTTGCTCTTCACAAACTTGTACGCGTACCCAAAAAGTCCATAAAACATCATATCGAAAAGCATTTTGAAAGCTTTTTGATCCCCCCTATTCAAATTATTCAATATTTCATTCTTTGTCATTTGCTATTCTTTCTATCTCAATAAACGAGGTCATCTTGTTTATGAAATATTATTAATTCTAGCGTTTATTTAAGTCAAAAAAATAGTCTCAAATAGACAATCAACTGTTTTATGAACACTTCTTGATTGTTTATATTCGAAACTTAGCGGAATCCACACTTAATTCCAACAATTTCCCTCAATTGTAAAGCATTTATCCTGAAATCATGGATTAAATTAACTAAAAAAAGCTGTCTAACATTTGTTAGACAGCTCTTCATTAAATTGTTAGTATTGGATTAGAAACTAAATCCTGTAGTTACTTTAAAGAAAGAATCACTTCCAGCAACTAAATCAGTACCAAAAGATAATCTAGCAAAAGCACCACCTGTTGGCTTACTAAACTGAATATACGGACCTAACCACTGATATACATCAGAAGAAGAAGAGACATTTGATCCACCAGTGTTGATTAAGTGCTCATAATGTGCTCCCACAGAAAAGAAATCTGAAGCCTTTACACCAAAGTTTGCCCAATAGTGAAGGTAAGACAAAGTTGTACCATTTGCAGGTGCTTCATTTCTTAAAGGCGCATAATATCCTAAGTATATCTCACCTTCAGTTTTTGCTTTATCAAGACCAATTGTCAAGTTTGGAACAATACCATCTCCAAATATGGAAGGTCCATTTGTACCTGAAGATAAAAGATTACCTCCTGTTATACCAATTTGTGGGCTAATGCTTAATCCCTCTGCTGGTTCAAGACCAATACCAACACCAAACTCAGTCCAGTTACCCCATGGTCCACCTCCAGCACCTGCACTATTGTTACCACCAGACCATAGAATTCCGTAAAATGTAAAGTCAACATTGCTACTTACACTATATGAACCAGCAAAGAATGGATAAAATCCAAAAAAGGTATCTGAGTTTAAAGTAACATCCATGCTGAATCTGCTATCATCTTGAGCAAGTGCAGGAGCTGAAATCAATACCAAACAAAGCGCAACCAATGCTGAGGCCTTTGCCAATACTTTTGTAAATCTGTTTTTCATTGTTTTAAATAGGTTTTTGTTAGAAATAGGTTTTAAAAACATCCTTATAAATCATTTTTTATGTTTTATACTGATATAACAGTTTCAAATTTAACCATGATTTTATAAAAGACAACATATATCAGTTTTTTTAATTAAAAAAATAAGCATAACATAGATTTATTATGGAAATTTCAAAAAAACCAGTCAATTATTATGTCGTATAAATTCTAAAACAGGGCATAATTAAAATACTAAGTCATTTCCAACACTTTAATTATGATTTTTTAACAAAAAAAATCTTTTATACGATTAGAAAATCGACTGATTTTGTTCAAAAAAACAAAAAATCAAAAAAACCAGACCCAATATTAACCTACTTACTTATTGAGCATAAAAAAAGCCCTGCAATCACTTAAAATGAATTGCAAGGCTGAATTCAAGGCACATACTGCTTGAATCGAATACTATTCTCAACGCTTAGCGTAATTTTTCACAGTCTCTATAAATACCTTTACCTTATCTGGGCTAATATCAGGATAAACACCATGACCTAGGTTTGCTATATGCCTTCCACCCTTAAACTGATCCATCATTAGGTTTGTAACCAGTTCCACTTCTTTTGCAGAACCATATAAGGCAGCTGGATCTAAGTTTCCTTGTAATGTCTTATCATCACCTATCATCTTGCGTGACTCAGCAACACCCATATTCCAATCAAGGCCAATAGTCTCACAATTTAGTTTACCCATCTGCTCTCTGGCAAAAAACGCTCCTTTGGCGAATACAGTTTTTGGCACTTCATTGATTGCGTCACAGATCTGAGCTATATACTTTAGGGAGAATGTCTCATAATGCTCAGGAGGTAATATTCCTGCCCAGCTATCAAACAATTGGATCAGATCAACTCCTGCTGCTATTTGAGCCTTCAGGTAATTGATCGTACTATCTGTGATCATCTGGAGTAATTGATGCGACATTTCAGGCTGGGTGTAGAGCATGGCTCTTGCTTTAGAAAATGTCTTGCTTCCTGATCCCTCGATCATATAGGCAAAAATAGTCCAAGGTGCACCTGCAAAACCAATCAATGGCACTCTCCCATCCAGCTCTCTTTTGGTGATTTTGATCGCATCGATCACATAGCTCAGGTCATCTACTCCATCTGCAATCCTCAGCTTTTTCAAATCCGCAACTGAGCTTACTACATTTGGAAACCAAGGACCTCTCTTCTCCACCATTTCATATGGTAAGCCCATAGCTTCTGGAATCACCAAGATATCAGAAAAAATAATGGCAGCATCTACACCTAAAATATCCACTGGCTGTATAGTAACTTCTGCAGCTAGTTCAGGAGTCTGAGCAAGCTCTATAAATCCACTCACACTTTCTCTTACCGCTCTATACTCTGGAAGTATCCTACCCGCTTGGCGCATCAGCCACACTGGAGTTCGTTCTACAGCTTCACCTTTGGCAGCCCTAATCAATAAGTCGTTTTTCAATTGCATGTCGCAAAGATAAGTCAGGAAATTAAATTAATAGAAAATGAAGCATAAAATTGGAAATTGAATTTTAACTTGTTCTTTTATGCAACTATTTCAATAACGTAAAAAAAACAAAACTAGATTACTCCAAAAATTTCAAAAAACTCATAAAAAAAGCCTCACAAGGAGGCTTTATTATTTTAGTTCAATTTGATGATATCTTCTTCTGTTTTGTCTAGTAGCTTCATCACTCCGTCAAAGTCCGAATAATCTATCCTTGCATTTGCTCCCATTGGGTCTACAGGGAGAATTACAACTCTGAAAATTTGATTGTCTCTATACTCCGAGGGCAATTGTGACAAATTAAAATTCCCTTCCATGAATATATTGTAATCAAACATCGTAAACTCATAGTTATAGAAAAATATACCTAACTCTGAAAACTCGATATTCATTTGCGGAAGCAATCTCCATACATCCACATTATCCTCAATTCTCCAAAGGGCATAGACCAAAACTTTATCAGTCTCCTCAATGGTATATGGGAAATCTCGAAACCCTGTGCTGAAATTATTATTAGAATTAAAATTGATAAAATCAGTCTCAAATACTTGACCTACAATGGTAACACCATCAGCCCCTGGAAGACCTGGAGAACCTGGAGGTCCCATCGGTCCTTCACAGGCAAACATGGCAATCATGCCAAATGCAAGCACTCCTTTGATAAAATTCTTCATAATGCTAAATTTAAATGTGGATATTCTTTTTCTACGACCTTTTGGAAACATAAGTTTCACATGAGTGATATGAGCGGGTTTACCAAAACTATACCAAAATCAACTCCTAATAAAGTAAAGAGTAAAACCTCCAGTTATTGGTTAATAAGCCCAATAACTTGGACAGATTCGGTATCAATGATTTTATCCAAATACAAAAAAGGTTCTTTTGATCCTTGATTCTTTAAATGTGTCCTGATTTTGGACTTAACTTTATTCGGCCCTGGCATGACAAGCCGATGAGCATTTACATGCGCTACTATACCTAGATCAGCTGTAAACTTGTACGTCTCAAAGCCTGGAATAGAATCTTGAGCTTCAATGCCGACGAAGACTTTCATTGTATCTAGTTTCCCTGCTGGCTCTACATAATACAAGGTAAAAAGAGGTAAACTTCTCTTCGAAGCTTCCCCTCCCACTTTCTCGAAAGTATGCCTGATCTGTTCATCTTGAGGCGTACCTTCGAAGGTCAAGCCATGCAGTACAATACTTGGCTCATCCAGTGTGGTAAAAGTCACCTCGTTGAAACCGCCTAAGTTTTGAAATAGAATTATCCCAATCGTCAGCAATGACCCTACAATAGCACCTACAATGATTCTATTTCTCATTCTAAAACAAGTATCTCACTCCTATCCCACCTTGCAACTTCACATGTCCAAACCTATCCAATAACTCCATAAAGAGACCAATTTCTGCAAAAATACTAATAGGTAAATCGTCAAAGTAGTATTCACTTCCTCCGAAAATCTCTGGGCCTATATCTATGTTTCTTCTAGATTCTCTGTAAAAGATACCTGTGGGAGAAACAGACGGATCAGTATAAGTATAATCTACGCGCGTAGACCTCAACTGAAGACCGGCACCTGCATATGCTAAAAGGTATCCTTGATCTATATTCAAGTCATCTGTAATATCTTCATGATAAGCCCCTCTCACATTGAAGGAAAATGATGACCCTGTACTGTGACCAGCATAAAAAGCATTGGAAGTGGGTCTATTGTTGTCAAAAGATCTAAAGTAATACTGGGCACTATTTGCTCCTGCTCTACCAAACATCCCCTCTATTGCAATATTCCCATCCAAAAATTTCTTGTAAGTAATGGACAAAGGCTCACCTAGTCTTATTCCTATCCCGTCCTCTTGCGCATTTGCTAGAAATGCCACCATCATCATGGCTACAGTCAGTAACTTTTTCACGTTATTTATTTTTATTGGTTTAGTAATCGATTCCCCATCACCTCAAAACCGAGGCCAGATATTCATTCTATTAAAATTAGACCATTTAAATAGCCATAGACTTGAGTTGCATTTTATGCAAATTGGCGTAATAGCCCCCTAGGTTGAGCAGGCTCTCGTGTGTACCTGACTCCTTAATCTCACCTTGATGAAGCACGATGATTTTATCTGCCTTTTGTATCGTAGATAGTCTATGTGCTATAACTATCGAAGTTCTTCCTTTCATCATTTTATCTATGGCTTTTTGTATCAACTCCTCAGTTTCTGTATCTACTGATGAAGTCGCTTCATCCAAAATAATGATCTCCGGATTGTACACCATCGCTCGTACAAATGAAATCAATTGCCGCTGACCAACGGAAAGTGTAGCTCCCCTTTCTTTGACATTGTAATCCAATCCTCCAGGTAGCCTTTCGATAAACTTTTTAGCACCCACAAGCTTGGCTGCATGCATGACTTCTTCTTTGCTAATATTTGGATTCCCTAAGGTGATATTGTAATAGATCGTATCAGAGAATAAGAAAACATCTTGTAAAACAACACCGATGTGTTTTCTCAAGATACTTAATTCAAAATCTCTAATGTCAGTGCCATCTATTTTTATATTTCCCTTATTGATTTCATAGAACCTACTTATCAAATTGATAATTGAAGATTTGCCCGCACCCGTGGCACCTACCAAAGCGACAGTCTCTCCATGTTTGACTTCAAAATTAATATTTTTGAGTACATACTCCTCATCGTTGTAAGCAAACCATACATTTTCTAGTTGGATATTTCCTTTGATTTTCTCAGGCTTAAAAGTACCCTCATTTGGAATCTGATCATCACTTTCTAGAAGCTTAAATATCCTGCTTGAGCTTACCACACCCATTTGAAGGGTATTGTACCTATCTGCTATCATCCTGATCGGTCTGAAAAACAACTGGAGATACATGATAAAAGATATCAAAACTCCTACTTTGATCTCCAAATCAAACACACCAGTAGCACCATACCAGACGACTAAACCAATCCCAATGGCTTGAATAATCTCTGCGACTGGAAAATATATCGCATAATACAATACAGACTTTACATGCGCCTTTCTGTGGTCTCTATTGATATCTTTGAATTTCTCGTATTCACGCTTTTCTCTGTTGAACACCTGCACGATGTTCATCCCCGTGATATGCTCCTGTAAGAAAGAGTTGAGATTGGACACGGCATTACGCACATCATTGAAAGCTACTTTGATCTTCTCTTTGAATATGTATGTCGAAATTATCAAAAGTGGCAATGTACTCAAACTCACTAATGTGAGCTTCCAATCAATATAAAACATCACTCCCAAAATGGTAACAAGCTGTAGCAAGTCTCCTACAATAGCTGCCAACCCTTCACTAAACACGTCAGCCAAAGTCTCTATATCGGAAACATTCCTAGTTACCAACCTTCCGATTGGAGTATTATCAAAAAACTTTAAGCGCATCTTTAGCAAATGGCGATAAAGCTTCACTCTTATGTCTTTGATGATCACCTGACCTATCCAGCCAGACAAATAGGTATGTACAAACTGAACTATGGCTTGCAACACCATCAAACCAATTAATAAGTAAATCACCTTTACCAACCCATCGTAATCGCCAAGCGCGACATGATCATCTATAGCAACTTGGATAAAATAAGGCCTCGTTGGTGCTAAAACCGCCAGTGCGAATGTAAGAAAAATAAGAAAGTAGAACCTACTTTGGTATGGCTTGATAAACTCATAGAGTTTCTTCAGCACCTTGGTGTCTACGATATCACCACTTTTTACATTTTCCTGTTCTAGGCTCAAAATCTTAATCTATTAACAATTCTACACAAATATATCTTCTGGATAAACTACGCTGCAAAGAAATAAGCCTGATGCAGGAGCTGAGGAACCTGCATTAGAACGATCTTTGCTATCCAAAACCTCTTGAAACTGCTCCAAAGTCAACCTCCCCTCACCTACCAGTACCAAGGTACCTACAATCGCTCTTACCATTCCTCTCAAAAACCGATTCGCTGTGATATGAAAGTGAATTTCATTACCTATTTGTTCCCAGAATGCAGTTTTTATTTTACAACCAAAATGATTTACGTCTGTTTTTACTTTGCTAAAACATTCGAAATCTTCATGGCTAAGAAGTAATCTTGAAGCTTGATTCATAGCCAAAATATCCAAAGGTCTATAATAGCACCAATTTAGTCCATTGCCAAAAGGATCTTTTCGGGTAGCAATCTTGTAAACATAACTTCTCCATACTGCGTCAAATCGCGCATGCGCTTCATCTCTTACGGGTAATATACTATAAACGGCTATATCTTTTGGCAATAGTGCATTTAGTTTCTTGAGAAAATCAGGGAGATGAATTTCCGACTCGATAACCACATGAGCAAATTGCTGACTTGCATGAACACCCGTATCTGTCCTGCCAGAACCCATTATTGCCACGGGTACACGTAAAAGTGTCGAAAGGGCTGTTTCGATAGTCTGCTGTACAGAAGTAGCATTTTTCTGAGATTGCCATCCATGATATGCTGCACCATTATAAGCTATTTCTAGAAAATATCTTTTTGAAATTTCAGTCACAGCTGCAAAGATACTATTACATCCTAATTTCTGCATATGATTCCAAGCAATTATCCTCGGTGGTTAAAATGCTTTTTATAAAAAAATGAATAAGGATAACTTTCCCTATAAAGATCAAAAATATAGGATTGAATTAGTTTTAATATTTTTCTCTGCTTATAAGGTTCAAAATGGTTAAATACTTATTGACTTTTATTGAAAGCGACAGATTAAATGATAATTCTAACAGGGAAAAGAACAAAAAATAGCTTCAGATCTCATCATTGGGCTGAGATTTTTTAGACCATTGATTCAATATTTTATATTCAAATCCACGACACTCCTTTTGGCAATTCTTGCGATTGTTCGATTTACACCCTTTCTTTGTCAAAACTTCAAAAAACATGATACAAAGAATTCAAACCATATTCTTATTTCTTGTGGCAGTTGCCATGATTTTAGTAGTGATCTTCCCTATTTGGCAACAAGTAAACCCAGGCCAAACCCAAATGATGACCCTTTCGGCGTGGAATTTAGTCCTGATAGATATTCAAACACAAGAAGTAGTAAGTTCGAGTAGCAAGTTCTATTTAGGCGTATTATCCATCATAGCTGCTGGGTTAGCATTGTTTAGCTTATCTCAATACAAAAACAGAGCGAAACAGATGTTTCTAAATATGATCAACTCCTTAGTCATGGTCGTTACGTTGGGATTGATCGTATACACCACATATCAAGTAAATGCTGACTTTAATCCTAATGCAAATGGTGCATTTGTTCTTGGGTTTTGGGCAATTTTCGGTGGTATGATCTTAAACTTGCTTGCCAATAGGTTTATAAGAAAAGACGAAATGCTTGTCAGATCTGTGGATCGAATCAGGTAATTTCAATGATTCTAAGTTATTCGTAAAATCTGTAGAACTTTCAAGTTTTTATAGATTAGCAATCATTTCTTGACACCTAAAAGGTCTTTTGCAGATAAATCAGTCATAGCAAAAAATTGTAAATTTTAGGTGAAAAAACAAAGGGACTAAAAAGAAGTCCCTTTGTTTTTTTTGAATGCTCAAATTATCTGCAACGAATACCTACTCACTCCAGCTCATTGGATATTTAGGATCTACAAATTCTAACCCTTGTGTGGTAACATACATAGGCTTGAATGTATCCAACATCACAGCCAATTCTTCAGTTGCTTTTGCTCCGATAGATTTTTCCACTGTTCCAGGATGTGGGCCATGCGGTAGCCCACCCATATGTAAAGTAAATGATCCACGATCTATTCCCTTTCTACTCATAAATTCACCCTCTGCATAATATAGAATTTCATCAGAGTCAATATTGCTATGGTTGTAGGGAGCCGGTATAGCTAGTGGATGATAGTCAAATAACCTCGGCACAAAAGAACATATCACAAAACCCCAAGCTTGGAAAGTTTGATGCACAGGAGGCGGCTGATGAATTCTTCCTGTGATAGGCTCAAAATCATGGATAGAAAGTGCATAGGGATACAAATATCCATCCCAGCCAATGATATCCAACGGACTGTGCCCATAGGTATATTGATGTAGCATATCCTGCTTTTTGATCTGAACTAAGTAATCGCCAGCTTCAGATTCGGTATATAGCTCGCCAGGAGGTCTGATATCTCTCTCACAATATGGTGAATGCTCCAGAAGCTGCCCTACTTCGTTCCTATATCTCTTTACCGTTTCGATAGGTCCTTTGGACTCAATCACTAGCAGTCTAAGTGGACCAGTTGTATTGAATTCGAATCTGTATATCGTCGTCCTTGGAATTACAATGTAATCTCCCTGCCTCACATCTAATTTCCCAAATTGAGAATACATCACCCCTTCTCCATCATGGACATAGATAAGCTCATCCCCATCTGCATTTTTGAAATAATAATCCATTTTACGCTCTTCTGGTGAGCAAATCCCCATCATCACATCATTATTCTTGAGCAGCATTTTTCTACCAGAGAGATAGCACTTGCCTGTCGTACCCACTCCAGCTGTCTTTAAGTGAGTCTGTTTCAATCCATGCGATTCAGCTATATCCCATCTGTAGGAAACTGGATCACCAATGTGCTTTACATTATTGGGATTATGTATATGGTAAAGATTGGAATAGATGCCAGAAAAACCTTTAGAGCTCACCAACTCCTCCTTGTATAGACTCCCATCGGGTTGTCTAAATTGTGTATGTCTTTTGGGTGGAATACTTCCTAATCTACAGTAATAGGCCATGTTTTTTGGGTTTATATTTATTTCAAAAATAAGGAATTATGTTGACCTGCTCATACTAAGGTGAAAATATTTCAATGGTAAAAAGTATAGAGTCGGAAAATTGAAGAGGTTAAATATATAGCTTAAAGTGCATTTTCACGATGAAAGAATGGAAAGTTGAAAAATTTGATAGCTTCTAGGGATTAAAAAGTTAAAATAACCCAACCACAGGAATGCTGTGGAAATACAAAAGATGGACTAACCCTTGCTAACGCAAAAAAAGAGCGATTTGAGGTCGCTCTTTTATATTTTTTGCCTATTGTATTTGTATACAATTGACTTTAAATCTACTCGTCAAATAAGAACTTGCTAAGCTCTTCTTTAGCTGCACCAGTTTTTTTCTGAAGTTTACCTAAAAGTTGATCTTCTTGACCTTCAGCATATACCAAATCATCATCGGTAAGCTCACCATACTTTTCTTTCAACTTACCCTTCATTTCGTTCCAATTCCCTTTTAATTTCAATTTTAAAGACATAATAGTAGTTGATTAAGGTTAAAATTTTATTTGATAGAATTATTACAACAACCATTCCAATCCCTAGATTAAATGAAAAAAAATCTAAGTTTATTTTCATAAACCAAAACAAAAAGAATTTAAATATCTTAAGAAACATTCCAAAAACTATCCTTGTTGCTTCTAAAATACCACTAGCTAATACTTCATCAGAATAATCTTAATAATATGACGTGGATTCATAAGCCTTTACAAAACCTTCAAAAATTAGTATCTTTAGGTTTTCAATTTTTACAAACCTGTATAGCATGAGTGAAGCCGTAATTGCGAAAAAACCGGAAAGTATATTAAAAGAATTTTTTGGTTATTCTGAATTCAGAGGAAATCAAAGGCAAATTATTCAATCCTTACTTTCAAAAAAAGACACCATAGTATTGATGCCTACAGGTGGTGGAAAATCTGTTTGTTATCAAGTGCCCGCCATGGTTTTTGAAGGTTTGACTTTGGTGATATCTCCATTGATATCCTTAATGAAAGATCAAGTAGATGCACTCCATACAAATGGGATTCCAGCTGCCTTCATGAACTCTACACAAAGTCATAGCGAGCAGCGATTCATATCATCTCAAATAGAGTCGGGCAAGATCAAGTTACTTTACATAGCTCCGGAGAGATTGTATAGAGGTGATTATCCGCTGGTAGATTTTCTCAAAACAATAAACTTATCACTAGTTGCTATAGACGAAGCCCATTGCGTATCCCAGTGGGGGCATGATTTTAGGCCTGAGTATTTGAACATTGGGGAGCTCAGGAATGCTTTTCCCAATATTCCATTTATTGCCTTGACAGCCACGGCAGACAAGATGACAAGAAAAGATATAGCTGAAAAGCTTGGCTTAAAGTCTCCTCAGTGGTTTGTGTCCTCATTCGACAGAAGCAATATCACGTATCGTGTCACAGCTAAAAGAGATGCTATGGGCAAGTTGTTAGAGTTTTTGGACTTTCACAAAAAGAACTCTGGAGTAATCTATTGTCTTTCGAGAAAAAACGTAGAAGAAACAGCCACAGAACTTCAAGCTAGGGGATTATCAGCTCTCCCCTACCATGCAGGATTGCCAAGAGAAGAGCGAGAAAAAAATCAAGAGCTGTTCATCAAAGATGAAGTCAAAATCATGGTGGCTACTATCGCATTTGGAATGGGTATAGATAAGTCCAATGTGCGTTTTGTCGTCCACATGAACATGCCTCAAAATATTGAGGGGTACTATCAAGAAACAGGAAGGGCTGGAAGGGACGGGCTTCCAAGTGACGCCTTACTTTTCTATTCTAGCCAAGATGCTATCACATTGAGTAGAATGCTCGATCAAGGAGAGAATCAGCAATTTGTAGATGTGATGCAGGACAAATTGGAAAAAATGAGGCATTTCTGCCAGACAAAAATTTGTCGAAGAAAATACCTACTCAATTATTTTGGTGAGCAGCATGAAGGAGACTGTGGCAACTGTGACATTTGCTTTCAAAAGGGGAAACGCCAAGACATGACAATACCCTCACAGATGCTCTTGTCGGCAGTGGCAAGGTTAGGAGAAAGCTATGGTATTGGCTATGTGGTATTGGTTCTCAGAGGTTCAAAATCCACCAAAATTCAAGAGGCCCATCAAAAGTTAAGCGTATACGGGATTGGCAAAGACAGGCCAGAATCTTTCTGGAAGAATTTGTGCGATAAATTGATGCAAGAAGACTATCTAGCTGAGGCAGGCACTCAATTCCCCACATTAAAGCTTACTGAATTTGCTTGGCAAAAGCTAAAAAACAAAGAAAAAATACTCCTTCCTATGGATGATACACTGGCAGATGTATCCAATAAGCCTACTGAATATCATGAGGAGCTATTAGATGAATTAAAATCCTTGAGATACCGCATTGCACAAAAAAGCGCTGTACCTCCATATGTCGTATTTGCAGACAATGCATTGATAGAAATGGCCACTTACTTACCCACAGATGAGTCAGCATTTTTGACTATAGCTGGTGTAGGTCAAGTAAAAGCTCAAAGCTATGGTGAGGATTTTATTAAACTAATTTCAAGCTACGTCAGTAAACATCAGCTGACTCCAAAAAGAAAAATTCAGCCTAAGAAGGCAACACCATCTCGAGGCTCGGCATCCGAAGGGTTATCTCTTAAGCTCTATAAGGAAGGTAAAAGCATATTCCAAATAGCTCATGAAAGAAATATGACTCCCAATACCATAGAAGACCACCTCGTCAATATGGTAAAAAAGCGAGAAGTAGAAGCCTCCGAATTCATCTCAAAAGATGACATCCTAAACATAAGGCTGGCATATAGAAGACAAGATTCTCATTTTTTAAAACCCTTGAAAGAACATTTTGGAGAAAGATACACCTACTTCCAATTGAAAATTGCTTTGGCAGAAGAGCGCTGAGTTGATTCAAAATCACCTCTCTATCTTTAGCAATACATATAATATAAAGTATTTGAGTACTTGAGAGAATCACATTCGACCGAGAAATATCCTTTTATTACCAACAGGAAGCTAAAATCCGCATGGAAATATTGCTATAGGGTGATTTATAGTGAGAATAATCCTTCCAGGATTCACTTGACTACTTTTAATAACTGATTGCATATCAATTAAAACCTGGAAGGTGTGAAGATTTAAGTTAAAAACTAATATTTAATTATTAAGTAATTAGTTCTTGAATTTTAACCTAATTAAATTGGGATACAAAATCCACACTTTCAATATGTTTAAAGTTAATAGATTTCTGATCCCCATTTATGCGCTTTCCCTACTCAGCTGCAATTCTTCTCAAAATCATACCGAAGATAATAATACACAAAAGGTTTCTTTAGTAAAACAAGATAGCATTCATATTAACTACTTAGGAAACCCAAGTGTTCACGATATTAACCCAAAAACCGGAACCATACTATTCGTGAATTCAGAAGAGACAAAAGAAACCATACATGTAGCAAATTTTGACGGTGAAGTTGAATTCAGCTACCCGAAATTTGGTGACATGCCCGATACTTATGGTATTCTGTTCGCACCTTTGAAAATCATTGGAGTAAATGAGTTTTTGGCTTATGGTATCAACGGTTTGTTGAGCTATGATTTTACTGGAAAAAACATTTCTAAAACACGAATATCAGAAATACACCCATACAATTTTGCTAGAAGATCAATGGGGTATGCAATTGGAGAGATAGAAGAACATTATATTTATATTGATCAAGGTTCAAGATCTGCGGACTATAGTGACTTAAAAATCTATGAAGAAGTTCATACCATGATCATAATACATAAAAGTACTGGTGAAAAAACTCCCATAATAAAAATCCCATCCTCAAGTTTGTACAGGAATGGTCAATTTTTTCACAGAGATGATTGGGCACCAATTTTTGAAATTACAGATGAAAATCTCATGGTGATTTTTGGTGGAGAGCCTAGAATCTATTTTTTTGACAAAATTTATCCATTTGATTTGATCAAGTACATTGATTTATCATTACCTAATTACAACTATTTCCAAGGTGACCCTCAATTCAATCCTGATTCTTTTAGAAGATGGTTCTCATCAGGTCAAATTCATACCATTACATATTTTGAAGATCATTTTGTGGTTGGTTATTTCCCTGGTTACGATAGTCAAGATCAAATTGAAAGCATGGAAAACAAATCTCCTGAAGAAGCAAGAGCTTTTGGAACTAGAATGAGGGAAAAATACTTGGATAGAGTTGCTATTTTTGATTCAACTGGTGAACTGCTGTTTGACTTTGCACCAGAAGATTATCACCCTAGAAGCATCATCCAAAGAGATGGATCCTTATGGGCAATGCAAAAGGAAAATCAAGATGTAGAACTAGACTATTTCGGCATTTTCAAAATAGGTTTTAGTAAAAAATAATATTGGTTTTAATTTCTCATAGAAAGGATGTATGGATCAAAGAAGATGATCTTAAAATTTTTAAGAAATACCAAATAAGAAAGTCAATGATGAAAGCTTGAATAGCTAATTTAGACAACTAACAACTAACTCATAAGTGATCTCTCATCAAGAACTTTTGAAGTTTATCATTTAAAAAATTGAATTGAGCACCAAAACCAGATTCTTGTCGTACTTTTAAGATCAAATCTAAGCTCATGGCCAAGTCTTTTTCTTTTTGGAGTTTGTTCAAAATTAGCCGTCCTGTTAATTTGATTATTGTGGCTTTTGCGCAGCTTATGACAGCGTATTTTCTCGTAGAAAGAAGCCAGTTAGGCTTACCAGTGCTACAAGACATAAACCTCTACCTTCTGGTATTCTCTACTGTGATCATCACAGCGGCTGGATACATGATCAATGATTACTATGATGTCAAGATCGATTATATCAACAAGCCTGATGAAGTAATTATTGGTAAAGGTCTAAAACGAAGGATGGCTATTTTTTTCCATTCGGTACTCAACTTTACGGGAATTGGAATAGCTTGGCTAGTTAGTCCAAGAGTTGGTGTAATTACATTTATCGCTGCATTTTTATTATGGCTCTACAGCAACCTTCTGAAGCGCTTACCATTCATAGGAAATTTCGTAGTGGCTCTTTTGACGGGTTCATCAATCTGGATCATTGGCTACTATTATCAGCAATCCGAGCTTTTGGTGTCCGTTTATGCAATTTTCGCATTTTTCATCAATCTTATCAGAGAGATCATCAAAGATATAGAAGATCGACAAGGGGATCGAAAGCACGGCTGCAAAACACTCCCCATAGTATTAGGATTCAGAAATACAAAACGAGTAATATTTGCTATCGCATTGGTATTTGTAGTGGCTATCCTGACTGTAGCTTTCAAAATCAACAAGCCATCTCTCTTCTACTATTTTGGAGGACTTAGTGTTTTGTTTTTTCTCTTTATGTATAAAATCTACATCGCCGACCGCAAAGAGCATTTTAGTCAATTAAGTATATTGTCCAAACTTCTAATGCTTACAGGGATCATTAGCATGGGACTTTTGTAGTTTATTAGATTTAGTAAACCAATAAATGCCTCAAAGTAGATTTTTCAATCAACCTTGAGGCATTTATAAATTTATCCCCTCTTACAATTTTGAATCATTCAGTACATTACTTCTTCTATGATTTGCTCTATCAATCCTTCTGGCTATTGATCAAATAGGGAGTTTTACCATCAGTGATGATTATTTTTGTATTTGGAGAAGTGGCAAGCTCTCTAAATGCCTCTATGCTTCGTAGTTCGATAATCTCCCTTACAAGACCCTCGGCTAGAATTTTTTGAGCTTCACGAGTACCCTCTGCTTCAATCTTTCTTCTCTCTGCTTCTTTTCTTTCTCTTTCTAGAATATACTCCATTTGTTGAGCCTCTTGCTCAGCTTGAAGTTTTCTTTCAATTGCTCTGCTTAGCTCATTTGGCAGCTTAATGCTTTTCATCAAGACACGTTCTACAACAAATCCCCTATCTCTCAAGGATTCGTGCATCCTATCTAATATTTGATTTTCTATCTGACTTCTCATGCCTGAGTGCATATCCTTAGCCATATATTGTGCAGTCACATCTGCCGCAGCAGATCTGAATACATTCAAAATAAGCACACGCTCATAGTTCTCACCGACATCTTCAAGAATAAATGGCACCTTATTTTTTTCGATATTATAAAGAATGGATATTTCTGACTCGATTGTCAAGCCTTCCTTACTTGGTAAATTCAATTTCACTTCTTGATTCACCGTTTGAATAGGCACCTTGATTACTTTGGTAGTGAAAGGATTGAACCCTACAAGACCAGCGTCTGAGATATTGTCATTCAATTTTCCAAACTTTCGTTTTACGCCTACTTCACCTTGACGCACCACAGTACATGACGAAAGTAAAAGAGCAAAAATTGACAAAAAAAGGATATTTTTCATAGTATTTAAGATTAGTTACACGGTGATAAACGGACAATAACATACATAAGGTTGCGCATTATATACATGAATTGAAATAATCAAAAAACAAGTTTCATAAACTAAACCACCTTAATTTTTACACATCCTTCCAAGAACTTGGGAAAAATTGGTGCTGAATTTTATCCTATTGATAATTTCCTATTTTTGTACCCTAAAACCAAAGCAGCCTTCACGTGAAAAAAATCGCCATACTTGCCTCAGGAAGTGGTAGCAATGCCGAAAAAATAATGGAACACTTCCAATTTTCTGATAAAGCTCAAATCGTACAGATAGGATCTAACAAAGAAGATGCTTACGTCCTTGAAAGAGCTAAAAAGTACGGCGTACCAACTTTTACTTTCAACAAAACAGCACTCGAACAAGGCACTGTCACAGAAAAGTTGATCGAAAATCAGGTGGATTGGGTGATCTTAGCAGGTTTTTTACTGAAAATTCCCCAAAACCTGATCAATAAATTCCCAAATAATATCATCAACATCCACCCTGCGCTACTCCCTAAATATGGAGGCATAGGTATGTATGGAATGAATGTGCACAGCGCTGTAAAAGAGGCTGGTGAAAAAGAAACAGGAATCACCATTCACTTGGTCAACGAAAATTATGATGAAGGCAAGATCATTTTTCAAGCTGCTACATCCATTGATGAAAAAGATAGCGCAGAAGAAATCGCTCAAAAAGTACACGCCTTAGAACATAAATATTTCCCTCAAATCATAGAAAGTATGCTTTGATCATAGAAAGCAAATAGAACAAAAGCAAAACCCACAATTATATTCGGGTTAATCCCTGTGTTTCCGTACCTTTGCGACTTGAAAAATAATTCCTTTCACTATATCAGTTCTTAGAAGACATTGATGATGATATTCATCTAGCTTTTAAGTGCATAAAAACATGGCAAACAAAAAAATTCAATCCGCTCTCATTTCAGTCTATTACAAGGACAACCTCGAACCTATCATCGAACAACTAAAGGCTCAAGGTGTAAAAATCTATTCTACTGGAGGCACCCAAAAATTCATAGAAGACCAAGGTGCTGAGGTCATTCCAGTAGAAGAATTGACTGGTTATCCATCAATTTTTGGAGGAAGGGTAAAGACACTTCACCCAAAAATCTTCGGAGGTATCCTTCACCGAAGAGATCACGAGGGAGATGTTTCTCAGGCTGGTGAGTTTGACATCCCTGCGATTGATTTGGTGATCGTCGACCTTTATCCATTTGAAGAAACTGTAGCCTCTGGTGCCTCTGAAGCTGATATTATAGAAAAAATTGATATTGGAGGAATCTCTCTGATCCGTGCAGCTGCCAAAAACTTCAAAGATGTAGTTATCATCGCCTCCAAAGCGCAGTATGGCGAACTTGAAGAAAGGTTGAAGTCTCAGGATGGTGCTACATCACTTGAGGATAGAAGGTATTTCGCAGCTCAGGCTTTCCAAGTATCTTCCAACTACGACACGCATATTTTCAATTATTTCAATCAAAGAGAAAATATCCCAGCATTGAAAGTGTCTGAGAGTAAAGCCAAATCTCTAAGATATGGGGAGAACCCTCACCAAGCTGCTCATTTCTATGGAGACATGGAGGCTCTTTTTGAGCAATTGAATGGCAAAGAACTTTCATACAACAACCTTGTAGATGTAGACGCAGCTGTTAACTTGATAGCTGAGTTCAAAGGTGAAACAGCTTTTGCTATCTTGAAGCATACCAACGCATGCGGAGTAGCTGTGGCAGATACGGTAAAAGAAGCATACTTAAAATCATTTGAGGCAGATACAACTTCTGCATTTGGTGGTGTATTGGTTACGAATCAAAAGGTAGATTTAGCCGCAGCAGAAGAAATGAATAGCCTTTTCTTCGAGGTTTTGATCGCACCAGCATTTGACGCTGACGCATTGGAGCTGTTGAAAGGAAAGAAAAACAGAATTTTGCTAGTGCAAAAAATGGATCTTCCAGGAACTAAGCAAATCAAAACTTTGCTTAACGGAATCATAGAGCAAGACAAAGATCTTCAAACAGAAACAAAAGCAGATTTCAAGATAGTAACCAAAGTATCTCCTTCGGATGCTGAAATGGACGCATTGGTATTTGCTGCGAAGGTTTGTAAACATACCAAATCAAATACCATCATCCTTAGCAATAACAATCAGCTATTTGCTTCAGGCGTAGGTCAAACATCCAGAGTAGATGCACTAAGACAAGCGATAGAAAAAGCCAAAAGCTTTAATTTTGACCTCAATGGTGCAGTGATGGCTTCTGATGCCTTCTTCCCATTCCCTGATTGTGTAGAGATTGCTTCCAAGGAAGGAATCAAGGCGGTAGTTCAACCAGGTGGATCTATCAAAGATCAAGATTCTATCAACTACTGTGATGCCAACGGCATGAGCATGGTAATGACAGGCGTGAGACACTTCAAACATTAAGAGTCCATTGATGAATTCAAAAAGGCCTGATCAAAATTCATTTTGTTCAGGCCTTTTTTTCTTTAAAAATGATTTAAATATGGATATACGGAACTTTGCCAATAACATTACAAAATTCCGATTTATCTAACTTCAGATATAAATTGATATTGGATACTTATGGATATTGACCATTAACAACCTGTTGAGCCAATGAATTAAAGTTGTTGGCAAAAAAGCGTATAATCAGATAAATTTTACTTTGAACGTACCATCATTTATTGATAAATCAGTTAGCAGAAATAAAATTTCTTAGATGATCCTTTTGAATGATTTTCTCCGAAACGGTAAGAAATTATTAATCTCAATTGAATCTGACAAAATCTAAAAATACCTTGAAAATCTCTATAGTTTGGATTCTATCTGCTAATTTGCAATCTAAATCTAAGAGCTCGATGAGTCTATTCCCTGAAAGGGGAAGATTAAGCAAGCATTTAATATGAAACACAAGTCACAACTCAAAATATACAACACCCTCTCAAGGGTAAAGGAGACTTTTGAACCTATCAAAGCACCATTCGTTGGCATGTATGTATGTGGTCCTACGGTCTATGGGGACGCACATTTAGGTCATGGAAGACCAGCTATTACTTTTGACACCGTGTATCGATACTTGAGCCACTTGGGCTACAAAGTACGCTATGTACGAAACATCACTGATGTCGGACACCTTCAAGGTGATGCTGATGAGGGTGAGGATAAGATCGCTAAGAAAGCCAAACTTGAGCAGCTGGAGCCTATGGAAGTCGCTCAACAGTATACAGATACGTACCATCGTGATATGCTAGCACTCAACACGATCAAGCCAAGTATAGAGCCAAGAGCAACAGGCCATATTCCAGAGCAGATTGCGCTTGTTCAGTCTATTCTTGACGAAGGACTGGCCTATGAAGTCAATGGATCTGTGTATTTCGATGTACTGAAATATAATGAAAGACAACAATACGGGAAATTATCAGGTAGAGTCTTGGATGATCTTATGAGTGGAACGCGAGACTTGGATGGACAATCTGAGAAAAGAAATGCTGTGGATTTTGCCTTGTGGAAAAATGCAGCCCCTGAGCACTTGATGAAATGGGAGTCACCCTGGGGAGTAGGGTTTCCTGGTTGGCATTTGGAATGTACAGCCATGAGTTCCAAATATTTGGGTAAACATTTTGATATACATGGAGGTGGAATGGATTTGATGTTTCCACATCATGAATGTGAAATTGCGCAAGGCAATGCATGTAATCATCAAGATCCTGCCAAATACTGGATGCACAATAATATGATCACCATCAATGGACAAAAGATGGGCAAATCTTTGGGTAATTTCATCACACTTCAAGAGCTCTTTACTGGAGAACATGAGCTTTTAGAGCAAGCCTATAGCCCAATGACGATCAGGTATTTTATCTTGACTGCCCACTACAGGTCTACCTTGGACTTTTCCAATGATGCACTAAAAGCAGCCCAAAAGGGTTACAAGAAAATCATCAATGGATTGAAAATTGCTCAAAAGCTTCAATACGTTCAAGATGACACCATAGGTATAGATGAAAAACAAGTGCAACAAGTAGAGCAAATCATTACTAATGCTTATAGAGCTATGGATGATGATTTCAATACTGCACAAGCGATTGGTCACATTTTCAACTTATTGAAAAAAATCAATTCTATGTACACTGGCCAGTTGCATCCAGCACATTTTGGAAAAGAAGTATTTGAAAATATGATCAATACTTACAGTACTTTTATCACAGAGATTTTAGGCTTAAGTGAAGAAAAGCCGAATAACCAAGAGGGCTTATTGGAAGTCCTTTTGAAATTGTATGGTGAGGCGAAAACAGCAAGGGATTATGCAAGAGTTGACGAAATAAGGAATTCTCTCAAATCCTTGGGTATCGTAGTGAAAGATATGAAAGACAAAATAGACTGGGCATATGAAGAGTAAAATTGCTTTATTGCTTTTATTGGCCTTAGTATTGGTAAGTGCTTGTGAGTCGAGTAAGAATACTGATGTATCCAGTAATGAAACTTATAATCAAGTTCCTGAATTCAATGCAGATTCTGCGTATGCCTTTATACAAAAACAAGTGGATTTTGGCCCAAGAGTACCGATGACAAAAGGGCATCAATTGACTAAAGAGTGGATCATTGAAAAATTCAAATCCTACGGATTAGAGGTCAAAGAACAAGATTTTCAAACGAAAACTCATGATGGGTTAACTTGGGATCTTACTAACATCATTGCATCTTTCAATCCTTCTGCCAGCAAACGTATCATGATCTCTGCACATTGGGACACAAGAAGGATAGCCGACAAGGACACGCAGCGGATCGATGAGCCTATAGATGGAGCAAATGATGGAGCATCGGGTGTTGGTATGGCATTGGAGATTGCAAGAGTATTAGCTACATCTGATTTGCAACCTGATGTTGGAGTAGATTTTATCTTGTTTGATGGAGAAGATGATGGAGAGCCAGAAAGCTCTTACAATAGAAACAATTCTCAAGTATGGTGGTGTCTTGGATCTCAACATTGGTCCAAAAATCCTCATCAAAATGGATACAATGCCTATTATGGAATTCTCTTAGATATGGTAGGCGCAAAAGGTGCCCGATTCTACAGAGAGGGATACTCAAGGTATTATGCCAAAAACATCGTCAATAAAGTTTGGAACTTTGGGATTGAATTGGGGTATTCAGATTATTTTATTTTGCAAGATGCAGGAGAAATCACAGATGATCACTACTTTGTAAATAAAGATGCAAAGATACCTATGATCAACATTATAGAGTTCTCCCCCAATACAGGTTTTGGACGATATCATCATACACATGATGACAACATGGATTTGATAGATGTCAGAACACTAAAGGCTGTAGGTCAAACAGTACTTTTCACACTCTATCAAGAGTAAAAACGCCTAAAGAAGAAAAAATGAAACGAGGTCATCAAGTTACCATGAAAGAGATTGCGAAGAAGCTAGGCTTGTCAGTTTCTACAGTTTCAAGGGCATTAAAAGATTCGCCAGAATTACATCCTGACACCAAACAGAAGGTGGTCGAAATGGCGAAAAGTATGAATTACCAACCCAATCTACTTGCTCAATCACTACGTATTAGTAGAAGCAAAGTATTGGGAGTCATCGTACCAGAGTTAACTTCCCACTTTTTCTCAAGCAATATTTCAGGGATTCAGGACACCGCATACAAGCGTGGCTACAATGTCATGATCTGTCAATCAAATGAATCATTTATTCAAGAGATATCAAACATCAAAATCCTCGTAGCGAGTCAGGTGGATGGATTATTGATTTCTCTGAGTAGAGAGACAAAAAATTATCAACACCTACAAGACCTTTATGATAGAGGAATTCCATTCATCATGTTTGACAGGGTCACAGAAGAACTACCTGTATCTAGGGTCACAGTAGATGATGCTGACGGAGCTTATCAAGTCACCAAGCATATACTTGAGCAAGGATGTAGAAAAGTCGCTTATATCTCTGGTCCAGAAGATTTGTACATAAGTAAAAAAAGAAAAGAGGGGTATTTGAGGGCTTTACGTGAATTTGGAATCGAAAATCCAGAAAGCAGAATCTATGCTTCAGATCTCAAAGAAGAGTCTAATAAAGCGATTGCTAAAAAAATACTCGAAGAGGAAGATCGAGCCGATGCCATCTTTGCTATGATAGACCCTTTGGCCATAGATGTGATGTTGGTACTTAAAGAATCTGGAATCAGAATCCCAGAAGATATTGCACTGGCAGGATTTACCAACAATCCAACCTCAGCAGTGGTGGAACCTTCCCTTACTACAGTGCTACAGCCTGGCTATGAAATGGGCAAAATAGCTGCCAATCACTTACTTGATCAGCTAGATGAAATTGCTTCCGACGAGCCTCAATCATTTATCTTGGAGACGACATTAGTACCAAGAAACTCTACCAAGAAGTCGAAATAACGACTTCTTTTCAATATTTCCGCTGAAAATCAGCAATTATCCTTCATATTTTAAAAGAATTGTGGGTAATTTGATTTTCAGCGTTTATTTTTAACATTCAAACCTATTCCCTTTAGTATGATTTCAGAACTTAAAACAAGTTCTTCACCTTTTGGCATCTTGCCGAATGGTCAAGAAATATGGCTTTACACCCTCGAAATAGAAGGAGTCATTAAAGCATCCATCATGAATTTAGGTGCTACCCTAACCCATCTTTTTGTTCCAGACAGGTTTGGGAACATGCAAGATGTCGTTTTAGGTTTTGATGATCTGGAAGGGTATTTGCAAAAAGAATATCAAGATAACTACTGCTATTTAGGAGCGACTATTGGAAGAGTTGGAGGAAGAACAAAAGGAAATAAGTTCACTCTGAATGGTAAAGTATATGACCTCCCATTGAATCAAGCGACAACACATCTCCATGGAGGAGAGGCAGGTTGGGACAGAAAGGTCTGGAATGCTGAATTTTTTCATGATGAAGAAGGTATTGGTGTCACATTTTCTCTTACTTGCCCAGATGGTGAGGGAGGTTATCCAGGAAATGTGGATATTAAGGTAAGTTATAAAATTGACGATGAAGCTGCATTATCTATCACTTATGAGGGTAAAACTGACGCACCGACTATACTTAACCCTACAAACCACAGTTATTTCAATCTTAGTGGAGACTTGTCTACTGACATTACTGATCATATTTTACAAATCAACTCGGAGAGATTCCTTCCTATCGATGAGAATAGCTTTGCTGAAGGCTATCTGCAAGAAGTGGCAAATTCCCCGTTTGATTTTCGCAAACCTACATTGATTGGGAAGGCATTGAGTAAAAAAGACAATGTTCAGCTTCAAAGAGGTAGCGGATTTGATCATGCGTTTGAAGTGGGAAATACTGAAATAGATGCCATCTTGCATGATCCTAAATCAGGTAGAACAATGCAATGTATCACTACTGCTCCTGCTATTCAAGTATATACTTCTAACTATATCAATGAGCATTTCAAAGGAAAAAATGACATTCCTTACAAGCACAGAGCAGCGATTTGCTTAGAAACACAAGGTTTTCCAGATGCTGCAAACCGAGAAGATCTCCCTTCTATCCACCTTAATCCAGAAGATAAGTTCTGGTCACAGACCATCTTCAAATTTACCACAAGTCTATAATACCAATCATGCAACTTCAAGAACAAATTCTAGACACCTTTAAAACAACATTTGGCAAAGATCCATTGATCGTTTATTCACCAGGAAGGATCAATCTTATCGGTGAACATACTGATTATAATGGTGGATTCGTATTACCTGCGGCGATAGACAAAAAGATGATTGTAGCGATTGCAGAAAATCAAACAACATTTGGTAAAATATATTCTTTGGATTTTAAAGAGGAGTATGTTTTTGATTTGAGTTCATTCTCCCCGAAGCCAGGACATTGGGCCACTTACATCATGGGAGTCGTAGCTCAGCTTCAGCAGGCAGGATATCAAGTAAAAGGCTTCGATATGGTATTTGGCGGAGACATTCCTGTAGGTGCTGGACTATCTTCATCAGCAGCACTTGAATGTGCTGTAGGGTTTGCACTTTCTACCCTCTTTGACTTTCAGATCCCTAAAACTTCTTTGGTCCACTATGCCCAAAAAGCAGAACATACTTTTGCCGGAGTAATGTGTGGAATCATGGATCAATTTGCTTCTGTCATGGGCAAAAAAGATCACGCCATTCGACTAGATTGTAGATCTTTAGATTTCGAATATTTCCCTATAGCACTTGGTGATTATAAATTATTACTGATAGATACCAAAGTGAAGCATTCATTGGCTGACAGTGCATACAATACAAGAAGGAATGAATGTGAAGCGGGAGTGCATGCAGCTCAAAAAATCAACCCTGAGATAAAGGATTTAAGAGATGTATCCTTAGAGCTGCTCGCTCAATTGGAACTGGAGGATAAGGTAAGGATGAGGTGCAAATATATCATTGAAGAAAATCAAAGAGTGATCGACTCATGCATAGCTTTAGAAAATGGAAACTTAGTACGTTTTGGTCAAAAGGTCTATGAATCGCATTATGGACTGAGTAATGAATTCGAAGTGAGCTGTGAAGAATTAGATTTCTTGGTAGACTATGTAAGAGACGAATCAGCAATCCTTGGTGCAAGAATGATGGGAGGTGGATTCGGTGGTTGTACAATAAACATTGTACACCAAGAGGAGGTCGAAAAGATCAAACAGTCAGTAGGTGAAGCCTATGAAGCGAAATTTGGAAGACTTCCAGAATTTTACTTGGTATCTCCTGAGGAAGGCTCTGGTGTTTTATAAAAAGGAGTCAGGCCATTAAGCTATTTCGCTGATTTAGGACTATTGAAAAAAATGAAGATTAAAAACCTTCAAAATTAGCTGATTGAAGCTTTTTTTGAGGGTTTTATTTTTTGAATGTTAAAAAAATCACATCACAGCAGAATAAAATTAATTCTCAAAACAACCTAAATCCTGCTGAAAGAACCAATTGTGTCTGTCTTTGATCTGTTTGAAATCCAGCTACGCTACCAGCAATTTTATTGAGAGAGCTTTCATATTTGGCATCCAAAATCAAGTTACCAATGTCAAGGCCAATTCCAGCTTGATAACCAATTGTGGAGTTTCTATACTCTATGGACTGTGTAGCTGCTATGGGATTTTCATTGAAAGATTGATCCAATAAAATACTAGCAATTGGCCCAGCCTGAATTCTAAAAAACTTTGCTAGCTTAAAGCCAATCATCAAAGGAATGTCTAACCTATTGAAATTTGTTTCCACAGTTGCATTGTTTGCTTCATCTATAATTACACCACCCGTATTGGTATAAAGAAATTCGGGCTGAACAAAAATGGATGCACCCCCCATCCTGACAAATGCCCCAACATGATATCCCAGCCTATCATCACCAGATTGATAACCGTCTCCATTTACTTTTATATTGGCTTGAGATATACCAAACTTAGGACCAATAGAGAAATCCTGGGCACTGACAGCAAAGCTACTTATCATGCAGATGATTATTAGAATGGTCTTTTTCATATTAATAGTATTTCATTCAGGTAATTAGTAAATGATCTTCTCAGCACTAGAGCCTCGATTGATAACGAATGATTTATGATTTTCTATAAACTTCAGCACGATTTTTTTTCTTTGGCTACCGTTATTTGCATTTTTTGAAGCTTTTGAAAATCATTTGTTTAAATATCAGAAATTAAATTTTAAAAAACATTAAATAGCATTCAAAAAGAAAAGTGGTTTTTGACAAAGAGTCAAAAACCACTTATGATTTTATTTTTTTGTTTTTTTATCCTCCAGCCTCTGGCTCTCCGAATACTCCAAAAAGGTTAAGCAATACCAATCCGATTACTATTGGACAGACAAACCTGATAAAAATCACCCAAATCTGCCCTGGACTGATTCCAAATATGATTTTCTTTTTGAAACCTGGGGAACCAAGTGCGATTTCGTCTACAAGGTCACTGGTCTTGAAACTCCAGCCTGAGAAAATGGCAAATAGTAGACACAGCACGGTAACTGAAAGCGTGCCAAACGTCCAATCCATAATATCTAACCAGCCAGTCTTCGTGATGGATCCAATCTTCATAGTCACTTGACTGAAAACACTTTCCTCTACCGAGCTCAAAATAGCAGGAATAGAGACTATCATCGCAACTATACCTACACCCCAAGCTGCTTTTTTTCTTGAAACCTTTTTCTCATCAATGAAATATCCCACAGGAACCTCAAGCATAGAAATCGTAGAAGTCAATGCTGCCACCATGAGTAGCAAGAAAAATGATGCTCCAATAATTGCACCTCCTGGTATTTGATCAAACACTTGAGGTAGAATATTAAACACCAAAGAAGGACCAACGTCTGGCTTCAAGCCTAATGCAAACACAGCTGGGAATATCATCAATCCCCCAAGTAGTGCAACAAAACTATCCAATGCACCTATCCACAAACCACTTGATACTAAATTGGAGCTTTTCGGTAGGTAAGAACCATAGGTTACCATCAAACCCCATCCTACACTCATAGAGAAAAATGCCTGACCTAAAGCTGCTAAGATTACCCCACCATCAATTTTTGAAAAATCGGGTTTCAAGTAATATTTAATACCCTCTGAGGCTCCTGGAAGCGTGACACTTCTAGCAGCGATCAATATGATCAAAATGAACAAAACTGGCATCAACAACTTAGAAGCTTTCTCAATGCCTCCTGAAACTCCTCCAAGGATCACTATGATCGTGATCATCATGAAAAAGAAAGTCAGTGGAATAATGTACTTTGGTGTCTCTACAAAAACTTCAAAATCTACCGGAATATTAATTAACTCAGTAATGATGTAACCCACTGTCCAACCTGCAATCACAGAGTAATAAGTAAGTACCATAAAACAAATCACTACACTCATGATACCAGGTATCATCCATAACTTATTCTTTGAAGCTTTTTTCATTGCCCCAATTGGATTTTTACCAGTAATTCTTCCCAATGCTAGTTCATTGAAAAGCAAAGGTGTACCAATCAACAATACACAGAGAATATAAACAAAGACAAAAGCGCCTCCTCCATTTTCTCCAGTGATGTAAGGAAATCTCCAAATATTACCAAGACCTACAGCCGATCCAGCTGCTGCCATTATAAACCCAAGGCTGGATCCCCACTGGCCCCTGCCTTCAGTTTCTGATTTTAATGCCATACTGTTTAATTAATTTGTTGTTGATTGATAAATTATTGTAATGTTAAGAATCGGCTAATTTAATTTGTTTTGCCAAAATACCAATTCCATCCATAAAACTTTTGGGATTATACCCTAAGTCTTTCACAGCTTTATCAATAAAAAATCCAGTTTTCATAGGCCTTTTTGCTTTTTGCTGAAATTTGGTAGAATTTGACTCTAAGATCAAGGTTTTATCCAATTGAAAAAAATCAGCTGTTGCCAAGGCCATTTGGTACGGTGTAAGTACATCCTTTCCCGAAATATTGTAGACACCCTTTGCATTGTGCTTAACGATAAGGAAACATCCTAAAGCCAAATCTTCGGCTAATGTTGGCGTACGGACTTGATCATTGACAAGTTGGATGTGTTTTCCTTTTTCTAGCGAGTCTTTTACCCACAAAATAATGTTTGATCTACTCATGTCATTGGCTATTCCGTAGACTAGCACAGTTCTTACGATAGCAGCATCAATGCTCGATTTCAAAATTATGTTTTCAGCTTCTAGTTTTGTCCATCCATAGAAGTTGACAGGATTGGCTTTATCATCCTCATGATATGGCCCATTTTGACCATCAAAAATAAAATCTGTTGACAAATGAATCAAATGTGTTTTGTATTTGGAACAGGCATCCACCAAGTTTTGAACAGCATGAATGTTTAGCTCTCTACACTTCTCTTTGTGATCTTCGCATTGATCTACCTTGGTCATAGCTGCCGTATGTATCACGAAGTCAGGCCTTAGCTTTTCAAAAGTATCCATCACTTGATCTTCTTTGCAAATATCCAATGTCACCCAGTTATCAATTTGCCAACTCGTTGGAAATCTACTTTTACCTAGACCACTTGGAATCAGGTCATAGTTTTCATCTTTAGAAATTAGATCTACCAACTTTTGTCCTAGTAGTCCATTTGCACCTGTTATAAGGATCTTCTTCTTCACTTTACTCATATGAATATCCATAGTCCTTGGTGATTTTTTTCTTGGTCATTTGGGAAACTGTCACTTTCATGTAGACTGTTTCCAATGGCTTGTCTTGAGATCCCGTCTTTTCTTTAGCAATCTGCTCCATCACATCAAGACCTTTGATCAATTGACCAAAAACTGTGTACTCATCATCCAAGTGAGGAACACCACCTATAGTACTGTAGGCCTCTACACGATCCTTTTTGATCTCTTTACCAAGTATAATGTTGTAAAAATCTTCTAACTTCTCCTTGTGCTCAAGCAGCATCTTATTCATTAGATCAAATGATCCCTCATTGTATAGTTGAGTATACTTTTCTTTCAGCTCTTTGTTACTACCCAACTGTAAATATTGATTGAATCGGGCACCAAGCTGTCTCATGTCTGTGGTCAACTCATCCCTGTCATAGACTTTGCCTTGTACAATATAAAACTGTGAACCACTGGATGCCTTTTCTGGATTCACGTTATCTCCCATTCTTGCAGCTGCAATCATACCTTTCGCATGCATTCTATTGGATGAAATTTCAGCAGGAATTGTATACCATTGATCTCTAGGCAAGCCTTCTTTGGCAAATACATCGCCACCCTGAATCATGAAATTTTCTATCACCCTATGAAACTCAGTAGAATCAAACCTACCCTTTTCAGCTAGTTCAATGAAATTTTTCTTATGCTTTGGTGTATCGTCAAACAATACCGCATACATTTCTCCGTGCCTAGTTTCGATTTTGATCAAATAGTCCTTCTCCACAGAGCAGCCCATCATCAAAAGGGCCAATACAGCAATAATATGAATAGTTTTCATTATTTATTCAAAGCGTTTTTGATTGACTTCAAAATCCTATCTCCACCAGACTGTAATACTTTGTCAGCTAGTTTGAAACCAAGCAATTCTGCATCTTTTACATTTCCTGTCACTTCATGGATGATTCTCTCTGATCCATCTAGAGACACTATACCCCCTTTGATTGTAAGCATCTCTTCTTTACAATCTGCAAGTGCAAAAACCGGTATGCTACATCCTCCTTCAAGCACTCTCAAATATGCTCGCTCAGCCAGAAGTCGATAGCCCGTCGTCTTGTGATGTGTAGCTTCCACAATTTTGGCTTTCAAAGCTTTATCTAAAGTTGATGCTGCTTCTATGGCCACAGAACCTTGACCCACTGCTGGAGTAAACTCATCAAGAGACAATTCTGCTCGGATCATGCTATCATAGCCCATTCTGTGCGCACCTGCATAGGCCAAAAGTAAGGCATCACATACTCCAGATTCCATTTTTGATATTCTGGTCTGGAGATTCCCACGCACTTCCACTGTTTTGATATGTGGATAGAAATGCTTTAAAGTAGCAACTCTCCTGGTAGAAGATGTCCCTAATATCAGTGGTTTGCTTGTATCTGTATAATCAATATCCTCTAAGTGACTCAAGATGATATCGTTCACTTTTTCTCGCTCTGTAAAAGCAATCAAGTCAAAACCATCAGGAAGTGAAGATTGCATGTCCTTGGCGCTATGTACGGCAATATCTATCACTCCTGAAGCTAGCTGATCTTCAAGCTCTTCAGTAAAAACACCCTTGCTTCCAATCTTTGCAATAGATACGTCAAGAATCTTATCACCTTTTGTTTCTATGATAATTATCTCTGAGGCTATACCATTTTTTTCTAGTAAATCAGCAACATGGTATGCTTGCCAGAGAGCAAGCTTACTGCCCCTAGTACCAATTTTTACGGTCTGCATTATTCTCTAATTTTCCTTTTAGTCGTCTTTTTATTGACTGATTCTTCTATGAACTTCACTATTTCTCCTGCAATATTGACACCTGTAGCTTTTTCTATTCCTTCCAAACCTGGGGAACTGTTTACTTCTAAGATCAGGGGACCTCTTGCCGATTGGAGCATATCCACCCCAGCAATATCTAGACCAAGTGCACGAGCTGCTCCTAAAGCTGCTTGTTTTTCAGCCCTACTCAATCGGATAACAGTGGCTTTTCCTCCTCTGTGCAAGTTTGATCTAAACTCACCCTCAGCTCCTTGTCGCTTCATTGCGCCCACTACCTTACCATTTACAATAAATGCCCTGATATCTGCTCCTTTGGCTTCTTTGATAAATTCTTGGACGATTATTCTTGCCTTCAAACCATGAAAAGCCTCAATAACAGACTGTCCAGCTTTCTTTGTCTCTGCCAAAACTACCCCTAGACCCTGAGTTCCTTCCAATAGCTTAATAATCAATGGAGCTCCTCCCACTTGCTCAATTAAGGTCTTTTCACCACCTTTTGAAAAATTTGTAAAGGCGGTCTTGGGCATACCTAAGCCTGCTTTCGATAAAATCTGAAGTGATCGTAATTTATCCCTACTTCTTACTATTGCCTGTGACTCTACAGCAGAAAATGCGCCCATCAATTCGAACTGACGTACCACCGCAGTACCATAAAAAGTCACTGAAGCACCTATCCTAGGAATGATAGCATCTACACCAATCAATTTCTCTCCTTTATAAATTATGGAAGGGCCTTCCTGCTCTATGATAATATCACAAAGAGAATGATCTACGATCATAGATTCATGACCAGCTGCCAAAATAGCTTCGTTCAATCTCTTTGTGGAATACAGCTGAGAGTTCCTTGATAATATTGCGATTTTCATTTTTTTGATTTTTGTGACAGGTTTATTGCTGAGACATCTACTAAAAACTTGCCTTGAACCATTTTCCGCCCAATAAGAATTGCATTTCTCATTTTTGACCTGTCTGTTAAAGTAAATTCAGCTTCAAACTCTTCACCAAACATACAGACTTTTGTAGTAATTTTATACCGTACTTCCGCTTGGCCAAAGGAATTTTTAACTTTTTTTTGAGTGTAAGATGTAGTTGAATAGGTTATATCCTTGTACCTCTTATGACTTGGAGATAGTACCTTATAAAATAGAGTCATAACTCCCTCTACTTCCCTTTCTTCTGCATATTGACAATGAATTGAACTTGTGTAAGCACCTGTATCTACCTTGGCAGATAGATTCTTCAATCCCCAAGTTGGCAGATCAATCTTTTCTTTTCTGCCAATAATCTTCTTTTCCATGAATTAATTCGTTTTTCTTCTTAGGATCCTCGCCAATTGGAATGACAAATCTGTGAATAAAATTTTTGAACTTGCATTTCTTTCCAAATGGTAATGCGAGGAATTCAGCTGATGATACATGTCTTGGATTTTCTCAGCGTCTAGTACATGTACGCCTAACTTTTCTATGAAATCTCTTTCCTCAGCACCACTTCTCATCAAAGAGACAAGTTGGGACTTACTGAGCATGACTTCCCGAAGTACATTCATTCCTGTAAGTAAGAAAGATTTTTGAGCTTCTTTATCTTTTTTGGAAAAATCATCCGCTCTAGACAAAAGCTTACTTATACTAAGGCTAAAGCAATCTCTATACCAGTCTCTAACTTGAAGCGTATTTTCGTCTTGTACTTGATCTATCATACGAAACGCTTCTCGCATACTTCCATCTGCCAAAGGAGCAATTTGCTCAGCAGCTTCCTTGGAGCACATTCCTTCAGACACGAGATGATCCTTGATTTCCTCATCGGAAAATGCCCTCACCATTACCTTTTGGGTTCGTGAGAGAATCGTAGTGAGAAGCTGCTCTGGTTGGGATGTAAGTAATAAAAACAATGTTTTTTCAGGTGGCTCTTCCAAAACTTTGAGCAGTGCATTGGCAGCAGCGGTATTCATATACTCTACACCCCATATCATCATGATTTTATATCCTCCCTCAAAAGACTTAAGAGATATGGTTCGCATGATATTACGAGCCGAGCCTTTTGAAATATTAAGCTGTTTCTTATCAATTTCATTGAAATAAATCCAATCCGAAATATTTCCAAAAGGCTGATTGATGGCAAAATCTCTAAATGAAGCTACAAAATCGACCTTTTTCTTTTTTTCATCATCTTCCTTCTCATCTCCGGGTGCTGGCATGACAAAGTTCATATCTGGATGCACCAGTTTGGCCATCTTTTGACAAGATGGACATGTACCACAGGCATCAGTCTCTCCAGGATTCTGACAGTGCAAATATGTCGATAATGCAAGAGCCATCTGAAGATTCGCTGAGCCCTCGGGCCCATGAAAGAGTAAAGCATGTGCGAGGTGATTACTCTTCACTGCATTAATGATTTTTTCTTTGACTTCATCAAGTCCTGGTATCGAAGAAAATAGCATAGTGGTAGATTAAATCGATTTGTCCCAAATTCGGTAATGCTTGGTAAGCTCAAATACCCTCTGAATGATATCCTTTTCTATGTTATTGTATTCTTTATTTCTTCTTCCCATCACCGCTATCGCTACCTCTTCGAATTTTCTCAATTGAAAAGTACTAAATCCCGCTGCTCCTCCCCAAGAGAATGATGGTACGAAATTTCTCGGATACCCATCACCGAAGACATTTGCACCTACGCCTATGACAGTTCCAGTATTGAACATGGTATTGATCCCAGACTTGGAGTGATCTCCCATCATCAGGCCACAAAATTGCAAACCAGTATTGGAAAAACCTCCTTTGGTATAATCCCATACCTTGACGTCAGCGTAATTGTTTTTTAGATTGGAAGTATTGGTATCGGCACCTAAGTTACACCATTCTCCTAATACAGAATTTCCCATGAATCCATCATGTCCTTTATTACTGTACCCAAATATCACCGAGTTGGAGACCTCTCCACCTACTTTGGAGTGAGGGCCTATAGTAGTATCTCCACGCATTTTTGCCCCCATATTGACCGTGGATCCTTCACATAGTGCAAATGGCCCTCTTATCAAAGCTCCCTCTTGGATTTCTGAATTTCGACCAATATAAATAGGGCCATTTTCAGCATTGAGAACTGCTGCTTTGATTTTGGCTCCAGGTTCTACAAATATTTGATCTTCACCATAAATTACGGTATGCTTATCTTCTATCCCGATTGAAGTTCTACCAGAAGTTATTCTTGAGAAATCTGCTTTGATCTCTGAAGAATTAAATTCAAAAATATTCCAGATCTTTTGGATCGATCTCACCTCTCCCGAGAAAGAAAGAGACTCTTTGCTTTTTGCCCATTCTATGGTGAAAGAGGCTGGAGATTCACAATGAGTCGCTATCAACAAATTCCCAGCCCACAACGCTTGAGAAGGCTCTAGCCTGGAAATTGTATCCCAAAGCTCTTGATTGGGGCACAAGGAACCATTCACCATGATCGAGGGCTGTGAGTCGTGCGGATATTTTGAAGCTAAGTAATCTTGTGTAAAATAGCCGATGGTAGAATTTGTGATTTTTTCCCATTTTTCGGAAATAGTCATGATCCCAACCCTGATAGCAGCTACTGGCCTTGTAAATGTAAAAGGCAATAATGAACCTCTGATAGCAGGGTCATCAAATAAAATCAAATTGTCCATGACACAAAAATAAAAAAGTCTCTCGGAATACAACTCCCCAGAGACTTTTTAAAACAATTATTGAAGTATTGTAAATTACTTCTTCGCGTATCTTTTGTTGAACTTCTCAACTCTACCAGCAGTATCCAACAACATTTTCTTACCTGTGTAGAAAGGATGAGAATTTGAACTTACTTCTATTTTGAATACTGGGTATTGCTTTCCATCTTCCCACTCGATTGTTTCGTTGGTTTCGATAGTTGACTTCGTCAAGAATTTATATTCGCTAGAGGTATCATAGAATACGACATCTCTGTAGTTTGGATGAATATCTTTTTTCATTGTATTATTATTTATCTTGTATCGCTTTTTTCAAATGAGGCACAAAGTTATCCTTTTTTAAAAAACCTTCCAAATCTATTTCTTGATTTTATCAAAAACTTTGCTTTATTCTGAAATTTATTTTTACAAATATACTCAATTGGAATCTAAAGCATCTGAATTCACACTACTTTTTATAGATTTACGATTCTTGAAAAGAAAATCACCTCATGAAAAACCTTTATTTGCTCATCACTTTTTTCGCCCTATCCCATGCGAAATTATTTGCTCAAGCTGCCTACGCTCCGTTCAACAGAGATTACTATCACCTCATAGAGCGGTATGAAATCATTGATGGTATCAGCTACAGTGAGTTTCACACGACTGTCAAACCTTACAGAAGAGATCAAATCTCAGCGTTGGTGAATAAATACGCTAGTGACTCTGCGAGGATTATGCAATCTGCATCAGATCAATTTAATACTAATTATCTACTGAATGATAGCTGGGAACAAAATTTGGATAATACAGAAAGCTCGAGAAATCCCATATTCAAAAATCTCTATCGAAGGCAAGCGGACTTGTATCATTACCGAGACGAAAATTTTGATATACATATCAATCCTGTCATATACCTATCAGCAGGCAAGGAGTCTGGAGAAGATGATTTTAGATTTCGTAATACAAGGGGCATTGAATTACGTGGATCTATAGATCAGAAAATTGGATTCTACACCTATCTCTCCACGACTCAAACGGTCTTCCCTTCCTGGGTAAAGGAATATGCTATAGCCAATGGAGCAGTCCCTGGTGAGGGTTTTTGGAAAGAATATGGGAATGAAGGCTACGGTTACTTCTCTGCCATGGGGCACATAAGCTTCAATGTAAGCAAACACATTCAAGCGCAGTTTGGACATGACAGAAACTTTGTTGGTGAAGGATATCGCTCGATGATTTTGTCAGACTTTTCCAATCCCTATGTTTTCTTCAAGCTAAATACAAAAATATGGAAGTTTAACTTGACCAACTTGTGGTCTCAAATGACTGCCGATGTGATCTACAATAGGCAAAGACCGACCGACGGGCGATACCCTCAGAAGTGGTTTAGTCACCATAGACTAGGCATCAATTTGGGCAAAAAGCTTAACGTTGGAGTTTTTGAATCAGTGATGGCTAATCAATTTGATTTGAATTACTTAAATCCAGTAATTTTTTACAGATGGATAGAGCATCAGCTTGGCACTCCAGACAAAGTGATGTTGGGATTTGATGGAAAATGGAACTTTACTCCTGGCATGCAGTTGTATGGACAATTTGCCTTAGATGAATTCGTTTTTAATGAATTCTTCGGAATTGATGGAAAAAACTCAAGTCGTAACAAGCATGCAATTCAACTAGGTTATAAATACATCAACCTGTTCAAAATAGCGAACTTAGATTTACAGCTTGAGTACAACCAAGCGAGACCATATACGTATCAAGAGAAATTCGAATACCAAGCATTCAATAATTACCGCACTCCGCTTGCACATCCATTGGGAGCAAATTTCAGAGAATGGATAGGCATTATCAGATATCAACCAGCCCCAAAAGTATTTATCCATGCTACAGGTATATATCAAAACTTCGGAACTGACCCAGACGAACTGACGAATTATGGTGGTGATTTACTTAAGAACAGGTTAGTGACAAATACAGGAATGGGACTTTTTGGTCACACTATAGGCCAAGGTATTTCCAATAATGTTTTGATGGGCAATGTAAATCTAAGCTATATGCTAAAGCACAATTTGTTCCTTGATTTCAGTCAAACACTTAGAAGAAAAACTGCACAAAACATTGACTCTCCAGAAATTCAATCATTTTCACAATTCGGAATACGATTAAATATCGTGAGGCAAGAATTCAATTATTAATATGTAATGAAGGAGGCATTTTAAATTTGACTAACTTGCGTCCTCAAAATATAATATAACCAAATGCAAACTTATTTCAGAATACTCTCCTATGCCAAACCTTATGGGAGATTTATTCCAATTTACATTTTCTATACCCTATTAGCGATCATTTTTAGCTTACTAAATTTCACTTTATTGAAGCCCTTATTTGATGTCATATTTGAACAAGGGGATGCAAGTCAATATGTCACAACACAAGAAGTACCAGAATTTTCGTTTACGATAGATTATTTTTTACAGCTATTCAATTTCTATTTCAATCAAGTAGCTGAAACTTACGGGAAATTCGGCACATTACTTTATGTATGTATCATAATAGTTATCTCCGTTTTTCTTTCTAACCTTTTCGCCTACCTATCAGGTGTAGTTCTAGCAAGAGTCAGAGCAGAGATCATCAAAAAAATGAGGATGGACATCTTCAGTCATGTTACTGAAATGCATATTGGTTATTTTTCGAGTGAAAGAAAAGGTGACCTCATGTCCAAAATGACAAACGATATCCAAGAAGTTGAAAATAGTATTGTTCAATCTCTTCGTGTAGTATTTAGAGAACCTGCCACTATCATTTTGTACTTTGCTGTTCTATTTTTTATGTCTGTCAAATTGACCCTTTTCACGATTCTGATCATCCCAATTTCAGGCGCAATCATAGGAGGGATTACCAAAAGATTGAAAAAGACGGCAGTTGAAAGTCAAGAATCATTAGGTAGAATCGTGAACATTTTGGATGAAACCATCGGAGGTATGAGGGTAATTAAGGCATTTGGTGCTCAGAAATACGTCAATGGAAAATTTGACGAAGAGACAGACTACTATTCCGAGGTCAATATATCTATGGCCAAAAAGAATGAATTAGCATCACCCATTTCACAATTTATGGGTGTATCGGTAGTAGCTGGAATTTTGATTTATGGGGGCAGCTTGGTTTTGAGTAATAATTCTGATTTGAGCGCAAGTGATTTCATCACCTATATCATCATATTCACTCAAGTACTGAACCCTGCCAAAGAGATCTCAAGAGCTGCAAGCGTGATTCAAAGAGGATTAGCTTCCGCTGAGCGGATCTTCAAGGTAGTAGATACACCTAGTAAGATTAAGAATCCAACACATCCAAAACCTGTAACCGGCTTCGAAAAAGAAGTAACCTTCGACAAAGTCAGCTTCCGTTATCAAAAAGAATTAGTCCTCAAGGATATTAGCTTCAGTCTTGAAAAAGGTAAAACAATAGCCCTGGTAGGTCAGTCAGGTGGAGGGAAATCTACCATAGCAGATCTTGTACCTAGATTCTATGACCCGAGCCAGGGACAGATACTCTTAGATGGGGTTCCATTGCACGAATTCCGCCTTCTAGAGCTAAGAAGTTTGATGGGCATTGTCACCCAAGAGTCAATATTATTCAATGACACAGTGTTCAACAATATAGCCTTTGGACTTGAAAACACCTCGGAGGAAGCGGTAATTGAAGCTGCAAAAATTGCAAATGCTCATGAATTTATCGTTGGATTAGAAAAAGGATACCAGACTTCAATAGGTGAGCGGGGCATGAAGCTATCCGGGGGACAACGTCAGCGCCTAAGCATCGCAAGAGCAGTGCTAAAAAATCCTCCAATTCTTATCTTGGATGAGGCTACCTCTGCCTTGGATTCAGAGTCGGAACACTTGGTACAAGAAGCATTGACCAAACTCATGGCCAATAGAACGACTTTGGTAATTGCACATAGACTTAGCACGATTCAACATGCAGACTTGATTTTAGTGGTTCAGAAAGGTAAAATTGTACAAAGAGGTACTCACCAAGAGCTGATTGAGCAAGAAGGTATTTACAAGAAACTTTCCTCAATGCAGACAGTTTAGTATATTTAACGACCCAAACAATTAAAAAACGAATCAGATGAGTAAATTTAATAGTATCATGCAATTGCTAGTTGCATTGTTTTTTGCAGTTAGCTTGGTGTTTTTCTTAAGCTTCGAAAGCACAAAGAGCTTATTTGGAATGGAAACGCTACAATCTGGGACCGTAGTCACGTTTTTGCTAGTCGGTCTTATCCTATTCTTATGCGCTTGGGGCACATCCTCACTCGTAGCTAGAAACTTAAGAAGTGATCTAGCAAAAAAGGAACTAGAGAAAAAAGAGCTAAAAGCCAGAATGTATGACTTGGAACAGAGTATCAAACTCAAGAGCTTTGAGCAAAGGATTGAACCTAAAGAAGAGGAAAAGGATAATTCCGTAATCAAACCAAGGCAGAATTTCAAATAAGAATTCAGCTTTTTAGTACAAAAATCATTACATTAGGAAATCTTTTAGATTTCCTTTTTTATTGAATTTCAAATAAGAATCATGGTAGCAAAAACTTTTGGAAGTGCTGTATCAGGTGTAGATGCAAAGCTGATCACCATTGAGGTAAATGTGGGTCAGGGAACGAACTTCTTCATGGTCGGACTCCCAGATAGCGCAGTCAAAGAAAGTCAACAGCGGGTAGAGTCTGCTCTGAAATACTATGGCTATAGAATGCCCAGACAAAAAGTAGTAGTAAATCTCGCGCCAGCAGACATTAGAAAAGAAGGCTCGTCTTACGATCTTCCGATTGCTATGGGAATATTAAAAGCCTCGGAGCAAGTCATTTTCCCCACTTTAGATCAATATGTGATCATGGGTGAACTTGCTCTTGACGGTCAGCTGAGACCTGTAAAAGGTGTATTACCCATCGCTATCGAAGCTCGTAAAAAAGGATTTAAGGGATTTATCCTACCACTCGAAAATGCTGCCGAAGCATCGATAGTCAATAGCTTAGACATCATTGGGGTATCTCATGTCGATGAAGCCATCAGGTTTTTGGAAGGTGAGTTGGAAATAGAGCCACTGATCACTGATACAAGAGATATTTTTTATAATTCCTTAGCCAAATATGAGTTCGATTTTGCAGATGTACAAGGTCAAGAAAACATCAAGCGCGCTATGGAGATCGCTGCCACGGGTGGTCATAATGTAATCATGATAGGGCCTCCAGGTGCAGGAAAGACTATGCTTGCTAAGCGACTCCCTTCCATTTTACCACCCCTGTCTCTTCAAGAGGCTTTGGAAACGACCAAGATACATTCTGTAGCAGGTAAGCTTGGCAAAAATGCATCCTTAATCGCACAGAGACCTTTCAGAAGTCCACATCATACCATTTCGGATGTAGCCTTGGTAGGTGGTGGAGGAAACCCACAGCCTGGAGAAATTTCCCTATCGCACAATGGCGTCTTGTTTTTGGATGAGTTACCAGAGTTCAAAAGAACAGTGCTAGAAGTGATGAGACAGCCGCTTGAAGAGCGAAAAGTAACTATCTCTAGGGCAAAAGTATCTGTAGATTATCCTGCTAACTTTATGCTCATAGCTAGTATGAATCCATGTCCTTGTGGCTATTACAACCATCCAGAAAAAGAATGTGTCTGTGGACCAGGAGTAGTACAACGCTACCTAAATAAGGTATCTGGTCCTCTGCTAGATAGAATTGATCTCCATGTAGAAGTGACGCCTGTCAAGTTTGACGAGATGACTTCTACTAGAAAAGCCGAATCGAGTGATTCGATTAGAGATCGAGTGATCATTGGTAGAAAACTTCAATTTGAACGGTTTGAAAAATTTCCTGAAATCTACTGTAATGCCATGATGCCATCTCATATGGTCAAAGAAATGTGTCAGATCAATGAAGCAGGGAAATCATTGCTCAAAACGGCCATGGAAAGATTAGGACTTTCAGCAAGAGCATATGACAGGATATTGAAAGTAGCAAGAACAATCGCAGACTTAGCAAATAGCGAAAACATAAAAGTAGAACATTTGGCAGAGGCTATTCAATACAGAAGCTTAGATAGAGAAGGTTGGGCAGGATAGTATTCATGGTCTACATAAATTCCTCTTTTATCATGACTGCATAAAAAAAGCCTCTAATATCCCAGAAATATTAGAGGCTTTTGCAATTTGATTGAGCATTTTAAGCTTCAGCAAACTGATTGCAACCGAAGTTAGCACCAGTAATAAACTCTACCGCCTTTGCATCCGCATTTAGTGGCTTGCCATTGTTCAAAACTGGAATGATATAGTCTGGATCCATTTTAGAATCAATGTGGCTTAATTTATTACACTCTCCATAATTTTCCTTTTTAGCAACAACTGGCGCTTCTGGCTGCCAGTGATTACAATTTGAGCATGTTTTTTCCATTTTTTTGTGTGATTAGTTTGTATTAAATATACGAAAAACCTTACCAAAAGTGCTGTAACACAATAATTTGAAATTAAACTAAATAAGCTTAACTAGTCATCTAGCAATGATACAAACCCAAGCAAACAAATCTAAGATCCAAGAATCAAATGTATCATTGGAAACAGGGGAGAATGAAAAACTGTAATGTATCATTATAAATCTGTTGGCTACTATCTATGCGGAAATGCATCGAGGTTAATTTGATTGCCCGCTTCTTAGCTAATGATATCAATCCATGGGTAAGATCAGTTACTATTGGTTAATATCAATAAAAGGTTAAATATCAAATTTGAAAAAATGAGCAGGAAGTTAATAATTTTGAGAGCAAATAATTACCTCAGCAAATACATCTTACCGTATCCTTGTTTGAATCCTCTATCACCCGCTGTAGCTCTTGGCTCAATAAATTGCCCCTCTTTTCTCACCAAAACCCTATAGATATATACGCCATTGGCTAGCTGATCTCCAAATTCATCTCTTCCATCCCAAGCAAAATCTGTGATATTATTCCCAATTCGGATGTTTCCTAATTCATCTTGGAGGATCTCCCGTACTACCCTACCTGTCACGGTCATGATCTGGATTTTGATCTGATCTGGGACTTCCGACCCAGTCACTGTAAATACAAAGCGGGTACTAGTACTGAATGGGTTAGGATATGGGTAAAAATTGGTGATGGTAGATTCATTGATCACTTCAAAACTTACCTCAAAGGGCTTGTCAACACCTAGCTCCTCCGTGACCACCCTGAAAGTGTAGATTCCATCCTCCAATGGCCCTGGCAACAGCCCAATGCTGAAACTGGAATTCTCTGTTGCTGCTGTCCAGTTCACCTTTGGACTGGAGAAATTTACTCTTTCAAATTGACATCCATCGCACTGCTTTTTCAAGAATAATTCTATCCCAAGTGTGTCTTTCTTGAGTAAAAGAGTCTTTTCATTTCTCAACAAAGTATTGATCAAAACTGTAGGCGACACGATATCTCCATCCATGATATAAGTACCATCAAAACTCACATCTAGGATCGCATTGGTATTGTCTGGAGTGACTTGAATATAGTCAGGCAGATCTATTAGATTGTTTCTAAAAGTCTGCTCCATGATGATCCTTGGGTTGACATTTACCTCAATGCTGATACTTCCGCCTCTACCCGCAGATTCGAAGTCCAATGCAAACGCATGACTTTCTCCAGATTTCACTGGGGGAATTTTGAAGACTCTTTCTTCTGTATTTCTGGTCGTTGAATTATAGAGATTAACTTGTACCAAAAGAGAATCTAAAAAGTCATATTTGGATACATTCGCAAATTCAAAATTCAACACTGCATCTTGTCCCTCTTGTAGATTCAGCTTTTGTTCTCTGCCATTGAATATCAACACACCTTCAGGAACTCCAGTATAATTGACCTGCCACCTGTTCAATTGAGCTGGTGCTGTAGATAGCTCATCATTCATGGCATACCTCAATCGGAGATAAGGGAACTGCGTAGTATTCACAGACGATAAGTCTAATTGATTTTCTCTTACATTTTGAAATAGAATAGTTTCCTCGCCATTATCCCTCACTCCGATCACATCGAATACAGTCTTTTCCTCATCTATCCAATCTCTAGTCTTCACATCTTTGAAAAACCGCTTCCAATCTGCTGATGGGCCGATCCTTGGTGTGATAATACTTCCAGAAGTAAAATATCCAACCACATCACTTTCAAACTCAATAATCTGCTGGTCGGGTGAAACTTCGATATCTTTTTTCCCTACGATTTCTACCGCTTCCCCTGGTCTCATTCCTTTTCGGCCATGCAAAATGTAAGGTTCACCATTTTTGAGATTTCTCAGCAGTGCTTCATTAGCACCTACCTCTTTCAACTTTTCAAAAACCACTTCCTGCCATTGCTCGTAATTCACTGATCCTACAGAAAAAATGGTTACATAATCCCCCTCAGCCAAACCGTCTATGTATTCCCTGAGTATGTTTTGATTAGGATCGGATAGCCATGAGTTACGTATACTCTGTATTACCTGCGGGACTCTCCCACAGGACCTACCATCCAAAATATCAAACCCTGGAATAGGAATTACCAAGTATGGCGTTAGCGACCTTTTTTCAAAGGCTACCAAACCCAATGATCCATTTGGACAAAGTCTACTATTGGCATTCAATGCATTATCGATGATTTGAGGCACTCCCTCAAGATAAAATTGTGTGTTTCTGAAAGTAAGACTATCAGCATCTACTCCAAAAGTAAAAACCCCGAAATTGAGTTTTGTATCTTCATATTTCCAAATTTTTCTGGAGCGATCTACCTCAAGATTTACCAATCCATTGGATTCTAATTGTGGAAGTGTCCGCTGTGTCCATCCTTCTGGACCTGCTTGAATATATGAGAAGCTAGACTGAACCCATTCATCACTTTCTCCTGCTCGAGGATTGAGAAATCTTGACCTCCAATAGAATGTCACGGAATCTCTAGCGGCTATATTTCCAAAGAGATCCACTTCCCATGTGGTGATGCTAGATGTAGTCACACGCTGCTCTCTCCTCCTTGCCGAACTGAAATCAGCCGCTGTATCTAGCTGAATGATCACAGTCCTTTCTTCTACTGCTTTTCCAGGGATCTGAGCAATCAGCTCTACCTTACTATTATTTACTATACCAAAATTAAATGGCAACAAGTTCATGGTACCACTCATAGGGATGAATTTGGATACCGAAATTGAGTTGTTAGCATAAGTCATTTCTGCCACATCTCGATTTCTATTGAGCTCTATGCTGAATAAATTATCTCCAAATGCCGCCAATCCAGTATTGGGTATGATAAAATGAATTGTATCTTTTCTACTGATTGGTGCTATTTTTCTACTTGGATAAGTTATCAAGCTTCCATCTGGAAGCCGTCTGGTCACTGAGAGTATAATCGAATCAAAATCCACCCTTCCTAAGTTTCTAACTACAGTAGATAACCTTAAAGAATCGGCCAGAGCGTTGAAAGGCTCATTTTCAAAACTATCCAAAATCACCTCATCTGCTTGAAGCGCATAGTCTGGCTTATTTGCGGGAAACATCCTCACTGCTGGATCTCCGAGCATCACCAACTGTTCCGCATGTGATCGATTGACTTCTGATGTTCCAAATCTACTATAAAACAATTTTTCTGTCTCCATTCTGATCTTCCCAATGGGCTGATGAATCATAGAAGAATCTGCAAATGCAGTGGTATAGAAAGATTCACTGTATCTTCGAAGATAAATATCAACGCCAATATTAGCATGAGCCATAAAATTTGTGGCACCTTTACTAGGCGTAAGTACCCAATCTTCTCCAAAAGTATAAGCATTTCCAAAAGCATTTCCAGCATCACAGCCATTGAGAAGTAGCATGGGGTATTTTCCTCTGTTATTAAAAGCCATAGTTGGATCAGAAGCAAATCCGATTTCTATATCGAGGACAGTAGGAGCTCCATGTCCAAAAAAAGTAATCAAACTCAAACCTTTATTTACGTCTCCTGATACATCTATAAGTTCTACAGTAGAATTAGAACGTTTTCTAAATGTTGTCACATTGGCCCCCAGATATGGTCCTTCAGCGATGGTTTTGAACCCATTGAGAAAGTTAAAAAACCTTTCCAATTCAAAAGCACTTACACCTCCACTTAGATGAATTATTTCTTTCTGCCATGGTTCTGATGCACCAAGCGCATCCTTTTCTTTTATTTTTTCTAAATAAGCAGCCACTTGGTCGGAATTTCTGGCAGGGATTCTACCCACCGCTACAGCAGAAACATGAGGGTGTGCAGGATCTAGTCCTATTGAAAAATTATTGTCTGCATATGGATATCCAGCTGGAGGTATAAGGTCTTGAAATTGAAAAATTGAAGGTCTTTTTCTATAAAATTGATTGATATTGTTCTCTCTAGCTGTGCTAAAGATCCCATTAGATCTTCCCATCAAGAGTAGGTTATCTGGCTTATGAATTGGGTAATATGCTCTCAAAAATTCATATATCGCCAAAGGAGTTTTTTCTCCATATGAAAATTGATCATAAAGCTCATCAATATTGATCACCAAGGTATCATAGCCGCCTCCCAATGCGGACGCTCTATGGGCTGCGTAAGCCAAAACAGGGTCTCCATAACTCGCTGAAGGTCTTCTAAGAACTGGATGAGTTACGATGATGAAATCAGCTGCTTGCGTCAAAAAGTTCCTAAATCTCACGGGCCTCATCACATTGATATCTCTGATATTTTGGGTGTTCTCCATCAAAACTCTCCTTACTTCTCCTGCTTCTCCAACTTTCATACGTATCCTTCTCTCACTTGGTACAAGTGGAATTTTGATGGGGTTGTTGGGATCAGTAAGGTCGTGAGCTACATAATTTGAAACCAATCCAGACCATTCCAATACTCCTTCTTGACCCTGAGTAATGATCCATTCCTTATTGATATCTCTATTGACAAGCTGCTTGGGGAAAGTAAGTTTCGCATAAGCGATTGATGTATTATCCGTATTTGTGGAACCGTTTGACTGAAGCTGAACCACTATGCTACCATCAGAATTGAAATCAGAAGACTGTAAAGAGGCTTCGATATGGATGGCCTGATAGTTTTGATAAGTGTATGTTCCTATGATGCGTAAAGAACTGGCGTTGGCTCCAGCTCGAAGTATAGTGCTGTGAGGTGTTTCGGACCTTCCTGTCAATCCCATGTGCAGGGTGGCATTCATTCCATCAGGAACAGTTCCTAAGTTAGAAAAAGTGATATTTCTAGGAGTACCTTTGACGACTGGTGCAGACATCCAGCCTTGTCCTTCCTCGAATTCAGAAAGTCTAGTTCCCGGAAAATACGAGAAGGATAGATTATACTGATCAGAGAAAATCTGAGTGCTCTCAGAGTGATAGCTATCAAGTCTTACCGAATTGGCATCTGCTATAGCATTAGTCAACATTCTCTTGCCACGTATACTTGGAGAAATTGTCAAAAAATAGGCAGTAGTATCATTGTGGGTATTGTACAATGTGTTCCCTACGTGGGAAGGATCTGTATAGAGTTTGGCATCCAATGTACCATCATTTCTTTTTCCAAAAAATGTAATGAAATCATGCTGATCAAAACGTCCATCCTGCTCACCTTCTATATGAATCGCTACTTCTTCTCCTCTATGAAAGATTCTTATATTTCTAGGATCTATAGTGCTTGGGGCAATACCGGAAGCAGAAAGTGTAGTAAATGATAATCTATGCAAGCCATCCTCTACTGTGGGAATTCTATAGTAGGTTTGTCCATAGTCTATCCAGTTAGTTTGTCCCATTACGAGGCAGACTTCAAAAAACAAAAGCAAGATCAGAGAGAACCTTTTCATCATCAATATTTCCAACCCTTATTTAACCTGAACTTCTCATCGAATGTATGGAGACTTACTTTCACACTGAAAATATGGGAATAAGGAGTCTGGGACACACTTCCTATATCAGACAGGGCATAGTCTATCATAAATCTTTCACTTAGAAGAACCCCTAGACCGAAGCTAGGTCTCCAAACTAGAGATTGAGAAGCATCAAAATCCACCACTCTTTGAATATTATTACCGCCTAATCTTACAAAAAACAAGCTTCTATAGGCTGCTTCTATGCCTAATCTTGGGTCTATGCTTACCAAGTTTGTTCCGAAAATGGTATTCCTTCTGCCATCAAAAGTGAAGTCCAAATCTAACACTCCTTGAACCCTGATATCGTCAGTAATTTCAAAGTCTCTTGTGACACTAAAAATAGCTCTAGGTAAAGTCAACTCAATTGAATTGATTGGGACTTCATTATCAGTTTGGGCATATACCTCTCTGACCATCTCAGCATTGTGAGACCAAGCATTGAAGGTGGAAGTCACATCCCTAAGCATCACTCCTACTCTCCACTCATCTAATAAAACCAAGCCTCCCAGGTCTAGTCCAAATCCCCATGCATGGGCAAATTTACCAACATTCCTATGAATGATCTTGGTATTGATTCCAAATTTGAAAACATCTGATACATCCCTAGCGAAAGATAACAAAAGAGCATAATCAGCCGCATTAAAAAACTGAATGTTGTTATAATTTAGTGCTCCATTGGCATCATATAAGAACCGCGTATCGGGAATATCATCCACTCCAAACCTGATCAGAGAAATGGCTATTTGATTGTCTTCTTCAATATTGGTAGTAAAGCCTGCATAATCGTACTTTGCAATGCCTGCAAAATACTCAGCATGCATCAAGGAGAATTCGTATTCATGCTTTACACCTATAAGACCTGCTGGATTCCAATAAACAGCAGTCACATCTTTGACAGCTGATACCTGAGCTCCTCCCATTGCTAAACCCCTCGCACCGATGCCGATATTCATGAACTCATTGGAATATTTGGGCACGAAAGACTGAGCAGAACTGATTCGAACCAATCCCAATATTGTCGTAAGAGCTACCAAATATTTTATACAATTCATGTAAAAGTCTAAATCATATGTGCAAAGTAATCATAAAATTCACAGTTTTTAATTTCATCCAAAAAATTCAACATCAAGATTTTCCATTAAATATGTTCGAAATCGGTCACTTTATTGTACGATCAAATTACACATCATTTTGCTAAGATATAACTTGACGAATACTAGCAAAAAAATCCATTTCACCACCTAAGCAAGTAAAAGATGCCTTCTTTTTAAAATTTCAAATATTTTCAAAAATTTATGATTTTTTTTCTGATACAGTAATGCCTAGAAACTGGTAATGCAAGGTAGCGTTTTTAACTTTGGTATAGTTTTTCTTTTCTGAATGGCATGAACAAATCCAGAAAGTGGAAAAACCATCATAAATTCTGGAGAGGAAAAAAGTAAAAACTACTGAATATATGAATGCATCAAACACCCAAATTCAAATGCGGAAAGGCCTCTTGGAATTTTGCATCTTACACATCATATCCAGGGGTGAAGTATATGCTTCAGACATGATTGATGAGCTTACAGAGGCACAGATGATAGTGGTAGAAGGCACCTTGTATCCACTTCTTAATCGGCTAAAGAAATCAGGACTTGCCACATATAAATGGATCGAATCTGAATCTGGCCCACCAAGAAAGTATTATACAATTACAGAAGACGGAAAAGCATTCCTAGCTACCTTAGATCAGACTTGGGAAAGCTTAGTACATTCTATCCAGTTTATCACCACAAAGCATTAAATCATGAAGAAGACCATAAGTATAAATATCAGCGGCATCTTATTTCATATCGAAGAAGATGGCTATGCCTCTCTCAAAAAATATCTTGAGGCAATCAATAAACATTTCTCCCATTATGAAGATAACCAAGAGATCATTTCAGATATTGAAAATAGGATAGCAGAAATCTTCCTTAGTAAGCTAAAAAATAATAAACAAGTCATCACCGCCGATGATGTAAGTAAGCTTATTGAAAAAATGGGTACAATTTCTGATTTTAAAGCGATAGAAGAAGAGCAAGAGAACTTGGAAACTCCAAAAGCTGAAGAATCTAGCAAGGAGAATGATTTCTACAAATACATCACTCCCCCAAATGATCCCAATGCAACTGGCTATAAAAAGCTCATGAGAATGGAAAAAGGGAAAATATTGGGTGGTGTATGCGCAGGTATAGCTCACTACTTTTCTATAGACCCCTTGTGGACTAGACTTATTGCTATTCTTTTGCTTTTCAGTGGGAATTTAAAATTAGGAGGTACAAGCTTTGAAGGATTTCCTTGGAATCTAAATTTCAGTCTTTCTTTGGGATTATTTGCTTTGATAGCTTATGTAGTCCTTTGGGTCTTGCTACCTGTTTCTTTTGAAGATCCAGATCAGAAGCAAATCAAGAAGTTGTACAGAAACCCAGATGATAGGACGCTTGGAGGTGTAGCCAGTGGACTAGCAGCTTATTTTGGAATAGAAGTACTTTGGGCTAGATTGATTTTCATAGCTCTGATATTTGCAGGAGGGTCAGGATTGGTAATATACCTGATCTTATGGATCATCACTCCTATGGCCAAATCTATCACAGAAAGAATTCAAATGAAAGGTGGAGCCATAACTTTAGACAATATAGAATCTACTATTTTGGAAAATCTTAATCCGATTGTGTCAAAAGAAGAAAGTACCTTCAAAAAAATAATCTTAGCACCTTTTAGACTCATTGGAGTAATCATCAATGGCCTGGGTAAGGCTTTGGGGCCCCTTGGACTGGTGTTGTTATCTATACTCAGGGTATTGTTTGGACTATTGATATTTGTGATAGGTATATCTATAGCCATCACTCCCATAGCAGCGATATCAGTTTATTTTAATGTAATTCCTACGAGCGATACAATCCTCTTTGATGGTGTTAAGATTCCTACACAATGGATCAATGAATTGATGCCTGAGTGGTTGGCCATCATCACAGCCCTCATCGTCCTGATACCTGGTCTAGTGCTAATTATATTGGCTATTAGCGTATGGGTAAAAAGAAGTGTGATTGATGGAAGGTCTGGATTGATAGCCTTAGGTATTTGGCTATTGTGCGTGGGAGCGGCAGCTTTTCAAGCACCTGGCGTTGTCAAAGAATTCAAAGCAGAGGCCTCAATTTCTCAGTCAGATGAAATCGAATTTGGGCATAACATTTTGGTCATATCCACTGAAGAGAATAGTGATAAAATGAGCCTGAGCAATCAAATCAAGCTTCAAATTACTGGAAAAGACACTGGAATCATCACATTGATCAAAGAATTAAGATCTAGGGGAAAAAGCTATAATGATGCAAAAACAAATGCACAAGAGATCCCTTACAATTACCAATTACAAGACAGCTTATTGATTCTAGATAGGTCACTTGACTATTCCAAACTTGAGAAATTCAGAGTTCAAGAGCTTGACTTGATTTTGGAAATACCTTATGATCAGGTATTTATTCTTGATAAAACTACCATTCCAGTGATCCGCAACACACTCACCAAGAATGGCTATAAAATTAGAGACATCAATTCTAAGCATTATTGGGTTTTCAATCAAGACGGGTTGCTTTGCCTGAACTGTAGTTCTGAGCATAAGCAGAGCAAGGTAGATTCCTTGTCTAGAGCTAAATTCCCGCAATTGACTAGGTAATTTTTCAAATTTGCACAACTCTCAATAAGGATTAGGAAGAAAATGGATTCAAACTGAGGGTGGAAAAATAAAGAAGGGCTAAAAAATATAGCCCTTCGAAGTTCTAAAGTTTGGCATTCGCCAAAGAAAAATTGCTTAATCACCCGGCACAAAGGTAGGAAAAAAAAACTTTCAAAAAATACCCTGATCAGGGTATTTTTTGAAAGTTTTTCACCTTTATTCTAATGAAAATTGTACAATTCAAAGAATTATCACTTTTATCAATTCTCGAATTGATATTTTTATCATTCTCTAATTCCCAAAATATCAAACACAAATGCATAATCTCGAGCTACTTCTTTAAGACTTTCAAATCTTCCGCTTGCTCCGCCATGCCCAGCATCCATATTGGTATATAGAAAAAGATTATTTTTATCTGTCTTCAGTGTCCGGAGTTTTGCGACCCATTTTGCAGGTTCCCAATATTGAACTTGAGAATCATGCAAACCAGTAGTAGCTAAAATATGCGGATAGTCTTTGGCTTCTACATTGTCGTATGGTGAATAGGAAAGCATGTATTCATATTCTTTTTGAATATTAGGATTGCCCCACTCTAGCCACTCAAAAGTGGTCAAAGGAATGGATTCATCCATCATTGTGGTCACCACATCTACGAAGGCCACATCAGCTATCACACCTTTATACAGCTCAGGCGCCATATTGAGTATGGCACCCATCAGTAAACCACCAGCACTTCCTCCAGAAGCAAATAATTTATCTTTGGCTACATATCCATTATCCTGAAGCCATTTTGAACAATCTATAAAATCATAAAATGTGTTTTTCTTATTCAACATTTTCCCATCTTCATACCAATCTCCCCCCATTTCTTGACCTCCTCTGATATGAGCAATGGCATACACCAATCCCCTATCAAGTAGACTCAGCCTTGATGTGCTGAAAGAAGCGTCCATAGAATACCCATAAGACCCGTATGCATATACCCATCCAGCAGAAGTTCCATCCTTTTTGAATTTATCTTTTCTGTAGACAATTGACATAGGCACTTTTTTACCATCTCTAGCTGTCACCATTACTCGCTCTGTTTGATAATTACTTTTATCAAAATCACCAAGGACAGGTTGCTCTTTTCTCAATTCACTTGACGTTGTCTTCATATTGTAATCGTACACCGAACTTGGAGTCGTCATAGAAGTGTAAGCGTACCTCACTATATTTGTTTCAAATGCAGGATTGTAACCCAATCCAGCAGCATATGCAGGCTCTTCAAACTTGATCTCATGCGAAGATTGATCATCCAGTCTCATGATTCTGATCTTTGCGAGTCCTTGGTATGTCTCTTGTATAGCCAAAAATTCTTTGAAATAATCAACTTGCTCTAGAAAGATATCAGGTCTATTTTCAATTACATCGATCCAGTCCTTCGAGTTTGATGAACCTATTTTAGCTTTCACTAATCGATAGTTCACAGCATCTTTGTTGGTATAAATGTAGAATTCATCACCCCCAACATGATCCACATCATATTGAACATTGTCTTCGATCGGTATGATGGGTTTTGGTTTTGCTGGATTTTTGGCGTCTATATAAAGGGCATACGAAGCATCTGTCCTTCCTGATCCTATGATTATATACTCCTTTGACTTAGTTATTCCGACACCACAATTTAGGGTCTGATCTTTTTCCTCATATATCAATTCGTCCTTGGATGCATCTTGTCCCAAAGTGTGTTTTTTGATTTGATAATTCCTCAAAGTTACTGGGTCAGGCACAGCATAATAGAAAGACTTGTGGTCTGGAGACCATACAGCACTACTCCTGATATTTTCTACCTTGTCTGGTAGAATCTCACCAGTGCGTAGATCCTTGATGATTACATTATAAAAATTTCTGCCTTGAGTATCCATGATGATAGCCGCTAGGTTGTGATCTAAGCTCACCGAAGTAAAGAAATTTAGAAAAGATTTGCCCTTTCCAAGTTCATTTCCATCCATGATCACTTCTTCATCTGCATCTAAGCTGCCTTTCTTTCTAGCATAAATTGGATATTCTCCCCCTTCAACATATCTACTATAGTAAAAATAATCTCCAAGCTGATAAGGAACTGAAGAATCATCTTCTTTGATTCTATTTCTGATTTCCTTGAAAATGGTCTCTTGAAACTCTTTGGTATGTGCCAGCATCGTATCCATGTAGGCATTTTCAGCTTCAAGATAAGCTATTACATCTTTGTCTTCACGGTCATTGAGCCAATAGTAATTATCAACTCTCACATGACCGTGTTTCGATGTGATTTCAAATGGTTTTACTTCTGCCACAGGGGGATGAACTTCTGGGTAGGTAAATTCAGCATTTTGCTGGGAACACGAGATACTCATTCCTATACAAATAATTAAAGGGTTTGGGATATTTTTTATCATAGGATAAAATATTAACAACGTACAAAGATACACTAACTTCAGCTCAAATAATGAAATATATCTTGTAGCTTTTCTATTGAAAAATGTATATCCGCAAAGATCTCAGTAACCAAGTCATGTTTGGGGTTTTCCAGCATTCAGATATCAATTGATAACTAGTCCGTATGAAGCGAATCGAAGCCAAGTTAATTCGATATATTCTGTAAGCTACTGGTAAATTTGATTAAGTACATAAATAACATCCGACATTCTAAAAAAATAACTTGGAGAGAATTATTGATAAACTCTCACGTAATCAATTACAAACTTTTGAGGAAAAATACTATCGTCAATAGGTCCTGGCCAAGATCCTCCTAAGGCTAAGTTGAGCAAAAGGAAATGTTTTCTTCGAAAAGGATTATCCTCTCCAATACCCGCCTGATCAATTTCAAATACATGATAGATCTGTTCATTGACAAAAAATGAAATAGTTTCCTCATTCCACTCTATGGCGTAAATATGGAATTTTCGAGAAAGGTTCTCTATTTCTATTTGCCCTCCATCTGAGGCATATAATTCACCATCGCCTTTAGGAAAATGAACTGTGCCGTGTATGGTTTTCGGGTCCTTGCCGACATGCTCCATGATATCAATTTCACCTGAATGTGGCCAAGCCACATCTTCAAAGTTGTCTCCAAGCATCCAAATTGCAGGCCACACCCCTTTCCCTCTTGGCAACTTTGCCCTGACTTCTATTCTTCCATATTTCCATGCAAAAAGTCCAGCGGTATTTATACTACCAGAAGTATACTCGGATACAGGGCTACTTTTTCTCCAATCATTACTTCCTTTCTCGTATTTCGAATTTGGAAAATCCTCCTTTCGAGCCGTAATATAGAGTTTTCCTTTACGGACGTATACATTTTCTTGCCGTTCTTTGGTGTAGTATTGAGACTCTTTGTTTCGAACTTTCCCTTCTTCAAATACCCAATGTTCAGCTTTGGGTAAGCCAACGTAGTCAAACTCTTCTGCCCATATCAAATCCCGACGGGTCAAAACTTTCTTATTAGAATTGCATCCTAGGTTCATTGAGAGAAAGATTATAAATGCATAATTCCAATATTTCATTCATTAAGTCTTAAAGTGTAGGAATAGCTATACGCTATACTGAAATCATCAAAAACAAGTTTACAGAAATCTAGCCATTTTTTTTTTTATCAATTGTGACCAAATCTAATATACTGTGTCTCATAAACGTATAACCCTCGTTTGTTTTAACAACTCAATATTAAATGACCAATAAAATTTAATACTTGAAAACACAATCAATAGACTTTTAAATATGGAATATCATGTACGAATACTCGATATGAATACAACATCATTTTGCTCGTCATTGTCAGATGAGCATATGGATTCCCTTTTAGCTAAAATGAACATTACCGTTCATTCAACGACTGTAAATAAAAAGATTTTTCTAAAAATAGGATTGAGCAAATATTCACAAGAAGACGCTTGTACACTTTTAATCAATGAGATTTTTGGTGAGAGAATTTCACAAACCTTGAAATCCTACTATAAGTTCAAAATTCTGTCTAAACCTGAGGATTTATTTGAAAACTCTATTCATCAAAAAGAATTATTGTGCATTCATAATTTGATGTCTATTATTTTCGAAAAAAGTGGATCAATATATCCCGCTATCAACATTGAACTTCTGATCAATGAAAAAAAACCTCTTTCTAAGACAAAAATTTTAAAGATGTTGAGCAAAGGATGTCATCCTGAGTCTAGACTTTCCAATTGGGTCAATACCTCCTTCGAGGAAAATTTTGCCCAGCAAATGATACTAAACTTTGAGTCATATGATTTTGGAAGCTATAAAGTGGGGCTCAACACTTACTGGATGGGAGTCAATGATATTACTTCGAAAGAATGGCAATATTTAGATTCAAAAGAACCACAAAAATTATAAAATTCAATTCATTAACAGTACAATTATGATTAATCAAACATTAACTCAAATCAAGAAAAAAATTTCAGAGATAGACAGAAGATTTAAAAACAATGTAAGCAACAAAAAAAAATATGAACGAGAGCTGATAGAAATTAAAACTCAGATCACAGAACTATATAGGATATTGGACAAGTAAAAAAGGAATTCTAAAATAAGTTTTGTTTCAAGAATAACTACATCGATATCAGAAGAAGGTTTAAGAGTAATCAAAAGATTACTTTTGGATCAATTTTTAATATCAATTAAAATCTAGTTCTTAGAATGCCCTATGTGATTTGATGACAAGCAACTTTGCGGATATGCATTTTTCATTTTATTTTCCCTTTTAGTCCAAAAATTTCTCCTAAGAGAAGATTTGATTTTTGATGAAATTCATCAGCACTCAATTGAAAAGTGGGATTGTGAACATTCACTGAAAAATACAGGGTGTTGAGCTCTTCTCTAAGCTGTTTCACTTTTTGAAAATCCTTAAAAATTTCTAATTCTTGGCCCAAAAATGGAGAAAGCATTGCTTCTGTTTGGCTGATCTCTTTATCTATAAATTTGAGTTTAGACCTGGTAGAGTTTCTAAAACTGCTAACTTCATCGTAGAATTTCATAAAGCTGATTTTAACAAGGCATAAAAAAAAAGGCACAGCCAAAACAATCTGTGCCTTTACAAAAAATATTTAACACATTACTTCAATTTCAATCTCTCACTTTTGAAAATCGTCTGATCAAGGTTTGGCCAATTGGCATTTTTGACATCTTCAGCTGTGACTAGAAAGTGCTGAGGCCCGTAAGTCACAGCACCTGACAATTTTGCTCTATTTCTTTTGGAAACATCCAGAGTTCCCAAGTTTTGATATTCACCATTTTTGCTTTCTGCCCAAAGAATGTAAAACTCTCTTTGAGGCGTAAGTCTGGAAGGGTTTGCCAAATTTTCTACATTCACATCGAATGTATAGACTCCTCCTTTTTGCTTTTTCACTTTCACTTGGCCATCTGCACCTGGCACCACAGTGGAATTAGGAAAAGTATATTTCTTATTACATGATCCTAATGCGAAAACCACTGCTGTCAACAGTGTAAATAAGATTATTCGATTTGCTTTCATAATAATAGTTGGTTTGCTTATTATGACACAGTACTCTGAAATTGGTCACATATTTTTTAAAAAAAATAACAAAGCATTTTGAAAAAATGACGCAAACACCTTTTATTCAATAATTTAAAAAAAAGAAAACACGACCATTTTGAAAATTAAGATCGTGTTTTTTTGGTTTTTTAGTGAAGTTATCTGAACAAATCAATACTTTACAGTAACCTCATTTGCAAAATCCTTGATAGGAACGTGAAACTCCCCTTGATCATTGGCTATGACCACTGTCAAGTTTCCTATGGCTACTAGCCTCCCTTTCTTGTCCTTATAAGACACTATGTCACCAATCATGTAATTTCTTCTCACGTAGTAAGTGTATAAAGTCTTCTGAACGAGCTCGATGGAGCCCACACCTAATGCTATAACCAAGGTAAGCACCACACCAGAGACGATGATCACCAAGTTCCCAGTGATGACGCTGATGTCTATACCTGCTTGATTGAGAGCAGTAAGTGTAAAAATAATTGCTATGATAAAAAAAACTATACCACTTACCATAGAAGCACCAGCAAATGCTATTGCCTCTAAAAAGCCTCTGATAGCTTTTTTGATAAAATTAGCGATATATAGACCTATAATCAGAAGGGCTAAAGCACTAAATAGCTTGGGTAAATAGGAAACTAAATTGGTGATTTCATTGGAAATCACAGTCCATCCTAAAATATCTGCTGCTACAATTAAGAATACCAAGTATAAAATCCACCTAACAAATGCGATTATGACTTTGGATAGATCAAACTCAATTGAAGCCTCTCCAAATGACTTGGACTCCTTGAGCTTCTTTGAAATCTCATCTACTTTAGATTTTTCAAGAATTTTTGCAAGAACAAAGGTGATCAATTTGGTAAAAAGCCATCCCAAAATGAGGATCACCACTGCGCCCAACAAGCTAATTAGATTAGCACTAAGTTGTTCTCCCATTTTCAAAAAAGTATTCATGGTTACTTCTGCCCAATCAGTAATTGTTTTCATATCAGTTTGTTTTATTTTTATTGATAAACAACTCATTTAAGGAAACAGGTAATGCATCTCCAAATAGACTTGCAATTTCTAAAATCAATTTAGCTTTGGAAACGTCTGCCATAACTTTTTCTTTAAGTTCAGGTGGAGTTTCTTCTAACTTTTGATCTAATAATTTAAAGGGGTTTCTATCACTCATATTTCTATGGATTTATAGACTTTCAACAGCTTACTCTTTGCTCTACTCAGTCGCATTTTTACCGCGCTGGTACCGATTTCATACAATGCTTCTAAATCTCCTATACTTGCGTCATCTTGGTATTTGAGTAGAAGTAGCATTTTTTCTTCAGGGTCAATTTTTTCCAATGCAGACTTCAGCCGCTCTACTTCCATATTCTGAATCTCAAATTCATCCTCTGGGCTCTGGAGATTAAGTAATTCGTCTGTGTCCACTGCATGACGCATCATTCTAGCATCTCTATCTCTATTTACATAATTAACGCAATGATTATAAGTCAAGCTGTAAAGCCAAGTGGAAAACTTAGATTTACCTTGAAATTTACCTATACTTACATATAACTTTAAAAAAATGTCGTGGGTGATATCTTGTGCTACGGTTTTTGATTTGGTAAAACTCAGGCACTTGTTAAAAACCAATTTTTCGTATCGGTTGTACAGTTCCTCAAAACAACGGATATCCTTTGATTTTGCCATCTCCGAGACTATGGCTTCGTCCGTCATTAATTTCAACTTTTCCCTATCTAACATGAGTCTTTGAGACACAGCGTAACGACAAAAGTCACCCTACCTGTGTAATATTTATTTAGAAATTAATTAAGCAACTTATTTCCCTAATCCTGTCGCCTTTTCTAAAAACAAGTCATGTATTTTCTTACCCACCTCATCTCTCTACTATGTAATCATGCATTTAAAAAGAGATAATTTGGCCATAAGTTTGGCAAGTTAAAACAAAATTTATAAACAAATTCATTTCACAATAACATCCCGCAATCCTTTTTAGGGTATAGATTATTGCGCTATCTATACCCAGGCCTTGAATCAGGCGAGAATTTGGATGAAATGCTAAAGATCCCTTAGAATACCAGCTGCCTTCTCAGCAGTGAGATCTCTTTGCGGATTGGCTAACATTTCATAGCCCACCATAAACTTTTTGACAGTGGCAGACCTCAACAATGGAGGATAAAATACCATATGCAAGCCCCATTCGGGATGATCTTGCCCATCTGTAGGCGCTTGATGTATCCCCGCCGAATAAGGAAAAGACACCTCAAATAAGCTATCATACTTTATGGTCAATACCCTGTAGGCATCTGCCAAAGAGGCCATCTCTTCATCCGACATCTTGGCTAAACTTGATATAGCCGTCTTAGGAGCTATCATGGTTTCAAAGGGCCAAACCGCCCAAAATGGAACTAAGACAACAAAATGTTCATTTTGATAAACTACTCTTTCTGATTTATTGAGCTCTGCTTTCACATACGCTGTCACCATGTTTTCCCCTTTATTGAGAAAAAAGGAAGTAAAGTTCAGCTGCTTCTTCAAAGGCTCATCAGGAATACTTTCTTGCGCCCAAATCTGACCATGAGGGTGAGGATTTGAACATCCCATCACTTCTCCTTTGTTTTCGAAAATTTGGACATAATTGATAAAATCAAGCTGGGAAAGCTCCAAATATTCCCTCTTCCATGTTTTGACCACTTCAAACACTTCCTCTTGGGACAGTTGAGGTATGGTTTTGGAATGATCCGGAGAAAAACAAATCACTTTGCAAATCCCTCTTTCACTTTTTGCTTTGAAAAAATCACCATCTTCATATTCCCCACTCGGAATATCTTGTGTCAATGCCCCAAAGTCATTGGTGAAAACAAAGGTATTTTTATAGTCTGGGTTTACCTCTCCTCCTACCCTAGTGTTACCGGGACATAGGAAGCATTCAGGGTCATAGGCTATCGCCTCTGATTTTGCCACCCTCTCTTGCTGTCCTTGCCATGGCCTTTTGGAGCGATGTGGGGAGACCTGAACATAGGAGTCTGTAAATGGATTGAATCTTCGGTGGCTGTGCTCTTCAAATGAAAACTTCATAGGGTCTAATAGGTTCGTAATTATCTAATATTTTGTGCGGGTTTCTTATACAATTGTATTTCCTTATTGAGTTTTGCTAAGTATCCAAACTCTATTGCGTTGTTGCTGCCTATTTTTCGAAATCTGAATTCACATCAATAGGTTTCAGCTTTTCCAAAACATGAGCAGCTAATCAAGAAATACGAGGCTGAAATATCTTTATAAATCATCCAAATCAGCACTCCAAATCCGTCAAAAAATAGGACTTGGAGTGCAAATTTTATCTTTTTGAAAGTTTGAGGCAAAATGAATGTGTATTGAGAGATAAAATCAGCACCTCAAAGGTTTTGAGTTAGACTGATTGTCTTTGAAGTTACAATCAAAGCAAACACTACTTTCATGATTCCATACCGATTAGGATAGATCTCTTGAGAATTCCAAGGCGTAAATAGAATTTACACTCAACCCATTTTTGGAAGAAATTCAAATCAAACCTAAAAGACAATGAATCATGACCTATCAATCATTCACCAATGAAATCACATAGCTGTAACTATATTTTTTGTCAAGCAATAAATATTCTCTATGTGGATACCTTCCCCAGCTATCGTCACCTCCTAGGCCACGCTGCTTCCAATCTATGTGAAGAAAAACCTGATGCTTAGGTTTCAAATCAGTGGGATGCTGTTGCTTCTTGGTAAACCCTGGGTCTAAATCCTCGACTGAAAGATTCAATGCTGAAAATGCGATTTCTTGAACTCCTGTTACTTTCAAACCTTTGCCATCACGATTGGTGAGTGTTAGCCATCTGACATCAGTCTTGTTACCAGACTCTTGTGGTCTGATATAGTTCATATTGTATTGATTGGCAACTTTATCCTTATAGATCCCAATATGTGATCCCGACTTTCTGTCCTCATAGTTTTCCCAAGGACCTCTTCCGTAGTATTCTAGGTTATCCAAGTGACCTGGTAGTTCCATTCTCATACCGAAACGAACCAACTCTGGAAGCTCTCTATCAGAAAAATCCATACTCGCCGTCACACGCACTTGGCCATCATGTTGAATCAAGTAGTCCACTTGATAATCTACCATGATATTGGTCAATTGATAAGTGGAAGAAATCAAGACACCTGCGGGGTGATTGCTATCAACTTTTGAACCCAGGTGTTTTTTCCCCAAATGGGCTGTTTTCCACACGCCAAGTCTGCTAGGCATATGATTTCCAAAGTCATTGTCAGTAGGAGCTCTCCAAAAGTACGGTTCTGGAAAACTTCTTATGATACCTGGCTCTCCTTCTTTGAGTGTGTACTTTCTAAAACCACCTCTTTTGAGATCAAATTCCCCAATGATCTCTCCTGTTTGAAAATGAAGAATGCCTTCTTTTTCTTCATGGCTAAGACTTTTTGAAAGAGACCTTTCGATTTCAAAGAAAGTCTTTTGGCCAACGCTAAATTGTTCAGAAGCAATTTCATGACCAGCAGGCAGTACCGCTGTTGCCTTTTTTACTTTAGCATATACATTCAAAAGGTATTCTGCATCATCTCCCATTTTAGGAAGCTTGACACTTACTTTCTTTTCGCCATGTGGCGCTAGTTGTACCTCAAAATCATCTGATTGGATTGACTCACCATTCTTGAACAATTCCCATGAGAATGCAAACTGATTCAAATCTGTGAAATCAAAATAGTTTTTTACCTGAATGGTTCCATCAGTGTTAAGCTTAAAATGTATATTTTGATATACTTTTTTCACTTCATAAAGTGAGGGGTGTGGGGTTCTATCAGCTGACACCAGACCATTGGCATTGAAATTTTCATCATTCTGAAAATGAAAACCACCCAAATCACCTCCATAGGCCCAGTATGGTCTACCATTTTCATCATAAGTCAAGAGTCCTTGGTCTACCCAATCCCAGATAAAGCCACCTTGCATATGCTTGCTTCCCAAGATAATGTCCCAATATTTCTGGAAATTCCCCACACTATTACCCATAGCATGCGCATACTCACACATGATAAAAGGTCTCTTCTGGGTCTTGTCATCTGCATATCGCTGCATATACTCTATGGAAGGATACATAGGAGCAACTATGTCTGTATTACTATTTTCACCAGCCTGTTCGAACTGCACAGGTCTGGTTTTGTCGTTGGCTTTCAGCCAATCATAAGCATCATAAAACACAGGACCATTACCAGATTCATTACCCATGGACCAAATGATCACAGAGGTACTATTTTTATCTCTAGCAAACATTCGCTGTACCCTGTCCATGTGCGCTGCTTTCCACTCCTCTCTGTATGCTGGATGTCTATCTTTATTGAACCAGCCTTGCAGCTCTGCTCCCATACCATGCGTCTCAATATTAGCTTCATCCACCACATATAGCCCATACTCATCACATAGCTCATACCAAGCTGGGTCATGAGGGTAGTGACTCATTCTCACTGCATTCATATTGAACTGCTTCATCAATTGAATATCCTTGATCATGATATCTCGATCAGGAACGTGACCTTTTGTCTCATGGTGCTCATGTCTATTGACCCCTTTGACCAATACAGGCATGCCATTGACCATTAGCTGCGCATTCTTGATTTCTATAGTTCTAAATCCTGTTCTTTTACTCACTGCTGTGAGCAATTTACCTTGATTATCCTCCAACTTGATGAGGTATGTGTATAAATAAGGTGATTCAGCAGACCATTTTTGAACATTGTTAATTTTGCTTTCAAACTTTACACTGTTGTCAAAATTTGAAACATTTTTCTTTTGAGAGAAAACCTCTTTCCCATTTGCGTCTAACAAGATAAATGATACACTTGCAGTCTTAACTTCATTTCCAGCTGCGCTTTTAAGCTCTATATTGGCATTAAGTTGACCTGTTTTGTAATTTGAGTCCAATCCAGCTTGTATTGTAAAATCAGCAATGGAAAGTTTTGGAGTGGCTTGGAGAAAAACATCTCGCTCCAATCCACTCAACCTCCAAAAATCTTGATCCTCCAAGTAGCTGCCATCATGCCATCTGAATACTTGCACTGCCAAAACATTGCCTGACCTATTTAAGTGTTCTGTGACATCAAACTCAGCGGGTGTTTTGGATGCCTTAGTCATCCCCACCTCTTTACCATTCAAAAATACCCTTGCATAACCTGAAATCGAACCGAAGTGCAAGACAATGCGCTTATCATCCCAGCCAGCAGGTAGGTCAAAAGTTCTTCGATAACTTCCCACAGGATTGTAGTTATTATCTACAAAAGGAGGTCGAGCAGGAAACGGGTAAGATACATTGGTGTAGATCGGAATATCATGGCCCTCCATTTCCCAATTGGAAGGCACTGAAATCAAATCCCAATCTTTATCATTGAAATTGACTTCGTGAAATTGTTGTGGCCTTTGATCTGGGGTTCTCACCAGGTTGAATTTCCACTGACCATTCAAGCTCTTATAGTAAGAGTTGAAAGCCAAATCATTTTTTAATGCCTTCTGTTCTGAATCATACTGAATGAAAAACGCCCTACCAGCTTCTTTTCCTCTATCTAAGATAGTAGGATCTTCCCATTCATTATTTTGATTTTGGGCAAATACCAAATTGCAGATCAGCAAAAGTGACATTGCGAATACGTGTTTCATGTTTATTTTAGGTTTATGACTACATACTGACACTGCCTTCTCATATATATCATGAAAGGAGTGATATTCTAACCACTAAATTACAAAGCACCACTTCAAGCAGAGGTGACAAATTGGTCAATAAAGGTGGTCAAATAGTTCTATTACATTAAATAGGGTTAGGTTTCAATCGAAAATTGACAAATCCTTTGAAGAATAGACAGCTACACCAAGAGAAGCTCTCTCCGCTCTACTTTCACCAAACCAGTAGTACGTTTCATTCTCATAAAGAATACCACCTCCATGAGCATTGATAACGTTTCCATTGGTATCCGTCCACGATTGGCCTGGGTAAAATTCCTTTTTCAGGTCTTGAGCAAATCCTTTATTAATGGACATAAAAAGTAAAATACAAATTACAGCTAATTTTTGGGTATTTTTCATCTCACATAATTTTGAAATATGGTTATGAATAACTTAATCATGTCGGGCATTTAAAACTTCCTAAAATCCATTCAGAGGGATAAAAGCTCCCTGTGATTTGATTCTAAACACCACAGGGATACTTGGTTCTCATACTCAGACTATTCTAAAACCACCCCCTCAAGAGTAGGTTCAATCACTTTGATGTATCCAGCTTCATCAAACTCCATTTTGTCTATGCAAACCTCTCTATGGAATCCAGCTGCACCACCCATATTGATCCCTTTTGGTCTGTTGAATCTGTGGTAGACTATCATCCAATCGTCAGTTCCATGTACATTGATCACGGAATTGTGCCCAGTACCATAAATCCCCAATTTTGGGTTCTTTTTTAGAATCAAGTTGTTTTCTGGGATTTCCAATGGACCTAGTGGACTATCAGATATCGCATACCTCACACGATAATTTTCTGACCTTGTATCATCCTCAGACCATAGGAAGTAGTACTTACCCTTTCTGAAAAAAACCTCCACTCCCTCTCTGAATGATTCATCAGGAGTCATTACTTTAACTTGCTTTTTGTCATAACTCATTAAGTCATCATTCAAAGGAACTGCGGCTAAGTATCCATTCCCCCAATAAAGGAAAGTTTTTCCAGATTGAGGATCTTCGAAAATGTCTGGATCTATCTCCTGCCCACCTCTTACGCCTTCTGGCTTTGAATCTACAAGTGGCTTACCCATATCCAAAAAAGGTCCAGAAGGACTGTTTGATGTAGCCACACCAATTTTCTGACTAGCGGTGAAGTAGTAGAAATATTCATAATCATCCCCACGCTTGACTTCTAGCATGGTAGGAGCCCATGCATGCATATCACTCCACGAAACGTCCTTCTTCAAATCAAGAATCACAGCTTCTTCTTTCCAATCTCGAAGGTTTTCTGAAGAAAAAGTCTTGAAATAAGTCCCAGACCAGCCATCATATCCGTCACTGGTTGGGTATAGAAAGTATTTTTGCTCTTTTTCAGAATAGATAATCTCTGGATCAGCATAGTACCCTTTCAAAACAGGATTTCCATTTGCAGCTTCATCTGCATATCCATACTTAGCCAAAAGCCTTTCCTTTTCTTCAAGTGTGATCGGTAGCACTGAGCCATGTCGTGGATGAAAATCCATGCTAATCTGTTCATCAATCACTGTGAAACTTTCTAAATCTGTACTTTCAGTAAACTGATATGAGCCTTTCATATACACATCATACATGAGAATATACTTTTCAGAATCATTCAACTTGAAAATCCCAGACCCTTCAACTGCCTCCTTGGTCTGCTGAAGGTATTCATCTTTCATTTCATATCCCTCTGTAAGCTTGTCAGATACAGCCTTCTTGAGTCCATTTCCGTGTCCTTCTGTCTTGAAGAACAAGTGATACTTCCCTTCATGAAAGATGATATCACCATCTATACAAGATTTTCCTTCTGGATGATAGAAAAGCTGCTTCGGCTCTGATTCCAAAGCCGTAAAATCCTTGTTGGCATAGGCATAATAGATGATATCTGCTTCTCCATCAAACTGCATGGACCAGTAAACCATATACTTGCCGGCTTTGGCATCATAAATAGTTTGTGGTGCCCATACCCTTCTTACATCCTTGAAGTTCTCAGGGAAAACAGTTGGGATATGAATATTGCTATGCGTCCAATTTACCAAGTCATCGGACTTGAGAAGGATCATGCTTTCATTAGTCCAGCCGTCATTTGGAACATAGAGGTCTGTCAATACCATGTAGAATGATTTGCCATCATCTGATCTTAAAATGTGTGGATCTCTTACTCCACCTTGTTTACTGATTACATCATTGTCTATTACTGGCAAGTAGTTGTTCAAGGCTCGATAGGTAAATCCATCATCACTGATCGCATAGTGTACTGCTTCTTGACCTGGACCATTTCCAATAAAATAGGCAAAAAGGTACGCTTCGGGTTGAATTTTTTCAGCGCACGAATTGAATAATACTGCAAATGCAAGAAAATAGAGAGATAGAATAGGTTTGAGAATTTTCATTAGTATTAGTTAAGTTGGTTTTTGTAACGCTTGATAGCTTCTAAGAAATAGTAGTCTCCATAAGTAAGTGGTGTATCTACTTCTGTATTTTCTGGGATGTGGCCTACTCCATGTTTTAGTATGAATCCACCATTGGAATTTGGTTCTGCTAAGTAAGGAGCGGATGCCAAAGAGAATATCATCTTTTCTGCATCATCAAAATACCTCTTAGAATCAGGTTGGTCTACATATGTAGTCAGCTCGAGTAATGCTGCCGCTGCAATAGCTCCAGCAGAAGAATCCCTTAAGGCATCGGGGATATTAGGTGCATCAAAATCCCAATATGGAATTTTATCAGCAGGCAAATTCGGATGATCTAACATGAAATTGGCAATTTTGACAGCTTGATCTAGGTATTTTTGATCTTTGGTAAACCTGTACATTACCGTATATCCATATAGACCCCATGCTTGACCTCTAGCCCATGCTGAATCGTCAGAATATCCCTGTGCTGTGTGCTTTTTGGTAACTTCTCCTGTTGTTGGATTATAATTCACGACATGATAGCTGCTATTATCTTCTCTAAAATGATGCTTAATCGTGTTGTCTGCATGTGTGATAGCAATCTCTTTGTACTTTGGGTCACCAGTCTCCTCAGAAGCCCAAAACAAAAGCTCTAGATTCATCATATTATCGATGATCACGAGGTAATCTCCTTCTTTGGAATCCCAAGACTTGATCAATCCAACATTTTCATCAAATCTTGAACTCAAGGACTCTGCACTTTGAATCAAAATAGCTTTATACGCTTCCTTTGGAGCAATTTCAAGGGCATTTCCAAAGCTGCAAAACATCATAAATCCAAGATCATGCGTTGTCGTATTGTGCTTTTCCTTTTCCAAAATAGACAAGATCCTCTCCGCCTCTTCCAACAACTCTTTGTCTTGATTCTGCTCATACATGTACAGAAGAGATCCAGGATAGAACCCACTACACCACCAGCCAGAGCCCGATGTTTCTAACTTATCGCTATTTGCATGGTAAGTTTTTGGAAACCTCTGGTCTGGAAGTCTGTCTTTCAAATATTTGTATTGATCCGAAGCCTGCTGAATTACTGTTTCTAATGTCGCTAATCCGTCATCTTGAACCTCTGTTTTACTTTGTGCTGTACAAGCTGCAAAATAAATACCCGTTCCGATCACTAGGTATGTCAAAAGCCTTTTCATTTTGGTAAGTTAGTTTGATTTGATTTGATTTAAATGTTTTATCTGTAGTACGGTTACAGGAGAAGATTTATGGTCAGCAAGGCCTTCACCATCAATCTGAGTGACTTTTTGTACAAAAAGATGAAGTTCCTTTTCATCTTTCCATCTGGAAATGTCTAGCGTTGGCTCCCATTGACCAACGTCCTCTGAACTGAGCGCTGTCATTTTCCATCTTTTTGATTTTCCATGGACTAGTAAGACCTTTCCTCCAAACTCTTCATCTCGATAGATCAAGTACATTACTCCTTTATGGTCCACTAGAAGCTGTGGACGGGAGATAGGAATTCTTTTGGTGCCACCTCCTGCCAGGTCAAAAAATTGACTCCTATGGTTAGGGCTCACTTTCTTCCATGCCTTTCCCTTTTGATAGATCACCTGAAGCTGTGTCACCTGATTTTCAGCGCTATCCGTCCAGTATGTTGCTATATAGGGGTTACCCTTTTTATCGGTTGTAATAGCTGTTTGATTGATCAAGTTACTGTTTTGTGGAATCCTCCAAGCATAAGTTGCTGTGTTTTGCTTGATAGGTAAGGCATATTTTTCACCCAAATGGTTTTCCCAAGTATGTCCTTTATCTTTCGAAATGGCATAGGCCATGTCGTGATTGGTCTCTACATCCCAAGATTCTCTCCAGACCCAACTGAGGTGAATAAATCCTTCATCATCTATACAAGCTTGCCAATATGCACTTCTTTCACCTTCTCCATCTATCAAGTTTCTATGTATTTGTCTCCACGATTGAGCATACAAATCATAATGATTGATAACTAGATTGCCTCTTCCAGATCCGCCTGATCGATACATCATGATCAAGTCTCCATCAGGAAGTCGGTAAAACTCCGGGTAAGTGACATGGCTTTCCTCACTACCAGTCAATGATTCCATATCTCCCATTATTAAGCTGTAAGGCTCAACACTCTTTGCATAGTGAAGTTGATTATCATGATGATCCCAAGACATGTGTAGGAACCCGTCTCCATCCAATACAATACTAATAGCATTATGAGCATCTTTGACATTTCCAGTAAATGCTGTGGTTTCCGTTTGCCAAACTTCTTCATCAAGTTTTCTTTTAGCAAGTACAACCTTCCCATCAGGATCATAATAAGCAGCGAATTGCAACCCATCTTTACTATCTAGGGCGTTCCTTCTGAAGATTACCGTATTGATGGAGTTCCCTGCCCATCCTTCTCCTATTGTAGAGATTTTGATCTGATCATTTTGGTAATCTTGAGCCATGCAATTGACACATTGAAAGGAAATCCAGAAGATGAGGCAAACAAATGCGTTGATACATTTCATCTTAAATAGCTTTATCAATTTTCACCTTTTGACCTCCCCATATTTTTTGTTGTGTCCAAGGCTCCGCAGGATCAGCCCAGAAGCTTGACTGCTCTGGCAACCCAAGTACCAAAAATACTTGAGCGCATAAATACAAGCTACCAGTAGAAATGTATGGTTCGGCAATCTCTGGCTGGGCGCCATTGAAGCCTAACTTCAACCAGCCGTTTGGATCAAACATGGTTTCGGATTGAAAATGCTTATTTACTATGGCCAATATTGCTCCTCGAACCTGTGCTGGTGATACTCCTTCAGGCAATTTTTCCCAAAGTGCCACTTGAGAGAGTGCTTGAAAAGCACCAAACCTGTACGCCATAGATCTTCCTATCACAGGGTAAGTCCCCTCAGGAGAAATCAGTCTCTCTTGGATAGCTGCATATCTTTGGGCTCTTTTTAGAAAAAGATCATAGTCTGACTTGTTCCCCTTCCCAGTCTCTAACAGCGTCTTGCTGATGTCTAAGAGCATAGGTTGAATCACAAAGCTATTGTAATAGTCAAAATGAAAATCAGGGCCATCTCCATATATACCATCACCTAAGTACCACTCTTTGTGCTTATTCAGGGCATAGGCTATCCTAACCATATCTCCATCTCCATCAAACTTCAGCAGAGCTGCTTCTATCATACCTGTAAACAATAGCCAGTTGCTGTAATATGGACTGATCTTACGGGTAGCGCGAAGCGCATCAATCGTCTGACGCTTGGTGACCTCATCTAGTCTTTCCCAGAGCTGAGAAGGTGCTCTCAATAAACCCTGAGCCAAAAAAGCCGCATCAACCAGAGGCTGACCGTGATCTGTAAAGTTCATAAAGTCCTTGGCCTTAGGGTCAGTAGCATGTTTCAGCGATTGATGAATCATCAATATATACTTCTCTCTTAGCTTCCCTTCAATAGTTTCATCTGGTCCCAATTCCAGCCAAGGAGCCATACCAGCTACCAGTCTTCCAAATGCCTCCAAATAAGTCACCTTATCCCTATCTCCATAAGCATTTGGCGCAACCTCTATGGGCATGGTAGCTTTCAACCTATCTTGGCTCAAATTCACCAAGACAGGATCAGCTATTTTAGTCAATTGATCTATAAATAAGGATCTTTCGGTGGTGGTTTGGGCTAGTGAAGTTTGGAGAAATACCAAACACAGCACTATAATAGAAACATTGTGATATTTAGTAATGTACATTGAGGTATTATTTTTTTTGAAAAACCCTGACATAGTCTACGATATATTGCTTTGGAAAAACTGTGTCTTTGGGGTTACCACCATTGGAGCCTATCGCTAAATTCAATAGTAGATAATGTGGTTGATGAAATGGGTTGAATCCTTCAGGATTTATCGTCTTTGACAAATCGATTTGGTTTAATAGCAGTCCGTCCAAGTACAATAATATTCTTTTTTCATCCCAATCCATTGTCCAAGTATGAAATTTTGAAGGCCAATGCTCATCCTCATTAATGAAAGTTTCAATTTCAATTTTTGATTCGTCCCACATCACCGATTGCTGTTCACCTTTCCATGCTGCATTGGCCAAAATATAAGCTTGACCATTTCGCCTGTAGAATTCCAGGATATCGATTTCACCATTTGCTGGCCATTGTTTCTCTACTCCTAGCGTCCATATGGCTGGCCACATACCTAGGGATGTATCGATTTTAGCCCTGACTTCTAGGATGCCATACTGAAACTCCATTTTACCTTTAGTATTTATGCTTGAAGATGAGTAAGCCGCTTCACTTTGATTTTTCCTCCAATCTTTACTATTAGATTCGAAATTGCTATTGACAACACGCTCTCTTCTTCCTTCGATGATCAATAATCCATTTTTGACAAAGGCATTTTCTTTTTGGTAATATTGAAGTTCGTTGTTTCTTACAAATCCCTGCTCGAAAGACCAAAAATTTGAATTTGGAGCTTCTCCTGAGTCAAATTCATCTGACCAAATTAGTTCAAAGTCCCCGTTGAGATTCAAAATACTGGGTGTCAAACTTTGCGCATAAAGTAAGGGGAAATTTGATGAAATTATCACCCAAACTCCTACCAAAGCATAGTAGTTTTTGAAATTTTTAGATAAACGAAATGACATTATTTTAATTGGGAATTATTGATCGAAGGTTATTGAGAAAATGCAATTACCAGATGAATCTGGTAATTGCAACTTTGCTATTAACCCAATTATTAGTTTCGATAAATTATTATGTGATTGTTAATCATTATGTCTGAAAAAATCAAACGAAATGATGTTGAAATGCCTACCATTTGCCGAACCTGGGAATTGGCTTCCTACTTGACCTCCAGCTTGAGTGGTTGCAAATCCAATGGCCACTTGTTTACTTTCAGTAATGGTAAACTCGACTTCAAAATTACTTGGATGAATACTTCGCAATACCCTGAGGTATCCTAATGTAGCTGGCGAAGTCTCAATATCAACTACATCTGGTAATGTATCTCCTTCACCTACTACCAAATAAGATTGATCTCCTCTACCTTCCATAGAAGTATCTGGAACAGTGCCATTTTCAACTGTACGAGGATTAGCTTTGAAAGTGTAAGTGCCAGGGGAAAGGTTAACTACTTGATAAATTTTGCCATTGGTTACAGCAGGTGCTCCCCAACCAGATTCCACATTGAAGATATTTGAGTTCCATTCGTCCCAGCCACCATTTCCGCCTGCATGAATTCTCACTGCATCATTGGTTATCCAGCTTTCAAGTATTCCCCATCTACCCTGTCTTTGAACTTGTCGAAAAGGAACTCGGAAATTTTTCAAATAAACTATACTAGGTACAACAGCTGAAAACTCAGTATAAAAGGTATCAATAGCATTTGGTTCTGGTATGAAAATAGAACGATATTCAAAAGGCTCTCCTATCATGTAATTGGGTAAGACCAAATCCTGATCATCAATAGAGAGAAACTCTTCATTGATAACACCATCAGTATCCATATATTTCAACTCTATTCCATATATCCCACTGGTCAAGTCTACTCGACCAAATTCGATCGTTGTATTGAGATCTCCGGCGTATAGTTCTGCAATATTGATCGGTCGATTATTTAAAGATTCTTTATATCTATCACCATACACAGTTCCAGAAATAAATGAACTGATGGATTTATTACCATCTTTGTCCAAAGTAATCACCTCGAAATTATAGTTATTTTCTTCAAGCCCCTCTATTAAATAGCTTAATGTATCCACTCCTTGTGTTCTATTGACAGGTATTTGTATGTAATTTTGACCTGCATTCCAAGATATCACGCAATCTGTAACCTTTGGGTCTGACATAAATAACCCTTTGATCAGAATTCTATTTTTTCCGCCAAAAGCCTGCAAAGAATCTACTTTTCCAGTATAAAGCTTCTCCCCATCTTCAACAAACCTCAAATACGAGTCCATTTCAGAGCAAGACATCCATGTGAAGGTTAGTAGCCCGCACAACAACACATATATATTAAAATGCTTTTTCATTTTTTCTAATGTTTAATTTGAGTGAACTTAGATTACCTTGGGTCTCCATAAACTTGAATTTCAGAAATGGCCATGTTTGTACTTCCACCCCAGTTTCTAGTAGATCGAATTCTCAGATATCTGACTTTTGGAGCATTGATATCAAATTCCCAACTAAACCCTTCATTTGCTACTCTGAAGTCCTCATCTGTTTGCTGACCATGAGGAAGGCCTGAAGGCTTTGTAGCATTATATCTTCCTAGAAGCTCCCATCCGTCCATACTGCCGTTAGGGTTAGGATTATCCGTGCCGTAGATTTCAAATTCCTTCAGACAGTGTAAATAATAGTATGTTCTTCCATTAAAGTATTCAGGGTAATCCCATATGACAATTCGGCTCATTTTGGCCAATACACCAACATCAAAAGTAATCGTATGAGGCCCTTGATGTACAGCTTGAGTCATGTAAATAGATGGCCAGTCGATAATATTCCCATCCCACATTCCTGCATGTGAAGTTGACGGATGACCAGGTGCATCTCCTGGAAGAGGAAATCCTCTGTAGTTTGCTTTGGGTAGTGGCATTTCAAAAAGTGGACTGATATCTTGAAATACTGTATCAGTATAATTCAACCAACGATCTCTTATTGTAAAAGCAAACTCATGCATAGTGGTGTCCATTCCTCTGATGGCATAGTCGATCGAATCAGTGGAAGTATAGACACTATTTGGGTCAATTTCCCAATCTCCATACTCATTCTTCTCCATTACCAATATCGCAATATCTTCACGGAAAGGGTTTAAGGCATTGATCCTAATTCCACCGAAAGCAGTATTTACTTCTAAGCTTCTATATACTTCCCAGAGAGGTGCTTCCAAAGGTTTTATCATTACGGAAACTGGTTCTGATGCTACCTCGCTTCTATTTACACTGTATAGTTTGATTTCATGAGAAAGTGTATCTGCAAAACCTTCTACTACCAAACTATTATTGAAGTATGATGATTTTACCTCCATTTTCCTTCCATTTCCAAGCGTGTATTGAGCTTTGATATACAATAAATCTTTATCGGAAGGTAGTGAATAGGTTATCTTAGCCCTTCCTGGCAAATTTTCAACAGAATACTCACTAATTTGTCCTGGAGGCGTTAAGTTTTTTGAGAAAGGCTCCCTTCCGTCTTCCTCTGCACATGACCAGATTGCTAGCAAACTCAAGCTGATCCATATAAAGTGCTTTAAATTTATATTTTTCATGATTTTTAATTTTGGGTTAATGTTACCAACCAAGGTTCTGCACCAAGTTTGGGTTTTGAATAATAGCTGATTCCCCGATAGGCCAAAAGTAATCTCGAGGGGCTACAAATCTTTGTGAAAACAACGTTACTATTTGGTAATACGAAGCTTCATTTTCTCCTCTTACATTCCAACCCGTAATAGGTTGATTCAAAAACGAATTGGCCTTTTTCCATCTTCTTAAATCCCAAAACCTTTGACCTTCAAACGCTAATTCAATCATTCTTTCTTGATGGATGATATCACGAAGTCCATCTTTTGAAGAATATTTGTTAGGGTTGTTCGAAAAGTTCTGCCAAGAATATACTACACCTTCTAATCCCGCTCTTGCACGAACTCTATCTATATATTCAATGACTGTTGGATTAGATCCCTCTACTTCATTCATCGCCTCTGCATGTAATAAGTACAAATCTGACATCCTTATTTCAGGCCAAGCATATCCTCTATAAGTAGCTGATGAAGTTGTCATTGCTTGATTCCAATCAACCAACTTTTTGATATAGTAGCCTGTTTCATTGGTATGAAAAGCATGGCTACTTCCAGCATAGTCAGGATACTTGGCCCGAAGCACATAGGTGCCTTCATCTGATTGAGTAGGGCTATCATATTTATACCACTTTGCTCCATCAAATCCTAAGGATGCATAGAACCTTGGCTCTCTATCAAAATTGATTCTGGCTGTTCTAAAACCTTCCTCAATATAAAACCTTTCTTCTCTAGTGGCAGTTCTCAAGGCATCAATAGCAGAAAAGTCTAAAGTCCTATCCTCATTGATTGGCACACCGTTTTTGGTATAAAACTGTCTAGCAATTTTAATCGGAGCTGATAGAATTTTGCGCGCATGGTTATGATCGTGCCCTGCCATAAGAGGTGCCATTGCATCCCTTTGTAAGTTGACAGCTACACTTACTGGATTTGCCCAAACATGCTCAGGATTATACCGCTCTGTGACAGCTTGTCTTATACTTAGCTCAGTAATCGTCGTGTCGGTTAGGTTGAAATTGGTCTGACCAAACTGGTACAAAAAATGACCCGCCGCTTCAGCATCTGCTACAGCTACTGTAGTAGCAGCCAAAGCCCTTTCCCATTTAGACATCTCAAAACTTGTATTGAAGAGCTGCTCACCATCTTTATTAGTCAGCGTCGCATAATCACTGTTCCCATTGAATAGTGGGCTAGCTGCCATCACTAAGAGTTTAGCTCTTAGTGCCATGGCCGCAGGTCTAGTTAACCGCCCCATTTCTGTAGTTCTATCTGTGATAGTCATCGGTAGCTTATCCGCTGCTTCTTCTAAAAGATCAGCAATGTAATTCACAACATCATCCACTGAGCGTCTTTTGACATTCACTTCATCCTCTGGTGCATCTATAGGCACATTTGTATCGATGATCGGAATAGGCCCGTACATCCTAAGCAAGTAATAATGATAATAAGCTTTCAAAAACTCCGCTTCACCAATCCATCTCCTTCTCTCTATTTCTCCTAGATCCGGAACAGAACCACTTCTTTGAAGATTTTCCAAGAATATATTGCAGTGTCGAATCCCTGTAAACAATCGATAATGACCATATGCGCTTCCACTAGGTTGTGGACCGCCACCTTGAAGTCTGCCACTCCACACATCCATAAAAGGGTTCGCTCTTCTCTGATTGCCACGAGCTATCTCAAAAGCATAACTTGTGATACTTTTTTCGTAAGGAATCCAAAGTTCATCTCCTGCCAGTAGCCCAATGTTGTGTTCTGTATTGCCATTCCTGGGCATGAAGGAGTAAAGCGTGAACAAATATTTCTCTGCTTCATTCCTCAACTTAAATGCATTTTCTATAGTTGCGACATTATCTGGAACTACATCCAGAAAACTCTCACAAGACTGTATACCAAACAAGACAAACATGGTAATGCTTAGTATAATTATATTTTTGATTTTTCTAATTCTTGTCATTGCTGTTTATTTAAAAATCCAAAAGTACACCTAGGTTATATACCGACTGAACTGGATATCCCAATCCTGACCCACCCATCTCAGGATCCCACATTTTGAAATTGCTCCAAACTGCCAAATTAGACCCACTGCCATATACCCTAAGGCTTCTAAGTTTCAACTTCTCAGCAAACTGAGTAGGTGCATTGTAGCCTACTTCTACATTCTTCAACCTAAGAAATGCTCCATTCCTCATCCACCAGGTACTCGTTTGGTTATTATTTTCGACAAAGTAACTGCTCATTCTTGGCCAAAAAGCATAAAGATCACGATTCTCCTCAGACCAATGACTATCTGCGATTACACTCAATAATCCATTCTGCGCTCCTCCATTGATCACAAAAGGAGAAATATTCTGTGGGTTGATAAAGAAAGATGATCGTGCAGAACCTTGGAAAAACAAGCTAATATCCCATCTCCTGTACCCATAAGTACCACCAAAACCATAGATAATCTCTGGTGTAGTAGGATGTCCGATTGGTACCATGTCTAATGGAGAGATGACGCCATCACCGTTGGTGTCGTAATACTTGATATCACCTCCCATGTATGTCCCAAATTGTGCTGGTGAATTAGCTACCTCTGCATCATCTACAAAATATCGCTCTGCAATGTATCCAAACGTCTGCCCTACTGGGTGACCAACTCTGGATAAGTAAGATACATCATCAGGATAATTTACCTCATCGAATTTCAAGATTTTGCTTGTTGCATAAGTGAAGTTCCCTCTGAAGTTGATCCAGGAATGTCTCCCAACTGATTTGTTATATGACAAGGTCAAATCTACCCCTCTACTCATCACTTCTCCAGTATTGGCAAACGGTGTTGCCATCAAACCCATAGTAGGTCCTATCTCAGATCTTGGTTGTAAAATATCATAGCGATTCTGCTGAAAAGCATCCACAATTACATCAAAGGCGTTGAATAAGGTAAAATCCAAGCCCAAATTGATTTGTCTGGAACGTTCCCATGTTACAAAAGGATTATCATATCTTGAAACAGAGATACCTGGTCTAGAATATCCAAACTCATCCCCGAAAGTCGCTCCATATGTTCCATTATTCATGTTAACTTCTGACAAGTAAAAAAATCTATCATTCAATAGTCCAATAGCATCATTTCCTACCCATCCCATTGTTCCCCTGATCTTCATCTCATCTACTACTGATTTCAAACCCTCAAAGAATGATTCATTAGAAATCCTGTAGGCAAAGCCCATCGATGGAAAAAATCCAAACCTGTAACTCTGAGCAAATCGCTCTGAACCATTGTAACCAAAGTTAAATTCCGCCAGGTACTTGTCGTCATATCCATAAGTAAATCTACCTGACACTCCAGTATTTCTTTGAGGCAATGAAGACTGCACCGTCATGGCATTGCCATCTTCAAAACTATTGAATATGGTAATCAACATTCCAGAAACTGCATGTTTTTCATTAAAAGTCCTGTTGTAATTAATCGCAGATTCCATGTACGTTCTAGAATTGACCGCTCTATCACCTGGAGAATAATCCAAATATTCTGTACCGGGAGTACCCACCGAAGTAGCACTTCCGTCATTCAGCACAGAAAGGTTGATTCTTCCTGTAGCTGGGTCAAGTCTTGAGCTGTAAAAGAATGGATTATATTGCCTTGTTACGTCTACTCTGGCATATCGTTTTAAAAAACCCATTGTCCTAAAACTCAACCCTTGGGTGATTATATCAAGGTTTTGTTTGATCTCAACTTGAGGCTGAATCATAGAAGTTTTATATTGCTGATATCCTCTCACCATCTCCGCATAAGGATTCATTAGCAAAGTAGTGCTTCCATAACCTGTAATGGCACCTCCAAATAAGGGATGTTCAATAAAAGGTAAGAATTCCGAAGGATAAACTGCTGGAAACATCACAGGATTAGACCAAATTGCTCTGTTGAAGGTAGCTGCACCTCCTCCAACTGGCCCATTGAAGTCATCAAACTGACCGTACATTCTTATGATAGCTTCCGTACTATTGGTAAGATTGACATTGATATTTGACCTTATAGAGTAATTCCTCAATTTAATATTACTATTGAAATTATTGATAGGATCTACATTAAGCACCCCATTATCAATGTTATAAGTACCCGCAATGTAGTATTTCGCTTTTTCACCCCCACCTTGCGCACTCATGTTATAGCCTTGATTGATTGTGAAAGGCTTAATCAACTGTTCAATCCAATTATTCGAAGGATACAAATATGGGTCATTCCCTTGAGCCGTATTGAAAATTTTGGTCTGAGAATAAGGCAAAACCGCCGTCCTTTCTCTTGTCAATGAAGCTTCATTGGCCAAATTCATGTAAGTGATATTGTCTGCAAAATTAAAATTTCTGGTATTGGTAGAGACACGGTTTTCTGCTCTAAAAGAAAATTTTGTCTCACCAGAAAATCCAGATTTTGTATTGATCAAAACCACTCCGTTTGCACCCCTTGCACCATACACAGCAGAAGCTGTAGCATCTTTCAGTACAGAAAACGCCTCAATATCATCTGGCTGCAATCTCGCCATGTCTGTAACACTTGACTCGACTCCATCTATCAAAATCAAAGGACTAACTTGGCCAGAGCCAAAGGATCCCAGACCTCTAATAAAAAATTGTGAATTATCTAATCCTGGCTCTCCGCTGCGCTGAAAAGCAATCATTCCAGATACCCTACCAGCTATCATATTGGTCAGGTTGCTTGTTGGACCTTTTAACTCTTCTGGTCTTATGGTAGTAATCGAACTTACCAAGCTGGCCTTTTTCTGCATTCCAAAACCTACTACAACCGCCTCATCCAAAGTAGACTCTGAATCCTTCAACTCAACATTGATGTTAGGTCTTCCCTGAATAGCAATTTTAGATGTTTCGTAGCCAACAAAACTTATTAAAAGTACTCCATTACTAGGTGCTGAGATCTCAAACTCACCGTCGAGGTTTGTTACCACCCCAATGGTAGTGCCCTCTAATATCACGTTGGCTCCTACTATAGTCTCACCTGTTCGGTCTCTGACTACTCCTTTTACTGTAATCTGATTGTCTTGAGCTATTACTTCCCCTTGAAGTAATATAAGCACAATACAAAAACAAGTTATAATAAACTTGTATGGTAAACATTGTTTCATTTTCTAGGTTGGGTTATTTGTTAATAATGTTTTAACTAAATTCCATTAAGAAATTAGTGATTTCTTTTTTTGGTTTTTCATAGGCTTTTTTTATTTAATACTTTCAAATTATAGGAATGCCGAATAAAGAATGTCTTTTAAAACTTTTACCAGACTTTCCTTCCAGTAATTATTGTAATTAAAAACAAAAAATCTAAATTTAACGGAGATTTAACGGTATCTTTAACCGTTAAAAACACCCCTCAAACGCTGTAAAGCAAGATTATCTTCTCGATTAACCAAACCCTAAATTTTCCAAAATGGATAAATCTGATCAACTTAGTGCTCTTCAGAAAGTACTTTCAAATAAGATTTTCTCTAAATCTCCTTCTACTTCTATGCTTCTGAAGTATCTGGTAGAGGCGTCATTGGCCAATAAGGACTTGAAAGAGAATATCATCTCTGTAGAACTCTATGGAAAAGACTATGCAGATGAAAAAAGTGCTGCCCATATGCGGGTGAATATTTATCATTTGAGAAAAAAATTAGAGAAATACTATGCTTCCGACGGTAAAAATGACAACATAAAACTCGTAATCGAAAAAGGACAATACCATGTAGAATTCATAGAGCGAGCCAAAGACCCCAAGGTTATCATTGAAAAACGAAGAAAAAAAAGATACTTTTTCCTAGCAGCCTCTTTGGTCTTAATTTTTAGTATTAGCTTCTTTTCTTATCACAACAAAAAAACACCCATTTGGCATAGTTATTTTTCAAATAAATTGCCTACGACCTTATTTGTGGGTGATTTTTTTGGAGTAATGGGTACCACTGTTACCGGACGAAATGGTTGGAATAGAGATTACAATATCAATAATTTACAGGACTATTATACCTTCTTGGAAGAAAATCCTGATAAAAAAGACTTTGTATACCCTGCTAACTACCCTTATGTCACTGGCTTAGCTGCTACAGGCACACTAAATATTTCTAGGGTTTTTCATGCAAATAAAAGTGATTTTGATATCAGGTTCACTTCGCAGACTTCCATCAAAGATATCTCTCAGGTAAACTCAATCTATATAGGTCCAGTGAAAAACAAAAATATCTTCCTAGACCTTTTCAATGATAAAAACTCAAAGTTCAAAATAAATCAATATACCATCTCATATAAAAATAGTGCAGCAGAAAAAGACACATTAATCAACCTTAGTATAGGAGATGGTACCCAATATGAACACGCAGTGGTGTCTCGCATGAAAGGCCCAAATGGTACAGAGCAATTCGTCTTTTTCTCAGATCATGATATTGGTGTCAAGGCTACTACTGAAAAGTTTGCCAATGAAGACTGGATCAAATCTACCTTTTTTGAAATGATCGGTGAGGAAGTGGATTACTTTACAGCACTTTTTCTTGTCAAAGGAAAAGAGCGAACCAACCTCGAACTTGAACTCTTGCTCTGGGATAAGTTGTAAAATAAAAACTCCCTAATCGAGATTTTAGTCTAACTAAATTTCTCAATCAGGGAATTTTTTAATTTCTTGTAGACCACAATTTGATCTATCGACTATTCCAAATGTTATCTGATTATACGCTTTTTTGCCAGCAAATTCAATTCATTGGCTCAACAGGTTGTTAATAGTCAATATCCATAAGTATCCAATATCAATTTATATCGGAAGTTAGATAAATCGGAATTTTGTAATGTTATTGGCAAAGTTCCGCATATCCATAAAATGTTATGCCTATTAATAAGATCGCATTGTTGAACATAGCTTTCGTTAAAGTTATATTCAAAGAAAAACAAATTAGACTGCTTAGCTTTAAGCTTGGTGTTTAACCCAAGCCTTAAATCATTAACCCTTTATTTATCAAAGCTTGACCCTGAAGACATTTACAGAATAGGGTTTAAGCTCTGTTTTGACTACCCTTTTTTGAATCTCCACTGATTTCTCTACTGGAGCAATTTTCTTAGGCTCTTTCAATGAATGAGCCACATCCAATTGGTTTGATTGTAATTCAATCCATGTGGCATTTTTCCCTTTTACATTCCCACTAAGCTTGATATCAAAAGCTCGCATCTCCGCATTGGTATTTACTATTTTGAAGATAATTTCTTTAGCTTTCTCATCTATAGTAGCGGAAGCGTACATTCCATCTTCACCAGCTACACTATTCCCATTGGCTGTAATCTTGGCGGTATGTGTACCAGGGTTAGTGGAAAACAATTTTTGCACATAGTAATTCGGGGTAGCATAAACACCTAAATTATCAAACCATATCATATCTGGCGCCCATTGCCATCCATCTACATGTGCCAGTAGCGGCGCGTAGGAAGCCAATCGAACGATATCTGCATTTCTTTCCAAACCAGTCATAAAAGCTGCCTCTGAAAGCGCCGCTTCCCAATTATTCTTTTTCAATGCATCTTTTTCAGTGGTAGAATGAGCCGCATATTCTCCAGCAAACACCTTTGGACCATTCCTATCATAGTTATCGTACCTTCTCGCACTCTCCAAAAACCACTCTGGAGACTTGTAGTAATGCTCATCTATCAACTCCGCCTTTCTAGCGGTCAATTCCTTCCATAAGTAATCAAACTCATGCCCATCTGGAGATGGGCCAGAAGTAGAGACGATAATCATATCTGGATAGGCAGATTTGATGGCCTTTTCAAACACATCCGCTCTTTCAATATACTGTGGCCCCCAGTTTTCATTACCAACGCCGATGTATTTCAAATCAAACGGTTCTGGATGCCCCATGGCTGCACGCTTTGCACCCCAAGCCGTCTCTACTGATCCATTGGCAAACTCTATCAAGTCCAAGGCGTCTTGAACATATTCATCAAGCATATCCAAGGGTACAATTTCACCAGAATTATACTGGCAAGCTAGTCCACAGCTCAAAATTGGTAATGGCTCAGCACCCAAATCCTCTGCCAATTGGAAGTACTCAAAAAAGCCTAAGCCGAATGATTGAAAATAATCTGGTGCATTGCGATGGGCAAACTCTATGTTCCAGCGATTGATCATCGTGCCTCGATCTTTCATCTCCCCTATGGTATTTTTCCACTGGTATCGGTTTTCTAAATCAAAACCTTCGACAATACAGCCTCCTGGGAATCTTAAAAAGCCAGGATTCATGTCTGCAAGGAGCTGCACGATGTCCTTTCGAAGTCCACGCTTTCGACCTTTCCATGTATCTTCAGGGAAAAGTGAAATCATATCAATATCAAGCTCACCCTCACCTTCTAGTAATATTCTAAAATTCACTTGATCGGCTGTTTCGGACGCAGTCAACATCACTTCGTATTCTTGCCAATCCCTGGTAAGCCCTTCGATATTTACATCCGCCAAAATATTTCTCCCTTTTGCCAACTGAGCTTTGAGTGATAAGTTTTCACCTTTGGCAATTCTCGCCAGAAATGTAAGCCTATAGTTTGCATTGGCCTTCACGGCCATTCCACGAAATCCAGCATTGGACATTCCGAAAACGCCCTCTTCATTCAATCGCTGCATTTGAAGAAATTTCTTATTCTTACTTTCATCCAAGTGTGGCTTAGTATAATGGTATCCCATAGCACCTTGCTCTTGGATCCTCTGCCATCCCATAAAAGGAGAAGGAAATTCAAAAGAATAATTCTTGATCATTTCGGCATATAAACCACCGTCAGCTGCAAAATTGATATCTTCAAAAAATAATCCCCACATGTCTGGGGCTATGCTTGCTCCCTTACTTTTCAAGTCTACTTCAAAGGCACTAATCTTCTGCTGGGCATACACTCCCCAGCAAATCCCTATTGCAAGCAATAGAGAAAAGGTAATTCTCTTCATGATGTTGATGTCTTAAGGTTTATTATTTGATTCTACAACACCAAAGATATAAATTAAATGTAATTATTACACTTATCAGAAATGAAATATGAACAGGAAGTATGGTAGATTATAGCATAGTCACATCAAAAGATTAGCTCCCTAATTTTTCAATAGCTGTAATGAACTGTCATTGATTTCAAAATCATTTTGATTGAGCATCCTGATGATCTCGGCACCCGCTGCGATCACAGGTCCGTAGCCATGAGCGGCATATTTGTTTACAGGTCTGTGGTAATAGAATGCTGGATCGAAAGCCATTCCAGTACCTACACATGTTCCTTCCACTTGACCTTCTTCATTGACCATGGTGGATACAGCGTTCCATGCCAAAAGTGCCATTGGTGCATAGGCCAATTCATCAATCCATCCTTCATTGACTGCTGCTGCGATGCAGTATGCATAGATCGCTGTGGCAGAGGTTTCCAAGTATGAATCGTTTTTGTCCAAAAGTTGATGCCAAAAACCTGAGCCAGACTGTAGTGCCGCTAAACCTTTGATATGCTGATGTAAAAGATCCATTACCATTTTCCTACCAGGATGCTGCTCTGGAAGAACTTTCAGTACTTCTACCTTAGTCAAAAGTGCCCAGCCATTAGCCCTTGCCCAATGAAATTCTGGGTGGACTTCCATACCTTCAACCCAGCCATGCATGTAAAGTCCCTTCTTCTCATTGAACATCCGTTTAGAAAATAAGCTGATTTGCTTTATAGCTTCATCAAAATACTTTTGATCACCAGTCTTTTTACCCATCTGGGCTATAGCAGGAACACTCATGTACAGGTCATCTAGCCAAAGTGTATTTTTAAGAGGTCTATTTCTTGCCAGAGTCCCGTCTGACAACCTGAATTCTTTGGTGAGAATATAATCCATAAAATTGTTGACCATGGGATTTACATCAGCATCAAGTCCTGACGCTTCTGTCTTGATAAATGCAGCGCATAAGGCACCACAATCATCTAAAGCTCCTGGCTTTACTATGGAATGTAAGGCATGCTTACCATCACCCATTTTCTCAAATCTTGGATACAAGTCAGCTAAAAATTTCACACGATCCTTGGTGTAGTCGGTGTAGGCAGCGTCACCGGTCACTTCACCTGCCAGTAGCATCGCAGCGTAAGTGACTCCCCATTCATAGCTTAAAAGCCTAAAATCCCCTTTTTTCAATATAGATTTTTCATCTACTTGATCATAATCACTTATTTTATCTCCACCTTCTTCAGTCAGCATTTCTGCAAACGTCACTTTGTCCAAATAATCCCTCACCCTATCTATCACCATTTTCACCTCAGAAGCTTCTGGTGCACCATAAGGGGTAGGATAATCAGGCTGTAGCAAATGAAGTGGTGTGTTACTATCATTCATCTCCTTATCGCTAGTCTCGCCTGATGTTTGTTCTTCTGATTTCTGAGATTGTGGCTGACAATTGAGCATCAAGACAGCCAAGCAAAATATAAAAAAGATTGATTTGACATTAAAGGTTATGCTTTCCATTTTCTTTGACAGGGTTTATTTGTTTTATCAAAGCTCAAAAATAGCTTATTACTCCAAAAAACTTTCCTGTACTGTCGGAACACATTTGAAAACAGGTGCCAAGCATTTGTTTCTTAGCACCTGTTTTGATTTATTTTAAAAGGTAGACATACAGTCCAACTGACATTCAACCATTCCGCTCAAGTAACCAAACATATAAGCGATAAGGCATAAACCTATGATACCCATTGAAATCCAAAAAGCAACCTCCAAATACTTCATTAAGTAACTCATTTATTCTTCTGTTTTTTGATTGATCCATTTTTCATTTTTTACAGTTCTAGCACTTGGAAAAGGATACCTTCTTAAATAAAAGTAAACTGACACAGACATCACTACTAAGTGTCCCCCAGTAACCGCTTCACTTCCAAGTACCAATTTCAATCCTTCACCAACTGCATAAGCTATTAGTAAAGTCAAAAGAAGTGGTTTCAAATGCTTTTTCATTCCTATGATAGTTTAATCAAATTTTCATTAAAAATTGACGATAACAAGCAGTTGCTAACTAATTGACCATTCTTAATAAACTCATAATAAAGTTAGTCAAATTATGAGAAACTACGGCTTGTAATATACTCCTGCTCATTAAGGTAACCCATCCCCAAATATATCCAAAGGTGAAAGATCCTGAAAATGAAACAAACTCAAATCCAACTTTCAAATTGTTCGACACATGAATCCCATGAACCAAGCCAAATAAAAGCGCAACAAACAAGACACTAGGATTTCCAAGATTGATTTTAAAGATTGTAAACTTATCCTTGAATGATTTAAGCAAAAGACCCAATAAAATTGCTCTAAACATGAGTTCTTCATCAATCCCTGGCATTGTTAATTGAAATACAAGGGTTTCAAAATCGAAAGCTTTTGAAGTGTCGAAATAAGAAAACATTGCAATTCCTAAAGGAACTGTTGACAATAAAATGGTCTTTGTTAACATTTTATAATTTTGCTTTAAGCGAATGAAATCAAAGGGCTTAATTTTTCTTCGTAAAAGTAAATACACTAATACCCCAAATACAATCGAATAAAACTTACCTGACCAATTCCATTTACTTTTGACAAGGCTCAAATCACTGATCTCTAATGGTAGTTTAAGGACTATTTGATAAACTACAAAAATAATTGAAGCCAAAATCAAAGTTTTAATGCAAGAGCGGTCTTTTATGAAAAAAATCATAAGTGGAGAAATAACTAAAATCGGTAAAACACTTTCTAAAAATAACCTCATTTCAAACACCCAATCCTGCTAAGTACGTTCCAAATTTTTCTCCATAATGGAAAAAAATATAAGTCAAGAAGCTTACAAAGACAATGCTCCATACAATCAATACGCAAATTAGAAATCTTAACTTCATACTTATAAATATTAAAAAGCTCCTAATAGCTCAAATCACTTCTCAAAGTAAAAACACCAGTTTAAAATAACAATCTTCCCAAAAACAAAAACTACTTGTGTCTCTTGTATGGTATCCTTAAATTACCCCCGTCTAATCATTATAAACCCTATGAAACTACTAAAACTTACATTTTTAATACTATTGCTAAGCGGAGGTATCAGCCAAGCAAAAACTGACACCATAGAAGTATATAGCCAAGCGATGAAGAAATCCCTCAAAGCCACCGTGGTCAAGCCATCTGGTAGCGAGGAAAAAGATCAAGAGTTCCCCTCTGTATATGTGCTTCATGGTGCATGGGGTGGCTATCTGGACTGGCATAGAAATGTCAGAAAACCCAATTTGCTTCAAGACTTAGCTGACTTGTACCAAATCATTCTTATAACTCCTGGTGTAGCACCTTTTTCTTACTACTATGATAGCCCACTCATGGACTCGGTCAAGTATGAGACATATATCAGCAAGGAACTCATACCTTATGTAGATGCGAACTTCCCGACGATCAACGACAGGAAATCAAGAGGCATCGTGGGACTTTCTATGGGAGGACACGGAGCGATGATGATTTCAGCAAAGAACCCTGACCTCTTCATTGCCGCTGGCTCTATGAGTGGCGTGATGAATATAGACGTGAGAACATGGGTAGGCAATGAGGCGACCCAAGCCGAAAGAAAAAAGAGTCAACAGGAAATGCTAGGAGAAATCAATTACGACTATCCTTTCAGTGAATATACCGCCGTAGGACTTGTCGATCAGATGAAGGAAAATGGCATAGAGCTACTGATAGATTGCGGCATAGATGATTTTCTGATAGAAACTAACAGACAGCTTCACCAACTCTTACTTGACAATGGCACACCGCACCAATATATAGAGCGACCTGGAGCTCACACTTGGGATTATTGGACAGATGCATTACCATTTCATATACTTTTCGTCAATCAAGTTTTTGAAAAACAGAAAAGCAAATAAAGTTTGAGTTCAAATCCCTAATTAAACGGTGATTTGGACTCATTTTTATTTTAGAACATAGACTGATCAGAATAACAAAGCGAGAGCATTCCGATTACACCAACAGCATACATTCACAAAACCCCTCCCTCATGCGTAAAATTCTCTACTTCTTACAGCTAATTGCACTTATCTTTTCACATTCCGTATTTGCTCAAACAGACCTATCGATATGGGAAAGCTATGCCAGCCGTACAGAGATCATCAGAGATCAATGGGGCGTACCACACATCTATGGCAAAACAGATGCTGACGCTGTCTTTGGGATGATCTACGCCCAGTGCGAAGATGATTTCAACAGGGTAGAAACGAATTATATCAACGCCATGGGCAGAATGGCAGAAGTAGAAGGTATTTCTCAGCTTTACATTGACCTGAGGATGAAACTTTACATTGATCCAGAAGTGGTGAAAGAAGAGTATCAAAACAGCCCCCAATGGCTAAAATCCCTCATGGATGCTTGGGCAGCTGGAATCAACTACTTCCTCCACACCCACCCCGAAGTCCAGCCGAAGCTTATCAGTCAATTTGAACCTTGGATGGCGCTAACATTCAGTGAGGGAAGTATTGGTGGAGACATTGAAACCATTTCAGCAAATGGACTCAAATCATTTTATGGTGAAAAATCTCATCAACTTCTATCTTATACAGAAAGAGATTGGGAAGAAGATCCTCGAGGATCCAATGGATTTGCGATAGCCCCTAAGCTAACCAAATCTGGAAATGCCATGCTGATGATCAATCCACATACCTCTTTCTATTTCAGGCCAGAAGTTCATATGGTCAGCGAAGAGGGGTTGAATGCCTATGGTGCAGTTACTTGGGGGCAGTTTTTTATCTACCAAGGATTCAGCGAATACAATGGCTGGATGCATACTTCTGCCAAAGCTGACGCCATAGATCACTACGCACTCACAGTTGAAAAGCGAAAAGGAAAGTATCATTACAAATTTGGAAAAAACTGGAGACCTTTTACCGAGAAAAAAATCACTGTTAAGTATAAAGAAGGTAATGAACTGCTTGAACAAGAGTTCACAGCCTTCTATTCACATCACGGCCCTGTGATCAGGTCAGAAGATGATAAGTGGATAGCTATAGCCTTGATGGTAGAAAGAGAAAAAGCACTCACGCAATCTTACAAACGTACCAAAACCAAAAATCATGAAGAGTTCAAAGCCAATACGAACCTCAAAACCAACTCCTCAAATAGCACCGTATACGCTGATAAAGATGGAACGATAGCCTATTATCATGGGAATTTCATCCCTAAGAGAGATCCACAGTTTGATTGGAGAAACGTAGTAGATGGCAGCAATCCTGCCACAGATTGGCAAGGACTACATGAGATTGAAGAAATCATCTACATAGAAAACCCTAGCAATGGCTGGATCCAGCATTGCAACTCAGATCCCTTCAATGCACTGGGAAAAGATAGTCCAAAAAGGACTGATTATCCCGCTTATGTTGCATGGGACGTAGAGAATGCCCGAGGAATCAATGCTGTAAGGATACTTTCTGATGTAAAAGAGCTGACTTTGGAACAATTGATCAGAGATGTTGCCTATGAGCCTACTTTGATGGCCTTCGAGAGGCTAGTACCTTCTTTGATAAAAGCTTACCATGAACTCCCTACGCATGACACAAAGAAAAGTAAACTCAAAGACCCTATCGATATCCTTTCAGAATGGGATTTGAAAACAGGAGTATCGTCTGTAGGAACATCCTTGGCTGTGTTTTGGGGAAATCAATTGATGGCTTCTATCAGAAATAAAGAGAGAGCATGGGACACTTATATTTTTGACTTTATCACAGAAGCGCTAAGTAATGAAGAGAAGCTTGAGGCATTCGAACAAGCCATAGATAAGTTGGTGGATGATTTTGGCACTTGGAACACACCTTGGGGTGAGATCAATAGGTTTCAGCGTGTGACAAACGACATTCAGGGCAAGTTTTATGATGAGCTTCCTAGCCTACCTATAGGCTACAATGCCTCTGTGTGGGGATCTCTTGCTGCCTACGGCAGTCGTGCTTATCCAAACACCAAGAAGTGGTACGGAAATGTGGGCAATAGCTTTGTAGCGGCTGTAGAGTTTGGCGAGAAAGTCAGGGCAAAATCACTCCTTGCAGGTGGACAAAGTGGCAATCCATTTTCACCACATTTTGTGGATCAGGCCGAAATGTACAGTAAAGGAGAATTCAAAGAAGTCAATTACTACAGAGAAGATGTATTAAATCATGCAAGAGCAAGGTATAGACCGGGAGAAAGTGAGTAACAAAAATTGCTTGCTATTTCCCTTTACACCTTCCTTCCAGCCATGGTATGAAAACTTAATACACGCTTAGCTTCCTCCACCACTGCAGGAAGTCGCTGTGCAGCCCATAACTTTTCTCTAGCATGCTTGGAGGCTGTTTCGAAATCTACGATCGGCATCGGATAATCTATCCCAAGCCTGAAACCCAACATCTCTTGCTCGATCTGGGTGATCTTCCATGGTTCGTGAATCAATGTTACGGGAACTTTCTCAAGTTCAGGCACCCATTTTTTAATAAATACACCGTCAGGATCATGGTCGTAGGATTGCTTGATGGGATTATATATCCGGACTGTATTGATACCAGTCACGCCAGCTTGCATCTGAAGCTGAGGATAATGTATTCCAGGCTCATAATCCAAAAACTGACGTGCCAAAAAATCCTTTCCCACTCTCCAATCTTGATATAAGTGATGCGTAAGGAATGAAACAATCATTGCTCTCATTCTAAAATTCAAGTAACCCGTCTCTTTCAGACATCGAATACAGGCATCGACTAAAGGATAGCCCGTATTCCCTAATTCCCAAGCTTTAACTTTGTCAGCTTCGTAAGGCTTTTGTATAAGTTCAAATCCCCTATTGACATGCTCATTTTCCATGCGGCATTCCATTTCAAATTTCTGTATAAAATGACAATGCCAACGTAACCTGGATTGAAAATTCAGAATATTTCTCTTCTGCTTTCCACTTTTGCGAACTACTTCCGAAGCTTGATAGACTTGCCTGATAGATAAATTCCCCCAAGCCAAATATGGTGATAACCTGCTACAACCTCTCCTACTCGCTTCGGGCTTTGATATATGTAGACTGTAATTTTTCACCCTATCATGCAAAAAAGAATGTAGATATTTAGAAGCCATTCGTTCCCCACCTTCCTGCATTTTAGGATGTGATATTCGCCAAGATTGGGGAATATCATTCATGCAATATTTAGAACACATTACTTCATCAAGCTTCCCAAAAACTCCCATACTCAAATCAGGATTCTGCAAGGGTTTGTTCATCTGCTCATACCATGCCGAAGACCAGTTCTTCCGGTGCTTTCTTCCCCGCTGTACACCTTGCTGGGCGTATTCGACCCATTTGATCCCACTTTCTTCAAAAAAGCTCCCAACTCTCAGGTCTCGATCAAAAGTAATCCGAATGCCCGTTTCCAAATGAGAAAACACCTTGCCTATTGCATATTTTTTATGCAAATCTTCAAAAAAAACTTCTGGATCAGCGTACAAACAATATACCTGAGTTCCAAACTCGATTAGTTGAGAATTCATATCTAGCAAGCTTTGATATACAAATCTCCAGTGCCTCTCATCACTGACTGACGAATTCAACAATTGAGGCTCAAAAAAGCACACCAAAATCAGCGGTTCTCCTGATGCTATGGCCATTTTCAAAGGTTCATGATCACTCAATCGAAGATCTCTCTTGAACCATACCACATTCAATTTTTGCATAATGCATAAACATTTAGAATTCGACAAAGTTTGACCTAAATAAGGCCTTTAGAATGAAAAAGAGAAAAATATTGTCAGCAGAAGAAGTTGACAGAATTGTAGAAATGGCATGGGAAGACCGTACCACTTTTGATGCGATCAATAATCAGTTTGGAGTTTCAGAAAAAGAAGTGATTGAAATCATGAGAAAAACCATGAAGACGTCCTCCTTTAAGATGTGGCGTGCAAGGGTTCAAGGTCGGAAGACAAAACATGCTTCCAAAAACAGAAAACTACTTACAAGGTTCAAATGCTCAAGACAAAAAAGTATTTCGGGTAATAAAATAAGCAAAAGACCCTAGAAGGTTTGGTTTTTAACTAATTTTTCAACACAAAATTCTATTTTGATATCTTTGCGTTTTTCAAAATAATTATTTTGTATTTCAAAAATAATTAAATGTAACTTACTCTATTATCAAGAAAGATTTATTCAATAATATTTAGATCATGGATATTTGTCGTAACTTTTGTACTCCAAATCAAGAAGTTAATCACCCAAACCACTTATTTCATTGTCTCCGCAGGAAAAACAACCTCATAATGAGTATGGCTATCACTTGCCCGACTGGATTTACAAGTCGGGTCTTTTTTATGTGCTTATTGTAGACATGGAAGGCAAAGTTTTGTATATAAATGATTACTTTAGTAAGAAGTTTTTCAACATAAAAGCCAATTTTGAAAGGAAATCATTTTTTGAATATATAGTCAGTGAAGATTTAGATTTGGCCATCCATACAGCATCATTATGTACCAAAAACCCCGAGCAAAGCTTCCAAGTAGATCTTCGAAATCACCTCATAGTTTCTGGTCAAAAAGTCTCGACCAGATGGGCTTTTACAAGTATTTTAGGTGCTCAAAATCTTCCTTTAGGTATTCTTATGGTGGGTTTTGATGTAAGCATAAGGGAAAAGGATTTACCAAGACCAGCCATAAAAAAATTTCAATTCGATAAAGTTTTCAATTTCCTTTCTGATTGCATTATTTGTTTGAATGATCATTTAGACACTATTCATTCTAACAAAGCTGCTGAAAAGCTCTTCAATTTAGAAAGTGATGATGAAAAAAATAGCACTTTCAAATTCTCCAAAAGCCAAAACCAAGCTTCTCCCTTATGGAATGCGATCAAAGAGTCTAAATCAAACAATAAGATTATTGATTTTCAAGAGTACCATGAAGAGCTTGACCTTTACTTTTATGGAATTGTTATTCCCTCTGAAAGTAACGTTATGATAATTGTAAGGGATAATACCAGAGAAATACAAGCTAAATTTTTACTTCTAGAATCAGAAAACAAGTTAAAAGCTATACTAAACAGCACTACCGATTGTATTATCTTAATCAATCAGGAATTCAAGGTGATGGCATTTAACAAAGTAGCTATCAAGCACTGTCAAACTACCTCAAATAAAAGAATTTCAATTGGTGTCGATTATAGAGACTTTATACTCAAAGAAATTGAACAGGAATTTTACCCTAACTTTATAGCCGCACTTCATGGTGAAATAAAGGTTTTTGAAAAAGAACTGCTAAGAAATGACAATAAACTTCAATGGGTCGAGTTTATGTTTTATCCAGTCTATGATTCGAACGAACAGATGATCGGAGTAACTCAACTTATCAAAGATATCACAAAGTCAAAAGAACAAATCGCCAAAATCCGAGCTCAGTACGAGAAGTTCAAAGAAATAGCTTGGATTCAATCTCATGAAGTAAGAAGTCCTCTTGCCAATATCATGGGATTAGTAGAAATGCTAAAAACTGACCGCGACAGCATGGACGAGTCTGAGATTCAGTCATTTTTCAACAATATACTCAGCGAGGCTGAAAAGCTAGACCAAAAAATCAGAAAGATCACCAAAGCTACAGAAGAGCAGCTAGGCTTACAATCTACTGATGAATTTAAAAAACAAGTTTAGAATTTTGTGATGAAAACAAACATAAACCAAAAACCACTTTTTGATTGCTATTAATCTTTTTAAATTGCCGCTCCCTAAAAAAAGCGTAAGCAATGAAGCAGTACCACGACTTGATGAGACATATTTTGGACAATGGTGTAGAAAAAGGAGATCGCACCGGTACAGGCACCAAAAGTGTATTCGGATACCAAATGAGATTCAATTTAAAAGATGGGTTCCCCTTGGTCACTACAAAAAAATGCCACCTAAGATCAATCATCATTGAATTGCTTTGGTTTCTCAAAGGTGATTCTAATATCAAATACCTCAATGACAATAAAGTAAGCATTTGGGACGAATGGGCTGATGATAATGGTGACCTTGGCCCAGTATATGGATATCAATGGAGGCATTGGCCAGATGGAAAAGGTGGAGAAATAGATCAAATCAAAAACCTCATAGATCAAATCAAAAATAAGCCAGATAGTAGACGGCTTATTGTTTCTGCCTGGAATGTAGCTGATGTAGACCATATGGCATTACCTCCATGCCATACTATGTTTCAGTTTTATGTAGCCAATGGACAACTCTCCTGTCAGCTATATCAAAGAAGTGCAGATGTGTTCTTAGGCGTACCCTTCAATATCGCTTCTTATGCACTTTTTACGATGATGATTGCGCAAGTATGCGGTTTACAACCGGGAGAATTTATTCATACCTTTGGGGATGCACATTTGTACAGCAACCACATGGAGCAAGCGCATCTCCAGTTGAGCAGGGAGTGCAGACCCCTGCCTACGATGAAAATCAATTCAGAAGTCAAAGATATTTTCGAGTTCAAGTTTGAAGATTTTGAGCTGATTGGATATGATCCACATCCTCATATTAAAGCTCCAGTTGCTGTATAGGTCTAATTGGACAAATTATTTTTGATCTGCTCGCTAAGAAAAGTTCAGCTGATAGTTTAGAATGGTGGTGATCTTAATTCACAAATTGGGTAACTAAATCTTCTAAAAATCAAACAAATGTTCCAAAAAAGCCACTTTTGATTGCTTTAGCAGCCGATTACCAACCTGATGCAGGTAACTGATACCTGTCACGTTGCTAACAAAAACAGTATCCGCTGCATACAAAGACTCCAAAGTAGCATCGACCTCTTCATAAGGGATATGTTTTGACTTCATGTGAGATAAGATAACCCTTCTACCCACTCCATTGATACAACCGTTGGATAGAGATGGGGTGTAGAATTTTCCACCAGTCTGCCAAAATAAATTTGCTGCTCCAGCCTCAGAAAGATATCCTCTATGATCAAGGAGCAGCACTTCTTCGAACCCTTGAAGCTGCCTATCTCTATTAGCTATCACATATGGAAGAGCGTTGATTGTCTTGCAACTGCTAAACATGGATTCATGCAATTTGATTGTAGGATGCACGAATGCACTCTTTTTGGATTTGCTAGATGGATAATATGCCTCCAGCTGGAGAAGTTCCTCTACCTCGTCACAAAGTGGAGCATACTTCCCTCCACTTTTTCGAAAGATAGTCCACCTCACCCTGCAAGGATCAGAATGAGACCATTTGTTAGTTAAAAGTACCTCCAACTGCTCAAAGCTGCTAAGAGAATCCTTTCTCAATCCTAAGGCTTCACAGCCTTCTAAGACTCGCTCCTGATGAAATTCCCTAAATCTAAATTTTCCATTATGGAAAATCATGGTTTCGAAAATACCGTCTGCATACAGTAGTCCTCGATTAGCAACTTGAAACGATGTGGATTCCCAAAAGCTTGACTTCAGCTTGGAAAGAATAACTGTATCACTAACGTTCATAAAACCGTTCATTTTCGTACAAAATATTATTTCGTATAGTACTAATTAAGCACAAAGAAAATAAATAATGTTAAAAAACAGCCATTCATCAGTATTAAACTAGCGTTTTTACAATGACTTAAAATTAAATCCTATTTTAGCATAAAAATTGGAAAACCAAGTTTAAGATGAGTGGAAAAAGCAGTGTATTTGATATGATAGGACCAGTAATGATAGGACCGTCCTCTTCGCATACTGCAGGAGTAGTGCGAATCGCCAGAGCTGCAATCAGAGTATTGGGGGGAACTCCCGACCGCGCAGAGATCACTTTCTACAATTCATTTGCGAGAACCTACGAGGGACATGGAAGTGATAAAGCCATTATAGGTGGGTTGATGGATTTCAAAACTGATGACCCAAAGATTAGAACTGCATTTGAAGAAGCGGAAAGGAAAGGTTTAGTCTATAAATTTAAATCGATAGGAAATGCCTCGATCTACCATCCCAATACGATAAAATTAAATCTTTTTAAAGAAGACAAAAGTGTAGAGGTCATTGGAGAAAGTCTAGGCGGTGGACTGATCAATATTGCATACGTGGATGGTTTCAATGCTGACTTCACAGCACAATCCCACACATTGATCATTAAAGCTCAAGATATTTCTGGGGCTATAGCTTTCATTTCTAGTGTCATAGCACAAGAAAAAGCCAATATAGCCACCATGTCAGTATCTAGAAAAGGAAAAAATGACCTAGCTTGCCATGTCATAGAAATGGATTCTGGTATGCAACCGATCACTATCGAATACCTAAAAAGTATCCCTTGGATTCAAGAACTAATATACATACCAGACATAGATTTATAAATATAGCATGAGAAACAAGTACACTTTAAAATTGCTGCTTTCTTTCTTTTTACTTAGCCAAGGTATAAGGGCTCAAGAAAGTATGTATGATGCATTAGACCTCCAAACCTGCATCGAAATTGCTTTAGAAAACAACCTTACGCTAAAAAGAAGCGAGATCAACTTGGCTCTAAATGAAGCCACATTACTTCAAAGTCAAGGACAAAGACTACCCTCTCTTTCAGCTGGTGGAATTACTGGGTACAGATGGGGTCGTTCGATCAACCCCGTGACCAACCTCTTTGAAAATAATAGGATTGGAAACGTAAATATTTCAGCAAGCACCAATTTCACTTTGTTTGCAGGTCAGCAAATCACCAACACAATCAACCAAGCCAAAAGCGACATTGAGGTCAGTAAACTTAATGTAAAGACTACAGAGAACAATATCACCTTGAACGTGATCAACTTGTTTATCAATGTGATCTTCTCAGAAGAACAATTGAAGATCGCTAGAAATCAAATGGCTTCAACGAAAGAGCAACTTGAGAACACCACCAAATTAGTGGATGCGGGCTCTCTACCACTTGCCAATAAGCTTGATCTTCAAGCTCAAAATGCAACCAACGAACTGGAAGTTTTAAATGCTGAAAACTCCCTCAGAGGTGCTAAGCTTAATTTATTGCAGGCGATGCAGCTGCCATTTGACCCTCATTTAAAAGTACTTGCTCCCGACCTTTCGGTAGAAACAGTAGCCTTATCTGGAGAAAGCGTTGACGAGATTTATGAACTTTCGAAAGAGATTTTACCACAAATCAAAGCTGCTCAATTAGCTGTAGAAAGTGCCGAGTATGGTATCAAAATAGCTAGAGGCGCATTCTACCCTACTCTTGGTATTGGTGCTGATGTTTTCACGAACTATGTAGATGTCAACCCACTACTAAGAGATCGTGATCCTTTCGTGACACAATTAGAAAACAACCTATCTCAAGCAGCCAGCGTTCGATTGAGCATCCCGATATTCTCAAACTTCAGAAATACTGCTGGTCTGCAACGTGCAAGGCTACAAAGAAACTTAAGTGAGATTACAGCATTTGAGGTTAAAAATGAGTTGAGGCAAGATATCGAAGTTGCCTTCACCAATGCAATCGCTGCTGATCAGGCCTATAGATCATCTTTGGTAAGGGTATCAGCTTTGGATGAATCCTTCCGTATCGCCAAGCAGCGATTTGATGCAGGGGCAATCAACTTTGCAGATTACCAACTGGCCCAAAACAACCTTTTCAATGCGCAAGCTGATCTAGTCACAGCAAAGTACACTTATATCTTTAGAGTCAAAGTATTAGATTTTTACCTAGGCAATCCGCTTAATTTATAATTAGAATCATGGCAAAAAAACAATCAAACAAAGTATTATACATCCTGCTCATTACTGTAGGTGTATTGGTAGTATTCGCATTTATTGGTAGATCTGCTGGGTGGATTGGTGGAGAAAAGGAAATCCCTGTGGAAACAACACTTGCTAAAAAAGTAACCATCACTGAAAAGGTTTCCGCATCTGGAGTCATCGAGCCAGAAATAGAAGTAAAGCTCAGCCCAGATGTAGCAGGTGAGATCATTGAGCTCAATGTGGTAGAAGGAGATTCAGTAAAAGTGGGAGATCTACTTGTAAAAATCCGTCCTGACAATTTCATATCTGCGCTGGATAGAGCCAAGGCAAACCTAAATCAACAAAAAGCTAACTTGGCTCAAGCCGAAGCAAACTTAAAAAGAGCTGAAGCGCAATATACCAGAGCAGAGCTAGACTATAATAGAAATGAAAAACTGCACAAAGACAAAGTAATCTCAGACTCTGACTGGGAACTTGCCCAATCAAATTTCTTGACTGCAAAAAATGATCTAGATGCTGCTAAGCAAACTGTCCTTGGTGCAGAGTATATCATCAAAAGCTCACAAGCGACAGTAAATGAAGCCAATGAAAACCTGAGACTTACCAACGTCTACTCTCCTGTAAATGGTACGGTTTCGAAACTCCTAGTAGAAAAGGGGGAAAGAGTGGTAGGCACGCAACAAATGGCTGGTACAGAAATGCTAAGACTAGCGGATCTGAGCAAAATGGAGGTAAGAGTCAATGTCAATGAAAATGACATTATCAGAATCAGCTTGGGAGACACCACATTAATAGATGTAGATTCTTATGCATCTGTATCCAAAAAATTCAAGGGAGTAGTAACTTCAATTGCAAATTCAGCAAATACCAAAGCCAGCATAGATGCTGTGACTGAATTTGAGGTAAAAATCAGAATTTTGAATGACTCTTATGCAGAATTGGTGACTGAGAAAAACAGGTTTCCTTTTAGGCCTGGAATGACCGCTAGTGTGGACATCATCACGCAGAAGAAAGAAAACATCCTAGCAGTGCCTTTGGCAGCTGTCACTACCAGAGAGGATGAAGTAAATACCACAGCTGACGGTAGCAAAAAATCCAAAGAATTGGTCTTTGTAGTAAAAGACGGCAAAGCTTCAAAAAGAGAGATTAAGTCAGGAATTTCGGACTTTGATCACATAGAAGTGACAGAAGGTGTTGAAGAGGGTGACGAAATCATCTCCGGTCCATACTTTACAGTGAGCAAGCAAATCAAAGAAGGTGACCTCCTCAAAGTGACCAAAAAGACAGAATAATAGTTATTTATCATAAAACTAAAATGCCTTTGAATCTAGAAGAATTTTTTCAACTAGATTCAAAGGCGATTTTTTTTTCAACCTGAGAGTATCTTACTAATCAGAGATTAAATGAAGATAGCACTTAATATTCCCTAGCATAAGCCCCCCCTAAGGTTAATCTTTTTCAAAGTCATTAGGGCTTTGACTAGATGATATCAATCCAATCTTGAACCCTCGAAGGATTTTGCCTGAATACTTTTACCTGATTGTAATAATTACCCCTATAAAAATAGACTACCTATTCCCCATCGATCAATTTCTTCAAAGCTTGGTAAACCAAATGAACAGGAAATCCCATAACAGTGTAAAAAGACCCTTCTATCCTACTTACGGCTACATATCCTATCCACTCTTGTATACCATAAGCCCCAGCTTTGTCCAGCGGAGAAAAGTTATTTACATAATAAGATATTTCTTCTGATGATAACTCAGCAAATTCAACTTTTACTTTATCCTGCTGAGTAGATTGACCTCTTGCATGTGTTAAGGAAATCCCTGTGACAACATGATGAGTTTTGCCAGAAAGCGCAGTTATCATGGCCACTGCCTCTTCTGCATCTTTAGGTTTGTTTAAGATTTTCCCATCCAGAATCACCACTGTATCTGCTGTCAGAAGTATTTCATCATGCATCAATTCATGCGCAAATGCATCTCCCTTCTTCTTAGAAAGATAACCTGCTACTTCGAAAGGATCCATGTCATCTGGAAAACTCTCGTCCGTATCTTTGGTCTTTATTATAAAATCGACACCCAAACCTGCAAGAAGTTCTTTCCTTCGAGGTGATTTGGACGCCAATATCAGTTGCTTATTTTTTAGATCGATCATCTTTTAAACAAATCATATGAAAACTTAAACTCCTCCTCCTCTATCGAGGCAAACAATAGACCTGAAAGTGTTTTGGGGTAAAAATAGGTCGATTTTTGTGGCATTGTATGACCTGATTTACACACCTCAAGGACTTGTCTCATGGCTATATCTTTGGTAATGATCGCAAAAGATGCTTCTTTAGAGACTACTTTGGCCAGACATTTTCTCAAATTACGTTCATAATTTATCTCATCTGAGTAACGCTGCTCTGCCATAGGTATACCCAGCACTTTCTCTATCAAGAAAAAGTGAAGTACAATCAGGTCTACATCATGTAATACTTCAGGAATACTAGATGGTAGCTCATGGATGCACTCAGGCTTAAGTCTGATTTTATAAGCTTCATCACCCAACATTAGACCAAAAGCCCATTTTTTGTGCAAAATAAGTTCTTCTATCTCATCCACATCGTTGAGTTGACGGATGATGAAGTATGCTTTTATTTTCTCCAGCAATTCTTTGGAAGACAAATCTATCCCAGTAAAAACCCTGTGCGTAGGCAAAATCTTCAGGTTTTTGTCTGATGCATTGGTCAGATACATCATGTGGAAATTATACGCCTCAGCTCCTGTATGACTTGGGTTGGACGCCATCATTTCCTTTCTGAATGCTATGGCACCTTCATACCTATGGTGACCATCTGCCAAGATCACTTGCTTTTCGCTAAGAAGCTTTACAAATTTGCTGATTGTCTCTTTGTCTCGGATTACTCCTAGGACTTCTCTTACCCCTTGATAATCCTCAATATCATACAATGGATTGGTGATTGCTTGATCCATATAGGATTCGAGTGTATGAGCATCATCTTCATACAGTCCATGAGTTGCACTTGATTGGAACTTGGTATGCCTTAGGAGCTCGACACGATCATTTACTGATTTGGCTATGGTATTTTCATGTCTCAAGACGACACCTTCTTCCCAATCATATGCTTTGATCTGAGTGATGAAGCCTTTCCTACACGTTTCTCCTTCTTGACCAGGCATGCGGAAATATTGATAATACACATAGATTCCAGGCTCATGATCTTGTACCAAGACCTCTTCTCGCTTCCATTTATCCATCAATTGCTTAGCCCTTTGAGCTGGTTTTGGACCTTGAGGTACAGATAAGTGAATGCTATTGATAGGATTAGCATACAATGCCTCTCTCTGCTTGGTAGATACTACGTCAAACAAAGGAGAAGTCAACTCCTCCATCAGATATTTGTACTTTTCGTGATATCGGAAGGCTTTGATAGGTAGTATTTCAGCCATTACAGAAGCCTATTTTTCCATTTTGTCCTTGGGAATTGATCCCCTTGCAAAGATTTTATTTTTCGCAAATCCTTCTTTGAAGATTCAAAAATCTCAACGGCAGAGGCAGCAAGAAGAGAAAGTTCATCATCAGTCCACTGCTCATCAAGGCTTTCTGGCGTAAAATATCGCTCCACAAATTTGGTATCGAAATCACCACTTCTAAAGGCCTCATGCTTCATGACGAATTTGCAAAAACCTAAAGTAGTTTCTATACCTGTGATCTGATACTCTTCTATCGCCCTGATCATCCTGTCCATTGCCTTTTCTCTAGTGTCTGCATGGGTTATCAGCTTTGCGATCATCGGATCATAGTAAATAGGAATATCCATACCTTGTTCAAAGCCATCATCTACCCTGACACCTGATCCTTGTGGTCTGGTGTAAGTTTGTAGCTTTCCGATATCAGGAAGGAAATTGTTTTTAGGATCTTCTGCATACACTCGGATTTCTACAGCATGTCCATGAATTTTCAAATCTTCTTGACCAAAAGATAGCTGATGGCCTTCAGCTACCAAAATTTGCTCTTTCACCAAGTCTACTCCTGTGATCATCTCGGTGACAGGGTGCTCCACTTGAAGCCTGGTATTCATTTCCAAAAAGTAGAAGTTCAAGGCTTCGTCTACGATAAACTCAACTGTCCCTGCTCCATAATAATCACAAGCCTTAGCAACCATAATAGCAGCCTCACCCATTCTCTGCCTCATAGCTTCAGATACCACAGCAGAGGGTGCTTCTTCCACTACTTTTTGATGCCTCCTTTGGACAGAGCACTCTCTTTCGAAGAGATGAACCACATTTCCATGATGATCTCCCAATACCTGAATTTCAATATGTCTAGGTGAGGTAATGTATTTCTCTATAAAAACTGCACCATCACCAAAGGCTGACTGAGCCTCTGATATAGCGCGCTGCATTTGTTCTTCAAATTCCTCCTCCTTTTCTACAATACGCATTCCTTTACCTCCACCACCAGCACTGGCTTTGATCAAGATTGGATAGCCGATAGATGCAGCTGTAGACTTGGCTTCGTCTATGTCAGATATGGCCTCTTCCGTACCTGGCACCATAGGAATTCCATATTTAGATACAGCTTGCTTTGCTGCCAATTTGGAACCCATCACCTCTATAGCCTGTGGAGAAGGGCCCACAAAGATTATCCCAGCTTCACTGACCCGTTGAGCAAATTTTGCATTCTCAGACAAAAACCCATAGCCTGGATGTATGGCATCTACCTGGAGATCTTTGCATGCTTGTATGATCTTGTCTATCAACAAATAGGATTGATTAGAAGGTGCAGGCCCAAGGCAAACTGCCTCATCAGCATACTTGACATGCGGAGCATGGCGATCAGCTTCACTGTACACAGCCACGGTTTTGATGCCCATCTCTCTAGCAGTCCTCATGATTCTAAGACTTATTTCTCCTCTATTGGCTACCAGAAGTTTATGTATTTTTTTCATATTTGGGTTTTTTCATCTATTCAAAAAAGCTTAACTCACGAAGTAAATAAATTTATGTGAGGATTTGAAAGAATATTTGAAATGACCCCTCAAATTTTGTAGGAATAGTAAAAAGTATTACTTTTGGCGAGTTTAGCGGTATCGACCGTTGTTGAAAAATTGTACAACAAAACCTTTCAAAGCATTGGATTTATTTGATAAATTAAATACGAACTTGGGCCCTTTGGGCAAGCATTCTGAGCTATCAGAAGGATATTTTACGTTCCCAAAACTGGAAGGCGAAATCGCTCCAAGGATGAAATTCAAAGGCAAAGAAGTCCTTACTTGGAGTCTGAACAATTACCTCGGCCTGGGCAACCATCCTGAAGTACGAAAAGCTGACGCAGAAGCTGCCCAAAAATGGGGTGCTGCTTACCCAATGGGGGCTAGAATGATGTCTGGTCAGACAGACCTTCACGAGCAGCTGGAAAGAGAGCTGGCAGATTTTGTTGGTAAAGAAAGCGCTTATTTGCTAAACTTTGGCTATCAAGGTATACTTTCAGTGATCGATTCTGTTTTGGATCGAAAAGATGTAGTCGTATATGATAGTGAATGCCACGCGTGTATCATAGATGCATTGAGAATGCACCTAGGAAAACGCTATGTTTTTCCTCACAATGACATAGAAAACTGTGAAAAGCAACTTGAAAGAGCTACCAAACTCGCTAATGAGCAAGGTGGCGGCATACTACTAATAACCGAAGGTGTATTTGGCATGACAGGTGATCAAGGCAAACTTGCTGAGATCGTCAAGTTGAAAGAGAAATTCAACTTTAGACTTTTGGTAGATGATGCGCATGGATTTGGTACCATGGGTAAAACTGGTGCGGGAACTGGTGAAGAACAAGGAGTACAGGATCAAGTAGACCTTTATTTCTCCACATTTGCAAAATCTATGGCTTCCATAGGTGCATTTATCGCTGGTGATGCCAAAGTGATCCATTACCTGAAGTACAACATGCGCTCTCAAATCTTTGCAAAATCTCTCCCTATGCTACTTGTAGAAGGAGCGTTGAAAAGATTAGAGTTGCTTAGAACACAGCCCGAATTGAAAGACAACTTGTGGAAAATCGTTAATGCATTGAAAAATGGGCTTACTGAAAAAGGTTTCAGCATTGGCAACTCCAATTCTCCTGTAACCCCAGTAGTATTGAATGGAACAGTAGGAGAAGCCGCTACTTTGAGCAAGGATTTAAGAGAAAATCACAACATTTTCTGCTCAGTGGTAATCTACCCTGTAGTACCTAAAGGCATGATTATCTTGAGGTTAATACCTACAGCTGTACATACATTAGAAGATGTAGAAGAGACTATAGCTGCCTTTGAAGCTGTAAAGGACAAACTAGCTAGTGGATATTATAAAACTTCCGAACTAGCTATTTCCTTTGGGGAATAAAAAAAAATAGACAAAAAAGTCGTCTAATTGTTGTTTTAGAAACATTTTGCATATATTGAACGTCAAATTAAACTTATCATCAACCTTAAAATTAACTTTTACTATGAGCAGATTTAGCGAAATTAAAGATCTTGTACTAGGTCTAGAAGGTGACTTCGAAAAATTCTATGACAAAGGCAATCAAGCAGCCGGAACTAGAGTTAGAAAAGGAATGCAAGATCTTAAGAATCTAGCACAGGACATCCGTAAGGAAGTTCAAGACAAGAAAAACGCTGGTTAATTAAAAATACCATAGTTAATAAAAAGGAGATCAATTGATTTCCTTTTTTTTTGCCAAAAAAGGTCAACAACTTGAATCAGCTGTTGACCTTTTCATTGCCACTTAATAATTCAAGAGAAAAATTAAGTATGCTGTTTCCAATGACAGATTACTTGGTAAAGATTATCATTTGAATTCATAGAATTCGAATTGGCTCAAGTTAATATTTAAACCCCACTGAACTCACGAACCCTACTGACAATCACTTTTTCTGAATACTTGTAGTTACTTCGAGCTTGTTGTTCTCTCTGTTCACATCAGCCATTCTTTTACTTGGATCAATTTCCACAGACTTGATATCAGCTATAGGTCTTTCCAACATTACTTCTGTGCTATAATTCGTCCAAGGCCATTTTTGAGTTTTGACACGCTTAGGCATCCCTTCTTCCTCTGGCTTGCTACCTCTTTGGATGACAAGTGGGAGATAAATCATCTCTTGTGAACCATCTTGATATGTCACAACCAAGTCTACTGGCATAGGCATCATGCCTTTTCGCTCTAGGGTAATTTTGGAATCGTTACCTACGGCTTCCACAGATTTCACACCATAGTCAATGGACTTTGTAGAAGCTATAAAGTAATCATAATACCAATCTAGCTCTAGGCCACTTACTTGCTCAAAAACCCTAATTACATCGTGTCCATTCGGATGCTTAAATTGCCAATCATTCCATAACTTAAGCAAAGCTTTATCAAAATTCTCTTTACCTATCACATAAGCCATTTGCTCTACGAAAACTGCTCCTTTGTTGTAAGTCCCTGGTCCGTAGGCTGAATTTAAATTATAATGATCCCCATGAGTGGTGAGTGGCTCTTCATATCCTGCATTTTCTAGTCTAAAATAAGAACGGTAACTCCCCTCATGGACAAAATTTGGATCCTTTTCAAACACTGCGTCCATGACTACTGAAGTACCCCAAGTGGTAAAACCTTCATCCAACCAAGGTTCGGAAGACTCATTGAACCCAAGGACACCATAATACCAACTATGAATCAATTCGTGAACTGTCACACCAACCAGACTTCGTAAGTTTCTGTGTCCTGTGATCAAAGTGGCCATTGGGTACTCCATACCACCATCTCCACCTTGGATGACAGAATACTGATCATAAGGATATTTACCAAAATTTTCACTGCAATATTCAATTGCATCAATAGTGTACTGCATCAACTTACCCCAATTTTCCTCCGTCTTCTCATTTTTCACATAAAGTAAATGAACCATTGGCCCATTTTCCATTTGAACTTTTTCATGCGTGTAGTTAGGATCTGCAGCCCACATAAAATCATGTACACTTGGTGCCTTGAAGTGCCATGTTAGGTTTTTTCCTCTCGTACTAGGTACTTTTACTCCTTCATCCTCATATCCCTTACCGATTTCATTGGCATTCTGTAGATAGCCAGTACCTCCTAATGTATAGCTTTTGTCAATGGTGATTTTCACATCAAAATCCCCAAAATTCCCATAGAATTCTCTTCCTATATATGGATTAGCATGCCAACCTCTCGTATCATATGCAGCCATCTTAGGATACCACTGAGACATTGAATACCTTATGCCTTCAGCATTGTCCCTGCCTGCTCTACGGACTTGAAGGGGCACTTGACCAAAGAACTCCATATCAAATACTACCGTCTGTCCAGGCAGAATTGGCTCAACTAGATCCACTTCGAGAATAGTCTCTTCATGTTCAAACTTCACAGGCTTTCCATTCATGGAAAGCTTTTTTACTTCTAAAATCCCGAATTCATCAGGACTCAAATTTTGAATTCGATCCATGACCCTACGATCAGGGTCTGCTATGGTTCGTGACCTTACATCCATCATGCTATTGGGCTGAAAGGCATTATAATACAAATGGTAAAATGCTCTAAAGAGCGTATCGGACGAATTATTTGTATAATGAAGCTTCTGAGTACCAGTATATTGATTTTTCACAACATCCATAGTCACATCCATTTCATACTTAACCTTCTGTTGATAACGGTCCTTTTGGGCTTGGGAATCTGTAGATATCCCTAACATTATCATTCCAATGACAACAAACGATATTTTTTTGAACATATTCAGTTTTAGAATTTTTGCTAAAATAACCTAAAATTTAGGCTGGCAGCAAGCCATTAGTATAATATTTCAAATTCAGTTTCGCTTTCTTATGCATGTTTATTTACCTTTGTCTGCTCAAGAAATAAACCCGATCATGGAAGAAAACATCAAAAAAATACAACTTAACGACCTCCACGTGGCACTAGGAGGAAAAATGGTACCATTCGCTGGCTACAATATGCCAGTAAGGTATACCTCAGATATTGAGGAACACAAAGCTGTGCGAGAAGGAGTGGGTGTATTTGATGTCTCACACATGGGAGAATTTATGGTAACTGGCCCGAAGGCCTTGGATTTGATTCAGAAAGTAACCTCTAATGATGCCTCTAAGCTTATCAATGGACAGGCGCAATACTCATGCTTCCCAAATGAACAAGGAGGAATTGTGGACGATTTAATTGTGTACAAGTTTGATAATGAAGCATACATGCTAGTAGTCAATGCTTCTAATATCGAAAAAGATTGGGCATGGATCAATAAGCACAATACCGTAGGAGCAACTTTAGAAAACATCTCTGAAGAAATATCCCTTTTTGCCATCCAAGGTCCAAAAGCAATAGAAGCCGTACAATCCTTGACACCCATAAATCTTTCCGAGGTAAAATTTTATCATTTTACCGTAGGTGAGTTTGCAGGAGTACAAGACGTAATCATTTCTGGGACAGGATATACTGGTGCTGGAGGATTTGAGATTTATGTAAAAAATCAAGATGCAGAAAAAGTCTGGGAGGCAATTTTCGAAGCTGGAAAAGATTTTGACATCAAGCCCATAGGTCTTGGAGCAAGAGATACCCTAAGAATGGAAATGGGCTATTGTCTCTATGGTAACGACATCAATGACGAGACCTCCCCTATAGAAGCTGGACTAGGTTGGATTACAAAATTCACAAAAGAATTCATCAATAGTAACAACCTCAAAAAACAAAAAGAAGCCGGAGTAGATAAAAAGCTTGTTGGCTTTATATTGCATGAGAGAGGTATTCCAAGGGCTAACTACCCTATCCTTAATATGGATGGGGAAACGATCGGTGAAGTGACTTCTGGCACGCAATCTCCATCCATGTCTGTAGGAATAGGACTTGGCTATGTACAAACAGCATATGCATCCGTGGGCACAGACATTTACATACAGATTAGAAATAAAAACATCCCCGCTAAGGTGGAAAAACTGCCACTTTACAAATAACATTAAATAGAACCCGCATGTCCTTCCTTGAGCACTGCGGGTTTTTCTTTTGCCTATCATGAAAAAAAATATAGAAGTTTGCTTTAGTCCAGAGCTAATTCACCTACATGACATCAATGACAAAATAGTCGTCGTAGTAGATATATTTCGCGCTACCTCTACGATGATAACAGCCTTGGGTAATGGTGTAAGCAGTATCACACCAGTAGCAGACTTGGAAACATGCAGGTCTATGAAAGCTGAAGGCTACCTGATCGCAGGTGAAAGAAATGGTCAACCTGCAGATGGATTTTTGCTTGGGAATTCTCCTTTGGCTTATTTAGATAATGCATTTGCAGGTCAAAAAATCGCCATGACTACCACCAATGGGACACTTGCTATAGAGAAATCAAAATCAGGAGCTAAAGCAATCTTGATAGGTGCCTTCATCAACCTTTCGGCGACTGCTCAATACCTCAAAACACAAAATGCCGACATTCTGATCCACTGTGCAGGCTGGAAAGGAAAGTTCAACTTAGAAGATTCTTTATACGCAGGAGCATTAGTAAGTACATTAGCACAAGATTTTTCAATAAGTTGTGACGGAGCTATAGCAATGAAATCCCTCTACGAAACAACTAAAACTAACTTACCGGGATTTCTCGCCCAAGCTTCACACGCCAAGAGACTACAAAACCACAACATAGAAGCAGATATAGACTTCTGCTTGCAACTTGATCAATATATGATCATTGGTAAACTAATAGGCCAAGAACTTGTGGCACAATCGATTGAAACCGAATAATAATTCAAAGCTGAAATTTACATGCTGTATGCTTATGAAAAATCCATACATTTGTAAGCATTCGAAATCAAATAGATTCTTATCCAAAACCCTTCACAAAAATGACTGAGGTCAAACTCTTCGCCGGAACCAACAGTATCCAATTAGCAGAAAAAATCGCCAAGCATTATGGCAAAAAACTTGGAGATCTTACCCTTTCTAAATTTAGCGACGGAGAAATGTCTCCAAGCTTCAACGAATCAGTAAGAGGATGTACTGTATTTCTTATTCAATCTACAAATCCATCTGCTGACAATTTATTGGAACTCTGTCTGATGATAGATGCTGCCAAGAGAGCATCTGCCTACAAGGTCTGTGCAGTTATCCCATATTATGGCTATGCTAGACAAGATAGAAAAGACAGACCGAGGGTTTCTATTGCTGCAAAACTTGTAGCAAACATCTTAACCTCTGCTGGAGCAGATCGTATCATGACTTGTGATCTTCATGCAGGTCAAATTCAAGGATTTTTTGATTTACCTTTGGATCATTTGAATGGTTCAGCTATCTTTGTGCCCTATTTGGAGCGCTTAGATACAAGTAACTTGATTTTTGCTGCACCTGATGTGGGTGGAGTTGCAAGAGCAAGGTCTTATGCGAAGCATTTTGAAGTAGAAATGGTAGTCTGTGATAAGCACAGAAAAAGAGCTAACGAAGTAGCTTCTATGCAAGTGATCGGAGATGTAGAAGGAAAAGACGTTGTCTTGGTAGATGACTTAGTGGATACAGCAGGTACGCTTTGCAAAGCTGCACAGATCATCATGGACAAAGGTGCAAAATCTGTAAGAGCAATAGCAACTCATGGTGTACTTTCTGGAAAAGCTTACGAAAACATTGAAAACTCTGTGCTACTTGAATTGGTAGTCACTGACACGATCCCTGTAAGACAAAAGTCTGAAAAAATTAGGGTAATATCAGTTTCAGACCTTTTCGCAAAAGCAATACATGCAGTGACAGGAAATACATCAATCTCTGCATTATTTATTTAAGAATTACATTTAATTATTTATAACAAATCAATTTTAAAATTTATGAAATCTTTAGAGATTATAGGGTTTAAAAGAGCAAATCTCGACGGAGCTGCACTGAAAGAAATCAGAGAAGAAGGAAGCGTTCCTTGTGTAGTTTACGGTCCAGGTATCAAAGAGCAGATTCACTTCCACTCTCCTGCCATCCTTTTCAGAGACTTGATCTATACACCAGATGTTCACATGGTAGATTTGAACATCGAAGGTACAAAGGTGAAAGCCATCTTGAGAGAAGCTCAATTTCACCCAGTATCTGAGGTATTGCTTCACGCTGACTTCTTGGCATATACGGAAGACAGGCCTATCAAAATGGACATCCCAGTAGATATCCAAGGAACTTCTCCAGGTATCCAAAAAGGTGGTAAGTTGGAAATGAAAGCTAGAACGCTTCAAGTAAAAGGTCTTGCTGCTAATCTTCCTGATAGAATTCCAGTAAACATCTCTCACCTAGACTTAGGTAAATCTGTAAAAGTAAGTGAGTTGTCAGTAGAAGGTTTTGAAATCCTTACAAGCCCTAACGTATCTATCGCTACGATCGGTATTCCAAGAGCACTTAGAGGTAAAAAAGCTGAATAATTCCAGCTCTATGCAATATTTTAAAATCCTGCCTGTTCGCAAGCAGGATTTTTTATTTTTGCATAAGCATGAAACTATAGCATTCACGAATAGCTCTTATACCAAATTGGTGATATTATCAACAGATTTAATTTCAGCACAAATATCAATATGAAATACTTGATCGTAGGATTAGGAAACATCGGCCCTGAGTATGAACTGACGCGCCATAATGTAGGATTTTTAACATTAGATAGACTTGCCGATAAGCAAGGAGTCTCATGGAAAAGTGGACGACTGGCTTTTACAACGGAGTTCAAGTTCAAAGGACGTCACATTCACTTGATCAAACCAACCACATATATGAATCTCAGCGGAAAAGCTGTAAACTATTGGATGAAGGAACTCAGTATTCCAAAAGAAAATGTTTTAGTTATCGTGGATGATGTCGCTCTTCCCTTTGGGAAATTGCGGATGAGAGGCAAAGGGTCAGCCGCTGGCCATAATGGGCTCAAAAATATCGAAGAGCTCACAGGAGGTCAAGACTACCCTCGATTGAAATTTGGCATAGGTGATGACTACCCTAAAGGAAGGCAAGTGGAATATGTCTTAGGAAGATGGACACAACAAGAAATTGATGAACTACCCATGTATATGGACAAAGCCATTGAAATGACCCTGTCTTTCTGTGCTATAGGCATCAATATGACTATGACTCAATTCAACGAATAGCGTAAAAGTCAATAAATTGCTGAAATGAATGAAAATATTTTATTTGATCTCCATCTTTTGCCTTCAATAGAAAAGGACTAGTTTCTATTGTTAACTCTAATTCCAAGTTAAGAAATCTTGCGACATTTTTTCTGATGATTGATTTTAGCCAAAGCACTGATGTTTCATCCCCTGAGATAGCTGGAAACTCAAAAGGACTTGCATCTTGAACTTTGCCCGACGTAAGATCAAATTGAAGTTTTGCATCTGGAAGTAACAAATTGATTTGACCATTGATGATCAAGTCTTCTGGTGTACCACATACCAAAGGCTGACTACACTGCATGATCCAAAATTCATCCGCAGTATCTATAGCAATATCAAGGTCATGCGTGACTACCAAAATTGCCTTTTGCTCTTCCTTGGCAATCCTTCTCAAAAGATGCATAACCTCAAACCTATTGATCATGTCTAAATGAGCAGTCGGCTCATCCAAAATCAATAACTCCCCATCCTGAGCCAATGCCCTAGCGATCATTACTTTTTGAAGCTGTCCATCACTCAGTTCGCTTAAGACTGTATGTCGCAAGTAGCCTATTTTTGTGATTTCAATGGCATTTTCCACCTTTTGGTGATCTCCAATCGACATACTTCCATGCCAGGCCGTATGTGGGATTCTTCCCAAAGCAATCATCTGATATACTGTCACATTTCCTAGACTCACCTTATCTGTCAATACTACAGCAATTTTTTTTGAAAGCTCCTTAGTTGAAATTTTCCCAAGTGACATTCCTTGAAGCCAAATTTCACCACCAAGACTGGGTAATTGCCCCATGATAGTCTTTACTAATGTAGACTTCCCTACCCCATTAGGCCCCAATAAGCATGTAAGTTTTCCTTGATAAAGCTCCAGCTCCAGCCTATCGGCTATCACTACATCTACACCCTTTCTCTTGTAACCTAGCTTAAGGCTTGATGCCTTCAATACAATATTCCTATCTTCCATTGACCATTTTGATTAAAATTCTTTGCTAAAATTCCTTTTCAAAACCAAACAAATTACCATGGGAGCACCTATCAAAGAAGTGACTGCATTGATTGGGAGTGTTTGAGCCGAACCTGGAAGCTGGCTGATCCCATCACAAAACAACAAAACTATCGCTCCCATCAAAGCCGAGGCAGGGAATAAAACCCTATGATCACCAGTCTTGAAGATCAATCTTGCCATGTGGGGAACTGCTATTCCAATAAAAGCAATAGGACCACAAAAAGCAGTTGCTGAACCTGCTAAAACACCTGTACTAATGATCATACCCCACCTAAGTTTTTGAATATTTACCCCCATACTTTTTGCATAAGACTCTCCCAAAAGCATTGCGTTGTATGACTTTATAAAAATCAGTATTGGCAAAAATCCAACGAGACATGCTGCAAAAAACAATTCTAACTGACCAGAAAAAGTACTCCCAAGGCTACCCATAGACCAAATGGTATAAACTTTGAGTTGATTTGCATCACTGAAATAAGACAGTACAGACACTATCGCCCCAGCCAAGCTCCCAAACATTAGCCCTACTATCAACAGTGTCATGCTGTCTTTCACTCGCCAAGCAGTAAAACTCATCAATAATAAAACTAAAATAGCACCAGCAGCTGCTGCAATAACTACAACCCACAGCCCGATACCTCCTGAAAAAAAACTAAGCCCAAAAGCTGAACCTGCCATCACCAACAAGGCTACACCTAACCCAGCTCCTGAACTAATACCTAATACATAGGGTCCGGCAAGCGGATTTCTGAAAAATGTCTGCATCTGTAAGCCACTTACTGATAAGGATATTCCCGCTAATACTGCTGTAAATGCCTTTGGCAACCTGTATTGAAAGATGATGATTTCCCAGGATGTTCTAGAAAATTCATTTCCAAAAATTCGTCTCACAATCTCCATAAATGGGATAGTCACAGATCCTATGCTCATATTGATAAAAAAAACCAATATGAGCATCAATAGCAACATTGCAAAAATAGTATTATGCTTCCCTTTAATTTTCATCCAACTTGGCATAAAAATACATAGAATAATCTGGCAATAATTCTGGATGCAAGATTTTGATAAGATCCTTTAGTATGAGGTCGGGTCGCATGTAGCCAAGCTCGAAATATTCTATACCTCCCGTTTCTCCCTTTTTGGAAGTGTAAGAATAAACGTTACCTAGCTTAAATGCTGCGAAATTCACATATCTTTTGTCCGAAGCTCTCATGGCTTCAAGAGAGGTGTAATCAGAAGCACCAAGCCAAAATTCAGCATCTTGCGCTTGATCCAATACATATTCATAACTGAGCTGAGCACTCCCTGTACCTTCCTGATCATCAAAGATGTACATCCCTCCTGCTGCCTTTAGCAATTGAGCTCCCCATGAATCATTCCCCGGCACATACCAGATATCCTTATACATCACACCCGCCATCACAGTAGGTCTATTAATTGAAGCATTTTCATCCACCAATTGACTGGCCTCGAGATATTCGTTGGCTATTTCTTCAAAAACCTTGCATGCCTGCTCAAACTTTCCTAACAATACACCTGTAAACTTAATCCATTCTGCTCTTCCTAGTGGGTGCTGCTCTACATATTCACCATTGATCAAGGCTGGAATTCCCACAGTCTTTAGCAAATCTAGATGCTTTAAATCTTCACCCATCGTAGAAATCATCACCCAATCAGGTTCTAAGTCTACCATCATTTCCACATTGGCTTGAGCACCCGACCCCAAGTCTCGGACCGCTCCATACTCAATGTGTTTCCTTGACAAAGGACTTGAAATCAAATCTAAGTTGGGAAAACCAATGAGTTTTTCTGTACTCGAAAGTAAATCCAAGTGAGGAATTTGAGTGGTAGAAGTTAATATCACTTGCTCAATCGGTAATGTAACCACAGCATCAAAATCCCCTTCAGGTCGCACGACATTTTTGTCTTCCAAAATCAAATATTTGAATGGCTTATGGGTACCACCAAAGGCCTTTGTGACTGTCAACACCCAATAACTCTCCCCCTCAAACACCTGAAAACCTTTCGCATAGAGATTGGGAATTTCTTTTTCATTGGATGGAACTGACCTTACCTTACCCTCACATGAAGCAAGCAGATTGATAAGTAAAATTGCGATGGAAAATAGTTTGAAGGTGTTTTGATAAGAAATCATAATGGGTAAAATAAAGCCAAAATCACCTCAAATATACAAACGGGATTGGGTTTTCACTCAAAAGCCGTTATAAAGCTACTCCAATTAATTCATCAAAAGAAAATTTCAACTCGACTCTATTTGAAATCATTTTTCCAAAGTTTGTTTGAAAACTATCGAATTGAATCCTTATGTTTGCAGCATGAATTGGTTCTCGATCCTAAATCAGGCCCTCGAGATTAAAAGGGAATTCGGTGTAATACCGAAGCTGTCCCCGCAACTGTAACCTTTTCTCAGAAAATGCTGAGAAAGTGATTTGCCTCTACATTGCCATTGTTCATCCCGATCACTATCGGGAAAGGATGAGAAGGCTGGCAAATCCAAGGAAGCCAGGAGACCTGCCTTTTCTACTCAAATTCAAAGCTTTCGGGTGAAAGGCGGAGATGAAAAGAATCTGTTACAGCTCTTGGAAATAAGTACATAAAGGGTTCCAACCCTTTGTAAGTAAACAAGAAAGCCAATGGCTTGTATCACCCTCATTTCTCTCACAACAAATTTCGCACTTGCAATGAGTTTAAATAATCATTTGCCATTATTTAACTTCAAAACAATTGTTGCTCATCAGTTTATTATACCTTGTATCCTTGAGCTTGGATACAGTTACTTACCAGCATAGCCTACAAGATACTGTAGAACTTCATGCTATAGATGTGTATGCCGCGCCTCTTGAGAAATTCAGCCATGGGCAGACACTACAGACGATAGACTCAAGAGATTTAGCTGATTTTCAAGGACAAGCTTTTGCAGAAGTCTTGCAGCAGCGAACGGGGCTTTTTCTTAGACAATATGGCCCAGGCATGCTCGCTTCTTTGACCATGAGAGGTACTTCCGCTGGACATAATGCTGTTTTCTGGAATGGCCTACCAGTAAATAGCCCCTCTTTGGGACAAGCTGATTTTTCGATTATCCCTGTAGGTGGATTTGATCAAGCTACCATTCACTACGGTAGTGCAGGAGCACTTTATGGCACAGATGCGATAGGTGGAGCAGTGCACCTCAACAGCCGAAATCAATTCAATCAAGGACATCAAACAAGAATAAATACAACCCTAGGCAGCTTCGGAAGATGGAATCAACTGGTAGCGTATGAATTTTCTAATAAAAATTTCTCTACAAGAACACGAGCGTATAGGAACTATACAAAAAACAACTTCAAATTCAATAACCTCGCAAGAGCTGGTAGCCCTGAAGAAAGACAAAGACATGCAGCTGTAGAGCAATTTGGAGCCATGCAAGATTTGGCTTGGAACCTAAGTAAAAAACAACAGCTCAGCACTTCCATTTGGTATAACTTCACCGATAGGCAAATCCAACCGGTGATGGGCTCCAATGATCGGGATCAACAATTAGACAGGAATTTTCGTGCAGTGGTCGATTATAATCAGTTCTCTAGCAATTTGATCTGGAACATAAAGTCAGGTGTAGTATTGGATGAAATCGATTTCAATGGCAGTTTGAGTCAAACAGCGCAGTATTTACTATCCACAGATGTAGACTGGACTGTATCAGAAAAGCTCCAATCAAAATCTGGCATTCGCCACAATCATGTGAGGGGTAACTTGAGCAGCTATCAGGCAACTGATGATCGGACAGAGTTTTACCAAGCTATAAATATTCGCCCAATTTCAGACCTAGCCATTTCAATCAACCTTAGGCAAATGCTCTATGATGGTACTTTAGCACCTTTCACTCCAAGTGCTGGAGCAGATTGGACTTTTAGAAAAGGGGAATACAATAAAATTAGTACCCACACCACCATTTCTAGAAGTTTCAAGATTCCTACGCTTAATGATAGGTTTTGGGTACCTGGTGGCAACCCAGATATCGAACCCGAAAAAAGCGTCAGTTCTGAAATTGGCTTGAAACAAGAACTGGAAAAAGATGGATTTCAGCTAAAAAATCAAATCAACCTTTACAGCATGTGGGTAGACAATTGGATCATTTGGCTACCAAGGGGAAGTTTTTGGAGTCCAGAAAATATCCGTGAAGTTAGAAATCAAGGCATTGAGTACTTTGGGTCTGCATCTAAGACTTATGGAAATGTCAAAGTCAGCTTAAGTGCAACCTACAACTATACACTTGCCACAATTCTAAACAGCATCTCCTCCAATGATCGCTCACAGGGCAATCAATTACCACTAACACCTAAGCACAAAGCTCAAGGCAATATTCGAATTGCCTATCAAGCAACTGAAGCCATGATCAACGGCCATTGGGTAGGTGAGCGATATGTGAACACAGACAACATCTCAGCTGTAGCTCCCTATGGGCTTTTGGATTTGGGTATCAGTCACAAGTTGAAGCTTTTTTCTATGGTAAACACCTCCATTGGATTTCAAGTCAACAACTTAACCAATAGCAATTATCAAGTACTTAGACTTAGGGCTATGCCAGGAAGAAATTATCAAATTAATATAAATGTAAACTTATGAGAAACTTTAGACTACTAGGCTATCTCCTAGCCTTATCATTATTTATCTACTCTTGTGATAGCAGTAGAGACGAAACCCCATTAGGCGAATTTGAAAGAGGTCTTTTGATCATTAATGAGGGGAATTTCAGTTCCAGAGATGGCGATGTGAGCCATTACAATTTCACAACTGGAGAGGTACAACAAAACATATTTGAGCAGGTAAATAGCAGACCTTTCGCAGGGGTGCTTCAAGATCTTGTACCTCATAATGATTTCTTCTACTTAGTCTCAAATACAGGAAAAGTAGAAATTGTGAATAAGAACACCTTTCAAAGTGTGGGATCGGTAGAAGGAAGTGAAGAAAATCCAGAGTTGATCCAGCCAAGATCCCTCATCGTGGCAGACAACAAACTGTATATTTCTGATCATGGCCCCTATGACAGCAACTGGCAACTCAATGACTCCTACATCGCTGTAGTGGACAACCTTTCAGGTGGTCAGGTTTCTAAAAGAATCCCAACATCAAGTAGTCCAGAAAAATTATACAAAATCAACAATGACATCTTAATCGCATGTAGAGCAGCAAGGACCATAGATGTATTGCCCATAGGTGGCGATGAAGTCGAAAGGAGTGTAGAAGTCGTAGGTACTCCAGCTAGCTTTATCGAATTGGATGGTAAACTACTATTATTTGCAAGAACTTCCACTGCCATTTATTTCCACGAAATCAATAGAACCAATTATAACATATCAAACACCACCGAGATAGCCATTCAGAATGCTACACCAAGAATTGCATTGGCTGAAAATGGAGAAGCCTACATTGTTTCAAGTTCTGGCTACCCTGATTATTTCGATATGATTAGCAAAATATCTATTACTTCTGGACAAATAATTGATTCAGAATTCTACCAAGGAAGAAGGATGTACGGTATTGGCTATGATGCTGTAGAAAAGCGCATCTATGTATCAGATGACAATGGATTACAAGGATCAGGAACAGCCATTGTACTTGACCAAAATGGAGAGCAAGTGAAGACCATACCAACTGGAGTGGCGCCTTCTGGTTTCTATTTTAGAAGGTAAAACAAACAGGAAATATCAACCATAGACCTAGAAAATAGTTTAGGTCTATGGTCTTGAGAAATTTGAATAAGGAATTTTTTATAACCACTTTCCACTTTTATACCATAAGTAGCTATACGAACAAATTGAGGTTTATTTCTGGATCAATATCAATTAAAAACTTTTCAACTTTATCGAACTCAGTTTCCAATAATGGCTTAATCTTAAAAACAATTGTATAACTGGGAAATGGTTTCTTTTCAGATATCCATAATTTTCATTTCAACCTCATTCGATCCATCTATAAGATCTAATTCGAAGAAAGTAATAAATAAAAACCTTCCATCATTATTTACTTATTATTTTAAGTCTGGACTACTTTAAATTACGAAGTCAACCTCTAAGACAATCACCTAACTTGATCGGTATAAATTGACTAAAATGCTAAAATTATGGTATTTTTTGAAGATTTCATCTAAACGCAATTTTTCATGAAAATTAAAAAATTATTTTTAGCATTAATTTTTCTAATAATCGCTATTTTTTTAATGTATTGGCAATAATGAAACAAAATGCAACCGATTTCTTTTTATTCTCTTAAACGAAATTTAGCTTCTTTATTAAGTTAATATCAATTATCAGGAGAAACACAATTCAAATCCTTTTGCATAAATTCAAAGTTATAATCCATGATCAATAATCAGAATTCACCCGAGAATTGAGATGGTATGTTTGTAAATAATTATTAACCAAATTAACCTATGCAAAAAACAATTTACCCAAAACTTTCCAGTTTGTTGGGCAAAAGCATCACCTTATTAGGTATGTTAACTTTATGGTGTTTCTATCAACCGATAGAAGCTCTCGCTCAAACAGGAAATCAACAAATCCAAGTTACAGGAACAGTCAAAGATGGTGATACTGGAGAATCACTACCTGGTGTAAACGTGTTCGTCAAAGGAAGTACCACAGGTACTGCCACCGATATAGATGGTACTTTCAATTTAAGTGTACCTTCTTCCAATTCGGTCCTAGTATTTTCTTTTATAGGCTACACTCAAATCGAAAGAGTCGTAGGAAACACAACTACATTTAACATTTCCCTACAACCTACTCAAGAGTCTCTCTCTGAAGTAGTGGTAGTGGGATATGGTACGCAGAAAAGGGCAACAGTCACAAGTGCCATCACTTCTATTTCTTCGGATCAAATCACTGAACTGCCAGTACCTAACTTAGCATCAGCTATCCAAGGTAGAGCAGCTGGTGTCAATGTCACCAATGCTGGTGCGCCGGGTACCAATCCTGTGGTGAGAATCAGAGGTATCGGTACTGTAGGGAACAACGACCCTCTATACGTTATAGACGGTGTGCCTGCTGGAGGCTTGAATTCTATCAACACAGCAGATATAGAATCTATTGAGGTATTGAAAGACGCTTCAGCAGCAGCAATCTATGGCTCTAGGGCTGCAAATGGTGTAATCTTGGTAACTACAAAAAAAGGAAAACCAGGAAAAGCTAAAGTAACAGTAGACTCTTATGTAGGTACACAAAGAGCATGGAGAACACTCGATCTACTAGATAGAGACCAATATATTGCATTTGGTAGAGATCTATTAGGAAATGCTGGAGACCCTGCTCCTGCTAGGTTTGATAACCTAGGAGATTTAGCCAATGTAAATACAGATTGGCAAGGGGAAATGTTCCGTCAAGCTACCATTCAAGATCACAATGTTGGTATCTCTGGAGGAAACGAATCAGTTATTTATAATGTGTCCGCTGGATACTTTGGTCAAGAAGGTATCATGAGAGGTACGGATTTCGAACGATTCTCATTCAGATCCAACACCGAATTCAAATTAAACAAGAGAGTAAAAGTCGGTCAAACATTGACAATTGCTTATTCAAGCAGGAATAATGAGCCATTTGTGAGTGGTAGAACTCAGCTAGAGCATATGGTAAAATCCGTACCTTACCTTCCAGTAAGGGATGGATCAAGATTGGGTGGATTCAGAGGGCCAGACAGAGTGGATGGATCTGATGCTGAGAACCCAGTATTGAATGCAGAGCTAAGAACTAATAGACAACAAGAGTATAAAATTCTAGGTTCTGCATATATAGATGTAGATATCATTGAAGGATTAAAATACAAATTCTTAGTAGGTACAGATTTAGCATTGGGTACTACAAACGAATATGTGCCTAGATACAGAGCGGGTGATTTTCATGAGCAACCATTTGCAGTCATTGGACAGAATAGATTCAGCTTTTTCTCTCCATTAATTTCAAATCAACTTACCTATTCCAAGACTATAGACAAGCATTCATTTGATATCTTGGGAGTTATCGAGCAGCAAACATTTCTTAGCTCTTCACTAGGAGGATCAGGTCAGAATTTCCTAACCAATGAAATTCGTGAACTGCAAGGTGTTCAAAATATGACTGCATCAAGTGACAAGCTTGAGTATGCTTTGATATCTTATTTGGCAAGAGTCAATTATGATTTCGACCAAAAATATCTTTTCAGTGCTTCAATTAGAAGAGATGGTGGATCAAGATTTGGACCAAACTCTAAATGGGGTACTTTTCCATCAATTTCTGCGGGCTGGAGACTTAGTGAGGAAGGATTTATGCAAAATTTGACCCAATTAAGTGATCTAAAACTGAGAGCTAGTTATGGTGAGACAGGTAATGACCAAATAGGTAACTATGTATACCAAGCTACCATCAACAGCAACTTTTTCTATCCTTTTGGTGGAACTACTGCACCAGGAAGTACTATCTCAACTTTAGCGAATGCAAACTTGAGATGGGAAACGACCATCATGAAGAACATAGGCTTTGATCTGGGTCTATTCGACGATAGGCTTAATTTCTCTTTTGAATGGTTTGACAACACTACCGAGGGAATGATCCTAGGTGTGCCAGTGCCACCTTCATTAGGTTATGATGGAGCACCTGTGGCCAACGTAGGTACAGTATCCAACAGGGGGATTGAACTTACTTTAGGTTATAGAAAATATACAGGAGACTTCCAGTTTGCCGTGGATGGAAACATAGGCTTTGTGAAAAATGAATTGGTATCATTAGGTACAGGTAATACCATATTTGGTCCAGATTTCCAAGGTGACCCGTTGACTTTCACCGAAGCAGGTAGACCAATTGGCTACTTCTATGGCTGGATGGCAGAATCAATCTTCCAAAGCAATGAGGAGGCAATTTCAGCTCCGAGACAAAATTTGCCAGAGGGTGATGATCCATATAATCCCCAAATCCATACTGCAGCAGGTGATATCAGATTTGCAGATATAAATGGTGATGGTGAAATCAATGCCAGTGACAGAACATATTTGGGTCATTACATGCCTGATTTCACATATGGCTTGAATTTCTCAGCCAATTACAAAAACTTTGATTTCTCCATGTTCTGGCAAGGTGTCCAAGGTAATGAAATTTTCAATTTATTAAGATTTCACACCGAAGGGATGACAAGATTATTCAATGCTAGCACGGTGGTGAATGACAGGTGGACTCCAAACAATACGGATACAGGTGTGCCTAGAGCGATCAATAGTGATCCAAATAGAAATGCTAGAGCAAGCTCTAGATGGATTGAAGATGGTTCTTTCTTGAGGTTAAAAAACCTAAGCTTTGGCTACACTGTCCCAAGCACATTAGTAGAACAAATCAGCAAAGGGTCGATCTCAAGAATCAGAGTTTACGTATCTGGTCAAAACCTACTGACATTCACCAATTATTCAGGATATGATCCAGAGATTGCTGCAAGAACAGGTATAAACACGACTCTAGGTCAAGGAATTGATTTCGGTCAATATCCAGCTGCAAGAACCTTCATAGGAGGTTTACAACTTACGTTTTAACCCAAAATATTAAAAGAATATATAATGAAAATCAGATTATTTATTACAGCATTATTGCTTTTGATTGGGGTGGCTTCATGTGATGAGGATAAACTTAATCCTATCAACCCAAATCAACTATCAGTGGAAACGTTTTTCGTTTCAGGTCCACAGCTCACAGCTGGAATCAATGCAGCTTACGCAGGTCTACAAGGTTTAGATTTGTATATCAGAGAATATTTCTTTTTACAAGACATGTTATCGGATGATGTCGCTTCTGGAGGAGGTCAGCTAGAAGGCCATAGAAATCAAATCATCGTAGGAGCTATCGATCCTTCTAATCCATTGATTATTTCGAATTGGAGAGGTTGGTATAGAATCATCCACAGAGCCAATATTGTCTTGGATAATGCCGACAATGTTTCTGAGGAAATTACTGAGAGCCTAAGAAATAGGATCAAAGGTGAAGCTCATTTTCTGAGAGGTTGGGCTTATTATGAATTGGGTTCACTTTGGGGAGGAGTACCTTTGATGACTACAATGGCAAATGCCATAGAAAGTGCTTTACCAAGGTCTACAGAAGAAGAAACATTCCAACAAGCAATAAGTGACTTGACAGAAGCTGCGAGATTACTTCCCAACAAAGCATCATATAGTAGTGCTGATCTAGGTAGAGCTACCAATGCAGCGGCTCAAGCTATGCTAGCTAAAGTCCACTTGTTCAGAGGTAATTATGCAGCTGCTAAACCTCTTTTGGAAGCGATCATCAATTCAGGAGAATATAGCTTGATGCCCAGATACCTTTCTAACTTTGAAGAAGAAAATGAGCACAATCAAGAATCAATCTTTGAAGTAATCATGACAAGGGATTTTGGTGATGCCAACGTATGGGATGGAGATGGATCAGGCATTTCTTTTTCGACCTTCAGAGGCCAAGAGTATAGCCCAACGGCATGGAAAAACTTGGTTCCAAGCACTTCTCTCGTAAATGCCTTTGAAAAAATAGCTAACGGAGCGACAAAAGACGACCCACGATTCAATTACAATTTCTATCAGCTAGGGGACACTTATAACAATGGAAATAATGTACTCACTGAAGAAAGCTTCTCTGGAGATTCTTCTAGACCAGCATGGAGAAAGTATACCATGATCTACAAGCAGGCAGCAGAAAATATGGCATCTGGGATTAATTTCAGGGTCATCAGATATGCTGACGTACTTTTGATGATGGCTGAAGTTGAAAACGAACTTGGAAACACAGCAGCTGCATTGCCTTTTCTCAATGCGACAAGACAAAGAGCTGACGTAAACATGCCGCTCTACCCTACTGCTCAGTATCCTACTGGTACTCAAGCTCAAATGAGAATCGCTATTCAACATGAGAGACAAGTCGAATTGCCTGGTGAGCAAATCAGAAATAGAGATATCAGAAGATGGAGAAGACAAGGCTTCCTACAAAGTGAACCTGTTCCAAACTTTCGCCCTCACCATGATTTGATGCCATTGCCATTTGCAGAAATTGATAATAACCCTGCCTTGTCAAATAGTGATCAAAACCCAGGTTATTAATCTATCATTCATAAATTTAGTTCACCTACAGTCTTTGACCACAGGGTGATATAGATAAAAAACCCGAAGTTTATATTTCGGGTTTTTTTATAGCTTTTTACTTTTAGGATTGTCTATATATCATTACCTTTTTTATAATATTCGACTTTGGGCCTCAATAATCATTTGCAAACTCTAATTCAATTTCACCGTGAAATTCAGAAAACATGTTTTAATCACAAATTTTAATTCATCCTTCATAATTTTTCTAACCTTATTTCTCATCTCATGTAGGTTGGAAAAGGAGCAGCAGGATGAGGGAATGTTTGTGCTTCTCAAATCAAGCGAAACTGGCATAGACTTCAATAATTTCATAGATATCAATGATGATTTTAATATCCTTGATTTTGACTATATCTACAATGGCGGTGGAGTTGCTGTGGGGGATTTCAATAATGACGGGCTTCCAGACTTGTTTTTTACAGGGAATCAAGTCACTTGTAGACTCTATCTCAATCAGGGGAATCTCCAGTTCAAAGACATTAGCAAAACATCTAACATATCCACTTCAACCTGGGCCGAAGGTGTTACTGTCGTTGACATAAACCAAGATGGATTACTTGACATTTATGTAAGTATTTCAAACCGTGATGAAACTAACCCAAATCCTAATTTATTATTTGTCAATCAAGGTATCAATGATGATGGCATTCCCATATTCAAAGAGTCAGCAGCCGAATATGGCATAGATGACAGAGGATATAATACTCAAGCAGCATTTTTTGATTATGATCTGGATGGCCACCTTGACCTCTACATCCTTTCCAATGCCATGGAATCCTTTCAAAGAAATACCTCTAGACCAAGAGAAAAATCAGGAAAAGGCAAGAGTAATGATAAACTGTACCGAAATAATGGAGATGGGACTTTCACCAACGTAACCCAAGAAGCTGGGATTTTGATAGAAGGCTATGGACTAGGTCTCGCTATCAGTGATATCAATCAAGACGGCTTTCCAGACATCTATGTTGCCAATGACTTTATCACCAATGATCTTCTGTATATCAATAACGGAGATGGTACTTTCACTAACCAAATAGACCAAATGCTAAAACACCAAAGCTTCAATGCTATGGGTGTAGATGTTGCAGATTTCAATAATGATGGATTGGTTGATATTATGGTTCTGGACATGTTTCCACCAGATAATTATAGGCAAAAAACCATGTTTGCCCCTACTGCTAATTATGACTTGTTCATGAACAACCTCTCCCGAGGATACGAGCCACAATATGTGCGAAACACCCTACAGCTCAATCAAGGCAATGGAAAATTTAGTGAAATTGGATTTTTGGCAGGTGTGGCGATGACTGATTGGAGTTGGAGCCCCTTGTTTGCAGACTTTGACAATGACGGATTGAAAGACCTCTTCGTCAGCAATGGCTATGGTAAAGATGTGACTGATATGGATCATATCAACTTTAAGCAAACCTTGAGTACATTTTCTACCCCTGAAGAGAGAAGAGCTTATTTACTTGAGGGAATGGCAAGTCTTAAAGAAGTTAGTTTGAATAATTACTTCTATCAAAACAAAGGAGACCTAACCTTTACCGATAAGAGTCAAGACTGGGGAATGAAGCATGCTTCAATCTCTAATGGTGCCGTCTATGTAGACCTTGACAATGATGGGGACTTAGACTTAGTGATCAACAATCTCAATGAGGAGGCATACATTTACCAAAATCTTCACCAAGAAAAAACGCCAGAAGCTAGCAATTTCCTGAAATTTCAAATTACTGGCTCCTCATTAAACACCATGGGACTAGGTTCCAAGCTTTCCTTGAGCTATCAACTCCATGGCAAAACCAAGACCCAATACTACGAACACTACCCTACCCGAGGATACAAGTCCTTTGTGGAGCCAATTGCTCATTTTGGAATTGACAAAGCGGCTCAAGACATCCAGCTTGATGTAGTTTGGCCTGATGGCAAATTACAACAAGTAACCAACATAGAGCCCAATCAAACCATAAAGCTTGATTACAAGAATGCTAATGATGCTAAAAATCCATATCGACTAACCCATTCTTATACCTTTGAGGAGATTTCGGGTGAGGTTGGAATTGTTCATACACATGAGCATCGCAGTTACAATGATTTTAACAGGCAGCGACTTTTACCACACAAGCATTCTGAAAATGGGCCAGGCATGGCTGTAGGTGACATCAATGGTGATGGTCTGGATGACCTATTTGTAGGTGGATCTTCTGGTGAACCCAGGTTCGTTTTTATCCAAGATCAAAAAGGAAATTTCACAAAAAAGGAAATTCTTAGCGAGGAACCAGCCGATGATATGGGTTGCCTGCTCATAGATATCGACCAAGATGGTGACTTAGACCTCTATGTAGTTAGTGGTGGTAGTCGCTTCCTCGAAGATGACGACAACTACGCTGACAGACTCTATCTCAATGATGGCAAGGGTAATTTTAGCAAGTTTGAAGGAGAAATTCCAAATACCAATTTTAGTGGATCTATCGCTACTGCGGCTGACATTGACGGAGATGGGAATTTCGAGATTTTTATTGGAGGAAGGGTGACACCAGGAAAGTATCCCCTAGCGCCACCAGCTGTCTTGCTTTCATTTCAAGATGGGAAGTTCATCGATAAAACCAGTCAGCTCATATCTGAGGTTTCGCAATTAGGAATGATCAGTTCGGCGCTGTGGACCGATTTCGATCAAGATGGATTGATAGACTTGATTGTCGTAGGTGAATGGATGCCCATTACCTTTTTCAAGCAAGCAAAGCACGAGGATAAAGTGATCTTCGAAAATGTATCTACAACTTATGCCCCGAGTCACTCAGAAGGCTGGTGGAACAGCATTCAGGCCTATGGAACAGACTCTAATGGCTATCCGAGATACATACTCGGTAATGCAGGGAAAAATACACGCTGGGATGTAAATATTGAAAAACCGTTGGTACTTGTTGCTGGTGATTTTGATCATAATGGAAGTATTGATCCCATCATGTTCTCTTATCTAATTGATGGACATTATCCAGTAGATGGCAGGGATAAACTTGTAAGCCAAGTTCCTTCTTGGAAAAACAGGTTTTTGAAGTATTCAGAATTTGCAAAGTATAACTTAGAAAACTTCTTCGTCAAAGAGCAATTGGATAAAGCCCAAGTACTAAAGGCACATCAATTTGAAAGTAGTATTTTGAAAAAAGACGAAAATGGAAAATACCAACTTGCCCCTCTTCCTGTAGAAACTCAACTTGCTCCTAGTTTTGGAACTTATTTTGACCACATCCATGACCAAATCTTCATGACAGGAAATTTCTATGGCAATGAATCAGTAAGTGGAAGATATGATGCCTCCTTTGGGAATGTATTGGATGTAAGTTTGGAAGGGAAAAATCTTTCACCTCAAAATAACAGTGGGTTTGAAGTTTCTGGCGAAGGTAGGGCTTTGGTAGGTCTTACAAGAAAAAATGGAGAGACTTTACTCATTGCCAAACAGCATCAAGGTGAATTAAAGGTTTTTAGGAGGAAAGAGAAAAAGGATAGAATAAATCATCTAAAACTAGAAGGTGATGATTTCAAAGTGATTTTTCGCATGGATAATGAGGCAGACAAAGTTCTTGAGCTACCTTATGGAAGCGGCTATCTATCACAAAACACCAGAAATATAGCGATACCAGAAAACTGCACCGCTATCAGTATCACCAAATTCAACGGTACTTCAAGAAACCTACTACCCTAAATATTCCTTACCTTTGGTGTCAAGAAATCACCGAAATGAGTAAGATAAAAATATCCATGAGTTGGTCAGGGGGCAAGGATAGTGCTTTTGCCCTCTGGAAGCTGATGAATGACCCAAATATTGAAATCACTAGATTGCATACTACTTTTGGCGAAGAAAGCCGAAGAGTAGGCATGCATGGCATCCATGAATCATTGATAGAAGCCCAAGCAGATGCTTTAGGCTTGCCACTTGATAAGCTCTACTACCCTGCTTGTGGTGATAATAAGGAATATGAAAAAGCTATCAACAAGTATTTGGATGAATTGCAGGAGTCTGGCATAAGCAGCATTGCTTATGGAGACATTTTCCTTGAAGACTTGAAAACCTACAGGGAAGATCAGTTAGCAAAACGGAATTTCAAGGCACTTTTCCCGTTGTGGAAAGATGATACAAAAGAAACTGCTTACAATTTCATATCCGAAGGATTCAGAACTTTGATCTGTGCAGCTGATGCGGATAAAATAGCTGAAAAATGGGTAGGAAAAACATTTGATCACGATTTTTTGAACAGCTTAACAGATCAGGTAGATCCTTGTGGAGAAAATGGTGAATTTCACACCTTTTGCTACGATGGTCCTATATTCAAAAAAACAATTCCCATCACCATGAAAGGGGTTGTAAGTAAGTCCTATCACTTCAAGACAGCTGAAGGCCAAGAAGTCGAGAAGAAATTTTGGTTTGCTGATTTGGGGTGATGCTTAGGCAATATATGGATTAACTATTTTCAATTTATCTTCTACAACCATTAAGTGCTGTAAATCCTCCGTATATAAAACATCACAATAATTTTTAAAGCTGAAGCAACTATAAAAGCATCAAAAATTTGAAAATCTCGCAACAGCTGGTTTTCTACCTACCCTACGCAAACTACATAGCTTATATCTCTTCTTTCTGCCTCATTTGCAGCAAAAATTCTTGACCGAAAGATAGCTTCTTGGCAGCAGGTGAATCTGGTACTATCGCACGCCAAAAAGGCGTGATCGACTCAACAGTACCACCAGCTTGAAGTGCTTCATTAGCAGCTTCAGCTACTATCCGCAAAAATATCCCAGTGGTGACAGGACAAGTATGATCAGCCCCATACTCCAATGCCAGATCCTTACGAAGTGTTTTGATATCTACGGCCTTGCCAATAGGAACTTGCCTCAAGTAATCCGCTATCAATGAAGGCGTAGCAATCAGCATAAGGGATTGCTCTGGCATATCAGCAAAAGCCTTTTCCAGTCGCTTCACTGTAGGTTCCTTACTTACATGAAATTTTTCTATCCAAGTCTTTTTCATAATAGCCTATCAGAAAGATGTACTCGCTATAAGCAATGACCTTGCATGATGAATTCTTTCCATGAGAATCATTGCAAATAGAGCTTCATCATCCAACTTATCCACTGTAATAACCACTTTTCCTCGGTCTATTTTAGTTTTTGCCAATATATCTTCAGCACCTTTGCCTTTCCATACTATGCTATTTTTAGGCATAAGTTTCCTTTTAAAAATCAGCTTCTCTGGAGTATTACTTTCCAACTTGGTCAATGATGCATTAAACGTTAGGGCATGATTTTGATTCCACAAAGTCTTATAAACTCCATTCTCCTTTCCTATTGTGATATCTCCGATGATGATGCCATCATCACCTAGTTCGATAACCTGAATTAGTTCACCTGCCGAATCCATCAAATCAGCATTACCTTTCATATTCATCAACTCTTTGATCTCAATACTTACCGAAAACTTATTATCTCGGTCAATTACTTGGTCAAAGAGATTGAAAAATAGACTTACGAAAATAAAAAGAATTGATTTCATATTTAATGTTTTTCTTAATTTACAAAAACACTTTCACAACTCATACAAATCTAGAAAGCAAGCTTAATTTACAGTATTTATTGAAAAACATCAATACAATTACTATCCATACTGAAAGCATCTTAGTTTAAAATTCTTTGAAATCGGAATAAAATCCCTGTCTAAATGAAAAAGTGTAGCATTAGTATTAATGGCATACCAAGCGATCAGACAATCATAGCTCTTTCTTATAGTAATACCTTGTGACCTTAAAACAGAATAAATGTGAGCGGCACCTTCAGCAGCCTCAAAAGGATCGACGTGAATTTGCTTCAATGCTTTCAACTTATCCTTTATCTCTAAAAATTCTTTTGGATATTTAAGCCCTTGTAAAATCTCCTGGAAAATAGGAGGACAAATCACCACTTGATCTCTACTGAGTAATTCCTGAACGGCCCTGATAATCTTTTGGTCTTTTCCACCAAAAAAATTAATCCATACACTTGTATCTATCAATACATTGTCCATTTCAATCAGTCCTCATGGCATTTAAATCTCCAGACCAATTGACTTTACCAGCCAATTCGGACAGTTCTTTCAACTTGATCATTCGGAGAAATTCCTTTAATGCCAAATCGACTGCCTCACGTTTTGTTTTGATACTTGTTTTTTCAAGAATTTCATCAATGACTTTTTGGTCTATCTCTATATTGGTTCGCATCAGTACTTTTTTATACACAAAAATATAAAATTTTTTACACATAAATATTCGAATTCTAATAAAATCTCTTTCGAGGAATTTGAGTTATGGTTAGAATATAGGAAGTTAAATGTATGATTATATGACCCCATGTCGTTTAGTTCAGGGTAACTTTTCCAAAGTTCAGATTTGTATACAATATTTGTTTTTACTTTTAATCCAACGTTGGAAAAGTTTAAATTCAACTAGTAGTCTTATCTAAAGGGTATAGGTATATGAGCTACTAATTTCAATCCTCAGATTTCTGTCTGCTTCCCACTCCATTGGGACCTTCCTGAGGAAAGCTCAAACGAAAAGACTGTCTGGGATCATCAATATTATCAAAAAAAATATAATTCGGATCAGAGGGAAAAGTATTGATATGAATAAGGTATTCTTCCTTATTCTTCACATTATAATGATATTGAGAAAGAACCTTAAAGTTAGATGACACCTTATCCACTGGAAGGGTGATGGTATTTGAATCATCTAAAGTTAGATTCGAAAATTGCCCAACACTTTCATTTTTGCAAGAAACAGTCAAAATAATAAGGACAAAAAAGAATAATCTCACAGTACTAGATTTAGCCAATTTGATCACAATAAGTAACTTTATAGAAAACAACTAATTTTTTAAAATTAGCAAACCTTCCTTAAACTACAAAATTATTTTTTAAATTTTCAACTCGATGATAGCCAAGCTGAAGGATCAAAGCAAGAACCTTAAATCACCAAAAGTCCATCTGTGCTTATATTACACTTCTAAATATTCCAACAGAAAAATCCTCCGTTTAACACATTGTTAAACTTTTAATTTCTTCTTCATTAGTAAAGTTATAAAACTTCTAACATGGAAAATGATAAAGTAAAATATAAAAATTTTTGCCCATGCTTCGTCTGTGATAATTGATTCATGATCCAAGTAGATAACTATTATAAAAAGAACATGAATGAAAGTGATGATTTTTGAATTGGACTCTTTCATAGTATTATTTTATTAAATATTTTAAAATTCTTAAAAAACAGAGAGCATCAAAACGCAAACAATTCATTTGGTTTTTCTCCTTTGAAAAATAAGTGGTAAATGGAAAAAAGCTGCTGGGGCAAGAAAAACAACAGCTATAGTAGATGGATGGAAAATTTCATAATGCAAAAGGATTATTGAGACCATTACAAAAACCAAACTAAGTATGGCATATATTTTTTGATTTTCCATATTTAAAACCTAAAATGATTCTCTTTTAACTTATTAATAGCAATCACCAGATGTTGAAGCAAGTACAAATGCAACACCCCATAATGGTTGAAATAAAAAACCTCCTGCAATTGCAACAGTTGTCCCTAATCCTCTTAACATACAATCTCTGTTGGATAGCCACCCATTCACCATCTCCATTTTTTCAATGTTCAATTCTCTCTTAAAAATTTAATTTATATGGTTAATAATTTATTTAACTATATCACAATTTTAATCTCAACCCGCTACAATTTCCTTGAAGTTCAATATTTTTCTTGAAGAAGATGAAATGCTTTTTGGATTCTTTACATTTTTTTGACAATACCTTCCTTTATTAAAAGCTTAGAAGTTGATTTTTCATAAGGCAACTCTACGTTTGGAGAGGTGAGTAAGATCGTGATATCTTTTAGCTCATTTTCGATTAGTAAGGCTAATGACTGACAGCTTTCATCATCTAAATTGGTAAAAGGTTCATCCCATAGAATGATCTTATTATTTCCTAATAAGGTTGCTATCAATCCAATTTTCTTTTGGGTTCCTAATGATAATTCTTTAATATATTTTTTTTCGTTTTTGGGTAAAAATAAATAGTCACTGTATCTTTCATAATTAGTTTTAGTTAAACCTTTTGGTAAACCCTTTAAATTCCCACACATCATAAAATATTCATGAGGAGTAAGATAAGGGATTAATGAAGATTGATCATAATACATCCCTGTGAAATTTTGCCATAAATTTTGTTTACAGTGTGTATCAAAAAAAATAATATCTCTGCTGGTGGTTTTTATTAGTCCTGTAAGTCCCAATAAAAAAATGCTTTTCCCAGAATTATTTTTTGCTGTTATTAATACCTTCTCATTTTCAATTATATGGATGTTTTCTGCCACTACCTTATACTCCTTAAGGTTAATTTCTAGCTTTTTTATTTCAATCATTACATTTATTTCAAAATAGAGTTTTTATAATTCCTAATTACACTACTTAATATATATTTTAGAGAAACCCCAATAATTCCTATCAAACCAAATAAATAAAATAATATTGAAGTTAAATCCCAATGGAATTCACTACTAGCGTCAAAGAATAAAAAAAATATGATAATGAAGAAAATAGAAACTACCATATAGGTGGCAGAAGGTTGATGGAATCTATTATTTGTTTCAAACAAATTGATTTTCACGAAATCAAAAGATGAAATCCACAACCCTAGAGGTGCAAAAACAAAATTAACTAAAAGAAATGATATCAATATATGTAAAATACTAATTTGGTATTGACCAATCAAGATCAAGCCAATTGATAAAATACTAAAAGAAAATGAACAGATCACTCCTAAAAAGTAAATATAAATTATAATTTTAATTAAAAGATTATTAATCAAAATAAACTTCATACTGGGACTGAATGCACTTAAACTAAAAATTGTAACCATAAAATGAAATGACATTCCAGAGATTGAAATTACAGCATAAGAATCTAACAAATCAAAACCGAAATTTTTCATAATAATAATAAATATAAAAAGAAAAAGCGGAAGGTAGATGATGTTAAAATAAATTCTTGACTTAATCAAATTATTGCTAAAAACAAGCTTAGTCAAAACTGAGAACATTTCTGAGTAATTATTTTGCATGGAATAAATGATTGATATGGTAATTAAAAACTATAAACCCCGAAAGAACAAATCCTATACTTGGAATTATGTTTTTGAAAATAATAGCACAAAGTAAATTGCTAATTAATAAAAACACATTAAAGAGCAAGGTATTGTTGTATGTAGGTTTTGAATTCATTTTTAGTTGTAAAACCACAAAGTGACTCAATATAAATTGGCAAAGTATTGAAATAATTAAATCAACAGGTACTCCAAAAAAACCAGAAAAAATAATCGCAAAATTCGAGTAGGTAAAAACAACGTTAAAAATTAAGAATAAGGAAACATCTATTCTGGACAAAGAAATTTTAAAAAAATTATTGACGTTCTCAATAAATAAGCCTGGTAAATAATATTTTAAAAAAAAATCAAATAATATGATTGATGAAAAAATCAAATAATATGATTGATCTGGTACAATTAAACTGAGAAACGAAAAACTCATATAATTCAAGAAAAGAATAAAATAAAGTAAGACATAAGAAATCAAAAACTTATTTGACCTAAATGTGTTTTTTGAAGCATAATAAAAATAAATCATTAATTTAAAGAATCTAGGAGGATTTGATTCTCCTAGACTCAATTTATCCAACTTAGTTTTAAATAACTTTTGACTCATCGACTATATTCTCCTACATGCGTAAGCAACAACTGCATTGGCAACTAAACCACTAGCTCCTACAGCCCATCCAGCAGGGCCTGATAATAATGCTGCTGTGTAAAAAGGCACCCCAACTAAAGTACCAGTATACCAAGGACAGCCGCCTCCACTCACCATTTCCATTTTTTCAATACTTAACTCTCTCATAACAAATTTAATTTATTTGGTTGATAATTTATTTAACAATACAAGTATATTATAGGATCAGTGAAATAATCTTTCACCAAATCAACTTTTTTCGATAAAAACATAACTTTTTTCATCTTTACAATAGCAGATATCCCTACCAAGTGTTAATCTTAAATCATCAATAATTAAATACACCATTCTCTTGGAGACACCAATGGTCTTGGCCAAGTCACCAGGCCCTCCCGTCTTCTTTTTCTCGATCAACTCTATCAGGAGTTTCGTCCGTTCGTAATACTTCAATCCTGCCATCTTATCTCCAGTTTGGTTCCAACATATTTTGATAGGTCCTGCTTAGCAAATTATCCGATTGCAGTAGTTCACCCGCTGTGTCATAAGCAGATATTTGACCTTGCTCCAAGATCATTACCTTGTCCGTACTCGCTGCCAAGGTTGGCTGATGCGTGATCAGTAAAAGGGATGCACCTGTATTGCTCACATAATCCCGCACCAGGGTCTGAACCTTTCGCTCTGTCCCATAATCCATCGCCGATGTGGCTTCATCTAGGATTAGAATCTTTGGTTTTCTGACTATTGCCCTAGCCAGCCCCACGAGTTGTCGCTGTCCGCCAGAGAGATTTCTGCCGTCTTCTCCACAGAGAGTCAATACTCCCTGTGGCAATCCTGCAAACATATCCCACCAACCCAATTCTTGGAGCAGTCTTGCTGTAGCTTCCAGCTCCTCCTGGGTATTGCTCAAAGCTATATTATCCAAAACAGAACTGTTGAATAGCTTCTCTTTTTGGTTTACTACCCCCAATTGATCCCGCCAATGTTTCAAGCTAATTTCTCCTATTCCCAAAAATGGCATTTGGACGCTCCCTTGCTCCGGGATATAAAAGCGCTGAATCAAATCCACCAGTGTACTTTTCCCTGTACCTACCGGGGCAAACAAAGCTGTGGTCTGACCTGCATGCAACTCAAAGCTTACCCCTTTCAGGATTGGACTTCTCCCCGGGTAACGGAACATCACCTGATCGACTTCCATAAGACATTCAGCATGGATAGTTTTAGATGTGCTCTCTGGTATCGTTTGATCTTCTTCTTTCAATCCTGCAATCTCATGCATCCTGTCAAATGCAACTTTAGCTTCCTGAAACTGTATATTGGCAACGACCAATCCTGCCACAGCAGGAATAATGGAACTCCCTACCTGTATCAATGCCATCAGCTCACCCAATTGCAGGTTCTGCTGAAAAACCAAATAAACACCCATTCCAAAAAGCAAACTGGTAAACACTGCTACGATAATCTGCGTGAAAAAGGAAAAGTTATTGCCCAAAATAGCCAAATCATATCCCTTGGTCTGATAATGGGTATAAACCTGATCGATCCGCTGGCGAAATACATCCTCCCTGCCATATGACCTTAGAACCTGAATCCCTGTGAGACTATCGATGTATTGGGTCTCATTCAGTGCATGGGCTGCCATGACTTCCTTTTGTTTGGCAATGATAGGACGGTGATACCTCCATCCCACAAAGAGAAAAGCCAAAGAACCCGCTACACAAAGCCATCCTATAATGGCAGATTGATAAAACACAAAGACCAATGACACCACCACGACCAATAGATTGATAATTACTGTTCCTGTAATCAAGGAAACGGTATTTTTGATCCGAAGGGAATCATTCATCCTTGCAATCAAATCACCTGTACTGAAGCCCTTGAAGTACTTCATCGGCAGATGCAAAATCTTTCCGATAAAAGATGATACAATCCGGATATTCAGATCTCTACCCTGCCTTGCCATAAAGACCCCTTGGAAATAACCAAGCAATGACCTGAACAGCAAAAGCAACCCCAAGGCAACCACTCCCAAAATGGCTTTGTCATAGGTCTGGTTGGGGAGAAAATCATCAATCAGTTTTTGGGAAAAAATCGCTGTAGAAAGTCCGGTAACAGCCATCAAAGTCCCCAAAACAGTCGCAACCAATAGAATTGGAATATCTTCTGCAATCAGGGATTTGAACCAATCCATTTTGGAGTTGGATTGGATTTTTTGGGTCTGGAACTTTTCGGTAGGATTTACCTGAAGCAAAATACTAGATTTCCAGATATTCATCAGATCCGTTTCATTCATAGAAACAATCCCCACTCCGGGATCACTCAGCCAAAATCTCTCCCCATCAAAGCCAAAACACACTATATAATGCTCTCTTACCTTGTCCATGACCACATGCAGAATCACTGGAGATTCCTGTTCTTTCAGGTGTTTGACTTCAGCTTCAAAGCCCTTTGCCTCCAATCCAATCTCAGCGGCTGCTTGGATCAAACCAAGTAGTGTGGTTCCAGACATGGTAGTTCCACTTACATCACGAAGCTTTTCCTGGGTGACTTCTCCACCATGATATTTGGAGATGGTACTCAGGCAAGCCAAGCCACAGGCATATTCCCCCAATTGGCTTACATGAAACTTCTTTAGTTTGGATATCGCTACTTTCATTTTTCTCCCTCCTTTCTGTTCAAAAGCTTATCCAGTAGGATGTCCAATTTCACAGGTCCTTGATAGTTGGCAATTAGTTCCCCTTTGGAATCGTAGCAAAAAACACTTGGTACAGATTTGACCCCTAAGTAAGCCGAAAGCTTCATCTCCTCATCCAATGCTACTTTTATATTTGATTCGGAGAGAAATGGATATTTATCCATAAATCCTTCCAACTCTTCCCTTTCTTGGGAACTTACCAATAGTATATTGATTTACCCAAATTCAGTAAATCGCTCATTGAGGGCATTGAGTTCAATCTTACATATTTCACAGGTCGAGTTGAAATAAATGATGAGCAATGGGCTTCCTGAGGCAAAATCACTAATTGAGAATGTCTCTTCATCAAAAGATTTTAGCCGAATATTAGGAGCAATTTGAATCTGCTCTTTGATCTGGGCAATGTTTTCTGATTTCTTCTGATATTTCCAAGCTAAAAGCCCAATCATACCAAACATCCCGACAACTAGAAACAACAAAACTATTTTTCTCACCATGGCTTAGGTAAAGTTTAAGGTTAAAAACAAAATCAAAATCAACCAAAAGCTCATAGAGAAAAGATATGAGCCCAACACAACTTTGGAACTTTCAGCTTTCTTGATTTCAATTTCTTGACTAAAGAAATAAATCAATAAAAAAATGTATATGATTTCAAATACATTCAGCAACTGTAATGGATAATACCATAAAGGTTGAATTGCCTCTGGGTCTAGAAAACTCAAAACCGACAAAGGATAAAAAAGCGAGAACTCCGTATAAGTAAAATCAGAAAATGCTCCTATAACTACTTTTACCATTCCTGCTATTACAATAATACTTTCTGCATAGACCGCTACCTTAAAAAGTCTCCCTAACTTGACACCTTGATGCCTATTGGCAAAGAAAAGTCCCGCATAAAGCACCAATGCCATCAAAAAGCACTTAATTGTCAAAAGCACCAAAGTAAGTAAGGCTGAAAACTTACTCCAGTACCTCATTTCTTCCAACATATCCAACAGCACATTTTCAGGAATCTCAATTTCTACTTGATGCGCAAGCTCACTCACTAGCATCGCTTCTGTATCTAACATCAAGAAACCTACTACAAAAAGACAAATTGCATAAAAAGCCAGCAATCCAAATACCCTCATATATAACCAATTAAAATTTAAAATAACCCTATATCAAAAACAAAAGCTTAAAAACAAGCAACTTTTAATATTAATACACAAAAAATAAATTTCAAAATCTTGGTTCCAATCCTCAGGCAAAAATAAAGTAAAATTGTACTTTTCTTAGTTTCAAATTTAAAATATAATTCTAATAAATTAGTTACCCCCCCCCGAAACGGAATACTATTTTGCTTAAAAATGAAAAGCAGCTTTTTCTACCAATTATAATATTTACTCATTTTTTTAAGTGCAATTTTCCAATTAAGGGTCAATGCCGTTTAATTAAACTGAGAATACCTGCCAGGTTTGTTCTGTGTTTAGGGAAAAAACAATTATTTGCACATGCACTATTTGATGGAAAACCTGGCAGGTCAAAACTAAACGACATTGAATTAAGGGTAGATAAAACCAAATAAGATCAGTTTTTTATTGCTTAAATAGGTGTAGCTTGCGTATAAACTTGGCTTAAAAATTCTTTTATACTTGTAGGTTTTCTATTAAGGATTTTTTCCAGATCATCATTTGTAGTATCTAACTCACCCTGTGCTTGTGCTACGGCAAAGCTTGAGAACAGCTCGATGAAGTCTTGTGGTACACCATATTTGCTCAATGTATCAGCATACTCCTCAGCACTAGGTGATACATAGTTTATAGACTTTCCAGTAATGTCCGAAATCACTTTTGCCACTTCTTGATAAGAAAAAGCTTCTGGGTTTGAAAAATCATATACTTTCCCTTCGTGATCAACACCTATGAGGACCTTGGCTGTAGCCTCTGCCAATTCTGAACGCAATACTGCTCCTACTTTACCATCTTCAGTGGGTAAATAAATCAGCCCTGTTTCTAACACTTTTTCACCTACAAAAGCTGGGATTAGATCCATGTAAAGGTTGTTTTTAAGTATGGTGAAATCAACCCCACTTTCTTTCAACCATTGTTCTGTTTGAAGATGAGATTTTACCACAAGCCATAATGGCGAAGTTTCTGTCTCATTTTTAGCGCTGATACTTGTATATACAATATGCTTTACTCTAGCTTCTTTTGCTGCATTGATTACATTCTGGTGCTGAGAAAGTCGATTGAGCAGATCGCTCCCCGATACGAATAAAAGCTTATCAACTCCTTTGAATGCATTCAGAAGTGAATCGTAACTATCGTAATCTCCAATAACTGCATTCACACCTCTATTCCTGAATTCAACTGCTGATTCCTCTTTTCTTACCAAGGCTGAGATTTGATTGCCTTGAACTCCTTTTTCTAATAGAAAATTGATTGTGGCATTGCCAAAATGTCCATTTGCTCCTGTTACTAAAATCATATTTGTCTTTTTAAATATTGTAAATTAAATTTGTTACACAAAGTAACTAATATTAGTATTTAAATGTAACAAGTTACCTAAAGGTAACAAAAGAAAAAGTGGTAACTAAATGGTAACTAAAGGCAAAATAAGCGAAGAAGTTAAATGTCCAGTAACTGGAATACTTCAGTTGATAGGTGGTAAATGGAAGCCAATCATATTGTACTGTCTCAGGTCAGAGACTAGGAGATTTGGAGAAATAGCCGCTCGGATACCCTCTATATCCAGAAAAGTCTTGACAGAGCAATTAAGGGAATTGGAACAAGACAATTTGATTTTGCGTGTGCAATTCAACGAAATACCACCGAGGGTCGAATATTCATTAACAGCAATGGGAAAAAGCTTATCTCCTATACTCCATGAGATGGAAAAATGGGGCTTGGAAAATATCATGAATAAAAAGTGAATCTATACATGTTATACCATACTTCCCATCACTATAAATCGGGCTTCTATTGACTTAAAGCCAAAGTAGCACATCTACATCCCTAGTACCAACAGCTGGTTTTATGAGAAAAGACCGATATTCAATAATATGTAGCCTTAGGTTCTTCAATGGTTTGTTATATCGTAGAATGACTGGAATTGACTTACTTTTAAATTTATAACTTGTTTATCTTTACAATTATTCAGATCAATAGTCAAAATTCAATGTTGACATCCTACAATACAATATCTTTAATCTCTAATTATACGTATATTTACTCTTGAAACTACACGTATTTCTTATGAGTACCAAACTAACATTGACCATTGACAAATCAGTCATCGAAAAGGCTAAGGCTTTTGCAAAAGAACATGGTAAAAGCCTGTCGCAGATTATAGAAAATTACTTGAAGTCACTTCCGACAGATCGGGAAAAGCAAGAAATAACACCAAATGTCAAAAAATTGACTGGAGTCATAAAACTCCCGAAAAATTTTGACTATAAAAAAGAACTTAGTGATGCATTGACTGAAAAACACCTTAAGCTATGAAAGCTGTTCTTTTGGATTCAGATATTATCCTCGATGCCATGACAGATCGCATACCTTTTTCATCTGATGCTATAGCAATTCTCAATCTATGTGAAAAAAAAGAGGTTCTTGGCTTTACAACACCAGTCATCTTGAGTAATTTATACTATTTATTGAGGCGATTAGGCATGTCACATATGAACATACTCGATCATTTCAGAAATCTAGTCACCAATATACTTTTTGATATTGTGACAATTGATAAAAAGTCTGTTTTGGACGCAATAAACTCAGGCTTTTCTGATTTTGAAGATGCTCTACAAAATTTTTCTGCAGAAAACCACCAGAAGATCTCTATCATAATTACCAGAAATACGAAAGATTATAAAAATAGCAATTTAGCAATCATGTCTCCAAAAGAGTTCCTAAGCTCTTTGAAATAAAAAGACATCAACATTTATTCAGTAAACCCAGCCCTTTTTAAGTAGAATATGCCCGATCCATCATAAAACTCTTCCTTACAACTACTTCCCTCCTGCCAGCAAATACAACACCGCCATCCTGACAGCGACTCCATTCTCTACCTGATTGAGGATGATAGATTGCTTGCTGTCTGCTACATCGGAATTCAATTCCACACCTCTATTGATAGGTCCTGGATGCATAATAACAATCTCTTTATCTAGATTATCTAGCATCTTTTTATTGATACCATAGTACAGCGAGTATTCCCTGAGTGAAGGAAAGTATTTGATCTGCTGCCTTTCCAGCTGAATCCTCAGTACATTTGCTACATCACACCAAGCCAAGGCTTTGCGCACATCGTACTCTACTTTTACACCTAGGCTAGCGATATGCTTGGGAATCAAAGTGATCGGTCCACAGACCATGACTTCTGCACCTAACTTTTGAAGGCAGAAGATATTGGAAAGCGCCACCCTGGAGTGCAAAATATCACCAATGATTGCAACTTTCTTACCTGCAACATCCCCCAGCTTTTCCCTGATAGAAAATGAATCCAAAAGCGCCTGCGTAGGATGCTCGTGCGTCCCATCGCCTGCATTTACAATATTTGCTTTGATATTTTTCGAAAGAAAATGGGGCGCTCCTGGGCTACTGTGCCTCATGACTACCATATCTACTTTCATAGAGAGGATGTTGTTGACCGTATCGATTAGAGTTTCTCCTTTTTTGACTGAACTATTGCTGGAAGAAAAATTGACAATATCAGCCGAAAGGCGCTTCTCTGCGAGTTCAAACGAGAGTTTTGTCCTTGTAGAATTCTCGAAAAATATGTTGGCAATTGTAATATCTCTTAGTGAAGGCACTTTTTTGATGGGGCGATTGATGACTTCTTTGAAATTATCCGCAGTCTCGAAGATCAATCGGATATCTTCTTCATTGATATCTTTTATTCCCAGTAAGTGTCTTGTGCTGAGTTGTGACATGTTAATTTTTCTCTTTTTCTGTGATCCAAATACCATCATTCTCAAAACCATTGGCAGCCCATTCTACGATGACGTATTGACTCTCCAGGGTATTGACTTTCAATCCGCAGTAATCTGGCATAATGGGATAATCTCTGGTAAACTTTCGGTCTACCAAGACCATCAGCTCTACCTTGGCTGGCCTTCCAAAGGCAATCATTGCATCCATTGCTGCCCTGACTGACCGACCTTTGTACAGAACATCATCGACCAAAACCACGCGTTTTCCTTCTATCAAAAAGTTAATCTTGGTTTCATTGGCTTTGAGTGGAAAATCTCTTCTCCTAAAGTCATCTCTGTGAAAAGTGGCATCCAAATATCCAAATGGAATATCTAATCCTGTAATTTCTTTGAGCTTCGCCGCAATCTTATCCAAAACGATAGGTCCTCTAGGTTGTAGACCTAGTAGCACGGTATTTTCAAAAGTATCATGATTTTCAATCAATTGATGGCAAAATCGCTTGAGAATGATTTCTATTTGCCTTTGATCCAGTACGAGTCTCTTTTGCATAATGGTCGTTTGCTCGCAAAGATAATCAGATTGTAGGTTTTTTGAAGGTCAGAAGGAGGAAATTTATATAGTCTTAGTGATTGTATTGTAGATTTTAGATTTTAGAATGTAGATTTTGTTTTACAGCATGAGTTTACTTGATTCCTTTGTTGCCACGAAGGCACGAAGACACTAAGTTATGAAGATGTAAGGTTTGAAGTGGATTTTACATTGTAGTCTATATAGCTATCGGGATTAGGTTTTAGAGAATAAAAGAGTTTACTTGATTTCTATTTTGCCACGAAGGCACGAAGGCGCTAAGTTTTTGAAAAGTGAGGTAAAAGGTGTTTTGATGATTTTAGAGTTTTATAAATCAAAGACATCAAAAAAAACAAGGCATTGACCCCTCTGCTGGGGAATCAATGCCTCTATGTGTATGAATAAATCCTGTTTTCTAGGGATTTGTATGAATCAGTTTATCGTCTCAAAAGACTAATACGATTCACGCCGTAACTGACAAATGGAATCCCTCCAAAGAAGAATAATATTTACCTATCTTGGTAATGATCTGAGTAGTATTTTTGATAGTTACCAGAGGTGACATTTTCTAGCCATTCTTCATTGGACAAGTACCAATCTATGGTTTTACTGATACCTTCTTCAAACTGCAAGCTGGGTTCCCAGCCCAATTCCTTTTGAATTTTTGAGGCATCTATCGCATAGCGCATGTCATGACCTGCTCTATCTTTTACAAAGGTGATGAGTCTTTGAGAAGTACCTTTTTCTTGACCTAGCTTCTCGTCCATTTGATCACATAAAAGTCTTACTATATCTATATTTTTCCACTCATTAAATCCTCCGATATTGTAAGTCTCCCCTGATTTCCCTGTGTGAAAAACAGTATCTATAGCTTTTGCATGATCCACCACAAAAAGCCAATCTCTGATGTTTTCACCTTTTCCATAAATGGGAAGCTGCTTGTTATTCTTGATATTATGAATACACAAAGGGATCAATTTCTCTGGAAACTGATTTGGTCCATAGTTATTGGAGCAATTAGAAATCACCGTTTGCATACCATAAGTATTGGCATATGCCCGTACAAAATGGTCTGAGGAAGCTTTTGATGCTGAATAAGGAGACTGAGGATCGTAGGGAGTTTGTTCTGTAAAAAAACCATCTTCGCCCAATGATCCATACACTTCATCTGTAGAAACATGGTAGAATAAGTGTTCTTCTAATACTTTCCAATACGTCTTGCTGACGTTCAGCAAGTTCACTGTACCTATCACATTGGTCTGAACAAATGCCAAAGGGTCAGAGATAGACCTGTCTACATGGGATTCTGCCGCCAGATGAATCACATCTGAGATAGCATACTTCTCAAATACAGCTGCCAAGGCTTCCGCATCTAACAAATCAACTTTTTCGAAGGAATAGTTTTCTGAACCCTCTATTTCTCTCAGGTTTTCCAAATTGCCTGCATATGTTAGGCAATCCAAATTAACCACACGATAATCAGGGTATTTTTGAACAAAAAGTTTGACTACATGACTTCCAATGAAGCCTGCTCCGCCAGTGATCAGGATGCTTTTCATTAACATGATGTTGGGTGAGTGGAAACGTTTATTTTAAAGCAAGTTTATTTGTAATATTCATTATACCAAGTTACGAACTTTGCAACTCCATCTTGAACAGAAGTGCTTGGCTTGTATCCCGTATCTTCAGAAAGATCTGTGACGTCAGCATAAGTAGCAGGCACATCGCCCATTTGCATAGGCATCATATCTTTTTCAGCAGTCATTCCCATCGCATCTTCCAAAGCCTTGATGTAATCCATCAGTGCAACTGGCTGACTATTTCCTATATTGTAAACTTTGTAAGGTGCATATGAGCTTCCCGGATCAGGAGAATCACCAGACCAAGTTGGGTTTTGACTAGCTGGCTTTTCAGATACCCTTACGATCCCTTCAACGATATCGTCAATGTAAGTGAAGTCACGTTTCATTTTGCCATGGTTAAAGACCTTGATTTTCTCACCCTTTTTCATAGCATCAGCAAATAAAAACAAAGCCATATCAGGTCTACCCCAAGGACCATACACAGTGAAAAATCTTAGTCCAGTGGTAGGAATCTTAAATAAGTGACTATAAGTATGCGCCATTAATTCATTGGACTTCTTGGTTGCAGCATATAAGCTCACAGGATGATCAACGTTGTGTGTAGTCGCAAATGGCATTTTGGTATTAGCACCATATACTGAACTAGAAGAAGCGTATACCAAATGCTTTACTGGAAATGCTCTACATGCTTCCAAAATATTCAAAAAGCCTTGAATGTTTGCCAATAAGTATGCGTCAGGATTTTCCAGAGAGTATCTCACCCCTGCTTGTGCGGCCAAATTAACTACAACATCTATTTCTTCCTTTTCAAATAAACTCATGAGCAATTCTTTCTCAGAAATATCCATTTTCATAAATGAATATCCTTTGAGCTTTGCAGAAGACACTGCTACCCCATGTTTCACATCTTCTCTTCTGATACCTGCCTCTTCTAACCTGCTGTATTTTAAATTGACATCATAGTAGTCGTTTATATTATCGACTCCTAATACCTCATGGCCTTTCTGTATCAAGGCATTGGTAAGGTGAAAACCTATAAATCCTGCTGTACCAGTTACTAAATATTTCATATTTTAAAATTATGATATTCAATTCAATTATTTAAGAATTCTTAATTATTTTGAAGTAATCTTTCATATTGCTTGAGTAATTGACCATGAACATACTCTCGGCTATAATTTTCCTTAATTTCCAAATATAGGTTGTCGGCAAGTTGTTGCATGTACTCTCGTTTGACATAAGCAAATTCCAATGCCTCTTGCAAAACCTCCACTTTCTTAGCGGGAAAAATTAAACCTGTACGCCTACTTTCAACCAAATCCTTATTCCCTGTGATATTGGAGCAAATGATAGGTAACTGCATGGCTCCAGCCTCAAGCAATACATTTGGAAATCCTTCCCTATGAGATGCATGCACCAGAACATCCGATATGGCCATATAGTGAGAGACATGATCTGTCCATTCAATATGGACTATCTTAGGATGATCCTGAATCTGACGAATGGTGGATTCATCAATTGGATCCAGTTCTTGTTCAAAACTTCCAAGTAGAACCAATTTGGATTTATTGACAATTTTGGATGATAAAAAAGCTTTGACCAAGTCATCTATCCCTTTATCTTTGACTAGTCTTCCTACCGCTAGTATGATAAACTCATTTTCCCCAGGCATCACTCGCATTGTGGCTGCTACGAGATGATTTTCTTTAAGACTTGATCTATTAAATTCGTTCAAATCAACCCCATTGCTGGAGCCTTTGCCTATAATCTTAACTTTATCCACTGTGGTCAAGCCTTCTTTCAGGATCAGTTCTTTGATAGATTCAGAATTCGGCCAGACCTCTGTTGCAAATTTATAAGTCCATTTTTCAGATTTGATTAACAATGATTTCTTATTTGGCTCAGCAGTCATATGAGGCAAACCTGCAACGGTATGGATTCTGACATTGACTCCAGCAAGTTTACCAGCTATCATCCCCAAAAGTCCTGCTTTTGGAGTGTGTGTATGTATGATATCAGGCTTTTCTCTCAAAAAAAATCTCCATAGCATCCAGATGCAGTAGATATCCCAAAAAGGTGTGATTTTTCTTGTAAAAGGAACAACTTCATGTTCACAGGCTTCTTTTCTTAATATTTCGTTGACTTCTCTTCCGTCAGCACTTACCATAATTACCTCCCAGCCAGCGGCTTTCATAAACTTCATCTGCCCTTTGAGCAATAGTTTGAGTGACAATGGAACAGTTGTAATTCGAATTATTTTTGGCATCAATACAGCAAATTAAATGTTCAAAGTTAGGACTTTATTCCCATACCGCAGGATAAAGAATTCGTAAATGCATTTTACACACTGAAAATCAGTCTATTGATTTTCCATAAAGCTCAAAGAATCTATTCTCTGCATCAACTGTTCCTATCAAAATGATTTTTTGACCTTCTTTTAAAACCATCTTAGGATCTGGATTGATCATCGTTTCCTCATCATGCTTTACGGCAATCACGGTACAGCCAGTTTCTTTCCTGATATCAGACTCGATGATTGATTTGCCAATAAGCTTTTGAGGAACAGTCACTTTGATAAGATCCAAACCTTCGGCAACCATTAAGATATCGGAACGTTGTAGGAGATTAAGGATAGTAGTAGCTCCCATAGATGCATATGACATTACAAAATCTGCGCCTGCTCGATGCATTGTTCCCAAGTTTCGTTCCAAAGTTGATCTAGTGATGATTTGAATATCAGGACGCAACATGCGACAATAGATGGTAAGGTATACATTGATATCATCATCATGTGAAGTGATTATTACACAAGGAGAATTATCGATTCCTGCGATTTTTAAAATCTCTATTTCAGCTGCATCACCAAGGATGGTGGTCTCTCTATGAAATATTCGCTCTGGATCCTTTTCTATAATTCTGTAATCTATATTTCTTTTTTCCAGAGCTTTACCCGTTGCTCTACCTACTCTGCCTCCACCGATAATGATCACTGGTGCACTGATTTCTGATTTTACACCATAGATCTTATTGTACAATTTGATCTGTGCTTGAGAGCCTGCTAATACAAGCACAGTACTCTTTGAGATCTTCGTATCTGGATGAGCAGAAAGGAACTTTCCTCTATCCCAAGCTCCCACTACACTCACCCCTACTTCCTGTCGCAGCTTGGTGTCCTTGAGCATTTTACCCACTAACTCTGAACCAGTGACCATGGCCTCTGCAATCAGCAGATCGTCAAACCTTCCAACGATATGAGCACAGGCATCGCCTCCATTTGCTCTTCGCGAAAGGAATAGGCCCATAATCTCTCCCAAATGTAGCACATGATTACTTCCTGCAAGCTTTAGTATATCATCAGAATGCGCAAAACTACATGTTGTAATGATAGGTACTTCCTTAGAAATCTCCCTAACTGTGAATGCTACATTGGTATTAAGAACGTCAGATTCAGTAGTAGCAACCAATGCCGCCTTGCCAACACGAGCAGCATGATAGGTATTAGGATCATCTAGACTTCCCAGCATCACTTTAATACCTAGATCTCTTAACCTCAAACCTTCAGCTATATCTGACACTAGGACTACATACTCATAGTTAAATCTATTAAGTTTCTTGATAAGTGCTTCTGTTACTGTTCCGTATTTTGTCAAAATAACATGCCCAGAAGTATGCTCTGGAAGCTCGCTAGGTACTTTTGACTGCTCTTGGGCTTTCATCCATGGAGAATAAAAAAAATTGATAAATGTAAATGGAAACAGTACTAATAAAAATACCATTCCTGAAAGAAGAACTATGATAGAAAATAACCTTCCAGCATCTGAATGGAAAGTAATATCTCCAAACCCCAAAGTTGACATCACTGTCAATGTCCAGTAAAATCCCGTAAGAAAACTAAAATATTGCCCTTCTCTTACCATAAGTAAATGGAAGATTATCGAAAAAACGGTAATCATTGCAAACAAAGCAATAAGAAACCTGAACAATGTTTTTAAGTTTCTTCTATCTGGTCTATTTTTTAGAAAAAGCGTTACTTGTGTTGTGAGAAATTTCATGTAAAAATCAATTTTTCTGCTAATCGTAAAGCTAAAGATATACTTTTAAATTTTCTCAATTAGTTCCTCAAATATTCTAGGGTGTTCATTAAAAGGTTGTTTTTTATTGATTTTTCACCTCCAGATAAAATCATTTGTGAGGAATAGTAATCATTTTGGCGGATGCTTTTCATATTAATTTTGAATTACTATTGGATTAATTTCAATTCCAAATCATATTTCAATTGCCTAGATTACATTAGTCTACTTTGGGCCAAGTATCAATTTTAGAATCGATTTTTAATCTGCTCCTATATCCTTCATTGGTAATGCAATATCCGGTAGTTTACCCACAAAAAAACAGGCCTCCAAAAATTCTGGAGGCCTGTATTCTATTGATTTATAAATACAATAGACTTATAGGTTTGATGATTTTAATTCTTTTGAAACACCCTAACGTAATCTACAGCGAGTTGCTGAGGGAAAGTTGTACTACTATCGGGACTTCCTGGCCAATTACCACCTACAGCCAAATTGATGATAAAAAAGAAGTGCTCTCTGAACTCATCCATTGATGCTGGGCTGATGTTTTGTTCATGATAGACCACATCATCTAAAAGCCAAGTAATTTTAGATTCATCCCAAATCACACTGTAAACATGGAAGTTATCTGCAAGTTTTGCTCCACCCGAGAGGGTTTTCTTCCCCCCTCTGTAGTTGTATGTCCCATTATTATCCCAATGTAATGTACCATGCACGGTATCATCTCTTCCAGAGGCATTTCCACCGACCATCTCCATGATGTCAATTTCACCACATGCAGGCCAGCTAATATCAGTAATACTTTCACCAAGCATCCACAAAGCAGGCCAAATCCCTTGCCCTTTTGGCATAGCAGCACGAATATCAATTCTTCCGAATTTAAAATTCTTCCTGCCTTGAGTTTTAATTCTAGAGGAGGTATAATTTTTACCTCCTACAGCTTCCTGTTTTGCAGTGATGATCAAATAACCATCCTTGACCTCTGTATTTTCTCTGCGATAGAACTGTAATTCATTGTTACCCCACCCACACAGATTAGGACAGCCATCACCAATTTCAAATACCCAGTCTGAAGACAAGCTAGTGCCATTAAACTCATCATTCCAAACTAATGCATAGCCATCATATGTCATGGGCGATTCGAATCCAGTTGTTGGCAAACCTATACCTAGAATTTGGTTAGTAATTACAATTGTCTCTTCTTTTTTAATGAATTCTGCTTCTGTAGCATGAGCTTGTACTGTAATTACAAACTCACCAGCAGCAGTGTATCTGTGTGTTGCAGAATTACCAGTAACTAGTTCGGGTTCATTGCTGCCTACGCCGAAGCTAACCCTGAAGAAATTCGCTCTATCGGCAGAGAAATTTACCCGAACCTGCCCATTACCCAATTGCTCCAAAGAAACATTCAAATTTGTAGGGAGTAATACTTGCTCTGTTCCGTTGTCTTGATTGCAAGAATTTGCCATCGAAATGGTAAGTATTGCAAAGACTGCACAAATAAACTTATTCATAATTAACATATTTTAATCATTTACTGGTACCAATACAAACGTCCAGTAAATGGCTTCGCTGGATACTCTAATGGAAATTGTCAATTCCTCACTAGCTTCATCATATCCAATCACATTGTAAGTAACAGATTCATTTTCTCTTGGAGGGCCTGAGGTGTATTCTCCACCATTATATGCTTTCGGCAAAACTATGAATGCGCCTGTACCAGTCACTGTGATTTTAGGTAAATCTGTAGGTGTACCAGGAGTAAAGCTAAAAGCATGTGTACCTGATGCCCATGCAGCACCAACAGTCCCTGCCAAGCTACTCTCTGGCTGACAAGCATCTGGTATTCCCATGTAGCCTTCACCATACACATCTCCTTGAGCATCATACTCATATTGACCATTAGAATTGAAAATATATAAATCATTGAATAGACATGCTCTTTCTGAAGAGATATCATTACCTGATGGAAACCACTCATCACTGTTTGGTCTAGGTCCTACTCCAAATGCACCAGCAGCAGGTTTGAGCCTCCATACTTTTCTACCATCTCCCACCAAGTCATTGAGTGTAAAACTTACATCAGGATTTTGAGGTTCTGGCTCTGGTTCTGGTTCTGGTTCAGCTCCTGGTACATAGTCCTCTGGGATCAATCTCACATACCATGCACGGCTAGTTTCACTTTGGTCAACGAATCTTAAGAACAACTCATTTTCTTCAAGTCTGACAATTTGGTAAGTTCTTCCACCTGCAAAATACCCAATAAAGCCACCATTACTAATAGTCAATTCAGGCAAAGCACCATCTGACTCTACAATAGACCATCTTAGATTGTCAGGGGCTGTGTATGGCGCAGACAAATCTCCTACCCCTGGATCAAATGCTCCTGGGAAATTCCCCCCTTGATTAATATTCAAATAGACCAAGCCATTAGTTTCCATTCGGAATCCAAAACCATCCAAGAAGAATGTATACCTGTCTGTATACATACCAGATCCCTCTTTTTCAAAAGCCCCTGCTTGATACCATTCTGGGAAATAGCCAGCTGCACCTATAGGATTGGGACCTACTCCAAAGTGACCAGATCTACTAGCATCTATTTTCCATGTTTTGCCTTCTACAGCACTAGAACCACCCGTCAACATATTATAAATCGGTCTATCAAGTAATAGTGGGTCTGTCTCTGCGATCACCACTTCTCTGGAAGAGGATATACTTCCGCCAGCACTAAAAACCGTCAAAGTCACGGTGTAGGTTCCAGCAAGAGGGTATGTGCCTGTGGCCACTTTACCTTCGGCAGTCTGTCCATTGCCGAGGTCCCAATTCATCATAAAGAAATCTCCATCTGCTGTAAATCTTAAGATATTGTCGCTTTCAGCAGTAGGCTGAAAAGTGAACCTGGCATCTGCTTCAGTTGGTGGCAGAGCGTCTAAGGCATATTCTTCCACACAAGCAAAAGCCAAGAGTAGTGGAAATATGAAGCTTAAATATTTTGATAATTTTTTCATGATTTTTCTTTTTTAATAGCCAGGATTTTGACTCCAAGTCCCTCCTACTAAGTCTATTTCAACTTGAGGAATAGGGAATAACTCATGCTTGCCTGTTACAAAACCACTGATTCTTTCAGCAGCTTGTCCCGTTCTCACCAAATCCCAGAATCTATAACCTTCCCCAGATAGCTCTAACCTTCTCTCTCTCAGTATAGCTTGATATAGCGCATCTCCTGAAGCATTGATAGCAGGCATATTTACCCTTTGGCGTACTTTATTAAGTTCTGTTCTTGCTCTTCCATCATTTCCTGATCTTTGAAAAGCTTCAGCAGCCATCAGCAAAACATCTGCCCATCGGATGACCCTGTAGTTCAGAGGACTTGTCAAGTCATCATCTGGAAGACCTAACTCATTGGCTCTTTTGATGTATTTATTTTGATAATAGCCTGTATGACCTCCACCGCCCACTGCATAGGTGATGCTAGAAGGGTTTGGTTGGGAAGCGATAAAAGCTTCAATGTCCAATATGGTAGCATCTCTTCTAATGTCATTATCATCAAATGCGTCATATAAATTCTGAGTGGGAAGGTTATAGCTATTTCCATCTGCATAGAATGGTCCTTCATACTGTCTCACACCATGAAAGCCCACAGCTGCGTTGCCATTTAGACATATCAAGCAACCATAATCTCCACCATTCAAACCTGAAAACTGAATAGTAAATACATCTTCCGATACATTTTGATTGGCAACCAGAAATAAAGTTGTAAAATCCTCAAACAATGAGTATCCACCAGGATTGCTATCAATGAGTCCACCTAGTACAGTCGCTGCCTCTGGATATTTGCCTTGGTAAAGCAATACTTTCCCTAATAATGCAGTAGCAGCTCCAGAAGTAAGTCTCCCCGTTTCCGTCACAGTAGCTGGTAGTACATCAATCGAAGCTCTAAGATCTGCCTCAATCTGAGCATAAATATCAGCTTTAGGTGCCCTTGGTGTACTAGATACTTCATTGATTGAGAGTCTTCTATCAATGATCAATGGCATATCTCCAAAATAATTGACTAGATTGAAGTAGAAATAAGCTCTCATCATTCGAGCCTCTGCCAAAATCAAATTTTTTCCAGGGAAATCAATCTTGTTTTGATTTTCGAAAATGTAATTTGCTCTAGCAATTCCAGTATAATTCACTCTCATCACTGCCCTCAATTCATCATTGACTCCACCATGGGTCATGTCTTGAATTTCATGAAGACCTCTTGTATCATTTACACTTTCCCCTCCAGCGATTGCATTATCGGAAGCTATTTCACCGATCCATATATTCAAATAGGCCGGCTGCATCATGTCGTAGACACCAATGATAGCCCTATTGAAATCCTCAGGCGTATTGAAGAAATTCTCCGCATCCTGTGTGTATTCTGGGTCTATATCCAGCAGGCTATCGCAAGCTGAAAATATACCTATTGGGATTATGAGTAACCACTTATATATTCGTTTCATGATTTTTAGAATTTAATGTTAACACCAGCCATAATGGTTCTTGCTTGTGGATATATACCATTGTCTACACCAGCAAAAAGTGGATTTCCAGCTCCCACATCTGGATCAAATCCTTGATATTTTGTCAAAGTAACAAGGTTATTAGCAGCTATATATAGTCTAAAATACTGCATACCAATTTTCTTTGACACTTGAGAAGGAATGGTATAACCAAGCTGCACATTTCTCAACCTTAAGAAAGAACCGTCTTCAACATAGAAATCAGAGAATACAGTGTTTCTTGTAGGACCTGTAGTCAATCTTGGAATTTCATTCGTTGATCCTGGACCTGTCCATCTATTGATATTATATGCTAACTGATTAGCCCAAGGTTGTTGCCTTTCATAGTTTCTTATGATGTCTTGACCTAGGGCTGCATAGATATTTGCACCAAAATCAAATCCTTTAAAATCAACTGAGAAATTGAATCCCATCACAACATCAGGAATTGGAGATCCTATCATAGTCCTGTCAGAATCATCGCCAAAATTGATAACTCCATCTCCATTTTGATCTACAAATCTCAAATCACCTGGTCTCGCACCAGCTTGAGAAACTGGGCTAGAAGCAATCTCTTCTTGTGTCTGGAAAATTCCATCAGTCTGATAGCCTATGAAGTAACCTATTGGAAATCCCTTCTGAAATCTTGTGGCTACATTACCCCCTACACTGAAAGCCGCACCTGGAATAAACTCAAATCCCTCGGGAACAGCTGTTACTTCATTTTTTAGAAATGTCACATTGTAATCAAATCTAAAATTGACACCATCTTTTTTTGATGTACCATATCCTAGCTCTAGCTCTATACCTCTGTTCATTACATCACCAGCATTGATCACTGGAGGGAAACCTCCCGGACCATATGAACCTAACAAAGCAGATACATCAGGCTGGAAAAGTAAATCTTTTGTGTTCTTGACAAAGTAGTTAGCTGTAAAGTCTAGTGCATTGAAAAGTGAAAAATCTAAGCCAAGATTGGTCTGATATGTAGTCTCCCATTTCAGATCAGGGTTACTGGTGGCTCCTATGGCTGCACCATTCACAATCAGGTCATTGAAAACATAAGTTGCAGATCCATTGAGCAATCCTCTGTATCTGAACAATCCAATTTGGTCATTACCTGACACCCCAAAGCTAGTTCGAAGCTTCATAAAATCTATGAAACCAACATTAAAAAATGACTCATCTGAAACCACCCAAGCACCTGATATCGCAGGGAAATAACCTATTCTGTTATTTGGTCCAAAATTGGATGATCCATCTCTTCTAACTACTGCTGACACCAGATATTTTTTCTGATAATCATATTCAGCTCTTAAAAATGCTGAAGTTAATCTTTGTCTACTCTGAAAGGATCCAACATTGTTCAAAAAGCCCCCAGGAGCTTGATTTGCTGAAATGTCTGCAAAATTAAGATCGTTATTAGGTATATTGAATCCAACGCCATTCAATCCTTCACTTCTATTTCCCACCAAGGAGACTCCAAACATCCCTTTGACAGTATGATCATCTTTGAATGTTTCTTGATAATTCAAAAATGCTTCTAAATTGTAATCTAAAAAGGTATTTCTAGATTCAAACACATTCGCACCTCTCTCGATCTGAACACCACCTACGTCCACCAAAACTGGGTCAAGGTTGGCATTTCTTGCTGAGTTTGCAAATTTCCCTGGGCCATACCATACGAGCGGATTGAAGGCCTTAGAATCTACCATGGCAAAATTATATCCAGCTCTTCCTGTTGCTGTGAAATTATTATTGATCTTATATTCAATCTCTTCTTTTCCTACCAATTTATTTACCCAAGTATCATTGTAGGTATTTTGCATCTGAGCTAATGGATTGATAATGTCATTCACATTCTCCAAATAAGAAAATCTATTGCCAACGAAAACAGTTTCAGTTGGGTACGCATTAATCGTATTATAAAGCACAGAGCCAATACCACCTTGAGGTAGGCCTTTACTTTCTTCTCTCGTGTAGAGCAACACATTAGTCAATTTCACTTTGGGAGCGAGCTCTGTTGTAAAATTGATCCTGGCATTGTATCTCTCAAAATTAGCTTTTGGACCACCAACTATACCTTGTTGGGCAAAATATGATCCTCCTATGGAATAAGTAGTCTTTTCCGAACCACCTGTAACTGTAAGGTTGTATTCTTGGACAGGAGCTGTTTGAAAAACTTCATTTTGCCAATTAGTCCCTTCTCCCAATTCTACATTGTTAAAAGGCATTGGCTGACCTCCAGCTGCAAAAGCTTCATTTTTGAGTATGGCAAACTCCCTAGCATTCAACAATTCTAACTTTCGAGCAGTCTCTTGGACACCATAGTAAGCGGTAAAATCCAACCTAGGTTTTGAACCCAAATTTCCCTTTTTAGTTTCTATCAAAATCACCCCATTTGCAGCCCTAACGCCATAAATACCAGCAGTACCATCTTTAAGGACGTTCACTGACTCTATATCATTGGGATTTAGCGCATTTAGACCAGCTGCATCATAGATAACCCCATCTACTAGAATCAAAGGATCATTGTCACCAAAAGTTCCAATCCCTCTGATTCGGATGTTTGAAGTACCCCCAGGAGCCCCAGAGTTTGTAGTGATATTGACGCCTGCAAGTTGACCTTGTAGTGCCTGATCTACTCGAGGCATGTTCATCCTCTCTATGGCCTCACCCTTTACTTGTGAGGTAGCACCTGTGAGTTCCTTTTTGGTAGCAGTTCCGTAACCAATTACGACTACTTCATTGAGGCTAGTAAGATCTTCCGATAAAGTGACATTGATTTGTCTCGAAGCGCCCACTGCTACTACTTGGGGCTTGAAGCCCATAAAAGAAAATTGAAGCTCATCACCTACGGCAGCCTTGATAGAAAAGTTCCCATCAAGATCTGTGATTGTTCCCTCGGTGGTTTTCAATTTCAAAACACTCACTCCTGGTAGTGGAAATCCGGTGTCATCTTTCACCTGACCTCTCACTACATCACCTTGTGCCCACAAACCATAATGGATCGCAAACACAATACAAAATAGTATTAGTTTTCTCATTTGAATTTTGGATTTATTGAAGCTCTAAATTTGAACATTCTTTAATCATAACAGAAATAAATGGATACATCAATAATACATCAATACATTTTTTTTTCTTTCTCAAAAACACATCATCATATCTAATAATATCGATTGAATGAAAAATTGAGCCTATTTTTAGAAATTTCATTAACTCAATAATCAGATAAAATTATTACATCATAAGTATATTTACTATCTTACTATTGTCATCAATAAACTAAGAAATGAAAAGGTTTGTAATTTTTCTATTTATAATGATCTACGGGATTGAAAACAACGCTCAGCGATTGGGTATACCTATCTCAACTTACTATTCTAGTCAAGCATACAATGGAGGAATACAAAACTATGCAATCGCACAAAATAGCGAAGGCCTAATATATGTTGCCAATAATTTTGGTTTGTTGGAATATGATGGAGTGAATTGGAGAAGGTATGCACTTCCATCGGGATCAAAGATGAGGCATGTTCAAATAGCCGAAAACGGGAATATATACGTAGCTGGACAGGGAGATTTTGGGTATTTTTCTCCAGATAAAATAGGGAGGCTTCAGTTTACTTCAATGAAACCATTAATCCCAGAAGCTTTTCAAAATCTTGAAGAGGTATGGAAAGTATTCATTTCAAATTCTGGCTTATACTTCTGTACTAGCAACAGAATCTATTTGTTCAATAGTGATCATACCTATCTGGAAGAAATATCAACAAAAAGCTCGTTTGAAAGTTTTCATTATCACCAAGGACAAATTTTTGTCAATGAATTGGGGAAAGGGCTATCTCGAATTGAAAAAACACATTTAGAATCCTTAGGATCAATAGACCATTTCGAACAAAGCCAAATCAGCGCTGTCTTACAAATGAGTCCAACAAATCAAACTATCTTTTCTAAAAACCATGGCATACATTCAATTCAGAGAGGCCAAATCGAGCCATGGAAGTCAGTTTCGGCTGATAATATAAACGTGGCAATTCAACTTAAAAACGGAAATGTTGCGATTGGGACTCAAGATCAAGGTTTAATGATCATCACAAATAGTGGCGAATCAATTTTTACTTATAATCAACAAAATGGCTTAAATAACAATACGATCCTATCACTTTTTGAGGACTTGAGCGGTAATTTATGGATCGGACATAATAATGGGATTTCTGTCATAGACTTGAATGCCCAATTTTTACAAGTCAATCAATCTTCTGGTTTATATGGAATTGGATACCACGCAGCCTATTATCAAGGCAATATTTATTTTGGAACTAGTAATGGGGTATATGTTATGAATGACGCCAACAAAACAAATCAAAAGGCAGTGTTGGTCAGAAATTCATATGGACAGGTATATCAAATCAAACCTTTCAACAACTTTTTGCTAGTGGCACATCATGATGGAGCTTTTGTGCTGAAAGATAATAAGGCTGAGAAAATACCTGGCCCTAGTGGTCTTTGGAATTTTCAGACTCTTAAGAACAACCCAAACCTTCTGCTTGTAGGGGGTTACAATGGCATATATCTTTACATAATCGAAAATGATAAAATTGAGTTTTTGAGGCAAATCAAGGGTTTCTATGAATCAAGTAGGATTATAGAACAAGATTTAGAAGGGAATATTTGGGTAGCGCATGGATACAAAGGCCTTTATAAACTCACATTAGATGCTTCTCTAGAAAATGCCTCAGTAGAGGTGTTCGGGCCAGAGTCAGGTCTACCAAGCAATGTCTTGAATAATGTATGGTCTATTAAGAATGAATTGGTATTTACCACTCAAGCCGGGATTTTTAAATACGACAAAATCACCAATCGTTTTGAAGTTGATGACTATTTTTTAAAATACTTTAAACGGGATGAGATTTTACATTTTTTGCTTGAAGACCAATTGGGTAATATATACTACATCAGTGAAAACAATGCTGGTGTTTTGGAAAAAAAGGTAGACGGAACATTCCAAAAGCACCAAGAAGATTTTAATCAAATTAGAAAATTATTAAATGATGACCTTCAGAATATAGCATCAATCAAAAGTAATGAGGTACTTTTTGCCGCAAATGATGGATTTATAAGGTTTAATCTGAATGACAAAAAAACAAAAACTAACCTCTACCCTACACTGATCAGATCTGTATACATCACTGGCACCACAGATTCGCTCATTCATGACGGCAATAGCAAAAGCAGAGATAGTTCGATGCTAAAAATTCCATATAAAAAATCAAACCTACGGTTCGAAGCAAGTAATCCCACCCCAGCCAATGAACAATACCTTTCTTTTCAATATTGGCTAGAAGGTTTTGAAGAGGAATATGGTGAGTGGGTATTCAAAAATGAAAAAGCATACACGAATCTAAGGGAAGGTAAGTATACATTTCACGTAAGAAGTAAGGATCAGAATGGTATTCTTGCAACACCCACTAGTTGGTCCTTTGAAATACTACCGCCTTGGTACAGAAGCGGAATCGCTTACTTCTGTTATGTGATTATTTTTGGGTTTGCTGCATTTGCCTTCTATAGAACCATAGATAAAAAATATCAAAAGAAAACTCAAAAGATCAAAACCGCGTCCCAGCAAGTCATCGATGAAAAAGATTCGGAATTACAACATTCTTTGCAAGAGGTGGAGAAATTAAGAAATGAAAACTTACTTCAAGAGATCCAACTTAAAGACAAGGAATTGGCAACTGCTACCATGCATTTAATTACAAAAAATGGTTTTATTGATCATTTAAAAACCAATTTGGGTGGAATCATTAAAAAAAGTAAAAATCAAGAAGTCAAGAATGAAATTCAAAAAGTAATAAAGAACATCGAGAAAAACATTGCTGAAGATGAAGATTGGGAACAATTCGAAATTCATTTTGATCAAGTTCATGGAGATTTTATGAGCAGGTTCAAAAAAGTTTACCCTACACTTAGTCCTCAGGAAATAAAGCTCAGTGCCTATTTAAGAATGAATTTGAGCACAAAAGAAATAGCTTATTTGATGAATATTTCTGTCAGAGGAGTTGAAATAGCAAGATATCGCCTAAGGAAGAAGCTTGAGCTTGTAAGAGAAGAAAATCTGCAAGAGTTTATATTGAAATTCTAGAAGAACGTATCTTATCCCCTCCAAATGGTGGTGAGTTTGAATATTTCTCTATAAAAAAGGTAAGGAACTAAGATGGCTACCTATATTCCTGCTTCTATGATTAAAGTACCTCCTTTGTTCCATAGGAGGTATTTTTAATTAATACATTCTAGTTGACTATATGAGAGCAGATATTGATCAAAAAATAATTTTGGTTTCCAGAACTTGAATGATTATAAAAGAGAAATAAATTATAATCATTGGTAAATTTAGAAGGAAGCATGATTTAAAAACTAGGACTAACAATGAGAAAAGAGATACATTTTTGTTTGATTTTTGACAAAATACTCATGCTGGAAGACATTTATAGGCTATAATTTACTTGCTAATTTCTCAATGGCTCTGTTTTTGGAAATATCCCGCAAAACAAAAACCAACTTATGAAAAAGACAGTAGCAATCACCCTAATTTCTGGTGCTTTAATAGCATCATGTGTTTCGAAAAAAAAGTATGTAGCATTAGAAAATGATTACAATACCACTGCCTACAATTTAGCAGAAACGACTGCTGAAAAAGATAAACTTGAAGAAGAAAAGAGAATTCTAGAAGAGCGATTTGCCAGAATAGAAAGAAGAGTCGAGGAATATAATGCAAAAATTAATTCTCTCAGGGCAGAAGGAGATGCAAAGTTTAGCATGGATGGAAAACTCCCTATGTCCAATAATGGTCGTGAAAAACTCAAAGCTACACTATCAAAGGTAGATCAATCTGAATTAGCAAACGCAAAAACTTTAGAAGATTCAGTCAATTTAGCTATTTCTCACAATTTAAAGCAATCTATTACGGATGGTTCTGCTCAAGAAAATGAAGATATCCAAATAGATATAGACAAAACTGTGGTAATGATATCTGTATCAGACAGATTACTTTTCAACACAGGAAGCTTTATGGTTAGTAGGAATGCTGACGGTCTTCTTTCGAGGTTAGCTGAAGTAATCAACTCTGAACCTTCTATGGAAGTAATGATCGAAGGGCATACTGATCCTAGAAGTATCAGTACTTCCACAGTACAAGATAATTGGGATCTAAGTGTAAAAAGAGCAACTTCAATTGTAAGGGCTCTTCAAACAAAATATAATGTAGACCCCGAAAAAATGATTGCAGCTGGAAGAAGTAGCTATATGCCAATCGTAGATAATGATACTCCAGAAAACATGGCCAAAAATAGAAGAACCAGAATTGTGATTATACCTGATTTGGATAAGTTTTTTGCTTTGATGGAATAGTCCTATATATAGGTCCAAAAAAGAGAAACAAGAAACAGTTGAGTTATTAGTATTTGAATCTCATTAACTCTTTGCTAAGATCGTAGCTTAGTGTTTTTGCGGATTATCAAAAAGCTGATAAATCACCAACTCAAAAAAATATGCCTTAGTGAAAAATATAGAAGACCTCATAAGTACTCTATCTATTTTCACTAAGGCATTATTTTTACTTCAAGTATTTTTATTTGACCTGATAAAGGTTATTGAATAGCATTTTGAAAGTACCGTGAGATTGAGCACGAAATGTAATCTCAGGTCCATAAGCTATTAACTTTCCTTTTCCTAAATTAGCCTCAAAAGCAACAATACCATTTTTCAAGTAAGCTTCTCCCCATGCCCAACCACTAACTAAAGGCGATGACTCATCAAACCATGCCAGTGGCGAAATGTCTTTTGCTTCATCCTCGAATTTGAAAACAGGAGAATTGTTGAAAGTTAGGTTTGCAGTTTCATTCATTCCAAGATTCAGCGGATGATCCGTTGCTATATTTGCTTTTAAAATACTTCCCGGGATATAATATTTGTCACCTGGCAAAGGTCTCTCCTTACCTTCTGAGTTCAATTCAACCAATGCATTTCTAACAGGTAACTCTAGGTGATAGGCCAAGGAAGTGGCTGCACCCACAGCCACAACTTTACCACCTTGTTCAATAAATTTCTTTAACTCAGGAATAGATTTTTCAGCTGTTAAGCTACCTATCAGAGACTGATATTCCTCAGGCACATCCTGATCTTCCATTTGATTTCTAGTCATCGAACTACCTAAGCTTGGTGTGCCTGGACCGATAAACAGTATCACATCATATTTCGCTTTGAGATTTCCCTTATCTATTTCCTGTGGGTAAACTACTTGAAAAGGGAAATTGTATTGCTCGAGCATCCATCGAACCCAGCCTGAAGGCATCGATCCTCCGTAATAATCAAACAATGCGATTTTTGAAGGTGAAACTTTCTTGGTTGCTTTTGGCTTAGATCCAGCTCTCACTGATATACCTAAATCCTTGGCTCCCTTATTCAAGATTTCTTTACCTTTTGCTCCTACATAAAATGATCCTGCTGGAATACCTGGTTCACCGTCTGTGATTCTTAGGACTTCAACTCCAGCTTTTAGCAAATCATTGACAACAATAAATGCATTGTTTACCCTTCCATCGACTATATAGCCGGACCCTGATGGTAGCTGCTGAGTAGGCATTGGGAGTATCTCACCATACGGCAATGCCTGAAATGGACCTTCAAACCCATCTAATACCCTATCAAATTCTATTCCCATGGAAAAAGCCAAAGTCCAACCTGCTGCATCATAGGGTCTAACTGGAGGACCGCCTGGATACATAAAATCATTGGGGTGATCTTGTGGCTCAAACATGTCTAAAATATGTGGTCTAAATGCCTGTGCTGTTTTCACAATGTATGACCCTTTTGGATAATTTTTGCCCGCCACAGTAAACCTCTCTGAAGCTTCATGAACCTGTACACCCGACTTGATCAAAGCATTGAGAAATTTGACAGCTGTTGGAAAGTCAGCTTGATCGGCAGATAGGATGAACCCACGAGGATCTCTAAGCTCGGGGTCTTTGAAAATTTTGTCAAAATAAGTAGTGGGCATAGTTCTTCTCCAGCTATTATTTCCAGTATCTGCTGGCTTGTCTGCCTCAAAAGCTGCTGTAACTGCATCAGAACGTTTTGGATACTTGGTCCAATTATCCATATTCCCTTTATCGATGGCATTTTTCCCCATCTTATATATATTGAATAGCAGGGCGTCTGCATTTCTACTAGCATAATCCAAAACGGCATAGTTCATAGAGACAGAATAGTCTATGGACTTCTTAAAATTCCACGATTGTGGTTCTATAGGATATGGGGTAGCATGTGTAGGTATCAAGCGATCTGGCACAAGTGGAATTTCTGAAGGAGTTGGACTTCCTGTGGTCTCTGTAAGTATTCCAATTATATTGTGAAAATAGGGAGTCGTCCGAAGACCTCCATTCCACCAAGATGAAAACACCGAACCACTAAGTCGGGTGTATCCAGGCTTGTCTTCGACGTTTAGTCTGTTGATCATGGCTGCACCTACTCCATCTAAGCTAGTCATGATCAGAGGATCAAAGACATGATTGAATGGATCTCTATAAGGTGGACCTGCTACTACTGTTCCGGCTGGAGAGGTTTGGTGATGGTTATAAATAATCTGTGGAATCCACTCCACGTATTGTTGCAGTGACAGGTTGGTAGATTCTTTCATATTATTCATGAAAAAATCTCTGTTATTGTCATGACCTACATATTTCTGATACATGTAAGGCGACCTCATGTTTCTTTTCTCCACATCTTCAGGCATCATGTACCAGTTTGTGATGATCTCTTGTCCATCTGGATTGGTGTGAACAAGTAGAATGACCAAATCATCAAGTAGCCTGAGTGTCTCTTCATCTTCCCCACTGACCAATTTGTAATAAGTCTCTATCAGTTGGTGTGAAGCTACAGTTTCAGTAGAGTGTAGGCCACCATCTATCCAAACTACAGGCTTGCCCTGCTTTGAAAGCTTCTTTGCTTCCTCTTCACTGACTTCAGCCCTTCCAAGTTTTTGAGATATTTCTTTAAATTGAGCTAGATTTTTATGATTCTCCGGTGAAGTAATGATCATCATAGGCATTTGCCTGCCTTCTTCGGATGGTCCGATTTCGACGTATTTGACCCTATCTGAGAGGTCTGCAATTTTGCGAAAATAGGCATCAGTTGCTTCAAAAGTTGCTAACTTATAATCATCTCCGATATTAAATCCAAAATGCTCTTTTGGTGTAGGTATCTGCTGAGCGATTCCCAAGAAGGTAAAGATCAAGACAGATAATAAGGTTAAGTAAAATTTTCTCATAATCATCTAGGAATGTGTTTGATCGAAAATACTCTAAGAAATAAGCGAATCAAAACCTACATCGATAATCGGATCTAAAAAGTTATAAAAGGTCATTTCTAGAATATTGGCTTATTAGTTGAGAAAAATTATGCTAATTATATAAGTGCAATAATAATATTTTGAATTATGATTTAAAACTTTCACAGCATAGGATGTTTTTCACTTGAAGTAAATAATACTTCTGAATCGAAAGCCTTTGAGCACTATTCGCAGGGTATGCATGCTTCAAATGACTATTCATACCTTTGAAGGTATGCTTACAATACCACCTAATTATTGACTATGAAAAAAGGCTGATCCAAGTTTTACCTAGATCAGCCTTTTTAAATTTAATTTTATTGAACCTTGTTCAAATTAGTTGTTGTTTGCCTTGTTCATTCTTTTAAATCCTCTTCTGAAAGGCCAAGTATACTCCAAGGCCTCCAAACCTCTATTCAAATTCATAGTGGAGCTGTCAATATTTACCAAGGTACTTTTTAAAGTGTTGTTGAATTCTCTATCATTCAATAGTGTTCCAACTGCATTATCTGTACTATTGAGCTTGTTGGTCACCTGATTAAGGTTAGTAGTCATCTCCTTGGCATTATCAGCAGTTGACTGAAGGTCAAGTATGGATTTTTGAAGGTTTCCATAGATTTCCTTGTCTGTAAGGAGATCATGAACCAGATTACCTTCTTGATTCAAGTTAGCCGATAACTTTGCCAAGTCAGTAGTCATCTGGTTACTCTTCACAGCTGTTCTTTCAAGGCTAGTCATCATATTTCTAAAACTCATTGCCAAAGTAGAATCTGTAAGCACTGCTCCTATGATACCTTCTCCTTCTGCAATTTTGCCTGTCAATATTTTTAGATCATTGGTGATCGAAACAAGGTTTTTATTGTTTTCTTGCAAAGTCTCCATCATCTTATCAGTATCCAGTGGCATTTCTGATATCAGTCTATCTCCATTTTCTACTACTGGTGCTTGGGAAGTACCTCCATAAATTACGATAATTTTATTACCTATAAGTCCATCGGAGCTAATTGTAGCTTTGGAGTCCTTGCGAATATAATCTTTTGACTTTGATTCAACATTCATTTCGATCTCTACTTGAGAATCGCCATAGAAATGGATCTTTTTTACTGTACCTATCTTGACACCGGAAAACCATACGTTATTTCCAGTTTGAAGACCAGCTACATCATCAAAGACAGCTTTTAGGCTAATGCTTTTGACAAACTTCTTTTGTTGACCACCTAATGTCATGATACCTGCCACTAGTATGATGATTCCGATCAGTACAAATACACCGACCAAAACGGTTTTTTTATTATCGTTTCTCATTATTGAATGAAATTATAGTCATAAAATGATTTTATCCTTGGGTTGGTAGCTTGGGCAAATACTTCTTCAAATGTTCCCACGGCTTGAAATTGTCCATCAATCAATACTGCCATGCGATCCCCAGTGACTTTGGCACAGGTAAGATCATGGGTAATTACAATCGATGAGGTATTATATTCTTCTTTTACTTGATTGATCAAATTGTTGATGTCAATACACGTCGTAGGATCTAATCCAGCTGTCGGTTCATCATATAGCATGATCTCTGGTTCAAGAATTAGCGTCCTAGCGATACCGATTCTTTTCTTTTGACCACCCGAAAGTTCAGCAGGCATTTGATTTATGGTTTTGGGTAAGCCTACCGAATCCAAAAGCCCCTCCACCTTTTTGTTAATCTCTTTTCTGGTTAGGTTTTTTACGTTGCGGACAAGGGGAAACTCAAGGTTTTCTCTTACTGTCATACTATCGTAAAGTGCCGAGGCTTGGAAAGCAAATCCGATTTTTAGTCTCAATTTATTGAGTTCTTTCAGCTTTAGATTGTTGGTGTTTTTACCGAGAATTGTAATAGTACCTTCATCTTGCTTTAAAAGACCCACCATGAGTTTTATCAATACCGATTTACCAGTCCCAGATTTCCCTAAAACGACTAGGTTTTCTCCCTTATGCAGGTCTAGATCTACACCTCTCAGTACATGATTTTCATCGAAGGATTTCTTTACTCCCCGAATCTCAACTACTTTTTCATCTTCACTATGCATATCTGATTGCGTTTACAATTTGTAGGGCTAGAAGCTCTTCTATAAATATCAGAAACATGGACATGACCACAGAGGCATTGGCTGCTTTTCCTACACCTTCTGTTCCATTTGAAGAATTATAACCTTTGTAACAACCCACTATCCCAATAGTAAAACCAAATACGAGTGATTTGATGAGAGAAGAAAAGACATCTAAAAAGGAAACAGCTTCAAATACCTGTACAAAGAAAGTCGAAAGGCTGACAAGTTCATTTTGATTTACATTGATAAAGGAACCTATCAAGGCCACGAAATCGGTATAAAGTACCAGTATCGGGATCATCAATGTAGTGGCAATTGTCCTACTTACGACCAAGTATTTGAATGGGTTGATTGCAGAAACTTCCATGGCGTCTATTTGCTCTGTCACTTTCATAGACCCTATCTCTGCACCGATGCTTGAGCCCACTTTTCCAGCTGCTATAAGTGCAGTTACAAGTGGCCCCATAGCCCTGATGATAGCGATTGAAATCAATGCTGGGAGCCAAGAAGTAGCCCCAAATTCTGATAAAGAAGGTCTTGATTGATTTGTGAAAACTATCCCCACTATAAATCCCGTCAAGGAGATCAATGGAAGTGACCTGTACCCAATTTCATAACATTGCCTTAGTATCTCTTTGAATTCATAAGGAGGAAACCAGACCTCTGAAAAAAACCTCTTGACAAAGCGAAATGCATTTGCCAATCCGGTCAAAAACTTGTCAAGTTTTTTCGTCAATACTGGCTTGTTATTTTCAGATTTTTCTGACATAAATTCTGCTTTCTTAATAACGAAAATCTCTAAATTAATAAATTATAAATTTTACTATTCCAAGAGTGATTGAATGGCAGAAATCTGTAAAGGTTTTATTAAAAATCCTTTCACCGCCGCATATGAATTACTCCTGTCGATGTCTTCAGGATCCATGGAAGAGCTCAGCATATAAGCTGGAATCTGAATCCCTCTATTTTCTAAATTTTCCAAAAACTCCCAACCGCTCATCTCAGGCATGTTGATATCCAACAACAAAAGATCTGCCTCCCCACTCTCTAGCCAATCTAATGCCGAATAAGGATTTTCAAAGAAAATTAGTTCCAAATTCGGGTTTAATCTCAACATATTTTTCCTGTTGATCATGTGCTGAATCTTGTCATCATCTACAAAAATAATTCTTGCTTTCAATTCATTCATTTTCAAAAATCTTTAGTTTGTCCTTACTCCAGCTCTTTGATTCAAGTGAAAGTAAATTGACCATCTGCTGGTGATTGTGCATTTGTTGGGTATATGGATTTAACTCGCTAACAAAAATAAGGTTTTATTCCACCAATGAGAGAAAATTCAAATAAAATTCAAATTTAGCTTAGTCTAATTTTTTTAGCCAAGACATATTTAGCCAAGACTAAATATAATATATTTACTTATTTTTCAGTACTTTAAATAGATTCACATAAATCTTATTAGAATAGGTCATCGAATTGTTCATACCGAAAAAAATTAAGCTCCTGTCAAGGGGAAATTCTTATAAAAATTTTAAAAATTAGACATATTTTCGAATTAAAGCTTAAAATCACTGCTCCTTTTTGAGTAGGATTTTTAATAAAACTAGGCGTCAAATTAATCAAAATGGATTCCTCATAAGTGACCTCCTACTCTATCTTGTGTCAAAGAATGCTCATCTTTTGAATTAAAAAATTTAGCTTATATTAGTCTTTTAAGTTTTAAAAATCATGGAAAAAGATCAAAGCAAAAAACCAATCTCACTTAGAAATAAGCTGCTTCATCTTCTACTATTTTTCAGAGATCGTTTTGATCTGCATGAGGGAAAAGAAGATGAGTTAGAAACGATAGATTACATTAAGAAAAACATTGAATTTAAAGGAGCCAATCTTTGGATTTTGATATTTGCCATCTTTGTGGCTTCAGTAGGATTGAATGTAAATTCTACCGCTGTCATAATCGGTGCCATGCTGATATCGCCACTGATGGGACCTATCATGGGTATAGGTATGGCCGCAGGTATAAATGATTTCGATCTATTGAAACGATCTCTAAAAAACCTAGGAATTGCAGTGCTGATAAGTATTCTTACCAGTACATTTTATTTTGCATTTACACCACTCAATGACGCCCAATCAGAACTTCTCGCACGTACAGAGCCAAGCATTTGGGATGTCCTCATTGCCCTGTTTGGAGGACTTGCAGGAATAGTAGCTGGATCGAGAAAAGAAAAATCAAATGCCATCCCTGGCGTGGCTATAGCAACTGCCCTAATGCCCCCCTTGTGCACAGCTGGATATGGTTTGGCTACGGGTAATTTACTATATTTCTTTGGTGCTTTTTACCTGTTTTTTATTAATTCTGTTTTCATCAGTCTTTCGACATATTTGATTGTCCGATTCATGAAATACCCTAAAAAGGAATTTTTGGACGCAAACAGAGAAAAGACAGTAAAACGATATATCACCATATTCACTATACTGACCATAGTACCCAGCGTATACTTGGCTTACAATATCGTCTCTCGCACCATTTGGGAGAAAAATGCCAAAAGCTTTGTTCAAACTGAACTCGATTTCCCTCGTGCACAACTGATCGCAAGTACACTAAATTACAAACCTGATAGCAGTGGTATTGAAGTTTCTTTTGTAGGAGAACAAATAAGTCAGGAGGAAATAGAAAGGCTGGAAAACAGGTTAAAAGCCTTTAACCTGGGCAAAACCTATCTCAAAATAAAGCAAAGTGGAGATGGTACACCTGACTTGAATATGCTGAGATCCGATGTACTTAAGGATCTTTATGAAAGAAATGAATCGTTGATTCAAAGTAAAGATCAAAAAATCGCTTTTCTGGAAAGTGAACTTTCTCAGTATGCATCATCTAGTCGCCAAGTGATGGATATAGGAAAAGAAGCTCAAGTAAATCATCCCAACCTCGTCTCTTTCTCCATGAATCGGGCTGTGGTGGCTGATGTACAAAAGAACGAACAAGACACGCTAATGATGGCCTATGCTCAATTTAAACAAAGACCCAATGAGCAGGAAGTGAAAAAGTTTCAAAAATGGCTTAAACTCCGAACCAAGGCAGATACTGTGGCCTTAATCATAGACTAATTTTATAACATTTCTGATTTTTGATATCACTTTATTTACCGAATGGCAAAAAAAATACCCTGATCAGGGTATTTTTTTTGCCATTCGGTCCATGTACCTTTGTAGAGGTTATACACGTTTTGGTTTATATTTTAAAAAACTTTGTGAGGAGATATTGACTTATTTTTTGAACCTCACCAAATTTCTCAGCACTTTTTGAGGTACTGGGTTTACGGTTCTTGGTACCTCTTTCCTTTTCACTCCATCTGATGATATATATCTTAAGAAAAATCTTCCTTATCGATTTTTCATTTGTATGATTTCTGTCTTCAAGTCTAAAATCATTTTAGAAAGATCTTCGTTTGTGACAGGAGCAGTTTTGTCTTTGGGATTAGGAAAATCTGTGCTGATAAATGCCTTCGCTTCCCATATTTCTAAGACATCCTCTCCTTTGATTTCATATGGCTTGTAGTGTTCGTTATCTGATACCAAATATAGCTTCCCATTCTCTTCTAAATAATTGAAAACTCGCTTATACACGACACCTTCTGTTACGGTAATCAAAATATATGTCTTCCCGCTTTTGATGTCTCTAAGCCGCTCTAAATAGCTTCCAATGATCAATGTACCAGAGACCAAGGGCAACATACTATCTCCAGCTATTTCAAATGCTCTATAGGTAAGGTGATTCGATAAGTGAGGGAGCTTGATATGAGGAAGTGACTCCATGTACTCAAGATCTGCAAAGCCATTGAGGTATCCAGCTGATGCTTTTTGGCCTACCATGGTGATCTGCTCTTCGTCATTCTCATCAACAGCGATCGTGAGCACTTTCATTTGTGTAGGCTGAAGCACTCTTCTCCCCGACTCTTGTATATCATGATTCAAAAGCTCATCAAGTGATACCGAAAAAATTTCAGAGATCTTGCAGAGAGCAGGTAGCTTAGGTTCTGACCGACCATCTTCATAAGCAGAGATCATCGTCCGCTGCACTCCCAATTGATCTGCCAAATCTGTTTGAGTCAGACCATGAGAATTGCGAAGAAACCTGATATTCTTCGATAACATTTTCATGCTGAAAATAAGTAAAAGTTGTGATCGTCTTTTATCGGATTATTAAGTGAGAAAGGATTGTTTTTTCTGCGATTTTCCATTCGGCGCTTAATTTCTTCCATTATTTCACCAACTGACTTTGGTTCATTCACTAAAAGATAGCCGTATTGCGGCTTGACTTCATCTTCTATTATGAATTTCACTTGACAATTTCCTGAAGCCAAAGTTTTTTGTGTTAGTCTGATTTTAGATTGATCTTCCATAGCTACATGATTTTTAACAGGAGCTAATTTAAGAAAGTTATTTTAAATAACATTCATATGTTTATAAAAACAACACAAAAATGACAGCTGTTGTCACAAAATGTGAATTATGTATCAATTGATACCTATCTGACCGGCTCAAGTTGGGTCCGCTCTGACGTACATGTACCTCGTGGATAGGGGTTGAGAAGCTAACTTAAACTCGCATTGCAAATTTCCAATGGTGTAAATGCAGATATTCAAATAGGCAATTCCTAAAACCCAAATACCTTTTAGGTTTTTATTAGTCATATTTCATTTTTTAGTAATAATTGAATGAAACTTGGAAGGCCTATTATCACTTAAAATCAGTATATTATAACATTCGATTGCAGATTTTAGTCACATAATTATATTCAATTTGTCGGAAACTAACTTGCTATCTCACTCGATAGACATAAGAAGCTTGTGTGGCAAACACTCCTAGCCCTTTTGGAATATTATTATACACTTGCACAGGCTGTGCAAATGGATCTCCATCTGTCCATCTTTGCAAGTTGAATGTGGTCTGGTACAAATAATAACTTCTAGAGACTGATTTCAGAATAATGTAACTCTCCACCTCTACTTCAAAATCTGGATTAACATGACCTGGATTTGGATTAAATGTAAAAGAGCTACCAGCACTAAACATCTCCATCTCAAATTGACTGCCATCAAAAAGCCTATCGTTAAATAAAAGAGTATTTGATGAATATTCTCTCTGGTATACAGGGTTTTTCGGAGTGAGATAGATAGTCTGTTCTGTTCTATGCTCTACAATTTCCCCTATTTGGTTGGGATATCTATAGGTCATTACATTATAGGCTGATATCTCATAAAAATTTTCTCCAACAGGATCTTGAAATACTAAACTAACATCCTCTCTTGTGTAATAATCCATTTCGGTGGTTCCATTTACAGTGAAAGAAATAATGGGAACCACTTGTGGCACTGTCTCCGTCACTTCTATCCTTTCATAATTAGGCACATCGATTGTCAAAGTGTATGTTGAACCTGGTTCAATATAGATAGATTGATTAATATAATTTCCAGCGCTCTGATCAAATACCAAATCATGATCGACCAAATCTTTCCGAATAGTCACTGTAGCATTTGCAATAGGATCGTAGATGTAGTTATTATCTAAAATATGCTTGCTAAATGTAAGTCTAACAATAGGGTTTTCAGAATCCTCCAAAATACTATTTATAGTAATCAAAGGTTTCTCAAATGGTATATCAATGTCTACCACTGTCTCACAAGCACTTAGAAATGCAGTCAGTATCAAAAGTAATTTGGAGCAATTTGTTGTAAGCTTCATATTTTTAAAATTTGAAGGTGTATGCAAATGAAGGAATTACTGGGAAAAGACTGTATTGAACGATTTTTCTATTCCCTGATCTATCATAGCTTAAGTCCATAAAGAATGGATTTAACCTATTGTAGGCATTATAGATACCCAAGGTCCATTTTCTCTGCCCCCATCTCGTATCTTTCCACCAGCTAAAACTCAAGTCCAGTCTATGGTAAGCCCTATTGCGGAAATTATTTCTACTTTCATAATATTGTATTTCTGGCCTCCAGCCACCTCCCCACATAGAAGATTCGGCTCCTTCATACCTGTGAGTTGGCAAGGATACAGCATTGCCAGTTCCATACACCCAGACTAGAGAAAAGTCTTTATTGTCTTTCCAATCATGCGTGAGTGCTATGCTAATGTCATGTCTACGATCATATTTGTAAGGAAACCACTCTCCAAAATTAATTTCATCAAATCTCCTCGTGGTATTGGACCATGTATAACCGATCCAGCCAGAGACTTTACCGATTTTCTTTTGAGCCAGGAGCTCTAGACCATAGCTCTTCCCCTCACCTACAGCTACTTTTTGTTGCCAATCTTGATCTATATTCAGGTAAGTTGCTCCATCTCTGTACTCTATCAGACCATCCATAGTCTTGTAATAAGCTTCTGCACTGAGTTCTATACCTTTTAAGCTTTTGAAAAAACCTAGGGCTGCTTGTTGAGCTTTTTGAGGACCTATCTGTTGCGTTGCAGGTACCCATAAGTCTGTTGGTAATCCCAATCCAGCATTTGTCAGTAAATGAATAAATTGAGCCATGGTAACATAAGAACCCTTGATAGAAGTTGATTCGTTGATCAAGTATCTAGCAGTAACTCTTGGTTGAAGGGAATTATAGTTTTGACCACTGGTCAAAAAACCAGAGTAATGCATGCCAACATTTGCCTTCAACCTAGAGGTAATATTGAAATCATCCTCCGCATAGAGCGAATACTCTGTTGAATTAAGTTCATCCGATCCAAGAGTCTGATTTCCTTCCCTCTGATTACTTTTACTGGCATATACTCCTGGGGAGAATTTGTGCAAGATCACATTACCGCCAAACCTGATATAATGATCAGGATTCGGTATGAATTCAAAATCAGCTTTACTTGCCCAATCCCTGATTCCTGAAAAGTACTTTTCAGAATAGAACCTGGTCTCATTCACCCCTGGACCTGTTTGTTTTTCTTGATAATCATTGAAAAGGTCAAAGTGATACCTGCTATATGTAAAAGTATAATTTGCAAATAACCTGCTGTTGATGACATTATTCCAGCGTAATGCAGTAATAAAATTGCCCCATTTCAACCCAAACTCATCCTCATAATCAGACCTTATATCGTTATTAACGTAAAAATTTTTATACCTCGCATAGGCCTTATCATCACCCGAATATACGCTTAGATAAATTCTATTCTTATCATTGACGATATGATTTACTTTTCCGTTCAAATCGTAGAAATAGTATCCAACGGTCTCATTGCCAGAAGTAGCTGCTGCTATGATAGGTCTTGCTAAGATATCTAGGTAGGTTCTTCTGGCAGAAATAATGAAAGAGGTCTTGTCTTTGACAATTGGTCCCTCTAAAGTAATTTTAGATGCAATCAACCCAATTGAACCCTCTCCTTTGAACTCTTTCATGTTACCTTCTTTCATGGTCACATCGATGACTGAGGACAACCTGCCACCGTATCGTGATGGAAATCCCCCTTTTATCAATTCTACATTATTGATAGCATCTGCATTGAATACTGAAAAGAAGCCAAACAAATGTGAAGCATTATAAATAGGTACACCGTCTAATAAAATCAGGTTTTGATCAGGTCCTCCGCCTCTCACATAGAGTCCACTTGCCCCTTCAGTACCAGATTGTACACCAGGCAGAAGTTGTAAAACCTTGAAAACATCTACTTCCCCCATCAGTGCAGGAAGTTCTTTAATTTGTCTTATTGGAATATTTATGGTTCCCATCCTGGTTACTTCTTGAATCGGATCCATATTTTCTGCAGATACTACTACCTCTTCAAGCAATCCATCTGGCATTAGTTGGACATTGATGGTGGTGTCTTGAGAAACTGAAATGGTCAACCTCTGGGACTGATATCCCACATAGCTAAAATATAGGTTTACACTATCTAAAGTGGTCGTGTAAGAATAAAAGCCAAATTGATTACTTACAGCCCCTTTCTGCGAAACCCTATCATACACATTGGCACCAATCAAAGCTTCATTACTTGAAGCATCTCTGATAGATCCACTGATAGTCACTCTTTGCGCAACACTGATTGTAGCAGTGACAATTGTCAATAAAATGACAAGGTAAATTTTCTTCATAAAAAGATATTAAGTATAAAGTTTCAATCACTCTCTTTAATAAAAATTATTAATAACTATTGAATAGATTTCACAAAGCTATTACAATTTTTTCAAATTAATTATACTTAGTTTTTTTTTAGTTACACCCACTTGACTATTGTTCAATATACTCACAAAGCATGCACTTCAGGAGAAATAGTATGTTTTGATATGATTCAGGTACTAACGATGTCAAAACTAAATTTATAAAAATTTTACTTTTTTGTAACTAAAATTATATAATTTTAGTAAACTAATTAAAAATTTAAATTTAACTCAAAATCAATATTATGAAAGTCAACTTTATAGTTCTAACATTTTGCTTACTCAGCACCTATTCATTTGGCCAATCCTCAGATGAAACATCAAGTAAAAAATTTGATTACATCCAAACCAAGCATGAACTAGGTGTAGATGTAAGGCCGCTTTTCAATGGATCTTCTCCGAGTAGCCTGTTCTATAGAAAGAATTACACAGGTCAAGGAGGAAAAAATATGGGATTTAGACTTGGTGGAACTTTTATGAATAGCTTCAATGATTCACAAATTAGTTTCCAAGGTAGTGATTACGAAAATTCTAGAATAATCAACTATGGACTTACTATAGGACTTGAAAGGCAAAAATTCATTTCTGATATGTTTATAGCTTATGGAGGTTTCGATCTTTCAGGTGCTCTAAGTCAGATAAGGTATGCGAGACAAACAGGCACAGTATCTGGCAATAACCCTAGACATGCTAGTGTAAATGCTAGTGCAATTGGGCTAGGAAACTTTTGGGGAATGAAATACCACTTTAACTCTAGATTAAGTTTCTCAGCTGAGACTGGCTTTGATGTTATTTATTCTTCATCTAATATAAGGCTTTCAGATAATGTTGGAACCATCTCCACAGACGAAGGTCCTAAGTTGTGGAGTTTTAATCTTGTTCCTCTAAAAGCTTTGAGGCTATCCTATCATTTTTGATAAAAAATTTCACTGACTCATGTTTAATTATATTGAACATGAGTCAGTTTTTATTTTGGATCTAATAAGGATCTACATCAATAATTATCCTAACACTTCGGAACTCCTTATTAGCATACATGCTCTCTAGTATTCTTCTTAATTCATGTTTGAAAATAGCTTGTGCATTTCCAGATTTATCCAATTTCACCAAGGTTTCGAAAATGTACTGATTTTTTATTTTCCCAATTAATCCCTTTTCTGGGCCAAGCATTATCTTCTTAACTTGCACTTCAAGTAGTAAATTATGCAAATGTCGAGCTGCTTTTTCAGCAAGCTTGTAATCTTTGTGTCTACATGAAACTTTGATCAACTTGACGAAAGGCGGGTAAAAGAACTTTTGTCTTTCGGCCATATCTTGTAAATAGAAACCCTTATAGTCACCTTTGATCACCTGATCGAATAGGAAATGGTCAGGTTTTCTGGATTGAATTATCACTACTCCCCTTTTTTCCCTTCTTCCAGCTCTGCCTGCCACTTGGGTAATCTGTTGAAATGCCCGCTCCCCTGCCCTAAAGTCTGGAAAGTACAAAATTCTATCAGCATCCAATATGCCTACTACGGTCACCCTATCGAAATCCAAACCTTTTGTAATCATCTGAGTGCCAACCAAAACATCTACATTCCCAGCTCCAAAATCCTCTAAAATTCTCTGGTATCCATACTTACTCCTTGTAGTATCTAGATCCATGCGCGCAATTCTAGCCTCAGGAAATAGCAAAGATAAACTCTCTTCGATACGCTCTGTACCCAAACCCACTGCTGACAATTTACCACTCCCACATGCTGGACAAACTTTGGGTATTTTTTCTTTGAAGCCACAGTAATGACATCTCATCTCCTCGCTGTATTGATGGTATGTGAGACTTACATCACAGTGCTCACATTCTGGAATCCATCCACAATCTTCACATGAGATATATGGAGCGTATCCTCGCCTGTTTTGAAAAATCAACACTTGCTCTTGGTTGTTGAGAGCTTCTTGGATTTTTTCCCGCATGAGTCGGGTAAAATCTAACTTCAACAATTGTTTCTTTTTGTCTACTAAAATATCTGATATCAAAAATTCTGGTAAAGAGGCATCACCGTACCTATTCAAGAGTTGTACATAGCCATACTTTTTGATTCTAGCATTGAAGTAGCTTTCGAATGATGGTGTTGCTGAGCCTAGCAATGTCTTTGCTTGATGCAGCCAAGAAAGCATGATGGCAGCATCTCTGGCATGAAACCTCGGCGAAGGTTCGAATTGCTTGTAGGAGGATTCGTGCTCTTCATCAACAATGATCAACCCCAAACTATCGAAAGGGAGAAAAATAGAAGACCTTACACCAACTACAAATGAAAATTTACCGCTGATTACACCATTCCAAACCTCAACCCTTTCATTATCAGAAAATTTGGAGTGGTAAATCCCCATCTTACTTCCAAAAACCTTCTGTAATCTCGATACAATTTGTGTCGTCAAGGCTATTTCAGGGAGTAATAGTAGTACTTGGCTTCCACTTGCAATTGCTTCTTCTATGAGCTTGATGTATATTTCTGTTTTACCACTTCCAGTGATTCCATGCAAGAGGTTCACCTGCTTCTCTTGAAAACTAGACTTTATCTCTTCAATCGCACGGTTTTGCTCTTCGGACAAGGTTACCTCCTCGTCATTTCCTTGGATTTCTTCAAATCTACTGATGATGAGTTTGTACTCTTCAAGAACTCCATTTTTGATGAGGGTCTTTAAAGAACTCATGGATAATCCAGCATCTGCAAATATTCTTTTATCTAAGCCCTTGACATTCAACTCAGGCCTTTGATAAATAGGTACCTCTTGAAGATACTTTAGTAATATTTCCTCCTGCTTTGGTTTTGCTGATAGTTCATCGAATAAAGTCTCCAAAGACTTTCTATCTTCGACAAAAGGCTGGCTAAACCTAATTCTTGATTCTACTTTGGGGGTATATTTATCTTTGACTTGTTCGAAAACAATTATGGCTTCTTTGATGACCAAGCTTTTGATGATACCGTGAATACTTTTGATACCAAGTAGCTGCTCGCATTCATCATAACTTAGCTCTGACTTGGAAGCTAGTGCTTGTAAGATTACCTCTTCCCTTTCATCAAGTGGATAAGGTGAGGTCTCTGTATCAAAGGTCGGGTTCAGTTGAATCTTACTTTCGCTACTCAGCTTAAGTCCTGCTGGAAGAGCTGCATTCATCACTTCTCCAATGTGGCAACAATAGTACTCAGCCATCCAAGACCAAAATTTGATCTGAAGGGGATTGACCATGGCATAACTATCCAAAACATCGAGTATAGGTTTTGCCTCGTACTCTTTTGGCGGCTTTTGATGAACCTTGCCAATAATGCCTGTGAGCACTTTCTTAGACCCAAACTGTACCATCACCCTAAAACCTATCCCTACTTCTCCTTCAAGACTTTTGGGAATCTTGTATGTGAACATTTTGGGAATGGGTACAGGAAGAATTACATCCGCAAATCTTGCAGATTTACTTTCCAAGTCATCAAATAAATCACCAAATAAACTTTCCAAAAATTTATGATTTAATTCTTTGTCCAATCATGAGCTTTTACCAACTCTTCTGACAAATATAAACAAAGAGTGGCGAGGAACTTTTGGAATTAAACATTTTATCCAAAAGAACAATGCAACCTTATTTTTTGACTTGCAGAACATAGCTAAGAATCTTCAATAGCGCAAGCCTTAACACAACTCAGATATGGGCTATGAAGAAATAGGACTTTGATTACTCATTTTCTAAAGTCTACATGCTTTCTCAATTGATCCATTTCTTTAGAAAAGTCGAACAACTGACTTAATCGCTCTATTTTTTTGCTCAAAGTTTCTAGGAATTTTTGATGAGAGGGACTTTCTGGGTTGAAAGGGCGATGTGCCAGCTCTTTTTTGATTTGCTCGATCTCCTGCATCATTGGGTAAGCGACTGGAGCTATCCATGATTGCTTGAATCTGTGCCAAATATAATCTTCTGCCTCTTCGCTTGGATGAATTTTGTCAGCTTTATAAAATCTGTAATCCCTCAACTCATCCATCATGATTTCATAACTGGGGAAATAATGTACAAAATCAAAAGAATCTGCTATCTGGTGACAAGCTAGTCGCAACAGACTTTTGCTTAGTTGGTCAGAAATAATTCCATCTTTCACGTGTCTCACAGGACTTACTGTCAAAACCACATGGATATGAGGATTACATTCCTTTAAAAGCTGAATGAGTCCTATGTAAATTTTGTGAATTTCCTCCAGATTTATCAGTCGTTTTTTGAAAAAATGGCCAGGTTGCTTGTGACAATTTGCCACAAGTTGCTTTTCTTCCACCAATTCATATACCCAAGCTGTCCCAAAGGTGATCATCAAATGACTAGCATTTTCTAGTTGATTTTTGGTTTGGACGTGCTTCTTGTGAATCAGTCTCTTAAGAGAATCCTTGCTGTATGCTGACACATCTGAATGCATGCCATAATGCAAATACAAACCATCACGAGAAAGAATCATGTCTTCGTCGATTTCCAATTCCAAAATAGAATCTTCTAGCACTTTTGATATAGAAAGTGGGTTAAACAAAGTTCCAAAAGGATTATTGACTACATCAAACTTTCTATCTGCAAGTTTTTCTCCTATCATGGTGGAAAAACAAGACCCAACTGTATAAATATGAGCGTGATGATCGATCTTCGCTTGAGCTTCGGGAATATCAAAAGTTGTTGTCCATTGCATGACCTAAAATTAAATAGAAATATTTGAAATAGAAGGTTTGATTAAAGGAGAGTTTGAAATGGTAAGTTTTGGAAAAATGGAAAGAAGACTCATGGGCACATAAAATGACCTTTTGAGAATTAAAAAAGGCCTGTGTTTCCACAGACCTTGGATTGCAAATATTTAAGATCCAGAAATAGTTGATGCCATACACTTTGCAGTCAACGAGAATCCTAAATTCAACTATTTTTTTCCACCCACTTAAAGGCATTAACAAAAGCCTCTACCCAAGGTGTGATTTCATCTTGTGCATTTTCAGCAGGGTAATGAGGCCAATTCCATGGCTTCAATGATCTTTCGATATGTGGCATGATAGCAAGATGTCTACCGTCAATCGACGCAATTCCTGCTACTGAATAATCAGAACCATTAGGATTCCCTGGATAGCTTTCGTATGCATACGTCATTCCTATATGGTATTCCGATTTTTCTTTCGGTAATGAGAACTTACCTTCACCATGGGCTACCCACACACCAAGTTTCTGGCCTGCAAGGCTTTGAAACATAACTGTGTTATTTTCTGGTATGTTTACGCTTACAAAAGCTGATTCAAACTTGTGAGATTCATTGTGAAGCATTTGTGGCTTGACATCATGATCAGGTGTCACCAATCCCAAAGCTATCATCAGTTGGCAGCCATTACATACCCCAAGACTTAAGGTATCTTTTCTTGCATAGAATCTATCCAATGCCAGCTTTGCTTTTTCATTGTAAAGAAATGCACCTGCCCAACCTTTGGCAGAGCCAAGTACATCGGAATTAGAAAATCCACCTACAAAAACTATCATGTTCACATCTTCTAATGTTTCTCTACCTGAGATCAGGTCGGTCATATGGACATCCTTCACATCAAATCCAGCCAACCACAAGGAATAAGCCATCTCTCTGTCTCCATTCACTCCTTTTTCTCTGATTATGGCAGCCACTTTCCCAGACTTATCTTTACGGTAAGGGTTCAAGGCAAAACTATCAAAAGTGCCTTTCCAATTATCATGAAAATTATAAGTCAAGGGCTGGTTTTTGTAGTTTTCAAAACGTTCCGAAGCAAGTTTTTCCCCAGATTGCTTTCTGTCCAGAAGATAGGAGGACTTGTACCAAGTATCTCTCATTTGAGCAACATCCAATGTCAATCCTAGACCATTAAGATCCATCTTACCATCCGTAGTCACAGTGGCGATAGAAACATAATCTATATCGTGATTGGCCAAAACAGCTCTAGCTCGCTCAGGATTGGCCACTTGAATCAACACGCCAGGATTTTCTGCAAATAATGCTTTCAACTTATCACTGCTTTGCAATCTATCAACTTTCACTGCAAGACCTACCTTAGAGGACGGGAATGTCATTTCAAGCAAAGCAGAAATTAGGCCTCCAGAAGAAATATCATGTCCGGCTAAGATTTCACCTTTTTCTACCAATTTCTGAATAGTCATAAATGCTTTTCCAAAGTATTGATAATCTTTGATATCAGGAACATCAGTTCCTACTTTGTTTAGCACTTGATAGAAGCTAGAGCCACCAAGTTTGGGATCATCTTTAGAAAAATCTATATAAAATATCTTGCTACCTTCTATAGCTCTTATGTCAGGCGACACTACTTTGTTGATATCTGAACACTCTCCAATAGAAGAGATAATAACTGTACCTGGAGAATAGACCACCTTCCCATCAGGGTATTTTTGAGTCATAGACAAAGAATCTTTGCCTGTAGGTATATTGACACCAAGGTCTATTGCGAATTCGCTGACAGCTTCTACTGCACGATAAAGCCTGTCGTTTTCACCTTTATTTTTTGCAGGCCACATCCAATTAGCACTTAGAGATATCCCTGCAAGTCCCGCTTCTATCGGTGCCCAGACCAAATTTGTCAAAGCTTCAGCGATCGCTAGTCTAGAACCCGCCTCTGGGTTAGCCAAAGCTGCTACTGGAGCATGCCCTATGGAAGTGGCAATTCCTTTTTGTCCTGTAAAATCTATAGCCATCACAGCCACATTATTCAATGGTACCTGTATCTCTCCCACTGTCTGCTGCTTTGCAACTCTACCTGTCACTGACCTATCGACTTTGTTGGTCAACCAATCTTTACATGCAACTGCCTCAAGCTGTAGCACTTCGGTGATATAAGACTTGATATGAGCTATATCATAGTCAGGTTCTGAAAATGTCGCTGTAAACCTATCATCTTCTAATATGGTCTTTGGCGAACTTCCAAACATGTATGACAAATTCCAATCCACTGGCTTCTCACCAGTCTGCAGATTTTCAAACTTGAAATGCATGTCACCTGTAGTTTCTCCTACGACATAGAAAGGAGCTCTTTCCCTTTCAGAAATCTTTTGTAGTAGGCTAAGGTTTTTTTCTCCTACTACTAATCCCATTCGCTCTTGGGATTCATTTCCAATGATCTCTTTAGCCGATAGTGTAGGATCCCCCACAGGAAGCTTATCTATGTGAATAGTACCTCCAGTAGTTTCCACCAATTCTGAGAGACAGTTGAGGTGACCACCTGCACCATGATCATGAATAGAAATGATCGGGTTGTCATTTGACTCAGCCATTGCTCTTATTACGTTTGAAACACGCTTCTGCATTTCAGGATTAGACCTTTGAATCGCATTCAATTCTATAGCGTTTGAAAACTCACCCGTAGCTACAGACGACACTGCCGATCCCCCCATTCCAATTCTATAATTATCACCACCCATGATGATCACTTGGTCACCTTTGGATGGTTCTTGCTTTTTACTATATTCACTACGTGTAAAGCCCACACCACCAGCCAGCATGATAACTTTATCAAAGCCGTGTGCCTTTCCTTCTTCCTCGTGCTCAAAAGTGAGCACAGATCCAGAAATCAAAGGTTGGCCAAATTTATTCCCGAAATCACTAGCTCCATTTGAAGCTTTGATCAATATATCCATAGGTGTTTGATACAACCATGGTCTTTCGTTGAGATTTTTTTCCCATGACCTACCTTCTCCAGCTCGTGAATATGATGTCATGTATACTGCGGTACCAGCTAGAGGTATAGAAGCAGTACCACCAGCCATCCTATCTCTGATCTCTCCGCCAGCACCCGTTGCAGCTCCATTGAATGGCTCTACTGTAGTAGGGAAATTATGGGTTTCTGCTTTGAGGGAAATCACCGTGTCAATAGTCTCAGGCTCAAAAAAATCTGGCTTGTCTTGTGTTTTAGGAGCAAATTGTTGCGCTTTTGGACCAGTGACAAAGGCCACATTATCTTTGTAAGCAGATACTATCCGATTTGGATGTCTTTTGGAAGTTTCTTTAATCAATTGAAAAAGTGACTTTTCTTTTTCTTCACCATCTATGATGAATGTCCCATTAAAAATCTTGTGTCGACAATGTTCCGAATTGACTTGGCTAAAGCCAAACACCTCTGAGTCAGTAAGTGATCTTCCTAGTTGCATTGCTACATTTTCTAGATAATCTACTTCCTCTTGACTTAATGCCAACCCCTCTTGATCATTGTAAGACTTGATATCATTTATCTCTTTGACGGTCGCAGGCTGTACTTGGATCTCAAATATATCCTGGCCAAGATCGTGATATACATGCTGTAGCATCGGATCTATAGCAGACTCATCTTGCAAGGAGTGATATTCTTCAATCCTGACGATTCCTTCAATCCCCATATTGAGCGTAATTTCAACAGCATTGGTAGACCAAGGTGTAATCATCTCTTTTCTTGGACCTGCATACTTCCCTGATACTGAATCTACTTGGAGCTGCTCTGCTTCGCCAAAAAGCCAAACAAGCTTATCAATATCATTTTGTGCTAATGGAAATTTTGATTGTACAGCGTATATTGCTGAATTTTGTGATTGGAAAAAGAGAATCATGTCCTTTGTTTTGGATGTCTTTTTTGAAGAAGTAGCAAAGGTAAACAATTGCTGTAAACCAGAAAACAGAAATCACGATCTAAATCATTTTAAAGCAAGTCTTGACTGATAAAAACTAGGATTGTCTGACTAAGACAACCCTAACTTTATCTGCTTTCTCTACTTGATCTAAAAATTGAACATAGTTTTCGTACACATCAGCTGGAAACACACCATCGTATAATTGAAAACTCCTTATGTAAGTAAATATCCCATCTATATTTTTGAAATCTACCTTATAAGTTCCGAACTGATTTTCAATAGATATTGATTCTGGCAATTTTTCCACTACAAATCCTGCTGGAATTTTATACTCAAATTGATCATTATCCAAAAAACCCATATTACTTTCAAAATCGTACTTTCTTTCACCTTTTAGTGATGAAAGGCCAGAGGTAAATGGATTCAAAGTATTTAAAGAAAGAAATATTCTGTTGCCAGAGAGGCTAGTGAAATTTTTCAATTTAACCTTGGCATTTGTTTCGACTTCAGTTAGAAATCCTTCATTTTTGAGTGCTGACTCTATTGACTCGAATTGCAATACTGAAAGTGTGAAGTTTTGATTAAACCATTTTTTCCTTTGCTCATCAGTTTGCCTATACAAATTTTGCAGTCCAAAATTCTCACTCTGAAGGCCCCTGTTAATCATATTGATGGCTAGGTCAGCTGTACCATTTTCATTGATCTCGATTTCAGCTTTCAATAATTGGGTGTTTTCAAAACTAGAATATCTTGGAGTTTTAACAAGACGTCCCCCATGATCATTGATCAGCAATGCTTGACGATCAGCGGTAAACCTCCCTAAGTACCCTATTGGATTGGTTTGGCTAGTGCATTCTAGCCATAAAGTATCTTTCTCTAATGGAACAGCTAGGATAACATGGTTGAAGTAATGCATAGGAAACTGATCAAATGTAGGTCTTTTTCGATCACCTCCGTGGATGAGTGCGTAGTGGCTATTTATCCCTGCCTCCTTGAGTAATGCCCCCATATAATTTGAGAGTGCTTTACAGTCTCCATATGACAGCTTCTCGACTGTAGAAGCTTCAAATGGCCTCAGTCCACCAATACCAAGCTGAATGCTAACGTACCTTGTATGGTTTTGCATGTACTGATATAATGCCTTTATTTTCTCAAAATCAGTATTAAGTCCTTCCGTCAAATCCTTCACTTTAGCCTTTGTGGTTGCATTCAAAACATCCTTCCCTTTGTTCAGTTGACCTATCCAACTCCCATATGAATCCCAAGTACTCAGGTCACCCTTATACCCATCATAATCAAACTCAGATGGAGCCGCATAAAGCACAGGTGTATAATTTCCTGTTCTTGGCATCAGCTTTTCTGATTCAATGGCTTGTAAATTCTCTAAACTCCAGATTAACCTTTGCCTGTTACTTACTACTGTCGGTTTTTGGTTTGCATCAATTAATGATGATTCTGAATAAAACCGAATACGCTTATCTTTGGGAAGATCATAGGTAACTGATGCTGATTCCACTGGAAGTGCTGAGTAAGGCTGTGGATACCAAGAAGAAATATAGTACAAGTTTGGATATTGCACCTCATATAGAAACTCTACAGTATAAGGATATTTGTATTGTTTCATATCAAGAACTTTCTGCCTATTATCTTCATAGATAGAGAAAGAACTGAAATTACTATAATCTTTGATATCTGATTTTTTAGACTTCAATATTAACTTACCAGCTGCGTCATACACGTTTGCTTGCAGGTTTTTGAATTGAATAGATTTACTATAGTTCACCTGTGTCTCTGCCAAATCATTTGCTTCAGCCTTAAAAATTGTATATGCAATTTTTACACTTCTTGTAATCTTACCATTTTCATCCACAACATTTGACTCTTCCGAAAGTCTGATCACTGCAGAAGCCTTTTCTACCAATTTTGGATCTAATTTAGCTACAGCATATTCTTGGGCTTTCAGAATGTTCGGCATCAGAAAACAAAACAAACATAAGAATAGTGATAATTGCTTCATATTACTCGGTAACCTTTCTTTTTAAAACAATTACCTCTTTCCTTTTTGCTTCCATGATAGAGAAAAAATCCTTCATCTTTTCATACTTATCTGAAGTGTAAAAAGTTTGATTAACCAGCATAGAGCAATTGATTTGAATTTTATCAGCACCACTTATAGCAGACATATAGGAAAAAGAAAGATTCTTATCTTCAAAGTTTGAGACAATAGACTGAGGCAATGATTCAATCTCATATCCTTCTGGTATATCAATAATAAGAGTCAAGTTATCCTTTCTAGTATAAATGTAGTCAATAGGCAAAAGCCTTTTTTCATCTTTGAAGGGATTATCTGCATGAAAAAATTTCTCGAATATATCCAAATAGATAAAATCGCCCGAGATATCTATACCCTGTTGACTTACCATTTTATATTTTTCAACGAAAGGCATTTCTCTCACATCAGCGTTTTCAAAACTGGATTCTATGACCTTCCAATCTTTCAAATTATTTGCAAAATCTTCTTTGAACTTTTCTAATCCTTCTTGTTTAAGTCTTCTTTTTAAATTGCCTGCTTTAAAACCAGTGATCCTTTTATTTACATCTACATTAATATCAGAATCAGATAAAGACACCTGAATGAGTGCAGCCTCGGTCATCGGTATCCTACTTTGAAAATCTATCCAATGAGAATTTTGATTACTTACCACCCAACCTTTGTGATTCATTGAGTGTCTAGGAGATACACCAAAAGGCAGCATATTATCAGAGGCATCTAACACCAACTCTTTACCATTATGAAGAACAGCAGCACTCAAATAGTTAAGCTTATACATCAGCGGATTAATTGGATTTATAAAGCCAATATCTCTTGTACTGCTCACTATGGGGTCAGCATTGAAGCCTGCTTCTCGAAGAAATGCTATCAAAATAAAGTTGATTTCAGAAACAGACCCATTTCCTTCTTGATAAGCTTTTTCTAAACTTTTTGTAGGGTAAATCCCTCTCTTACCATTCCAGCTCACTTTAGAACTCACATGGTTCAAAATTGCATTAATCTTTTCTTCTTCTGTGTCATCTGCTTTTACAATTGAAGGTACAACCGCTTTTACAAACTTTGTTTTATTCAACACCTTACCAAAATCTTCATCCGCAATCAGTTCTTCAGACATTTTCTCCCAACTAGGAGCTACATTTTGTCTGGTACTATTTGGAAATTGGATCCACTTCAATTGAAATTCAACTTTGGAGATGTAACTTTTAGGATTATCTACAAAAGGTTCTTCCCGTAGTGCAGGCACATTAGATACGGCCCAATGGTAATTCTGATTTTCAAAATCTACTGATTGCATACTAGATTGATTAGAAGTCACATACCTACCATGAACCACGTCAGATTGCATCCAGTTGATCCTACCAGCTGAAGTTGTCTTTTTGCTAATATCATAATTCAAACTACCTTGATTGATTTGTGAATACGAAAAATACTCTGGATGCTCTAGCTTATACTCACTCCAGATGGTGGGGATTTCTGATTGGAATTCCCATTCTCTAAGATAATTAAACAGATCCGAATTGATTTCATAAGATATTTCTATTACTGACCCAGGTTTCACTTTTGGCATTGATACCTTCATCAAATTGTAAGTTGCGCTTACTTTTTCTTCAAAAATATTATCTTTCGTCAGTTTATCTTGGATAATTCTACCATCATCTCCCACATTATAAACATTCCCTTTGATATTAAAAACCTTATCTGTTCTACCTTGAATATTATAAAATGGAATGGTAAAATCTGCATAACTCGTCCCCTCTGAGTTGATGACTTTTACAATTTTATGTATCTTGTAATTAATCACAAAACCAGCTGCTGTAGTAAAACTAAACTTTGCTTCACCTACGTGAGATATAATAACTGCGTCAGCTTCTGGATCTGCCAAAAATTCTTTCATCTGAACAAATTCATTTGGTATTTTACCAAATTTTAAACTCCCTAACTGTTGCGAATGAACACTAGAGGTACTAATGATGTGAAAAAGTCCAACAAGAATTGAAAAAGTAAAAATTCTACCCATAAACTAACCTTTTTTTTCTTGAAATGTAGATACTTAAAATCACATTTCAAATAGGTGAATAGTTACTAATAAAAAAATATTTTTCAAATACCTAAAAGTAAAAAAACCAGCCCTTTACAGACTGGTTTTTTTTTAAAAAAGAAAAAGGTAACTATTAAATTGCAGGAAACTTTTGAGGATTAGACTCATGCATGATTGCGTAAACTTTCTCTACCACATCCTCGACTGATGGCTTAGAAAAATAATCCCCATCTGAAGAGTAAGCTGGCCTATGTGCTTTTGCCGCAATCGTAGCCGGCTCAGCATCCAAGTGATAGTAGATACCTTGATGCTGTATAGCTTGCTGCATCATATAAGCTGTACCTCCACCGGGAACGTCCTCGTCAGCGAAGAGCACCCTGTTTGTTTTCTTCACCGATTCCCCTATGACTCCAGTCGTATCGAATGGTAATAGGGTCTGAGCATCAATCACCTCCAGATCAATTCCCATCAAAGAAAGTTCATCCGCTGCATCCATTACGACTCTGCACATAGATCCATACGTCACTACGGTAATATCCTCACCAGACCTAAGAACCTCTGGCATTCCCATGGCAACTTTCATTTTTCCAATATTCGATGGCATCTTTTCTTTCAGCCTATATCCATTCAAGCATTCTATCACCAAGGCTGGCTCATCTGCTTCCATCAAAGTATTGTACATACCAGCAGCCTGGGTCATATTACGAGGTACGCAGATCACCATTCCTCTCAAAGAATGAAGCAACATCCCCACAGGAGATCCAGCATGCCATACACCTTCCAATCTATGTCCTCTTGTACGGACGATGAGCGGGGCTTTTTGACCGCCTTTGGTTCTGTATTGCAGACAAGCTACATCATCAGCCAAAGTCATCAATGCGTAATATATATAGTCTAGGTATTGTATCTCAGCCATCGGTCTCAACCCTCGCAATGCTGCCCCAAGTCCTTGACCAATGATCGTGCATTCTCTGATAGAAGTGTCTGTTACTCTCCATTCTCCATGCTTGGCTTGTAATCCTGCAAATGCCTGATTAACATCCCCTATCTTTCCTACATCTTCACCAAATGCAAAAAACCTCGGATCTCTCGAAAGTATATCATCAAAACAAGCCTGAAGAACTTCTCTTCCGTCTACTAGAGGAGAATCTTCTTCGTAAGTAGCTTCCACTGGGGAAATACGCTCTACCCCACTATCAGACTGACTATACAGATGACTATTGTATCGGTCTTCATTAAGGTCTTTTTGAGCATGATACCAATTCTTCAATTCTTGCTTAATTGAATCCTTGTCATTTCTTAAAATCCACAACGCTCTTCTTACAGTTGAAATGACATCTTTTCTTATTGGATTTAAGGTTTTCTCAAGTTCTTGTGCTAACTGGTTGATTCCTGATGGATCAGAACTATTTCCTGAGACACCTTTCAAAAGAGTAACAGCCTCTTCCAATTCTGATTTAATCGTCCCAGAGAAAGCTTTCCAAGCTATATCTTTTTGCTCTTTGACATACTGCTTAGCCTCTTGCTCTATTAGATCTAGTTCTTCATTACTGGCTACTTTGTTATCTATAAGGTACTCTTTGAATTTAGTAAGACAATCATGTTCTTTTTCCCATTGAAGTCTTTCTGGAGATTTATACCTTTCATGTGAACCAGAGGTAGAATGTCCTTGTGGCTGAGTCATTTCTGTCACATGGATAAGCACTGGCACATGTTCTTCCCGAGCTATACGAGATGCATTTTCAAAAGCCCTATCGAGTGCTTCAAAATCCCAACCTTTCACCACGAAGATCTCATAGCCTTTTTGGTCATCATTTCTCTGAAACCCTCTCAAAACCTCTGAAATACTACCTTTGGTAGTATGATATTCATTGGGTACAGATATACCGTATCCGTCATCCCATATAGATACTACCATCGGTACTTGAAGTACACCAGCGGCATTGATTGTCTCAAAAAACATACCCTCAGAGGTTGAAGCGTTTCCAATTGTACCCCATGCCACCTCATTCCCTTTGTGAGTAAAATCTGTAAAGCTATGGAGAGCCTGATTCTCTCTAAACAGCTTGGAAGCATAAGCTAGCCCCAAAAGCTTTGGCATTTGCGCTGCCGTCGGGGATATATCAGCTGATGAGTTCTTTATCTCCATCAAATTTCTCCACGAACCATCATCATTGAGTGACCTTGTGGCAAAATGCCCATTCATCAGTCTTCCCGCAGAGGCTGGGTCAGCATTTACATCCGTATGGGCATACAACTGCGCAAAATATTCTTGTAAGGTCAGGTTACCAGTAGCAAACATAAATGTCTGATCTCTATAATATCCTGCTCTGAAATCCCCTTTCTGGAAATACCTAGCCATCGCTAGTTGAGCAAGCTCCTTGCCATCACCAAAAATACCAAACTTCGCTTTACCCATAAAGACTTCCTTTCTCCCCATAAGAGAAGCATGTCTGCTTTCCTGTGCCAAACGATATTCCTTTATAAGCTGCTTCTTATCCACAGGCTTTTTTATTCTTTTGAATGATGTTGTCTCGACTTCTGCCATAATTTCATGTTAACTAAAGCTATTTTGGGTAATTATATATTTATTGCAACTATTTCAAAAATAAAGAATTTTGTCTTTTCTACAAACTACTCAACAGTATAAATTTTAAATTTTTCAGAAAATTATTTTGACAATTTTAACAAAAAATCAATTTAACAAAATATTATTCCTATTTTAATGACAAAGTCTTTATTTTCAATTGGAGATTACACAATTTACCAATACTTTTAAAAGGACTATATTTTATGCTTCTCGGATCAAAATTTTCAATCATTAAAATTACAAATTTAAAATTTTATTAAGAAAAAATAAAATACATGAAATTATATTCCAATTTAAAATCTAATTCTATATTGATTCAAAAAAGTATATGGATTTTTCAAATAGAATGCTTATACATTATTATATTTGCCGCCGTTATACTAACCCAAATTTAGACGACATGATAATAGGTGTTCCAAAGGAGATTAAAAACAATGAAAACAGGGTTGCATTGACCCCGGCTGGAGCCAAAGAATTAGTAAAAAGAGGCCATTCAGTTTTTGTGCAGCACACAGCTGGAGAAGGTAGTGGGTTCTCTGATGATCAGTACACAGAAGCTGGAGCAGCCATACTCCCTACTATAGAGGATGTATATGCCATTGCTGAAATGATCATGAAAGTAAAAGAGCCAATCGAGTCTGAATATAAATTGATCAAAGAAAATCAACTTTTGTTCACTTATTTTCACTTTGCATCTTATGAGCCACTGACCAAAGCAATGGTAGCTAGCAAATCAATCTGCCTAGCTTATGAAACGGTGGAAAAGGCAGACAGAAGCCTTCCGCTTTTGGTGCCTATGTCAGAAGTAGCAGGAAGAATGGCTATCCAAAAAGGAGCTAATTATCTTGAAAAGCCTTTAGGAGGCAGAGGTATATTGCTTGGTGGAGTCCCTGGAACTCTCCCTGCGAAAGTTTTGATCTTGGGAGGTGGTATAGTTGGTACTCAAGCTGCATGGATGGCTGCTGGATTAGGTGCAGATGTCACTATAATGGATGTATCTCTTCCAAGAATGAGATACCTTGCAGATGTGATGCCTGCCAATGTCAAGACTATGATGTCTAATGAATACAATGTAAGGGAGATGATCAAAGACGCAGACCTGGTAGTGGGTGCTGTTCTGATCCCAGGAGCTAAAGCTCCGCACTTGATCACTAGAGACATGCTTGCCGATATGAAAAAGGGAGCAGTGCTTGTGGACGTAGCAGTGGATCAAGGAGGTTGCATTGAGACTTGTAAACCTACAACTCACGAAAACCCAACATATGTGATCGATGATGTAGTACATTATTGCGTGGCAAACATGCCGGGTGCTGTACCTTACACTTCTACTTTGGCATTGACAAACGCAACACTACCTTATGCTATCCAATTGGCTGACAAAGGTTGGAAAAAAGCCGCACAAGAAAATGTCGAGTTGATTCCTGGACTGAATGTAATTCATGGTGATATTGTCTATAAAGCTGTAGCTGATGCCTTCAATTTGGATTATGTTCCTGTTGAAAAATACCTGGTAGACTAATCTATACACTAATATTCCATATCTAAATATGGAACTTTGCCAGTAATTTTGGAGAATATCAATTTAACTTATTTTTGAAGTTGATCAATAGCCGCCCCATGACGGCGGGCTAGATCCTTCAATAGCAACGGCGTCAACTCATGAATTGATAATGACGGCAAAGAAGTTTAAGATTAAAATTTTCTAAATTAGGTTCAAAGTTCTCTACTTTGAACCTAATTTTTTTCCAATTTTTGAAGATTCAAAACTTTTTAACTTCTAAAATTCATAAAGCATGTAGTTACCAATCCAAAATAATGTCTTTGAGTTTTAGAAATTCATCACGAGACCAAGGCCATTTGGGGTAAAACCGATATGTTGCATGATTTCAGGCAATTCTTTTCCGTGAGAAACGTGAAAAACATACTTGATAGCATCAAAACTCATTAAAAAAGCTCCCTGAAGAATCACTGACTTACCAAATCCCTGCAACTGTTCACTTCCTACTCTTAGACCTCGCTCATTGAGGTAAAACCCTCCTGCCATATATGCAATGTCCAACGCTGCATTGACGATCAATATCTTTTCGATACCATGTTGAGCATCTAATGTTTCCCAAAAGTCTGGGCTAGGAATTTCTTTCATTGCTGAATAATACCCAAATCCTGCTATAGCGAGATTCACTGTATTCCAATATATATTCATCTGATGAAATGCTTTCGTTTGACCAGACGTTCTATTAGCCATCACTCCACCTAGCATCATATTTCCTACAGCCCATGAGCCTAAGATCAACATCCCAGATTTATTGTAGTCAATGCGTTTTACATTAAACTCTCTCAGTCGCTCTGGCTGATCATTCTGTGCAATCACCTGGCAACTAAATAATACCAAAAATGCCATCACTATAAGATGTAGCATGTTAATTTTTTTGATTTTCATATAGCTATCGTTTTTATAATTATTAATTGGAAAAAAAATGATCGACATGCATTGTCCCTGAATATCAATCACATCGTTGGAAATGCGTTAGAAATGATCATTATAAAACTGAATATACATACGCACCCTAGCCGACAGCTTGGATCTCTAGACTTGAACACAGTTCAACCTCTGTAGGTAAGGCTTTTACACCTACTAATACCTTTTAAAGCAACAAATGTTTTTCATATGCATACAAAATTAACCTGATTCCAAAAAAGACTAAAACAATTGCCACTATCCGATTCATTCTCATCATAATTACTGGAGTCACATACGGTTTTAATTGCTTCGCCACAAAAGCTTTTAAAAGATCAATAGAAAATACAGTCAGTAAAATACCTGCGTAATAAAAAACAACATCGATAATTCTAAATTCATCTTTGATACTAACAATACCAGCGATCGATATCCAGAAAAGCATCACAAATGGATTCACTCCATTTATACTGAATCCTTTCAAAAATGCTGTCATTTTTTTCGGTTTTGGGAAAACAATGCCAGCAGTATTTGGTCTGTGTACTGATTTTTTGAAAAATGTAACTACGCCAAATCCGATTAGTACCAATGCTCCTCCATATCCTAAAAATACTTCGAAATATGGATTTTGTGCAAAAATGCTGACACTAAAAAAAGTAATCATCACATAAATCAAATCACTTAATAATATTCCAAATGCCATTACTGCTGTATTTTTAAATCCTGATTCGATAGAATTTTGAATCAGAGTGAAAAATACAGGACCTATCATTGCTGACAAGATCAATCCTACACTGAGCCCTTCAAGAAGTGCCTGATTCATGAGATTGAAACATTATTTTCTTGAAGGAATGATAGCCATGATTTCAATTTCTCCCCCTTCAATACCCTTGGAAACTTATTTTGCCCCCCCTCTTTTCCTTCAGATCTCATCCAGGTGTAAAACAACGATGGAGAAAGCCTAGTAAGCTTTACCTCTTTTAGTGCGTGTTTCCTTTCGACGACATAATCATCGTTTAATGACTTCAATTGTTCATCTATTTGATCTCTAAGCCAATTTTCATCTACCTCATCTTCTGTACCAATGAACCAATGATGCATAAATAAATTTCCATGAGGAAGACCGACCACAGTAAATTCTCTTACATCTATATTGCATGCATCCTCTAGTAGATTTATCGCTTTATTCATATTATCCACTGACAGGTGCTCTCCACACAAACTTAAAAAATGTTTTGTCCTTCCTGTGATGATGATTTCATTGTCTGATTTTGAAACAAACTTTATCGTATCACCTATTAAATACCTCCATGCTCCAGAGCAAGTGCTTATCAGTATGGCATACTCCTTTCCTTCTTCTATTTCATCTATTTTCAGAGGATTAACATCAGACTTCAACTCCCCATTTTGATCAAAATTCTCATCAATAAATGGCACAAACTCGTAAAATATCCCGTTATTAAGTACCAATCGCATAGATCCACTGTTTGGAGTAGCTTGGAATGCCAAAAATCCTTCTGAAGCCAAGTACGTCTCCATATAGATCAAGGGTTTAGCCAAAAGCTTTTCAAAACCCTTTCGATAAGGTTGGAACGAAACTCCACCATGAACAAAAATCTGCAGATTGGGCCATACATCATGAATTGTATCAACTTGATAATGCTCAATTATCTTTTCCATAAGAATCTGTAGCCACGCAGGTACACCTACTATAATTCCAATGTCCCATTTACTGGCATTTTGAACTATTTGATCTAGTTTTTCACCCCAATTTTTATTTCTAGATATTTTCTTGCCGGGTTTATAGAATCTTTGAAACCAAATAGGAAGCCTTCCAGCTGTAATCCCACTTAAATCTCCAGAAAAATAAGTTCCATTAAACTCCAAATCCGTGCTTCCACCAAGCATCAAAATTCCTTTTGTAAATAGACTTGGAGGTAAATCATATTTTGATAAAGTCAAAATCTGCCTGACACCAGTTTTCCTAATAGCCTTCACCATATCCTTGGAGATAGGTATATACTTCGAAGTAGCACCTGATGTTCCAGAACTAAGAGCAAAATACCTGATCTCTCCTGGCCAAGTAATATTTTTTCCACCTTCCTTTAGCTTATACCACCACTCTTCATAAATTTTATCATAATCATATATTGGGATATTTTTACAAAAATGTTGGTAAAAGCTATCATCATCCGATTTGAATGCTTTCAATATATCGCCAAATCCATACTTTTTACCTATTTCAGTCTTGGCAGATTTAATGATTAGTTTTTGCAACTCATGCTTCTGCAAAAATGCTGGCGAGCTGTACTCTTGTTCCAAAGATTCTCTTAATCTGATGCCGTTTTTTAGTAATGTCCCTAAGATAGCCATATCTTTGTTTTGGTATATTTGAGTTATTGAGCTGTCAAAGTTAAAAGAATGTCTATCAAAGAAAACTTATTCGAAATAAAAAATACCTTTAAAAATCCAGAATGCCTGCTGGTAGCGGTAAGTAAAACCAAATCAATCGAAGCCATTAAAGAGGCTTATGAAACTGGAATCAGAGATTTTGGCGAAAATAAAGTACAAGAACTTGTTGAAAAACACGAACATCTCCCGTCGGATATTCGCTGGCATATGATCGGACATCTTCAGCGGAACAAAGTGAAATATATTGCCCCTTTCGTCTACCTTATTCATGGGGTGGACTCTTACAAGCTTCTAAAAGAAATCGACAAGCAGGCCAGCAAAGTGGATCGAATTATTCATTGTCTACTTCAAATTCACATCGCACAAGAAGAATCAAAATTTGGCTTTGATGAAAATGAACTAAATGAAATGTTCAATAGCATGGAAATTCAATCCTTAAAAAACATAAAAATTATTGGATTGATGGGCATGGCAACTTTTACAGAGGATACGCAAAAGATCAGGTCTGAATTCAGAGGACTCAAGAATCTATTTGAAACTTTAAAAGCTAAAAATCTACCATCAAACTTTGACCTTAAAGAAATTTCGATGGGCATGAGTGGAGACTATTTATTAGCACAAGAAGAGGGCAGTACCATGGTACGGATTGGTTCTGCTATATTCGGAAGTAGGTGATCAAACAACGTATTCTTAGTATTTTCCATAACATAACACGCAATCAGAAGGGAATGAACAATATAGAAATCAAAATAGCAGCAATTCTAGGAGGCTTAGGAGTCGTAATTGGAGCATTTGGTGCTCATGGACTAGCAGAAACACTAGCTACACATGGACGTGCCGAAACATTCGAAACAGCGGTCAAATATCACTTCTATCATACATTTGCAATTCTTGCCGTTGGAATACTGAAAGATAGATATCCCTATAGCAAACATCTTTCTAGAGCTTTTTTTCTATTTCTTACTGGAATATTTGTTTTTTCCGGATCGCTTTATACGCTTTCCCTGACTGGTATCACCTGGTTAGGAGCAATTACACCTTTTGGAGGAATTGCATTTATTTTAGGTTGGATTTTCTTACTTTTATTTACTAACCAAACTCAAAAAACAATTTCATGAACATTAAAAAAGGTATCTTTTCACTCATTCTAATTCTTCAGTTTGGCTTTGTAAACGCACAAAGCAATGATGTACTTGAAGACAGTATTCGGGTAAGATATGAGCGATTAAATGCTCTGATCGGGCCAAATACTTTTTTTGACAATCATTTGACTGGCTTCATGCTTTATGATTTGGATAATCAATGGGTTCATTTTGAAAAAAATAGCCACATGAATTTCATCCCTGCATCTACCACAAAATTGTTAACATTCTTTGCTTCCTTGGCGGTCCTAAATAGAAAAACAAATACATTCAGATACATTACCCAAGGAGATGAGATCACGATCTGGGGATCAGGAGACCCTTCTTGGAAATACAGTTTACTCCCTCAGCCAAAGATTGAAGCCTTTCTTGAACATTATAAGAAAATAAAATATTCTACTTCCAATTGGAAAGAAAACAGTTTCGGAAGAGGATGGAATTGGGACGATTATTACTACTCTTACTCAGCAGAAAAAAGTCCATTGCCGATTTATGGCAATTTGGTGACCTTCAAAAATGTAAATGGTAGACCTCAAAGCAATATTCGAGCAATCAATGCCACTAGCTCTACAGAAATGCAAAACCTAACATCTGTCAGAAGAGATTTCCATAGCAACACTTTCTATTACAACCCCAAAAGCTATACCCACTCAGGAAGCTCTATGCCATTTATTGCCACTCCAGAGCTTACAGCAGAATTGATGCGGGAGCTTCTCAAAAAACCGGTAGAAATTGTAAACACTACAATTCCCGCTAATGCAAAAAAATACCAAGGAGGTGAATTACAACCTCTTTGGAAGGAAATGTTACAAGAGAGTGACAATTTTATCGCAGAACAAATCCTGCTAATGGTTAGCGACGAATTGTTTGGTGAACTCAATGTAGAGAAAACTATTCAATATATACTCAAAAACCACTTATCAGATCTCCCCGACACACCTCAATGGGTAGACGGGTCAGGGTTATCCAGACATAATTTGGTAACACCTCGGAGCATGGTTCAGCTGATTCAAAAATTAGATAAAATGATGCCTCGGCAAGAACTAATGCAGTTATTGCCACAGGGAGGAATTAATGGAACTCTAAAAAACAATTACAAAGATTCATCACCATATGTATTTGCAAAAACTGGTACAATAAGTAACAATCATTCGTTGGTTGGAATTATAAAAACCAAATCGAACAATTACTTTGCATTTGCATTGATGAACAATAATTATTTAAATAAAGCTTCCGAAATCCGGGCTGAAATGGAAAAAGTGCTGATTTTTGTAAAGGAAAATTTTTAACTCTCAATTTGACCTTATCATGAAGAAAAGACAATTTATAAAATCTATTGGACTTACTTTGGGAGCAATGCCCTTCGTTGGATTTGATTCAAAAAAATCGTTTTCAATAAATGAAAAAACAATTTTACCAATCTCATTGCACAAAGGAGATCAAATAGGACTAATAAGTCCTTCAGCGGCCACATCAGACAGGATTCAGTTTATGTTTGCTCAAGAAGCTTTGGAAGCATTAGGCTTCAAAGTCAAGCTAGGCAAAAATTTAAAAAATCGCCACGGCCACTTGGCAGGAACTGACGAGGAGAGAGCAGACGATTTGAATGAAATGTTTGCGGATAGGGATGTAAGAGGCATTGTTTGCATTAGGGGTGGTTCTGGAGCTTCGAGAATTTTACCTCTTATCGACTATGAATTGATCAAAAAAAATCCCAAACCACTTCTGGGATATTCTGACATCACAGCGATACATAATGCTCTCCAAGCGAAGGCTGGCTTAATCAGTTTCCATGGACCCAATGGAACAGGTAGTTGGAATTCTTTCAACGTCAAGCAATTTGAGGAAATGTTTTTCAATAAATCTTTGATAACCTTCGAAAACGAAAATCAAAAAAGTGATGATCTCGTCATCAAAGGCAACCGAACTATTGGGATTTATCCTGGAGTTGTTGAAGGGAAAATATTGGGAGGAAATCTTACCGTGCTTACAGCACTTTCAGGAACACCCTATTTACCAGATTTCGCAGACGCCATACTATTCTTAGAAGATATTGGGGAGGATCCCTACAAAATAGATCGTATGATGAGTACCTTAAAACTAAATGGAACCTTGGATAAAATAAGAGGTTTTGTCTTTGGTCAATGCACTGACTGTACACCATCAAGTGGATACGGATCTCTAACCCTAGATGATATCCTTGATGACTACATTCTTCCTTTAAAAATACCCGCCTACAAAGGAGCTATGATAGGACATATACCTAAACAATTCATTATACCTATAGGTGCCAAAGTGAAGCTAGATGCTGATAAGGGTACAATCACCATGATTGAAAGAATATTCGAATAAAATATGAAAAAAATCATATTTAACATCCTGTTTTTGACACTAACATTGAATTGGTCAAGTTGTATTTCGTCTAAAAGCACCCAAAAAAATGTAATCAAAATGGATTCTAGTAAACAAACCTATTTAGCTCTTGGAGATTCCTATACGATAGGTGAAGGAGTAGATTCAAAGGATAGGTATCCAAGTCAACTCGTCACAAAATTAGCCTCCAAAAACGTAGAATTTGATCAGCCAATAATCGTAGCAACTACAGGATGGACCACTGATGAACTTCAAAAAGGCATAGAAAAAGCTCAAATAAAAGGTCAAACCTATGACCTTGTTACGCTATTGATTGGTGTCAACAATCAGTACAGAGGCAGATCAGTGGATAATTTCCAGCTTGAATTCAAGGCTTTACTTCTAGATGCCATCACATTTGCTCGTGGCAATACATCAAACGTGATCGTTCTTTCAATACCTGACTGGGGAGTAACACCTTTTGCCGCTCACAAAGGCGTAGATAAAGAAAATGTAAAAAAGGAAATCGACGCATTCAATATTGTAAAAAAAAGTATCTGTTTGGAATTTGGGATCACCTTCTTGGACATTACAGCACATTATCGACAGTTTGGCCATCAAAGCCAAGCATTGGTAGCCGATGAACTTCATCCAAGCTATATTATATATGATTATTGGTCTGATTTAATTTTAAAAACCTATAAAAAAAAGCAGACCTTTTAGGTCTGCTCTAAATCATGATGATATCCACGATTTAAACTATTTTCCTTTGGGCAAAACATTGGATATCAAAGACACTTTTTCAATAGGTTCAGCTGCATTTGAATACACACGAACTACTGAATTTTGTTTCCCCATTTTACCAGCAGAATTGAAGACCACTTTCATTTCGCCTTTTTCCCCTGGAGCTATTGGAGTTTTTGGCCAATTTGGTGCAGTACACCCACAAGTCACTGCCACGTTTGAAATAACAAGAGGTGAATCTCCAGTATTCTCAAACACAAAGGTATGCTCTACTTTATCACCTTGAGTGATATCCCCAAAATCTATAGATTTCTCTTTGAAGATGATTTCAGCTCCCTTCTTTTCTTGTGCTTGTGCGGCAAACACAAATAGCGCCATGACCATTAATAAAACTAACTTTTTCATTTTATCATTTAATTTAATTGTAATGCATTTAGTATATCATTTTCAATCTATAACTCCGCCTTTGAACTTCATCAAAGGCTTACTAACCTTAAACTACTTCTGGATTATCGCCATTAAGGTAAAAATTCGAATGAAAGTTCACCATAAATAGTTCCTTTTTGGCTCTGGTAACTGCCGTATACAGCCACCTCATATATTCTTTATCTACTTGCTCCTCTGTTAGGAAGCCTTGATCTACAAATACAGCATCCCATTGTCCGCCTTGTGATTTGTGACAAGTCAGCGCATAGGCAAACTTTATTTGTAGCGCCGAAAGATAAGGATCTTTTTTTATCAATTCCATTCTTTCTGCCTTGTTCGCTATATCAGCATAATCCTCAGCAACTTGCCTATATAACTCCTTATAAGTGTCTAAATCCAAAGATGGTGCATTGCTATACAATGTATCGAGTATCACTTTGGCTTCAAAATTTGGCTCCTCAGGATAATCTATCAGCCTAAGTTCTAAAGTTGCAAATCTTAAGCCATAAATTTCTTCAAAAGATCTGATTTTTGCAACCTCAGCAAAATCACCATTAGCAAGGAAATTTACTTTTTCAGAATCTGCCATATAGGTGTAATTATTTTTCACAATCATCAATAGATCTCCTGCACTGATCTCCTCTTCGAAAAAATGAATAGTCCTCCTAATGTATTGATTATATTGAACAGCAAGCTTGTTGGACCTAGTAATGATTGTAGAATTTTCTACTCCAAACTTTTGATATGCATACCGTAAACCGTCCTCCAACCTCTCCCCTGTCATTTTAAAGAAATCCTTAAACCCTTTAGTATAAAACCCAATCTTGGGTTTTTCAAGTATCACTTGCTGTCTCAGAAGCGTAGCATTGTAAAGGATTCCAGAATTCAATTGTTGCCTCATCACTTCTGTCAATTCAATATGATCCGCTTCGATTCTGAAATTTCTTATTAAATACTCCTTATCTAGAGCTGGACTATGCTGACTCCCAACGGGAGGCAACTGTGCAGTATCACCTACTAGCATGAGCCTATTGCTACTCTCTTGGTAGACAAAATGGACCAAGTCTCTCAAGAGACTTCCAGCACCATCATCTGCCAGCATGGAAGCCTCATCTACTATAAAAAGTGTGTCTTTGTAATAGTTTTTTGAAAGCTCAAAGCCAGAGCCTATCTCAAGGGAACTGTTCTTTGGTCTATAAATGATCTTATGAATAGTAAAAGCAGCACGTCCACTATAATTCCCCATAACTTTGGCAGCTCTTCCTGTAGGAGCAAGAAGCAATGACTTCAGGTTCAATCTTGGCAAAGTTTTTACGAGGGCAGAAATCAACGACGTCTTGCCAGTCCCAGCGTATCCTCTTAGAATAAAAGCTGATTGATTATCAGACTTTTGAGAGAAAAAAATATCCATTTTCTCAAAAAATCTCTTTTGCCCAGAGGTAGGTTCATAGGAGAAGTTTCTTTGCAAAAGCAAAGAAGGCTTTGGCACGAATTGATTATCTTTATTGCTCATAAAGCTACGAATCTAAGCCTAAAATGGAGAAATTAGAACAAACAATCAAAGAGAAATTTGGAAACAGACTAAGAGTAAGGGTAAATGGAGTTTTGATCGTAGAAAATAAAATTCTTCTAATCAAACATAAAATGGGTGAAAACAGATTTTTTTGGAATGTGCCAGGAGGAGGAATGAAATTCGGTAGCTCAGCTGAAGACAATCTAAAGAGAGAATTCTTAGAAGAAACTGGCTTAGACATTGAAGTGAAAGATTTCTTATGTACATTTGAATACTTAGAAAAACCACTTCATGCAATAGAACTTTATTTTGAAGTCAATATCAAGAGTGGTATTTTAAAAATGGGTATAGACCCTGAGCTCAGCGAGGAAATGCAGTTGATCACAGAAATATGCTTTGTCGACATGAATAATCTTGCGCTTATCAAAAAATCAGAGAAACATAGACTCTTTTGGGGAATAAATTCACTGAATGATGTGAGAAAATTGAAAGGATATTTTAATTTTGAAAATAATTATCTAAAATAGCACTTTATTAGAAATACCATCAACCTTATCAAGTAGATTAAATCAAATCAAAAATGACTTTAACTAGAATATTATCTATTGTCTTCCTTATTGGTGCTTTGGGCCTAGGATACAAGCTTTATGACAGCGTGGATAGCGTAGTAGAAGCTGAGAAAGAAATCGAAAGAACAGAGACTAGGATTATCGAAAAGCTTAAAATGCTCAGAGATGCTCAGATTGCTTACAATGCAGCAAATGGCGAGTATGCCTCAAACTGGCAGGATTTAAAAAACTTTATCCAAAACGGTGAGATTTGGTTGGTAGAAAGAAAAGAGACCACCAAACTTTTGGAATATGGTAAAGAAGAAACCACTGTTAAATTTGATACACTTGGATCTGTTGGAGTAATTGATTCTTTGTTCAATGCAAGAAAATATCCAAACTTCAATCTTGAGAACTTAAACATAGTACCTGGTTCAGGTGGACAAAGCTTTGAGTTTTTCGCTGATAAAGTGGAAAGAAATAACAGGGAGATTCCAGTATTTGAGATCAGAGATCCAGACCCTATCAACCCTAAGAGAAAGTTAAATAATAAAGAAAAGGCTCTTCGCGTTGGTTCAAAAACAGACTCGTCTACAGCTGGTAACTGGGAGTAATTTTGACGAATTCTTTAGAAAATATTCAAGAGAATAGGTACAGCGATAAATTTGACATGAGTTTGGTGTCAAGTTTGTCGCTTTTATTGTTTGAACAAAAATTCGTCTTGCTTGCCAAAGATGGAAATGAAAAAATATCAGCAATACACCAGAAATACTTTGCTGACGATTCATCCTTAAAAGATGTACTTCTTCGAGACAAGCTATTCAATCTCCAAGTACCTCTCAAGGTTCACCTTTTCAATGATAATTACACCTTAGTCCCAGGGGTTCTGTTTGATGTTAATCAGCTCAGTAACTACCTATCTTTTGCTCAGGATCAAAAAAACACACATGCAGATTACTTCAATAGCCTCGATAGTAATAATCTTTACATAGCAGGCTCCATATCAAATACATTACATGAGCTTTTGACCCAGAGTAGACCTAAGACTCAGATGTACCATGGAAGCAGCTCATTTTTAGCTTATTTACTAAAAGATAAAAGCAATTATCTAAACCAAGAGTTATTCATGTACCTCTGGGATAAAAATTGTTACATTGCTTCATTCAAAAACAATCAATTAGCAAACTTTAATACTTACCATATTGAGGATAGAAATTCATTGTTGAATTATGTATTCGGTACTTTAATTCATTTGAACTTCGATAGGAAATATTGTAAAGTGACAGCAATGGGAGATTTTCAAACATTTGAATTTGATCAAGATTTTGGAAATAAATATTTCAAAAACTTTGTTTTGACTCAGCCAAGGCAAAATCAACAATATCTGAGTGGGACTGAAGCATTTTTAAATTCCCCAATATTCGAAGCACATTGGGAGTTTAAATAAAACCCTGAAACATGAAAAAGACAGCGATATTTCCTGGTTCATTTGATCCATTTACCAAAGGTCATCATGACATTGTCATGAGAAGTCTAGAACTATTTGACAAAGTATACATAGGTATTGGATACAATTCATCAAAGAAAAACAGATATTTTGACATAGATGAAATGGTATCTAAAATCAAAAGTGTATATCAGCATAATGATCGTGTGGAAGTCATAGTCTACAATGAGCTTACAGCATTTTTAGCTAAAAAAATAGGCGCAAACTTTCTTATAAGAGGGCTGAGGAACACTACAGATTTTGAATACGAAAACACAATATCTCAAATGAACAGGAATCTTAATGAAAGTTTAGAGACAGTGTTTCTGATTACTTCCCCGGAGTTTGCAGCAATCAGCTCCACTATCATAAGAGATGTACACCGTTATGGGGCAGATATAAAAGCTTATCTCCCTTATGAGGTCTGAACTTTAGGCTCCATTTTCAAAAATCTCTTGTACAAATAGCGCATTGAAGGATATGAATTCACCAAGGCTACCTTTGCTTCCTGGTGCGTAAGCCATTTGATATCTTCAATCCCCTCCTCTTTCTGTGGCTTCATTTTAGAATCATTCAGGCTATCCATTGCATACCAATATGTTTTCTTTAAAATACTTTTTCGATTGTGCGTATAAGTATGCCAAGTTTTACATATTTCCTCTCCTAACTTTACTGTAATTGCACACTCTTCTTCTACTTCACGGACAGCACATTCGGCAGGAGTCTCCCCTTTTTCAAATTTCCCCTTCGGTAAGTCCCACTTTCCAAGCCGATGAATAAATAGTACGTTTTCACCCTTTTTGACAACACCCCCAGCGGCTTTGATAATCGTAAATCTACTCTTTACAAAACGCTTGAGCTCCTCAACATCGGTCGACACCAATACCACAGAATCAAGATTCTTAAGTTTTCTAGTACGCAATAGATAGAGTAGCTTAATAATTATATCTTTCGATGGATTGGTGATGAGAACATCATCATGAAAATTGGCAGAAGTTGGAAGATCTTTGGGATTCTCGTAAATACATTCGAAAGTCCTATCTTTAGGAAGCTCTTGAGGAGTCAAAAGATCCACAGGCTTATCATTGATAAAAATTTTCATTGTACTAGGTACTTTTTGACGTCTAATTATTATTACACTCAAAAATGCATAAAAAAAATCAACATGCACAATTCCAACTCCCTTTTATCTGCTATTTTTGAAGTATGAAATTACTTGACAAAACTGTAGCGGCCGAAATCGCTCTAAAACTCCTTAAAATTGAAGCGATAAGATTGCAACCAGAAAATCCTTTTACTTGGGCTTCTGGTTGGAAATCTCCTATCTATTGTGATAACAGGTTATCCTTATCCTATCCGGAGGTTCGGACACTTATCAAAGACAACTTGATAAAAGCTATCCAAACAGAATTTTCAGAAGTAGAAGCAATAGCAGGCGTAGCTACAGCAGGAATTCCTCAGGGGGCGATATTGGCTGATGCCTTAGGCCTTCCATTTGTCTATGTAAGATCAAAGGCCAAAGGTCATGGAATGGAAAACATGATAGAAGGAAAAGTTACTCCAGGACAGAAAGTTGTTGTTGTTGAAGATTTGGTGTCCACTGGAGGCAGTTCATTGAAAGCTGCAAGAGATTTGAAGGACGCAGGCTTTGAGGTTTTGGGAATGGTCGCTATTTTCACCTACGGCTTTGATGTCGCAAGCCATAATTTTCAAGAAGCAGGAATAGATTTAGTATGCTTAAGCAACTATTCTTCTTTACTCCCACAGGCATTAGCTAAAGATTATATTGACGATGAGACTTTAGCATCATTGGTAGAATGGAGAAAAGATCCAAGCACTTGGGGTAAATAAAAAACAATAGATCTATCTAATCATATTATCTTCAATGGCCTCGGAAACATTTTCGAGGCTAACTTTTTGTAGTTAAAGCTTGACTGATACACAGAGCCGCAAAGAGTTTCTCTCTGTGAAGTAGCTAGTATATAAGGCTAAACTCATTACTCCTCCAAACTATATCCATACTTCAAAATTCCATCCTTAACACTAAATTTCATCCTTTGCAAATACCTCTCTGAGCCCTTCCTAGTTAAAATTTGGCACGCAGAGCCGCAAAGAGTTTCTTTCTGTGAAGTAGCGAGTTTATAACACTAAATTCATTACTCACCCATACTTCTAAATTCCATCCTTAACACCAAATTTCATCCTTTGCAAATACCTCTCTGAGCCCTTCCTAGTTAAAATTTGGCACGCAGAGCCGCAAGGAGGTTCTTTCATGTGAAGTAGCGAGTTTATCGCAGTAACTGCATTACTCACCCTAACTTCATGCATACTTCTTAATTCCATCCTTAACACTAAATTTCATCCTTTGCAAATACCTCTCTGAGCCCTTCCTAGTTAAAATTTGGCACGCAGAGCCGCAAGGAGGTTCTTTCATGTGAAGTAGCTAGTTTATCGCAGTAACTTCATTACTCACCCTAACTTCATCCATACTTCTAAATTCCATCCTTAACACTAAAATTAATCCTTTGAAAATACCTTTCTGAGCCCTTCCTAGTTAAAATTTGGCACGCAGAGCCGCAAAGAGTTTCCTTCTGTGAAGTAGCGAGTTTATAACACTAAATTCATTACTCACCCATACTTCACCCATACTTCTAAATTCCATCCTTAACACCAAATTTCATCCTTTGCAAATACCTCTCTGAGCCCTTCCTAGTTAAAATTTAGCACGCAGAGCCGCAAGGAGGTTCTTTCATGTGAAGTAGCTAGTTTATCGCAGTAACT
>NZ_JAKZGR010000039.1 GCF_022549675.1 Belliella kenyensis | reverse complement strand
AAACTCCAGGCAAAGCTATGAACGACCGCTCCATACAGCATGCTATCCGCATGGCCATGAATCAGGCGGGCTTTGAACAGTATGGTTTTTCTGCACATTCTATCAGGCATTCCTTTGCTACACACCTATTGGATGCCGGTACGGACATCCATACCATCAAGCAGCTTCTTGGACATTCCAAGATAGAGACTACCATGATCTATCTCCACCTGACCAAACAGCGCAGGGATAAACTCGTCTCACCTCTTGACCTGCTCGGTCATGGAAACTGATGTTTCTTTCCAGTCCCTGTTCAGGCATCAATCCATCCCCAACTTCAACCCTTATAGTAGAGCGGTTTTCGCCGATCTTGCTGCCTGTCATACGGCTGCAAAAGGGTATCACCTCAGCAGGTGCAATGATCAGCAATGTGGAAACATCGCCCATAGATACCATTCCTGCGGTAACAGGCATTGTCCCAACTGTGGAAACATGAAAAGGGATGCCTGGATTGAGAGTAGAATGGATGAACTCCTACCTACCGCCTATTACCATATCGTCTTTACCCTGCCACATGAACTCAATCCAGTATTCATGGGGAACAGAGCTAAGCTATTCGCCCTTTTGTTTCTGGCAGCTTCCCAAACCCTGCTCAAGCATGCAAAGATGCTCGAATACCTAGGTGCTGAACCAGGGGTCACAATGGTACTGCACACATGGGGACAGGATCTTAGTTTCCATCCCCATGTCCACTGTATTGTCAGTGCTGGAGGATATGACGGACAGAGATGGGTAGATGCCAAACGTAAAAACAACCGATTCCTTTTTCCACAGAAAAGTCTGGCAAATATGTTCAAAGCAATCTTCATGGAAGGGTTGGAAAAAGACAGCTCAATTGGCTGGATTGGAAATAAAAATAGCTTACTGAAAGCCATAAGGTTCAAAAAATGGAACGTCTATGCCAAAACTCCTTTCGGTTCGCCTGACAGGGTAGTGTCCCGATAGCTATCGGGATGGACGTTACACCCACAAGATTGCCATCACCAGACACCGAATCCTTGAAGTTAGTGCAACACACATCAAGTTCAAATACAAAGACTATTCAGACGGTTCAAAAACCAAGCAGATGTGGCTTACTCATCAGGAATTCCTTCGACGCTTTGAGCAGCATATATTGCCAAAAAGGTTTGTCAAGATCCGCCACTTCGGATACCTGAGACTACAAGGAAAAACTGAACGGTTGACCTTGATACGGTCGTCACTCAATATGCAACTGGCCAAACCCAAAGTCATCATCCCATTCCAGATCAGAATGTTTGAAAAATACGGCAGGGATATCCACCAATGCCCTTGCTGCGAACACGGAAGAATGGAAACTATCTTTGATACTAGGGACAAATCAGGTAGAAAGCGAAAACCTTTCAAACCAAATCCCGCACCTTCTTGATCAACTTACAGGATCTAAGAAATCAGAGTTGGGTCCAAGACATGCCGAAAATTCAAATCCCCAGATGTTGGGTAGGGGAAGTCATGCCCAAACCAAAGCAAAAACTCCCAAAGTCATCGAAAAACAGAAACAACCGCTTCCTAAAATCCACCAACCAGCCTACTATTCCACCTAGCAAGCCCTTCACCCTACGGATGTCAGTCAACAGCCACTAGCAAAAAGCCCTGATAGATTTTTTCTCCTATCAGGGCTTTTTTTCGAGGGCTTTTCTCTAGAGGGCTAAATGTTGGCGGTAGTTGTTCTCATTTTCTCAATTTTTCTGTTCCGTGAAAATATGTCCCAAAATTGTCGGTTATAGTCTCGAAAGAAACTTGGTCAATTGCTGTATAAACATAAGCGTCCCACCCAAGGTCAAGGAAAATGAGTCTTTTGTTTATGGATTCTAAGTCTCTGTCAATTGTCTTTAAAAGGTCTATTATAAACTTACCGTCACTTTGTTTTTCTTCGTCAAATCCCTTTCTTATTTCGTTTACGTTTTTCCAATCTGTCTTAATCTGCAAATTGTCTTCAAGAAAATTTTCAATTTCTCTTTCGTTTTCTTCTCCACGCCAATCCGTCATCCATAGCTTTTCCTTACTGTCTCCAAAAATGTAAATAACTTCTATTGGCGTTAGTTTGTCCAATTGAAGGTTGTCATAGTCTTCTAAAAGTTCTTCGTTTTCAGTTAGAAATCTTTTATTGTCATTCAGAAATGTGTTGAAAAATGTTTCAAAATATGTTTTGACTTCTGGAAATAGTAATGCCCCTATGTCAATAAGTTCTTTATCATTAGTTTTAACTGACAATTTACTATCGTTACTTCTTCGCTTCTCAAATTTGTCGTCTAAAATAATTTTTACGATTTTGAACGGAAATGATATCAAAAGGTAAATGAAGTAAAACGGAAAAGTCACTATATGAAATATTCTCTTTATCATTTGTTCTGTGCCTGTTTTACAATTACTGCCAACGTTTCGCGGCTTTGCGAAGGCTGGGATTTTTAGCACTTACCTTCTTGATATTCTCGAACTACAAATATAGCACAAATCTTTCTAAAAAGCACTAAACCCCAGCTTTTGCAAAACCGCTGTTGAACTGACACCCTACGGGTGAGCGATTTACCTAAATTCTGCTTATTTTTAGTTATATCAAAATCTTTCATCATGAAAACTCAAAAAAAACACGCTGGGCACCGTAGCCCTCAA
>NZ_JAKZGR010000038.1 GCF_022549675.1 Belliella kenyensis | reverse complement strand
GAATCACTACTGCCAACATTTAGCCCACTAGCCAAAAACCCTTGGAAAAAATCCCTGATTGATGCATTCATCTATCAGGGTCGCCGATAGGGATCGGGAGGTTAGTGGCTGCCGTGTGCGCCTATGGCGTATTGACTGACTTGTGCGCTGGGGCGTACATCCGCAGGGTGAAGGGCTTGCTAGGTGGAATAGTAGGCTGGTTGGTGGATTTTAGGAAGCGGTTGTTTCTGTTTTTCGATGACTTTGGGAGTATTTGCTTTGGTTTGGGCATGACTTCCCCCACCCAACATCTAGGGATTTGAATTTTGGCATGTCTTGGATCCAACCCTTGATTTCTTGAATCCTGTAAATGGATCAAGAAGGGGCTAGATTTGGTTTGAAAGGTTTTGGCTTTCTACCTGATTTGTCCCTAGTATCAAAGATAGTTTCCATTCTTCCATGATCGCAGCAAGGGCATTTGAAGATATCCCTGCCGTATTTTTCGAGCATTCTGATCTGGAATGGAATGATGACTTTGGTTTAAATGAAGGCCTCCCGTCGAGATAGGGATTATGCTTTTTGGTCTGTTCTTCATCGGTAGTTCTGGAAATAAACCCAAGGAGATCCAGGTCAAGCTTATTGATAAAGGCATCAATTACTCTGACAGGGTTTTCTTTGGGAATGGTATCTTCCAAGCTGGAGAAGGTTGCTTGAAACCGGTATATTCCTAGGATGTGCTTCATGGAAATAAGTTGATATTCTTACAACTAACTACCATTAAATTTACTAATTTTAAAGGAACTGAAAACCCGTTGAACTAAGAAATAGCAGAGACTTTTTTCACAGTGTGACGTTGTGGGTAATGGTAACTCGACACAGCAAAATATACAGACAAAAAAATAGAATTTAACACCAATTTCGTCCCAAATATTTACTAAATTTGGGACGAGATAAAACCAATGGAAAGACCACAAGTAGAAAATAGGATTGCAGAAGCACTGAAAACCTACCCAAAGGGTAGTGTTCTCTTTGTTGATGACTTTTTAGACTATGGCAATCCTGAAAGCGTTAAGAAAGCCTTGTTACGCCTGAAAGAAAAGGAAATTCTTGTTCGTATGGCTCACGGAATTTACCTATATCCTAAAGCTGACAAAGAACTTGGTGTGCTCTTTCCATCAACCGAAGAAATAGCCAAAGCCATTGCAAGACGGGATAAAGCGAGAATTATTCCTACGGGCGTTCAAGCCTTGAACAAATTAGGGTTATCTACACAAGTTCCAATGAAAGTTGTTTACCTGACTGATGGAGCAGCAAGAACCGTAAAAGTTGGCAAGCGAACCATCACATTTAAAAAGACAAGCCCAAAGAACCTTTCAGTAAAAGGAGAATTAAGCGGTTTGGCTATTCAGGCACTCAAAACTATTGGTCAAAAGAAATTAGATGAAAAAACAATCGAAAAAATCCAAGTCATTCTAAAGAATGAAAAGAAAGAGAATATCATCAATGATGCTAAACTCTCCCCTGCTTGGATAAACAAAATATTAATGCAAATAATTTGATGAACACCAGTTGGCTCACATTATCAAAAGAAAGAAGGATTGAAATCCTCAATCAGGCAACAGAATCAACAGGTTTGCCAGCCATTGCCATTGAGAAAGATTGGTGGGTATCATTATGTTTGAATGCTTCATTTTCTTTACCATACAGCGAACATATTGTATTCAAAGGTGGAACTTCTTTGAGCAAAGGGTGGGATTTGATAGAGCGATTTTCAGAAGATATTGACTTGGCAATTGACCGAAAATTTTTCGGATTTGAAGGAGACATCAGTAAAACGCAAATAAGAAAACTTAGAAAACAATCTTGTGAATTCATCTCAACAGAGTTTCTCAAAGACTTAACACAAACTTTAACAGATTGGGGAGCAATAGCAGAATGTGAGCTATTTGCACAGCCTGGTAACGATTCAGACAAAGACCCGCAGGTAATTGAAATCCATTACAATTCGGTAGTTGACACTTCAGAATATCTACCTCAAAGAGTTTTGATTGAAGTAAGTTCTCGTTCCTTGATGGAGCCGACAGAGAAGCGTGAAATCAATTCCATTCTAAGTGTGAATTTTCCAACATTGGATTTTGCATCAGATACTTTTACAATTCCTACAGTTCTACCCCAACGAACCTTCCTTGAAAAGATATTCTTGCTCCACGAAGAATTTTCGCAAGAGCCTGAAAAAATCCGTATAGACCGACTTTCAAGACATTTATATGATTTGGAAAGGTTAATGGACACTAAACACGGTATAACAGCACTCCAAGACAAGGAACTTTACAACAATATTGTTGCTCATAGAGAAAAATTCAATCCGTTGAGGGGGCTTGACTATGCTAACCATACTCCTGACAAAATCAAAATCATACCATCAGAAACAGTTATAAAAGAATACGAGAGTGACTATTCAGAAATGACCAAGTTTATGATTTATGGGAAAGCGTTGACTTTTGACAGATTAGTAAAGAGAATTTCAGAACTTCAAACACGGGTAAACCAAATTAGATGAAAAGAACCACTACCCACAACTTTTAGCCCACTAGCCAAAAATCCCTCATGCCGATCACTATCGGTAATCCCTGATTGATGCATTCATCTATCAGGGTCGCCGATAGGAATCGGGAGGTCAGTGGCTGCCGTGTGCGCCAATGGCGTATTGACTGACATCCGTAGGGTGAAGGGTTTGCTAGGTGGAATAGTAGGCTGGTTGGTGGGTTTTAGGAAGCGGTTGTTTCTGTTTTTCGATGACTTTGGGAGTATTTGCTTTGGTTTGGGCATGACTTCCCCCACCTAACATCTGGGGATTTGAATTTTCAGCATGTCTTGGACCCAACCCTTGATTTCTTGAATCCTGTAAATGGATCAAGAAGGTGCGGGATTGGGTTTGAAAGGTTTTTGTTACCTTAGATCAGAAAAGAATATTGGGCTAAGTTAAGAGAATAAAAAAACAAATCGATAAATTCGGTCTGACTAATGAGGATTGGAAATCAGCTCAAATTGAGGGATTTTGTTTACATTAGTCAGAATGGCAAAAAACCAGTTCCAAAGGAGAAATACGACTGGAAAAACATAAATTTGTAGCATATAGA
>NZ_JAKZGR010000037.1 GCF_022549675.1 Belliella kenyensis | reverse complement strand
GATTCACTATCGCTCCATTCAAAGTGTCATTGATCAAGACACTTGCTGTAGTGCCTCCTGTTCTACCATTGATGGAATCAAAGTCATCTGGATTCGCAAGTATCGGTGCTGCTTCCACAGTAACTGTTGCAATAGCCGTTGAACAATTACCTGGATTAAGATTTTCGCAGATGCTGTATTCTAGCTCATAAGTGCCTGCTGGGGTGTTTGCTGCAATGGTAATTGTTCCATTTGCATTGAGCGTCAATTCAGAATCTCCATCTACCAAGCTCAAAGTAACATCAGCTGGATTCACTATCGCTCCATTCAAAGTGTCATTGATCAAGACACTTGCTGTAGTGCCTCCTGTTCTACCATTGATGGAATCAAAGTCATCTGGATTCGCAAGTATCGGTGCTGCTTCCACAGTAACTGTCGCAATAGCCGTTGAACAATTGCTAGGGTTAAGATTCTCACAAATCCTGTATTCTAGCTCGTAAGTGCCTGCTGGGGTGTTTGGTGCAATGGATATTGTTCCATTTGCGTTCAACGTCAATTCAAAATCTCCATCTACCAAGCTCAAAGTAATATCTACTGGATTCACTTGAATACCATTCAAAGTGTCATTGATCAAAACGCTCGCTGTAGTGCCTCCTATTCTGCCATTGATGGAATCAAAGTCATCTGGATTCGCAACTATCGGAGCAGCTTCCACAGTAACTGTTGCAATAGCTGTTGAACAGTTGCTTGGGTTAAGATTCTCACAAATCCTGTATTCTAGCTCATAAGTACCTGCTGGGGTGTTTGGTGCAATGGATATTGTTCCATTTGCATTGAGTGTCAATTCTGAATCTCCATCTACCAAGCTCAAAGTAACATCAGCTGGATTCACTGGAGTACCATTCAAGGTATCGTTGATAAAGACACTTGCTGTGGTGCCTCCTGTTCTGCCATTGACGGAATCAAAATCATCTGGATTCGCAAGTATCGGTGCTGCTTCCACAGTAACTGTTGCAATGGCTGTTGAACAGTTACCCGAATTAAGATTCTCACAAATCCTGTATTCTAGCTCGTAAGTGCCTGCTGGGGTGTTTGCTGCAATGGATATTGTACCATTTGCGTTCAACGTCAATGGAGATGATGGGTCAGGATCCACCTGAGTCAAAGTAACATCAGTTGGATTCACTATCGCTCCATTCAAAGTGTCATTGATCAAAACGCTCGCTGTAGTGCCTCCTATTCTGCCATTGATGGAATCAAAGTCATCTGGATTCGCAAGTATCGGTGCTGCTTCCACAGTAACTGTTGCAATGGCCGTTGAACAGTTGCCCGAATTAAGATTCTCACAAATCCTGTATTCTAGCTCATAAGTGCCTGCTGGAGTGTTTGGCGCAATGGTTATTGTTCCATTTGCATTGAGCGTCAATTCTGAATCTCCATCTACCAAGCTCAAAGTAACATCAGCTGGATTCACTATCGCTCCATTCAAGGTATCGTTGATCAAGACACTTGCTGTAGTGCCTCCTGTTCTGCCATTGACGGAATCAAAATCATCTGGATTCGCAAGTATCGGTGCTGCTTCCACAGTAACTGTTGCAATGGCTGTTGAACAATTACCCGAATTAAGATTCTCACAAATCCTGTATTCTAGCTCATAAGTGCCTGCTGGGGTGTTTGGTGCAATGGATATTGTACCATTTGCGTTCAACGTCAATGGAGATGATGGGTCAGGATCCACCTGAGTCAAAGTAACATCAGTTGGATTCACTATCGCTCCATTCAAGGTATCGTTGATCAAGACACTTGCTGTGGTGCCTCCTGTTCTGCCATTGATGGAATCAAAGTCATCTGGATTCGCAACTATCGGAGCAGCTTCCACAGTAACTGTTGCAATAGCCGTTGAACAGTTGCCCGAATTAAGATTTTCGCAAATCCTGTATTCTAGCTCATAAGTGCCTGCTGGGGTGTTTGCTGCAATGGATATTGTTCCATTTGCGTTCAACGTCAATGGAGATGATGGATCTGGATCCACCTGAGTCAAAGTAACATCGGTTGGATTCACTGGAGTACCATTCAAAGTGTCATTGATCAAAACGCTCGCTGTAGTGCCTCCTATTCTGCCATTGATGGAATCAAAGTCATCTGGATTCGCAACTATCGGTGCTGCTTCCACAGTAACTGTTGCAATGGCTGTTGAACAATTGCTTGGGTTAAGATTCTCACAAATGCTGTATTCTAGCTCGTAAGTACCTGCTGGGGTGTTTGCTGCAATAGTTATTGTTCCATTTGCATTGAGCGTCAATGGAGATGATGGATCTGGATCCACCTGAGTCAAAGTAACATCCGCAGGATTCACTATCGCTCCATTCAAGGTATCGTTGATCAAAACGCTCGCTGTAATGCCTCCTATTCTGCCATTGATGGAATCAAAGTCATCTGGATTCGCAAGTATCGATGCTGCTTCCACAGTAACTGTTGCAATAGCCGTTGAACAGTTGCTTGGATTAAGATTCTCACAAATCCTGTATTCTAACTCATAAGTGCCTGCTAGGGTGTTTGCTGCAATGGTTATTGTTCCATTTGCATTGAGTGTCAATTCAGAATCTCCATCTACCAAGCTTAAAGTAACATCCGCAGGATTCACTATCGCTCCATTCAAAGTGTCATTGATCAAGACACTTGCTGTGGTGCCTCCTACTCTGCCATTGATGGAATCAAAGTCATCTGGATTCGCAAGTATCGGTGCTGCTTCCACAGTAACTGTTGCAATAGCCGTTGAACAGTTACCTGGATTAAGATTCTCACAAATCCTGTATTCTAGCTCATAAGTGCCTGCTGGGGTGTTTGGTGCAATGGATATTGTACCATTTGCATTGAGCGTCAATTCTGAATCTCCATCTACCAAGCTCAAAGTAATATCTGCTGGATTCACTATCGCTCCATTCAAGGTATCGTTGATCAAAACGCTCGCTGTGGTGCCTCCTACTCTGCCATTGATGGAATCAAAGTCATCTGGATTCGCAAGTATCGGTGCTGCTTCCACAGTAACTGTTGCAATAGCCGTTGAACAGTTGCTTGGGTTAAGATTCTCACAAATCCTGTATTCTAACTCATAAGTGCCTGCTGGGGTGTTTGGTAAAACTGATATTGTACCATTTGCATTGAGTGTCAATTCAGAATCTCCATCTACCAAGCTCAAAGTAACATCAGTTGGATTCACTATCGCTCCATTCAAAGTGTCATTGATCAAAACGCTCGCTGTAGTGCCTCCTATTCTGCCATTGATAGAATCAAAGTTGTCAGGGTTCGCAACTATCGGTGCTGCTTCCACAGTAACTGTTGCAATGGCCGTTGAACAGTTGCCCGAATTAAGATTCTCACAAATCCTGTATTCTAGTTCATAAGTGCCTGCTGGGGTGTTTGGTGCAATGGATATTGTTCCATTTGCGTTCAACGTCAATGGAGATGATGGGTCAGGATCCACCTGAGTCAAAGTAACATCGGTTGGATTCACTGGAGTACCATTCAAAGTGTCATTGATCAAAACGCTCGCTGTAGTGCCTCCTATTCTGCCATTGATGGAATCAAAGTTGTCAGGGTTCGCAAGTATCGGTGCTGCTTCCACAGTAACTGTTGCAATAGCCGTTGAACAGTTGCCCGAATTAAGATTCTCACAAATCCTGTATTCTAGCTCGTAAGTGCCTGCTGGGGTGTTTGGTGCAATGGATATTGTTCCATTTGCATTGAGTGTCAATTCAGAATCTCCATCTACCAAGCTCAAAGTAACATCCGCAGGATTCACTATCGCTCCATTCAAAGTATCATTGATCAAGACACTTGCTGTAGTGCCTCCTATTCTGCCATTGATGGAATCAAAGTCATCTGGATTCGCAAGTATCGGTGCTGCTTCCACAGTAACTGTTGCAATGGCCGTTGAACAGTTACCTGAATTAAGATTCTCGCAGATGCTGTATTCTAGCTCATAAGTGCCTGCTGGAGTGTTTGGCGCAATGGTTATTGTTCCATTTGCATTGAGTGTCAATTCTGAATCTCCATCTACCAAGCTCAAAGTAACATCTGCTGGATTCACTTGAATACCATTCAAAGTGTCATTGATCAAGACACTTGCTGTAGTGCCTCCTATTCTGCCATTGATAGAATCAAAGTCATCTGGATTCGCAAGTATCGGTGCTGCTTCCACAGTAACTGTTGCAATGGCTGTTGAACAGTTGCTTGGGTTAAGATTCTCACAAATCCTGTATTCTAGCTCATAAGTGCCTGCTGGGGTGTTTGCTGCAATAGTTATTGTTCCATTTGCATTGAGCGTCAATGGAGATGATGGGTCAGGATCCACCTGAGTCAAAGTAACATCGGTAGGATTCACTTGAATACCATTCAAAGTGTCATTGATAAAGACACTTGCTGTAGTGCCTCCTGTTCTACCATTGATGGAATCAAAGTCATCTGGATTCGCAACTATCGGAGCAGCTTCCACAGTAACTGTTGCAATAGCCGTTGAACAATTACCCGGATTAAGATTTTCGCAGATGCTGTATTCTAGCTCATAAGTGCCTGCTGGGGTGTTTGCTGCAATGGTAATTGTTCCATTTGCATTGAGCGTCAATTCAGAATCTCCATCTACCAAGCTCAAAGTAACATCAGCTGGATTCACTATCGCTCCATTCAAAGTGTCATTGATCAAGACACTTGCTGTAGTGCCTCCTGTTCTGCCATTGATAAGATTGAAACTATCGTTAATAGAAACCAGAACATTAACTGGAACTGGCGTCGTCGTTGAGGTATTGTTGCCCAGAGTTGGGTCTTGTGTTGTACTTGTGATCGTAGCCGTATTGCCATAATCTCCTGTCGCTAAAACTGTCGCTGTGATCTCCAATGTCGCATTAGCCCCATCTGCCAAGTCTCCTATCGTCCAAGTAATCAAGCCTGCTGATTCGCTCGTCGAGGTACCTCCATTGTCTGATACATATGCATAGCCAGAGGGCAACTGGTCAGTTACTACTACGCCTGTTGCTGAACTTGGTCCTGCATTGCTTGCTGTTAAGGTAAAGACAACATTGCTGCCTACATTCGGTGTCGCACTGCTGGATGTTTTCTCAATGCCAACATTCGCCTGTGGTACTGGAACTGGCGTCGTCGTTGAG
>NZ_JAKZGR010000036.1 GCF_022549675.1 Belliella kenyensis | reverse complement strand
CAAACACCCCAGCAGGTACTTATGAGCTAGAATACAGGATTTGCGAAAATCTTAACCCTAGCAACTGTTCAACGGCCATTGCAACAGTTACTGTGGAAGCAGCACCGATAGTTGCGAATCCAGATGATTTTGATTCCATCAATGGTAGAACAGGAGGCACCACAGCAAGTGTCTTGATCAACGATACCTTGAATGGAGATCCAGTAAATCCTGCGGATGTTACTTTGAGCTTGGTAGATGGAGATTCTGAATTGACCTTGAACTCTGATGGAACAATATCCATTGCACCAAACACTCCAGCAGGCACTTATGAGTTAGAATACAGGATTTGTGAGAATCTTAATTCGGGCAACTGTTCAACGGCCATTGCAACAGTTACTGTGGAAGCTGCTCCGATAGTTGCGAATCTAGATGATTTTGATTCCATTAATGGCAGAACAGGAGGTACCACAGCAAGTGTCTTGATCAACGATACCTTGAATGGTATTCAAGTGAATCCAGCTGATGTTACTTTGAGCTTGGTAGATGGAGATTCTGAATTGACCTTGAACTCTGATGGAACAATTGGAATAGCAGCAAACACCCCAGCAGGCACTTATGAGCTAGAATACAGGATTTGCGAAAACCTTAACCCTAGCAATTGTTCAACAGCCATTGCAACAGTTACTGTGGAAGCAGCACCGATACTTGCGAATCCAGATGACTTTGATTCCATCAATGGCAGAACAGGAGGCACCACAGCAAGTGTCTTGATCAATGACACTTTGAATGGTACTCCAGTGAATCCAGCAGATATTACTTTGAGCTTGGTAGATGGAGATTCTGAATTGACCCTAAATGCAAATGGTACAATATCAGTTTTACCAAACACCCCAGCAGGCATTTATGAGTTAGAATACAGCATTTGTGAGAATCTTAATTCGGGTAACTGTTCAACGGCTATTGCAACAGTTACTGTGGAAGCAGCTCTGATAGTTGCGAATCCAGATGACTTTGATTCCATCAATGGTAGAACAGGAGGCACTACAGCGAGCGTTTTGATCAATGACACTTTGAATGGTATTCAAGTGAATCCAGCAGATGTTACTTTGAGCTTGGTAGATGGAGATTCTGAATTGACACTCAATGCAAATGGAACAATAACCATTGCGCCAAACACCCCAGCAGGCACTTACGAACTAGAATACAGGATTTGCGAAAACCTTAATCCAAGCAATTGTTCAACGGCTATTGCAACAGTTACTGTGGAAGCAGCTCCGATAATTGCGAATCCAGATGATTTTGATTCCATCAATGGTAGAACAGGAGGCAATACAGCAAGTGTCTTGATCAACGATACCTTGAATGGAGCGATAGTGAATCCAGCTGATGTTACTTTGAGCTTGGTAGATGGAGATTCTGAATTGACGCTCAATGCAGATGGTACAATAACCATTGCACCAAACACCCCAGCAGGTACTTATGAGCTAGAATACAGGATTTGTGAGAATCTTAACCCAAGCAACTGTTCAACGGCTATTGCAACAGTTACTGTGGAAGCAGCACCGATACTTGCGAATCCAGATGATTTTGATTCCATCAATGGTAGAACAGGAGGCACTACAGCAAGTGTCTTGATCAACGATACCTTGAATGGAGCGATAGTGAATTCAACTGATGTTACTTTGAGCTTGGTAGATGGAGATTCTGAATTGACCCTAAATGCAAATGGAACAATAACCATTGCAGCAAACACCCCAGCAGGCACTTATGAGCTAGAATACAGGATTTGTGAGAATCTTAACCCTAGCAACTGTTCAACAGCCATTGCAACGGTTACTGTGGAAGCAGCACCGATACTTGCGAATCCAGATGATTTTGATTCCATCAATGGTAGAACAGGAGGCAATACAGCAAGTGTCTTTATCAATGACACTTTGAATGGTATTCAAGTGAATCCTACCGATGTTACTTTGACTCAGGTGGATCCAGATCCATCATCTCCATTGACGCTCAATGCAAATGGAACAATATCAGTTTCACCAAACACCCCATCAGGCACTTATGAGCTAGAATACAGGATTTGTGAGAATCTTAACCCATGCAACTGTTCAACGGCCATTGCAACAGTTACTGTGGAAGCTGCTCCGATAGTTGCGAATCCAGATGACTTTGATTCCATCAATGGTAGAACAGGAGGCACTACAGCGAGCGTTTTGATCAATGACACTTTGAATGGTATTCAAGTGAATCCAGCAGATGTTACTTTGAGCTTGGTAGATGGAGATTCTGAATTGACACTCAATGCAAATGGAACAATATCCATTGCACCAAACACCCCAGCAGGCCCTTATGAGCTAGAATACAGGATTTGTGAGAATCTTAACCCAAGCAACTGTTCAACGGCCATTGCAACAGTTACTGTGGAAGCAGCTCCGATACTTGCGAATCCAGATGACTTTGATTCCATCAATGGCAGAACAGGAGGCACCACAGCAAGTGTCTTGATCAATGACACTTTGAATGGAGCGATAGTGAATCCAACTGATGTTACTTTGAGCTTGGTAGATGGAGATTCAGAATTGACGCTCAATGCAAATGGAACAATAACCATTGCGCCAAACACCCCAGCAGGCACTTACGAACTAGAATACAGGATTTGCGAAAACCTTAATCCAAGCAATTGTTCAACGGCTATTGCAACAGTTACTGTGGAAGCAGCTCCGATAATTGCGAATCCAGATGATTTTGATTCCATCAATGGCAGAACAGGAGGCACCACAGCAAGTGTCTTGATCAATGACACTTTGAATGGTACTCCAGTGAATCCAGCAGATATTACTTTGAGCTTGGTAGATGGAGATTCTGAATTGACCCTAAATGCAAATGGTACAATATCAGTTTTACCAAACACCCCAGCAGGCACTTATGAGTTAGAATACAGCATCTGCGAAAACCTTAATCCAAGCAACTGTTCAACAGCCATTGCAACAGTTACTGTGGAAGCAGCACCGATAGTTGCGAATCCAGATGATTTTGATTCCATCAATGGTAGAACAGGAGGCACTACAGCAAGTGTCTTGATCAACGATACCTTGAATGGAGCGATAGTGAATTCAACTGATGTTACTTTGAGCTTGGTAGATGGAGATTCTGAATTGACCCTAAATGCAAATGGAACAATAACCATTGCAGCAAACACCCCAGCAGGCACTTATGAGCTAGAATACAGGATTTGTGAGAATCTTAACCCTAGCAACTGTTCAACAGCCATTGCAACGGTTACTGTGGAAGCAGCACCGATACTTGCGAATCCAGATGATTTTGATTCCATCAATGGTAGAACAGGAGGCAATACAGCAAGTGTCTTGATCAACGATACCTTGAATGGAGTGATAGTGAATCCAGCAGATATTACTTTGAGCTTGTTAGATGGAGATTCTGAATTGACACTCAATGCAAATGGTACAATAACCATTGCAGCAAACACCCCAGCAGGCACTTATGAGTTAGAATACAGGATTTGTGAGAATCTTAACCCTGGTAACTGTTCAACGGCTATTGCAACAGTTACTGTGGAAGCAGCACCGATACTTGCGAATCCAGATGACTTTGATTCCATCAATGGCAGAACAGGAGAAATTACAGCAAGTGTCTTGATCAACGATACCTTGAATGGAGCGATAGTGAGTCCAACCGATGTTACTTTGACTCAGGTGGATCCTGACCCATCATCTCCATTGACGTTGAACGCAAATGGTACAATAACCATTGCACCAAACACCCCAGCAGGTACTTACGAGCTAGAATACAGGATTTGTGAGATACTTAATCCGGGTAACTGTTCAACGGCTATTGCAACAGTTACTGTGGAAGCAGCTCCGATAATTGCGAATCCAGATGACTTTGATTCCATCAATGGCAGAACAGGAGGCACTACAGCAAGTGTCTTGATCAACGATACCTTGAATGGAGCGATAGTGAATTCAACTGATGTTACTTTGAGCTTGGTAGATGGAGATTCTGAATTGACCCTAAATGCAAATGGAACAATATCCATTGCACCAAACACTCCAGCAGGTACTTATGAGCTAGAATACAGGATTTGTGAGATACTTAATCCAGGTAACTGTTCAACGGCTATTGCAACAGTTACTGTGGAAGCAGCACCGATACTTGCGAATCCAGATGATTTTGATTCCATCAATGGCAGAACAGGAGGCACTACAGCAAGTGTCTTGATCAACGATACCTTGAATGGTACTCCAGTGAATCCAGCAGATATTACTTTGAGCTTGGTAGATGGAGATTCAGAATTGACGCTCAATGCAGATGGTACAATAACCATTGCACCAAACACCCCAGCAGGCACTTACGAGCTAGAATACAGGATTTGTGAGAATCTTAATTCAGGTAACTGTTCAACGGCTATTGCAACAGTTACTGTGGAAGCAGCACCGATACTTGCGAATCCAGATGACTTTGATTCCATCAATGGTAGAACAGGAGGCACTACAGCAAGTGTCTTTATCAATGACACTTTGAATGGTATTCAAGTGAATCCAACCGATGTTACTTTGACTCAGGTGGATCCAGATCCATCATCTCCATTGACCTTGAACCCTGATGGAACAATTGGAATAGCACCAAACACTCCATCAGGCATTTATGAGCTAGAATACAGGATTTGTGAGATACTTAATCCGGGTAACTGTTCAACGGCTATTGCAACAGTTACTGTGGAAGCTGCTCCGATAGTTGCGAACCCTGACAACTTTGATTCCATCAATGGTAGAATAGGAGGCACTACAGCAAGTGTCTTGATCAACGATACCTTGAATGGAGCGATAGTGAATCCAGCAGATGTCACTTTGACTCAGGTGGATCCAGATCCATCATCTCCATTGACGCTCAATGCAAATGGAACAATATCAGTTTCACCAAACACCCCAGCAGGCACTTATGAGCTAGAATACAGGATTTGTGAGAATCTTAATTCGGGCAACTGTTCAACGGCCATTGCAACAGTTACTGTGGAAGCAGCACCGATAGTTGCGAATCCAGATGACTTTGATTCCATCAATGGCAGAACAGGAGGCACCACAGCAAGTGTATTGATCAACGATACTTTGAATGGAGATCCAGTGAATCCTGCGGATGTTACTTTGAGCTTGGTAGATGGAGATTCTGAATTGACCTTGAACCCTGATGGAACAATTGGAATAGCACCAAACACCCCATCAGGCACTTATGAGTTAGAATACAGGATTTGTGAGAATCTTAATGCAGGTAATTGTTCAACGGCTATTGCAACAGTTACAGTGGAAGCTGCTCCGATAGTTGCGAATCCAGATGACTTTGATTCCATCAATGGTAGAACAGGAGGCACCACAGCAAGTGTCTTGATCAACGATACCTTGAATGGTACTCCAGTGAATCCTGCGGATGTTACTTTGAGCTTGGTAGATGGAGATTCTGAATTGACACTCAATGCAAATGGTACAATATCAGTTTTACCAAACACCCCAGCAGGCACTTATGAGCTAGAATACAGGATTTGTGAGAATCTTAATTCGGGCAACTGTTCAACAGCCATTGCAACAGTTACTGTGGAAGCAGCTCCGATAGTTGCGAATCCAGATGACTTTGATTCTATCAATGGCAGAATAGGAGGCACCACAGCAAGTGTCTTGATCAATGACACTTTGAATGGTACTCCAGTGAATCCAGCAGATATTACTTTGAGCTTGGTAGATGGAGATTCTGAATTGACACTCAATGCAAATGGTACAATAACCATTGCAGCAAACACCCCAGCAGGCACTTATGAGCTAGAATACAGCATCTGCGAGATACTTAATCCGGGTAACTGTTCAACGGCCATTGCAACAGTTACTGTTGAAGCAGCACCGATACTTGCGAATCCAGATGATTTTGATTCCATCAATGGCAGAACAGGAGGCACTACAGCAAGTGTCTTGATCAACGATACCTTGAATGGAGTGATAGTGAATCCAGCTGATGTTACTTTGAGCTTGGTAGATGGAGATTCTGAATTGACCTTGAACTCTGATGGAACAATTGGAATAGCAGCAAACACCCCAGCAGGCACTTATGAGCTAGAATACAGGATTTGCGAAAACCTTAACCCTAGCAATTGTTCAACAGCCATTGCAACAGTTACTGTGGAAGCAGCACCGATAGTTGCGAATCCAGATGACTTTGATTCCATCAATGGCAGAACAGGAGGCACCACAGCAAGTGTCTTGATCAACGATACCTTGAATGGTACTC
>NZ_JAKZGR010000035.1 GCF_022549675.1 Belliella kenyensis | reverse complement strand
ACCGGTACGGATGGAGCATCTGGTACTTCTTCAATCGTTACCGTTGAGGATCCTGCCGTGGAACAGGTATTGTCTGTCGTACTTCTTACTCTTAAGCTATAAGTACCTGGAGCTAAGCCTGTGAATGTTTCACCCGCCTGATAGGTCGCTCCATTGTCAATGCTGTACTCTACACCTGTCTGGGTCTCGAACACTATTGTTCCTGTTGAAACTTCACATGTTGGTTGTATCGTACTTGCTACCACCGGTACGGATGGAGCATCTGGTACTTCTTCAATCGTTACCGTTGAGGATCCTGCCGTGGAACAGGTATTGTCTGTCGTACTTCTTACTCTTAAGCTATAAGTACCTGGAGCTAAGCCTGTGAATGTTTCACCCGCCTGATAGGTCGCTCCATTGTCAATGCTGTACTCTACACCTGTCTGGGTCTCGAACACAATTGTTCCTGTTGAAACTTCACATGTTGGTTGTATCGTACTTGCTACCGCAGGTACAGATGGAGCATCTGGCACTTCTTCAATCGTTACCGTTGAGGATCCTGCCGTGGAACAGGTATTGTCTGTCGTGCTTCTTACTCTTAAGCTATAGGTACCTGGTGCTAGGCCTGTAAATGTTTCACCCGCCTGATAGGTCGCTCCATTGTCAATGCTGTACTCTACACCTGTCTGGGTCTCGAACACTATTGTTCCTGTTGAAACTTCACATGTTGGTTGTATCGTACTTGCTACCGTTGGAGCACTTGGTTGTGCATTGACTGTTAATACATATGCTGCCTCAGCCGCTTGGCATGGAGAACCTAATGGATTATTCGTTTCAACAATAATTAAAACGTTATTACCAGCATCACCAGGAGCTGGCGTATATGTAAACGAGAAAGGGGAAACATCAGAACTGATTGGACTTAAAGTTCCAGCCCCATTATGGCTGAGTGAAACAGCCGTTGCACTACCCCCAAAAATGTTCCCAGAAACGGTAATCGGCTCAGTTACACAGGTACTTCCTGCTGTTGAACTCAAAGAGACCCCTGGAAAGTCTACACAATCACAATTGACATTGACATTGGCAACAGTTGACTCACATCCCGTAGTAGTGTTACGCGCTCTTACGGTGTGAGAGCCATTGGCTACGCCACTAAATGTTGCAGAAGCTTGATAAGTTCCTCCATCTAAGCTGTATTCAAAGTTTGTACCTAGTGGTGTTGTTACAGTTAATACCGCATTCCCGAAACCTAAACTACAATCAACACCAACTGTCGGAGTTTCAGGATTGTCAGGTATTGGGTTAATAACAATCGGGTTATCTCCCTCGGTAAAGCAAGCAACATTTGAAATCTCTCTAACAATTAGATTATACTCACCTGGTGCTAGCCCTGCAAAGATAGGACTCGCTTGGTACGTAGAGCCACCATTGACACTGTATTCGTATCCCGATTGAGCCGTAAACTCAATTGTACCAGTTGTTAGGATACATGTTGGTTGAGTTACTGTTACGGCAGCACTTGGAGGGTCGCAAGGCAATAATGTAGCCGTTGGGCAACTTGCGCCATCACCACCCGAACCCACATAACTAGTGAGTGGAACAGACTCTGCAATCAGATCCCCAGAGTGAGGTTCTGCTATTCTGTAAGAATTTCCAGAACCTGTATTATGCATATACATATCCCCATCACTCGAAAACATGACTATTTGAAAACCAGTTGTATTAGCCAAAGACTCGCTATCCAATCCAGAAACAGGACCAACATTTGTAACTACCCCACTTGTGGGATTTATTCTAATTAAATTCTTGCTCGATGAAACAAAATAAATTTGTTGATCATTTGGGCTAATAGCAAAATCTGCAAACCAAGACAGTGTTCCTGCGCCTGGGCTTATAGACAATGGCACGTCACTTAATCTTGTAAGATAGGTAGGTGAATTAGGGTTTAAATCCACACGAACTAAAACCGTCCCACGAACTCCATTTGCAAGATACATAATACCATTACTATCCATGTCTCCAGCAAAAAACACTGTATTATCAATTCCCGAACTTGGGAAAATACAATTATTAGACAAGCCTGGGATAGCAAAGAAATCGACGGTATTGTTAGACCCGATTCTTACCATCTGATTGGTGCCTACGCGGTATGCCCACAGATAATTATCTGTCACATTAAATCCTAGGTTATTTATATGTGTCTTTAACCCAAAATTTTGAATCAACTGACCTGAAACGGTTTCTGTCTGGGTTAAAGTGTTGAAGATTCTAAGAGTAGATTTTCCATCTGTGGTGGCATTACAATCATTTGCAACCAAAAAAGCATCTGAAGTCGAAATGAAAAACTCATAATCATTACAGCCTATCGGCTCAGAAGTAGTTGCAAAAGCATTTCTACAAATAGCCCCATCTGTATTGGAAAGCGCTGTATTTAAGGTTGGAGATATTTGCGTAAGTTGTGTACTATTTGCCAGTGATGGTCCTGCAAGTTCAAACACCGTCGATGTATTGTCGCCAATCACAAACAAATCTCCGGTGGCATCCATACCAATCGATGTAGGTAAGCCAGCAGATAAGCCTATTGCTCTAGTAGTAAATGCTCCGCCTGTAATAGGGTAAGTTACTAAGGCACCATTTCCGTTAGAAATACCATAGATGAACTGATTATCATTGCTGATGGAAATATCCAGCAAATTGGCTCCAGTAGAAAGAGTTATTGGAGTCAATAATGTCATGGTATTCAAATCAATCCGCTGTATAGTAGTTGAATTACTCACATACAAATACATAATGCCATTTGGACCAACGTCCCCTGCATTGTATGCAGCAACGGGAAGACCTGCTATTGGTATGTTGGCAAACGAACCATTAGAGAAAATTCGCTTAATACTATTTGTTCCGCTTATATAAGCGTACAAATAGTTATCCACCACGTTATAACCTAATGCATTCAAAGTAGAACTTCCTAGCTGTGCTGCTGAAGACAATTGCGTTCTATTTCCTGTTCTTACATCTACAGCAAATAAAGCCGAAGGACTACCAACGGTTTGGTACATTACTTCATCAGCACAATCAAAAGGGTCTGCTGTTGTCTCAACCGTTATCGTAATATCCGCCTGATCACAATTGCTTGTTATGGCTGTTTCACAAATTTGGTACCTTATCGTATAAGTTCCTGGAGGGGTATTGGCAGGAATCGTTACCTGACCAGTATTGATATTCAACACTGGTACCGACCCACCCCCAATAGGTGTTGCAGCCGTGATCACAGAGATGGTAACATTTGACAATGTTGCAGGATCGTCTCCTAATTTGTCGTTATCTAATATATTGCCTACGACCCCTCCAACAGGACTGCTAATCGGCTCATATTCATCATCCTCAGCAACAATTTGACAATTTTCGACAACAAAAGCTTTTGTCACCTCAACCTCTCTTGCACATGAATTCGGGGCAATATTATAATTTACTACTACCGTTCCAGATCCTGTAAAAGTTAATATATTGTTTGATGCTCCCGAAAGCTGACCAGGACCTGAAGCAACTGAATAAGTGCCCCCCGGTGGAGTTCCTGAAAGAAGTATTTCGCTACCTTGAGCACAATAATTTCCAGAAGCAGCAAAAGTGGTTCCTTCTAAGTCCGTAGATACAATCGTCACTCCTATTTCAGCACCACACAGCTGTACTTCTGCAGTTTCGTATGTAAAACTACCATGGTAAACTTCATTAGAATTTCCATCACCCATACTACCGTTTATTCTATGACCTACATAGGCATAATTCTTTTCGCAGGTGTTGATTGCCATGAGCGTGTGGCCACCCAACTCTAAAGTAAGATATGACTCAACAGGTGAACCAGCAGGTTTACCAGGATTGAAGAAATCTTCTCCGTTACCTGTTTCTCTCCCCAACATGCCACCATTGTCATTACCCCAAGTATAAATTTCACCTGTCCCCAATAAAATAGACATGTTCCCATACAATCGATCATGTTCATTGGGACTGATCCATTTGACATCTTCAAAAGTAGGTCCTGATGCGCTTCCTAATCTTGGTTGCACCCAAGATCTCCTGTCAGTAGTCGAATGATCTCCCAATTGTCTTTCACCATTTTCTCCTAAGGAATACACTCTTCCATTAGTCCCCAACAAGAAATAAGAGGTTCCATTTCTACCATTTGAGTCATTTCCGTTTCTACGAACGGTATTAGAACCAATCATTTTAGGCACAACCCCTGAAGGAAGTGTCATTTGAGTTGCTCGCGTTCTAGAAGTTTTGGAGGTATTATTACCCAAATAAGTTTCTCTCCCCCAAGTCCAAACTGTACCATCTGACCTTAAGGCCATCATAGCTTCTTCCGAACCTCTTAAAGCTACAACATTTGATAGAGTTGGATTACCTGACTGATTAGTAGTTACTTGACTCCAAACTGTTGTTGAACCCGATCCTCCATTCCCTCTCATTTCTGAAAATCTTGAAAGCATAAATGCCCTTCCATCACAGGTAACTAATCCAATATTATTGGTCGTTACAAACATCATTTTGACATCCTGAGGATTAATCCCAGATGGTAAGCCTGTCGAATTGCCGCCTATCGTAAGTTTTTGAAATGCATTTGACGTAGTGAGATCTGAAGCTATTACAGCGCCTTGATTCCCCCATGCAAACAAACCCGCAGTTGTAAGCAAAATGAACTGAGAAGAAGAGCTAGCACCAAAACTTCCAATACCTACTTTAAGTGGCGTACCGGTAAGTCCAGGGAAATTTGAAGCATTGATAACAGTTGGCGTAAGCAAATGTCCAGTACCATTGGCAGCGGCTCCTTCCCCCCATATCAGAAACGAGCCGTCAGCTTGCCTAACCACTGAATTATGAAATGCGGAGACAAAGTTGTCGTATTCAATAGTAGCTGCATTATTTGTAGATCGAATACCAGAATTGTTAAAATCGGTATTGGAACAGCCAAAAGCTGGATCAAAGCCACAAACTGAAGGAGCCGACGTCTGTGCCAAAAGAGAAAAAGGCAAGAGCAAAACAAAAAAGGTAAATGCCGCTTTTATTGATAAAAACATTTTCGTAAAAGTTCTATACCGACTATAACTCAAAATACATGATGTAAAGAATTTTTGCATGCGTTAAAGCTTAATATGGTAAATTATTTAATTTGCTTGAGTATGGTGAAACTTTCGGTCTGACCATTAGGATTGATTAAATCCACCTGGACATACACATCGTCTCCAATAGTTCCAGAGACGTTAAAATCTATAAATTTTGGATTTTGATTACTGGTTAAGTATTTTCCATTTAGAAATCCAGTACCTGAAAAATCACAATCAATACCAGAAACCCTTAATTGAAATAAGGGGTTATCATCTAAAGTTTTGTCTTCAATAGTGTGAATATTTACAGGTACCTTGATTGTATCTTGATTGAATTGCTTCTTACTAGACAGAAAATCATACCACTCGTTTTCATCCCAAATCCACTCGTATTTGATAGGGTCAACTTTAACATTTATTAAATACTCTTCATCAGCATGGTTACACCCACCAGGGACATGCCTATGAGGTGTATATACTTTCACTGTATATGCTCCAGGTTGATCAAAAATCTTGTCATTGATGGAAACCCCAAATCCCGATTCAACAATTTCATCATTGGAGTGAATCTTCCAACTGGTATCTTCACTCACATTATATACCGTATTTTCTGAAATTTTTTCACCGAAGGAAATAGTCACATTAGACTCCACAAAATATATATCACCTTTATGCAATTGCCCCATATATTTATTAAAAAACATCTGAGTAAAAGTAAGAGCAGGAGTTTTTCCCTCTGAGATTATTTGCTTAGATCCAATACTATCCCCTTCCACTCTATCTTGAGCACTAATTCCTAAAAATGGAGTGACCATTAAAAACATAATTAAATCTAAGTGCATTTTCATTAGATTATAATTTTAGATAATTAAAATTTTTACGCTTACTAGAATGACATATATCTATATTTTCAAATAAATGACCTTAGAATTATGGCGGAGATTATTAAATGCAACTAAAAACTTATTTATATCCTAGAAAGAAGAAATTTATAACTTCATCTCGTTCAAGAAATGCACATCTATTGAACAAAATAAATTAATATTCAATACTGTGTGAGTAGCATTTCTCCTACAAATTGTTCCTGAAAAGCTCTTGAGCTTTAATCAATTTGCATGGAAGAAAAATCAGCATTTGAGATTGTGAAAACAAAAGTCAAATCTTAGGCCTTAGTAATATTCTCTCCATAATCAATTTTTTAATTTATTATTAAATAAAATCTATTTTCACAGCTTTGGTACCTGTGTCCATTAAATTTATTGAAAATGAGCTCTTTATTAGAACTGTTGAACCTTAACCTTAAACTAATTAATAATCAATATTAATCTAAATATCCCGAAGGAACGATTTTTTATATACGCATTATTACTCACCTAACTCATTTTTAAATATTCTTTAAAAAACCTTATCACCTTTCTGTCAATCTGTTACAAAAATTCCTATTCAGAATTAAAAATCACATCAAAGTATAGCCATCCTGTATACTGCTCTTTGCGAAAGGACACTCAAGCTAAATTTCCATGACAATTGAGATAAATTGTTGTTTTGATCAATTTTACCAATTCAAACCTTTGGTTCAAACTTTTAAGTTTTTTTCCCCGATTATGGTCTTGCTTCTTCCTCTCTATTTTTTTAAAACCTAACAATAATTCTATCCACACTTTCTTATTTCCTTTGGGGTGAAACCGGTCATCTCCAGTTTTTGAATTTTATTTTTTATCTCAGTGCTTTCATTTTTGAATAACAACCCAGAACAAACTTATAGCCATCGCTGATGAGTGCATTGATATTGGTTGATGACAAAAGGGCTACCTGAATCAGCAATCCCAATAGGTTTATCAATGAGAAACTTCTTATCACCAATTTCATACACATATTTTCACCTAAAAATTCTCCCACAAAAAAACCTAGCTTATTAATGCGTTAAAAAGCATCAGCAAGCTAGGTTTATTAATTATTTACTTAGGTACTATTTCAATATCCTAGCACCATTAATCCTTGATCACTTGGATCCATCCTTTGAAGACATGTTCTCTTCCTGCTCTATCCACCGCCTTGAAAACATAGTAGTAAGTACCAGCTGGTAGTCCATCGGCATCCCAATTATTTTGATAATTGCTAGCCTCATAGATATGATCTCCATATCTATTGAAAATTACAATTTCGTTACTTACAAATTTATTGACCCCTTTGATTTCGAAAGTATCGTTTCGTCTATCACCGTTTGGTGTTATTACATTTGGTATCATAAAAGGTTTGATAACATTTACATCCGTGCCGGTATTGTCATTTGGATTACTATCACGCTCTGCGCTTGCCACCGTTACCACATTGGTGATAGTCTGAGAGGTTGTACCAATCAAAGCATTTGCCATAACCGTCACTGTAATTTCCAACACTGCATCAACTGGCAAATATGGAACATCCCATATCAATCTTCCACTTTCTAAACGGAAATTGACTTCAAGTCCCTGGACAGAACTACTCACTGTTTGGCTTTGGAATGTTAAACCATTTGGAAGGACATCTTCTATTCTAACTTCTGATGCATCTGTGCCACCAATGTTGCTCACCCTGATTTCATAATTAAACACATCTCCTTCCCATATCTCAACTCCACCAGATGTTTTACTTGCTGTCAAATCGACGTCTGAATCTTCCAGAACGAGTGTTATAAATGCAGTATCACAATTACCAGGATTTAAGATTTCACAAAGTCTATATTCCATTGTGTACCTACCTACTTGATTGACACCAGGCACTAAGGATAGAACTCCATCTGCTCTAATGAGCAAACCTTGGATTCCACCAAGATCAAAAATCTCAAAATCTACTAATGAAGGATCAACTGACACCCTATTAAGTAAATCATTGGACAATATATTTCCCAACTCTCCACCGAAATCAACTGGATGAACACCAAAATCATCGTCATTGGCTATGATCTCCAATGCCAAATTAAGGTTAAGAATAGCTTCTCCAGTATTTAAACTTTCGTATCCTAGAT
>NZ_JAKZGR010000034.1 GCF_022549675.1 Belliella kenyensis | reverse complement strand
TTTCCACATTGCTGATCATCGCACCTGCTGAGGTGATACCCTTTTGCAGCGGTATGACAGGCAGCAAGATCGGCGAAAACCGCTCTGCTGTAAGGATTGAAGTTGGAGATGGATTGATGCCTGAACAGGGACTGGAAAGAAACATCAGTTTCCATGACTGAGCAGGTCAAGAGGTGAGACAAGTTTATCCCTGCGCTGCTTGGTCAGGTGGAGATAGATCATGGTAGTCTCTATCTTGGAGTGTCCGAGAAGCTGCTTGATGGTATGTATATCTGTCCCTGCATCGAGAAGGTGTGTGGCAAAGGAATGCCTGATAGAATGTGCGGAAAAACCATACTGTTCAAAACCTGCCTGATTCATGGCCATGCGGATGGCATGCTGTATTGATCGGTCGTTCATGGCTTTGCCCGGGGTCTGTCCTTCAAAGAGAAAGACTTTCGGCCTGTGTACCCTGTAATATGCTTCGAGTAGCGGAAGCACAGCAGCAGGAAGGATGGTAAACCTGTCCCTACTGCCTTTTCCAGCCACAACTTTGAGCTGCATGTCTGTCCGAGAAATATGTTTCATTTCCAAGAACCGAAGTTCGCTCAACCTGATCCCTGTTCCATAGAACAAAGCAATGATGGCTTTATGCTTGATATTGGTTGTGGATTGGATTACATGGCTGATCTGTTCTTGGGTTAGAATCTCAGGAAGTCTGAACTCCTTTCGGGGATAGAGGGCGTGAGGCACTACGTAGGGAGAAGGCAAAATGTGTTTAAAAAAGAAGCTGCAGCTCTGGGCTGTCATCCTACATTTATCCCTTCCCACGCCATGTTCTTTTTTGATGTAGTTGATGTAGGAGGCGATGTGATCCTGTGTGAGCTGTTCAGGATTGAGATGGTTGTAGTAGGCAAAAATATACCGCATCTCAGCCATATAGTTGCGGATGGTCATGGGGGAATAGGCCTTAGCTTCAAGAAAAGAAGCTAGTTTTAGCAAATACCCCTGAGCGGAATCATTGAGGGCTACGATGCCCAGCGTGTTTTTTTTGAGTTTTCATGATGAAAGATTTTGATATAACTAAAAATAAGCAGAATTTAGGTAAATCGCTCACCCGAAGGGTGTCAGTTCAACACGGGTTTTGCGTCAGGCGGGGTGACGTGCAAACTTGGAGCTTTGTGCTTCTATTCAAGTGTAGTGCTGGCAGACAGTTTTGTGCTCCGAAACCCGCCCGAACGCAAAGCCCGAAAACGTTAGTGGCAAATAAAAGAATGAAGGTAGATTCAAAATCAGACTCCCAGAAAATTAGTTCTCTCTTTTTAGATGAAGAGGAAGTATTGATTTGTTTGTATCCATTTCAAAAGCAAGTATTTGCTGACCATTTCAATTGGGAAGCTAATTTGAAAATAACCTATCCACTTCTATCGACAATTTCATGGAAAGAAATATCCAAGGAAATTGGATTCAATTCTATGAACAGGTTAGCTAAAGGAATCTTGGAACTTCAGGAGCCTTTTAAAACAGAATTAAAAGAATTTAGTGAATTGAAGAAAGTGGATTTCCCAGATTATGCAGCCGACCGAATTCCTCCAACAATACTTATTCCCTTAATTGAATACTTTCAAGATAATGGAATGGTAGAAATTAGGATAATGAAAATGGACAGATTTCCTAATTCAGAAACGAGACTTGTTTCATTTGAAAATAAGAACCAATTTGAAATTTATAACGAAATCAAAGATGCTAAGGCACTTATGGCGGAAAATGATATTAAAATTCTGATTCCAGATTTCGATTGTCCGTATGCAATCCTGTCAGGTTCCAAAGAAACTTGTGCGGACATTGTAAAAATTTGTGGGATTGAATTCTTGAAAACAAATAACAGAACCCAAATTGATTGGTGGAATCAAGGAGAAGAATAAAAACGTGCTATAACAGCACCTAAGAAAACATGGGGCAGTTAGTAATGTTCGATAGGTTTGTCTCCCGAGCTAACTTTAGTGAAGGTAGACAGGTAATCGCTTCGAAATGCCCCACGTTTCTTAGCTGCGACACGATAGCGAAAATTGAAGACAAACCATGGAAAGCAATAATCTTTATCACCACTTCCTGAAATACCTGTTATTTGGTTTGGGAATAATAATGGTAATTATGTCCATTTTGTCTTGGTTCTTTCCTGAGTTATTCTGGATAAATGGTGAGAAAATGGAACAAAATATCGTTACCACGTTAGTTTTTGGAGTTATAGGAATAATCTGCTTCCCAATATTTATTGCTATTAAGGATAAATTTGTAATAGTAAAATTAGGATGTCAAAATGTAATTATAAAGAATGGAGAGAATGAAAGAAAAATAAACTGGATGGAAGTGGAATCCCTTTCCCTTATACAGTTTGTTTACCCTCCTTTGTATAAATTGAAAGTTGAAGGGGATAATAAAATATATTGGTTCAATACTGAAAATCAATTCATAAATGCAGGTGGATTTACTAGAGATACAAGTGAAATGGTAGACTTAATAAAGAAAAAGAAAAGAGAGTTGGGAATTTAATTATCCAAATCTTTTGACCATCAAAACTTTAATTTCGTAAATTGGGTAAAAAATCATGGCAAACCTCACTTTAAATAACAAGACATTGGAAAAGTATTTCGGACTCTTGAAAAGTTTGGATAATCTTTCCAAGAAAAAACTGATCATTAAATTGACCGAATCTCTTGATGTAAAAGAAGAGAAGGTTGAAATGCGGACACTTTTTGGTGGATGGGAAGATGATAAAGATTCCGACGAAATCATTAAAGAAATTAGAGAGTCCAGAATAGAAAAAACAGAAAATTCTGGTTTCGAATGAAGTATCTTTTAGACACTAATATCTGCGTCCATTTTTTAAGAGGGAAGTATGGATTGATAGAAAAGTTTGAACAGCTAGGCACTGAAAATTTTGCTATTTCAGAAATTACTTTGGCAGAATTAGTTTTTGGAGCTGAAAGTAGTAAAAACCCTCAAAAGAATCTTGATTTAATTGAAGTGTTTGCTAATCAAATTGTTGTCCTTCCGATTTTTAGCGCAATTTACCTGTATGGAAAAGAGAAAGCCCGATTAAGATCAATTGGCTTGCAGATCAGTGATTTTGACCTGTTGATTGGTTGCACAGCAATAGAAAAAGACCTAATAATGGTGACAGAAAACTTGAAAGAGTTTCAAAGAATCTCTGGTATTAGGTTAGAAAACTGGATTTCCAGATAAAAAACAACTTTCGCTAACATCACCTTGTAAGACAGCGGGTGGTTTAGAAAAAATAGGAAGTTTAGTAATTTTAATAAGTTAGGAATAGGTTGGAAGCTATCGGCTCCGAAAGCCCGCCGTTTCCAAGCTGAATCCCGTTAGAGGACATTAAAAGAAACCGCTGCATTTTTGGAAAATGTTATCTTTTGAGATAACTTTGTATATATGGTTAGGAAGATCATTTTTTATGAAAACCACTTTATTGAATTTTACCAAAGCCAGAATGATAAGGTTAAAAGTAAGATCCAATATGTATTTGAACTGATCAAGCAAGTGGAAAGGGTACCAGAAAAGTTTCTCAAGCATCTTGAAGGAACTGAGGGGCTATATGAAATAAGAGTTGAGTTTCAATCAAATATTTTCAGGATCTTTTGCTGCTTTGATGAAGGAAGGCTTGTGGTTCTGTTCAACGGTTTTCAAAAAAAGACCCAAAAGACTCCGAAGAATGAATTGGAGAAAGCAGAAAGGTTAATGAAGGAATATTATCAAACAAAGAAATAAGATCATGAAGGATTATAGCAAAGTCAAGACATTCGATGAACTGATTGAACTGGAACACGGAAAAATTGGAAGTGAAAGCAGAAATAAGTATGAAGAAAATGCACAGATGTTCATCATCAGCGAAATGCTAAAAGAAGCGAGGAAGGAAGCAAATCTGACTCAAGAACAATTGGCAGAAAAAGCAGGAACAAAGAAAAGTTATATCTCAAAGCTTGAAAATGGTAAAGGAAATATTCAGTTGTCAACTTTGATCCGGATTTTCGAGCAAGGATTGAATAAAAGAATTGGGTTAACATTCCTGTGAGCATTCGAAAGGAATAACGCATTCTAACATCACCTTGGATACAGCGGGCTGTTCAGAGTAAATAGAAAGTTTAGCATCTTAAAGAAGTTGGGAGTAGGCTGGAAGAGAACGGCTCCGAAAGCCTGACTGGCTTCAGACAGGCCCGCCGTCTCCAAGCTGAATCACGTGTGTGACTTGAATCGAACTTAAAAACAGGTCTAATGCTTTGAAATGGATGTAGGACTATTGGGTAACTAATAGAGAGGCCCTCCGATGGTCCCGAAGCTTCGGGAAAGCAGCTATCAAACTACCTTACGCTGTGCATGTTTGGGAAACCAATATGTAGTGAGCGGTAAGGAAATACGGGGGCTTTGATCCCTGTAGGAGCTGATCCGCCGCGGCGAAGAACCAGTGACGAAGCCTCGATTAGGCAAATTACGATGTCAAAAATAGGTGGATATCTCGATAGCTTGGGATAACTATGACAAAGTGTGGCGGATGATCGGATATACTGGCCACATCGCATCCGGGGTTAAGCTGGCATGAACGCAGTACAGGCCATTTCAATGCCTGCCCCGATTATTTCGGGGGAACAAGTGAACTCCATGCCGTCAGGTCAATTCGAGAGGTGAAACCTGCACCCGTGGTTGGGTGAGGTATGGGGGGGCAGATCCAGTCGTAGTAGCAATAAAACACCTGTAACGGGAGTGGAGCCAAGGGCTGGACATGTTTAGTTTCAAACTAGTTTACAATCCGCCGCGGCGGAGATGACAGATTATTATGAAACAAAATCGCAACCAATTACCAAGCTGATGGTGTGGCAGGCGTATAAGAAGGTAAAATCCAACAAAGGCAGCGCAGGCATAGACCGTATGGATTGGGAGGAGTTAGATAGTAATTTATCTTCATATCTGTATAAACTATGGAACCAACTCAACCATCGTTTACTCAAGTGGGTGAAATGGGAGAAAGGACTATACAAATGGGTGGCAGTCAGATGGCTAAAGCAACAATATAAGTCTACCCCCAACCTGTTTGAACATTGGAATTTGGTTCAATCTTAGGTATATTAGAACCGAAGCGATTTACAAACATGAAGAGTCCGCCGCGGCGGATGAGAGTCTCACGCACGGTTCTGTGGGAAGGTGAGGGTGAAATTCCCTTGCCTTACCAGATTGCTTGTGTTGAATTTTAAAAATACGCTGAAAATGAAAAGAATAAACTTAATCATTTTATTGACAATGATTTATAATGGATTTGTTTATGGTAATCCATGGGACTCTATCAAAGAAAAAACCTGGATTTCCAAGAAGGATTTTCCGACTAATCAATATGTGTTCTACGAGACAATTAACGGGTTAAAAAAGGCTATTTTTCAAATTAATGGGAGTGGACGATGTGCTATTCTTTCATTGATTTACGATGTTGAAATAAAAGGTGATACTATCATTCTTAAAAATGAGTTAAAGCTTGATAATTCAAACTTGGAGAAAAGAGAGAATTCAAACACATCAAAAAAACTTTACGTCAGTAATGCGTACACGATTGTTTCTACTGATTTGTTATTAGAATATAATAAAGCATTTAATGAAGTGCGAATTTGTAATTGGTTTGAAACTTATAGTGGTTATCAGATTATTCCATTTGAAAAGTTTAAATCCATCCCGATTGAAGAAAATCAAATTTATGACCGAAGTTCGTTTAATTTTGAACCAAATCCTTAAAGTTTCGGAATTCCTTAGTTGCAATTGTGGATAAACAGAATATAGAAACAATGGAATATTAAGAAAATGAGAGCAGTTGTACATTCAAGATATGGACCACCTGAAGTTGCCAAACTCTTAGAAATTCCTAAACCAATACCTAAGGACAAAGAAGTATTAGTTAAAGTTTACTCTTCAACAGTAAACCGCACTGATTCAGGCTTGCGAAGTGCAGAATATTTTGTTTCTCGTTTTTTTACGGGGCTTTTAAGACCAAAGCATCAAATACTTGGTTGTGAGTTTGCAGGAATAGTTGAAGAAGTCGGACAAAAAGTGTCAACATTTAAGATAGGGGATAAAATTTTTGGATTTAATGATAAAACCTTCGGTGGACATGCAGAGTATTTAACAATTAAAGAAACAGATGCCATCACAACTATTCCTGAGGGCTTTAGTTTTGATGAAGCAGCGGCTTTTACAGAAGGAGCACATTATGCTTTAGTAGATATAAGAGCAGCAAAAGTTGAAAGAGGACAAAACGTTTTAGTTTATGGAGCAACTGGTGCTATTGGTTCTGCGGCTGTTCAATTGTTAAAGCATTTTGGAGCAATAGTTACAGCAGTATGTGATACAAAAAATGTAGACCTAGTAAAATCTCTGGGTGCAGATAATGTTATTAATTATCAAACACAAGATTTCTCCAAGACAGAGGATAAATTTGAATTCATCTTTGATGCGGTTGGAAAAAGTTCCTTTGGACAATGCAAGCCATTATTAACAGTAAAGGGAATTTACATCTCAACAGAATTAGGGAAAAAAGGAGAGAATTTACTTTTTGCTTTAACAACACCAATTTGGGGTGGTAAAAGGCTATTATTTCCAATTCCATCCATCACTAAACAAGACGTAATATTTTTAAAGCAACTTGTAGAGAAAGGTGAATTCAAACCTGTTATAGACAGAAAATATAAATTGGACCAAATAGTAGAGGCTTACAAATATGTTGAATCTGGACAAAAAATAGGAAATGTAATATTAAAAATAAGAGAATGACTAAACACCAGTCTTACACATCATCCATACGAAAGCAGAGGTCTCGTGCTCCTATGAAAGCGAAGTGCTAAATTCAAGCTTTGTGTATCTCATGAAAATTAGTACTAAAAATATCTTCCTTGATTATGACAAATCATGTTATTGCTCATATTTGAACATGAATTTATACAAAATCATTCGGTTTTACCTATAAAAAATAATAATATGAAAACAACAACTCAAATTTCTTTAATTCTTTTAGGTTTTTTTTATTCCAATCTATTGCTAGGACAATCTGCAAACTATTATTTAAATGAAGAAGGGAAAGTATTAAACGAGAAAGATTACATAGAACTTAAAGAAATACGATTAAGCAAAATGAAAGCAGTGGTAAAATCTATGGACATCTATGAAGAATTAGATTTAGAGTATAATAGAAATGATTCAATTGTTTTTTCGTATAAATGGCATTTCACTGACAATGTTAAAAAGACAAAATTAGAAATTGAAAGAAAAAAAGCCTTAATCGGTAAAGAATATCCTATATTAAATGCTAGGACATTAGATGGTCGTGTAATTAGTATAGAAGACCTTAAAGGTAAACCTACACTAATAAATTTATGGTTTACCTCTTGTAAACCTTGTATTGAAGAAATGCCAATTTTGAATAAAATGAAAGAGGAATATAGTGATAAGTTTAATTTTTTATCAATAACCTTTGAGTCAGAAAGCAAGGTTAGGAAGTTTTTACAAAGATTTCAGTTTGATTTTGAACATATAGTTGACTCAAAAGAACTAACAAGAAAATTAGGTTTTGATGGATACCCCGCTAATCTATTTTTAGATAAAGATGGTATTCTTCGAGTAATTGAAGGGAATGTACCTATTGAAAAAATCGAAAATGGGGAATTTAGAATGTCTGATGGCTCTAAATTTATCGAGATTTTGAATGAATTACTGTGACCAACTTTTACCCACTAGCCATAATCTCTTGCAGAGGTCGGGAGGTTAGTGGCTGCCGTGTGCGCCTATGGCGTATTGACTGACATCCGCAGGGTGAAGGGCTTGCTAGGTAGAATAGTAAGCTGGTTGGTGGATTTTAGGAAGCGGTTGTTTCTGTTTTTCGATGACTTTGGGAGTTTTTGCTTTGCTTTGGGCATGACTTCCTCTGCCCAGTATTTGAGGATGTTGATAACCTAGCTCATCTTGAACTCAACCCTTGATTTCTTGGATCCTGTAATTCGATCAAGAAGGGGCTGGATTTGGTTTAATAGGTTTTATGAAAGTAAGTTGGGCTGAGTTGATAGAATAAAAAAACAAATCGATAAATTCGGTCTGACTAATGAGGATTTAGGTCTCGAATTGAGCCTAAATTAGGGCTTATTGGAAAATTCGTCAGGAATTAGAAAGTAGGGTTTAAACTAAGCTCTACTTTCTTTTTTTATGTATTTGACCCTTGATCCACGAGTCAATTTCGGATTGAAAAAGTACAATTTAGGAT
>NZ_JAKZGR010000033.1 GCF_022549675.1 Belliella kenyensis | reverse complement strand
CGGTGGCCTGTAGCGTGGATAGGATTTCTCCGTCTTGACTTTTTTGTTACTTTTTGTGTCAAGACAAAAAGTAAGAGGAATTGATCAAGATAATCTTTACCATTTCACTAACTGTCCAAAGTTTCCCAATTATATTTTTAGTAAGAAATAACGATCATTTACACACGATCCTACAATCGTAAGGATTCAATTGATGCGGAAGTTTATGTGAAATATCTGGATCCGAGTACCACAGGAACCCCAGGGTCAGCCTTTGCACAGCTGATCACCAATTTGGCAAACAATGCCTCAAGTGTAGTGATAGATGGAGCCACAGCAGGAACTAACCCGATGCCCTTCGCAGGCTTGATGGGCTATGGAAGTGACAACTCCACAGGACCTAAGGCATACCTGAACGTCCTGGTCTTTGACCAAAACTATCAGTTTCAGCCAAATCAGAGCACTTTCAAATCAGTAACTTTAGCAGCCAGGGAGACAGGGACGAATGTTCCGCACGAACTCTTAAAAACGGTCCAAATCACAATACAAAAGCCAGGATATGTGTATATTTACTTCTCCAACGAGAATCCAACTCCCGTTGAGGTGTTCTTTGACGACTTCAAGGTAACCCATACCAACAGCAACATAGTCCAAAAGGATGACTACTATCCATTTGGTATGTCGTTTAATTCCTATTCGGCACCTAGTGGGGTGGGGCACAAGTTCAAGTTTAATGAAGGAAGTGAGTGGATAAGTGAAAACAACTTGAATCTATACTGGACACCGAATAGACTTTACGATCCAGTTTTGGGGAGGTTTCAAGGTTTAGACAAGCTTTCAGATATGTTTACTTCAATCAGTCCAATGGTATTTAGTTTTAATAATCCGTTGAAGTTCAAAGATCCAACAGGATTGTCAGGAAAAGGTGATGAATGTGAAAATTGCACTGAGTTGCCTGAGATAATAGTTACGGCAACAAGATTATCCAGAAGTGGTTCAAATAGTAGTATTACTTTGTTTTCATATATTTCAAGTAATAATCCAATTCATAGAAACTTGGGACTGACAGCCAAAAACAAAGGCTTAAACGCTGCCCATGATCTCATGAATCGCGGACAAAAACTCCATTTCAGCGAGGGCGAATACATTACTGCAAAAAATTCAGACTACATGGATGGAATAAAAGCAATGGTGGCTTATGGGGTGACAGGTTCTATGATAGCTGTAGCTGCAAGTCCTATTTTGATAGAGAATATGGTTCAAACTCTAGGGGCAAAAGCGCTAGGGGACATGGGTATAGAAAGTTTATGGCAAGCAGGAAACAGTCTTTTATATAATGGAAACCTATCCCAAATAGATTTCGCTGATATTGGATTTGCAGGTACAGGGGGGAAATACATTTATGTTTTTCAAGCAATGGTAGATTTAGATTCAGGGGGTTTTAAACTAGCAGGTGCAAATAAAAACTTATTAAATTTCGGAGTGGATTTAGGAATTGGAAAATTTAGCAGGTGGCATTCAAAAGAATTAACATCAGCTGGAATTGATCAAGCTGTCGTTAATTTTATTAATCACGTTAATCAACCAATAAGGATAACTTTTGGATCAGGTATAAAATCAGTTGTCAATGATAAGTGAAAGAAAAAAAGCGGTATTGATTCTTCTGGCATGCTACTTATTGTATTTTCTTTGGGAATATAACTACAATAGGTCACCAAAGAAGTATACAACTGGAGTTGTAACAAATATTACAACTGGGTTTAAATCAGATAGTAATGTTGAATATCAGTTCATTTATTTAGGAAAAGTTTATAATTCAAGATTTGGAAAAGGGGATTATAGTGCCAAAATTGGAGATTCATTTATAGTTGAATTTGAAGAAAAAAAACCAAAAAATTCAAGAATTATTCTTTACTATCCTATACCTGATTCATTAAATATAAGCCCTCCAAGGAATGGATGGTCTGAAATACCAACTGAAGTGGAAATGTACCGAAAGAGTAGAACTCAAATATTTGGTCTTTATGATAGACTGATCAAATTTAAAGCTGATCAAAATAAAAGATGAGTGATAAGAAAAAATTTATAATAGGATTGATATTTGGAATCTCTGGTGTATTTATTTGGAATGTATATTATGATTCTTATGAAAAAATGTATACTGTAGGTGAAATCACAGGGACAAGTACAGGTATGAAGTCAGGCACATCAGTTCAATTTCAATTTATGCACAATGGAAAACGCATTGAAGGGTCAAGTTGGAAAGGTTCTTATGCTGCTAAAGTAGGGAATAGATTTATAGTTGAGTTTGGAAAAGATAATCAAACTGTATCATCTATTCTCCTATATTATCCTGTTCCTGATTCTTTAAAAATAGATGTTCCACGAAAAGGATGGGGTGAAGTGCCTGATGAAATTAAAAAGTATAGATTGAAAAGAAAAGAGGATTTTGGATTTAGAGAATTTTTCCTTATTGACTAAACTTTATAAAATTTTATTTGATATAAAAGTTCCTGATTCGGTATTGGTTCCTGAGGAGGGGTGGAAAAAGATACCTGAGTTTTTGAAACCAAAATGAGAGAAATAAAGGAAATATTGAACTATTTAGTTAATAATGCTAAATTCAGAGATTTGGACTATTTCGACATTGCCACCCAAAGTGTTTTTGGGTTCAATACATTTGGAAGTATCCTAACAGGTTCGGTTTTGGATTATACACCCATTTCTTAGCCAAATGGAAATTTAGGTTTTGCAATAAATAAAGGTGATCGAGGTTTGACAAATTTAAGAACAGGAATGGCCCCAGGGCTTTCAACTGATTTTTAAACTAATACTGTAAAGTCTCCTGGAGCATCTTTTGTAATGTTTTTGAGTGCAGATATGATTATGAAATTTAATGCCAATCAAATAAATATGAGTAGTAATGATTAAACCTAATAACTACAATGACTGGACAGATCCTCATACCAAAGTGGCTCTTGGTTTGTTTTTCTTATTCTTGTTTATAGCCTTTGGGTATGGTGCGTATAAATCTCACATCGAAACCACATCAGATATTAGATATACTATTATTAATTTTTATGAAAAGTATTCTGATAGTAAGAGGATTGGAATGAAGGTTTTTTATAAAGTTGAGGGTAGATATATATACGATAATTGCTTTTCAAATGATTGTAAAAAAATAAATGTAGGAGAAAAACGCTTGGGATTTTATTTCATAAAAGACCCTTCCATTTATGATGTTATATTTGAAATATCTGTTCCTGATTCAGTATTAGTTCCTAAGGAGGGGTGGAAAGAAATACCTGAATTTTTGAAACCGAAGAAGTGATTATAATTTTGGAAGAAACATCAGGATTCAATTTTGTAGTGGGTGTGCGGGTAGTTTGAAAACGACTCGAACACAACTAAAGATTTTGTGATTCGGGAAATAGCCGATCATCTGATAAAACTTATTAATCACAACTGAACTAAAAATCTATATTTTTCACACCATGAGCAACCAACTCAGCAAGGTGACAGATACCACAGGGATAAGCTCAGGCTTCAAAGACGGAGCAAATGTAGCCGATGAGTATCTCTATGATCCCAATGAGGACTGAGCGTTAAAAAAGCTTTGATAAAGCTTTTAGCGAGGGGCCAGGTTGCAGGGTGGGTTTAAAAGAGTGTGGGAATCACTGGATTCACTTACAACCCACTGAATTTACCAAGCAAGGTGACCTTTAGCGCATCCAAATACATAGAATATACCTACGATGCCAGTGGTAGCAAGCTGTCCCAAAAATCGGTAGATGGAGGTACAACCAAAATCTCAGATTACGTAGGAGGTTTTGTATATGAGAACAACAAATTACAGTTTTTACAACATAATGAAGCGGGTAAGCCGTTAAGAAACAGTCCAGTGGACTGTTTTAGGCTTAAGCCAGGTTGCGGGAAGGAGTAGCCAAAAAAAATGCTTCGGGTACATTCTAAGACCACGAGTATCAGAATTAAACTTCAAATCTAATGTTGGTTATATTTCCTCAAACTGTTTTTCATGCTTGCGGGTGGGATGACGGAGATCCGGGCCAGCGGTGGCCTGTAGCGTGGATAGGATTTCTCCGTCTTGACTTTTTTGTTACTTTTTGTGTCAAGACAAAAAGTAAGAGGAATTGATCAAGATAATCTTTACCATTTCACTAACTGTCCAAAGTTTCCCTATTATATTTTTAGTAAGAAATAACGATCATTTACACACGATCCAACAATCGTAAGGATTCAATTGATGCTCAAGTTTATGTGAAGTATCTGGATCCAAATACCACAGGAACCCCAGGGTCAGCCTTTGCGCAGCTGATCACCAATTTGGCAAACAATGCCTCAAGTGTAGTGATAGATGGAGCCACGGCTGGAACCAACCCGATGCCCTTCGCAGGCTTGATGGGCTATGGAAGTGACAACTCCACAGGGCCTAAGGCATACCTGAATGTACTGGTCTTTGACCAAAACTATCAGTTATTGACATCATCTTTTGTTCCAGTGACTACAGCTGCTAGGGAAACAGGATCAAATGTACCCCATCAATATTTAAAATCTCCTCAAATCACCATTCAGCAACCAGGATATGTGTATATTTACTTCTCCAACGAGAATCCAACTTCGGTGGAAGTATTCTTTGACGACTTCAAGGTAACCCATACCAACAGCAACATAGTCCAAAAGGATGACTACTATCCCTTTGGGATGACGTTTAATTCCTATTCGGCACCTAGTGGGGTGGGGCAGATGTATCTATATCAGGGCAAAGAGTTCTTAGACGATCATAGCCTCAATGTTTATGACTTTCATGCCCGTGGATATGATCCCGCTATAGGTAGGACTTGGCAGTTGGATCCGCATACGGAGAATTATTTTTCATGGTCTCCTTATAGCTGGGTGGCGAACAATCCTGTGTTGCATATTGATCCTGATGGAAAAGATTGGTTTGTAAGTACTCAGAATGGAGTATTAATAAATATTAAAGGGCAAAATGAATTTAGTTTTAGTAATTTAAAAAAAGAATATGGGCAGGAGATAGCGAATTTTATTTATGAACTTAGTGGAGGAGCTTCAAATGACAGTTGGGAAAACTTCGGTGCAGATGACATGTTTGATTCGAAAGACAATAAAATCAGTAAAAACCTTGGCGGACTTACTATGATGACCGAAGGGGTAAGTGAGCAATTTATGATGGATAATGGGTACTATAAAGCTTTGGTACAAAGTGTAAGCGAATTAGACTTTAGAATGTTCGAACTAGAGCTGAATGGAAGAAGGGTTGATTCAGGAGGTAGAAAAGAGATCTTAAATAGTAAAATTACCTACAAAAGATCAAATGAGTTTGGGGTTTTTCAAAGGGAGTTGGATATTTATAATTTCCCCATGCTTTCAATGCAGAGGAGTACATATACACATGTAATTGATCCTAATTACAGGAAAAATCATGGTAGTACTATTCGAAACAAGTCTAACCCTGATTTTGAAAGTCTTGGTTTAAATTTTTATCAGGATTTTGTAGTTCCTTGGATGTTGAAAAGTTATAAGAAATGAAAAAAATTAGATATATTATAATTGTATTGATTTTACTAAGCTGTTCAAGTGAAAGAGAACTCAATTTTGAAGAAGAAATAGATTACTTTGAAGAAGGATTCATTGATCATTTCCCTAAAAAAATCAAGTTTTTGGGTTCTCTACATTCTATTTCCCAAAATATTTCTAACTCACACCCACATGTTTGGCTTAAATTTTTCCCTGATAAAGGGAAGTTAGACAGCGTAGAAAATGCTGTAAAATTAAAAGCTATTGGAAAATATTTCTCAGAGGATACTTGTTTAGTCGTAATAGACAAACACCTAAACTCAAAGAATTGGTACAAAATTGACAAAACACAAAGGTATCCAAAAAAGATTGAATATGGAGATCATGATTGCCATAAAGAAAAATATCCAGTACCTAATTTTTTTGATGATTGGTGGATGGATACAGACCAAAACATGACCAAACTGAAAGGATATACAATGTATGTATTAGAAGCAAAAAAAGGGGTATATATGAATCCAAAAAAGCTTCCAAATGGACTATACACACCTTCAGGATGGGAGCACGGCATAAGTAAGGGAGTTGCAATAAATAAAGAAAAAGGTGCAGTGATATATTGGGCTGATATTTGGTGAAATGCCAAAAATAATGTTAAATATTATTATGATCTTAAGAGAGTTTTTAGGTCAGCCTTTGCACAGCTGATCACCAATTTGGCAAACAATGCCTCAAGTGTAGTGATAGATGGAGCCACGGCTGGAACCAACCCGATGCCCTTCGCAGGCTTGATGGGCTATGGAAGTGACAACTCCACAGGGCCTAAGGCATACCTGAATGTATTGGTCTTTGACCAAAACTATCAGTTTCAGCCAAATCAGAGCACTTTCAAATCAGTAACTTTAGCAGCCAGAGAGACGGGAGGCAGCCCACAACCTGGCCCAAAGACTCTCGTCTTTGTCCTCACATGAACTCGTAAAAACGATCCAAATCACAATACAAAAGCCAGGATATGTGTATATTTACTTCTCCAACGAGAATCCAACTCCCGTTGAGGTGTTCTTTGACGACTTTAGGGTAACCCATACCAACAGCAACATAGTCCAAAAGGATGACTACTATCCCTTTGGGATGACGTTTAATTCCTATTCGGCACCTAGTGGGGTGGGGCAGAAGTACCTCTACAACGGCAACGAGATCATGCGTGACCACGGCCTTGAGGTATACGACTTCAAGTCAAGGTATTACGATCCGGTGATAGGCAGGTTCTGGAGCATCGATGTGCTGGCCGACCACCCAAGGCAGATCGGAATGTCTCCATACCAGTTCAGTTGGAACAACCCGATCAGGTTTAATGACCCTGATGGGAAATGTCCCAGTTGCTTGCCGATGCTTTATGCTGCTTATCAGGGGATGAAAGCAAAATATTCCGGGATTCTCAGTCAAGCCAATGCCCCATCACAAAGATTGATTTCTGGAACGTCTGGCAATACCCCTTCAAATATCGGGATGAATGAAACCGTGAGGTCTGCCGTTAAGATTACAGGGGTTGCTTCCGATATCAATGCAGTGACCGATGTTGGAAAAACCCTTGCAAAGGAAGCGACAATGGATGTGGGGAATGCTTTGGACAAGGGTGGCGAGATAATCTCAGATGTCGGTGTTGCGCTTGCTATTCCCACTGAGGGGGCTTCCCTTGTTCTTGTACCTGTTGGAGAAGGACTGTCTCTAACGGGGAAGGGTATGAAAGCCACCGTACACGCCATTAACGGTGATAATCAAAGTTTAGCGAATGAAGCAGTCAATGCGGGTGTAGGGATTCTAACCAATGGTCTTTCAGGTGCTGCTGTAAAACAATCATTGAAGACAGGTAATATTACCAATACGGCAGAGGGAGTAATTCAAAAGACGGTTTTAGGAGGAACAGGAAGTGCTGTAAATAAGACTGTAAATATAGTAACAAGACAATTAGATGAAGAGAAAAAACAATAATGATAATGAATTTTTACAAGCGTACAGAATTCAATTGGTAGTTGCATTAATATTTACCTTACTAATTCTAGCTATTTATTTGCTTTCTTGAAATAATACGTGGGAGCTGTTGATGAAAAAAATAAATGATCCTGCAGGTAAGGCAGCGATAATCAATTTTATTGGCCTTCTTATAGTATTAATAATGATATTGTTATACTATCTTTTTGGTTAATATTCTTCAGGAACAATTTAAACTCTTTAGTGAGTAAATAGAAAAAGCCCCGATCAAGGGGCTTTTTCTATTTAGCGAAAGCTTTTTTTGTTTTGAAGTTCTGGATATATGTATCAATGACGTTGAACAGGACGCTTTTGGTATCAGCATCCATTTTTTGGATGTTATTGATCCTGTCCACTGTTTCTTTGTTGTAAGAGGCGTTTTCGCCTTCCCCAATAAAAAAAATCCACCATTACGCCAAAGGCTCTGGCCATCTCGGCCACCATCTCGATAGAGGGTAAGTTTTCGTTACGCTCATACTTCCTTATAATCTCCCTAGACGCACCGATCTGCTGTGTGAGGTCACCTTGTGACCAGTTTTTTTTATGGCAGTAAAAAAAGTTCAAACCTGAGTCCAAGCCTTCCCTTTTCATCAGGAGATAGCACAAACCTGAAAGTCTTTGCCAAATACGAAGACCAGAAATCCAGTAAGCTGAACAAGGGAGCATTTGTGGCATCTGGAGCAAAAGACAGGTTGGTGAACGATCTGCTGGAATTCAGCAATGTCACCTCCCGAAATGGGGGAGTCAATGCGATCACCTTGATAAGCATCATAGATATCATGGCCAAGAATCTACAGAAGCGTAACGCCCCAGAAGCATACATGGGCTATGCTCTTTATAGCTTGTCCCGAAAGCAAAGCGCTTCGGGAATGCAGACAGCAACCTATATGAGTTTGGTAAGCATGTTTTGAGTAAAAATGCAGCCAATGAGCATGAGGTTTTGGAAAATAATCTCTATATTCCGCAGGACGGATACATGGAGACCTTCCTAGTCAACGAAACAGACGAAAACGTATGGCCTGTCTGCTGCCAGATAGATTCGATGACTTTAGCATTATGAGCTTAAGTACGCCAATCGTACAGGAAACGCACTATAGCCTTTCCCGAAAGCAAAGCGCATGGGGAATCCTTGGGGGTTGGAACTTACTGGACTTGGTTTTCAGGCAAGTGGGATGAAGGTGAATAAGTATCTCTACAACGGGAAAGAGTATATTGAGGATAACGGGTTGAGGTATTATGACTACAGGGCAAGAATGTACGACCCCGCAATAGGCAGGTGGAGCGTCATAGATCCGCTTTCTGAGCAGATGAGAAGGCATTCACATTATAATTACGCCTTCAACAATCCGATAAGGTTCATTGATCCTGATGGGATGGCGCCAAATGATGTAATTGACAAGCTCCTTGTATCAGCGAAAAATTATGTTACCAATACGACAAATCAGGTGTTAAAAGAGACTTCCATAGCTGTCGTCAAAGGTATCAAGGAGTTTGTTCATAATATTGATGTAGAAGCTACTCCTTACACAAAAGGAGAGGTTACCTCGACGATGGGTGGACGTTTTGCAGGGAAAGTTGAAGGGCTTGGTGTCGATGTCGATGCTGGCTCTGTGGAGCTTGCTTCAATATCATTTGAAAGTACTAAAA
>NZ_JAKZGR010000032.1 GCF_022549675.1 Belliella kenyensis | reverse complement strand
CCATCAGGATCAATGAACCTTATCGGATTGTTGAAGGCGTAATTATAATGTGAATGCCTTCTCATCTGCTCAGAAAGCGGATCTATGACGCTCCACCTGCCTATTGCGGGGTCGTACATTCTTGCCCCGTAGTCATAATACCTCAACCCGTTATCCTCAATATACTCCTTCACGTTGTAGAGATACTTATTCACCTTCATCCCACTTGCCTGAAAACCAAGTCCAGTAAGTTCCAATCCCCAAGGGTTCCCGATGCGCTTTGCTTTCGGGACAGGCTATAGTGCGTTTCCTGTACGATTGGCCTACTTAAGCTCATAATGCTAAAGTCATCAAACAATACGTTTTCGTCTGTTTCATTGACCAAGAAAGTCTCCATACTTGTACGCCTTTGGCGTATATCCGTCCTTCGGAATATAGAGATTATTTTCCAAAACCTCATGTTCATTCGCTGCATTTTTACTCAAAACATGCTTACCAAACTCATATAGGTTGCTCTCTGCATTCCCGATTCGCTTTGCTTTCGGGACAAGCTATAAAGGGCATAGCCCATGTATGCTTCTGGGGCATCACGCTTCTGTAGGTCCTTGGCCATGATATCTATGATGCTTATCAAGGTGATCGCATTTACTCCTCCAGTACGGGAGATGACATTGCTGAATTCCAGCAGATCGTTCACCAACCTGTCTTTTGCTCCAGATGCCACAAATGCTCCCTTGTTCAGCTTACTGGATTTCTGGTCTTCGTATTTGGCAAAGACTTTCAGGTTTATGCTATCACCTGCTGATAAGGGAAGGCTTGGACTCAGGTTTGAACTTTTTTTACTGCCATAAAAAAAACTGGTCACAAGGTGACCTCACACAGCAGATCGGTGCGTCCCGGGAGATCATTGGCAAGTATGAGCGTAATGAAAACCTGCCCTCTATCGAGATGGTGGCCAAGATGGCCAGGGCTTTCGGTGTAACGGTGGAATTTTTAATCGGGGAAGGCGAAAACGCCTCTTACGACAAGGAAACAGTGGACAGGATCAACAACATCCAAAAAATGGACGAAGGCACCAAAAACGTCCTGTTCAATGTCATTGATACCTACATCCAGAACTTTAAAACCAAACAGGCTTTCGCTGCCGGGCTTTGATTGATGAGGTATACTTCATCTAATTATCAAGACGTTTTAACAATTTCCCAAGATGATCCGGGTTTTTCCCGAAATGCTTCATAACCTAGTGGCAAATCAGAAATCTCTAAAATTGAACCATCCAGTTTTATTATCTCTTCCAAAGAAACAACTCTAAAATCTTGATTATTATCAATCTCTTCTAAACCTGAAAATTGCCATGCTCCATCTTCATCATAATGATAAACATGGGTAATTGGAGATTGTTTTTCAAGCACATATTTAGTAGTAAATACCGCAGTATCTAAATTTTCCTGAAACTGTTTCATGTTTAATTATCTATTCTATTTCCTTTTCTGAGATTTTCCTCTTTAGAAACAACTCTTAAATTGGAATTACTGTTGGACCCGTTTTTGGATTTAGGCTGAATATGATCAACTTCTGCCTGATTCATATCAGCCTTTTGTCCCTTTTGCATCCTTTGTGGTTGATTTAAAGGCCTTCCGTCTCCATCACTCCTTAATTGACCGCCATTATTTTGTTTGTTCTGTTCTAATATTCTTTGTCTTTGAGCAGGAGTTGTCGCTTTGCCTGGCCCAACATTTCTTGGTTCTTTGAGATCCGAATAATTCCCTTCAGCATTCACCCTCCCTTTTTGATTGAGCAAACTGTTGGTACCTGAAACGGCAATAACAGCACCTTCAGCAGCAACTACCAAACCACTTGCCGCAACAGGCACACCTATTTCTCCCAGAAGGCCACCAGACCCAACAGTTACTGCTGTTCCACCTACAGCTGCAGCACCACCGGTATCAGCCATACCTACTCCCATTACAATACTGTATATATCTCCAGCATCCTGACCACGGTTAAAGTCGACTGCTCCACCTTCGCTAACAAACCTTGCACCCATTTGACGGGCTGACGTAAAGCCTCCGAAAGTGTTGTCCACAACGGCCACAAGGAATCCAAGTATCCTGTCCCCGGGTCCCTCACCGTTGGTGTCTTCATACCTTACTGGATTGTTAGCCCCGTAAAGGTAAGGGGACCATGAATTGTATATTTCCGTTTTGGGATCGATCGATGGGAAACGTCCTATTGCCGGATCGTAAAAACGCGCCCCGTAATCGTATAAACCAAGATTTAGATCGGAGATCAGTTCCTTCCCGTTGTAGAGATACTTCTGCCCCACCCCACTAGGTGCCGAATAGGAATTAAACGTCATCCCAAAGGGATAGTAATCATCCTTTTGGACTATGTTGCTGTTGGTATGGATTACTTTGAAGTCGTCAAAGAACACTTCCACCGGAGTTGGATTCTCGTTGGAGAAGTAAATATACACATATCCTGGTTGCTGAATGGTGATTTGAGGAGATTTTAAATATTGATGGGGTACATTTGATCCTGTTTCCCTAGCAGCTGTAGTCACTGGAACAAAAGATGATGTCAATAACTGATAGTTTTGGTCAAAGACCAGTACATTCAGGTATGCCTTTGGCCCTGTGGAGTTGTCACTTCCATAGCCCATCAAGCCTGCAAAGGGCATCGGGTTAGTTCCAGCCGTGGCTCAATCTATCACTACACTTGAGGCATTGTTTGCCAAATTGGTGATCAGCTGTGCAAAGGCTGACCCTGGGGTTCCTGTGGTACTCGGATCCAGGTACTTCACATAAACTTCCGCATCTATTTTATCTCCGGGTTTCATCCCGATACGCTTCGCTATCGGGACAGGCTAGCTAGCGATTTTGCAAGACCGTATTTTTCATTACCCGCACCTGTAAACTCCTTCCTTTCTCTTACATTAAACTTGAAACGACATACTCAAAGCCTAGAAATCCCCATGAGTATCACAGCATCCAAAGAACTCATCACCAATTATAACATCTTGAAGTTGATCGTTTTGGTACAACTCTTCTTTCTCATCCTGAGAATATTTTGAAACTGAAAGAAGTATTCCGTCATAGAAATCTACCCACACACCATCTAATTTCCCATTCTTAAAGTATCCTTTGCTTGAAATATATCCTTTACTTGAATAATAAGTTATCTCACCTTCAAGAAGTCCATTCTCATAAGTATAGGTACTGAATTTTTGACAGCAAAGAAATTCAGTAACAGGTCCATCTAAAATCCCATTTTTAAAAGTTTGAATTTTTTCAATCTTTTGAGAATCATCTAAGAAAAACCACTCTCCATTTTGACCTTTTTCATTGACAAATCCAAAAGAAACAACTTTTGTTGAATCTCCATTGTAATGTATCACTAAATCACCCAAATTACTTTCATACTGACTTACTTCTTCATTTCCTGAACAACTATTAAGAAATATATAAAGCATCCCTATAAGAATCCCTTTTATGTAATCAACTATCTTGATCTTTCTTTTTCTGCTTCTTTCCATCTTTCAAAGATTTTTCTTAAATTATTGTTACCTGTCATATTCACAACTTCATTCATAAAAGTTTCCATCGAAACAGCTTTACCATTTACAGCAACTTTATGCTCTCCTGCTAAATCACCAATTTTATTAAGAGTATTAGTTAGGCTCATCATCCCATTTTCACCATCAAAACCACCGGTAAATAAAGATTCTATCGCATCTCCAAATTGTTTTATTTTTGGCTCGACATGCAAAAAAGTTTCATGATCAATGGTGACTAAAGACCTATCTTCATCAAAAAACTCAGAAACAGATATATTAAAGTCCATCTTAAATCCCTCATTATTAGCCATAGACAATACTCCATCACGAGTTAGGTTTTTCAACTTTACTTTTCTTCCACTCTTCAATTTCCAATGTGTGTCGGTTGCTCCCTCATAACTACCTAAATTCGCAAATGAATTATAAGTAATATTGACATGATTAGCCCATCTTCCTGTACTCTCAAATTTGTGACCTCCAACTACATCTCCAACACGTGCAAACTGACTTAAAAAATTTCTTCCTGCTTCAGTCTGAACAAATCTCGCAAGAGCCGCTTCTTGTGGGGTTTTCTTCCCAGTAATCAAGTCCTTAACATCTCGTCCATCAGGATCAACAAATCTTATCGGATTATTTAAGGTAAATTGGAATGGAGTCACGTCCCAATACTTATCAGCCAACGGATCCACAACTCCCCATCTACCCAAATCACTCATATACATCCTCGACCCAAAGTCATCCCAGCCTGTTAGTTCTTCCCTTTCCTTGCCATTAAACTTGAACTTCTGCCCAACCCCACTTGGTGCCAAATAGGAATTAAACGACATTCCAAATGGATAGTAGTCATCCTTTTGGACTATGTTGCTGTTGGTATGGATTACCTTGAAGTCATCAAAGAACACTTCCACCGAAGTTGGATTCTCGTTGGAGAAGTAAATATACACATATCCTGGCTTTTGTATTGTGATTTGAATAGTTTTTACGAGTTCGTGCTGAACATTCGTCCCTGTCTCTCTGGCTGCTAAAGTTACTGATTTGAAAGTGCTCTGATTTGGCTGAAACTGATAGTTCTGGTCAAAGACCAAGACATTCAGGTATGCCTTAGGCCCTGTGGAGTTGTCACTTCCATAGCCCATCAAGCCTGCAAAGGGCATCGGGTTGGTTCCAGCCGTGGCTCCATCTATCACTACACTTGAGGCATTATTTGCCAAATTAGTGATCAGCTGTGCAAAGGCTGACCCTGGGGTTCCTGTGGTATTTGGATCCAGGTATTTCACATAAACTTCCGCATCTATTTAATCCTTACGATTGTTGGATCGTGTGTAAATGATCGTTATTTCTTACTGAAAATATAATAGGGAAACTTTGGACAGTTAGTGAAATGGTAAAGATTATCTTGATCAATTCCTCTTACTTTTTGTCTTGACACAAAAAGTAACAAAAAAGTCAAGACGGAGAAATCCTATCCACGCTACAGGCCACCGCTGGCCCGGATCTCCGTCATCCCACCCGCAAGCATGAAAAACAGTTTGAGGAAATAAAACCAACATTGGATTGGAAGTTTAATTCTGATACTCGTGGTCTTAGAATGTACCTGATGCATTTCTTTTGGCTACTCCTTCCCGCAATCTGGCTTAAACCTAAAACAGTCCACTGGACTGTTTCTTAAGGGCTTACCCGCTTCATTATGTTGTAAAAACTGTAACTTGTTGTCCTCATATACAAAGCCTCCTACATAATCCGAAACCTTGGTAGTTCCTCCATCTACCGTTTTCTGGGACAGCTTGCTGCCACTGGCATCGTAGGTATATTCTATGTATTTGGATGCGCTGAAGGTTACCTTGCTGGGTAGATTCAATGGGTTGTAAGTGATTCCAGTGATTCCCACACTCTTTTAAACCCACCCTGCAACCTGGCCCTTCGCTAAAAGCTTTATCAAAGCTTTTTTAACGCTCAGTCCTCATTGGGATCATAGATATACTCATCGGCTACATTTGCTCCGTCTTTGAAGCCTGAACTTATCCCTGTGGCATCTGTCACCTTGCTTAGCTGATTGCCTTTGGCATAGGTATAGGTCAGGTTGTCTATCAGTTGATTTGGCGTGTCATTGTGATTCCCTCTACGCTGCAATGTCTTTATGTTGCCGTTCAGGTCATAGCTGATCTACGGCACGTCAAAGTTCATATTGCTGCCCCAACGTTGCTATAGACGGTCTTGGTCAGGCGGTTCTTATTCTAAATCATGTTTCGTAAGAATTGGATACCATGCTATAGCCATTGATAATGGCTTGGCTTGGTAACCAGTCCTTAGATAGAATACCATATTTGTCATTAATAGTGCCTATATTTACCTCAACAAAAGCCCCGCCTGATTAAATCAAACGGAAACTTTTTAGTTATTCTCAAGGGCATTAAATCTGAACCAAATCCTTAGACAAAACAAATAAGATAACTGATGCTATACAATAAAGGGCTACAAAAAGCTTGCTTTTTGTATTTGGAGAATGATAATCTTCGATTATTTTCTTGTAATGAGACCCTTTATAAAAAATAAAGGAATTAACAGCAACTAAAATAACTCCAATTATTAGTACTAAACCTTTTTCTAACCTCCCCAAAAGCACCATTATATTCAGTAATTCAAGCAGCGATATAACCAACACTACATTAAACACCCTTGAGTTTGTTGTTTGATTAATGTAACCGCGCTCTATACTTTTCAATAGATTATACCAAACTATAAATAAGTAATTATAAGCTCTTCTCATATAGTTACTTTACTATTATCATCATAGTTAAGTCTTTCTTTTGCAGCTTTTACTTCATTAGATATCTCATGATCATTAGGACTGATTTCCAAAGCTTTAAAAAAGTACTTTAAGGCCATAGAGTCATCAAACTGCATTGTATAGTTCAAACCTATATTATAATAAGCATCTGCAACTCTATGTTCCAATTCAGCGGCTTTAATATAATCCCTTGTAGAAGCATTTAGGCTATCAATCCCAGCATAACAAAAACCTCTTTTGAAAAAAAAATCTCCATTTGTAGAATCAATTTCTATCAGTTTGGTTAAGTACTTGATTGATTTAATGCAATCATCTTTATCATAAAAAGAATTAGCCTTCTCAATAAGCTCCTCTTTAGAGATGGTAATTTCTGATTGTTCATTCTCTAACCTTTGTTTAACCTCTTTATTTTTTACTTCACATTCTAATACTAACACTCCAAGGATTATTAAAAGAAACTTACCATTCATTATTTTTTCTGTTTTACTATTTGTGCCGCTTTAAATGCTGCCTTCTCGGCATTAATTGCTCTATCCATATATCTATTATAAGATTGGGTATCACCTCGTTTTTGGGAGATTAAAGCTAAATTCACATAGTAATTTCGTTCTTTCATTAGGTTTGAATGTGCTTGACCCATAACATGATCACTAGTCATAATCTTAAACCCAACTTCGCCTGCAACCATTTCCCATTTAAAGTAAATACCTAATCACCATTTTGCTACATCCATAACCGCCCCATTATAGTCTTCATTACCTAACTTATCAAGTACACTTACTGCATCTAAAGCATTTCCTATGTGGCCTGGTACTTTATATTTACCAGAAACTTCACTTCCAAACTCTGCTACAGTATTTAATTTATCCAACTTTGAAACTAGATTCCCAAGATTAAATTCTCCTCTATCTTCTGATTTATTAAGTCCCTTTAAAATCAGATTTCTCTTTGCATTATCCTGTTCATAAGAAGTAGCATCACTTTTCGCTTGAAAAAGAGTCACGAGATTTCCAGCTTTACGTTGTTCTTTATACCAAGCTTCAAATTGCTTTCGCTGTTCTTCTTGTTTCTTTTTCTCACAATCCGGATCTCCATTACAATCATTTGTATCCTCCGGCATCATTCCATCTGGATCAATAAATCTTATCGGATTATCAAAAGCATAATTATATGGAGAATGCCTTCTCATTAAGTCAGCCAACGGATCGACAACTCCCCACCTCCCCAAATCACTCATATACATCCTCGCCCCAAAGTCATCCCAACCTGTCAGCTCTTCCCTTTATTTTCCGTTAAACTTGAACTTATTTGTCTTTTTCTAAATAATACTGAAATTCTACTTTGCTTTTTATTGTCCCTTCATCTGGGTCATTTTCGAAAGCTTCAACTTCAAACAGTGTAAAATAATAAGCATCCTTTGAAAAGTCTTCGTCAGGTATTTCGACCACGAAAATTCCATTTTCCGAGAAATATTTTCTTTGAAGTTCAAAATCTCCATTAGAATTTAATATTCCTTGTCTTAAACCAACAAAATCAAACCTTTGATTGGTAACCTTGATAATTAATTGACCATCCTTTCTTATTAAATCGTATTTGATTAGGTGATTGATTAGTTTGCCCTCTTCATTATATTCACAAAATTCAATTTGCTCCCCTTTTTCCCATTTAGAAATAATTTCCTTTTGACCATTTTCAAAATAAGAATAATAAAATCCGTGCAGCAAGCCGTTAGTATATGTCATTTTAGTTTTTAAATTCCCATTTGAGTAATAACTAAAACTATTCCCCGTCAGTTGATTTTCTTTAAATGTTGATACTTGGTAAATATTGCCTTCTTTATCATAATACTTCACTTCCCCATTTTTTTTACCTTTTTCAAAAATCACTTCCCAATGAATTGATCCATTTTCATGAAAAAACTTCGATAAGCCATGTAATGTGTCATTTTTAAAATTCACAAGGTACTCCAAATCTCCATTATTGAAAAAACCTTTGCATATCCCGTTTTTATAAGGACCATTAAATTGACATTCTTCTTTAACTTTACCATCTTTAAATTTTTCGGTAACCTCTATTTTGCTACAAGATTGAATAAACAAAATATAAATAATAAATGGAATACTTCTAAACCTTATCATATCCTAATCCTTTTTACCGTGATAAATCTTTTTCCAACCGATCGTATCGCCTTCATTCACATCGTGAGTTTTCCCATTTATCCCCTTTAGGTCTTTTATGATGTGTAAATTATTCGCAATTTCAGGAATACTATCATAATTTTTTTTCTTCGTATCATTTGATTGGTTAGTTGCATTAGTACTTTTGGGTTCCGCTTCATTATTATTATCCTGAGAATTGGAATTACTTTCACCAGAAAATTCAGATGTCAATCCAAACAAAGCTCCTAATGCATTAGCAATTCTTTCCATAATCCCTCCTGAAGGTGAGCTTTTTCCCATTTCACCTAATCCATCAGTATTTACAATACCTCCTATATCTCCTTTAGTCCCAACATCCATGGAACCAATGCCAAATTCACTTTCTAGTATTATGCCAGAAGGCTGTCTATTTCCTGATTTCTGAGTAGAACTGCTGCTACTTGTACCAAACATACTCACCAGTCCTGTCTTGACAAAGCCGAATTTCTTTTGAACCTCCGAATAGAATACCGACTGAGACGATCCCGGACAACAGTTTTTGGGTGCCATCCCATCTGGATCAATAAACCTGATCGGATTGTTGAAGGCATAATTGTAAGGAGAATGTCTTCGCATCTGCTCGGAAAGAGGATCTATGACGCTCCACCTTCCGATCTTTGGATCATACATCCTTGCCGCATAGTCGTACAAATTAAGGTTCAGGTCAGAGATCAGCTCCTTCCCATTGTAGAGGTACTTATTACTTTCCAATCTAAAATTGGAACTTTCATCTTACAACGAATTTTTCATTTCAGCTTCAATCATTTGATTAAAGATTTTCAACATTTCACCACTTTTGAATTTCAAAAGAC
>NZ_JAKZGR010000031.1 GCF_022549675.1 Belliella kenyensis | reverse complement strand
GCTGTCTCAAAAAATCCCTCATCTCATCAGGATCATTTGTCGAATAACCATTTGCTCCTTCTACCCACATCCCATTTGGATCTATGTATTTGATGGGACTATTCAGGGTAAAATTATATGGACTGAACCCTAGATAAATATCAGCCACAGGATCCACAACGCTCCACCTCCCTATAGCCGGGTCATATCCCCTGGCTCCATAGTCGTATAGATAGAGGTTGTGATCGTCCAGAAGTTCCTTTCCGTAGTATGGGTAAGCCTATTCACATGCTTTAAACTTATTGTTTATTGAAAATACTATTTATTTGAAGTTAACTTTTTTTTCTCAATAACAATACCTTTTTCCTTTATCCTTATTAATGCATAGGATTTAAATAACAAAAAGTTTATCATGGCGATAATGTAAATCACAATCGGCAATATCATAAGAAAAAATCTAATAATATCGCTCTCCAAATAAAGTATGGCTTCGGTAAGAAATATTAAACTCATTATCAATTGAAAAAAATAAACTAACAGTAATAAATTTGAAAATCGTAATTTTATTTCGATATAATTTTTCACTCCTTTGACGTTTAATTTTATTATGTCTATTTGTAATAATTTTATAAGAGTCAAATTGAAGGAAAGTCTTAGTATTTGGTGACCTGATTTCAAAGATGAGAATTTAAAAAAGCTAAAGTTTTCTTCATTCAGTAATTGTTTCTCAATCCCTTCAAAAGAACAAGGTGTATAAGCTATATATTTATGTAATAGCCAAAATATGCTATTTCTCATTTCTTAAATGTTTTAAACAACCTATATCTAACAAAAACTTCCCAGCTAACTCACCATTTCTATAAACCTTCATTGTTTTATTGTTAAGCGGTTTATACAAACTATCTCCTTTTTCAACAAAATCCCACAACCCGCTTTCATCCATTAAAATCTCATAGCATTTGATTTGATTTTCTGCATTTTTATACATTATAGTTTGTTCACCTCTATTCCAATCAAGTTTCTTTTTGGAATCAACAATACCAATAACTTCTCTCTTTGCTATCTTTTCTGCCGTTTTACAATAATCACAACTTTGAATAAGCACTATAAATAAGATAAATAAAATGGTTTTTTTCATACTGCATAAATTTTATCTTCTAAGATTTGATATATTAAAGGTATAACCTACTCCCACACTGCCGGATAATTTAACTGGGAAAGTTGGACTGACACCAATTGACATCGAGTGTCCAGTGGTTTGTCCGATTTGTAAACCATCCTGCCATGAGAAGTTTAATGATTGTGTATTTTGATAATTTAAAATTGATAGATGAGCAGAAGCGCCTTCAATATTTCCATTTCTGAGAACACTACTCTGAGTATTATATTTTGTTACCATCCCCCCCATTCCTACGTCTAAGCCCCAACCTGTTCTGACTGTGAAAAACCAATCGGATGTTTTTTTACCATTATCACCGGTATATCGTACTTTTTCTAGTTCCATTGCTATACCTCCCACAGGAGTTATTCCATTTAGATAAAAACCAGAACCTTCAAACAATGAAATTGAGGTAGTAGAAATATTATTTGTGTTAAAACCAATATTCCCGAAAGTAGAATAGTTCTTTCCATCCGCCATCCACTTGTCCGCGGCCCTTCCCAAAACACCGTCAAATGACCTTGGAGCTGATACAGTAAACTCATCTAGTGTACCTCCTTCATAGATTTTTTCTTTTTGCTTTCTCCTTTGCTGTTGTTGTTCGAGCTGTCTCAAAAAATCCCTCATCTCATCAGGATCATTTGTCGAATAACCATTTGCCCCTTCTACCCACATTCCATTTGGATCTATATATTTGATGGGATTGTTCAGGGTAAAGTTATATGGACTGAACCCTAGATAAATATCAGCCACTGGATCCACAACACACCATCTCCCCAAATCACTCATATACATCCTCGCCCCAAAGTCATCCCATCCTGTCAGCTCTTCCCCTTCTTTTCCATTGAACTTGAATATTTATATACTTCATTCTTTAAAAGACAATTTAGTGATATTCCATTTATCATTATCATATTTTTTTACATTTGAATATATTCTAATTGTTTTATTTTTGCCTTTAAGCTTAAAACTAAAATATGCAGTATCAGCAGTTAAATCACCTGAAATAATACTATTTAACTCAAAATCACTACCGACTATGTTAAGTATTTCGTCATTTTCCTTAATAGCTTCTATAGTGACTAGATAAGGTTGGGAAGTTTTAAAAACCTTTGAAAGGTGGAAAAATTGAATTGCCATTACGCAAGAAAGAAGTGCAACAAAAGAGATTAATAAGCGTACTATAATTTTCGAATAAGTAATATAAATGATTGCCCAAATAAAAATCAAGGCAAAAATTATAGAAAATAACAAGAAATTAATAAAACTTGGCCAAATAAAAAATTTAAACAATAAATCTAAACAAAAACATATGATAGAAATTATTATGCACATATAAGCTATTTTTTTCATTTTTAATAGAATATTTTTAATGAGAAATCAAACTTTACGATAAAAGAAACTGACATGTTAAATACCATTCCAGATTCAGTAGTTGATGGTCCATTTTCCATTTTTTTCCTTTCTACGAAATTTGTGGTAAAAGGAGGAGCTATTGGTGGGCCATATAATGTGGCTGTTTGATTTAGTCCTGAATAACCACCAGTCAAATCTCCTAAGAAATTATTTGCCCCTGAAACACCAAATCCAACAACCGATACACCAGCTGATTGATCAATGGTTAAACTGTTTCTGTATTTAAGAGGGTAATCAATAAGACTATTTCTTCCAGATTCTAATTTCAACAAAGGTGTAGAAGCTAAATTTAAATCAGCTTTCAAAACGTTATTAATATTAAAACCTGCTTGTGCTCCTATAGATATCGAAGTTGATAATTGATAATTACTATTTTTTTCTTCTCTGTTTTGAGGACAGCAATTATTATGATCTATGGTCTTTGTTTTCTTTTTATATTCTTCTTTTTGCTCTTTCCTTTGCTGTTGTTGTTCGAGCTGTCTCAAAAAATCCCTCATCTCATCAGGATCATTTGTCGAATAACCATTTGCTCCTTCTACCCACATTCCATTTGGATCTATATATTTGATGGGGTTATTCAGGGTAAAGTTATATGGACTGAACCCTAGATAAATATCAGCCACAGGATCCACAACTCCCCACCTACCCAAATCACTCATATACATCCTAGCCCCATAGTCATCCCAGCCTGTCAGCTCTTCCCTTTCTTTGCCATTAAACTTGAATGACTGCCCCACCCCACTAGGTGCCGAGTATGAATTAAACGTCATCCCAAATGGAGGGCAAAGTCGGGAGTCTTTGAGCCAGGATGTGCGGAAGGTACTTCTGGACTATCGGGGTGTTGGTATGGGTTATGTAATTTCAAACCTCATATCTCGAATTTGGTTTCCAACCTCAAACATTAAATAAACTGTGATAAAAGAATAAACCAAAGTAATTGCAATCATAACAATACCTTTGAATAAACTAACTTCAGATATAATAATATTGTCAGCTTTATTTTTCAAAAATGAGAAATAGCCTAATAGTAATATGCTTACAAGTATAAAAAGTGATAAATATAGATTTGAAGTCATATTAAAACACTTTATTAATATAAACCTAGTCAAACTCCAAATATTTATACCGTGAAGTAAGAAAGCTATGCAAAAAGCATGTTCTTTAAGTCCAAAACCGTCATTTTCTCTACCGTATAAATAAACTGTTTTATCCAGTATATGATACCATCCTAAATAAATTACATTTATAAAATTCATTATTTCTTTTCAGTTGGAATTCCCAATATTTGAAGAACTCGTTTCATCGATTCAAAAACAAAGCCTCCTGGTTCCGCTACAATGCTTGTAATTTGCTCAGAGTGGGTTTGTCCTACATAATCTCCCACAGCAATTGGAACAGCTAAAATAGGATATGCCAACCCTGATGCATTATTCAAATGATTCAATCTCCTTCTTCCATCACTAATATTTCCTTGATCAAATTGAAATTCAGTGTCTGCTATTCCATAGATTGTTAAAGCAAAACCTGTCAATTTTAAACCAGTCTTTATATTCCCTGCTCTTTGCTTTGAATAATTAAAAGGACTGTTTTCTAAAATTTTTCCAGATGTATATCCTGACCTGCTACCCAAAATATTACTTGAAAGTCGTTCTCCTAAGTATGCAGTTGTGCCAACTCCGCCCAAGGCTATCCCACTACCACTAATAGCTTCTTGATTTTTTCTATTCTTTTTATCTTCCTCTTTTTGTTCTTTCCTTTGTTGCTGTTGTTCGAGCAGCCTCATAATATCCCTCATCTCATCAGGATCATTTGTCGAATAACCATTTGCCCCTTCCACCCACATTCCATTTGGATCTATATATTTGATGGGATTATTAAGGGTAAAATTATATGGACTGAATCCTAGATAAATATCAGCCAATGGATCCACAACTCCCCATCTCCCCAAATCACTCATATACATCCTAGCCCCAAAGTCATCCCAGCCTGTCAACTCTTCCCTTTCCTTGCCATTAAACTTGAACTTCTGCCCCACCCCACTAGGTGCCGAATAGGAATTAAACGTCATCCCAAAGGGATAGTAGTCATCCTTTTGGACTATGTTGCTGTTGGTATGGGTTACCTTGAAGTCATCAAAGAACACTTCAACGGGAGTTGGATTCTCGTTGGAGAAGTAAATATACACATATCCTGGTTTTTGTATTGTGATTTGAATAGTTTTTACGAGTTCATGTGAGGACAAAGACGAGAGTCTTTGGGCCAGGTTGTGGGCTGCCTCCTGTCTCCCTGGCTGCTAAAGTTACTGATTTGAAAGTGCTCTGATTTGGCTGAAACTGATAGTTTTGGTCAAAGACCAATACATTCAGGTATGCCTTAGGCCCTGTGGAGTTGTCACTTCCATAGCCCATCAAGCCTGCGAAGGGCATCGGGTTGGTTCCAGCTGTGGCTCCATCTATCACTACACTTGAGGCATTATTTGCCAAATTGGTGATCAGCTGTGCAAAGGCTGAGCCCGGGGTTCCCGTGGTACTCGGATCCAGATATTTCACATAAACTTCCGCATCTATTTAATCCTTACGATTGTTGGATCGTGTGTAAATGATCGTTATTTCTTACTGAAAATATAATAGGGAAACTTTGGACAGTTAGTGAAATGGTAAAGATTATCTTGATCAATTCCTCTTACTTTTTGTCTTGACACAAAAAGTAACAAAAAAGTCAAGACGGAGAAATCCTATCCACGCTACAGGCCACCGCTGGCCCGGATCTCCGTCATCCCACCCGCAAGCATGAAAAACAGTTTGAGGAAATATAACCAACATTAGATTGGAAGTTTAATTCTGATACTCGTGGTCTTAGAATGTACCTGATGCATTTCTTTTGGCTACTCCTTCCCGCAATCTGGCTTAAACCTAAAACAGTCCACTGGACTGTTTCTTAAGGGCTTACCCGCTTCATTATGTTGTAAAAACTGTAACTTGTTGTCCTCATATACAAAGCCTCCTACATAATCCGAAACCTTGGTAGTTCCTCCATCTACCGTTTTCTGGGACAGCTTGCTGCCACTGGCATCGTAGGTATATTCTATGTATTTGGATGCACTGAAGGTGACCTTGCTTGGTAGATTCAGTGGGTTGTAAGTAATCGACGTAATGCCTTTGTTCCTATCAACTGTCATGTTGCCGTTTAGGTCATAGAGATATTCCTCGGCTACATTTGCTCCATCTTTGAAGCCTGAGTCAATCCCTGTGGCATCCGTCACCTTGCTGAGTTGGTTGCCCATGGTGTGAAAAATATAGATTTTTAGTTCAGTTGTAATTAATAAGTTTTATCAGATGATCGGCTATTTCCCGAATCACAAAATCTTTAGATGTGTTCGAGTCGTTTTCAAACTACCCGCACACCCACTACAATATTGAATCTTGATGTTTCTCCCAAAATTATAATCACTTCTTCGGTTTCAAAAATTCAGGTATTTCTTTCCAGCCATTCTTTGGAGCTTCTACCGAATCAGGAACTATTATTTCAAGAAATCCATAAAAAGCAGGGTCATCAACATAAAAGTATCCAAGTCTTCTTTCTCCTATTTTAATTTTCTTACATGCCATGGTTAAACAATTATCAAACCTCATCTTACCCTCAGCCATATATGAAACCTTCATACCATTTGTCTTACTATCAGAATATTTTTCATAAAAAACGATTACTGTATATCTTAATTCAGATGTAGAAGCAATATAACTTTTATACACTCCATATCCAAAAGCAATAGACAAGAATACGAAAAATAAACCAAGAGCCACTTTGGTATGAGGATCTGTCCAGTCATTGTAGTTATTAGGTTTAATCATTATTACTCTTATTAATTTGATTGGCATTAAATTTCATTATCATATCTGTACTCAAAAACAACACAAAAGATGCTCCGGGAGACTTTACAGTATTAGTTATAAAATCAGTTGCAAACCCTGCGGCCGCTCCCATACCTAAATTTGTCACACCTCGATTACCTTGATTTAAAGAAAGCCCATAAAAAGTACCTTCTGCACGAGTGAAAGGTTTATAATCCAAAACCGAACCTGTAAGGATACTTCCAAATGTATTGAACCCAAAAACACTTTGGGTGGCAATGTCGAAATAGTCCAAATCTCGGAATTTTGTATCAGTACCTAGCTGGCTTAAAGTTTCTAATCCACCACTCATAAATCTTGCCTGAACAGACATTTTCGGTAAAACAAATAAATCTCTGACCATAGATCCTGTAATTCCAGATTGTGCCAAAGTTTCTATCAAAATAGGACTTGCAGCTACAGCTATCATAGAACCTGTTACCCCATAAGCCACCATTGCTTTTATTCCATCCATGTAGTCTGAATTTTTTGCAGTAATGTATTCGCCCTCGCTGAAATGGAGTTTTTGTCCGCGATTCATGAGATCATGGGCAGCGTTTAAGCCTTTGTTTTTGGCTGTCAGTCCCAAGTTTCTTTGAATTGGATTATTACTTGAAATATATGAAAACAAAGTAATACTATTATTTGAACCACTTCTGGATAATCTTGTTGCCGTAACTATTATCTCAGGCAACTCAGTGCAATTTTCACATTCATCACCTTTTCCTGACAATCCTGTTGGATCTTTGAACTTCAACGGATTATTAAAACTAAATACCATTGGACTGATTGAAGTAAACATATCTGAAAGCTTGTCTAAACCTTGAAACCTCCCCAAAACTGGATCGTAAAGTCTATTCGGTGTCCAGTATAGATTCAAGTTGTTTTCACTTATCCACTCACTTCCTTCATTAAACTTGAACTTCTGCCCCACCCCACTAGGTGCCGAATAGGAATTAAACGTCATCCCAAATGGATAGTAGTCATCCTTCTGGATTATCGGGCTGTTGGTATGGGTTACCTTGAAGTCGTCAAAGAACACTTCAACGGGAGTTGGATTCTCGTTGGAGAAGTAAATATACACATATCCTGGTTGCTGAATGGTGATTTGAGGAGATTTTAAATATTGGTGTGGTACATTTGATCCTGTTTCCCTGGCTGCTGTAGTCACTGGAACAAAAGATGATGTCAATAACTGATAGTTTTGGTCAAAGACCAGTACATTCAGGTATGCTTTAGGCCCTGTGGAGTTGTCACTTCCATAGCCCATCAAGCCTGCGAAGGGCATCGGGTTGGTTCCAGCCGTGGCTCCATCTATCACTACACTTGAGGCATTATTTGCCAAATTAGTGATCAGCTGCGCAAAGGCTGACCCTGAGGTTCCTGTGGTATTTGGATCCAGGTATTTCACATAAACTTGAGCATCAATTGAATCCTTACGATTGTAGGATCGTGTGTAAATGATCGTTATTTCTTACTAAAAATATAATAGGAAAACTTTGGACAGTTAGTGAAATGGTAAAGATTATCTTGATCAATTCCTCATACTTTTTGTCTTGACACAAAAAGTAACAAAAAAGTCAAGACGGAGAAATCCTATCCACGCTACAGGCCACCGCTGGCCCGGATCTCCGTCATCCCACCCGCAAGCATGAAAAACAGTTTGAGGAAATAAAACCAACATTAGATTGGAAGTTTAATGCTGATACTCGTGGTCTTAGAATGTACCTGATGCATTTCTTTTGGCTACTCCTTCCCGCAACCTGGCTTAAGCCTAAAACAGTCCACTGGACTGTCTCTTAACGGCTTAACCGCTTCATTATGTTGTAAAAACTGTAACTTGTTGTCCTCATATACAAAGCCTCCTACATAATCCGAAACCTTGGTAGTTCCTCCATCTACCGTTTTCTGAGACAGCTTGCTGCCACGGGCATCGTAGGTGTATTTAATTTTATCTCATATGTTTCATAAAAGCAGCAAAATCCGTGTTTTTGATGTTTAGCTATTTGTATTCAACACTTCAATGTTTTAAAACATGGCAATAGCGGAAAGAATTAAAGAGTTAAGGATCCAGAAAAAAATGACCCAGCAGGAGCTGGCCACAAAGGTGGGACTAACCTATATGCAGATTGGAAAGTATGAGACGCAAAAGTCAAACCCATCTTCTGAAGTACTTCAGCGCCTGGCAAAGGCTCTGGATACCTCCACTGACTACCTGATGAATGGAAGCCAGGACAAAGCGGCATCCGCACAACTTACAGATAAAGAACTGATCAGGCAGTTCAAAGAAGTGGAGCAGCTCGACAATGAGGACAAACACCTGGTAAAAACCTTCCTAGATGCTTTTATTACCAAAAGGCATGTGCAGAAACTGGCACATTAAAAAAGCTTCTACATCAACTGTAGAAGCTTTTTTACTTTTGGATGTCTTTTTAAGTATTATTTGCTAGCAGGAAACTTTTTTAATAACGCGACAAACAAAAGAATCAAACCCACGGCTAACCCTGCAATTAAATTTTGTAAGAAGTACACATCTGTCTCAATAAACCCAAAAATCAAGACCATTAATGGCAACAAAAACAAGACCGTAAATATTGCTGAGAATATTCTCCATGACTTCTTAAATGATACATAAAAAAATATCAAGCCTAGCAATGACATTAAAGAATCAGTAATAAGAATATATCTTGAAACAATATCATCATTATCAACAATAGTGTATATCGGATAAATAATCGCTCCATTTAAGGTCATTATTAATATTTGAATCAATGGAAGAAAAGATGTGAGAACCAGAACCCCCATAATTATCAAGGGTATCTCCAAATTCCTTCTTTGAATGATATTTAGCATCTTTTAAAAATTTATTCTTGGTTACCAAATAAGGTTTTGTACAAATCTTTATATTGTTTTTTGAACTCGTCTACTGACATTGGACCCGAATTATCTTTATTCCATTGATCAAGTGAAATTGTTTGATCACCTGCCCTTACTCCAGTGAAAACACCATTTTTATCAGTAACAATACCAACATTAATATCAATCATTGGCCTTTTGTTATTTCCTGCCAAAGTGATAAATGGACCAATATCAGGGCCAACTTGATTCGCAAATGCTCCAAGCCAAACTGAATTTCCTTCTGCATCAGTAACATAAGCTTCAGCATCAGGAAATCTGTCACCTGCAATTTGACCTGAAATAGATAGAAGTTGATTGCCGTTATCCAAATCAGATGTAGCAATTCTCAAACTTGTATGTATATCAATATCCCATGTTGGACCCCCATCAATCGGAACCATACTTCCACCAAATCCCACAGGGAAAACCGCATCATTGTTCCCATATAAATGGCTCCTGATTTGACCATTTCCAGACCCCTTATCTTTTAAATATGCTTCAGAATAAGCCATTGCTCCATAATTGGAGTAAGACATGTTGCCTGAATATCTATGAGAATATTGTCCTGTGCTTGTTTCATAATGTGTTCTTTGAGTCAATCTTGATGAAGCACTAGGATCCAAACTAAAACTTCTATTATCACCATGCCAACCCCTTGCTCCAAACGATTTATAAGGCGCAAAGCTTCTAACATGTATCACAATAGGAAACATACCATCCGGGTCAACAAATAGAACCGGATTGTTAAAAGCATAATTATAAGGTGAATTGCTTTTCATTTTATCTGCCATTGGATCAATGACTCCCCACCTCCCTATCGCAGGATCATACATTCTAGCTCCATAGTCGTACAAATTAAGATTCAGGTCAGAGATCAGCTCCTTACCGTTGTAGAGGTACTTATTACTTTCCAATCTAAAATTGGAACTTTCATCTTACAACGAATTTTTCATTTCAGCTTCAATCATTTGATTAAAGATTTTCAACATTTCACCACTTTTGAATTTCAAAAGACTTTTGAAATAAAAATCTGATTTAGGTATAAAAAAGAATCTTTTCTTGCCAGAAACTTCAATAAAATATAAAATTGGAGAAAGAAAAGAAGATTTAACAACTACATAGTCATTAATTTTGATAATATGATTATTTATAATACTTCTTATATATATTTTCCCTTTATCAATTATAATAGCATTAAGTTTTATACTTATATAATTTATTAAAAACATCACTATCAAGCCGGCAGCCAACATAATTAAAGTATTAATGTTTTGATTCACATAATATGTAAGCCCAAAACTAATAAATAGCATTAATGAAACTACCAAAATAATTATTTGTTGTAATCTGGTTTCAGAACTACTAATCTCTTTCATTCTAGTCTTCATGCTTTTTGCCGAAATTTATTGAGACTTTATAACCAACTTCAAGA
>NZ_JAKZGR010000030.1 GCF_022549675.1 Belliella kenyensis | reverse complement strand
CTATTCCACCTAGCAAGCCCTTCACCCTACGGATGTCAGTCAACAACCACTAGCAAAAAGCCCTGATAGATTTTTTCTCCTATCAGGGCTTTTTTTCGAGGGCTTTTCTCTAGTGGGCTAAATGTTATAAGCCGTTTTTCTATTTGTCATTAGTGTCAATTAGTTCAAAAATTAATTCTGTCAAAGTCGTAACGTCACTTTCAATAGTTCCTTTCATATATCGCTCGTAAACACTTTTGTTGTCGGGCGGGTTGAGATTTAGTGTCAATCCTTTTTCTAATGCCAACAGTCGTAAAAATTCTCTTTGTGTGCGACCATTTCCTTCTCTGAATGGGTGTAAATAGTTGACGTTATCTAAAATTTCCACCAATTTCTCGGCAAGCAGTCTTTTATTGTTTTTGGGAATTTTCTTGAACTCACTAATTAATTGGTTTATGTATCTTAAAGCGTTATCAAAGTGTGAAGTAGGGAAGAACTGCTTACCGTCTTTGCTAATTTCAACTGTCCGCTTTTTGCCTGCCCAAATGTAAATGTCTTGAAATAACTGTCTGTGAATTTCAAAAAGGCTTTCAATACCTTTTATTTTTAATGGGTTATCGTAAAGTTCTTGAAGTCGTTTTGTTACCACACCACTTTCAACAAAGAGCAATACATCGGGGTCTGTTATGTCTTGTAAATTTCTTAAAAGTCCTGTCTTGGGGTCAGTGTAAGTGAAGTCAGGGTCTATGTATTTGTAGGAATTAGACATACGCTTTTTGTTTGGCAAATGCCACAAGTTCTGTTAGTGATATTTTTCCTGTCACATAGTCCCTTATGATTTCAATTCCTTTTGGTGTCGGTTTAAACCCCTCAAACATATTACTCCCCAATGCGTTTGCTGTACTTTCTAGGGTTTTCAAGTCCGTAAACTTAACTCCCATTATGGTTAGATTAGTTCTGTCAATTTCTATTGTGTTGAACATATTTTCAGTCTTAAATCCTTTTCAAATTTACAAAATATTTAGGTCAAATCATTTGTTTTCTGTCGTCCTAAAATTTTGACTAACGCAAAGAAAATCGCTTAATTTGAGCTGATTTCGAGGCCTAAATCCTGATTAGTCAGACCGAATTTATCGATTTGCTTTTTAATTCTCTTAACTAAGCCCAACTTTCTTTTCTGATCTAAGTAAAGGTATCCCTCTGGGTTTATATAGGGTACACCTTTCACTACCATATTCCATATAATCACTGCAAGCTTCCTTGCTGTGGCACTGATGGCTGAAACTCTCCCTTTTCTAAAGCTTATCCTTTGGAAAAAGTCCCTCAAGGGTGTTGAGTCTTTCAAGTTCCCGATGGCATTGGCAGCATTCCTTAGAGCTATTTTAAGTCTGTTGCTTCCTTTTGGTACTTTGCTAGATAGAACTTTTCCACCACTGACTTTATTATTGGGAGCTAGCCTCAGCCATGATGCAAAATGCTTGGCTGTTTTGAATTTCCTGATCCCCTCAATTCCTACTTCACTCATCAATGTCAAAACTGAAGAAAAGCTCATCCCCTCAATGGCCAGCAAGTCCGTACCTTCAAACATCTGATAGGCTTTTAGATTTAGATCGATGTCTTTTGGAGTATTCTTATTGACTCTTTTATGAGGCTTTGATTCTAGATAGTGCTCTCTTTTATTATCATCTGAGTCGATGATTTCATTCAGCTTTTTCTCTATTTCTTTATCACATTCCTCAACCTTCATTCGAAGGTGATCATAAGTATCCAGCTCCTGCTTCAGGGCAAAATGGTAATCCTTCCTTCCATTACTCTGTAAGGCAGCTGCTATCTCTTCCTCACTCTTTCTGCAATTCCCATGTCGGAGTGAAGCCAGCTTCTTTGGATCTGTTTCGCCCTCACAGATTGCTCTGATGATCAGCAGTCCAGTAAGCCCACATATATCATTTACAACTACATCCAATCGGAAGTTTAATAGCCTTAGATATTTCTGCATTTTCTTTGATGCTGCAGCAGCTGAATGAAGTAAATTTGATCTGTGTCTGAAGTAAGTCCTTAACTCCTCTGTCTGTCCATCAGGCAAAAAACTTCCAGTTAATAACCCCAATGTATGTAGTTTTTGGATCCCTGCCTGACGGCAGGCAGGCACTGACAGTCCATGACATCACTCTTTTTTCCTTTGATATTCTTGGTGAACTTACCATTACAAAGTATCAGATGGAATCCCCTTGAAAGCAAGACTGCATAGAGATTTTGCCAATAGGTCCCTGTACTTTCCATTGCTATAGTCCTCACTTTCTTTTCCTTCAACCAATCTGCCATAGCAAACAAATCCTGGTTGAATACCCCAAATTCCCGAACATCATGCTCGGTTTGACCTACTGCTACCCAGTGGGAGCGACTGCCGACATCACATGCGAAGCATTCATCGACACCAATTAAAAATATCACTAGGAGATAATTCCCGCAGCCTGCGGATTGACGACTTCCATGGAGATAGATTCTTGTTCCATTTGATTAAGAATTGATAGATCTCTCAGGGGATGTGCTTTTGGCTAGAAAATATTCTGAACGGGGTATCTGGCTTTTTAAAGACAAATCCGCCACTGAAATCATCGCAAGCATCCCAACCAGAATGACGCCCGTGCTCTTCGATTACTCGAGGGCAACATTTCTTAAATCGGCCTTGCTGAGAGGCTATTAATTTACAAAAAATCTTGCCATGATGCTGTCCTGCGTTAGCTTACGAAATCAACTTTTTAAAAGTAGGGGGAATGCCCTATAACGTGATTCAGCTTGGAGACGGCGGGCATTCGGAACACTTTCCTTCCAGCCTACTCCAAACTTCTTAAAGGTACTAAACTTTCAATTTACTCGGAACCGCCCGCTGTATCCAAGGTGATGTTATAGCACGTTTATTTTTCATTTATCAATAACTTCAAACGAGTTGAAGAATTGATCTCCCATTCTTTTATAAACTTCTTCATTTTCTTTTTCTATTGGATATCTAAATCTTAGCCAAAAGGAAGTGTTTTTTCCTAGTAGTAATTTGTCTAAAACTATTTCATTTCCTAAGGTATCTTGGCTATAGGACTCAAAAATTGCTTTAAGGTGAGGTAAATTTCCATTTACAATTATGTCTGATAGCCCTCCTGCATGAAGGATATTAACAAAATAATTTTCAATGGTTAGAGTATCATTACTGTAAAATTCCATATCAACTATCCAAAACTTAACATCATATTTATCAAGTAGATAACCATTATATTTTTCATCGTCAATAGAAACTACTAGGATCTTAGGTTTCTCTGGGAAATATACTTCAATATTTTCTGTCTCTTGAAAGATTGGAAAGTCAATGGATTTGTTCAACATTGAATCAATCTTGTATTCCCAATAATTCTGCTTAGGCTTTATGAGGCTATGATTTGTTTCTCGATCATATATTTTTTGATATTGCTTGTCTCTTTGGATTCTGTCTTGCAAATATTGATAGGCTTCGGAATAGGTAAGGCTTTTTCCTTTGATAGATTGGTTGATCTCTTTTGCAAAAAAATGAGCAAGTTTTAAATGATATGCTTCGTGTCTGATCAAGTAATCGCTTACATGATGTTTATGAATAAATGAATTAAATCGATCAACAATTACAGTCACCTTTACCTCTGGTTTTTCATATATTCTATACTTGTAAGAAATTCTTGCAGCCGCTTTTCCTTCATAAAATGGAGGTCTGCATAAAAAATCGCTTTCATCAAGAGTTGACTCTTCATTCCAAACTTTGTACTGTTCAGGGTTAGATTCTTTCTTGGAAACTTCCAAAAAGTAACAGACTATCAGAATTGCCGAAAAAATAATAATGCCAATTAACCTATAAACCTTTACCATAAAGACAATTTAAAAACCTTTGATAAAATCAGATTTATAAGAGATAAGGCAAATTCTGCCAAGAAAACTATAAATACAGATAAAATAATTAAGTTTGAATAGCTCCCTATCTGATAAAATTTGTTAACCAAATTCAAACTGATTCCAATCAAAAGAAAAATAAATAAGACTGTGATTAGATTGTGAATCATCCTTCCCAATATTCGATTTCTCCTTTTGTGCTCCAAAAGATAAAACCTATGTTTAAGAAGAATCGGACCTAAAATAACCAAACTGAGAACAATATATTTTGAATCAAACAAACTTAGGCTCCTGAATAAAAAAGCAAGCGACAATAACATCAAGGCAGCAAACAAAGAAGAAAGAATTTCTCTATATGAAAATGACCTTAAAAACTCTTTCATTTGAATTTAACCTTTATATGGTTCATTGATCTAATGTGCTATAACGTTTCGCGGCTTTGCGAAGAAGCGGATTTCGGAGCACTAAACTGTCAAAATACCACAAAAGTTGATGCGAGGTAGAATGTTCAATAAACCACTGAACCCGCTTTTTTGCAAAACCGCTGTTATGCCTTCGCCCTTCTTTCTCAGTCGTTGATTGTCTGTCCAGTGTCGTGTCGATGTGCGATGGCTTGTTAGCTCTTTTGCAGTTTTTTACTTGGTTTTGTGTGGTTGGAAAAACTGCAAATGTGCTAACAAATGCTTTGGCGCTATTAGCTCTCATTTTTGTCTCTTTGATTAGAAAACCATTCATCCCAAAATTTAAAACGATTTTTTTCATTCATTTCTGTCCACACGAAATACTTCCTCGTTCTTTGAACATGAAAATCTTTGTCAAGACTTTCATTCAAAGGGTTTTTCTTTTTGAACAACTCTACAAACCATACAATTTCATATCCCTCCTTATCAACTAATTTTTCCAAAACATCTTTGTCAACCAAAACTAATTCCTGACTGTCCCGATATGCTCCGTCAGATTTTTTATGATTGAATGCAAGTGTTTTACCATTCGCATCTTTCAATTCACTTCCTAAAAGCTCATAACAGTCAATTAACTCTCTGACTTTCTTTGACGGCAAACGAATATAACTCTCACCATTGATGTCGTTTTGTGTGATTTCGGTTATTGTGTGATGTAAATATTTTTCATCGTCAGATATTCCGTCATAAAATGTTTCTTCTGTTTCATCTTCCTCTATCCATGTCATCCAAACAATGTCAGTTGGATTGCAATAAGTGTCTGTCCTTGGCGATGAATGGAAACCGTCCATGTGAGATATGAAATGCAATGAATCTGGATTGCTCTGAATAATTTTTATCAAAGATGGTAAATCTTCCTTTTTAATCAGGCATGCAACTGAATAAAAGTAGGAATAGCAAAACTGTTTTGAGTCATGTAAACTTGTGTCATTGTATAGTGCTAACCACTTTCTGTTTGGTTCATCAATTTGAAAATCGGTAGAATCAAAGCTTAACCACTTTTCTAAATCAAAAACAGGTTCCTCGTTTACCCAATTGGTAATACTTTGATTTATTTCAATTCCTGTTTCCAATTCTTTTGAGAGAACCTCTTTTATTATCCACTCTTTTTTTATTTTGAGCTTTTCAATTTCTTTATCTAAGTCAAGAACTGACTCTGCCGGATTCGGAACATCTGTAATTTGTGAGTAGTCAGAAACAAATTCCCTATTGCCTGACCATCTCTTTGCAGGAATATAGTCTGATAAATAACCTTGAATGTAATGAACAGCAAGCCAAGTATATTTTTCTTCATAGGTAAATACTTTGCTCTTGCTTCCGTGAGAGGCTTGTGTGTGCCAATTCCCCTCTACCCTTGTTAATCCAAGATTTCTTATGTAAGCAATGCCAACAGCCATTCCCCAGTTGCTTGCAAATAAATCATCGTCTTTGTATGCTTTCCTGTATTCATTTAATAGTGCTTTGGCTTCAGTGCAATCATTGTCTTTTAATCCATCACCTAATGAAGATGGATATTCTAAAAAATCATCGTATGCTTTTCCGATTACATACCATGCTAAATCATGAACGATTGGATAACATTCTCCTTGACCAGTTGTAGTTAAATTCCTTTCAAGAGGAAGAAGTGTAATTGTTTGCATTGGTCTTGGTCTGCATTTTTCAACTTCATCATTAGAAATTACACCATATTGAAATGCCCTCTCCACAATTGCTCGGAAACCTTGTCTGACAATTATATTTCGGTGAATATCAAGATGGTTAAAAATGTTTTCAATTGACCACAATGCCAATTCCTTTATTCTCTCCTTGTCTTTTAATCTACTTGCAACTCCCAACATTATTGAAGCTAAATCTTCTTGAATTTGCGGGTCGTTGCAGCTAAATATTTTTTTCAGTAGAAGTAAAAATTCTGATGGGCTTTTTATTGCCCAACCAGCTAATGAAACTCTTAAATCATTTCTTAGCTCTTGGTCAATAGTTGAAAGTCCCCACGCAAAAACCAATGGTCTTTCGTTGTGTAAATACCATTCAAATAGAATTGGTTTACCAACTCCCAATTCCCTGAAAACAACTTTGCTTGATTCATATTGATAACGATGTCTTTCAAGTTCACTAAGTTTTCCTGTTTCGTGCATATCCAAACCTGACCACATTTTATCTCTTTCAAAAACAGAAAGGTTCAACAATGTTTGGTGCAAATATTCTGCTCCGAAAACTGAATCCGATGAATAACTTGAAGGAAGAATTAAATATTCAAGCACATAAGAAAGGTTTGTATAACCACCATTAAATAGTCCGTCAATTTTAGCTTTGAAATTTTTCGCTACCGAACCTGGTGCTTTGCTTATTGCTGTTAGTTGATATTTTTTTATTTCCCACTCGTCAAAACCTTCGGTTAGAAAATTATTTTCTCCAATTAATTTACCTGATTCAATCAGTGAATTGTTTATTATGTTTTGAATTATTTTCTCGTTAGGACTAATTTCAAAAGGGCTAAATGAATCCTTTGGATTAAAGTCCAATGGTCGCATCATTACCTCATGTAAAAATTGAGGAATTCTATTCAGTGAACCGCTTTTAATATCATGGTAGATTCTTTCAGAAATAATATGCTCAATCAAGGATTGATATGTAATGCTGTAATAGTATTTTCTTTTTGTAAGAACTCCATCATTGTCCGTCCTCTCAAACCTTATTAGAAAAGCATTGTCAGCTAAATAGTCAAGCAAAGAATCTATCTCGGAACCGTCAAGATAGCTTTTTAAAACGGGGGAAATTAAATCAACCATTTGGTTGTGCTCAGCTTCATGATTCTTGTAAAAGAATTTTGCAATGATTTCTAAGGAATCCATTATCGGATTTCTTGTTGCTCCTTTTTTACCTTGCAATTTTGAAATGAACTCCTCATTTAGTCGGTCAATTTTTAGGTTAATTAAACCTCTTGTTGCTGTAACGATTTTATCAGTTGCATTTATAGACCTGTTTTTATATTCTTCGCAAAACAGTCTCAATGCAAGCAAGCTGTCAAGCCCTCTGATAAGCGAAGGAGAAGAAAGTTGAATGTTATAGTGGTCTTTGCTGAAATAATGAGGTGCAACCTCATCAATAGCCACATCTCCTTCTCTTGATAAAAAGACATCTTCAAAGATTCCTCTTTGCGGAACTTTTTCACTGTTGTAAAAATATCGTCTGGCACTAAAAACAAATCGCACTCGTGGATATTCAACTGTCAGTTGTTCGCATTCCCTAATTCGTGCATACCACTCTTTTTCATTTTCAATTTCTTCTTCAAGACCGTCAATACAAACTATTGCCTTTGTAATTTCACTATCATATTCTTCACCTGCTTTTAAAGTAGTTGCTTTTTGAACATCGTTTTTAGTTGCAAGTGTTTCAAGTGCAGAAAGAATTTCGTCTTTTCTCCAATTAGTAATTCCCAATGACTTTGAAAGAATTTCTGTCCAATCGTTAAATGGAGTTCCCTTCGCTTGAATGATTATTGCAGGTGAGTTTGCAGCTAAATGAATCTCAACGCAATTAGAAAGTCCATGAGTTTTTCCAGTGCCTGGTTCACCTATTACCAACCTGATTTTTTGATTAAAGCTAAAGGCAAAGTGCTGAATATATTGCGGCAAATCATACTTGTGAATGTTATCCAAACTTGAAATAAGTTTTGGAAGAATATTCTTTTGGATATTGTTCGCATTTAGTTTTTCAAGTTTCAATTTCGTTTTCCATAAATCAACTTCTGAAAAAATCACCGGCTTATAAAAGTCATTTCCTGTTTTTACAGCCGTGGCTATTTTTTGCAATTCTTCTAAAAACTTAATTAAATTCTCTTTGATAATATTAAGCTCATCAGTTATTTCAACCGTTGTGTTGGTTGGGATGAAATGTTCTATTTGATTTATACAAAATTTCAAATCTGAAATTGCTTGTGTTGCTTGGCTGAACAACTCCTTGCGGTATTGAATAGAGAAACAAAGTTTCTGATATTCCTCGTGAATTATTCCCTGTCCATGTAACTCTGGAATATATCTTTCATGTAACCAACCTTTCTTTTGCAAAGCAAAATGTTTTGATAAATAGTCAAGTGATATGACTTCTTTGTCAAACCAAAATTTGTGAACACCTTCGTTATTTGCTTGTTGTAATTCAGTAAGAATTTCGTTGTCAAACCACCAAGTCAATTTCAAATCAGGGTAAGCTGAATAAATTTCGTCAATCAAAGCATTGATTTTATTTTCCTCGTGATTGGTTGTTGGTTTATTTCCTCTCCCAATTTTCAACGAACTAACATCATGTGGAATGCAGATAATATACTCTTTGATTTGAGTCCGAAGTTTTTTTGCAGTTAGGATTGAGTTTCTTATTTGTTTGATTTCACTGTCGTCAAGACTTTGCTGAAACCATTTTGCTTGGACGGCTACAATGTCTCCTGAACTTAATTGACCGTATGCTTCAATGCCTCCATCACCCCCTGCACCATTAATAACTCTAAATTTAATTAGGTCAGTCTTGTAAGTCCGTTTAAGAAACCTTTCAAAAAGTTGATTACATAATGTCTCAAAAGCATTTTGTGGGCTGTCTCCGTATGTAATAAATTTAGTCCAGTTCATTATTTGTGTTTGCTTTTGTCGCTATATTAATATTCTAGAAAAGTTTTTGTGCGTTGGGGCAAAAGCAAATGTGCTGCATCGTGTCGGTTTTGAGCATTGGGTTGCAGCTCTTTTGATTTTGCAGAAGCGTTGGCAATTTGTCTTTCATTTGTCTTTTCGTTTATTGTCGGTCGTGGTGTCTATTAGGGTGAGGCATAACGGTCGGCAGCTAAGAAACGTGGGGCATTTCGGAGCGATTACCTGTCCAACGTAACTAAAGTTAGTTCGGGGTGTAAACTTTTCATATACCACTGACCGCCCCATGTTTTCTTAGGTGCTGTTAGCTGCTGGGCTTTTTTCTTTTCAAATAATCTTTAAGTTTTTCTTCCAATTCTTTAATGTCATTTGAAGAATATCCAATTGTACCACCTTTATCAATTTTCCAAGCTTGGTATTCATATTTTTTTCCGTTAACTTCAATTTTCGAAGTACTTGCTCGACCAAAGCACAAGTCTACAGTGTCATTTCTGTCTTGAAGGCTTAACCCTGATTTTGTAAACATCTCCGTTTTGGGTAAGTCCGTATTAATTCTGTTTGAGGTCAATAGAATTCCATTATCTGGAATTTCTTTTTCATAGTTCCATGTAAAAAAGTTCACAGGTAATTCTCCTGAGTTTTTTACATCATAGATTGTAACCACAAACTCAAATTCTCTTTTGTCGGAAATGATGTAAGTCTTGGTTCTTTCTTGCCAAGCAAATCCAAATGATATGATGGTTAAAGTTCCAATTTCGATTAGGAATAATCTCGAATAACTTTTGATTTTCCTTTGTCCTAAATAATCAAACCCAAGTCCTAAAAATGCAATTGGAAGAAGATAAAATTGTAAAAGATAACCGAAACCCATTGGTCCTGGAAAAATTGCACCATAAGCGGAAAGTCCAATAAGAATTCCGCAAGTTATATTTAATGGTGTCGGTTTATATTTCATCGTGTCATTGGGTTGCAGCTAACGATTAGCAGTTGAGCTTCTTTCTCTATATAATTCAATTAGATAATTAATACAAGTACCAGTCATGTAAATTGAATAGGTTGCTAAGCTGTCGGGAACGACAATTTTCTTTGGTCCTTGTCCATGTCCGCTATTCTTATTCCGAATTGTCGGTATACCTGCTTCAAGAGTTGTTCTTAATGCAGAAAATTGACTTTGAAGAGATTTTGGTATCAGTTCGTTCTCTAGGCATTTTTGAATCAATTTACTGGCTGTGTCTCTTTCATCATAACCCCATCCCATTTCGTGAATGATTATTTTCATGGTCGATTCGAAAGATTTCAAACTATCATTCAAAGCTTCTTTGTTTCTTCTATGCCTTAAGTGGTCTAAAGCTGATAGAAACTCTTCATTCGCATTTATGAACAAACGTTCATTAGTTAGTTGGATGACTTGATTCAATATGTCCTTGTGGAGAAGTTTATTGTCCACTCTCACCATTCGACCCTTAGTGAACTCAAAACCAAAGTCATTTTCACGAAATCTTTCGTTTAGCTCTTTTACAATTTCTTCTGGACTGTAAGTTATTCTCTGATTGACGAATTCAGGAATCTTGGAAATTGCCCTGAATACAATTTCAATAACGTCAAAAGATTTCTCTAAAGACTCTAGATTTTCAAAGTAGTTTTGACATCGGTAGTATTCTTTATTCCTAAACCAGTCGTCTTTAAGAAGGGTATGCTTTCCGTGTTCATCACAGATAACGGTATTTATCTGGCCCCAAAGTTTTTCTGATGTTTCTTCATCATACTGATTGAAAAATTTCTTCCATGTCCTAATTATTTGAACACGCAATTTCTCATCAATCCTGTCATAGACAAGTTGGTCTGGAGCTTTTTTATTTCGCTTTGAATAAATATCTCTCATATCTGTCTTTTTGCCTTGCAGCTAACGGTTGAGGCTATGGCGAAGGTGGCGACTTGACCCACAAAACTTCATCAGTAGCTTCTGGCTTCAAAGCTAGCACAAATTTTCATTCGGAGCTCTGCACTCGCCACTTTTGCCAAGCCTCTGTTGAACTGACACCCTACGGGTGAGCGATTTACCTAAATTCTGCTTATTTTTAGTTATATCAAAATCTTTCATCATGAAAACTCAAAAAAAACACGCTGGGCACCGTAGCCCTCAATGATTCTGC
>NZ_JAKZGR010000002.1 GCF_022549675.1 Belliella kenyensis | reverse complement strand
CTATTCCACCTAGCAAGCCCTTCACCCTACGGATGTCAGTCAACAACCACTAGCAAAAAGCCCTGATAGATTTTTTCTCCTATCAGGGCTTTTTTTCGAGGGCTTTTCTCTAGTGGGCTAAATGTTAGCGGGTCGTTGTTCTTTCCTACCACTTGTCTAATCGCTTCTTTTGTTTACTTGAAGTTATGGTCTTTTGTAGCCGTGACTGTTTTGTTTCTTCTCTTTTTGCACTCATTATCCAATGGGTTATTACTTTTTGATAGGATGGTGCTTGACTTGAAAAAAACGTCCAAGCTGTTTTGTTCTTCCTGAACTGTTTTAGAAAGTCAGAGGGAAATTCTGCTTTTTCATTTTCGTGTGAATAGATATTTGACTTTTCTTCTTTCCGTAATGCAAAAGCTTGAAGTCCTTCGGGCTTCATAAGACCTGCTTTAGTCAGTACTTCAATTTTCTTGATATTTATGGAGCTCCAAATACTGTTCGGTTTTCGAGGTGTAAAACGGATGCAGTAACTCTCCTTATCAATAGATTTTCTAACACCGTCTATCCAACCAAAACACAAAGCTTGGTCAACTGATTCAGACCAAGTCATAGATGGTTTTCCGCTATTTACTTTATAGAAACCAACTACCAACGCTGTTTCCTTATTGTGGTTAAATTCAAGCCAATCCCTGAATTTATTTTGATTTTCAAAAAATATAACCATTTCTCTTATCTGTGTTAGTCTACAAAATTGTGCTTATCATTCAGTTTTCCGTAACTGTTATTATACGCCTTCCCCTTTTTGGGATGGGTAAATTTCAATCCAGACCAAATATCGTTAACACTTAAACAAATACTTTCTACAAGTCCAAAGTCATACCCTAATTTTATTACAGTTTTTATGTTCAAGTCTGTCCCTAACTTTCCACCTTTGGGCCAAGATACCCACAACATACCACTGGGTTTTAAATGTGATTTTAATTTTGGAAAAAACTCAATAAAATCAGTTTGCGTTTTCACAAATAAATGAATGTAATCAAACTCATCTTCAAGGGTTTCTTGAATGTCAAGTACGGGCAATTTTATATTTTCAAGAACTTCTTGGTCAGCATTGACGAAAATGCTTCTTGAGTTTTCTTTGATTCCCATTTTCTGTGATACAGTTTTAGTCATAATCACGCTTTGTTAGTTCTAACACTCAAATTCAAATAAATTCTAAAAGTTCTATTTAATACAAAGAATGCAACATATTCATTGCATTCTTTGTATATGGATTAACGCCTTTGCTGTTTAGAATATTTTCAACTTCTCTTTTTATCACTGTATATAAAGCCAAACCACACTTTTAATAAGCATATTCAGGTGGTGTAATGTTATTTTGACGAAGAAATAGTACTGCTTGACCCCTATGATGGGTAATATGGTCAAATGCTGAATTGAATGCCAGTATATCCTCATCAGTCATTTCACTTTTCTGTAAAGTGTCTTTCAAAATGCCAAAGGACTTGTCGATGTATTTTAAAAGTTCATCTTTGGTTTTGGGTGTCATTGGTGGATTCCACTCTGTTTCAATTTTTCTAATAATATGAGCGTCCCACCATTCGATGCCGTATGCAATGTGATTCAGTAAATCGCCAAATTCCCAGCTTTCATTCACCAATTTGAAGCTAAACTTTGCTTCAGGCATTGCATTGGCAACTGCAAGTGTGTAATTTCTTGAATTCTCAAGAATGGTTAATAATTTTTCTTTCATTTTTTTTTATGTTTAATGTTTGCTGCAAAGCTAAAGGCAAGAAAAAAGTATCACTTAAGGAATCTTGCTCTTTTTATGATTGAATTATTTTTCTATAACTTGTGGGTGTAGTACCGAATTTTTGAGTAAATGAATTTGTAAAATGTTCAACACTATTGAATCCTGATTGATATGCGATTTCAAATATTGGACTTGTTGTGGCTTTTATCATCATTTCAGCATTTTTTAGCCTCACTGATGCGAGAAATTGATAGGGGGAATAGGAAGTAATTTTTTTGAATATTCTACTGAAATGAAAAGGACTGATGTTACAATGTTGTGCCAACTGCGTAAGTGAAATATCATTTTGGTAATTCTGTAACATATATTCCTTTGCAATCTCTACTGTGGTCAAATGATATTTTTTTAGCCTTGACGGAAGTTGTGAATCTTGGTTATGATTATCAAGTATCCCAAATACGTTTTCTACTATTTCAAGTACAATACTGTCCATATTTAGTCTTTCAGTGTTTCTCGTCAGTACATTGGACAATACTGCGTTATGAAGTACTTCGGCTGCAACATCTATCTTTATTAAAGTTGAGTGAGCATCATTGTTAAATAGAAATTTTACTACAGAGTATGTTTGTTTGATTTCTTCATAAAAATCATTTTTGAAGTCAAGAATGGTGCATTCGTCAGGAATAGAATGTGTATGGGTAACCGTTCTTTCATACCCTGGTTTTGTGATTAATACACAACCTGTATAAGAGTCTAATGAATTTCTAAACACATTAAAAAGAAAATTACCTTTCCTTACAAAGCTGATGCTAAATGATGAGCTATACTCTGGTTTAGAAGTTCCGCAATCTTTACACCTGCATTTGAAGTCAAGAATTTGATAAAAGTCCGATTCGTAAAGTTTATGTATGTCTGCGTCCATCTATTTTGATTTTAAGCCGTAAGCGTTTTGTTCTCATAATGCTCATTGTTAATGGGATGATTCGTTTTTATCTCATATGTTTAGGTTTGCGATTTTGCGAAGCGTTCTCCACAATTTCAATAATGCGATTTTGTCTGGTTTCTGGTCTTTTGGCAAGGACTATCCACTGTAACATCATTTTTCTAACCGATTTGCTTACACTTAGAAAAAAGTCTTTTGACCCCGGATATTTTAGAAACATTTGCTCTAAATCTTCAGGAATTATCAACTCTTCCACTTCGTCCAAAATTGTCCACGAGCCGTTTTCTTTCGCAATTTCTATGCTTTTATACCCTTCTTCTGTCATTAAGCCTTGCTCTGTCAGTTTTTTAATTTTTTCCTTATTGATTTTTGACCAAGTACTTTTGGGTTTGCGTTTACTAAAAAATTGATGTGAGGTTTCTTCGTCTATTTTTACTTTTTTACTGTCTATCCAACCAAAGCATAAGGCAACATCAACTGCATCACTCCAACTTATTGTAGGCTTATTAGATTTTTTTGTATAATAAACAAGCCAAACAGATTGTTCTGATTGGTGATGCTGTTCTAACCATAATCTCCAGTCCTTTTTAGTTTTGGGGTAATATATTTTTGTCTCAATTGTCAATCTTGGCTGTCTTGATTTGTGAGTTGTGTCGTTCTACAATGCCCGCTAACGTTTTGGCGCTTGGCGCAGTGGCGGATTTCGGAGCACAAAACTGTCAATACACCACAAAAGTTGATGCGAGGAAGAATGTTCAATTAACCACGACACCCGCCATTGAGCCAAACGCCTGTTACCAGCTGGGCTTCTTCCTTCAGCCGTTAAGTTGTCCTTCATATTCGTCATATAATTCATAACAAATTGATTGGTCGGATAAATACCTTCCAGTGTCAAGTTGGGCTTTAAAATACTTGTAATAGTTGTCGTAAGCGTTTCCAAATATTTCTGTCCAAGCATTGTCTTGCAATTCTGTCAGGATAATATTTTTTACAGTCATTAAAATAAGAATGTGTTGTCCAGGTTTCTTTTTAATTCCGTTCTTCCAAACGACTAAACCGATTTCTATTTTTTCGTTGTCAATTGAAATAATTTGCTCGTAAAGGTATTCGTCTATAGTTGTTGGTTCAATTCTTTGAATGTTACCGTCTTCGTCCACTGTGTTGAATGTCAAGTTCGTTGTCTCAAAGTCAACTTGTATTGGAAAAACGAGTTTGTCGTGGTCAATTTTTATTTTTTTCTTGTCAACGATTACGTCTGAAAAAACGTGAGTTGTAAAGTCGTTGAGAGTAATTGAGAATTTGTCAGCAGTGATATTTGTCTTTATAAACCAACTGTCGTGAAGCAGTCCTAAATACTTGTGATAAAGTCCAAGTCGTTGTGCATTATCTGCAACCAATTTATTATTCTCTTCAAAAGTCGTTGCGTCACCTTCAATGTCCACAAAATGGTCAGCCAATAAAGGTGCAATGTCTTGAATATTTCTTGTCATATTTTCGTTAGTCGTTGTCGTCATAGCCTTGCTGGTAACATTTTGCTTTCCTTTATAGAGGAAAGCATTCTTATTTAGGGCGCTTTCCTCTATTATAGTGGAAATAACCTTGTTCCGTTCAATGGGAATGTCTCATTGGTTATTAAAAGTCTATTTTCTTGAAAAATTTATGAAGAGTCATTCCATCGAATTTCCCTAAAATTTTTAATAATGTGGTTATTTGAATATCAACATTTCCAGCTTCATATTTTCCGTATTGAGATCTATTTATACCTTTTTCGAATGCAAAGTTTTCGTAGTTAGTGTAGCCCGAATTCTTTCTCAACTTTTCAAGTTCTGCACCTATTGCTTTTAGCAGTTCATTTTCTTTATCAGTAAGTTCTTTCTTTCTCTTCGCCATAATGGCAAATAGAAAAACTAAGTAAAAAAATATTACTCCTAATTAGGAGTATTTAAAAAGTTGTGTTATATTTAACATATCAAATTTTAGTATAACTATTATTTGTTGCGAATACTTCGAAAAATACGAAAGCATTTGCACTTAAAACGTCTCATCTAAGGAAACTGGTAATTTCAAATGGAGAATGAGATAAATAAGTGTAAATTGCTCACGCCATTGGCGTGGGCTTTATACTTAATTGTTCTCCAAGGTATACCAGTACCTCTTAGACAATTGTGTAAAGATCCACGCCATATTTTTTGGTGTAGATTTTTATTATGACGTTCCATACATAAATCTTAACCAATGGAATATTTAACTTCAGATACCATCTTGTCTAGACTGATTTCAAAAATTGGTATTGCTGATGATTTCCTTTTGGATTTTTGTTTTGTTATCAATTCAGATTTAAATACTAAGTCTGATAGTCCCTCAGCCTTCGATATCCTCTTTGAGCGCAAGCCAAAGAACCCTATCTAAACCTATTTTAACCTAATGCGAGACAAGGCATCTACTCAGATACGTTTTTCCAAGGTCGATACGCCATGGATATCCTTGCACCTTTCCGATCCCATCGCTACTGCAGGAGCAGCATCGGAAAGTCTATAACCCCATCTTCTTAGCCGCTAGAAGCACTTACTTGTTTCTGCATCCCTTTGGAAAAAACACAGTCTTTTTCCTTGCTGGGAGGAGTATGCTTTGTGTGTACTAAGTACCAAGTACCAAGTACTAAGTACCAAGTAGGAGACGCATGGTGATAAGGATGATGGTTGGTCTTTTGAGGAGAGACGAGAAGCGAGATGCGAGAGATAAGAAGCCTGCCTCGTCGATTTTCGGGGAAGCGAGACTGAGAAAAATTGTAAAGTATAGAACACTGTCCTAATGGATATTGAGGACTGAACCTTTAACGATTTAACGCTTAACGTATTAACCCTAAAAACCCAAAATCCAGAAGATCGGGCCAAGTTCTAAAATCTTAATTCTGCAATCTAAAATTAAAAGCCTGCGCAGCTACGGGGTATATGTTTAACAATAAACCAAGTGATGCTAAACTGGGTTTGTGGCGAACCTCATACGCCATGCCCGTACTGCCAGGACTTTTTGTAGACTCAAGATACAAGATACAAGACTCAAGATGTGTAAGTATGAAAGTCTGTCCTAGTACAAATAGGGAAGACAAGATTAGTCCGCTTGAAAACTTAACGATTTAACACTTAACATTTAACACTTCTAAACCCCAATATGCTAATGGAGACATCTATTCCTATAGAGACTATTTGTGTCGATCGACCACTTATAGAGATTATCATCATCAAAGGTGAAAGTCTCACTACTGAATCAATTTCTCATGCTTTAAAAGATCACTAACTCATCAATATGAAAAAGCAATTTACAATACTGATTATACCGCTTTATTCCTTTTTTTTCCTGCCTTTGCTGTATGGTCAGGAGAAAATGGATCCTGTCCTTTCCGAAGGTTTTGGCGAGCCAGCTGTCATCTATGTTGAAATCAAAAGCAGAAATCCTGTATCGGCCATAAAAATGACGATTTGGGAACATTACTTAGATAGAGATACAGGAATTCCAGAGCCTGAAGTCTTACTGGTAGAGCCATCAGAGGGGAATGTTTTTGCTGGGACCTTAGGATCATCTACCTACAACTTGACCACCCCTCCATTAAAAGAAAAAGCATACCTAAGTATAAGTGAGGGTAAGAGATTGCTTTGGGATAGATTCCATGTTTTCCCAAGAGATACTGTGAAGGTTGTCTTCGACATGGATCACCTGAAGGTTTTGTTCCTAGGTCCAGATGCAGCAAGTTACAGGTGCCAACATGAACTTGCAGTGGCAAAAGACAGCTACCATAAATCATTACAGCCTGTAATGTTCACTGCTGATCAAACAGCTTTGTTATCGCATGGAAACAATAAAGAGCTTTACCATTTAGCCAAGGATAATGCTGATGACGACTTGCACAAACTCATGAAGTTCATTCAGACTACCGATGATAAATTGAACTTGGTGAAAGAAAAGTTTGAACAAAAAGTGCTTGACCATCCCGGATTTAGGGTGATAGAAAACTATAAGGACTTAATCCCACCTGACTTTTTCCTTCTTCTCCAAGCAGACCTGACTGGAGAAGTACAACAAATGAAATTAGCGGCATTCAATAGGTTAGCTACAAAACATGATGGTTTCAAAGAAATTTATGAAAAGGATATCCAATCGCTCCACAAGGACTTATTTCCAGTCCCCATAATGGTACAGTCATCAGAATACCTCAACTACTTGTTGGAAATTGTCAAATCAAATTACAAGATGAGGGAGGGACCACTAGATAGCTTGTTGTTAACTTATCCTTCACCAATAAAGGACATTTTAGTAGCCAAATTCTATGTCAAATATCACCGAAACATAGGAGATATGGATACCCGATTATCATCAGTTTTAGGACAATTGTCAGAACAATGGGTAATTGATGAATTGACATCATTGCTAAGAAGTAAGCAAAAAGGTGCTCCTTTTAAAGATGTATGGTTAGTAAATCAGCAAGGAGAACCATTTTTTATAAGTGAATTGAAAAACAAAGCGGTATTCATTGACTTTTGGTTCACAGGTTGTAAAGCATGCATAAATTTTTATGAAAACTCAATCAAACCGCTTGAGACCAAATTGAAGGATAATCAAGAGGTGGTATTTGTCTCTATCAATGTAGATAGAAATAAAAGTACCTGGGAGAAAAGTGTTGAAACTGGCAGATATACTTCACCAGAGGCAATCAACCTTTATATAGGTGAGCAACGAGAAGAACTGTTAAGCCATTACCACATCAATGCCTTTCCTTCCCAGATCCTATTAGATAAACAAGGAAATCTCTATAGGGCAGGTAACCTTCCAAAGTCAGTAGATGAATTAGAAGAGCTCATAAATAAAGCCCTGATAGCAGGTGATCCAGAAAATAAATCCATGAAATAAATCGACAGTTATGAATAATAGAATTTTACAAATATTGATGTTATTATGTTTTATGACCTCATTTTCCACCTGGGCACAGCAGGAGGAAACTTTCTCCGTCAAAGGAGTTGTACTCACAGGAGAAAGTAAGCAGGTACTTCCAGGAGCAATAATCCTGTTTGGGGATAAAGAAGAAGCTACCATCACTGATTCGGAAGGAAAGTTTGTCTTCAAACTACCAGCAGGGGAAGTTCGGTTAGAAATCAAATACTTAGGCTATGAATCGAAGTTTCTTGACATCGTCGTACCCATAGCCGAAGATCTAATCATTACCATGAATGAAGATGGGATGTCACTCGATGCGGTAGAAATTGTATCTACAGGTTACCAGCAACTACCAAAAGAAAGGGCAACAGGTTCATTTGTGCAGATTGAGAATGAATTAGTGAATAGAAGAATCAGTACAAACATTTTGGATAGACTAGAAGATGTTACACCTGGCTTGATTTTCAACAGGACGCCGAGTGATGGCTCTGATCCCATCAGTATAAGAGGAAGAGGAACCTTGTTTGCCAACACACAACCATTGATAATCATTGATAATTTTCCATATGATGGCCCATTAGAAAGCATTAATCCAAATGATGTAGAGTCTATCACAGTGCTTCGAGATGCAGCAGCAGCCTCTATCTGGGGTGCAAGAGCTGGCAATGGTGTGATTGTTATTACAACAAAACTAGGAAGAATCAATCAGCCGATTTCAGTTTCAGTCAACGCTAATATTACGATAACAGAAGTTCCTGATTTATATTATCGTCCAAGAATGCCAATAGGTGACTTCATTGATGTGGAAAGGAATCTATTTCAACAAGGATATTATAATAACCAGGAAAACGCTGCCACAAGACCACGATTATCTCCTATGGTTGAATCACTAATAGCCCATAGAGATGGATTACTTAGTGAAAATGAACTCAATGCAAGAATAGATGCCTTTAGAAATAGAGATTTAAGAAGGGATTTAGAGCACTATTATTATCAAAACAGCATTAACCAACAATATTCAGCAGAAGTTAGCGGAGGCTCTCAGCAACATCGCTATATTTTTTCGGCAGGATATGATAATAACACCTCTTCGATAAGAGATAATGGTAGCGATAGGATAACCCTTAATGCAAGAAATAACTGGAAGTTTCTTAACAATAAGCTTCAAGTTAATATTGGAGCTTACATTGTTCACGGGAGTACTTATTCGCATACAGGGACACCCAGTGGATATGCATATGATCAACTTGCAGATCAAGCAGGTAACCCTCTTCCGATAACAGGCATACATAGTCAAAGGTATATAGCATCTCAAGCAGGCATGGGGTTGCTGGATTGGAATTATGTTCCGTTACAAGAAATAGGTATCCTAGATAATACGTCCAAAAACACAGATTATCGAATCAATACTTCATTAGGATATGAAATCATCCCTGGACTAAATGCTGAAATACAACATCAGTATTGGCAAAATGATGCCTTAAATAGAAATCTCCTGCCTTTAGCATCCTATGAAATGCGGAACCTGATCAACACGTATACTCAAGTATTGCCAGATGGAACATTGTCCAGACCCATACCTGTTGGTGGAAGGTTGGGGCTAGGAATTACAAATGCCTACAGCAATAATCTAAGAGGACAATTAAGGTATTCAAAAAATATCAAAGGTAGGCATGATATCAATGCTGTAGGTGGTTATGAAATCAAAGAAGGTCAAACGGAAATCAATAATACAACCTATTACGGGTATGATGATGCCATTGGCATAAGCACGCCAGTGGATTACACTACCCTCTTCAGAAGCTATGTCAATCCATCTGCAACGAATGCTATACCAGCTGGAATGGGGCACAGAGGAATAATAGATCGGTTTTTATCCTACTATGTAAATGCAACATATTCCTTAGACAACACTTTTCAGTTATCCCTTAGTACCAGAAAAGACCAATCTAATCTATTTGGGGTGGAAACCAATATGAGAGGGGTTCCCCTTTGGTCTGCTGGTGCAGGTTGGACATTGAGTAATATGAAGTTCTATAATTTTGGCTTTCTACCCTACTTGAAATTAAAATACACTTATGGTTATAATGGGAATATAGATAGAAGCTTGAGCGCATTTACTACGGCAGCTTTTGTAAGTAGAAACCTCCTAATTCCAGGTGTGCCCTATGCTCAAATCATCAATCCCCCAAACCCTGATCTAAGATGGGAAAGAATGAAAATTTCAAACATTGCCTTAGATTTTGAGACCAAAGAGGGAAGACTTTATGGCAGCGTAGAAATGTATACAAAGACTGGGATTGATTTGATTGGGGACGCTCCTTTTCCAGCTGCATCAGGTCAATCAAGGGTACGTGGAAACTTTGCTGATACAAGAACAAAAGGTGTTGATGTGTCATTATCTGGTGTGAATGTTAAGAACAGAGATTTTGAATGGAAGTCAGACTTCATGTATAGTCATGTCAGTGATGAAGTAGTTTCATATCAGGTGACAACTTCCGTAGCTAATTACTTGGGCAGCTCATCTGGTACTATTGTCCCCTTGGAAGGTAGACCCCTTATCTCTGTCTATTCATATGAATGGGCAGGTTTAGATCCCACTAATGGGCAACCCATGGGTTTTTTGGATGGCGAACCTAGCACAAACTACAGTGGTATCATTGGAGCAACATCGGCAGATGACCTTGTCTTTCATGGCTCTGCAAGGCCAACACATTTTGGAGCATTGAGAAATACCTTTCGTTATAAAGGATTCTCGCTTTCTATGAATATCAGTTACCGATTGGGGTATTATTATAGAAGAGAGTCGATCAACTACAATTCTTTGCTTTCAGGAGTAATCGGCCATGGCGACTACATCAATAGATGGCAGAGTCCAGGAGATGAAACAACAACCAATATCCCTGGGATTCCCAATGCAATCAATAACCAAAGACAAACCTTCTACCAGTTTTCAGCTGCACTTGTAGAACCAGGAGACCACATCAGGTTTCAAGATGTTAGAATATCCTATGTTCTTGATAAAAAGACTTTCCCCTACTTACCCTTCAAAAGAGCTGAAGTCTATAGCTACATTAACAATATAGGTATACTGTGGAAAGCTAGTGATGATGTGCTAGACCCAGATTTCAGATCCAGTAGGCCCCTAAGAAGTATTGCTTTCGGACTTAGACTTGATTTATAAATGACTCTCAGCATACGAAACTTGTATTCAGCGATAAGCTTAAATCTATACTTCATAATTAAATAATTTATGCAATGAAAAAATATCATCAGATCATATTCGCTATATCAGTATTCTTTATTTTATCCCTAATGGGATGTGAAGGATTTCTGGATGAAAAGCCTACAAAAGATATTGTTGTGCCTAATTCTTTAGATGCACTAGAAGCAATCTTAGATAACCATGCAGATTTAAATAGAGGACTTACACTTCCTTTAATTTGTGCGGATGATTATGTAACAACCTTGGCAGGTCTTGCTGTATATACTCCTCAATGGCAAAGAAATGCTTATCTATGGCAAGAAAGCCCCTTCAGTCCAGATGAAACTGTTTCGGAATGGAGTTGGCCTTATAAGCAAGTCTTTTATGCTAATGTTGTTTTGGATGAACTTGAAAGAATTCAAGATAAGGACGCTCCCAGAGAGGCTGCAATTAGAGGAGCAGCCTACTTCTTTAGGGCTTGGGGATATTACAATTTATCACAAGTCTTTTTACCTGCATATTCATCTCCATTAAGTGCAAATGAGGATTATAGCATCCCTATGAAACAGGTACCCGGTATTGAAGTTCCTTTCACCATGGGCACTGTTAATGAAGTCTACGAGCAAATAATGGATGATTTAGCAATGGCATTGGAATTATTACCAGAAACCTCTCAGTACCGAACACGACCTACGAAACTTATGGTGAAATCATTGCTGGCAAGGATTTATTTATCCATGGAAGAATATGAGCTTGCTTTGTTTTACGCTGATCAAACTTTACAATATCCTCATAGCTTAATGGATTATAATGAAATTGAAAACCGAATTAATCCCTTTGCTCAATTTAATGAGGAGGTAATCTTTCACGCCGTAATGTTACAATACACCTTAAATGTTGTCCCAACTACATTAATAGAACCAACGCTTTATGGCTCCTATGCAGTTGATGATTTAAGAAAAGACCTTTTTTTTACCATTCGTGCGAATGGAAATATCAATTTCACTGGAAGCTATGCAGGTAATTTCGAGACCTTCTGTGGTTTAGCTTTCAACGAGATTTACCTAATCAGCTCAGAAAGCAAGGCAAGACTTGGAGATATGCAAGGAGCGATTACTGATCTCAACACACTTTTAATAAAAAGACATTTACCTGGATTCGAGGTATTTGAAACCAGTGAAATAGATGTTTTGCTTGGGAAAATTATTGATGAAAGAAGAAAAGAATTGGTATTTAGAGGTTTGAGATGGTCTGATCTTCGAAGGATAAATTTAGATGAAAGATTTCAAAAAATATTGAAAAGAGAAATTGATGGCGTAGAATATACCCTTGATCCAAATTCATCAAGATACATTTTTCCAATCCCACCGAGAGAACAAGCATTCAATTAAGAAAGAAAGAGGCTGCAAAAATTGCAGCCTCTTTACCATAACTAATAAATTATGAAAAACTACAATTCAATTGGTTCTAAATCTTCATTTAACAAAACAAATCTTCTCTCGATGTCTCCGATTGGATTACTCATCGTGGAAGAAGGTTGGTCATAAGTACAATGTTGAGCCTCTTCATCTTCTACACATAAGTAGTCTTGACCAAGCTGAGCTGAAGTAACATCATACCACTCACTACCATCGGGAGACCCGAATTCGTTTTGAAATGGTGAATTGTTCGGCATATTAAATGCGAATGCCGCAAACACGGTTAGTATAAAAACTAACAAGGGTACTCGGTTTTTTATTGTATTCATCATGTTCTCCTTTTTTTGACAATCAAAAAAGACAGTAAAAACGTTTGTGGTTAGAGTGCCTACTCTTAAAAGGGTTTTCGGCTTTCCCCTTACTGCTGCCAGGTTGCGATGTGGATCCAAACACAGTTCATCACCCCCTTAGAATCAAACAGTATCTTTATGATATTTCTATTTTTGTTCTTAGTTTTTTTTCTTCATTTTTCATTCGCTATCAGCAACCCTATCATAGCTAGTAGCAATAAACTCAGGTTAATATAGAAGTGAACTTCCCAGCCTACAGACTCAAGGATACCAGCGCAACCACACGGAACCCTTTCAAATGCCTCTACCCATACCAGTCCAACATAAGTAGTAAAGGCACTCATCATTGCTATCGATCCCATAAAACCCAATACTCTTGTCTTTAAGTTGATAAGTAAAATGGCCAACAGCACTTCAAGTAAGGGAACGATGATACTGACATACGCTCCTATGGCATTGGGAAATGGCTGGTTGAGGATTGCTCCCCGAAAGTTCTGGTAAGCCACCAACTTCCCTACCCCAGTGTAAGTCCACATAACTATAAGTGTCCAAAGGATGATATGGGCTATCCATTTTCTTAAGACCATATAATATCCGTAGCGAAACATTTTTATGCTATCTTATGTAATATTTAACTGGATAATTCACCTGATTTTTTGTTTGTCAATGATTGAATTTAAGGGTTATTGAAATGGCTGAAAAATTATCTTGTGGTTAATTTTTATGATTTCCTAAATAAGTTCAACGTGAAGTTTATTTGGTAAACGCAAGGAAAAATCTTGCTTTTACCCCGATTTTTTCGTATATATAGAAATTACCTATGATTTATTCCTTTTTGGCTATATGGCTTTGATCTTGGTTTAAAAAAGTGTGTGATTTATAGGACAACTTTCTGGAAACGTATCATCAGTAGGAATGCTATCATTTTCCAAATAAGGTATTAATGGAAGTTTATTCGGTAAATGATAGCAATTAATTGCCTGATTATTTGGACAATCCAATATTCAATTTGAATTTAAAACTTGGTTATAAGGACTGGTTATGAATTTTAGAGATGCTCTTGAACCATTTTATATGTACACACATGAGAAAATTTAAATGGACAAAAACATTGAAAAAGGACTTTGATCACCTGATAAGCCTGAACGAGGAAGACTACGAATCACTCCTCCCCTATATCAACATAAGGATATATAAAAAAGGTGAAATCATCAGGAGTATGGGAGAGTATGAGCTAAATGCACGTTACGTGAATAAAGGCTGGGTTGCTGAGCAATGGCCCGCAACCTCTGGAAGAGATTATAGAGTTAGAATTTTTGGCCCAGGAAAAATAGCCTCTGACATGGATGCATTTTTCCATCAAAAGAAATCCCAATCATATATCAAAGCCATCACTTATGTGAGTACTTTTGAATTATCCAGAGAAAAAGAAAACACCTTACTTCAAGAACATCCTATGTTTTTTGAATTGGCTAGTAAAATCAATAGGTTAATGTATGAAGATTCAGTATCGTGGAGTAAACTGAAAGAGCTTCCTATTGATGAAGGTTTGAGAAAACTTAAATCAAATTATAGTGAAGAACTGTCTTACCTATCCAACAAAGATTTAGCTTATATCTTTAAAACCAGTATTGCAAATATTGTAAAAGTAAAAGGTGAGGCTTTTTGAAAACCTTACTTCTTGTTTTTCACAAGCTGAAAGTATGATTACTTTTTGATTGAATATTATGATCTGATAGAATAAAGTTAAAGCTACATATGTTGGATTTGACCTGTAAAGAAGGTTACCTCCTGTTTTGATTTTTGAGATGTTTTTGTCTTTAATCCAATATCTAAATTAAATGGGGAATTTAAATGCGCTAATTTTAGTTCTTAAACTGCATTAATATCACTAAAACTATATGATATTGTGTTTTTATTAGTTTTTATTAGGGTAAATGTCCATATTTTTTATTAATTCAGTAATTAATGGATTGTTTTCTTGATTTTTTGATTTTTATTATCCTACTTATTTGAGAATTTATTTTTAACCACCCTGATTTGTATAACCTTAATAATCAGGTCTATAAGCTTGTTTGCTGATTTTTACAACCGTTAAAACATAAAAGATGCGTATGAAACAGAAAGATATTATTCGGCTATTAAAATCCAAGCTTGATCCATTGGATCAGGTTCCAATAGAGGCTTATGAGCAACTGTTGACACATTTAGAGGTTTTGCATATTGACAAAAAACAACTTGTTCGTCCTTCTCATACCTTGGAAGACAATGCCTATTACCTACTCACTGGTTTGTTGGCATTTGAGCATGAAGGAAGGTTAAGCAGGTTGTTTCTCGAAGGACATGTGGTCTATGATCGCTTAGCCTATCAGTCAGGAAGACCCAGTCATTTTGAATTGAAGACCATATCAAAAAGCATATTGGTCAAAGTATCCAGACAACAAGAAAAACAAATTCTCCAAAAGATTCCAGCATTTGAAAAACTGTCGGAAGTATTGTTGCAGAAAGCCAAAGAGGCAGATGAACTCTGGTTGATGATCTCTCAAAAACACTATCGGGATGCCTATGCTTTACTCAACAAATACTTCAAAGGCTTCTATGATGTGCTGAGCCATGACTTGCTCGCTCAATTGTTTCAGTTGGACAAAAGAACGATAAGCAGGTACAACAAATACATGTACCAAATCAAAGATTCACCATTGGCAAAGGTGAAAATGGGAGAAATATTGAACTATCCCTTTTATTCTGCTTTGCATCATGAGCCTGAATACATCACCAATAAGGTAATCAAATGGCTCAAAGAGAATAAACTGCTGGTGAATGCTGCTCATATCAAGAAGTTCAGAACCTATAAAATGACCTATTTGGCATTGAGACTTTATCCAGAGGCGCCAATGCATAAAGCCATCTGGATTGGGGAATTATTTGCCTGGCTCTTCCTCATGGATGATTATACCGATCAGCTTAAAGGAGTGGAGAAACTGAAGTTTTGGAATTTCATACATGGATTTGTAAATGCCATCATGCATGAAGAGTCTTGGGATAATTCTGAGCACTATAATCCCTTTCAAATAGCATTTATCTCCTTATGGGAGGAATTTGGAAAATTGCATGCATATGGATTCAAGGACGTTTTGATAGATCAGCTGCTGAAATACATAGAAAGCAACATCTGGGAAGCCAAAAACAAAGCCTACCAAATCATTCCCAACTTAGATGAATACTTAAAGGAACGGCCTTACTTTTCTGGTGGGAACTTAGCCCTGGAATTAATTCCATTAGGAGTGGAATGTGAGCAAGAAAAGCTTCTAGAGGCTTGGAAACAGCTAGCAGTACTTAGAAAGTTGGCTGCTGAAATGATCTATATCAGCAATGATATCCTGTCTTATCAAAAAGAACATGCCATCAGTGATTTTCACAATTGGGTTGCCTTACTGATGCATCACCAAAAATATACCAGAACGCAGGCCATAGACAGCCTGCTTCAAAGGCATAACCAAGTGCTTCAGACCTTTGAAATCAAAATGAGTAGCTACTTTGAGCAATACCGGCCAGAGAACAGGGTATTGCTTAGCTTGATCAAAAACTTGAAATTTCAGGTCAGTGGTGCATTAACCTGGTCTGTAGAGGATACCAAAAGATATTTGCCTGAAAAAGCCAAGCAAGTACTGTTACAAGAACGATTGAATTAAACAATAAGGCATGTTGAACTGATCGGTTTGATATGAGGTGAAATATAAAGTGAATTTATGAACTAAAATCTACAATTATGTTACGAGGGTATACAGAAGATTTGATTAAAAATCTAGAAAAAGAATTGGACATGCTGTCTTTTGAAGATGGCAACAAATTGCAACAGTTGGAACAAGCTTTTCACCTTTCTGAGGTGGCCGTAGTAAAGCTTAGGAATTACCTTGACAAGTACACCTTTGAAAGTGAAGCCGAAGAAATTGAGTTCTTCAAACACATTAATCCACAATTACTTCAGAAAACGATTTTTTATGCTGAGTACTTCTTTATAGAATCTAAGAAGCCTGTGGGAAGAAAAAAGAGCATCAAGCATCACTACAACAAAGCAATCCGACGGCTTTCTATGGCCCTGGATCAAAAAAGAGACATTTACCAATATGCCTTATTGCAAGAAAATAACATGGATAACATTTATTTCTTGCGCAATGCTGACATGTCCAAGTTTCGGCCGTACAGGGATATTCTTTTGGTGAACCCTAAATACGATACCCTCCACAGCTATATGTTGGGTAAAGCCTATGCCTGGGTTCAATTGATTGACTTGCTTAAAGTAGAAATCAAGGAATTGGAAAAACAGGAAATACTTGGCGGTGAGCGCAGCAGGAAGCTTCGTTGGACTGCTCCCAAAGTGCAGTTGATTGAGTTGATCTATGCCCTTAAAGCTTCAGGGGTCTTTAACAATGGTACAGCTGATATCAAAGAAATAGCCAATACCATTGGCCTGCTTTTCGACAAACAACTTACTGACTATTACAGGACCTTTCAAGAGATCAGGTTTAGGAAAAAAAGCAGGACTGTCTTTCTGGATACCATGCAAGAAAGGCTTATCCAATGGATGGAAGAAAGTGAAGGGCTTTGAAGGCTTAAGCTCGATAAATTGATTTTCATTTTTTTGATTTTGTTATGGTTAAATTGGTATTCCCCCACCCTATTCGTTCAATAGTTTGGGGGTTTACTTTTTCTTAGCCTTGGGTATTTAAGCTTAGGCCTCGTTTTTACATGTTTGTATCTATATTTTTTTTCACCAACTTGGGATAAAGAGGTGAATATTAAATTTTTATCCTTCCAATCTTTGAATCCTAGATTACAAAATGATCAATCGATGGATATGAAGGAATTCTTGACTTACCATAACCTTTATCTGTTAATCTTGCTGCTGACGCTTGGCTATTACATCATCTTGATTCCCCTTTGTTTTCGAGCGGAAGCCATGCATATCTGGAGGAAGAATTTTGCTGGAAGTAAAGGAGCTGCTTCAAACAACTTGACCCAAGCCTTTTTGGAATACCGGGAATGGTTGGCTTTGGTGGAAAAGCTTCGTGCTGACCAAAAGGTGCAAGCAGCAAATGCCCTCGACAACACGGTGTGGCTAAAGCAAGAACCCTATAGAAAAGCAGTGGATTTGGATCAAGTATGGAAAGATAAAATCCATAGACAACAACTCATGAAAACCAAAAATCAAACTAACATATCATGAAGACAAAAAATACAATAGGCTTTGGTTCTATTCGATTTAAAGGCTTGATCGGGCTTTTGGCCTTGGCATGCTTGCTCTTTCCCTATGGCCTATGGGCTCAGGATGGTAACTCTGGAATCAATGCGGCCACCCAGCAAGTTCGAAGTTACTTCCAATCTGGCGTAAACCTCATGTATGCCATTGGTGCAATCGTAGGATTGATTGGTGCTGTCAAAGTATTCAACAAATGGAATTCTGGGGAACCTGACACTGGAAAGGTTGCAGCTGCTTGGTTTGGTAGCTGTGTGTTTCTGGTGATCGTTGCCACCGTTTTGACAAGCTTCTTCGGGTAAGCCATGAGCAAGTCATATCCAATCATTAAGGGCGTAAATAGACCACTGGAGTTCAAGGGCTTCCAAGCCCAGTATGTCGCATACCTGGGCATTGGATTGCTCTTGGATCTTGCCCTTTTTACCTGTCTGTATTTCATCGGCATACCCATGTTGCTCAATGCAGGGATTTGCATTGCCCTGATCATGGGTATCTATCAAAAGGTTTTTAAACTCAACAAAACCTTTGGCCAACATGGCTTGATGAAGCAACTCGCTGCAAAGCAAATACCCATGGCTTTGAAAATTAGAGATAGGAATTACCTCAAATCACTAAGAAGCATCAACAAATCATCATGATCAGTCAAAAAGAAAGCAGGGAAATGGAAGCGCTATTTCCCATCTATGCAGTAGCACAAGACCTGATTATTTCTAAGCAGGCAGACCTAACGGCCTGTTTTAGCTTATCGCTGCCAGAAGTGTTTACCCTTGGGCAAGCCCAACATGATGCCATCCAAGAAGCTTTTGTAAAGGCGATCAAGCTCCTGCCAAGTGGGTACATCTTTCACAAGCAAGATTGGTTTACCCACTTTAGCTATAAAGCATCTTTGGCAGAGCAAAGCAACTTTTTGGATAATGCCAGTGAATTGTTTTTTCATGAAAGGCCAGGACTCAAACACCGATCCCTGCTTATGCTGACCAAAAGAAATCCTGAAGCCAAACTACTGGACTCTTCCTTGTCAAACCTGTTGAGGAAAAACCTTATCCCAAAAGAGCTGGCCATGCCTTCCGCTGTGGAAGAATTGGAAACGGTAATTGGTCAATGCTGTCAACTCTTGGAAGATGCAGGGATTGGCATCCAAAGGATAGGTGGTGAAGCACTTACTGCTGAGCAAAGTCCCATAGAGGCCGTACTGAACCTTAACCAAAACAAAGGCTCAAGCATGATCGCTGACTTGCAGTTTTATCCTGATTGGAACATTGCTGGAAAGTATCCTATCATGTTCTCCATTGCTGATTCCCAACTGCTTCCCAATCAAATTGCCAGCAGTGCTACCCATGAGGCTTACAGTACAGACAACAGCAATTTCATAGTAGGATATACCGCTCCTATTGCCAGTCTTTTACCTTGCAGCCATTGTTTCAATCAATACCTATTTGTCCAAGATAGGCTGGAAATGATGAAGCAATTGGAGGCCAAAAGATTGCGCCTATTTTCCCTGTCTGCCTATAGCAGAGAGAATGCCCTGGCAGCCGATGATATCCAAGCCTACTTGAACCATGCCATCAAAGCAGGTAGCACACCCGTAAAAGCCCATTTTAACCTGATCTGCTGGACCAGTGATAAAAGCAAGGTCCCCCAACTGCGTAACCTTGCCGCAGCAGCCCTGTCTAAAATGGACGTTTTACCTAAACTAGAAAGCATTGGTGCACCGCAATTGTATTGGGCATCCATGCCAGGCAATGAGGCAGCATTCCCCATGAATGAATCCTTTGTGACTTTTGCTGAACCTGCCAGCTGTTTGCTGATCACCGAAACACAATACAAAGCTCCTGCAGGCAGGTTCGGCGTGCGCTTAGGAGATAGAATTACAGGCTTTCCCATCCAAGTAGACCTTTCGGATGAACCCATCAAGAAGGGATGGATCACCAATAGGAATAAATTTATCCTTGGCCCTTCAGGGTCTGGCAAAAGCTTTTTTACCAACCACATGATCAGGAGCTACTACCAACAAGGCGCACATGTGGTGTTGGTCGATGTGGGACATTCCTACAAGGGGCTTTGTGACTTGGTGGGAGGCTTCTACTTTACCTATCAAGAAGACAAACCCATCAATTTCAATCCATTTTTTCTGGCTGGACAACAGTTGGACACCGAAAAGAAGGAAAGCTTGAAAACACTCTTGTTGGCACTTTGGAAAAAGGATGATGAGCTGTTTACCAGAAGTGAATACGTAGCCATTTCCAATGCCTTGAAATCTTATTATGATTACTTGGCTAAGCAGCCTTCAGTCTTCCCCTGCTTTGATACTTTTTATGAGTTCCTGCTAGAAGAGTTTGCTTTACAACTAGCCAATGAGAAAGTACATAACAAGGACTTTGACTTGAATAACTTCTTGTATGTGCTCAAGCCTTACTACAAAGGAGGAGAGTTTGATTACTTGCTCAATGCCAAGGAAAACCTGGATTTATTGAAACAACCCTTCATTGTCTTTGAGCTGGATAACATCAAGGATCACCCTATCCTTTTTCCTGTGGTGACTTTGATCATCATGGAAATCTTTATCTCTAAAATGAGAAAGCTCAAAGGCATTAGAAAGATCATCCTCATTGAAGAGGCTTGGAAGGCCATTGCCAAGGAAGGCATGGCTGAATACATCAAGTACCTCTTTAAGACCGTTCGGAAATTCTTTGGAGAGGCCATTGTCGTAACCCAAGAAGTGGATGACATCATCAGTTCCCCAGTAGTCAAAGACGCCATCATCAACAATTCTGATTGTAAAATCCTGCTGGATCAAGCCAAATACCAAAACAAGTTCCAACAGATCCAAACCCTTTTAGGCCTAACAGACAAAGAACGCATGCAGATCTTATCAATCAACAAGGCCAATGAACCGGGGAAGAAATACAAGGAGGTATTCATTGGACTTGGCCCAGTGAGTAAGGTGTATAGGACTGAGGTGAGCCTAGAAGAATACCTGACCTACAGCACCGAAGAAAGTGAGAAGCATAAGCTAGACACCTTGACGGCCCAATATGCAGGGGATCGTGAAAAAGCCATCCAGCAAATGGCTTTGGACTTGAGGCATGAGGCAGATAAGAAACAAAGCCATGGATAACCCTAAAAACTAAAGCGACATGAAAATCAACCCAAACTTGCGACAGTATGTCCTGTCCAAAACTTTATGCTTGCTGTTACTCAGCTTGATGGTTTGCGCTGAACCCAAGCCAGCTCAGGCAGCTCCCCTAGTGATTGCCGAAGTGATCAAGCAGGGAATCAAAAGGGTCATCATAGCGGTAGACCTTAGGATCCAACGCTTACAGAATGAAAGCATATGGCTTCAAAACACCCAGAAAACCATAGAAAATGCACTTTCCAAATTGCGCTTGGAAGAAATAGCGGATTGGACTAATAGACAGCAAACCCTTTATCAGGATTATTATCAAGGGTTGTGGCGGGTTAAATCCATTATTTCCCAATACCAAAGGCTTAAGGACATTGCCCAAACACAGGCTGCTTTGGTTGGTGCCTATCAAGATACTTGGCGCTTGCTGTCAAGCTCGGGGAATTTCACGCCACAAGAACTTAACCGCAAGCAACAAATCTATGGTGGTATCCTTGAGGAATCCATCAAACACTTAGACCAATTGGCCTTCTTGATGAAAGACCAACTCAGCAACATGGGAGATGCTTCAAGGCTTGAACAGATTCACCAATTGGGCTTGGCCATACAGCTCAATTACGATGAACTCAGAAGATACAATAGGCACAACCTGTTGATCAGCCAATACAGAAACAACCTGAGAAAGGAACACCAGACCCTGCAAAACTTACAACCATGAGGACCTATTTGATGCTTACATTGCTTTGCTTGTTATGCCTGTCTTTGCCTTCAGGCAATAACCTATGGGCACAGAATGCCAATGAATGGCTGAGGCCTAAACGTACGCAACGAAATTACCTGATAACCCAAATTGCAGCTTTGCAACTCTATGGTAATGCTTTGAAAAGAGGCTATGATACCTTTCAGGCTGGAAGTGGACTCATCAGGGATGTGAAAGCAGGAGAATTTAGCTTGCACAACCAGCAACTTCAGACCCTACTGGGCTTTAGTCCTCGATTAAGCCCTTTGGCAAATGCCACAGCCTTCACGACCACCTACCTTTCCCTAAGCCAGCAAATCAACAGGGCAAGGCAAAGCCTTACAGGCATGTCCCTTAAAACTTCCGATCACTTGGTATTGGTGGAAGTCTATGCAGGCATGCTTGAAAAGGTATTGGCTAATGCTTCCCAAATGGAAATATTGCTGAGGAACAATGCATTTCAGATGAACGAGGCGGAAAGGGTCGAAGCCTTTGTGGCCCTGGAAGCGGAACTTCAAGACATCAGGGAAGACCTGGTGGCATTGAACAACATGCTCTCCTTCTATGCTGCCTATGGATCAGCCATTCGACGTGAAAATCAAGTCATTCAAAACATCCTAAACAAATGAAATTCAAATGAAATTCAAATGAAACTCAAATGAAACTCACAACAACCTTACTGCTCTGTATCATCTTGTGCTGTGGCAAGAGCTTTAAGCTGCAAGCACAAGATCAAGAGGTGGTACAATTGCTCCTCAACGTAGAGAAATTGGAGCAATTCCGTGGCATCTACCGCAACATGCTCAGTGGCTATCAGGTATTGACCCAAGGCTATAATAGTATCAGAGACTTAAGCCAAGGCAATTTCAGTTTGCACAAAGCATTTATGGATGGCCTAAGTCAAGTGAATCCTCAGGTAAGAAACTACCGCAAGGTGGGAGACATTGTCCAACTCCAGTCAGCCATTGTACAGACTTACAGGAGAAGCTTTCAAGATTTTGCTTCCACGGGGGTCTACAGCATGCAGGAACTGGATTACCTCTCGGCAGTATATCAAAACCTGTTTAGACTTTCCCTCAGGAACCTCGATGAGGTGATCCAAATCATCACTGCGGGAAATTTGACCATGTCAGACAAAGAAAGGCTTCAGGCCATTGATAAAATACATGCTGAAACACAGTCCATGTTTCGATTCCTGCTGACTTTCAATACTGACATCAAAGTATTGGGGCATAAGCGCAATACCCAAAAGGCTTCACTCAGCACCTTAGAACAGCTTCAACCATGATAAGACAAATGTACATGCGTATTGCAAGGAGGGTGATCCTAAGGCGAAAATATTTGCTTTCATGCTTTCTATGGCTGCTTTGCGGGCTCATGCCATTGGCAAGTTATGGACAGCACAGCACTACCGAGATGGGCAGTTTCCATCAGGTATTGGATGGGCTGTACCTGGAGATGATCCCGCTAAGCAGCCAGTTGATTGGAGTTTCAAGGGCCATAGCTGGATTTGCAGCCATATTCTATATTGGTTCAAGGGTCTGGAAACACATCGCTCAAGCCGAACCGGTGGATTTTTATCCTTTGTTGCGCCCTTTTGTCATGGGCATGCTGATCCTACTTTTCCCTGCTGTACTTGTCCTCATCAATGGGGTCATGAACCCAGTCATTCAAGTGACTGAGCACATGGTCAAAGACACCAACCTGACCGTTTCCAAATTGTTGGAAGAAAAAAAGCGCATTCAGGACGAAGGTTTTTATGGGGAACTGTATGGAACCTCCAGCCAGGTGGATGAAAGTGAACTTTGGTTTAAATACGCCAACCCAGAACAGGAAGAACCTGTGAGTGAAGGCGGTTTTTGGAATTCAATAAGCGCAGGGTTTCGCATGAGCATGGAAAGGGCTGCCTATGAGTTTCAATCCTCTATCAAAAGATGGATGAGCGAGGTGTTGCAAGTCTTGTTCATGGCGGCTTCCTTGGCCATCAATACCATCAGGACTTTCTACTTGATCGTACTTTCTATCCTGGGACCTTTGGTTTTTGGTCTGTCTGTCTTCGATGGTTTCCAGCAAACCTTGCAGCATTGGATAGCCAAGTACATCAATGTCTTTATGTGGTTGCCCATAGCCAATATCTTCGGAGCCATCATTTCTAAAATACAAGAAAACATGCTCAGGATAGACCTTGCCCAAATCGGCAATGAGGGGAAGACCTTCTTTTCTCAAGCAGATACCGCCTACCTCATCTTCTTGGTCATCGCCATCATCGGCTATTTCACCGTGCCTTCTGTAGCCAATTACATCATCAACCCTGGAGGAAGGGATAGCCTCCTACACAAGGCAACAGCCATGGCCATAGGTGCTCCTTTGCTAGTCAAAAAACTGATCAAGTAAGCCTTATGTACAAGCCTATCAAACAATTGGGAAACATCAATTCAGCTTTCAGCATGGTAAAAAGTGTTGCCATAGTTACCTGTATCGGAGCTTTTATGATGACTGTCCTTATTTATTTTCTGCACCGCTATGAGGTCCATAAAATCAATCAACAGGTCTATATCATGGCCCATGATCAGGTCTTTCAGGCCATTGCCAGCAACAGGGATGCGCAGCTTCAGGTAGAGGCTAAAAACCATGTACGCATGTTTCACCATTACTTCTTTAGCTTTTCCCCAGATGAGGAATACATCCACAAACAAATGAAAAGGGCATTTTACTTAGCAGATCAGTCTGCTAAAAAGGCCTATGATAACCTCCAAGAGAAAGGCTTCTACAACCAGGTATTGGCAGGGAATGTCTCCCAAGAAATAGAGATGGATTCCTTAAAACTTGAAATGGACAGCCACCCATACCATTTCACCTATTATGGAAAGCAGAAAATTGTCAGAACCACTTCTGAAGTGCTTCGCCTCCTGGTGACCCAAGGGAAACTTAGAGCGGTTAACAGGTCTGAAAATAACCCGCATGGTTTCCTGATCGAACACTGGGAAACCATTAACAATCAAGACATCAAGGTCAGCAAAAGATAATCATTTCAGGCAATGGAAAACAAGGGGATCATAGATTGGAAAAACTGGATAGGAATAGGTTCTGGCACTTCAAGCGATCTTGCTTGCTTTCAGAAGGTTATCGGACTTGCTGGATTAACTGAACCTGCTGGAATTGACAAAGGTGTTGAGTGCTTGTTTAAAGCGCAAACGGAAGAATCAAGCTTAAGCTTGCTGCTATTGGCTTCTTTAGGGCTTTGCCTTTTGGTGTATGCGCATCAAACTCCCGCTGTTTTACCAACTTATCCCCCCACTTATGCCATACCAATGCAGATTCAAATCCATGGTGAAAGGCCTTGGGTAGATACTACCATGATTTATACGATGTACAACCATAAACAATAGAACGATGGAAAATCAACAAATGAAAAATTACAAACTATTTCTCTTGGGCTTGCCCATCATTGTCATTCCCATGATGCTGCTGGCCATGCCATTCCTTCATGGGGGACAGCTGCTAGCTGAAGATCCCTCCTCCGGCATCAACAGTTCCCTACCAGATGTCATCTTGGAAGAGACCCCATTGAATAAATGGTCTACCTATGACTTGGATCAGCTCCAAAAGCGAAAAGTCAAGGAAGAAAAAAGATTAGACCCTTATGCAGATTTCCTTCAAGAGGAATTAGAAGTAGAAGACCTCCATCCTACCGACCTGCTTGAGACCAATAGGCCATTGAAAGCACAAGAAGAGCAGCTCCAAGAAAAACTTCAGCACATCATCGCCTTGACCAGTCAAGAGGACTTGTATCAAATGCCTAAGTTTCCTCGGCAAGCAACACCAAGCCTTGCCCCTAGCCTAGGCAAAGTTCAATCTCAAGTTCAATCCCATAATCAGCAAGAAATGAGCGCAGAAATTGATCGCCTGGAATATTTGATGCAAAGCATGCAACAAAGCCTCCAAGAGCCTGATCCTGAACTCAGGCAATTGGAAGTGTTGATGGATAAAGTACTGGCTTTACAATATCCTGATCGCTATTTGCCAGAGGTAGCTGCTGCGCCTAGTAGAGAAATATTGCCCGTTTTTGCAGCCAAGCAGGTAAAGCCTGAGAATCACCTGCCTGACAGGGATGTTGAGCAGGAACAAAATGGATTTTTTGGCTTGAGCAGTGAAGTGATCATGGAAGTGCCCATCCCCGCAGCCTTTCCAGCTGTGGTAGCTGAAGACAAACAGATTGTAACTGGAAGTAGCCTCATGCTTCAACTTTCTGAAGACCTGGAAATCAATGGCATTCAACTTCAACAAGGGACTCAGGTACATGGGATTTGTCAACTGGACGGTGAAAGACTCAAGATTCAAATTGAACACATCAGGCATGAAAACTACCTTATTCCTGTCAAAATGGAAGTGTACAGCCTAGATGCCCTGCCAGGCATAGCCATCCCCGGTGCCATTGGTCGGGAAGCCAGTAAGGAAGGGATGGCTCAGGGCATTCAAGGGTATAATCCCATTCAAGCAGGCTTGGGCTTAGAAGCACAATTGGCAGCTACAGGCGTGGAAACAGCAAGAGGCTTTTTGGGCAAAAAGACCAAGCTTAAGAAAGTGAATGTCAAGCATGGTCACCCTATCCTACTCGTTGACAAAGCATAAGCCCATGAGAAAACTAACGATAAAATTGAGCTGTTTGCTTCTCATTTCCTTTTGGACTTGTAAAGGCTTGTGGGCACAGGAGCAACCTTTCCCATTAGAAGTAACTTGGGATAAAACGACCGTGCTCGTATTTCCTGGAGAAGTGATTTCCATAGATCGTGGAAGTAGGGCCTTGCTGGCTCAAAAAGATGAGGTTGCTGGAAATGTACTCAAACTCAAAGGTGGTGTACGGTACTTTCCAGTCACCAACCTGCATGTGATTACTGACAAGGGTGTGCTCTACCAGTTTGAGGTTCGCTATGCTGATAGGCCTTTAAAGACAACCCACCACATGCTGGAAGCTGGACGGGCAAACCTCCTCTTGAACAATGAACATAACAAAGTAAGCTTTCACTATGCCGTTCATCAGATCATCGGAAACAAAGTAAAAGTCGAGAAAAGGGTAAATAAATACCAAATGCGGATGTCACTGCTAGGAATTTACCAGCAAGAAGGCATGATCTATTTTCACTTAGGACTGGAGAACAACGCTCCCTTGCCTTTTGAAATCAAGGAGCTGACAGCTACGATCAAAGACAAAAAGCAGGTCAAAAGAACCAGCAGCCAAACAACACCATTGGAGCATACCTACAACTATTTTGAAAATGGCAAGCAAGTCATTTCCCAAAAGCCTAAAGTAGTCATACTGGCATTTCCCCAGTTTACCATTGCTGACAAAAAACAATTGCACCTTCAGCTCAATGAAAAACATGGGGACAGAACACTCACCTTAAAGCTTAAAGGCAAGCATGTGCTCAAAGCTAAACGCTTAGCCGATGTTCAACTGTAAACAAATACCATCATGGATCAAGAAAATTTAGAATACCTCAAAGAGCGGTTAAAGTACGCTGGTTTTGAAGACAAACTCAATACAGCCTTGGAAAACCAAATCAAAAAAGGAGAAACGGCCTTTGAATTGCCGATTCGAATGAATTTTGAAGAGAAAAACATGGATTTCAACCTTCATTTCAACCAATCCAGTCAGAATGAACGGTTTTTCTTCAATAAAATGGATGTAATATTACACAATCCAAACCCTTCCATTCCCTACAAGGAGCACACCTTTTACCAAAATCAAGGGGTAACGGCCAAAGAAGCCTTTAACCTGATCGAAGGAAGAGCCGTAGAGAAAAGTTTACTAAATGCAGAAAATGAGCCTTACAAAGCTTGGCTCCAACTTGACCTGTCGGTGAAAGAGGAAAATGGCAATTTTAAGCTTAACCAATACCATGAAAACTATGGTTTTGACCTTAAAAAGGTTCTCCATGAGTTGCCCATAAAAGAGCTGCATGATGAAAACAAAATGGAATGGATGCTCAAAGCCGTGGCTAAGGGAAATGTCTATCCAGTAACCATGGAAAAGGATGGCAAAGAAGAGATCATGTTTATTGAGGCCAATCCCAAGTTTAAAGCAGTGAATGTTTATGACAGTCAAATGAGGACGGTAAAGACCAATACACTCAAACTTGATCAAGCAGGAAACGACTTGGAAGATTCAAAAAAAAAAGTGTTAAACAAGCAGGAAATGCGAGACAATAAGGTAGCACCTAAACTTCCTACTACACCTAGAGCCCCTAAAGCAAGCAAGGGTAGAAAGGTTTAATGGATGGAATGCGGATTATTTGATGTTGTGGAATCTCCTTGGTTTTTGACCAAGGAGATTTTTTTGTTTTGCTTTGGAGGATAGCCTTTGCATTTGATACTAAAATCAGTTAAACCTTTCCTTAGCCTCCTGCGCTGTGATGCTTGATGCCTTTTCATCGATATGGACAACCAGGTTATTATCAAGCAAACTGGCTTGGAAGATCAAAAGGTTTTTCTTGAGCAAGAAATACTTCCTTGAAAGTAAATAGTAGTAATTGTTTATCGCCCCATACAGGATGTTCAATGGCTTGTCAATGTAAGAGGTCCCATTAAAGTAAGTGAGTTCTTTTGACGTGTATTCCAAAAACACTTGCGCTATTTCAGCGTCTATCTCCGAACCGTACATACTTTCTGGTTTTAACATGTCTGTGATTTCTGCCTTTAGCTTACTTTCTTGACATTTGAGCTTATTGAGGTTAAACTTGATGTCTTCTACAGGGGTTTTGTAACTAATGAATTGGATGCCATCGCAAAGTTTATTATAGAGATCTATCTTATGCTCATAGGCCTGCTCAAAATTGTTAAGCTCATTATAGCAGCTTTCCCAAAGCGCTGTTTTTTCTTGCCTTTTAGAGCACTCCTGAAAGTAGAAAAAGATCGCTAAATCATTGGCTTGTACTTGTTGATTGATCTCCTCCAATTGCTTTTTTAGCGCAGGAATCAGTTTATTGATTTCTTTCTTCTTGTACTTTTTCCCATCATAGTCAAAAGTCTTGATTGGTGATTTGCCAAAATAGATTTTATTGAGAAAATCAATGTCGTTTTCCAAGGCAATTGCAGTATAGACAAGGTCAACTTTTTCATCTGAAAAGTAGACTTCAGCGTTGCTTGCTGGGTCTACGGTAGGTTTGATCTCTTCATTTGGAGCGCTTATGGGATTCTTATTGTCATAATAACCATTGAAGACTTTTGGAAATGAGTTGCTTTCAATATCAGCTTTATAATCATTAATAAAATCTGCTGTGCTTTGAGTTACCACTTCTCCTTCATAAGGGATAGGGTCAAAGATCAGGTGGGTCAAGCCTACCTGTGTCTTTTCAATGTCTTGGAATAAGGTAGTGGCCAAAGGTTCTTCAACCTGATCGACATGGAGGCTGGTTTTTTCCAATCTCTTCAACCTGTCCTCAGTACTCGGATGAGAAGACCATTGGTCTTCTACAGTTAATTTTGATTTGTTGAATTTGGATTGCTCTGTAAGGGAAACTTGAGGTAGCCCATTCTTACAAGGGATTTGATTGAACTCACTCAGGAAGGAAAGTACGGCAGCTTGATCCCCATAAATGTTACCTGATTTTATATTATGCTTAACTTTGTTATCATAATAGTTAAGCGTAGAGGTGAAGGCATGATCTGATAATGGAATTCTTAGCAAGGAAGTCTTCATGGGCGCTATACCCGTAATGTGCGCTGCTATTTCGTCTGCATGAAACTCCATTTCCCTTGATAGACCCATGTAGTTTTTATTGACAACCTCATACACCTGTTTTAATATCCATTGGATGCCAAGGATTATCTTGACTGCCAATGAAGCTGAAAGGGCAAAAAAGCCACTGATGTTTGCCCACTTTTCAATTAAGTTACTGTAAGATGTATTGTCTTCAACTAAATTAAAGATTACCTGATTGACGTGATAGACATAACTCCCCACCTTCATGCTTCTTTGAGAAAAATGTCCAAATTCATGCGCAATAATTCCTTTCAATTCAGCAACACTGACTGAATTAATTAGCCCCATACCTAATTGGAGGTTCTTCTTGATGGGGAAAAACATGCTCCAAAAACTGGAATCATAGAACACAGCTGCATTCACCTCATTGGACAGGTATACTTTCTTTGGAAAATCAGTTCCTATTGCTGTCACTATTTCTTCAATGAGACCAAAGAGCATGGGTTCCTCTTCTTTGGTGATTTCAACTAAATACGATCTATCAATTTTGTGAGATTTGACAATAAACTTGAGCAGGAACATTAAAATAAGGACACCAAAACTCGCTAAGGCTATCCCAATGGCAATGGTGATAAAAGTTGGCTTGGCAGCGATGATATAGAAGCCACCTATAATGCATAAGGCTGTCAAGGCCACAGCTAAAGTCAGCAGCAATAAGTAAACAAAAATAAATAATGCGATGGCATAAATGGCCTTGGTGGTTTGAATCTTAAACCCTGAGGAAACTTTGATGTCTTTAATTTTCATAAAAACTAAATGAAGATTTGATGTTGAAATTCATTTGATGTTGAAAGAAATCCAATCCTCTGATTAAGATACATTTCAAGGAAACTAATGTATTAAATAGTTTTTAGATTTAAAGAGCAGTCGATTCAAAATATTTCTTTTTTAGCATTCCATTACAGTACAAATTTAGCCTTTTGCCTGCTGTAGCGCCCAAGAGCTTCCGGCATAAACAGGTGCCCTCCCTCCTAGCCCTTCATTTATTCCTTTGCCTCTTGGTCTTGATGGGCAAAAAGGCTGATGCCGCACCATAATCAAATGTTAAACTTAAATGAACATGTTATGGAAAAGGTAATCAGGAATTTTCAAGACAATCAAGTGGCAGAAATTAAACTATCTTACAGCCACATGGTAAAACCTTCTTTAAGGCCTACGATCAATAGTTCGGAAGATGCCAGTAAGCTATTAAGAGAGAACTGGGATGAAGATAATCTTGGGTTTGTAGAAGAATTCAAGGTGATGCTTTTGAGCAGGTGTAACAAGGTGATCGGGATCTGTAATATTGCTAAAGGTGGTACAACCTGTGTAACTGTAGACTTAAAACTGTTAATGGCAGCTGCGATCAAAGGTGTTGCGATGGGAATAATTCTAGCACATAACCATCCAAGTGGAAATTTGAAAAGCTCAGAACAGGATAAAAAGTTGACCACAAAGATCAAAGAGGCCTGCAAAATCTTTGACATAACTGTATTGGATCATATCATCCTGACAGAGGAAAGCTACTATTCATTTGCAGACGAGGGGTTGATATGACCTCTCTTTTTGGTCACACCTTAATAAAATAGATCAACTTCCCTAATCCTTTCACCTTGTAAAGGTATGTATTCCCCTAGTTTGTGAAAGATTCAGAGGAATATTAAGTATTTCAATTACAAGCCTTTAACTCTTCATTTATAAAATATTTTTGGTTTATTTGATAACAGTTTAATTATCTTTCTAGGCCATTACTGCAACTATATTGAGCGCATTTTTCCCCAATTCAACATCTCCTATTATCTTGACATTGTCAATTACTTGTTCGGGTTTCCAACTCTTTGAAAATAACTTCCAAGCTGTATCAGGGGAAATCACCACCTTTGATGATGGAATAAGGTTATTACGCTTATCCAATGCCCAACCCTCTTCTTTTTTTTTAATACTCCAAACTCCGCCTATTTCAGTTGTAACTTCAATTGATACCACCGTTTCATTTTCTGCTTGTACTTGGGTAAATGTGTATGGAAAAGCATGCATTAGTATATCAATAAATGGATAAAATAACGCTTTGGTCATGATTCCTTGTTTACCAACCACATCCCTAATTTGTTGTTGATGCAAAAATTTTTCGGTGTACTCTCTTGCGATGTGAAACCAGTTTGGAGAAGTTTCTTGTCCTGCCCAGGCTACCGAAAAAACTGCGTCATCGGACAAGTTAAGCGATTTTAAATGGGCTGTAATTAGTGAATTTAAATAAAAACAATTTGTTCATTTAATTTATTTGTTCACGTAACGTGAACGTATTATATTTGTGAACATGAAGACTGAGGAAATCATTGAACATACCTTACTAAACATAATTCCATTGCTACAAAGTGAAGGCAATTGGGAACCGCATGCACAAAAGGAGCTGGATGCTTATATCACCCTACATTTTCCAGATGGAGATATTCAATTCGATGCGGAAGTAAAGCAGGAAGTGAGGGAGAATATCTTGAGAACTATACAGGATTTGAATAGGACGTACCCGAACTTTCTATTGGTAGCATACAGAATCTATCCCAAATACCGTCTCTTATTTCAGGAAATGGGGATCAATTATCTGGAAGCAAATGGTAACGCCTTTATCCGTAAAAATGAAAAATTGATCTTAATTGATAAGTTTCCTACCATCAAAGATAAACGTGAAGAGACCAACCGAGCTTTCACCAAAACAGGTTTACGGGTTTTATTCCAATTGTTGGTAGACAATAAGAATTTGAATACCAATCAGCGAGAGCTGGCCGAACAGGCAGGGGTTGCGCTGGGAAATATACCCTTGGTACTCAAAGGTCTCAAGACAGCAGGATTACTGGTGAATAAAAACAAATTTGGTTATCAATGGACCAATAAAGAAGAGGCAATAGAACAGTGGATCAATGGATATAGAACTAACCTCAAACCTACCTTATTTCAAGGGAAATACAGGTTGCCTAAAGACAAGAACTGGAGAGAAATCAATCTACCAAATGAAAAAACCAGATGGGGCGGAGAGCCTGGAGCGGATTTGTTGACCAATTACCTAAGGCCTGAAAAGTTTATCTTATTCACAGATTTGAGAAAAAATGAATTTATAAAAGATACCAGACTAATGCCTGATCCAAATGGTGAAATCGAGGTGTATGAAACCTTCTGGGAAACTAGAAATGAAAAGGAAGGATGTGCTCCACCGCTTTTGGTCTATGCAGATCTGATTATAAATGGAGATAAAAGAAGTATCGAAACAGCGGAGATAATTTATGACAGATTTATCCAAGAGTTATAAAGAATTAGGCATTGACCATTTCAAAGAAGTATTTGATTTACTTGACGAACCTGTTGATTATACTTTATCCCTACTACAATCATTTTTGACTGGAGTAGAAGAAAGAATTTAAATAGTCAAATATAGTAACTCAGCAAAGTCCTTGTGTTGAACAGCTGGAAGCTTAGACAATTTAGGGCCATAGGTCTGCATTATCTCAATAAAAGGCATAAGCTGTGTAAATATTAATTTAAATCTGTAATAGCAATTGCGTTTATAGGAAACTGTGTTCGGTTGTAACTTGCATATAACCAACCATCTGAGCACTTGAATAGCTCAGAGATAGACAGGAAACTAACAGCTAGGCTGAAAGTAGCTTGTAAACGCTTTGAAACAAGCCTGCTAGATCATATTATCCTGATAGCTGAAATATTATTCATTTGCAGACAAGGGGTTGATATGAGCACTTTTTTTTGGACATTTTGGCAATGATTTTGGATTGGGTTGTTGGGTGGAGTTTTTGGGACTAGGTGAAGCTTTTGTGGTTGGTACTGCTTGTCGTAGGTAAAGAATTATTATCGATTTAGGTTATGTAAGACGATATCAATTAAATTTCTTCTTCCTTCCAATTACAAAGTTTACGATCAATTAGAGTCGTTAAATTTTCCTGTAATTATCATTTAACTGAAATAGTCCGTTCACGGTCGTTTTTGTTCGGAAATGATTAGTATAAAGCCTAGAAATTTGGTTTTCAAGACCAGTATGCGCATTTCTTTTAGGCATAGAACTGGTATCTGATTTTATATAGATGTCCAGCAAAGTCATGAAACTATCTTAGACCAATGTATTTTAATCATACTAGAATTAAAATTGGCTACGTGTTCAAGAATTTGATCAAGGGAATATTTATAAAGGCATACACTTTTGTTGCTTTCATTTGTGAAGGTTACTCCAACAACTGTCATTCATTCAGACTAATATAATATGTTTAAGAATTATTTCAAGATAGCAATCCGCAACCTATCCAAGCACAAACTTCATACTTCCATCAATCTGATTGGGTTAACACTCGGGTTAGGCATTAGTATTCTCATACTCTTTTTTATACAGTTTGAGCAGAGCTTTGATAAATTCCACACCCAAAGCGATCGCATTTTTAGGCTAGAAAGTCATGAAAAAAATGAGGATGGCATGAGTGTAAGTTATGCTACACCTGTGATTGCTGCGCCTACTTTTCTTGAGGAATTCCCCCAAGTAGATAAGGTTACTAGAATGATAGGTGGGGGTGCCCAAACTTATCTTGATGAATCCACTATCCAATTCCAGTCATTCTTGATGGTAAGTCCTGAATTCTTAGAGATTTTTGATTTCAAACTTGTAAAGGGAGATGCCAAGCAGGTGCTGAAGGATAAGTTTGGAGCAGTCATCACGCAGAAGACTGCAAAAAAATACTTTGGAGATACCAACCCCATGGGACAAAATATCAGAATGCTTATGGGAGATGACTTTGAAGAATATCGAATAGTAGGTCTATTGGAAGATATCCCAGCCAACTCAAGTATACAGTTTGAAGTTTTGATTAATGATCAAAATATGGATTATTCAATAAGCAAGAATAGTCAAGAATCTTGGTACAATGTTTACGGAGAAACCTACCTAATGCTAAATGATCCCGATGCTAAAATTGCTGTAGAAGCGGGGGTAGAGGCAATGATGAAAAAAGCCCTAGGGGAGAATTATGTTTCTGGGGATTACTATTTCATCTTAGATCCGATTTCAGACATGCATTTACTAGACAAGGATAATACAGGCATGATAGAAACTACCAAGCCCCAACTTCTTTGGATTTTGGCTGGTATTGCTTTCATGATTTTAATCATTGCCAGTATCAATTTTACAACTATGGCAATTGGGAGGTCGATTAGCAGAGCAAAAGAAGTAGGTGTTAGAAAAACCATGGGAGCTGCATTTGGTCAGTTGGTATTTCAATTTCTGACTGAAGCATTACTGATTACTTTGTTTTCTTTGACTCTTGGGTTGATCCTTGCAGAAATACTCCTACCAATCTTCAACTCCCTATTTGAAAAAGAGCTTCAATTGGTCTATGGATTTGGGCAGGTCATGATTCTGCTAGGCCTGGTTATAGGGATAACCTCGATAGCTGGTGCCTACCCTGCCCTATTTATGTCTAGCTTGAGACCAATAAAGGTACTGAAAGGCAACCTTTCAGTCAAGTTTGGGAAACAAGGATTAAGAAAAGGGCTCGTGGCTTTCCAGTTTTTTATTTCTTTTTTATTGGTCGCTTCCACATTGATCATGGTGAATCAGATGAATGCCATCAAAAATCACGATCTAGGATTCGACCAAGAGATGGTAATCCTTGTGGAAGTTCCTGATGCTCCCTCCACCAGTTTCGTGAAATCAATCACCGAGAGCTTCGCCAAAGCAGAAACCTACCGCCAGGCTTTAGCTGGCAGGTCGGAAGTAAATGCTGCTGGTATCACCATTTCTACTTATGGAGATAGGGCATTTTGGGATGGTGGATTCTCTCTAGAAGATGGAAAGCAGTTTAACTTTCGAATAAATTTTATCGGAGGTGACTATTTGAAAACAATGGGAATGGAAATCATAGAAGGAAGGGATTTCAATCCAGAAGCCAGTGCAGATAGTAGCGCATTTATCATCAATGAAACATTTGCTAAAGCTATGAATTGGGACGATCCTTTGGGTGAAACCATCCCAAACAACAGGTTCAACGCCCACCAAATTGTAGGTGTGGTCAAAGATTTTCACCACAACTCCCTATATGGTCAAATAGAACCAGTCATTTTGGCTAAAAGTCCATCAACCTTGCTAAGTGGTGTAAACATGTTAATGATCAGTTCTGCCACAAATCCAAAAATTGTCGTGAAAGGAAATGGAAGTGACATCAAGCAGTTTCAGTCAATCCTTAAAGAAGAATGGGAGCGAATTTATCCCATGGATGCATTTAATTTTAGCTTCTTGGATGAGACCGTCGCAGAACAGTACAAGGCAGATGAGCGACTTGGGAAAATGATTACTCTGGCAGCAAGTATAGCCATCATGATCGCCGCAATGGGCCTGTTTGCCATGGCAGCATTGGCTATAACTGGACGTACCAAAGAGATTGGTATCAGAAAAGTACTTGGTGCTTCAAGTTGGAGTATCTCTTGGATGATCAACAGAGAGTTTTTAATGATTACTTTGATAGGGGTTTTTGTTGCCTTACCGCTAAGCTTCTACCTTATGCAAGGATGGATTAATCAATTTGCAGTAAAAAACTGGCCATCTTGGATCAATTTCTGTCTTTTAGTAATTGGAGGAATCTTATTCACCGCACTGATCGTGTCTAGCCAATCGTATAGAGCAACCCAATTGAATCCAGTCAAAACACTCAAAGATGAATAAAGATTAAGTAACCTTTAAATCATTGTATCATAAACCATTAACCAAAGCTTACGCACAGTAATACATCTGTCTATTCAGCAATAATAAAAATTCCATCAAAGAAAGGTTAGAAATTCACTTAAATTCCATTTTACCTCTAGCCATCATTAAAAATCAAGGCTGGGGGTAAATTGTTATCTTAGTTTTTCTAATGCTTCATCTGTTGAGGAGAGAAAGCCAATTTGCTTTCCTTTGTTGCTTTCAAAAATAAACTTCTTTAAGCTCGTGCTATCGTATTTTGAAAAATCTCCAACAATAGTTAATGGAAATTTATATTGTGAGAATTTTTGAAGTACTTCTCCGACAATGCCTGTTTTAAGATCAAAAAATGATGGTGTAATATTTTCTTCATGGATAATGACTACATCAAAACCTTGATATTACAGGTCCCCCATTAAATCTAAACCATCTTCCACATTGCTAATTAGTATTGTCTCCGAAAGAACCTCAGCAACCTTTTTGTGATCGATATTATGGGTTTTTATTATCATTTGAACTTAGTTTATCAAAACTAAAGAATATACAGGTTTTTCTGAAATGAAAATCCAATTAATCTTAACATCTCTTTACTTCCTTTGAAATTGAGCTGTTTGTCTGGAATTTACAATATTCTAGTAAGTGAATGAGATCATTATTTTTGCTGTCCATAAAGATTCCATTTATTAAATTTCAAATCTATGCTTTCATTCAGTTTTTAATGTCTCTGTTTCAGCTTTTCCGACATGAAAATCAGTCATTTGATTCTAGCTCAAATATCTCATTAACCGTTTTTTCAAACACCGCAGAAATCTTTAAAGACAAAACAGTGGAAGGCACATATTTTCCTAACTCCATGGCATTGATGGTTTGTCTGGTCACTTTAGCTAATAGAATTAAAAATTAAATCAATGAATCGGGTTATATCATCCAAGACATCCTGCATTGATTATGCTGATTTTCTAACCGAAAGTACTTATTCGTAAGTTTTTTAAAAATTGAATCGCATTTTTGGTGATAGAAGAATTTTCACTTTTGGGTGATGAAAGCAGTACATCAGAAAAAAGTTTTACAGATTTCAATTCTATAAAATCCAATTCGTTATAAATATTATTCTTGATTGAATTGGTAGGTAAGATTGATGCGCCCAATCCTTCTTTAACAAGCTGTAAGATAGATGATACATTGTTTGATTCATGGACAATTTGAGGAGCAAAACCAAACTTTGAACAGATTTGAAGCAATGTTTCGTAGTATGAAGGAGCGTAACTTTTATTATAAAAAATAAATCGTTCGTTACTTAATTGTCCTACATCATTTTCAGTCTTTATCTTAATTGAATTTTTATTAAAGACAATAGCATAACTATCTTGAAACCACAGTTCAGACATTAGTTTTGGTGATTTTAAAGGACCTCTTAGAATCCCCAAATCTAGCTTACCTTGTTCTAAAGCTACTATTTGCTTTATAGAAGGTACTTCATAAAGCCGAAAATTAACAAAAGGATATTCTTCTGATAAATATTTAATGAGATCTGAAATATGCCTTGAAAAAGTGGAGCTTATATAACCAATTCTAAATTCTCCATTGAGATTATCTCCAACTTTTTTTGTTCTTTGACTAACTGATTCTAAGGTTAATAAAATTTCTTTAACCTCCTTCTGGAAATATTTACCAGCTTCTGTCAATTCCACTCGTTTATTATTCCTGTTAAACAAACGAGTTCCAATTTCATCTTCCAATTCCTTTATTTGCCTACTTAAAGGAGGTTGAGAAATAAATAATTTTTCTGAAGCTCTTACAAAGCTAAGTTCTTCAGCCACCATCAAAAAATATTTTAAGTGCCTTAATTCCATGTATACTTATTAGGTATTGATAATTGACAAATTAAGTATTTTTAGGTCATATGTCAAAAACTTAACTTTGTTGAGGACATATAAAAAATTCAATTATGAAAAAATCTACAACGGAAGAAATTAGAGAACGCTTTGACAATGATGTAGAAAGATTCTCAAACCTTGACACGGGTCAAATTTCTACAATAGATGCAAAAATATCATTGGAGTTGATAACAGAGGCATCTAGAAGAATTGTTCCTAACGCCAAGAACTTATTGGATATAGGATGCGGTGCGGGAAATTATTCTATTAAAATGCTGTCTAAAATCAAAAACCTAAACTGTACTTTAGTCGATTTAAGCAAACCAATGCTTGATAAAGCTTTTGAGAGGGTATCTCAAATGACAAAAAATAAAGTAATCACTTTGCAAGGTGACATTAGAGAAGTTGAGCTAAAGGAAAATCACTATGATATAATTTTGGCTGGAGCAGTATTGCACCATTTGAGAGATGACGATGATTGGAAGAATACATTTGAGAAAATTTTCAAGTTACTTAAGGTTGGGGGTTGCTTAATGATTTCTGATCTAATTACCCAAGACACAGCGTTGGTAAACGAATATATTTGGGAAAGGTATGGGGATTATTTGGAAGGTTTGAATGGTAAGGAATATCGTCAAAAAGTGCTAGATTATGTGGCAAAGGAAGATTCTCCAAGGTCAATGAATTATCAATTGAATTTATTGAAACAAGTGGGTTTCAGAAAAGTAGAAATTTTGCATAAGAACATGTGCTTTGGGGCATTTGGTGGAATAAAATAAATAAACGGTAACCACAAAAAGCGACTTACTAAACTGGCAGCAATTATTAGCAACTATAAACGAAACGTCTATTGAATACGGCAACACTTGAAGAAAAGTTCAAAGTGGGTATTAGGATAATATATCAAGACTCAAGTACCCTGAAACAAGAAGGAGTTCTAATAATTACAGAAGAAGTAAAAAATTATTTAATTATGGAGGGTTAAAAAGTTCCGCCCATAAGTTTCACTGAAGCACAAGCAAATACTTTAATTATTGCAGAACAATTGGTCTTTCAAAACAAAAGCACCTCAATTATTAAAGATGATGCCGAAGCCTTTAAAAAAGTATAAGTGGTCTTAAAACACAGCATTCAAGACAGAGCGAACTTTCATTCAGAGAGAGTACGATTTGACCAGAACAATTAAAGGGAAAGAAATAGTAGTCAATTATCTAATTAAATATTTATGCTTCGATATACTATTCTTAAATTTTGAATAAATTGCATTAAAAACACGAAGATAGTAATGGCTAATAACCCCTGATTATAAGCCTGTACATGATAAGAAATTCATTTTTTATCAGGACTTTTCTTCCTTTGCATTTTCAATATGTTTAATAAAATGTGATTTTATAAAAGCGGTCATAATACCAAGTCTGATGAATTTTAAAGAAGTATTTCATAAAATCAGTTATTTGCAATACCCCTTGATGTTAATTGCAGTTTATTTTGCTTTTAGCCCATATATTTTGGGTTTAGATGCACTTAAGGCAAACCCTGGATTAATTTTCCAACAATTAAACACTTCTTTGATCTTTATGGGGCTTGGAATAAGTTTTTCTTCACTTCAAGACACTACCAAAACACAAAACAAATTCTCCAAAGATATTTGGGAAAACCCTAAGAAAGGAAAAGTTACAATCATACTGATGGCCATGTTTATACTCTTAATTTTAATAATAGGATTAGGAGGATACTTGATTGCTGATGATGGGGCTTTAAAGAACTTATCAATTGGGTTTATCGTGCTAGGCTTAGGCATGTTTGGTTTTTTAAAGGCTGCTATAGAAATGTTCGAAAACCATAGAAAAGATAAAAATTTATAATTCACCATTGAGTAGTAAATCAAACTGTTTCATTTAATTTTTTAATTTAAATCACTAATGGCCGACTTGAGTCATACACTAGTGATTCTTAATATTTTGATAAAATCCAGCTGTTGTTCCAGATAAATTAAAACAGTAGCATTGTATGGTCATTTCACTTAAAATGATGAAAAATTTACAAGATGAAAGCTTAGTTGAACTAATTAAGCAATCCAACCACCTGGCTTTTCAAGCATTTTATCAAAGACACTGGGAACAGTTGTACCTGAAGGCTTATGCTATTTTAGGGCATACGCAAATGGCTGAAGATATCATCCAAGACATCTTCTTAGACATTTGGAAAAACCGAGAGCGGATTGAAATTGACAAACCCATTCAATACCTTTCCACTTGTGTCAAAAATAGTGTATTTAAAGTCCTCCAAAAGCAAAAGGTGAAACAAAAGCATTTGGATACACTCAATACACTTGAATTACTTGTTCAAGCAGCATCAACCTTAGATAGCAATGAAATCGAACAAGCTATCATGAAGCATTTAGATCAAATGCCTGACCGCTGTAAAGAAATCTTCATCTTAAGCAGGTTTGAAAATTTGAGTAATAAAGAAATCGCTGAAAAGTTAGGGTTAAGCGCCAAGACAGTAGAAAATCAAATTTACAGGGCTTTGAAATCGCTCAAAACCTTGATGCCCCAGTTACTCAGCATGTACTTCCTGTTAATTTTCGAAGAAGTCTTCATGACCAGTATTTCACCAGTATTACCTTTCTGTTAATTCACCTTACTTGATACTTTTTGAATGAGTGATTTGAGGCTTTAATTGATCCTATAAGCAATCAGGTCTTACTCATATGAATCAAAGAAATATTTTCCACCAATACCTCAACAATTTACTTTCTCCAGAGAAGAAAAGGTTACTCGATGATTTTTTTGAAATAGAAACAAGTAAAATTAATCAATGGAATGAGCATCAAATGGGTAATAAGGAAGATGTTTCCGATAAAATCTGGTCAAAAATTTCCAAGAAGGCACATTTAGCAAAACCTAGAAAAAGGACTCTTAGCCCTTCTTTAGAAGTTGCCGCTGCAATACTAATCTTAATTTTTGCTGGGCTATTTTTATTGTTAAAATCACACGACCAGACTTCAACCAATCCTATTCCATGGCAAACTTACCAAACTGTTCCTAGCCAAAAATCTACGATCAATCTGCCTGATGGTAGCATCGTAATCCTAAATGCTGGAAGCAGCCTTTCCCACCCTATAGACTTCAAGGGAGACATTAGGCAGGTAACCTTAAAAGGAGAAGCATTTTTCAAAGTGGCACCTGATAAGGACAAACCATTTATTGTAAGCTGCAAAGATTTTAGTACCCAGGTATTGGGGACTTCTTTTCACATCACCACCTTCCCGGAAGATGGTGCGATGATAACTGTCCACGAAGGGAAAGTTCTTGTGCAACAGGCTACTAATAACATTACCGGTAAGGGTTCAGAACTTATTTTATATGCCAATGAAGCCGCTAAATCTAATGTAGAACTTGGGAAGCTAATCAGGAAAGATGCCAAGTTAGTCGAAAGTATTGCTTGGATAAATGGAGAAGTATATATGAATGATATGTCTATTGGAGAATTAACTGAAGTTCTGGCTCGCATGCATGGCGTGGTATTCACTTTTGAAACTCCAACACTTCGAGATTGTCATATCTCAGGGAAACTTGGAAAAATGTCCATCAGGCAAGCTATGGAAGTTATCAGCAGCACCATGTCTTTAGAATACACCATCCACAAACGTCGGATTCATTTCAGTGGCAAGCCATGCCTTATACCTTAAAATATTGCCTATGTAAAAACAAAGTACCGATCTCACCTTAAAAAAACCCGAGTGTGTTGGCCCACACCCGGATTCTGGATCATGTAAGATCCTATTTACTTAAGTTAATTAAATAAGCTTTCAAAAATATGATATTATTTACAAAACTCACAAAACGTATAGTTTTACTTTGCTTGATTTATATGAATTTGCTGATGGCACAAAGCACAAGCCATGCGCAAGTTCTTAATAATTACACCGCTTTGCTAGACAAATCTATCTCTTACCAAACGAGTAATGAACCCTTAGAAAACATCATCAGAACCATCACCGACCAGCTTTCTATTGGATTCTCTTATGATAATTCCATCAAAGCAAAAATGCGACAACCTGTCGCCATATCCTCTGGTGAAAGAAAAGTGAAAAATTTGCTTGAAGAAGTGCTCATCCCTAAAGGACTTACATTTCAAGTTATTTCAAATCAATTGATCATTTCAGAGGCAAAACAAGTGCATAGCAAAACATCCAAAGGTAACATTGCCGGAACCCTCTTGGGTATGCCTGAAAACATCCCCTTAGGGTTTGTCATTATCCATTTACCTGAAAGGAGGATTAGTGTTTTAACGAAAGAGGATGGAAGCTTCTATATTGGTGATATAGAAACTGGTAACGTAACCTTACAAATCAACTGCTTAGGTTATGAATCCTTGAGCATCTCTTACATGATAAATGCAGGTGACAACTTACCTTTAAGCATTCACCTTGATTCTAAATTAAGCGAATTAGAAGGTGTCACCATCAGTGGTATTCGTCTTGGGGAGGTCAAAGCCCTCAACCAAATGCAAAATGCTGAAAATATAAAGTATGTCATGTCCCAGGAGCAAATAGAGCGTTTCCCTGATTTGACTGTAGGTGAATCCCTACAAAGGGTTCCAGGAGTTGCTGTGGATTATAGTTACGGTATTCCCAGAAACGTAATTATAAGAGGCCTTGGGCAAGGCTTGAGTAGTGTGACCATGAATGGAAACAGGTTGCCTTCAACTGGTGCAGGGAGTAGAACTACTGACTTGAATGGTATCCTAGCAAACTCCATAGAAAGTATTGAAGTAATCAAAACATTGACCCCAGACCGGGATGCTGATGGTACTGGAGGGGCTGTCAATATTGTCACCAAGTCTCCCAAGTTAGACGAAAAAATGATTGATGCCAAGTTAGCTGGAGGCTACAATGGGCTACTGAGCAGAGGAACTTACGATATGGGCTTGACTTATGGGGAAAGGAAAAACAAATGGAGCTATCTTTTGGCTGCCAGCTATGCTAGAAATTGGAGAGCCGAAGACCGAGTAGATAAAAGTTACAGCAATTTCACCCTTGATGGAGAAAATAAGATATTGCTCAGCAACCTTGATTTAGATGGATACGAAATTAAAAGGGACAACCTGGCATTGAATGGTGAACTGAAGTATTATGCTTCAGAACGTTCTACCTTCTACTTGAGAAGTTCCTATAACAAGTATTACGAAATCCAAAATAGACTGGAGAGAATATTTAATATCAGATCTTATGAAAATGAAACACAACTTAGAGATGTTAGGATAACACAATCTGGAAACTGGAGAGATTACCATAGGGATTTACTTCAAATCTCCATCGGCGGACTACAGTTCCTTCAGGACTGGAGGTTAGATTATGATTTAACCTACTCCTTAGGTAAGTATGACCAACCTATCTATTACAGTGCTGGATTTGTAAGAAATGGTCTTCAAGGCACCCTAGACCTTAGCAACCCTCAAGCACCTCAATTCAACTTTGTTCAAGAGAATCCTTTTGACCCTAGTCAGTACACTACCAACAGGTATGTTAACAGACATGATTCTTCTATGGATAAAGATGGTCAATACAGCATAAATCTACTGAATTCCATTGATTTAGGTCAGATAAAAGGTAATGTTAAGTTTGGCAGTAGAGGGAAATACAAGTACAATGACAGGTTTAGAAATTATTTCCAGCATGATTTAATCACGGGTAATTTTGTGCTTTCTGATTTCTTATCAAGTTACAGAAAAGATGATCATTACTTAGGAGCCTATGAAATGTACAATTTTCCAGAAGCAAAAGCTTTAGAAAGCTTCTACCAAGAAAATCCAGGGCTATTCAGGGTAAATGACACTTACACCAGGCAAAACACAGACCCAGACTCTTTTACTGGTCACGAATACCTCTTGGCTTTTTATGCCATGTCAGAGCTAAATTATAAAAGCTTGAAAGTAATTACAGGCTTGCGCTACGAAGGAACTGGCTTCAAGTACAATGGGAATCAAGTAAACTTTGATGACCGAGGCGAATATGTAAGTACTTTCCCTATCAATACCAACCAAAGTTTTGATGGATTATTCCCCTCATTAAACCTTAAGTATGCCCTCACTCCACACACCAATATTCGCGGTGCCATTACAAGGTCGTTGGCCAGACCAAGCTATTACGACTTGGTGCCTTGGGAAGAGGTAGAGACCAATAGACAACGAATCTCTATGGGAAATCCTAATCTTACTCAAGCCACAGCGGTCAACTATGACTTATTATTCGAGCATTACTTCAGGTCTGTGGGTTTATTATCGGGAGGGGTATTCCAGAAAAACTTGAGAAACTACATTTTCAGCACTTCATTTACCCAAGAAGGAGGCAATTACGATGGCTACCTTGTAAGGCAAACAGTCAATGGAGCGGATGCCCTTACCCGAGGTTTTGAACTGGCATGGCAGCAGCAATTGACATTTCTACCTGGATTTTGGAATGGTTTCGGTGTTTACACGAATTTCACTTATGTCTATAGCAAATTTGAAGTTCCTGGTGTGAATTCCACCCGAACAGTGAGCTTACCTGAAATGAGACCTCATGTAGGAAATGTATCCCTATCTTATGAAAAATATGGATTTTCAGGTCGCTTATCCATGTATTTCTATGGGACATTTACTTCTGAACTCAGTGAAGATCCGAATAATGACCTGTTAGAGCAGGGCAGAAAGCAATTAGACTTTTCTGCATCACAAAGGCTTACAGATAGACTAAGCATATTTGTGGGGGTCAACAACCTCACTAACCAGCCTATCTCAGATATTTTCAGGGATGGTAGACCTCAGAATGACGCCTATTACAGCAGGTGGGGAAATATAGGACTAAGATTCAAAACATATTAAAATGATGCATCAAATTCAAACAAAAGTGCTCCTGCTCATGACGTTGACCTGGGCAACGATCAGTGTAGCAATAGCCCAGGAGAACATCTCCTCTAAGTTTATCGACCGAATAACTTTGCACCTAGCAGAAGACCCAAGCCAGGGTTTTGCTGTAGGGTTTAGGACGTCATTTCATTATGAAACAGCCTACATTGAGGTTGCTCACGATCAAAGTACTCCTGAGCTCAAACCCATCGTCTCTAAAGAAGCAAGCAAGTATAAGTTTAATGCTTCACCTGAAGAAGCATATTACTTCAAGGTGGCGGTAGAAGGTTTGAAAGAAAATACCTCATATGTATATCGGGTAGGACAAGAAGATACTTGGAGTGAATGGTTTTCAGTCTCCACTGGAAAATCAAACGACAATTCCTTCTCCTTCATATATTTGGGGGACATTCAAAACGACATCAAGTCCTTAGCTTCTAGAGTTGTTCGCAAAAGTTACCAACAAACCCCTAATGCTTCTTTTATGCTCTATGCAGGAGATTTGATAAACAGGACGCACAATGATCAAGAATGGGGTGAATGGTATGAAGCAGGTGCTTGGATTCATGCCCAAGTGCCTATTCTTGCTACACCTGGAAACCATGAATATACAAGAGATGAGGCTAGAAACTTAGTGTTAGACAAGCATTGGGATAAACAATTTAACTTCCCCAAAAATGGTCCAGCTCCTTACCAATCTTCTGTATATTTTCAAGACTATGGCAACATGCGGATCTTTTGCCTAGACTCTCAGTTAATCATGCTAGACAGTGCAGCTAGAGAAGTTCAGCTAGCATGGTTAGAAGAACAACTCAAAGCCACAACTCATACTTGGAAATTGGTATTGATGCACCACCCCATCTACTCCGTAAGCGATAACAGGGACAATCAAGTCCTTCGGGAGCGATTTCAACCCCTATTTGAAAATTATGGCGTAGACTTGGTGCTACAAGGACATGACCATACTTATGGCAGAGGATTCAAACCAAATGTGGAAAATGAAAAGGCTAAAGGTCCCATGTATATTGTATCAGTGGCAGGACCAAAAATGTACTCTCCTACCCTTGATCGATGGATGGAGCGCTCTGGTGCCAACTTGCAATTGTATCAATCCATTCAAGTAGAAAACAACAAGCTTAGCTATGCCTGTTTCACCACTGACGGAGTCAAATACGATGGATTTGACTTAACAAAAAACGCTTCAGGTACAGCATTTCGAGAACACAAAAACTTAGATTTAGAAAGAAATCAATTGCCTATTGGCAGATTAGAAAAACTAAACCCCAAAGACATCCCTAAGTACAATAAGCTCTATCATACAACCTATGAAGATTAGATTCATAATACAAAAAAGGTCATTGTGTTCATCAGTGGCCTTTTTTATTGATGAAATGAACCACCACTTAGGGCTTGCTGAAAAGTCTCAGGTATGCCATACCTTCCTATCAGTAAGCAGGTTCATAGCGGGCGAATGAAGATGTATACGTATTCTTCGAATGAGCCCAATGAAGAACCTGTCAAGTCGCCAGGCAGGGATGGTATGTCAGAGACTAGCCTGAAAATTTCGAGTTTAGGAATTTTCACGAGCACGCAAATCTAGCTATAAATTTGAATAAGCTTGTACCCTGATATAGTAGGTGAGTTGAATGAGAATTTTGTGAAATTAGCCAAACTTAACGGAGAGTTGGTTTGGCATAGCCATCAGGAAGAAGATGAGATGTTTGTAGTGGTAAGCAGTACATTGATGATGGACTTTAGGGATAGTAACACCACGACCACAAAGCCTCGTAAGGTTTTGATCATACCGAGGAGTGTTGAACACAGACCATGAACTGAAAATGGAAAAGAAATAAAAGTCATGTTGATAGAGCCCAAAACTACTCAGCATACTGAAGACTTAAAAGCAGAACAAACTGTAGAGAAAAACTGGAGTGGATCTAAGGCTTTTAATAAAACTCAACCTCTTATGATTCAGGTATAACAACCAAAGGAAGGGTTTTCTTTTCCTTTGGTTGACTTTCACTAGTGTCTAACTAAACTGGGCTATTAGTGAATTTAAATAAAAACAATTTGTTCATTTATTCTTTTTGTTCACGTAAGGTGAACAAAAAGACTGGGGAAATCATTGAACATACCTTACAAAACATAATTCCTTTGCTACAAAGTAAAAGCAAATGTGAACCACAGGCACAAAAGGATTTAGATGCTTATATCACCCTACACTTTCCAGATGATAATATTTCTATTCGATGCCGAAGTAGAGCAGGAAGTGAGGGAGAATATCTTGAGAACTATACAACATTTGAACGGACGTTCCCAAACTTTCTATGGGCAATATACAGAGCCTAAAATAAATCGATTACCACAAGTTTCTTAAGCAATAAGTAGCATTTTTTCTTCCTATTATACTTTTTTTAATTTATAACCATATTCTATTTCCTATTTAATAAGTATGCTTTCAAAACAATAGAATTCTTTTTGTATGATTCTAAACTTTCATTTCTATGTCTTAAGTAGCAAAAAAAGTGTAAGATTAGATGATCCAAATCCTTTGTCTAACAATAATGTACCTATTGGCAACCCTCTTAATTATTCCTATTAGTATTTATGGCAAAAAAGAATGTCAAATTAAAAATGGTATGTCAACGACCTGCCATTTTTATCCCACTTTATCATGTTTTTATTCTTTAAGTATGATAAACGTACAGCAATAGATTTTTCCAATTTTTCCACATCCAGAGATGGTTCAAGAATTTTCAATTGTGCCAAAATATCCATCTTATCACCTGATCCTATTTGATTTAGTGCAAATAAGATCTTCTTGTCCATCTTTAACTTCTCTGAATAAGAATTTGGTATCTCTGGTTCCTCATAAAAGTAATTCGCCGGTATACTCAAACCACCTAATGCATTTAAGGCTGTTTCTACCTTTTCTAATTCTTTTAATAACTCTTCCCTTCTTGCCTTTAGGAAAACTATTACTTCTTCTTCTGTTACATTTGACATATAAAAACATTTTAATTACACAAAATTAATATAAATTTCATTATGAGTTGCAAATATTAAAAAAATAAGCCACTCATTACTACGAAAATTAATTAAACATACATTAGTAACAACTCAATTTACAATTCATAAAACCAAATTAATTTGTTTCAATAAAACTATAGCAATAAAACTACCAATTTTATTTCCAATAATTAAAATCTAAAATTAATATAATCTGTTTAAGTATCATTCTTAAAAGTAACGGCTTCATAAATAATTCATCAATTGTATATAATTTTTCTATAAGTCATATAAAATTTAAAAATGAGAAATGGCTTTAAATAGAAATAATCGAAATAAAAAATAGCATGAACTATAATTTACTCATCATACACCATTTATATTTTTAATGATATTATGAAAATCATGAAAGCTGTTAAAATAAAGTGAGATTTTAGAAAAAAAGTTATATCTTAAATTTACTTTAAATCCTGATTTTTTTAAAAAAAATTATTATTATACAAGTTTAATATTGATATTAAATAATGCTTTAATTACCTATTATTGATTTAATTTTAAAAACATGATTAATTTCGACAAAGCCAGTTTCAAAGATTTTGAAAACATTGAACACATTTCTCTAGAAGAAAGAGCCATACTATTTTCCGATTATTTAGATTACTTATTTTCAAACGGTAAACTAAATTACAGACTAACATCATATGATGGATGTAAACCATCGATTTCCATCAATGTCCCTCTTTTTGGAAAAACTGTTGAAGTTGCAAGCTTCGTCTCCAATGATTATTTGGGTTTAACTCAGAATGAAGAAGTTAAAAACGCTATAATAGACGCTGTTATGAAGTTTGGTGCTGGCTCTGCGGCATCCCCGGCAATTGGAGGTCATTTTATTTACCATGAAATGCTGGAAAATAAGTTGGCAAATTTCTTCGAAGGAGAAGATGCTATCTTATACAATACAGGATATACAGCAAATAGTGCTACTTTCCAAGCCCTTTTAAACAAAGAGGATCTAGCAATATTAGATATGGCCGTTCATGCAAGCATCTACGGAGGCTGCCAACTAACCAACGTTAAAACTTTTTTACATAACAACATTGACATGTTAGAGAGGATCTTAATAAATACAAGTGGAAAGTATCGAACCAGAATGATAATTTTAGATGGAGTTTATTCACAAGATGGCGATATAGCACTGTTAGATAAAATTATACCACTTGCAAAAGCACATGGAGCTATGATCGCCGTAGATGATGCACATGGAATAGGTGTTTTAGGTGATTCAGGAAGAGGAGTTGTTGAAGTTTTTGATGCATTCAGAGATATTGACTTATTCATTGGTACTTTAAGTAAATCTATTGGTAACTTGGGTGGGTTTGTTGTTGGAAAAAAAAGTATTATACGCTATTTAAAATTCCAATCAAAACAACATCTCTTCTCTACAACTTCAACTCCCTCAATTTTAGGTGCTATAAAGGCTTTAGAAATAATCCAAACAGATAAAAACCTGAGAAATAAATTATGGGATAACATCAATTACTTCAAAAATGCTTTAATTGAGAGTGGTTTTGAAGTTGGAAATACCGAGTCCGCTGTTATTCCTGTTAAAATTGGAGATATTCACAAAACATTAGAGACTGGTAAAATCTTATTGGAAAATGGAGTTCATGCAAACCCAATAATGTATCCAGCAGTCGCAAAAAAAGATGCTAGAATAAGGTTTAACCTGACTGCTAATCATGAATTAAAACATTTGGACATGGCTGTCAATGCGCTATTGAAAGCTGATAGTATTTTGAATATAAAAAAAGTAGCATATGGTTAATAATGAAAATGAAGCAAAATTATTTTTGGCTATTGATGAGATCTTTGGAAAACATGGACATGAAGAATTAGGAATCAATAAAGTCTCTTCCATGTCTGGAGTAGACAAATCCTATATCTATAGAAAATATAATTCTTTAGAAAATTTATTAGAAAAATACTTTATGCAAAAAGACTACTGGTCAACAAAAGTAGACCTTTTAAATAAGGTAATATCTAAAAATAGCCCATTTTCATTTAATCAATTGGTGAATTTCTATCTTCATAAACAATTTGATAGTATTTTAACAGATGTTCAATTGCAGAAATTGATGCTTTGGAGTATTTCAGAAGAAAATGAATTGATGAAAAAATTCATAGCTAAACGAGAAGAGGTCGGAAATCATCTTTTTGAAATAGCCCAAGAACAACTTAAAAATACAGAGATTGATTTTAGAGCAATTTCAGCAATAAACGTTGCTGCTATGTATTACCTCTCATTACATGCATCTTCAAACAATGGGACATTTTGCGGTCTAAATTTGAACGATAAGGAAGACCAAGAAAAAATTAAAAATGCTGTATCATTTATAAATGACATATTCTTGAATGATTCTAACCATACTTGATTTAGAGTAAGTTAATTATTGTAAATTTTAAAAACATCGCCTCAATAAAAGTTATTTTAACTATTTAGAGCTTCTTGGAAAATTACTTAGAAATTGAAATGTAAGGCTTGAACTAAGCCCTACATTTATTTTTTGTGTATATTTTCCTTGTTATTGCGAAGGACACAATCTAGGAAAAGTACAATCTCATAAGATTTAATCTATTAGTTGTTTGTCTTTTTAACGAATGGACATACCTCAACCATGGAGGTCAATATTCTCTTGATTTTAAACTGCTTTCTGAACTGGTGGTAGCTACTTTTCAGCTCTTCTTTTAGCTATTTTGACAGCATTATCAGCCATTATTCCAAAAAATATCATGAATCCCTCTCTTTTTGCCCCTTTGACCCTGATCTTTCTTAACCCATAGAACTCTTGGTTAACCCCAAACACACCCTCCATTACTGTTGTTCTTTGCTTTGATATTTAAGAACTAAGCACCTATTCTTGTTTTTTAGGGCCTTTCTTTGGAAGAAATAAGTATTACCTTTTTAATCAAATGTAAGCTTAATCAATGCTCCAACTTGATTTCAATGATCTAGCTCGATTTCTGTGCTATTGAAAATTTCAAAACTCGAAATTTTCAGGCTTGTCTCAGACATACCATCCCTGCCCGGCGACTTGACAGGTTATTCATTGGGCTCATTCGAAGAATACGTATACATATCTTCATTCGGCCGCTTTGAACTTGCCTACTGATAGGAAGGTCTGGTATACCTGAGACTTTTTAAGCAAACCCTAACTAAATCAGGTGCATTCAACATAAATAGGAAGCGAGTAATCCTATTTCAATTCGCCTGAAAAATTGTACTTAAATGATAAATAAGAAATTAAAGGTAATATGAGATAACTGTTTAACTGGTTAATGGCTTGACTTTTTAGATTCATGTTTACTTTCATTTTTAATCTAAAACTAAAAGTACCTACAACATAATGACTGTCCATATTAGGGCAGCCTTTATGTAAGAAAAAAATATTCTATTTGGATTATAATTATATTAAAACCTGAATCCCACTCCGGACTTAACCATGAATACTTCATTGGCATGGATGAAGTAAGGTTGGTAGCTGATTTGAGTAGTCCAGAAAGTTCTCGATCCTAATTTATTTTCAGTTTTTAGATGGATCAAATAATTATGGAAATTATTCATCCTGGTTTGTCTAAAGGTCACTTGGTCTGAATTATCGATATGTATTGATTCAACAAATATAAACCGTGATAAAAGGAATTCTGTACCTACAGACATATTCATTTTTTTTGTAGTTAAAATTGAGTAATCAGCTCCTATACCCCAACGAGTCAATGGTAAAAATGAAGTTTCATCTTTCTCCAAGTCCAATTGAGTGGTGTTTTCACTTAAATACCTGCCCTTTCCAAAATTTAAATTTAAATAAATCTTATTGGTAACTTTCCTTGTATAATTCAAATCAATACCATAACCAACCATAATGCCTTCATAAATTCCTTGATTGAAATAGATAAAAGGTGTGGTGCCAAAGCTATTCTGTTGAGCGATCAAACCATCAACTATAAACACCCCAAATACTAAATAAAATATAATAATTTTTTTCATAATTCTCTATGAATAGTAGTCGTATAGTAAAATTTAATATCACCCATTTTATAGACAGGGAAATAATGAATAGCAACCATTACATCTAACGTTTCCCAAATAAAGCCATGACCTTGATCGTCGCTCCAGAAATTGTTTTCAAGCAATGCACATTTATCAAAATTCTGTCTACTCATTAGTCTCTTATCACCTTCATCAATTTCATACTCGGCCTTTAGCCCACCACTTGCTTTATCTTTGTCACTAGTATTTACTTCTCCTGTAAATTTCATCTTTGAATTTCTGTCAAAATAGCCCCAAATTACGGCAATATCGTCTGAATTATATTTCCAGTTTTGAATTAAAAATGAGTTTCCATCAATCCAAGCATTTGGTACTTGACTTCTATATACTTGCTTTTTATTGTAGATAACTTCAACTTTACTAGAAGGCTTAGGGAATCCATTACTTTCATATTCAACATCTCCTGTAACAACCCACATATAAATATAATTAGTATTCGGCCATCCTCTTGTGTTTTTGGTTAAGTTAAATTTAGGGCTCCTCAAAGTAAACAAAGCCCCAGCTGTCAGATCAGAACATCTAATCGGATTTTTGCTTGGAGGTGACCACCTTGAACTCTCTGAATTAATGTATGAATAATCACTTTCTTCTGGCATTTCAAAATTACCCAATACAATAGTGGGATTCACCTTTGCGTATTCATCATTAGCAGTTACTTTTTTAAAGGAATTATTGGGGTTAACTGTAATCTGTTCAAATAAATCATCTTTTTCAAGATTGATTTTATATCCTGGTGTTTCACCTTCCCAGTTTGGATCTTCAAGATAAGGAATTTCCATTTCTTCGGTCCACCAAGAAACAGTCAACTCCTTAATGTCCTTTAGTTTGAAGTTCTCTGCCAAATAAGGTGCTATAATTTTAATGTCATTTGCTTGAATAAATGTAATCCAATCTTCTGTCTCACCGTACATTCTTAATGTTTTCAAGTTTCCCTTTTGAAGTGTTTGTGCAATAGAAGAATACTTTCTTAAGTTTAAATCAGCATCAAATAATTTTTTTAGGTTAAGTTCAGCTTGACCTCCTTTTAAATTCAGTTCAGCAGTCGCTAAAAATTCCTTTCTAGCCGCCTCTTGCAAAAAGATTTCTCCAAATATTAATGAAAGAATTTCAAGCTTTTTCTCGTATTCGGTTCTCAATGTATAAACATTTTCTTCTTTAACTTTATTGTCCACATCTAATAGCTCCTCTTGGCTACAAGAAATTGACATCAAAATTGTGAAAACCAAAATCAAAGACTTCTTCCATTTTATAAAGGAAAATTTAATGGAATTAATGTGTGCTTGTGTACTTTTAGATTTTATCATTGCTGGTTTTTTGTAGAAATTTACCCAAAAGTATAGAAAATTAATTTAATATAAATTTTTATTATTTAACTTTTATTTATTTTAATTATAGGCATTGTGATTTACAACGAATTAATTTTATTAAGATATAAATAGGTTCCCAAACGCGGGCGTAAAGTCTTTCTAAAATCAGCCTAATTTTTAATCTGAGCTCTTTCTTTATTGTATGACCTCTAAAATAGATTCAATGCTAAACAATATCCCAATACCAAACACTTCCCATCCTGAAAAAACAAGCCACAGGAGTGCGTCCCCTGCCAATTTGACCAGATTGAGCACTAGAATGATGGAGGCGATCCAAGACTGACTGACATCTTTGAGCTTTACCCTGATACGGCTCATACCGTACGCGTACTTTCCCTGACCGAATTTCACTTCTCTCCAAGACTTACTTGATTTTCCTACGCTTTTGCCAATTATCCTCCCAATAGTTTTGCCACAAGTTTTGTCCTTTTTTCTTTCAGCCAATTCCTGTTTTTCCTAATACAATATAGTTTGTCTGCCAGAACTTTTGCTGGATAGAACCCAAACCATTTCGAGTAGTATTCTATTTAGTCAAAATGCTGGATATCCGCTTTATCATTCCCCTATGAACAGACCTACATTATTCGATTACCAAAAAGACAGGGATCAGTCTGGTCCCAAGAAAATGCTTGCAGACTTTAGGAGTATCATCCAAACTGATGGTTTTGCAGTCTATGATTCACTTTTTGGGAACCACCCAGATATCCATCTGACCCTCTGTATGGCTCATGCTCGAAGGAAGTTCAAGGATGATGTAAAGGACGATGAAGTAAAGGCTAACTATGTGCTGGAGGAAATCCAGAAACTCTACCTTTTGGAAGCAAAGATGCGAGAGGAGTCAATAGACTGGCAGCAGCGGACAGTATTAATAAAAGAACATGCGAAGCCTGTATTGGAAAACCTTGGCAAATGGCTTGAGGAAAAACACTATAGCTACAGACCTAAAAGTCCAATGGGACAAGCCATAGCTTAGACCCTCAAAAGATGGGCTGGATTAAGTGCATACGCCTTGCATGGGCGGATGGAAATCGATAATAACCTAGTTAAAAATACAGTAAGTTACAGTGGAAATTGAAATCAAATGGTTGGCTTAGCAAATCAAAAGTTTATTGATTCTATTATTAAAATTAAAGATTAAAACATCAGTTTATCATATTTAATTCAATACTTTAATTCTTTATTTTATTAATAACAATTAATTTTAATTGATGTAAATATTGTAATTAAACAAATAACTTAAAAACTATTTCAATTATTTTTTGCCAAAAAATAGTAAAAAAACAAAATACATTTTACTAACTATAAAATATGTTTTTATAATTTTCAAAACATAACACTTTAATAATAAGGCACATAATCAAAATTCTTTAGAATATGAAATGACATAGGTAAAGAACTAGTCTTTGAAAAAATATTGATTTTTAGATATACTGAACCTATGATTCTTCAACGATTGTTTTGGTTTCTGAGGCCTAACGATGCTTCAAGCCCTTCTATAATTTGTGAGTGGATAAAATATTAATTTCTTGCAATTGCAAATAACTGATTTTCAATCTAGCATAAACAAAGTCTTCAGGCTTGACACACTCCCGAAACTCATAAATTAGCTTTAAAAAAAGCTTTGCTTTATGAATCCTATCAAAGTAGCCTAAATTAGTATTAATGATCCCTGCCCATTTCTCTTCTATATGTTGCTCCCTCCTTTCCAAAAAGGGTTGAAAAATCCATAGTCTCGAAAACTAATATTTTGAATTAATAAAATTAATAAGTCCTATTCAAATTAGTTTAAAATCTCAAATAGCGTTATTTTTGAGAACAACCTCTTTTTTTATTTACTTCTAAGAATACTAATTAACATCACCTCCGTTCTAGCAACAATTTCAAAATGACTAAATCAGAATTTAATTACGGTAAAAATTCTTTTGTCAAACCAGCTGAGTTTGCCTTGATAAAGAATAAGCAAATACAAGAAACAACTTCGACACTTGAGGAATATTTTAAAAAGAAAGCAGAGGATATCCCTTCGAAACTTCAGTATTACTTCTTTTCAGATTCAAACGAAAAAATAGTAACATTGGGGAATGTGCTCCTCCAAATGAAAAATCATATCTCTTTTGATGCGACTGAAGACTCAACTTCTTTATTTGTTGTAATTGGTGAAATAGATAATCCAAATCTTTCTATAGCATTCATGATAGAATGGACAAATAACATGTGTGAGTTAGGTTTCAAACATGACTGCGAGTTTGGAGGTTGGGAGTTAATATATTAACTACAACTAGCCTTGCTAGAAATATATCGACCTAGAGCAAAAGATCTTTCCTTTTTTAAAATTGACCAACAAATCATTTTTTTTAACTCATGTTGACATTTCCTTGATTCACTTGAATTATTCCTGCAATCATTATTTTTTGATTGAGAAAAGTGAGTGCACTCCATACTTTTGATTCATCATACAACTAAAAAAATCAAAAAGATGAAAAGAGAATTAGTGTTTTTAAGAGCTTTTGCAATAGCAACTGTTGCCGGAATGATATTTATCACTTCTACGGCATTCAAAAAACAAGGCAACCAAAGATTCAGCGAAATTGATGTGGAACGCATTAATATCGTGGAAAATGATGGAACTGTAAAAATGGTTATCACCAATGTAGAACGTTTCCCAAGTGGAAATGAAATCATTAACGACAGGCCAACCAATGAAGGAAGGAAAAAGCGTTCAGGAATGTTATTCTTCAACGAAGAAGGTATGGAGTGTGGTGGCTTTATCTATGATGGTAAAAAGACTGAGAATGGACACACTGCTGGACTATCATTGACCTATGATCAATATGATGGAGATCAAGTAATGCAAATACTTATGAATGATGATAAAGTAGGTGATGAGCGGTTTGTGAGAAGTAGCATTGCCTTTATCAATCAACCTACAAATGAAACTCAAGCAAGAAGAAGCGAAATAAATCAAGAATTGGCTGAATTAAGAAAAACTGATAGACAAGCCATGCAGGAGAAGTATCAAGAGTATAAAAAGCAAGGATTGGTTGGTACTGTGGATCGCATGGTCTTAGGACAAACAAGAAGTAAAAGCAATGGACTTTTCCTTTTCGATGATCAGGGTATGCCAAGAGCCATGTTTTTTATAGACAATGAAAATACTGCCAAGCTACAATTCTTTGATGATAAAGGAAATGTGATCGCTTCATTTCCCGAAACTAAAGAATAAACAAGCTCAAAGAGTAGTTCTATTACCAGAGAACTACTCTTTATCATTTGACTTATCAATTTCTAATGAAATATATTTTCCAAAAAATACAGCAAAATTGGCGATTCCTGCTGTTCATTTTAGTATTTGCCTATATTCAGTCCATTTACACCAGAATAAGCGTTCGAGGTAAAATATCTCCCTATATTTTTACTCCTGAATCGGCAATGATTTCTTTGTTTGAGGCTGGAGTTTTATTTTTTATCATCCTATTTTTTATCAAAAAATGGCAAAAATCAAATGTACCCAGTGCCAAAACAATGTTGAAAATATTTGGAGCATCTCTATGTTCCTACTTGATATTTATTCAGCTACTTGCGTTTTCTGTTGCTTTAGTATTCAACAAGATTGAACAAAACTACAACCTGCCCACTTTTACCCTTTCATTATTTTCTGATTTTTTGAAAGCAGTTATTTATGGCAGTTTTTTTATCAGCTACTATTATTACGACAGTTACAAAAAGCATCAGCAAAAGTTGGTGATGTACAATAAAGCCCTTTCAGAAAGCAAAATCAACCAACTGAAAACACAGCTAAACCCACATTTCTTATTCAATAACCTGAATGTCTTAGACCAATTGATTGAAGAGGATAAATACAAAGCCTCTGACTTTCTCCATGAATTTGCTGAAATTTATCGCTATGTTTTGTACGCTTCTGACAAAGAATTGGTCAGTATACAAGAAGAGCTAGACTTCGCAGAGCAGTATTTCAGGCTTATTCAGCACAAGTATGGAAACGCTTATCAATTGAATATTGAAACAAAACATAAAAAAGGTCTAATCGTTCCTCTTACCTTACAATTACTCCTTGAGAATGCCATAAAGCACAATTTGGGTACGATTGAATCCCCGATTTATATCCACCTAACTGTTGATGGATCAATACATGTTACCAATAACGTCCAAACAAAAAGAAATACAAAACCGCTTTCAGGACGCGCATTGAAAAATCTAGCAGAACAATACCACATACTTTCAAAACAACCCATTGAAATTTATAAATCTGAAAAAGAATTTAAGGTAAGCTTTCCCATTATTGACCAAGCATTGAAATGACAAAGATACTCCTCATTGAAGACGAAATCCCAGCAAGGAAAAAACTGAAACGCTATATAGAAGCTTTGAATCCTACAACTGAAATTATGGCTGAATTGGATACCGTGGAAGCGGCTGTGGCTTTCCTTAAAATTAACCAACCTGACCTGATTTTTTCAGATATAGAGTTACTCGATGGCAATGCTTTTGAGATATATCAGCAGGTTGCTATATCCTGTCCTATAATTTTCACCACAGCCTATGATCAATTTTGGATGGATGCATTTGAGGGCAATGGCATAGCCTATCTGTTAAAGCCTTTTTCCCAAGATCGATTTCAAAAGGCATGGGAAAAATACATTCTACTGCAAAAACCTGCTTCAGAAGAGGTCAATGTCATCACCAGGCTCGCCAAATTGATGCAGGAGAATTTACAAGAGAGAAAGTATAAAAAGCGCTTTGTTATCCATTCAAACCATGGCATTTCTTTTTTGGAAACAGCAAACATCCAATTTTTTATCGCCTCTGAAGGTGTGGTTTTCGCTTACGATAACCAAGGCAAAAAGCATGTGCTTACCGAGTCAACTTTAAAAGAAATAGAAGAACAGTTAGATCCCATGGCATTCTTCAGGATCAATCGATCAGAACTTGTGCATAAGCCCTTTATCGAAAAGTTAGAGCGCTACAATAAAAATACACTTGCCATTAAATTAAAAGGGTATTCAAATCATCTCATCACCAGCCAAAGTACTACAGCAGCATTTCGGGAATGGGTAGAAAAATAGAAGTTATTATTCTTTTTTTCTACAAGAAGAAGTTTCTGCTAAATCAAAAAGGTGACTTGGAGAAGACCAAAATGATTGTACATAATGCTCATTTTGTGGTCAAATCTCTCAGTCTTAGATGAGCATAATTTAAAAAGAGATGAAAAATTAAACTTGCCTTGATGATCATTTAAAATTACTAAGCGTGCTGATATGAGTTGAACAGTTGCCCCTTCTAAAGAATTTAAGTCTTCATCTAAAACTACTCCAGACAATTAACTCTTTTGAGCAATGGAATAGTTTAAAATGATCAATAAAAAAAAGGTCAAAATGCCTCTTATGATTAAGAGGAAACCTAGCTTGATTAGATAAACAGTTGTCAGAAAACATGGCTTTCATACCATTCTCACTTTGCTTTTTTGCGAATTTTATAACAGTAATGTAAAATCTTTAAATAACATGCAACTAAGCTGCATCTGTAAATATTAAATTGCAAATGAATTGAGTAAAAAAAATGAGATCTTTTATTAAATGCAACATTGTTGCATTTATAGATAATATCGGATATCTTGCCGTAAAAAAGGAACATGTCCAAAAGAATCAAAACTTATCTTATTACAGGATTTTTGGGAGCAGGAAAAACAACGCTTTTAAACCACCTGTTGTCTAGAAGTAAATCAGCGCTCAACTATGTAATAGAAAATGAATTTGGTAAAAGTTCAGTGGACTCAGCACTGGTCACCAAAAATTATAACAAATTGTTCGAACTGAACAATGGTTGTATTTGCTGTTCCTTAGACAATGAACTGATCGAAGTAATGTCTCAAATGATTCAGACAGATGTCCAGCCAGACAATTTGTTTATAGAGGCCTCAGGTGTGGCAGATGCAGGACAGTTGGCATCAATATTTAAGCGTGAGGACGTGATGCAATACTTTGATTTTCAACAGGTAGTTTGTTTGATAGACACCGAAAATTTTGAAGACAGGGTAAGAGAGGTTCCAGAAATGTACCGTCAAATTGTGGCTTCAGATTTGATTTTGATTAATAAAACTGATTTGGTACAAAAAAAATATGCTGCGACTATTAAATCAGATGTTGAAAAAATCAATCCTCTTGCAAAAATCACACTTACCACATTTGGGAAATTTGATTTTGAGCTGTTGGATATAAGTACTGACAGTATCCTTACCCAGGTAGATCATTCAACACTGGATGCAATTAAGCCTGTTCACCGCATGAAAAGCATCGCTGTGGAAGTACCTTTTGAATTTGACAGAGATCAACTTTATGCTGTACTTTCCACTTCTATTTTTTTATACTACCACCAGCTGTACAGAATCAAAGGCTTTGTAAGGCTAAAAGGGGAAAAACAAGCTGTTTTGGTTCAGTCAACTGGAAACAAGCTTACAATTTCCAAACAGAAAAGGAAAGATGAATACCCAAAATTGGTATTGATTTTCATCGGTCGAGATATTGAAAGAAAAGGTATCGAAAGGCTTATTCAAAATGCAATTTCCACCAAAGTAAATGCCCCTACTGTATGATCTTAAGTGGCGTAGAAATCAAAAGTCGGCTAAACAAAGATATATTTATCCATCCTTTTAGTGATAAAAGGATTAATCCAAACAGTTACAACCTCCGCCTTGACAACAAGCTGCTGATTTACAGAGATGAGGTTTTAGACATGAAAAAACAACATGCTACAGAAGAAATCACTATACCAGAGAATGGACTTATGCTGGAACCTAACAGGTTGTATTTGGGTAGAACAATTGAATATACTCGAACGGAGAATTTAGTACCCATGCTTGAAGGAAGGTCATCAATTGGACGATTGGGACTTTTCGTACATATCACTGCAGGCTTTGGGGATGTAGGATTCAGCGGCTACTGGACATTAGAAATTTTCTGTGTACAACCCATAAAGATTTATGCAGGAATAGAAATTTGTCAAGTGTATTACCATGATATTTCAAAACCCTTTGAAACTTACAGCTCAGGAAAATACCAAAACAATGATGCTATACAGCCAAGTATGCTTTATAAAGATTTCGAAACATGATTAAGTGGCTGTTCATATTGCCTGTTAAGCTCTATCAATGGTTCATCAGTCCAATGTTTCCTTCTAGTTGTAGGCATCAACCAAGTTGCTCAAATTACATGATTCAGGCCATACAAACCCATGGTGCTTTTGCCGGACTGTGGCTTGGTATAAAGAGACTTTCTAAATGCCATCCTTGGGGTACTCATGGCTATGATCCAATTCCAAAAAAATATAAACACAATGGAAAAATTTAAAAACATCCTGAAAATGCATGGAATTAGGCCCAATAGCAATAGGGTAAGTTTACTCAAGCATTTGACTAAAAACAACAAGGCCTACTCCTTATGCCAACTTCATCAATTGCTCAAGGAAAAAATGGATAGAACCACAGTATACCGTATTTTAATACTTTTGACAGAGAATGATATTCTTCAAAAAATTCCCTGTACTGACGGAAACCTTCTTTTTACACTTAAAACTACACATGAGAAAATCAAAAACAGTCCAAAATTCAGGTGTAAATGCTGCCAGAAAATTGAAGTCCTTCCAGATTTACCCATCGAATACCTTAATAATTTGACAGGAAAAAACATCAACTTCGAGACTATCGCCATAGAAGGCTACTGCAAAGATTGTCATGTATAATCATTTAAGGTTCTAAAAATTCCAATGTTTGGTTTTCTACATTGACTGACCTGTAAAAACAAGCCTTTCGGTTGTTTCCTTGTTTGTTTAATGTATGACAAACCCCACCTTTTTCCAAGGTAACCTGATATACCAAAGCATCCTGATCACAGTCAATGAGTACCTTTTTTACCAGCAGCCGGTTTCCTGATGATTCTCCTTTAACCCACAGTTTTTTTCTTGAGGTACTGTAAAAAGCCGCAATTTTATTTTTTAGCGTAAATTCTAACGCCAGCTTATCTACAGAGGCCATCATTAAAATCTGACCTGAGCCAAATTCCTGAACTGCAACAGGAAGTAGCCCGCCTCTTTTGGAAAAACAGGGGGTTAATTGATTGATTTCTTCCAAATTTTCATCCATTGTTATCTAATTTATAAGTGTATTTTCCTGGTTTGAATAATTCATTACTATTAGAAAACTGCTAGGTTTTTGGCCTAAAAACTTTAATCTTAGATTCATCGCATTCCAAATAGGAAGCCCCTATCAATTCTAAGCAATAGGGAATTGCAGGGAAAACGGCTTCGAGACATTGAAGTATTGCAGATGGCTTACCAGGCAAATTGACAATGAGACTTTGCTTATAGATTCCTGCAGTCTGCCGAGATAAAATCGCCGTTGGTACATACTGCAAGCTCACCTGACGCATCAATTCCCCAAAGCCTGGTAACATTTTTTCACAAACCTCCTCAGTAGCTTCAGGTGTTACGTCCCTTGGTGCAGGACCAGTACCTCCTGTGGTGACGATCAAAGCACATTGCTCTTCAGCCATTGATTTCAAGGTAGAAACGATATTTTCTTTATCATCAGGGATCACCTGATAAATCGGCTCCCATGCCCCAACAAGCACCTCCTCAAAAAAGTACATAATTTCTTTGCCTGAAATATCTTCATAAATGTTGGCTGCTGCTCTATCTGAACAAGTAATTACACCAATTTTGATTTTTTCCATTGTCTAAAATAGTTCAATAATAATTTAAATGCAATATTGTTGCGTATACAGGCATTTATTTCTTCGAGAATTAATTTTTTTGACTTTCTTTGGCTGATCACCTGCGAATTAGGTATGGTTTGCTATAGTACCGACCCATCTTTTTTTTATCAAGTTTTGTTGTCAAACTCAAAATAGAAAGCTTTCATAAACCTTCCATAGAAATTAAATGTAATTCATAAGCTGAAAAAACAGAGAACACCTGTCGTAACGACGTAATAATACTTATTTTTTTAAGTATTATTACTTGTTTTTACTTATTTTTTTTAACTTAGTGCAGTGATTAGACACTTCATATCTAACAAACTCGAGTAATGATTAGCGTAAAAGAAGCAAAATCGATTCTGAAAAACACCTGCCCTATAGGCGCTTGTGAACTGCAAGACCTTAATCTCGCCGTTGATAGCATCACCGCTAAACCTATAAAGGCTTCAATTGAAATCCCTGCCTTTGACAACGCTGCAATGGACGGTTATGGCATTGCGTGGTCTTCTGATGACAACTATCAAGTCGTCTCAACTATTCAAGCGGGTTCTAAAAAAATCAATAATATAGCCTCAGGTCAGGCCTGTAGAATTTTTACAGGTGCAAAAATACCTCAAGGTGTAGATACCATAATTCCCCAAGAATTGATCAAGAGAAAGGAGGACACAATATACTTTGACAAACAAAGAATTCAAAAAGGAGCTAATATAAGGCTAAAGGGCTCTCAAAACAGGGCTGGAGATACGCTAATTGATCAAGGAGTGCTTATTACTCCTGGCATTTTGGGTCTACTAGCCTCAGTAGGCATAGACAAAGTGTCTGTTTATAAAAAACCAACTGTAGGCATAATTCTTACTGGAAATGAAATAAAAACAGTAGGAAGTGAACTTGAGGAGGGTGAAATTTATGATGCGAATGGACCGATACTTAAAGGCTTTCTACGTCAACTTGGAATAAATACTGTGGAAACGGTTAACCTGAAAGATGATGAAAAACTAACTTCCCAAACCTTGGTTCGCTTTCTAGCTAGCCACGACATCATCATCGTGTCTGGTGGAATTTCTGTTGGAGAATATGATTTTGTAAAACAAGGTATGCAACAAGCTGGTGTGAAAGAATTGTTTTACAAGGTAAGTCAAAGACCAGGAAAACCATTTTATGCAGGGGCTAATTCGGGTAAATTGGTCTTTGGACTACCGGGAAACCCTTGTGCTGTCTTCACTTGCTTTTCACAATATATCAAACCATCAATTTTACAGTGGATGGGGCATTCTGATTGCTGGGAACCTTCGGGTTTCTTACCACTAGAAAATACATTCTCTGGGAAAAATGGATTTACTCATTTTTTAAAAGCTAAAAAATCACAAAATGGAGTGTCAATTCTTTCTGGACAAGAATCATTTAATCTTTTTGCTTATGGAGAAGCTAACGTCACTGTCGAAATTCCAGCAGAACATTCCATCAAAGCTGTTGGAGATAGGGTAGCATACTACAACTTATAAAAACTATGAAGCCAAAAAACATAGAAGCATTCATATTGGCTGGGGGCAAAAGCTCTAGAATGGGTCAGGATAAAGGACTAGTTAAAGTCCTGGGTAAAGCGATGATTCAGCACCTTATAGAGAAATTGAATCATCTTCACATCCCTTGTAGCATCGTCAGCGACAATGTCAACTATAAACCATTTGAAAGACCATGTTTCAAGGATATAGTCGAGAATCGAGGGCCTTTAGGAGGGCTCTTTACAGCCCTGACATTTGCTCAAAAAAAACATATACTTCTTTTGAGTTGTGATACACCACTGATCCCAATACAAGCGTTGACCTATTTGCTTGATAAGTCCTTAGAACAACAAATCAATGTCAGCTCAATAGCGGGTAGGTATAATCCTTTATTTGCTATTTATCCAACATCGGTATTGGATTTGATTGTTACTTGCTTAAGAGGTAATAAGCTCAAAATGCAAGATTTTATTAAAAAATCAATTCATCAAGAAATTCCCTTAGATCAATTGGTGGCACCAAGCCCTTTTTTATTTACAAACTTCAACAGCAAAGAAGATTTAGAAATCATTCCTTTTGGACTGATTTTATGAGCTTGTTTTTTTTTACCATCATCATAATCCCGATGTAAATTACTTTTCCTATTATAGTCCTATGGCTCTCATCAAATCACCCTCTTCATCTACTTTTTTGATCAACTCAACTACATTGTTGACTTTAAGCTTTTTCATGATATTGAATCGATGTGACTCAATGGTTCGAACACTTTTTCCGGAAGCAGCTGCGATATCTTTATTCCCTATTCCTTGATAGATTTGCTTTAAGATCTCCTTCTCTCTTTGAGTCAAATCATAGTTTTTCTCTTTGCTGTTTCCTGAAGCTGTATTTTTGTTATTCACTTTATTCAAATAGGAGTTGACCAAAACATTGCTAATATCACCACTAAAATACTTCCCCCCATTAAACACCAACCTGATGGCTTTTAAAAACTCTTCTTTGGAAGTATCTTTCAGCAAATAACCTGCAGCTCCAGACTCTACAGATTTGATAATATAATCTTCGTCGTTGTGCATGGACAAAACCAGTGCTTTGGTATGTTGCGAGTAAGCATGTAGTTTGCTTGTAGCCTCTAATCCATTCATATTGGGCATTCTAATATCTATGATCAAAATATCTGGATTCTCAGCTTTAACCACATCCAATGCTTCCAAGCCATCAGAAGCTTCACCAACCACTTTGATTTCCTCTTCACTTTCCAGAAGCATTTTTATTCCATTTCTTACAACCACATGGTCATCAGCTAGCACTACTCTTATGTTTTCCATAAAATCATCTTTGGGTTTAGAACCTAATTTTCCAACTCAACTTCTACTCTTATACTTGTACCATTGCCCAATGAGGTAATTAATTCAAAATTACCATTTATAAGGCTTACCCTCTCTTTGATATTGAAAATCCCATGACCTGAAGCCGTGAAGTGCCCATCTTGCTTAAGCTTTTCATAATCAAAACCAATCCCATCATCTACCACCTCAATGTGAAGAAATTTTGCATTGTGGGACAATTTTATGGTGATTTGAGAAGCATCTGCATACTTAATAGCATTGTTAACTGCCTCTTGTACGATTCGGTAAAGGTTATTTTCTATTTTTGAATCTAATCTGGAGATAAATCCTGATAGATTTTCGAAAATAACGGGAATTCGTGAAATCTTACTCATTTCTTGACTGAATTTATTCAATACAGAGGCAATACCGTGGTCAGACAGGATCACAGGGGTCAGGTGAAATGAAACCCTGCGGACTTCTTTGATTACCTTACCAATCAACTCTTTGGACACATCTAGGCGAATCACTTCTTGCTGAGTTTTAACATCATTGATTCCATCTAAGCTATATTTTAGTGCAGTGAGGTACTGCCCTATTCCATCATGTAAATCCCTTGATATCCTCCTTCTCTCTTCTTCTTGCCCTTCCAAAATAAGCGAAGATCGATATTGTTGTTCTTTAAGTTTCTTTTCAAGATTTTCGCGGTGAATCTCTTGAGACCTGGCTCGTGCCTCCTTCACCGTAGTCATGTCAGTGGCTGTAAAAAGTATCTCTGAAACCTCCCCTGACTTCTCTAGCAAAGGTGTTAGATACATATCAAGCCAAATAAAATCCCCTTCTTGATTAAAAAGGCGTAATTCTCCTTCCCAAGACAATCCTTTAGACAAAATCTCCTTAATTTTTGACACATAAATCTCCTCTACACCTTGCTGAACCAACCAATCAAAAAAGTTTTGAGGTGGATTTGAGAATTGCATGACGCCTTTAAAATGCGCTGATACCATCTTAAATTCTCCTTGAACATCAAATTTACCAAAGAGCTGTAATTCATTATGGAGAGGCTCTGTATCAACGATCTCTAAGTAAGAATTCTCTAAAGTCTCATATAATGATGCTAGTTCTAATGCCATAGACTTTGCCTTGGCTTCTCCTTCTGACAATTTGATGAAATTATCTCTTATCAAGACAGCAGAAGGCCAAAATATAAACCTAACCTCTATTAAAATTAAAAGGAATGTAATCCCAAATAACCAAAATTCTACTTTTCGCAAACTCAGTACTTTTTGATGGGCATTTCTATCAAAAGTGTATACTATTTGATCCATTCCTGCCAAAAACACCCTTTCATTAGCAAGAATTTGGTTGATCCAAAGGTCATCATAAGCATTGGGCCATCTTCCTTGCTCCACCCAGGTCAGTATGCTAGACACATTGCTTACCATTGAATCGAAATTTTCTTGGATCTCCTCAAAGTAAGTCTTGATTTTATCATCTGAAATACCCTTCAATCCTAAGCTAGCATCTCCAAACTGTAGAGCTTCGTGTGTTTTTTGCCAAACCAATAAGCTTGATTCAATTTCAGTTTTGTATTCATTTACCAACACACTATCATCCGTTGTTGTCAAAATCAAAGCCGATTTTGCAATTCTTTGACTAAGCATACGCTGTCTTCCCGAAAGGTTTATTTCAACAGAATCGGTGGTTTGCATCGATATATGATGTTGAAGGAGCACTTGACTGACAACGATGGTCAAGCCTATTGCTGATAAAGCAATAAGGTATCTCCAACGTAAATTTTTAAAGGTCAGGCGTCCAGAAACCACTTTCTTCATGTTAAAAACTATTCAATAAGATCAAATTTAGGTAATAATACTTAAAACCTACCAATTAAATATATAATATACCCAGTAACACCTGCATAACAAGGACTAAAGCTTAACATTTGCTTTTCTGCATCCAGAGGGTAAGTAACTTCATGCTTTTCCATTCTCTTATTTATTTTCAAAGAAAGTAAGAGGAAGAAGCAAAGAAGTTAATAGCTCCTGTCAAAACCTACGTATACATGACCTTCCTCTACTTTAACTGGGAAGGTTTTGATACTATATGCCTCCTGATTCAGGTTTTTACCCGAATGCAATGAAAAACTTTTTTTATGAAAAGGACAAGTCACTTTTGGTTCATCTTTGCATGATCCTGTAAGTCCTCTGGCCAGTGCCATTTCTTTCTTATGTGGACAAAGGTTTTGGCATGCATACCATCGTTGTTTGTTATCAAAGTTGAAAACAGCCACTTGATAGTCTTTGTATTTTATACATGCCCCACCATCGTCTGGAAAGTCACTTACCGCTGCGGCTTTATACCAAAATAGAGCGTCATGTTGTTTTGAATTCAATGTTTCCACTAATGCTGACATAGTTTTATTTTTAAGAATTACAGAAATTTGCTAGCATAGAAATGCTTGAATATTATAATTTATGATTGTACGCTGCTTTGCCAGTAAATCAATTCATTGGCTCTTTCGGTGGCTAATGGTCAATATCCACAAATATCAAATATCAATTAATATCGGTATTTAGGTAAATCGGATTTTCTCAATGTTACTGGCAAAGTTCCGTATATACATATTATAATTTTAAGGGTTTTGGGTTTTGCTAATAGACTAAAAGCTATGTTTCGAATTATGAATAAGTCTGAATTTCATTGCAAATCAATCGCTAGTCAAACAATAATGTTTCTACATTTTTGTTTTTAGGGATTTATTCAGTCCTGTGAAAGCTCAGGTATTTTTTGGCCTCTTAACTCTTTAAATTTAATAGAGGGGTCTCCCTCATTTGAATTGACAAAAGGCTTGAATTTAGCTCTCAATTCAGGATTGTTGACGACTTCTTTCCATTCACATGCATAAGTGTCAATCACAAATTGCATTTCCTTTTCCAACTCATCTCCTATACCCAATACATCGTTTACTACGACATCTTTTAGATACGCTATACCACCTTCTAACTTATTTAGCCAAGTAGCAGTACGGTTCAGTGGTTCTGCTGTCTTGATATAAAACATCAGGAACCTATCGATGTATTTGATGCAGGTTTCACTATCAATATCATTTGCTAATAATAGCGCATGTTGTGGCTTAGTCCCTCCATTTCCACATACATATAAATTCCACCCTTTCTCAGTAGCAATGATCCCAAAATCCTTGCTCTGTGCTTCCGCACATTCTCTGGTACATCCAGAGACTGCGCTTTTCAACTTATGAGGAGACCTAAGTCCTCTATACCGCTCCTCTATTTCTATTGCAAAAGAGACAGCATCTTGCACACCGTACCTGCACCACATCGACCCAACACAGCTTTTGACCGTTCGCAATGATTTACCATAGGCATGTCCACTTTCAAAACCTGCATCAATCAATCTCTCCCAAATATCTGGTAGTTGCTCTACCCGTGCACCAAACATATCTATGCGTTGACCTCCTGTGATTTTTGTGTATAAGCCGTAGGACTTGGCTATCTCTCCTATGACAATCAGCTTATCAGGCGTAATCTCACCCGCAGGGATTCTGGGAACTACCGAATATGTCCCACCTTTTTGGATATTTGCTAAAAATCGATCATTGGTATCCTGAATGGTATCCTGCTTGGTGATGTGTTCATTCCATGTACTGGCCAATAAGGAAGCGACAAGCGGCTTACAAATTTCACAACCATCTCCTTGCCCTACCTCAGCGAGCAAGACTTTAAAGGACCTTATTTGCTTCACTTTGATGATATCCAAAAGTTCTTGCCTGGTATACTCAAAATGTTCACAAATAACATTTTTTACCACCTTACCCATGGTTTTGAGCTGATACTTGAGCAAATCATTCATCAAAGGAAGGCAGCCACCGCATCCTGTTCCGGCTTTAGATTTTGATTTTAACTGACCTATATCTTCAATTCCACTAGCTATCATTCCACATAGCTCTGATTTACAAATGTTCTCACATGAACAAATCTGAGCTGAATCAGGAAGTGTATCTAAGCCTAAACCCGACCCTGCTGCATGGTCTCCCCTACTTCCTAGTATCAGGTCTTCAGGATTGGGTGGTAACACCAGTTGATTTTGTACGATTTGCAAAAGCATACCATAAGACGAAGTGTCTCCTACCAAAACCCCACCTACAAGTCTTTTTCGTGCTTTGGAAATATTGATTCTTTTATAAATTCCTTTTACCTTATCCTCAAAAACAATGGTTTCCACAGACTCTGATTCACCTAAGGGATCTCCAAAGCTACCTACCTCCACACCAATCAACTTTAACTTGGTGGACATATCAAATGATGTGAATGGTGTCACTTCTTGTCCCATTAGCTGATTCGCAACCTGCCTGGCCATTTCAACACCTGGAGCAATCAGACCGTAAACGAGACCTCCAACAGATGCCGCCTCACCTATTGCAAAAATGTTAGGGTCGGAAGTTTGTAACTTATCATCAACTACAAAACCACCTCTATCATGAACTTGAAGACCACAAGTTTGAGCCAATTCATCCCTAGGCCTAATGCCCGCTGAAATAATCAACATCTCCGTTTCAAGGGTAGTACCATCTGCAAAGGCTAAACCTGTTATTGCCTTATTTCCAGTAATTTCAGCTGTCATTTTACTCAAGTGAATCTGAATCCCCAGTTGTTCTAACTTAGTTTTTAACAAATGGGCTCCAGCTTCATCCAATTGTCTTGGCATTAACCTACTTGCAAATTCTACTACATCAGCGCTCAATCCCATGTCTAAAACAGCTTTGGCAGCTTCCAATCCTAAAAGTCCACCTCCAATCACTGTTGCACTTTGTACCTGTTTACCATAAGACATGATATGTTCTAAATCTTCTAAGGTCCTGTACACAAAAACCCCTTTTTTGTCTATTCCTTTGATATTTGGAACAAATGCACCTGAGCCAGTCGCTAGGATTAAATAATCATACTCAAAGGCTTCTCCTTTATGTGAAATTACAGTTTTTGCCTGCCTATCAATACCTACAATAAGTTCTTTGATTCTTAAGTCTATGCCATGTTTTTCATACCAACTCAAAGGCGCCATATATAATTTCTCAGCATTTGTTTCTGAAAAGTATGAACTCAAATGAACCCTATCGTAGGCTGGCCAAGGTTCTTCTCCAAACACAGTTAATGTATAATGCGCTGTGAAATTTGAAGCTACGAGCTTTTCACAAAACTTATAACCAACCATGCCATTCCCAATTACAATGATCCTTTTCATATTCATCAATTTTTATTCTTAATGTAAAACTTCAAAATCGAAGCATAGGTAATCCCATAAACCGAATTGATAAAATTTCAGTACATACACTTAACTTCCCCGCTAATTTAAAACATATTTTTAAAATAAATAAGTATTTTTAAGTATTATTACTTAAATTTATACGCAAGAAACAAAATAGAAGGTCATGAATACGGAAGCAAAACTTACTTTAGTGGGAGCTGGGCCAGGTGATCCAGAACTGATCACCTTAAAAGGTCTCAAAGCCATACAATCAGCCGCTGTCATCCTATATGATGCATTAATCAACGAGGCATTATTAGATCATGCCCACCCAACCTGTTTAAAAGTTTTTGTAGGAAAAAGAGCAGGCCACCATTATAAGCAGCAAGAAGAAATCAATGAAATGATTATAGGCTATGCACGAGCAATGGGACATGTCGTCAGGTTAAAAGGTGGAGATCCTTTTGTATTTGGCAGAGGTCATGAAGAAATGGAATTTGTTTCAAGCCATGGAATTCCAAGCACCTATATCCCAGGAATTAGTAGCGCATTGTCAGTACCAGGTCTAGCTGGTATTCCGATCACCAAAAGATTGATCAATGAAAGTTTCATGGTTGTTACTGGAACTTTAAAAGACGGAAGTCTCTCAAAAGATATCAAAATGGCTGCCCAATCAAACACAACTACCATCATTCTAATGGGGATTAACAAACTTGATCAAATCATAGAAATTTTCAAAAAAGAGCGAGGAGGAGATGAACCTATCGCATTGATCCAACATGGCTCACTTCCCCAAGAGAAGTCATTATTCGGAACACTTTCAGCTATTTCTGATTTACAAAAGATTGAGCAAATTACTTCGCCAGCTATTATCATCATAGGTCAAGTTGTCAAAGAAAAATTGGAGCATAACAGCTATTTGATTGACCAAAACCTTCAGGCTATTTAGCAGTAGAGACATTTAACTTGTGTACAAATCAAATGCTTTCTCCTGTATATGGGTAGACTCCTCAAACTTCACGATAGGCAGATTTCGGGCTATCACAGACAGGGCAGGAATATTCCTGTCCAAGCGTTGAAAAAGAAGTACCTTCCTGTATATCAGAAACAGGATCGCCAAGCGCTTCATCATAAATAGTAAGGCAAGAAGCACACTGGAATTTCTTGAATCGTTTGGTAGACACAACATGAACTTTCTTCTTTTTCTCCAACATCAATTTATCCTCTTCTAATTGATCATAATACTTTTGGCTCAGTTCAATCAGCACATTGGGTACAATGGCAAGAGGAATATTTTTCACAAAATAGAAGTACTCCGATTGATTGGGATTGAAACCCTTAGCATACATCACATTAAATGTAACAGGATCTTTTTCGCTTTTCGGTTCACATTTTTCAATTACTATCGCTGTAAAAAGCACCATGTGACTTACTTTGATAGAAAAAGACAAACCATAGGTACTAATGTCCTGCTTGTCAAGTGCTCTGACAAGGAAATCTTTGATGTCCAATGCTTCTCTATTAAGTACTGGAATATGCCAATTCAACTCAAGTGCAGAATGCCTGATATTGATGCCAAATTTCCCTAGGAGCTTTTCCCAACTCAGCCTCTCTTTTTCTGAGATCCCCCTAACAATCAAAGACTTCCATGGGGTCAAACTCAGGGTACCAATATTAGTCTCCATACATAACTTACATAATGCTTTTAAAAAACTTATACTGAACCTATTGTTGCGCCAATAAAGCCCCAACCAATATTTACCTCCAGCGATCCTATTCATCCCTTCATAATAAGGAGTTATCGTTTCTGTAAATTGCAATTCTTCCTCCCAAGGATGACAATTAAGTTTCAAGCCTTCCATTGCTTTTTGGTATATGGATTCATAGCCTAGGCTGGATGATAAGGGATCCAAGGCCTCAATTTTCTTAGCAATCTGTGCCAATTCAAATCCAAAAAACAACATAGGTGCACACCAAGGCTTTTGGTCGATTTCAGAAAACCTCAAAAACATGTACCAATAATTCTCTTGTCTGGAAGCTACAAAGTTTACATTTCCAGTAAATAAGGGCACTAAGTTTTGAACTGGATCTGTTATATTAATCTTCAACTTTGGCTGGTAATCAAAGGTATCCAAAATGTAATGATAAATATGTGATGCCAACCACTGTGTGGTAGGCATAACGTCTAACGAAGTATAGGAGGTCACTATATTTTGATAAGCCTCTTTGTCTGTGTCATATCCAATATTGATAGACTGAAAGGTCTTATCTAATACCTCTACATGCTTTTTGACCACAGGAAAAAGAATATCTTGTCTTGAACCAAGATGCACATAGGCACTACCCTGCTCATGAGCTACTTGAATGATTTTATTGAAATCTCCTGGAGATATAATACCCCCCTTGACAAATACCCTAACCAAGTCTGACTTTTCGATAGGCTTTAAATCATGCTTATTTTCTACCATCACACTGTTTGTAATTGACTATTTTCTAAAAGTAAATTTTTAATCTCTGGCTTGCAACTTCCACAACCTAAACCAGCTCCTGTTACCTGACAAATCTCTTGAAGACTTTGTACTCCTTGTTGAATCGCTGCTTCAAGGTTACCCTGACCTACATTGCCACAGGTACAGACAATCTTACCAATGGGAGCGGCGTGGCTAGATTTACCCCTTAGCAATTCTTTCCTTTTATCTGAAAGTTCTATTCGATCTTCGATAAGGCTTTTGAATTCGGAAAACTCTGATTTATCACCTAACAATATAGCCCCTACTAACCTATCTTGATAGACTATACATTTTTTGTAATACCTCTGAGAAGTATCCATAAGTAATATTTCCTCATACCCCTCTTGGTTGGCTGGCACTTCAGGAATACCAATAGAACAAAGGTCTAGGTCAGCAAACTTCAATATGTTCATAGGGACTGTACCATCATAAGCACTCAGCTCATCTCCATTGATGTACCTTGCTGCTACTTCAGCATGCTGCTCAGCAGCTGCCGTGATACCATTGAGCCGTTGATTGTATTCTGCTATTTCCCCCAAAGCATAAATAAAAGGATCTGAGGTTTTCATGTGCTGATTGACTTTGACACCAGCCCCACAGGCTAAACCTATCTCTTTGGCCAACTCCATATTGGGTCTTGTACCTATGGCGTAGACTACAGCAGAACAGTCCAAAATAGCACCACTCTTGAGATGTACTTTAAGCCCTTTTGGATTTACTTGTTCTAGTTTATACACTTGATTATTCAAGTATAAACCTACCCCCATCTCTTCAATTTTATCTTTCAACAGGGCACTAGCGACCGGATCCAGCTGCCGCTCCATCAACCTAGAGGCAAGCTGAATCACAGTCACTTGTATATCTATTTCACGAAGGGATGCTGCTAGCTCTAATCCTAACAATCCCCCTCCAATGATCACTACATGTCCTTTTCCATTGAGGTAATTCACCAAATCATCGGCGTGGTTTTTACTCCTCATAGTAAAAATGCCCGGCAAATAAACAGGAACATCTGCTGGTACAAATGCCCTACTTCCTGTGGCCAATATCAATACATCATAAGGGTGTTGGTTTCCTGACTCATCTAAGACAAATTTATTTTCAGCATCAATTTGCTCAATTCCATTTTTCACAAATAACTTAACATTAAGTTGCTTTAGCTCCCCCACTTTGAGCTTTTGAAGCTCTGCCCAAGTCTTGTGTTTAGATACATAATCTGGCAATAAGACTCGGTTATAGAAAGGGTGTTCCTCTTTGGAAAACACCGTAATTTCATCAACATCATTCAATTCTCTATAAGTCTGAATGAACCTGTAGGAAGCAGCGCCTGCTCCTACCACTACAATTCTTTGTTTTGGCTTTACAAATTTACTCACCTGGACAGCCGAATATTTAAAATCTGGCTGCTTGGAAACTGGATCTATGGCATTTCCAGTGAGGTTATTGGTTCTGGCAAAGTCACTTCCAAAAATTCTTCCCCAGTGCATGGGCAAAAAAACCACCCCTTGTCGAATATCAGCGGTAATTTTTATAGGTAATTTAACTTTTCCTCTGCCTCCAGTCACCACGACCGTATCGTTTTCAACCAGCTTTCTTGCTTGAGCATCCAAGGGGTGAATTTCAAGATAAGGTTTTGAAATGTGCTGCTTCAACTTACTGACTTTCCCTGTTCTGGTCATGGTATGCCATTGGTCTCTGATTCTTCCCGTAGTTAGTATAAGAGGAAATTCCTCGCTCAAAGGCTCATTTGTCGCTATATTTTCTCCAATACTGATTTGTGCGCGCTGATTTGCCGTGAAGAATTGCTTATCTAGAAACAGGCGTGATGTCCCTTTACTAGCTGTTGAAGTGAATGGCCATTGAACAGTACCTCTTTCTTTTAGTATAGCATAACTCAATCCTGACACATCTATGTTGGTACCTTTGGTAAGCATACAGTGCTCCTGAAAGACCTCTGACATTTCACCATAGTCAAATCCCTTAAACCCCATCTTTTTGGCAAATCGAATGATTATCTCCGCATCAGGCAAGGCTTCTCCTGGTGCTTCCTTGACCTTTCTGAGGTAAGAAACTCTCCTTTCCGAATTAGTCATGGTTCCCTCTTTTTCTGACCAACCTGCTGCCGGCAAGACCAAATCAGCATAAGGTATAGCTTCTACCTTATTGGAAATGTCTTGAACTACTACAAATTTTGCATTCTTCAAAGCTTTTTCAACCTTGTTGGTATCTGGAAGACTAACCAAAGGATTGGTGCAAATAATCCAAATGGCCTTCATCTCCCCTGATTCCAGTGCATCAACCATTTGTGTGGCAGTAAGACCGGGCGAAGCAGCGATATCCTCCACGCCCCAAAAATCAGCAACTTCTTTTCTGTGTTTTGGGTCTGCTAGCTTTCGGTGTGAAGACAGCATGGTGGCCATCCCCCCAACTTCCCTTCCTCCCATGGCGTTCGGCTGACCCGTAAGGGAAAATGGCCCCGATCCAGGCTTTCCTATTTGACCTGTGATCAGGTTGAGGTCAATCAATGCCAGGTTCTTAGCGACCCCGTCAGCACTTTGATTGAGCCCCATGGCCCACATGGTCAAAAAACCCTTAGCTTCTCCAATATACTTAGCTGCCAATTGGATAGCTGGGATTGGTATCCCACAAACCTGCGAAGCTACTTCAAGGGGAGTTTGCATCACTTTTTCAAAGTACTTCTCAAATCCATCCGTATGATTTTCAATAAATTCCCTATCTACAGCTTGGTTTTCAATCAGACAACGACCCATGGCGTGATATAGGGTCACATCTGTACCAGGGATAAGTTGCAAATGCAAATCGGCCAATTGACAAGTTTGAGTTCTCCTAGGGTCTACGACGATGACCTTTACATTGGGATTGGTTTCTTTATGCTTTTCTACCCTTCTCCACAGAATGGGATGGCACCAGGCAGGGTTAGCACCAGCAACCATGATACAATCGCTTAACTCAATATCCTCATAAGTTGTAGGGACTACATCTTCACCCAAAGTCAATTGATAGCCCATCACCGCTGAGCTCATACAAAGCCTAGAGTTTGTATCAATATTGTTGGTCTTTAAAAAACCCTTTGTCAGCTTATTTATCAAGTAATATTCTTCTGTGAGACATTGCCCAGAAACATAAAACCCTACCGAGTTTGGCCCATACTTCTTTATCAGAGAGGTAAACACGGCTGCAGCCCTACGCATGGCACTTTCCCAATCCACCACCTTCAATCCATACCCCTTCCCTTCTCTCATCAAAGGAGTCAGTAACCTATCCGACTGATCTTCTACCACATAATGAAGGTTCATTCCTTTGGAGCATAGCATACCCTGATTTACCGGATGGGTTTCATCTCCAGTAACCTTAATACCACCTTTTTGATCACGGCTGATTACCACTCCACAACCTACCCCACAATAGGAACAAGTACTTCTAAAACTATCTGATTTCATAAGACTGATCAGTTACAATAGCCCATTAGGCAGGCTCTAAAATCCCTTTGCTTGCTTCAATGTTCTCCATTTCTTCAGCAGCTACTTTCTCCTCTGAAGTTGAAAATTTAATAACCAAAGTAGTGCTTGAAATTGCTATCACAATCAAGCCGAGTATCCAAAGAATATCAGGATAAGACAGGTTTTCAGACCTGAATAAAAATCCAGCCATTACGGCACCGGCATTCCCTCCAGCACCCACTATTCCCGATACGGTTCCGATGGCTTTCTTATTGATAAAAGGCACGACAGAATAGGTAGCTCCTTCAGCCATTTGAACAAACATGCTGAAAATAACCATGGTACCAATTGCTAAAAAGAGTACTGTCATTTGAGAAAAAATCAACAACGAAACCCCTTCAAGCAACAAAACAACTCCTAAGATCCACACCCTTCCTTTCAACCCCCATTTCATCCCAGCTTTATCTCCCAAGTATCCTCCTGTAGACCTTGCAAATAAATTCATCAATCCAAACAAACCTGCGATTAGTCCCGCTGTTTTCAAGTCCAAATTAAAGTAATCATGGTAGTAAATAGCTGCAATGTTATTTAAGGTCAACTCAATCCCAAAACAAGCCCCGTAAATTAAAAACAATGCCCACACCCTCTTGTCTTTAAGTGCAGTAACAAAAGCACCTTTGGACGCTTTCTTGCTTTCTCTAGCTAGCGTTTCATTTTTCTTTAGGTCCTTAAAATTCCCTTCTGGCAAATCAGTGGTGTACTTATAATACAACACCCCACACACCACCATCAGGATCCCAGGAATGATCATTGCCAACCGCCATGCTTGTACATCAAGATAACCTAGGCTAACAAAAAGCCCAAATAATAATGGCATCACAATTTGGGTAACACCTCCACCTAAATTCCCCCACCCTGCTGAAGTAGCATTGGCTGTCCCCACAATATTGGAAGCAAACATCACTGAAGTATGGTATTGCGTCACTACAAATGCCGCTCCGATAGCACCGATAGCTAATCTAAATATTAAAAAACTCTCATAGCTATTACTAAGTCCAATAAACATCACCGGGATAGCTCCCAAAATTAACAAATAGGTATAGGTAATTCTGGGACCAATACGGTCAAGCAACCACCCAATAAACAGCCGCGCAACTATGGTAACAGCTACGGAAGATATAATAATGTTTCCAATCTGGGTCTTGGTAAGTTCCAATTCCTCTCTGACCACCGCCATCAATGGCGCAATTCCAAACCAACCAAAAAAACAGAGAAAAAAGGCTATCCATGATAAATGAAATGCCTTCATCTGTGGAGTTTTAAAATTGAGTAAATCAATGCGTGTAGCCTTGTTTGATAGATTTTTCATGGCAATAAAGTTTAAGTTGTTTGACAATTTTTTATTTAAATGGTCAGATTGGGTCTTTCTACTGATTGGCAAGATATAAATTTTTAATAAAATTAAGTATTATTACTGAAAAAATTACATACATTTATTAAGTATTACAACTTAATCTTATAAGTACATATATTTCTCACACACTAAAAAGTGCCTGAAAATGAATAAAAACCATGAATAATAAAAAAAAGAAGATTAAAATACCTTGCTAATTAGGTTTACTACTTAAAAAAAAAATAAGTAATAAATGGTGATAAATCCAGAAATGAGACAATCGGATCTTGAATCATTGATGGTACTGAAACAATACTCCCAAAAAGCTCTAGGAATTCAAAAAGAAACTTTAAAGCAAAAATCAAAATGAAAAAATCTACTACACTTTCCTTCATGATTATCATAGCGGCTATGGCCATTATCTTAGAATCCAAGGCCCAATTCAATGTTGATGGCCAAATCATTCAGCGCACTGAATACCGAAACGGATTTGGAAACTTGATAAGTAAAGACCAATCTGCAACAGTTTTTACAGCACATAGGGCAAGATTACAGGCTACATATCAAACTGAAAACTTGAAGTTTTACATGAGTATACAAGATATCAGAACTTGGGGCAGTACACCACAGATCAAGGCAACAGACAATTTTCTTTCCTTGCATGAAGCCTGGGGAGAAATCAACTTGACCGAAAACTGGGCGATTAAATTAGGCAGGCAAGAATTGAATTATGATAATTTCAGGTTCTTAGGAAATTTAGATTGGGCACTACAAGCTAGGTCACACGACTTTGCACTTGTTAAATATGAAAAAAAGTTCATGAAACTTCATTTTGGTGGTGCATACAATCAAGCTGAACAGACACTCATTGAGCAACCTTACCTCATTCCTCTTCAATATAAAACAGCCCAAATGGCAAGGTATGAAAACAAATGGGGCAAGTTTATGTTTTCGGCACTTGCCTGGAACGATGGTAGATATTGGCAAGAAATCGATAATCTAGGGAACACGCTGGCAGACGGAATCAGGTATAGGACTACCATAGGATTCCCAACTTTAAAATATCAAATTGGTGACACAGAGTTTTCTGGATTTTATTACCATCAAGTAGGGCAAGACAATACCGGGGTAAGCGTCAACGCTTATAATTTCAATTTAAACATCAAACATTCCTTTATGAATAAAATGGTAGCAGGTAGGCAGTGGACAATTTCTGCAGGTGCAGAACATATAAGCGGTACTGGCAACTTGACTTCATCCATAAACACTTCATATCAGCCACTCTACGGAACAAACCACATTTTCAATGGATATATGGACCTTTTTTATGTCGGTGGAAGACATGAAAATACTGTAGGTTTGGAAGATTATGCTATAAAAACGCGCTTCACTTTAAACCCAAAGTTCTTCATTCAAGGCGACTATCATTTCTTTCGTGCACATAGCCTAGTTTTTGATTTGAGAGAAACAAGTCCTCCACTTTTGAATCGTAACTTGGGTAGCGAAATTGATTTCACTTTTGGCTGGCTTATCAACGATGCCTTATCGATTCAATCTGGGTATAGCCAGTTTTTTTACTCAGATACCTTCGCCTATTTGAATGGAAAAAACATGCTTAAGTCTTCCCAAAACTGGGCTTACATCATGTTGATCATCAGGCCTACGATGAAAAATAAATTTATTGGTATATTCCTGTAGGCATTACTCCCCACAAGGTAAATCCATAGATCCAACTATCCCTAGGTCTTGGCTAAAAACTGTGCCTTAAAAGCTAAAAATACACACATGCATCAGACTAACCCATCATTAATATAATCAATAGGATCTCTAAAATCATAGATTGAATCATGATTTAAAAGAAAAATGGCTTTAAAATTTCCATAGAAAAATATTATTTAAAATAATTCTAAATAATAAACAATCAAACACGTAAGATCTATACATTTGTGTTAATTTAGATTTAATCCAAATAAAAAATGAATAGATTATTACACAACACAGTGGAGTTAAAAAAACTTCTCCTGCTGACATTAAGCATTCTCATCAGCCTACATTTACCCGAAAATGTAATGGCACAGCACCAAACCAATATAGGTGGTGTGGTGAAAAACAATAAAATGGAACCTTTACCATTTGTGAGCATAAAGCTAAAAAACACGGTTATTGGTGCAACTACTAATGAAATGGGGTTTTTTGAAATCAAAGGGTTAAAACCTGGAAATCACACTTTGATTTTCTCTTATGTAGGCTATAAATCACAAGAGCGTGAGGTGGTCATAGGTACACATGAAACGTATTACCCAATTGAAGTAATACTTCAAGAGGATGGAAATCAGCTGACAGAAGTAGTAGTTAGCGACGGAAAGATAAATCCTTTTGATGGAAAGGCATCAGAATATCCAGCCAGAATGCCCTTATCAAATCTTGAAAACCCACAAGTTTATAATGTGGTCACGAAAGAATTGATGAGAGAGCAACAAATTGTTGGTTTTGACGATGCATTAAAGAATGCTACTGGAGTTCATAAGCTCTGGAGTGCTACAGGAAGAGGGGGTGACGGTGCAGGATATTATTCCATGAGGGGCTTCAGTGTACAACCAAGCCTGATGAATGGCGTTGCAGGCATATCAAATGGTAGTCCAGACCCTGCCAATATAGAAAAGATTGAAACAATTAAAGGACCTTCAGGAACCCTATTTGGTGGGAGTATTATTTCCTTTGGAGGTTTGATCAATATAGTCACCAAAAAACCTTACGAAGGCTTTGGAGGTGAAATTTCTTATACAGCAGGTACTTTTGGTCTAAACAGGATTACGGCAGACATCAATACGCCACTGGGAGACAGTGAAAAAGTTCATTTGCGTATGAATGCGGCTTATCATCATGAAAACAGCTTTTTAGATGCTGGGTTTAGAACAAGCAAATTTTTAGCTCCTTCCCTATCCTACAACGTAAATGAAAGGTTATCATTTTCAGTACAAACAGAATTTTATCAGGCTGAAAATACCAATCCACTGATGATATTCCTCAACCGATCTAGACCTTTAACAGCTAACTCCCCAGCGGGACTTGGACTAGATTTCAATAGGTCCTACACAAGCAATGACATTACTATACAAACCCCAACGACAAATATTTATGCACAAGCAAATTATAAAATTTCTTCTAAATGGACTTCTCAAACCAATATCTCTAGAAGCCTAAGGCAGGCAGAAGGGTTTTACCAGTACTCCATGTTTGCTATGCCAGGAGACTCCTTACTTACGAGGTATGTCAGCCTTCAAGATTCCAAAAACTTAGTTACTACTATCCAACAAAATTTTATTGGAGACTTCAGTATTGGTTCACTAAGAAATAGACTTGTCGTGGGCTTAGATTATTTCCATCAGCAAGGATTAAATAACAACTCAGCATACATTCCATTTGATACTGTTAGTACTTTAAGGGCAGATCCCAGATACATTCAACTTACCAGGTATGCCCTAAATGCACGCTTAGCGAACAACCAAAACCCTTCTAAAATTGAAACCAATGTATATACCTACAGTGCCTATTTCTCAGATGTAATTAATTTGACTGAACGCATGATGGCCATGATGAGCCTGCGATTAGATAGGTTTGACAATAAAGGCTCATACAACCAAAGGACTAACACCACAAGTGGAGAATACATGCAAACAGCCCTATCGCCAAAACTTGGTCTTGTCTATCAATTCCTGAAAAAAAAGGCATCCATTTTTGGGAATTATATGAATGGTTTTCAAAATATTGCCCCAATCACTCAACCTGATGGATCTGTTGAAATTTTCAATCCGCAGCATGCTAACCAATGGGAGCTAGGGGTCAAAACAGAACTTTTTGATGGTAAAATAACAGGAAGTGTTAGTTATTATGACATTTATGTCAAGAATGTAACCAGACCTGACCCAGATCGAATTGGTTTTAGTATTCAGGATGGCAATATTTCCAGCAAAGGGCTAGAATTTGAGGTGATTGCTAATCCAATTAATGGATTAAACATATTGGTTGGTTTTACCCACAACGAGAGCAGAAATGATCGAACAGCTGAGGGGATCAATGGTCGACGTCCTGTATCAGCTGGTCCAGAAAACTTAGCAAATGCATGGGTAAGTTATAGCATCAGCAATTCAAGACTTCAAGGTCTAGGCTTTGGGGCTGGCTTCAACTACGCCTCTGAAAACCACATCACTAATTCTCAAGCTACTGGAATTTTCACCCTACCAGCATATACCGTAATTGGATCAACTATATTCTATGACACAACTCACTACAGGTTAGGCCTAAAAATAGACAACCTTACCAATCAACAATATTGGGGAGGATGGACGACCATAGAACCACAAATGCCAAGGAGAATCTTAGCTTCAATGGCTTTCAAATTTTAAAACAAGTTTGCTAAAACAAACCAAGTAGCTTCACCATAGGTGCTAATCAACACCATTTGAACCTTTCAAATTCAGGTTGAAGAAATTTGAATTTTGATTCGGACAAGCTTTCTAAGCTAAAACAATGATCAGTCTTTCTCTCAGGCAAAAGGTCGGTCGTCCCACACAAACTAATCCTTACTTCAACACTCACAAATAGCATACATAAAGCCATTATTTAGGTATGCGCTAAACATCCAAAATCATGAAAACCATTATAAAATTATTCTTAATTGGAATGATGTTGATCAATGGTACATCATCAATTGCCCAACAAGATGCATTTAATATCACAGGGATTTTAAAATCAAAAGATACAAACCAGCCTGTTGCCTATGCCACAGTAATGCTTAGATCCAGTGAAACTCATGAAATGCTAGCTGGAACCACAAGTTTTGAAAATGGTAGCTTTACGATCTCAACTACTTCCAAATCGTTTTACTTGGAGATCAGCTTCATTGGCTATACTACAAAAAAGGTTCAGCGCCCTAACACAAACTTAAACGAAATAAATCTCGGTATTATCCTTATGGAAGAAGATAGCCAGACTTTGGATGAGGTGGTGATTCAAGGCGAAAGATCTCGTATAGAATTTCAATTGGACAAGCGAGTTTTCAATGTTGGTCAAGACATCAGCAGTACTGGGGCTAGTGCATTACAAATACTGAACAATATCCCTTCAGTAAGTGTCAATATTGAAGGACAGATCAGCCTGCGAGGAAGTCAAGGTGTTCGCATTCTTATCAATGGTAAACCTTCCGTTTTAGCAAGTGAGCAGGGCAATATCATGGGCACCATCACTGCTGACATGATCGAAAGCATTGAAGTCATTACCAACCCTTCCGCCAAATACGAAGCTGAAGGTACTTCAGGCATCATCAATATCATCCTCAAAAAAGAAGGAGAGAAAAACTTAAATGGTTCCATAACCCTCAACACCGGGATTCCAAACAATCACAGCCTTGGTCTAAGTCTCAACAAAAGGACAGATAAAGTCAACCTTTTTGCGCAATTGGGTGTGGGCTACCGAACCTTTCCACATCACAATGAGACTTTGAATAGGGACATTGTAAACAACTCAGAACTACACACACTGAGTGATAGAGACTTCAACGAGGAGTTTTATAATTTGATACTTGGAACTGACTATCGGATCAATAATTCAACAGTCATCAGTCTTTCAGGTCAATTTGCTTATGAAAAGGAGACCACTGACTCCAAAAGTGATTATACACTCAAAAACCTAGAGGGTCCCATTACAGATATTTGGTACAGAAAAGAAGACTCCTATGCTGACAACCCAAAATGGCAAGGGGAATTCCAAGTTAAAAAGGATTTTGATGAGTCAGGCGATCACAGCCTCTTGGCCAGTGCCACTGGGGCATTCTTCCGAAAAGATCAGGTCTCAGATTTTCAAAACAATACTATCCTAGGAAACATACCCAATGCTCTACAAAAATTGAATACAGATTATAAAGAAGGCATCTATACCTTTAAATTAGATTACACCAGGCCATTTTCATCCTATTATGAGCTTGAAACGGGAACACAGTATGTTATCAATGGCGTATCCAACGACTTTGCTGTCCTTGATCAACTTGAAGATGAATGGATTCCTGATCCAAATTTCACAAATGTATTTGTGTTCGATCAGGATGTATTGGGACTCTATAGTACCATTTCCAGAGAGAAAGACAAATGGGGAGCAAAACTTGGGTTACGGTTTGAATATACAGCTCTGGATACCCGACTTGAAGAAACACAAGAGAAAAATAGACAACGCTATGGTGATCTCTTCCCTACGGTGCATACTTCCTACAAATTTTCAGACAAATACTCCCTGCAGGCGGGCTACTCTGCAAGAATATTCCGACCAGGGCTCTGGGAATTGAATCCTTTTTTTGCTTTGCAGGACAATTTCAACATCTATACAGGCAATCCAAACTTAGTGCCTGAATACACTGATTCTTATGAAGTGACCTCAATCTATCACTTGGACAAAGTATCTTTCAATATAGGGGTATATCAGCGCATTACTACCAATGTAATAGAAGAAGTGTTGACTGTGGAAGACAATATAAGCATTAGAAAACCAGATAATGTAGGCCTAAGCCGAACAACAGGCTTGGAATTCAACAGCAAATACACCCCATGGGACTGGGCAACAATCGATATTGATTTGAACTACAATGCTTTTTCCAGAAAAGGCACTTACAACCAAGAAACTTTTGGATTCTCTGGTGACCGCTGGACTTCAAGGGCTATGGGAAAGATGAAATTACCAGCAAACTTTGACTTCGAAGCTACCTGGACATATGAATCTGCCTATGAAACCCTGCAACTTGATATACTGGACAATTACTTCTTAGACTTAGGCTTGCGCAAAAAACTACTCAAGGGAAAGGCAGTAGCAAACTTAAGCGTTAGAGATGTTTTTGCGACCAGAAGGTTTAGGGCTGTTTCATCTCGAGAAGACCTTGAATTCAACAGACTTGGAATGTCTGGAAGGTTTATCACTTTAGGAATTAGTTATGGCATTGGTAAAGGAGATGCCATGGAGTTCTCTGGGCAAAAGCGATTTTAATCACTCGGTAGGTAAATCTAAAAAATACGCTTATACCCTCTCTATTAAATGCAGTTCAGTTGTTCTGCATACCGCATTTTATAGGAGAATTTAAACGACTCAACGGGTGGATACAGTAAGCCCAAAACCAATTTTCCACTAATCCTCAATGCTAACTCAAACAAACATGAAGACATTAATTTGCAGGCTGCAGACAGCAGACAGGAAATCATTTACGCTCTACTTGATAATTTTGATCAATATAATATGGATATCAAGTAGTCAAGCCCAGCAAAACACGGCCGCAATCCAAGGAAAAATGCTCACTGAAAAAGGACTGCCCCTCCCCTTTGCCAATGTTCACCTCAAAGACAAAAACAAAGGTGCACTTACCGATGAAGAAGGTCTTTTTACTATTGATCAAGTATCCCCAGGGAAATACATTTTGGTTATCTCCCATTTGGGTTATGCAACAAAAGAAATCCAACTCAAACTGGAAAAAGGACAGGTGCTGAACATCCCCCCTTTAAGCCTTTTGGAAAATGGAAGTGACTTGGTGGAGTTTACCGTAACTGATTCGAAAATAAATCCTTTGGCTAACAAAAACACCCATTATGTAGCCAGAATGCCATTGGAGAACTTGGAGAACCCGCAAGTTTACCATGTGGTGAGCAAAGAACTGATAAAGGAGCAGGTCATCACAGACATCGGGGAGACTGTCAGAAATGCACCAGGCGTAGTTCCCATCACCTATGCATCCGGTGGATTTGGGACAACATTCAGGGGATTCAGTACAGGAATCAATGCCAGAAATGGCATGGAAGCGGCCACGGGTCGATCCAGTCTTGACATTGCAAATGTTGAGCGAATTGAAATATTGAAAGGCCCATCTGCAACATTGTTTGGTGCCAATGTATCTTCTTTTGGAGGAGTAGTCAACTTGGTGACAAAAGCGCCTATGGAAGAAAGGCAAACCGAAATTACCTATACAACAGGAAGCTTTAACCTGCACCGCATTGCTGCAGACGTAAATACGCCGTTAAATGAAGATAATACAGTATTACTACGGGTTAATACAGCCCTGAACCGTGAAAAAAGTTTTATGGATTATGGTTTCAACAATACCTTCATCATTGCTCCGAGTTTGTTGTACAAGGCTTCTGAGCGACTAACTATAACCTTGGACTTGGAATATTTCAATGCAATCAGTACCAGACCGCAATATTCCAGGTATGCCCCCAACGCTGGAATTACCAGCCCCAGACAACTTCAAATTGGTTATAGAACATCCCTATACCATGAAGATGCAGACTCACAAACTGCCGCAACAAAGCTATTTGCTCAAGCCAAATACCAACTGGGTAAAAACTGGACTTCCACCACTTTGCTTTCCTTCCTCAATGAAGATGTCAAGCATAGTTACCAAGCTCAGCCAACATGGATCTCCCCAACTGAAGTCGCCAGATCGGTTGGTATGTGGGGGCCCATCTATGCAAACTACACCAACTTACAGCAAAACTTCAACGGTGAATTCCAGACAGGTAACATTGGCCACAAAGTACTTATAGGTGCTAATCTGAGGGCATTTGATTCCAGAAGTGAATACTCCACAACAGATGGTTTTATTGATACTGTCAATGTAACCAATGATTTCAGACCACTTAGAAGATTTGAAATGGATTCGCAATTGATACCGAGATTTTTCCCAGGCTGGCATAGCCACAATGATCTTACGCACAGTGCATACATCGCAGATGTCATTCAATTAACAGACCGCTTATCCACTATGCTAAGCTTGAGATTGGATCATTTCAAAAGACCTGATGACGGCGATGTTGCCGGCTTTGAGCAGACAGCCTTAGCACCTAAGGTAGGGATTGCTTACCAAGTGCTAAAAGACAGGGTTTCTGTGTTCGGTAACTACATGAGCGGATTCCAAAATCAGGCTCCCAGGATGCAGCCAAACGGCCAACAATTATCCATAAACCCGGTTTTTGCCACCCAATCCGAGGGAGGTATCAAAGCTGAAGTTTTTGAAAAAAAACTCAGTACCACAATCAGTTATTATAATATCGCCATTGACAATGCTGTTCGTATAAATGCAGATGGATTTGCCATACAAGATGGCCAACAAGTAAGTAAAGGACTTGATTTTGAGCTTATCGCCAATCCAATCACTGGGCTAAACCTTGTTACAGGCTATGCTTATAATGACAATAGAATAAACAAGGCAAGTGATGAATCCATAGCAGGTAACAAGGCCAATGATGCACCTGAACATGTGGCAAATTTCTGGGCTTCATATACTTTCCAGCATAAGTTGAAAGGCTTTGGCCTGGGTTTCGGAGGTAACCATGTAGGAAGCACTTACATGTTTACTGACAATGTATTTACCATTCCTTCTTATACGCTATGGAATGCAACTGTATTCTATGATCAAACGAATTGGAGAATTGGCTTAAAGCTTAACAATATAACAAATGAACAATATTGGTCATTTTGGGGAGTGGCACAAGCACCAATGAATTTTGCAGCAAACCTCAGCCTTAGATTCTAAGATTACCCTATATTGTTTGATTGACTACTCAGGAAAACTCTTTTAGATTCCCTTATTAGTAATCCACTTTTGGTCAATTGAAAAGCATATAGAATCTCTTTCATTTCTCTATGATATTTCAAAGTTAATAGAAAAATTTTATTTAAAATTATTCTAAATAATATGACGGACAAGTGTAGTTCTTCTTATATTTGTTTTTATTAATACTTAATCTAAATAAAAATAATTCATATGGGCACATGTAAAACTGAAGTCATTCTTATGAGGGAGGGGTTTATACTAACCCGTTGTGAACATTGTGACAAGTACAGCTTATTGTACAACCAAATCATGATACAAATGAACGCTCTTGATTTTGAAGCATTCACTCAGTATGTGTCATACATAGAATTTGAGTTGCACTACTTCCCCTTCTTTGACGGTATTGACAGGGTATTGCTAGAGACTTTTGATCCTTCCATTCAGTTTACCCTAAAGGAAGAAGAGTTCTATAGGCTAAAAGGCTTCCTTGAAGAAGCAAAAATTCAGCTTGCTATTTCCTCATTACTCAAACAATAATTACTAAATAAATCACAAAAGAAAATATGAAAAAGAAAATCAACCTTCTACTGGTTACTTTCCTCGCATTTGTAGGAAGTGCATCGTCTCATGCTTTATGGATAGAGACAGACGCAAACGGTCAGCTCAAAATCAAACAAGAAATTAAAATATTCTATGGAGAGTATGCCGAACAACATATTGAACCTATAGCTGATTGGTATTCGGACGTAAAAAACTTTGATCTTTGGCTGGTCACTCCTTCTGGAAAAAAACAAAAGATAGAAACCAGTCCATTGGAGAATCACTATTTGGCATATTTCACACCAACTGAAGAAGGATTGCATCAAATATTCATCAGCCATGAGGCCAAGGACTTAGGAGGAAAAACCCTCTATCAGTTTAATACCACAAGTATTGTAAAAGTTGGAAATACCAAAAATAAACTTAATCATGAGCACTTAAACATAGACTTAAAACTTATTCCTCATGATAAAAATATTTTCACCGTGTATTTTAAAGGAACACCTGAGCCCAATGTCGCAGTTGAACTTACAGGCCCTTCTGGTTGGACAAAGGTTTTCCAATCTGATGCCAATGGAAAGATATCGCTAGAAACCCCTTGGGAGGGCAGCTACATGCTAGAGGCTACAAAAAGCAGCAAAGAATCAGGAGAGCATCATGGCAATGCCTATGAAAGTGTCTGGAGATGTGCAACTATTAAGATTGACTCACTTTTTAATTGATCTTTTACTTTCCCGCAAGTTTGACATGCTTGCGGGATACCCTCTTTGTCAGTCAAAATAAACCTATTCTTCTTCCTCAAAATATAATTATCATAGATACAAACCATACTTTGAAAATGTATACAATCATGATTACAATCACGGCTTTGGGTTTCTTACTAAATTACCTTAGCTCAAAAAGAATAGTCATTCCTTCAAATATAAGACTAGTTTCCTGGTCTCAAGATAATCCAATGAAAAGCAGACTGATAGGTGTAAGCATATTGATCATTTCTTTGATTACCCACATCTATCATTTGGGAGTAGGGTCAGGTTCCCTGTCTTTTATTTTGTCACTGATGTTAACAGGTAGTTTGGTAATCTTATTAAGCCCCTTAGAGATCTTTGGTTTGAAGAACCTTTCCTTAATCTTTATTATCAGTTTGAGTTTTGAAACATTGCTTTAATTGCTATGCCCGCAAATAAAAAACACCTTTCATCTTGGCATCAACGTATCCTGAAAATTACAGCAGGTCTTATAGGTGGTTATGGCGTTACGACCTCTTTATTCATAGCCTTATCTTTTTGGCTTGATCATGTGAATATGCTCATGAGTCTTCGATTTGCTGGCTTTCTGTTGTGGGCATTTTTAATGGTATTTGCTTTCCTTTCAAAAAACGCATGGAAGATTTGGGGATGGTATTTGATATTCACCCTACTATTTACATTAGGTATCTATTTAGGACAAACTTATAGCCCCATCTTATGAATATCAGGAACTACAACATTTTATTTCACACCCACACCATCAGTGGTATCATCATAAGTGCTGCACTGTATGTGATCTTCTTCGCTGGTTCTTATTCGTTTTTTAGAGATGATATAGAAGCCTGGGAAAGAAATGAGCCTGCAAAAGAAAGTGTATTCTTAGAAACAGACATCAATGCTTTGGTTGAGAATTTAGCCCTAGATCATGACTTAAAATTCCGTGATATCACACTAAGTCAACATAAAATCAGTCAACGTATCAACGTCAGCCTATCAGCACCAAAGGACACCTTAGATGAATCAAGACAAAGAGGAGCATTCTTTTATATGAACCTTAATGATTACAGCACTTCCGAATACAAGAGTGCTTATACTTTGGGGGAATTCTTATACAGGTTACATTTCTTTGCTCAACTGAATCTGTATGGAAGATCAGGCTACCTATTCGCTGGAATTGTTTCATTTTTTTTCCTTTTTGCGCTGATCACTGGGGTTTGGATACATTGGGATAAAATCATCAGCAATTTCTACCTATTCCGACCAAAGGCCAAATTAAAGAACCTATGGACAGATGCCCATACGGCACTTGGGATCATAGGCTTACCTTATCAATTTATCTTTGCCTTAACGGGTGTCTTCCTAATCATTGGTACAACCGTATTGGCACCTCCAGTGCTCTCTATCATCTATAAAGGTGATCAAGAATCCATGTATGCAGATATGGGCTTTGGCGTTCCTGAATATAAACCCAGTTTCCAAACCCTAGACAATGTACCAGACCTTAATTTCTATGTGGAAGAAGTTCAAAAAAGTTGGGGAGAATTCGAATTACGTTCCATTTCACTCTTTGCTTATGGAGATCAAAACATGCGAATCATCATAGAAGGAGTTCCTTTACCTGCTTCCAAATTTACAGGTAAAGGCAAGGCGATCTTCAAAGCTGGAGACTTGACTCCTGAATACGAAGTTGATCCGTATGGACCAAGCAGTTACTTACAGGGTTCTAATGATGTATTAAGAAAGTTACACTTTGGAGACTTTGGGGGACTAGGTTTACGAATAGTATATTTCATTTTAGGATTAGTTTCCTGCGTGGTCATACTTTCTGGTGTATTGATTTGGTTGGTTGCTAGAGACAAAAAGAGTACACCTGATATAAAAAGGAAATTCAACAAATGGTTAGTATGGATTTACATGGCAATTTGTTTAGGCATGTATCCTGTAACAGCCATTTCATTCCTAGCCGTAAAGCTATCGATGTCAGCAAGTGAATTAAGTCCACTGGAATTTATTTATCATTGGTACTTTTACAGTTGGTTGATTATATCAATCATATTGGTAGCACTGCGAGACAACTTCAAAATCACAAAGTGGAGCATGCTTTCAGGTGGAATTCTCGGCTTGGCCATTCCAATTTCTAATGGCTACCAAACAGGTAATTGGCTATGGAAGACATTTAATAGCGATCAAATTCAAATCTTCACAGTGGACATGTTATGGCTCCTCACTTCAATCTTATCCTTGTGGGTCGCTTTTATGATGCGAAAAAAGGACAATTCTAACGATTCAATCGAACACAATGATTATCAAACTTCCAGCTAAATAATTATTTGATTTTGTCAAATTCAAACCTTTGTATGTCCTAGTCATCCGACAACTTCAAAGATTCTTGTTGAAACTTTGTTAGTTTTTCAGCTCTAAAGGCACTGTGAGCCATACTGCCTTTTGAGGAATGATAAGACCATTTTAAAAGTTTAATCATTCCTTGATGAATAGATCCACTGCCCTATCGGTGGAAAATCAGCGTGCTCAGAAATATTTCAGCCATTTTTTAATGAAATATAAGCTTGATATGCTTCGCATTACGTAGACTTATTTGGATCAAAATAAAGCATACTATTTACGTTTAAATGGGTAGCTTTTTACTTTCTTCGGAATTGGCACACAAATAATCTTAAACTATATAAGACATGTGATTATCCGCATTTACACCACAGGAAGTATTTTATGGAAATAAAAGTTAACCTCTTAACCAATGTCCATTAGTGTCTCTTCCTAAAAAAGGTTCACACTTTAATTTTACTTTTCTCTGTTTTTTGATTGATCACCATGTTATGTACAGCGGTGATTTACCATTTTCCATTTTTCTTATGCATTACAAAAGTCCCTAACTCTTCATCATCTTCCATCTTATTGGTACCCGATCTATTCCATCTGGTGAAAAAAAAGCTCCAAGGCTCCAAAACACATGCGCGACGACGACATCCGCAGTCATAAACTGGATACTTGTGGAAAATTTCTGATACGTAACTTCCTTGAAAATTGACCTATGAAGTGATTCTAGATGCCTTAAATTTTGATCTTGGCCTTTACACCAATGTCCTACAAGGTTTACCCAATTTAGATCTTCTGTTGTTTAATCAGAAAACCTATCAAAATTATGCGTATTCCAAGACTCAATAAATGCATCAATTTGGCCATTTATCTATATTTTATCTTCCTCCCTATCCTGCTGAGCAACAGTCGGAAGGAATTTTAGGAAGATCAATGTGTTTAAAGCAAGGTATTTCATAAATATTGATGTTAATTTTTAGAAACTTAAATATGGATTTTGATTCAATTGGCTCGATTCACTCAAGGCGATTTGGGTAATAAACGAACAATTTTTAAATGATTGAACCATATTTATTTAGGATGACGCCAACCATTCGAGAACTAGTACTTCTCAGCTAACTGTTTAACTAAGGCACTCCAAAACTCAGAAGGTGAAATCGTCATAGATTCTTGAGCATTTATGCCCATTCTTTTTTCTAACTCATAAGTTTTGGCCTTCAGACCAAAACGCTCAGGAAGCGTTGATGATATTGAAATAAAGATCAGGTATTCATCAGACCTTGGAAAATCGATATTAGGCTCAATTGTTTCAAGATAAATCGAATCAACCCTAGCTCTTTTTCTATTTGTGGAATCTTCTGCAGCTGTCCCAAATGTCAGGCAAGAACCATCTTGCTGAGCAATCATATAGTGAATCATTTCATCTCCTTCCCCCATGATGAATGGTCAAACAACATTCGATGGTTACAAGTATTCAGGTAAACCCAGATTTCGCTGGATTTACCCGATTGATCTGAATAATTATAGATCAATACTTTGTCAAAAAAGAGACCTTATTCTATGGAGTCATGGGTGGTAAGGGTGATGTCTTGTGCAAATGATTTTACCTCAATGATTACCAAAATCAATAAAAACTTCCATTTCATGGTTGACCTCCTATTTATAAATTAAACCTTTTGAACAAGTTTCTTTAATTTTCATCAATAACCTCAATAGTGAATGCGATCATTGGACCATTATCTACATCGGTGAAGTAATAAATAGGAGGATCTAAAGAAACACCTATTCTTTTGTTATTCGCATCATGAATGTCGTTTTGGAATTTCTCTTTGTTATTGAGTTTGTTAATTACACCTAGCTCATGCAAATATACTTTTCTATGTTGATTACCAAACACAATGTCTCTTACGGGTAACTTGTGAGACAAGTGTGAATGGGCAGAAATCAATACCCTCTCAGTTTTGCCTTCCAAAGCCGCTCTATTTACTAAAAACTCCCTTTTGAAATCGACTTTAATAATGTGTTCTGGTGTGAAATTATTGATTTCTTTTACCGCAGAAGGATTTACACCCACTCCCTTTTTACTTACCTCTACCAGTTGTTTGTCAGTGTGTTGATATGTGGCTGGTAGTTCTCCATCTTTGGAGAAGTTATAGAACCTTTTGTTTTTACCCCAAGCTAGATTCTTCTTGCTATCATAGTAGAACCTTACACTTTTTGTAGTAGCTCTTCCTTTTGGAATATCAAATACCCTGTTTGGTAAATTTCCTATGCTTTTAATTTCTGTTGTGCCAGATGCGGTTTCTCTATCCGCTCTGATACTGCCTGTTCCATAAAGTGCCAAATCTGGTCTATACACTTTCAATTCGCTCAAAAATTCTTTTGGCCAATCGGCTGTTGAGGGTAAATAGATAAACTTGTAATCAACTCGAATCTTTACAGTTTCATTGCTTTTTTTAGGTGTGACAGCGACATTGGTTGTACTTGTATTTGTGTTTGCTTTTTTCTCTAAAGCATAGACTAATTTTGGTCGAACTCTATTATTGGTTTTGTAATTCGGATTATCAAACAAAGCGAGTTCCGGGTAATCCCTTCCAGTGAACTTTTGAAGTCTTAAGAGTTTAACATTTTTCAAATGATCAGGGACAACTTCCCAGGTGATCGTCGCTTCAATTACACCTTTTGTGATTGTCCCTGAATAAGTTCCCTGAATTCTTGGGTCAAAAAAATTCATTCTCCCGACGACCTTATTGCCCGTTTGGTGCGCGGTAAATATACAGGACTCAGTCCCTCTTATTCTATTATAGCTTCCCGAGAAATTATATTTGTCATCAATGCCATTTTGTTGAATAAAGCTTACCAAACTCCATGATACACCTAATAGGGTCAGGAGAATTAGAAAATTGTTTAGAAGTATTTTCATGATCGTTGTATTTAGTGCTATTGATTAAGTGTGGTATAATCACCAGTTTCGAATCTTATATTGCTTTGAACTGCTATCTGCTGGTTGTTAAATTTGAGTTTTTGGGAAGTTTTGTCAGCTTCGAATTGGTATTTGGTCTTATTGGCCAATTCGATTCTAGAATTAGCTTCCGTGAAACTACCTGTGGTTCCTTGAATTGATTCGATTAGTGTAAATTTCTTAGTAGTCTTATTGAACCTCAGAATTACAGCCCATTTGAGCGTAGATCCACTTCCACTCAATACAGCGTCTGCATCTACGACAAGGTCATTATTGTTCCGAAAGGACACTTTTCTGATGTCGACAGACTCTCCTCTTCTCAGTGGAATACTCCTTTTGGCTACCATATCCCTCAATTCTTGTGGAGAAACTGACCCCTGGAGAATCCCCTCAAGATTGTATATTTCCAACTTATCTGTATTGACAGCACCTGACCTGTGGACTTTAGCTACCATACTCGCATCAGGAGAGATACTAAAAGATATTGGGGCTGATGCTGGATAATTGGTGATCTTTCTAAACTGATTACTGACGGCATTGGGTGGATTTCCTGATAGCTGTATGTACCCAAGCTCTCCCTTATTGTCCAATACCACGTATGTTTTTCCCTGGTTATTTGAGCTAGCATTCCTAAGTGCATCTGATAAATTGTTTCTATTGAATTCACCTTCTACTACATGTAGGTCTGCTCCTCGCGGCATAGTAGCCCTATCCAATGCGGTGACCGTGACATTGCCCACAGGTATCAGTTGAAATTGATGCAAAAAGTACTGATTGGCATTGGGATACCTGTCTCTTACTTCAATGATTCCTTTGTAATCTTTGAATCCAGGTTTTTTCACCTCAATTTCCCAATCTCCCTTGGGTAGAAAAAAATTGTAGGCGCTGTTGATTCCTTTGGTATGAAAATGTAAAATCCCATCTTTCTTGAAATGAACATCATAATTTTCATTGATGATCTTCCAGTCTTTATCATGGGATCTCCCCGTGACTCGGTAGAAGCTTTTTAAGGTAGGCTTGGTTTTATTCATTCTTTTCCCAGTCCAGCTTTCCCATTTTGTAGGTGAATTAAAGGTCCATTCTCCAATGAATTTTTCAGGGTCATTTGGGTCAAATCGAAATTTGAAAACGCCAGTCTTTCTAATGCTATAATTTTCAAAGGTACCTTCTATAAATCTCTTACCGGATGCGTCTACACTGATTCCTCCGTATAGTACACCTACATTTGCATAGTCTCCAAATACCAAGTTGTCTACTTGCTGTAACCTAAGGTCACCATTGGTAGAGGTCCAAGTCCCTGTCCAATCTTGGGCAGCAGCTACATTCATCCCTAGGAGAAAGAGAAAAATGGATGTAAGAAGTTTGATTTGTTTTTGCATGTAGTTTTGATTTGGACTAAGCACAGCAATCCCAGGTGCTCGATAATTAGTATCGAAACGGCGTGAAAATGCTAGGAATAGTTAATGGAAAATATATTGAGATCGAGCAAGGAATTGGGTATAATAGCTACTCCTTTTCCTATTCTCTTATAATTATTTCGCTTTTTGAAATTGGAATGTTTAAAACAATCTTTAATCCTTGAATTGCTGATAAGAAGTAGCCTTAATACAACCAGAGAATGGTAGCCACCTATCTGGAGAGTTCACTTGGTTTTCTTCTCCCAGCTTTCCCTCAAAAGTAAACTCAAAATTAATGTCTGTCCAAGAAATCACTTTCAGTACCCCTTCCATGATCAGCTGTGGCAGGTGCCTCTCATACTTCAGCTGTCCTGGCTCTCGGTCTGCAACCAATTTTGCAAATGCTATAAAAAACACATCATTTTCCTCTGAAAATCCATGAAACAATCCCGGAGAATTGAAAACAAGCTCGTTAGGCTTTCTTTGTGAAATGCCTTTTCCTGCAAAGGTGATGGTAAGATTTTGCCCTTCCTCATCCATCACCGTAAAAAGCAACTGATTGGGATACGCCATTAGCGTAGCATAAGCCATATTAGTTTGGTCAAAAACTATTTCCTCACCTACTTTAAGCTGAGCAAAGTTTCTTTCTATGTTTTGTACTGCTTTATCTTGATCAGTGTCATTTTTCACTTCACGAATAAAAGTATCTGCCGTAATTAAGAGCGCAGCAATAATACATATCAGTTGCATACTGCGGCTACTTTATTTGCCAGCTTTGTGGCAAGTGCTATACTCTTTTCTTCATCGACAGATCCATAAGGCCCTACTTGTGCGCTCAAAGACAGTAAAACTTCGCCCACGACGACGTACACACCAAAGCCCTTCTTGTTGTAAACAGCATAATCAGCTTTTGTATCCAAGGTAATGTATGAATTTTGTTGCATTGACATGACTGTATTTTGGAGGGTCTTATTCGAATTTGCATTGGCATTTTCATCTTTTGACTTCTCAAGTTCTTCATTGATCATTTTGTTCAATTTCTCTACTTCTTCGGGAGTTTTATCCCGGTAAGTATTCTTAGTGAAGTCCACGACCAGATTGGAAATGTCTTTGTTGTTATCATTCCTTTTTAGTCGTAGTTTTTCTGCTGTTTCCATATCATCAAACCCAATGAAATGAACCAGACCATCTTCTTTCCAGGAAAATCTAAACATGTGACGGCGTTCGTAATGGTCGGGAGTAATTTTGTTTCCATTGGCAAGTTCAGAAATCAATTCTTCGGTAAAAAACTTTCCTTTATCTTCACCAGTAAAGGTCATGAGGCACGAATCATCAGCTTTCTTGAAAGTTGAAATGCCTGCTAAATTTTTCTCTTCCGAATTTGAGCCGCACATCGCTGCTGCAAAGAGTAGCAATATATTCAGTGTGATTGCTATTGTTTTCATTTTACTTTATTTAGGTTGCTAAGTGTTAGTATTCAAAATGTTACAAGGGTAAACATACCCATTGAAAATATTCAAAAAAGTAAGTGAAGAGATGTTTTAAAGCTTAAAAAAAGGTCATTGAATTATATAAATTGAATGACCTTTTTTTAAAAGTCTAATTGACTGAGAACTTCCCATTGACTGGAAGTGGCTCCATATCTGGCTCCATAATCCTGACAAACTGACCAGAAAATGAAAACTCACCTGTCAAAAAACCTGTCTTGCCACTTATTGCAGTAGTTTTAATATTTGAGATAGAAATACTGCCTTGAATACTGCCATGATATCCTTCTATATCCTCACCCATTGTATTGATTGTGATATAACTACCAAAATCATCATCTTCAGTTCTGATAGGTAGCACCCTATTCCCATCCATCATTATCAGGAGATTGACTGTCAAATCACCATCAGAAAAACCTACGGTCATCGTCCGGATCATCCCTGACCCAAAATCACTATCCACATAAGCGGCCGTATATTCTCCATCTGGAATGGTTCCACTGAATCTTTGATTGGGAAAGTTTACCTCATAATTATTTGGCTGATCCAAACTGGGAGCTTGATCGCAAGCTACCATCAACACTACCAATCCTATTGCAAGAAATTTATATAGTCGTTTTCCCATCACAGATTGAATTTTACGCCTGCACCAATCACCAATCTGTCAAAATCCCCTAAGATATACTTGATCTCAGCAAAAGGAAGAAAACTCATTCCTATTTCAAAATTTGCTCCTGCACCTATATTGAGGCCTATTCTACCTGCAGAGCTAGAAAAATTTCCAACTCCAGCCATATTAGAACTCACATTTATACTGGTATAGTTAAGCCCTCCAAGACCATAAAAGGTGAGCTTTTCTTCTTCTACAAAAAGGTAGTTCAAGTTCCCATTTAGCTCCCATGCTGATTGTTTGAAGAATCCTTGATCTTTTGGGAAATAAAATGAAAAGCTTGGTGAGATCACCATTTTTGCTGCCACTGGAAGTTCGGCTATAGCCCCTATACCTAAGGACTCAATATTGGATCCGTAGATCAGTTGACCTCCTATCCTTTTGGTATCTTGGGCATGTAGTGTACCTACATATCCCATCAAAGTAAGTGTGAATAAAAGAATTGTTTTTTTCATCTGAGTAAATTTTTAAAATAGTTGAAAATTAAGTTGTGATTGACTTTAGTCGAAATTATTGACAAACTGGAGGCTGCCTGAGATGTCAGTTGTTTCCTCGCTTGATTTATTTCTGAAGGTTCCAGAGAAAGTCATTTTGAAGTCTCTCAAGTTGTAACTCTGGTCCTTGATAATTGGATCTTGGTATACCACGGTTTTGAAGTCCGAGGCCTGGCAAGTGACATTCAAGGATTCAAAATTGGTTGTCTTGTCTCCTTCTACAGCCACTAGCCTGATGTATCCAGTATCGTACTTTGCTTCATCAGGTTGAAAACCGAGTACCCGATCACCATCCCAATAGATTTTAAAAAGTGTATTCGTTGAATAAGACTCAAAAAAAGTCACTGATGATGAAAGTAAATCGCCATTCCCAGCTGTAATGAAGCCCGGTGAGCCAATTGCGATCTGTTTGCTCATGAATTTTTTACCTGCCAATTCCCCAGAGTTTACCGTAAACTCGTAGGCAGATTTTCCATTGTCAGTTGTAGGAGTTGGATCATCGGATCCACAAGATGAAAATACAAGGGTCAAAGCGACCAAAATTAATTTTGAACAATTGATTAGACTAAGTTTCATTGTTTTGATTTTTAATTATTGAACATTGAAAGAAAATATACCTGGTTTGATTTGTCCTTTGTAATCCAAAGGTTTTGCGATAAGCTTCACTTGGTAGCTGCCTTTGGGAAGTTTCCCTGGAGCATCTTTGATCAAAGCTTTTGTCAATTCATTGAAGCTCAAAAGAGAAATAAAATCAAACCCCTCTGTTCCGATGATCATATCTCCTGGAATGTATGGCATAGGATTTCTACTGGCTTTTCCTATCAGCTTACCATTGAAATACACTTCTGTTATGAAGTCAAAAAAGATGATTTCTCTATCATTTTTACTTTTGATATTATCCCCTTGAAAAGAAAAAAGAATTGGATATTTATCTTTTCTGAACTCGACAAACAAATCAATAATGTTATCTGATTTGGTTTCAATTTTGAGTTCAGAAGTTTTCCCAATGGTGATGCCTCCTTTCACAGTTTGAGCTTGAGCAGCGAGTCCATAACAAAGCATAATCGCAAAGAGAAGTAGAGTGGGCTTTTTCATAATTTTTCAATTGATTAAAGACTATTTTACATTTATTCAGAAGTTTCGATCAAGTAATAAGTCCACTTAACACTTTATACACCTATGCAAATGGCAAATTCACAACAATCACAAAAGACTGATTAACTTAACTTTATAGAATATTACAAATGTGATTTGAACAAAATCCAGATAAATTCATACTATTCTTAGCTTAGTTATCATTTAATTAAAAAAGTAAACATCACTTAAAACTTTTATGACTATGTTTACAATTATGCCCATATTAAGACTAAGTAATGATGGATAATAATTTACTGGAACGGCTGTCATTTGGAGACACTACCGCACTTGAAGAGATCTATAGGAAATACAGGGAACCATTCATTCAATTCGCATCAAAGTATCATGCTGACAAAAATCAGATTTGCGATATTTATCAAGATGTTATTATCGCCTTGTTTGAAAAAGTAAAAAAAAAGAAGCTTCAACTAACTACAGGTAGTTTGAAAACTTATATTTTCAGTATGGGTAAATTTATGCTGTTTAGCAGGTTAAAAAAAAATGCCAATACAGAATTCATAGCATATGATAATGATTATTTTGAGGGCTTGGCAGATTATCATGATTTTTTAGATGAGAAAGATCCGCAAGTCATCTTAATAGAGAATGGAATAGCGTCCTTGGGTAAAAAGTGCCAAGAACTTCTTAGGCTTTTTTATTATGAAGAGAAAAAGCTTTCAGAAATTCAAGAAATCCTAAACTATAACCATACCGACGTAGTCAAAAGCCAAAAATCCAGGTGCTTAAAATCACTTAGATCATCAATCGAACTTAATCAAGACAAGATATGAGTAATCATTCTGAACTTATAGATAAATATTTTGAAGGACAGCTTACTGAAAAAGAGAGAATTATCTTTGATGAAATGATGGCATCAGATCAGCACTTTCGGGAATCAGTTGATTTTCAAATCAAAACGAAAAAGGCATTTCAAAATCAGGAAAGGAAATCCCTGAAAAGTTTATTGGGACAAATTGAAGAAGATATTCTAGAATCAGAAAAGGATGTTAAAATTAAAAAAATAAAGTCTCGAAACCTTTGGCCATTCTTGATTGCAGCTGTATTGATTTCGGTAATCGCCATTACCTTCTTTGTCAAAAGAAATATTGTTTCTTCTGAAAATGAATACCCTCAAGATTTCTATGCCTATTACGAAGCTTATCCCAACGTGGTCAAGCCGATCACAAGAGGTGAAGTAATAAACCCAGATGAGCTGGAAAAAGCAGCATTTATGGCCTATGAAAGTCAGGATTTCAAGCTTGCAGATAGTCTATTTTCTATCCTATTAGATCAACAAAAAGAGTATCTCCTTTTCTACAAAGGGATTACAAAAATAGAACTTGAACAATACGATAGTGCCACAACCTATTTTGAAAACTACATCTATTCAGATGGAATGCAGTTTAGAGATCAGGCCAAATGGTATATGGCATTAAGCTACCTAGTCAAAGGTGATTCGATCAAAGGGAAAGAAGAGTTGATAAAACTCAGGAAAAGCAGTGGGTACAAAATGGAAGAGGTTGAACAGTTATTGTTGAGGCTGAAGTAAAATCAATCAGAGTTATTTAATATATTTCCCTTTCGAACGATACATGTAAACACCTATATTTGACGATGATAGATTTCGGGGCAAAACTTTACCTGTTTCGAACCGATTTACAGAAGATGTGATTAAATTAGGCACTCTTTTCCAAGAAATTGAGTCAAAATTGGATAATTCTCGAAATTTAGGATTAAGCAATAGTTTAATGAGTGAGAATGCTTTTTCTGATGACCAAGAAGCAATTAAAAAATGTCTTCAAATGCATGAAATGAAGTATCAGAAAAAAAGAAAATCGAGCAAAAAAAAGGGAAAGGGGTTGAAGAAAAAATGATTTTGAAAAACTAACGCAAATAGATTTAATTGAGTCTATAATGCGTCAAACTAAATATGGAGTGTATACTGTCCCAGCATTTTGTGTCTTAGGAAATTTTGTTTGATGAAAAGGTTTTTTCTCATTAATAATTAATGACTTGAATACAGTAATAATCATTAAAAGGAATTTGCAATTCTTAAAACAGTGCTACACTTCATCGTCTGATATTGTAATCAGAATAAGATTTAAGTAGGTTATAAAATTGAAAAACCAAAAATCGCTCTTTTGATAACATATGCAACGTGACATGTTCTTAACTTTTTGATTTTTTGGAGTCTAACTTCTTATGCTTTACATCACCAGAATCTCATGCTTCCATATATTTTGAAGATAAATTATTTTTCAAAAAACCCGAAAATTATTTAGACTGAAAATATTCTGCAGTCTGGTTTTTTATGTTTGTTAGAATTCACTTTATCAATCAAAATGAAATATGGACTCTAATTATAAACTAATCCATCTGCTTTTATTTTTGATCCTTGCCTCTTGCAAGCCCTGGTCCTCCGAGACGAACAATGCATTAGAACTAGCTGGTGAAAATAGAGAGGAATTAGAAAAGGTTCTAATTTATTATCGAGATATCAATCCTAACCCTTTAAAACTGAAGGCAGCGGAGTACCTGATTGCAAATATGCAGTATCAGTATTCTAAATTAGGTCCAGGTATAGATAGCCTAAATAGAAATTATGAATATGTATATGGAGTGTATAGGGAGAATAGGAATAGTGTGTTTAGGTCTGACTCTTTAAAAAATCAAAGAAGTGCAAAGATTTATGAAGAATTTGACCTATTGAACATGACATCAGATCAAATGATTGCTCTGATTGAATCTGCTTTTGAAACTTATTATCAATACGAATGGGCTCAATTTTATTCCTTTGAAATGTTTTGTGAATATATATTGCCTTATAAAATAGGGCATTCACAAAACATTGACTGGAGAAAGACTGCCAGGTCAAAGTTCGAGGCTTTGGTGAATTATTCGGCACTTATGGAAGAAGGTAATCATCATGAAGCTGAATGGTTTACGACGAATGACGCCAATAAAATAAAAATTGAGGCGGCCTCTGGAGGATATGTACATAACTTAGCTCAGGGCGTTTCAAAGGATCTTGAAATCACTTTTGATATAAAACAAACAGGTACCCAGCTTTTGGAGATATACTACTTCAATGGTCATAAGGATGGCGTAAGCGTAAAGGTAGCAATTGACGATATAGAACATGAAGAACTAATTTTTCCTTCCACAGGAGCTTGGGATAATGTTAATAAGGATGTACCTCCCGTTCGGATTCATACGGAACTGAAAAAAGGAAGCCATACCCTAAAGCTAATGGCAATAGAGAAATTCATTTATTTAGATTATGTAACTACACCAAGAAACTTAAGTCTAGAGATTTCAAATTCAGGACTTCAAGAAGGAAGGTATTACCTGAGCAATAAAACAGGTGAACTAAATATCGACCAGAGTGCATTAAATAATGGCTACCTATTACGCATTAATGCAAATCCAACGAAAAGATCCCCAATTGAAATTATTGAGTCTGGTCAGAATTTTCATCAAATTGTTTTAGGAGGAGAAAATGGTCAATTTATAATTGACGCCGCAGCTACCCCGTCCAGTGACTTTGTACAGACCTATACAAATCATAGAGGAAATAATCAAACTTGGATATTTTACCCAATGGAAAATGGCGGGTATCAGATTCGAAATAAAAGTACAAATAATATCCTAGCCTATAATGAAAATAACAATGAATTGATACAATTGCCTTTAAGTAAGATGCAGGATAAATTCATCTGGAACTTAGAAAAGGTTGAAGAAGATACTCCTTCATCACAAAGAGATCCCTCCAACATGATACTCCGAAAAGCAAGACAAATCAGCAAAGTCACGGATGAGTTTCATTGGTCAGGAACTGTTGTGAGTATTGGTTCCATATCGAATGACCACTTGTTATCATATGCTTATGGTACTTGTGTAGAGGAGACAAATTTTCAAACTATGCTTTTGCGGTCTATGGGTATTGCTTGCGCAGTGGATTTTGTATTCAACTATCCCGAGAGGAATGCAGGACATAGCTGGAGCGTAATCTTTGATGCTGAAGGAAATACCATTCAGAACAATTGCCACAATCCAGTTGGAGCAGGTACATGGGTAGATGTGTTTGCAAAGGGGAAGGTTTATAGAAATACAAATACAATCAATAAGGAAAGCTTGTTTATAAATAACAATGGAAAGGAATCTATTCCTCAAGAATTTATAAATCCTTACTTTATTGATGTGACACCAGAGTATTGTGAAGTAAAGGATATCGAAGTAGCTATTTCTTCCGAACTATCGACTTTGGATAACAGGTATGGCTATTTGATGGTATTTAACAATAAGCAATGGGTAGTGACAGCATGGGGTGAGAAGACACGTGGAGGTAAAGTGAAATTCAAAAACTTGGAAACAAGGGGCATGTACCTTCCTGCATTTTATAATAACGGAAGATTTGAGGCATTCAATACTCCGTTCTATTTTGATTCTCTAGGCAATACCCATCCTGTCAAAGTCTCTGAAAACAAAGAAATGAACCTTGTCCTCAAAAGGAAGTTCCCAAACAGACAAGTCAATGAGACACATCACAAGCTCATCCTTGGAGGAGAATTTCAAGCCGCCAATACAAGGGACTTCAAAGACGCAGTTGTACTTGGGACGATTATGGATGATATGCTCGATCCTGTTTTTCATACTTTTGAAGTAGATATAAAGGGGGGATTCAAGTATTTCCGGTACAAAGGTCCAGAAGGCGGACATTGTAACATCAGCGAGCTTGATTTTTTTGATAAGGCAGGTATGCCAATCAAAGGGACAATTATAGGATCAGAAGGTAGCTTTGAAGGAAGTGAAAGAACGAAAGAAAAAGCCTTTGATGGGGATGTCTTAACCTATTTTGATGCACCAGATCCAACAGGAGGATGGGTTGGGGTTGCGTTGGAATCTCCAAAAGAGATAGGAAGTGTCCGCTTTGCTGCACGTAATGATGGCAATATGGTGGAGCCGAAGGATGAGTACGAGTTGCTATATTGGTCTGGTAGAGACTGGACAAGTCTGGGCGTTCAGGTCGCGGCTACAGATTCCTTAGTCTACAGCAAGGTGCCTGAAAATGGTCTCTACGTATTAAAGAACCATACCAAAGGATGGGAAGAGAGAATTTTCACTTTGGATGATCGTATGCAACAGGTATGGTGGTAGAAATTACATTAAAGATTTTCTAAAAAACAATGGGATTTTCACACTGCAGATTTTTTTCAGTTTGAGGGTGTATTATTGACATATCATTAAGTTCATAAGTATAGATTACAAAATGAATATATTAAGTGTTAAATGGTCAATTGCTTTGATCAAGCAAGTCAACTTAACCAATACTGTCTCAATGGTATTGCTATTTGTTGTATTAGCTTTACTTCCTCTATCTTATAATAAAGAATTGTTTTATGAAACAGAATCAATTAAAACAATTCTTTTTTTCATTTTATTAATCCCATTATCAATAGTTGCATTCTTGAAACATATCCAGAGGAATAGTAATGCAAAATTGACAAAAATTGATTTGACCTTTGGTTTGTTCATTTTCTACCTTTTGATCAATAAAAAATTGATGGGAGATACTCCAATATTTTCCATTCAATATGTAGAGTTAATTAGTTTAGGATTTTATTATTTGTTTATCAGACTACTGGGTGATGAATTGAGGCACAAAGCACTACTTTTTATTGTTGTTGGAGGGCTTATTCAAGCTTTATATGGACAAGCTCAAATTTTGGGTTTGGTAAGCTCTAATCATTCGCTTTTTAAGGTCACAGGAGGTTTTTTTAATCCAGGACCACTTGCAGGGTACTTAGTAAGTTCAATCATTTTGATCCTTTGGCTGATAACAAATAAAGAGAACTTTAAGCGCAATTTGGGAATAGCAAGTAAATCAATTCCAGACTATACGTTTGGTTTATTTTTGATTGTCCTTTTTATGATAGCAATACTAATTTCGACCCACTCTAGGGCAGGCATCTTTTCTATTTTTACCATAGGATTAATTATGTTTTACCAAAAGCAATCAGGTGACCATTTATTTAAGAGATTAAAAAACAAGAAAACATTTACTGGAATAGTTCTCTTCTCATTTTTAAGTATAATAGCCCTAGTTTCACTTTACTTTTTCAATGTTAATTCAGCAGACGGACGATTTTTAATTTGGAAAGTTTCCAAAAGTATGATTTCGGATAACATACTTTTCGGGGTAGGATTTGACAACTTTAGGGCCTACTACATGAATGCACAGGCATTATTCTTTGAAGCAAATTCTACAAGTAAGTTTTCCTGGGTCGCTGATGATGTTGAGTATGGCTTCAATGAGCCTTTAACGTATGTAGTTGAACAAGGAATGATTGGGGCAGTAATCGTCTCCACATTATTTTATCAAGTTATAAATACGCCAAATCTCCAATTCAATCAAGCTGTAAAGCTATCCCTTTTGGGAATACTTATATTCTCTCTTTTTTCCTACCCATTACAAATCCTTCCTGTCAAATTAAATGTTGTGACCTTTATTGCTGTTTTAGCATTTGACTCTAAAGAAGTCTTACTTCAATTTGAAAGAACAAAGCAGTCTAAGCCGATTAGTCACTTAACCACCTCATTGTTATTAATTGCAATTCTATTTTCAATATTTTTTCATATAGATCATAGTCGATTTATAGCAAACAATTACAAAAAATGGAAAATAGCCTTTTCAGCATATCAAGGAGGAGATTTACACCATAGCATAACTACTTTTGAATCTATTCCAAAAATTCTCTTAACTGATTCAAAGCTTTTATTGCCATATGCTAAAGCGTTAGAAAGAACTAATGAAAACCAGAAGTCTAATTTGTATTTACAAATGGCAATGATAAATGGAAACAATAGTCTAGTGATGAACTCCCTAGGGAAAAGCTATCAAAATTTAGGAATGTATGAATTAGCTGAAGAATCATACATGATAGCTGAAAATATGATTCCACATAAGTTATATCCCAAATACCAAAGATTTTTGTTGTACGAGGAATTAGGGCAAGATTCATTAGCTAAAAACTTAGCCATAAAGATCATGCAAATGCCAGTTAAAATAGAATCCCCAGCAAGTGTGGAAATAAAAGAAAAAGTCGAAAAATGGTTGGCAGAAGTCAATTAGAGGTAAACCGAAATAGTGACAAAATATGGAAACCAGATGTAAAACCAGAATGGAATTAGCTAATGAATATGGTGTTGATAGAAAAACATTTCGAAGAATGCTAGAAAGAGTTGGGGTAAATTTAACTTCCGGACTAGTAACACCTACAGAGCAATCACTGATTTTTGAAAAACTGGGAATCCCTGGAAAAATGAAGAAGGGGATACTCAAAATTCCCCATTAATACCCATTATGCCCCATTTAAATTATATTAAACATCGTATTTTTACAGAAACAAACCTTTAACTAAAACAAAAAAGAAATGAAAAACTATGTAAAAACTAGTAAGTGGCTACGCTGGGTGGCTGCTGGAGCATTCTGTTTAATGCTGGTATTGAACATCATGGTCAGTTTGGAGTTCGAAAAGGACAGGGTCTTTCCATCGATTACGTTAATTGAATTGGGGAATTTAGCTATGGCACAGGAGGAGAACGAAGACAAATGTGCAGGTGGCTCTTGTACTTACACACATTATTTTTCGGGTGAAAAACAATGGGATTGCTCTGCTTGCTGTCCCTTTGGTAAATCTCCTCGGTGTGACACAAGTGGATGCCAATGCTGGTAAAAATTAATAAACACCTTTTTACACAGTAAATATTACCATGGGTAAACTTCTTTAGGTTTTAATAATAAGAATAATATGTGCAAAATAAGTAGGGCGATTTATCTTCTGTCTTTTTTTTACTTCTTTTTAGCGATTGGATGCCAGAAAAAAAAGGCTGATGAGGCTAATGTTTATTTTGTAAATCCCCACGATGCAGATAAAGTTACCTTGTTATCGGATTTGGTTGATTCTATTGAATATGTCAAACTTGAAACTAATGAGGAAAGTATCATGGTACGGGTTGGAGAGGTTATCATCAAGAGCCAATACATTTATGCGGTTGATTATGGCCAATCAGCAGTATTAGTTTTTGATAAAAAGGGTAAATTTGTCTCTAAATTAGCCAAATTAGGGGAGGGGCCTGATGAGTATAAGAGATTAGGCCCTGTTTTTGTAAGTGAAGACGAGAAATTCGTGGAAATCATAGATTTTGTAGATGAAAAATCCCGCATTATAAAATATACAAACATTACGTTTGAATTACTGGATGATCATAAATTTATATCTCCCAGGGCCAATTCATGGAAGCGTGAAAATGATATTTACTATTTTGCAGCGCAGCAAAATGATAATATAGTGAATGAGAAAAAAACAAATGGTGATATTGTAATTTCAACAAAAGACGGAATTGAAAAAGTCCTTTTCCACAAAAACATAACAACTAATGGCAGTACTTTTTCCTACAATACAGAAAGTTTTATACAAAACAATGCTGGTGATATTATTGTATCTTTGATGTACAATAATACATTTTTCAAGCTCTCTGAAATGAATGCGGAACCCTTGCTAACAGTTGATTTCGGAAAATATGGGATTGATAATTCTCTAGGGCAAAAAAACACAAATGAACAAAAAGAGTATTTGGAGCAGGATGCAATTGGACTTGCTTTTTTGCCTGTTCTCAATATTTATGAACCTAACCTGATCGCCTTTACCTATAACTTCAAAGATAAGTCTGGAACAATGATGAATCATTACCTCCATTTAAAAGCATCCAATAAAGTTATCCACACAAGTAGAATTGAAAATGATATGACAGGTTTTCCTAAGAATGTATATATATGTTCATTTTCATATTCAATCAAACATTCTCCAACCTATGGAGATTATTTGGTACATGTTGTATTACCAGAATTTGGGATAAAAAAGAGTGGGCAGAATGAAATAGAAGGGATCGGGGTCGTAAATAAAGAGGATAATCCAGTAATAATGCTAATGAAGCTAAAGGAGAAGTATTGACTTTATTGATAAAAAAAGTGTTTAAACAACTGAAAATAAGCATTTTGATGTATGCGCAATCAAGAGAAATATGCTTTTTTTACTTATTACTATTTCAGCATAGTTAATAGCGATCTTGGTTAAATCATATGTATTACTAAAGTGCAAAATATTAGATTAATCATATTTTTTCATGCGTTTTTTTGAGCAAATTAAAACTACTTCTTTTTTCTATTTTATATATTTATAGTAGTCAAAACTTAAACCCCAGGTAACCATGAAGCACTATTATCAAAATCAGCATTACATTTCATTAAAAAACTCAAAGAATAGCCAGGCAGAATCCCATACTTTTCACGTTTGTTGTAATCATACCGATTCAAACTTCAAACATTTTAATTAGCCCAAAAGACAAATTCTTTTAATGCTTTCTACAATTAGCTGACAATTGCTTAGAAAGCCAAATCAAACCTATTGACAAACTATTTAATGAGAAAGTTATGCCGGCAAATTACTTTCTAAGACTCGAATATTTAGATGAGTTGATTAGAAAAAAGGCAACAGGAAGTCCAAAACAATTGGCTAAAAAATTTGATGTGTCAGAAAGGACTATTTACGATTACATCAACATCCTAAGAGAATTAGATGCAGAAATTTTCTATTGTAGTATATGTGAATCCTACATGTACAAAAAACATGGGCTAATTGATTTTAAATTCAGGCCAAATAATTAAGCCTTACACTATTCCTCCTTTGCCTCATGCAAAGGACACCAAGTTAACCTACATGAATAGCTAAAACACGCCCTACAAAAAGTAATGACAATAAATTAAAAAAGTATCAAAGTCCTTTTTCCTCAAGACTTTAAATCAAATTTGTAGTGCGTGCTGAAAAACGCCAACTGGAGAGTAAATTCTTAAAATTTTGATGAATACCCCATTTACTAAGTATTATCTTTTTAAGCAGGTGCAAGCTTATTCAATGATTCAACTTGATTTGCATGCTCCTGAAAATTTCAAAACTCGAAATTTTTGGTCTAGTCACAGGCATACCATCCCTGCATGGCGTTTTGACAGGTTCTTCATTGGGCTCATTCGAAGTATAAGCATGTATCTTCATTTGCCCGCTTTAAACCTGCATGACGGCTATGGCTCTAGGGCAGGAATCTTTTCTATTTTTACCATAGGATTAATTATGCTTTACCAAAAGCAATCAGGTAACCATTTATTTAAGAGATTAAAAAACAAGAAAACATTTACTGGAATAATTCTATTTTCATTTTTAAGTGTAATAGTCCTAGTTTTACTTTATTTTTTTAATGTTGATTCAGCAGACGGACGATTTCTAATTTGGAAAGTTTCCAAAGGTATGATTTCGGATAACATACTTTTCGGCGTAGGCTTTGACTACTTTAGGATCTACTACATGAATGCACAGGCATTATTCTTTGAAGCAAATTCTACAAGTAAGTTTTCCTGGGTCGCTGATGATGTTGATTATGGCTTCAATGAGCCTTTAACGTATGTAGTTGAACAAGGAATCATTGGGGCAGTAATCGTCTCCACATTATTTTATCAAGTTATAATTACGCCAAATCTCCAATTCAATCAAGCTGTAAAATTATCCCTTTTGGGAATACTTATATTCTCTCTTTTTTCTTACCCTCTACAAATCCTTCCTGTCAAATTAAATGTTGTGACTTTAATTGCTGTTTTAGCAACTGTTTAAAACCATAACCACATCATTGTTACTAATTGCAATTCTATTTTCAATATTTTTTCACATAGATCATAGTCGATTTATAGCAAATAATTACAAGAAATGGAAAATAGCCTTTTCAGCATATCAAGGAGGGAATCTACACCATAGCATAACTACTTTTGAATCTATTCCAAAAATTCTCTTAACTGATTCACAGCTTTTATTGCCATATGCTAAAGCGTTAGAAAGAACTAATGAAAACCAGAAGTCTAATTTGTATTTACAAATGGCAATGATAAATGGAAACAATAGTTTAGTGATGAACTCCCTAGGGAAAAGCTATCAAAATTTAGGAATGACATTCCACACAAGTTATATTCCAAATACCAAAGATTTTTGTTATATGCGGAATTAGGGCAAGATTCTTTAGCTAGAAACTTAGCCATAAAGATCATGCAAATGCCAGTTAAAATAGAATCCCCAGCAAGTGTGGAAATAAAAGAAAAAGTCGAAAAATGGTTGGCAGAAGTCAATTAGAAGTTTAATAAAAAGTTAATAAATATGGAAACTAGATGTAAAACCAGAATGGAATTAGCTAATGAATATGGTGTTGATAGAAAAACATTTCGAAGAGTGCTAGATAGAGTTGGGGTAAAATTAACTTCCGGACTAGTAACACCTCCAGAACAATCACTGATTTTTGAAAAATTGGGATTTCCAGAAAAAATGAATAAGAGGATACTCAAAATCCCCCATTAATACCCATTATTCCCCATTATTCCCCATTTAAATCATATTAAACATCGTATTTTTACAAAAACAAATCTTTAACTAAAACAAAAAAAAAAAAAAAAAAAAATGAAAAACTATCTAAAAACAAGTAAGTGGCTGCGTTGGACGACAGCGAGTGCATTCGGTGTGATGCTGGTATTGAACATTATGGTCAGTTTGGAATTTGAAAAAGGCAAATTACTTCCATCAATTACTCTGACAGAATTGGGGAATAGGGCTTATGCGCAGGAAGAAGGCCCCATTTATGATGGCTGCTATGGAAATAATAATGAGGTTAATTTTCATATTTATACGGTAAGAACAAAATTTTGTGGATCAGGCCCATGGGGACAATCAGAAGTACAGTGGGAAGATTGTGATGTTGACATGAATCATTGTTGTCCAATGATGGATTTAGGACCAGAACCATCATGTTAAATAAAAATAATCTATTAATTTCCCTCAAAAAGACATTTCATTCTTTTTGGGGGATTCCCTTATTAATTCTATTGCTCTTCTTTTCTTGTAATAAAAGAAAAAATAATCAGACAATACTAGTTGATTTGAGTAAAGAAATAACTTTGAATTATTCAGATATTTTCGAAGATTTGGAAATTGTAGCACTGGATAATAGTGAGGGTGTTTTGGTAGCTGAAATTAATGACCTTCTAATCACAAATGATAGAATTATTATATTGGATAATAGGTTATCAGAGTCTGTGCATTTTTTTGATATAAAAGGAAAGTTCATTAATTCGATTAGAGCAGACGATGGCCCCCAAGTTTTCACCTACCCAGGGAACTTCGAATTGGTCAACAATGAGGAAGAATTGATGGTAAAAGACTCAAAAAGTTTTAATACTTATTATTATGATTTAAGTGGAAATTTTATTAGACAAGTTTATACCACAGGCTTTGGAGTAAGTTCTCTAGTAAATATCGACAGTGAAATTTATGCTGTTTCAACTTACCAAGATAGCTGGAACAAAAAGGTAGAAATTAGAAATAGTCAAGAACTTTCTCTTTCAAGATTTGTTAATATAGAAGATGAGCTTGAATTTAAACTAATCAATGGACAAGGTTCTTCGATATTTGGGAACAGTCATAATTCATTTTTATATTATATACAATGCTTCCACCCTAAAATCATTGAAATAAAAAATGGTGAAATTATAAGCAGTTACTTTTTTGAATTCTCAAGTTCAAATTTTGAATATGAAAATGGAGAAACTTATCAGATGATGGATGTATATCAAACCATTAAAATGAAAAACTTAAATGCATTAACTGGTAATTTAGTCGCAATGGAACATTACATATTTGCTGATTTTACTTATGGTGGAGACCAATATCTTAGGACGTTTTTGTTTGACACAAAATCCAATCAGAGCTTTGTATTGGAAGGGATGATCAACGATATGGATATAGTCATGAGAAACAGAAGAAGTCTTTACAAATATCCTGTCCGAAATAAACGTTTGGCTTATGCTTATCATCCTTCCGATATTACCTATGCTTTGGGAATTTTTGAAGGAAAGACATCGAATGAACATACAAAAAGGATTCAAGCACTTGATTTGAAAAATGACAATAACCCGGTTTTATTTATTTACACGCTCAAGGAGAAACTACAGCTTAACTTGGACTAATATACTGTAGGATTACAAATTCTTCCTTTGATCCTGAAGTTTGCATGATACCTGTCTTGTGGATACTCTTTTACTCTGGTATAGCCTAGTGGAAAAGGGATAAATGAAATAGAAGGGATTGGTGTTGTAAATGAAGAGGATAACCCTATAATAATACGCATGCTACTTAAAGAGGAGTCTCGAATGTAGGTGGAATCTTACTTTCAAACAATTCCTCCTTGAAAATGCCATGGTCGGAGGGGTACATTTTTAGTCAGATGAAGAAAGTGGTGATACCTCATGTTAGATTGATAACAGAAAAGATTTGTATATTATAGATTTAAGGTATAATTATCCATGTGTGGATGCTGGAAACACCAGGTGTTGTGCTATTAATTCAAATGCCTGCTAATACAGTTTTATCTATCACCATCGGGAATTTGATCGCTGGTGATAGAACTTACATAATTCACACTTTATGAAAAAATTATTCAATTGTTGGAAATTAAATTTAGGTATTTTAATGATGGCGTTGTTTTTTTCTCAATGTGGCAAACCCAATTCGGGGGGAAACAGCAGTCAGCTTACAGCAGAGCAAGTTTTAAAAGTGGATCTGAATCATCAAGACGAACTCTCTGACAGAAACAATCTTGATAGTTTGAGTATTATAAGACTGGAAACCAGTAAAGAATGCTTGATCGGAAATATTAATAAGATAGAAATATTAGAAAACAGGATTTATATCTTGGATAAATTCAAATCTAGAAGTTTATTTTGTTTTAAACTGTCTGGAGAATTCGAATTTAAGATCCATAATTTGGGAGATGGGCCTGGGGAATTTACTTTGCCTGAAGACTTTTCTGTTATAGATCAGGAAATTTCTATTTATGACAATTTTCGAAAAATGAAAATAAATTATGATCAAAATGGGAATTTTATCAGTGAAACAAAAATGGTGGTTTCAATCAGAAATATACTGCAACTAGACGATGGAATTGCCTTAGTAACTCCTGATGAAAGTTACTTGGATAGTGAAAATGATTATAACCTTTTGGTTACAGACAGGAATATTGGAAAAATCCTTGAAAGGTATATTCCTAATGTTACTTTAGGGGAAAGTATTTTTTCTTCTAACAAAGTATTCTCAAAGTGGGGAACACGGATATTATTCACTTATGGATTTAATGATACCATATACTCTTTTGACAAAAAAGACCTCATGCGCCAATTAGTGATGGATTTTGGCAAAAACAAAATACCTTATGAGATAGCAGAAACAGAGAGTCGAGAAGTTCGGGATAGGATATTTGACACTAATTATAATTACAATGGTTTACTGATGGATATTTCAGAGAATGAGGATTATATATCATTCAGATATACTAATTTCTCTTTATTGAAGGATCATGATCCTTTCTTACTCTATTCCAAAGAAAGTAAAAAGGTATATAACTTCACCAATATTTATAATTATGAACACAGGTTCAAAATCAACCCACCAATGTTTGTTTATAAGAATAAATTTGTCAGCAAAGTTACCTATGACATTAAGGGGGAAAGCACCCCAGGTCTGTTGCCTTCAGAAATGGATAACCCTGCTTTGGCAATTTATACCATTAAAAGAGGATATTAAATTATTTGACTGTTTAGGTTCTTGTATTTAATCAAGAAATAGACTGTTGGATGAACGAACACACCTTTTGTTGATGGAGGTTTGATTTTACGCCACAGGAGCAGAATTAGTAATGAATGTATTTAGTAAAGTTTAATTACAACTAATTTTTTTATTTTTTATCTAAATACTAAAGGTTGTTATCTATCTGTAATTCAATCATTTCCCCTAAGTGCAATGGCTAAAAGATTGCGCATGTTACTTATTTCTTTTTCAGCTAAGAAAATAATGATCTTGATTAAAAATTAAGTATTACTAAAGTGCAAAATATTAGATTAATCATATTTTTTCATGCTTTTTTTTGAGCAAATTAAAACTACTTCTTTTTTCTATTTTATATATTTATAGTAGTCAAAACTTAAAACCCAGGTAACCATGAAGCACTATTATCAAAATCAGCATTACATTTCATTAAAAAACTCAAAGAATAGCCAGGCAGAATCCCATACTTTTCACGTTTGTTGTAATCATACCGATTCAAACTTCAAACATTTGAATTAGCCCAAAAGGCAAACAACTTTTAATGCTTTCTACAATTAGCTGACAATTGCTTAGAAAGCCAAATCAAACCTATTGACAAACTATTTAATGAGAAAGTTATGCCGGCATATTACTTTCAAAGACTCGAATATTTAGATGAGTTGATTAGAAAAAAAGCAACAGGAAGTCCAAAACAACTGGCCAAAAAATTTGATGTGTCTGAAAGGACTATTTATGATTACATCAACATCCTAAGAGAATTAGGCGCAGAAATTTTCTATTGTAGTATATGTGAATCCTACATGTACAAAAAACATGGGCGATTTGATTTTAAATTCAGGTCAAATAATTAAGCCTTATACTATCCCTTCTTTGCCTCATGTAAAAGGCACCAAGTTAACCTACATGAATTTCTAAAACAAGTTCTACAAAATGTAATGACAATAAATAATAAAAGTATCAAAGGTCTTTTCCTTAAGACTTTAAATCAAATATGTAGTTGGTCGGACGCTTACATGACTAATGAATCTCTTTCATGCGATTTAGGCTAGAAAGTAGTTTGATTGCACTCATAATTCCCCATTAATACCCATTATGCCCCATTTAAATTATATTAAACATCGTATTTTTACAGAAACAAACCTTTAACTAAAACAAAAAAGAAATGAAAAACTATGTAAAAACTAGTAAGTGGCTACGCTGGGTGGCTACTGGAGCATTCTGTTTAATGCTGGTATTGAACATCATGGTCAGTTTGGAATTCGAAAAAGGAAAATTACTTCCATCGATTACCCTGACAGAATTGGGGAATAGTGCGATGGCTCAGAGTGAAAATGGTGGAGGAGGAGATGCATGTTTGGATTCTTATCATAACCAATCTAATTCCACAAGATCCGAAAGTAATCGTTCTAAGTGTTATAATGCTGATGGAGAGTCTTGTGGTAACCAAGAGATATGTGAATATTCTGCTAATCAAGGAAGTTCTTGTACTGATCATGTATGTTCAGGAAATTCTAGTGGGTTCTAAGCTTAAACTTAGTGCTATTTCCCGCTATATATCAATTTGAATAGAGTTGATCATATAGAACATAAATTCCATAAAAGAACCAATGAATTTTATGTTCTATATACAACTCTATTTGAGTGAAAAAATAAATTAAGAGAAAATATAAGGTTAAACTCATATATAAGTCATTTACTGGTATTCTTGTTTTAAACTTATGGCCATAAGAAGAAAAAATTATATTCTGATCTTCGCACTTGTATGGGCTTGTAATGCACCTGTTTCTGAGGATGCAAATCATGTTAGCGTAATAAAGCTAGATCCTTTGCTTACCAGTAAGAAGGAAAAGGTGAATCTTAGTGAGATAGCAGAAAGCATCGAATATATTATACTGGAAACCAACGAACAAAGTATCTTCGGGCATATTGTTGCACCGGAAGAGCAAATTAAGTTTTTTGAAAAGGGCATACTTATTTCTGATAAAAGGAAGTTGCTTCACTTTAACTATCATGGAAATTTTATAGGCGAAATTGGCAAAAGGGGAAATGGTCCTACAGAATATGCTGATATAAGAGATTTTGCAATCAATCCAAGTCTGCAACAAATTGCTGTACTATCCCCCCCAAATCAACGAACCTTTATCTATGATTATTCAGGAGATGGGACGAAGGATTTTATGGTTGATTTTTGGCCACTCCACATAGCTAGCCTAGGAGATGATTTTGTATATATCATTCCCAAGGGAAGAAGGAAACCTCATGGTTATCATACATTGAAGTTTTTGTCGCACAACAATTCGGGAAACCAAGAATTACTGATTGATTATTTTGATAAAAAGTCCTCAGAAAGCGTGGCATTATCCTCCAATCAACGGCTATACCAGATTAAAGACAACGAATTGTCATTTTGGGAATTTCATTATGATACCATCTGGAGGATTTCTCCCGACCGAAAGATCACCCCAGCTTTCTATCTGGATTATGAAGAGAACAAACTACCAAACAAATACTTATTTGATGAAAATGTTTCCCAGCATGAAGAAAAAGATCAATATGTGAGATTATGGGGTTTCGTGGAAAGTGAGAGATTCTTCTTCTTTGATATGGATAATAAGAACAAGCTTAATAGGGTATATTTCGATAAGATGCTACATACTGGTGCCAACTTAAGGTTTGATAGAAAAGGAAATGGATACCATTTTGAATTTCACAATGACATGGATGGGGGATTGCATTTTTGGCCAGATGGTGAAATGGGAGAAAACAGGGTTTTTAAACTGGTCTATCCCCATGAGTTGCTGGCACATTTTTCAGATGAAAATTCAGCTGAAAAAATTGGGCTATCCCTTCATTCCATGGACAAATCAGACAATCCTATATTGATGATAGTCAAACTTAAAGATTGATTGCAAGATTTACTATTATGAAGCTTTAGATAGATAACATCATCGCCACAAAGTTCCCCATGCTTCCTCAATATTCCTCAAAAATCATCATATAAACACTTTATATTTATATAATTAATATTTTCATCAATCTAACAAACAAAAAAATGAAAAACTATCTAAAAACAAGTAAGTGGCTGCGTTGGGCGACAGCAGGAGCATTCGGTTTGTTCCGATAGCTATCAGTAGGTATAGAACATTATGGTCAGTTTGGAATTCGAAAAGGACAGGGTCTTTCCATCGATTACGTTAATTGAATTGGGGAATTTAGCTATGGCACAAGAGGAGAACGAAGACAAATGTGCAGGTGGATCTTGTACTTACACACATTATTTTTCGGATGAAAAACTACGGGATTATTCTGCTTGCTGTCCCTTTGGTAAATCTCCTCGGTGTGACACAAGTGGATGCCAATGCTGGTAAAAATTAATAAACACCTTTTTACACAGTAAATATTACCATGGGTAAACTTCTTTAGGTTTTAATAATAAGAATAATATGTGCAAAATAAGTAGGGCGACATATATTCTGCCTTTTTTTACTTCTTTTTAGCGATTGGTTGCCAGAAAAAAAAAGCTGATGAGGCTAATGTTTATTTTGTAAATCCCCACGATGCAGATAAAGTTACCTTGTTATCGGATTTGGTTGATTCTATTGAATATATCAAACTTGAAACTAATGAGGAAAGTATCATGGTACGGGTTGGAGAGGTTATCATCAAGAGCCAATACATATATGCGGTTGATTATGGTCAATCAGCAGTATTGGTTTTTGATAAGAAGGGTAAATTTGTCTCTAAATTAGCCAAATTAGGAGATGGCCCTGATGAGTAAAAGAGATTAAGTCCTGTTTTTATAAGTGAAGACGAGAAATTCGTGGAAATCATAGATTTTGTCGATAAAAAATCCCGAATTATAAAATATGCGAACATTTCATTTGAATTACTGGATGATCATAAATTTATAGCTCCTAGGGCCAATTCATGGAAGCGTGAAAATGATATTTACTATTTTGCAGCGCAGCAAAATGACAATATAGTGAATGGGGAAAAAACAAATGGTGACATTGTGATTTTAACAAAAGACGGAATTGAAAAAGTTCTTTTCCACAAAAACATAACAACTAATGGCAGTACTTTTTCCTACAATACAGAAAGTTTTATACAAAACAATGCTGGTGATATTATTGTGACTTTAATGTACAATAATACATTTTTCAAGCTCTCTGAAATGAATGCGGAACCCTTGCTAACAGTTGATTTCGGAAAATATGGAATTGATAATTCTCTGGGGCAAAAAAATACAAATGAACAAAAAGAGTATTTAGAGCAGGGTGCAACTGGACTTGCTTTTTTGCCGGTTCTCAATATTTATGAACCTACCCTGATCGCCTTTACCTATAACTTCAAAGATAAGTCTGGAAACAATGATGAATCATTACCTCCATTTAAAAGCATCCAATAAAGTTATCCACACAAGTAGAATTGAAAATGATGTGACAGGTTTTCCTAAGAATGTATATATATGTTCATTTTCATATTCAATCAAACATTCTCCAACCTATGGAGATTATTTGGTACATGTTGTATTACCAGAATTTGGGATAAAAAAGAGTGGGCAGAATGAAATAGATGGGATCGGAGTCGTAAATAAAGAGGATAATCCAGTAATAATGCTAATGAAGCTAAAGGAGAAGTATTGACTTTATTGATAAAAAAAGTGTTTAAACAGCTGAAAATAAGCATTTTGATGTATGCGCAATGAAGAGAAATATGCTTTTTTTACTTATTACTATTTCAGCATAGTTAATAGCGATCTTGATTAAAAATTAAGTATTACTAAAGTGCAAAATATTAGATTAATCATATTTTTTCATGCGTTTTTTTGAGCAAATTAAAACTACTTCTTTTTTCTATTTTATATATTTATAGTAGTCAAAACTTAAAACCCAGGTAACCATGAAGCACTATTATCAAAATCAGCATTACATTTCATTAAAAAACTCAAAGAATAGCCACGTAGTATATCTGGGGAGATGCCAGTCTTGCCATTGCAATCTTGGCACTGGCAATCTGTCCTTCCAATTGATCTGTAGCTCCATTGAGATAGGCTATAACAAATGGGTTGATCAGTACCTCTATTTCAGGCTCTGTACGTAATACAGGAAAAAGCAAATCATATTCGATCTGCATCAATTCAATCACATGGGGAAGGGTGCAGTACTGTCCGCCTTTGAATTTCTTCAAAAACCAAATTATTGCTGTCAGGAAATTAATGGGGGATTCCACGAAAAAGTCTCCCTGCTTTCTTATCCATGTTCGATTGAGTCCAAGCATAATGGTTCGGGAGGATTCTGCTGCATCGGTGATGTCCATCATGGTTTCTGGATCAAGTGGATTGCAACGATGGGTATGGGAGAGTTTATCAAAGTTGATGACATAAAAGGCTGGCTCTTTCTTGTATCTGTCCCTATACTTTTGAAGGGTGTTGTAGGCGATAATGGAAGGATCATCGTATTTGAAATCATAGATGAACATGGAAAACCCCTTTTGTATATGCTGGGTAATCACATGTCGAATCACGAAATAGGACTTACCAGCCCCCGGCGTACCGATAACCAACAATGAGCGGAATGGATTGATAATGTTGATCCATGAACTGCGTATTTTTCCTTTCAAGTTATACTGGGCAGGAAGATTTACGGAATACTCGTTTGCCAATAGTCTTTCTTCCTGTGGAAAGGTTTCATTGAGTTGGTTGAATACATCGTCTTTTAAGCGAAGCTTCAGCATCCTAGACATCAATCCCCCACCAGTCAGGATCAAGAGATATCCAATGATCGAGACTCCCATGTAAATTGCGGCTATAAGCTCTTGTTCGTAACTCAGATTCAATAGGGTCTGGCTGAATAGGTAGACCAACAAACCTAAAAAAAAAGGGAAAGCAGCATGTGCAAATCGGATCTTCTCATCCTTCTTCCCTGCGGCCCCTAGCAAGGAAACCAGCAATAAGAGCAAGGCCATAATTTTGGTCACCAAAATGTGGTTGAAGATCCCTGTTCGTTTAAGATTCAAAAGTACCCTATCCGAAATATGATGGCTGAAACCCCAAGCATCAAAAGCCCCATAACAGTACACATAGAAGTGTAATGCCAAGATGCCGAAACTTACCTTTCTGGTCAGGTCTATGATCTTGCGTAATGCTTCCTCGTTTTCTCCTGTTCCCATGAGCTTTGATTTTGATTATTTGCGACGTTTTTTCTTCTTTCGACGGGGCCTGTTTTCTGAGAGGAATTCTCCTGGCACCTCATCAAACAAACCCTGAATCATCTCTTCAACCAATGAGCGACCCTGTGCTAGCTCTTCGGTTACAGTTTCGTCTGGGCTTTGATTTTTCTGATCAGCGTCCATTGAGACCTCTTCCCTAACATTGAATCTTCGGTGAAGCGCATTTGCACTCAGATGTTTGCCCAGGTCACTGCCGTTAAATACACTCCGGGTAACATTGTCCACAAAAGTCACCCCGTATAGCCATCCTTGGTCGTTGGTTCTGAAAACTGCATGGATTCCCTTTTTGGAAAGAGCCTCTTTAAGCCCATTCAAGTCTTTTGCTTCCGGTTTGGTCAGGATATGCTCTATGGTTTTGACTGCTCTGGCTTTGTGTTGTTTCCTTCGCTCCTTGTTCTGTCCGAACCGTTTTTCAAGGTTTTGGAGCGTGGGTTTGGAATGGATGGAACTTGCCTTGAAGGGAACACCCAACCTGTTCCCCTCTCCATCAGAAATGGAATAGACCAAGCCTTTTTCCTGATACATCCGCGACTCTGGTTCACCTCGATAAGCTGATACGTTGAACTGGCGCAAGGCTGCATTAAATTCCGCCAATGAAGTATACTTGTATGTCCTCATTACTTCTGTCACTATATTGGCTATGGCTACTTTGGTTTCTGATTGACCATATTGGGCTTTTCCCATTGATACAGGCCTGAGCATATACGCCTTTTCCTTCTTTTGGTCTTCGGCCTTTATCAGCCTAAACCTTTCCTCTATGGATTTCCTGGCAAGTTCAGATTGATTCTTTCCCAGGTTGTGGGTTTCAATGCGTTTACCATCCTCCCTGATATTGGTAGTGAGGACATGAATGTGAGGGTGTGCTGCATCGAAATGCTGGTACACTAGGTAGGGCTGCTCTCCGAATCCGATTCCTTCCATGTACTTTATGGCAATGTCCTTTAGCTTTTCTTCATCCAATTTGTCGTCAGGTGAGAAATTCAGAGAGATATGTACCGCATTGGTTTTGGTTCGTTTATTTTTATCTGTGAACAAGCGAAAATGACTAAGCTTATCATGGAAGTCTAGTAATTCTTCTCCCTCTGAAAAATTACTAGCCAGCAATATTTCTGCTTCACCTTTTTCCAGTTTGTTCTCGTTGTAATGCAAAGCACCTCGTATGTTTTTCCCTGTGGTTATTTTGGCAACCATCGTCTGGACAATTGGGAAAGAATGGCAAGCAGTTCCTCTATCTTACCTTTAACATTACTGTAATGAGGCACAACCTTTTCCGCATAAGCCTGCTTGGCTTCCACATCCTGACAGGAGTTGAAATACCGGGCGATCTGATTGATGTTGACACCTATAGCTTGAAGCTCGTTTCTGATTCTTGCAAGTTGTAATTTGACTTCTTGCAGGCTTGCGTCATACGTATTGACAGTGATCTCTTTCTTGAAAAGCATATCACGGATCAGCTCACTTAAAGTCTGACAATAGGTGCTTTTTTGGAGTAGCTTTCCAAGTTTTGCATCTTCTTTTTCAGTGAACCTGATAGTTCTTTTTATTGGATACTCTACGGCTCTTTTTTTCATACATTCTTAAGTTTGAGATAAATCCGACTTCGGAGGATTTATCCCCCTCTGCGACTTCGGAGCTGAGGGCAAGATTGGATTGGCGTCCGACAATCCTACATCTTGCTGATTGCTCCAAAATGCAATCCATGACCTTGAAAGGATCTGATAAAGATTGCAGCAATCGGAGTGTGATTGATCAGTTCAAAAGGTTCCATATCCAATCATCGGCAAGGGTTTTCCAGTTGCTGAAAGGGGTTCCATTTTCACTTTCCCAATCCATAGATTCAAAGTGATAGTAGAAAATTTCTGCTTCATCTATAGATATTCCTTTGAGGGAGAAGTAGTCCCTTACATGGTCAAAAAGAGGTGGTACTTTGCCACCAGATCCGGCGGTTACATTTGTTCCATTCATGGCATTTCAATTTTGGTTTATGGGTCAAAATTGAATGACTTTCACAGGAATATATCCCACTGCAATTTGGAAGTGGGTTGTTTTTTTTTGGGGAGGACTACTCCAATGGTTGCAAAATCAGAGGGTTATGAGGGAAAAATCTTTAGGTGATTTTTGCTGTAGAAATATAGATTTTAAAAAGGTGTAAGTCTTAAAAAAAATCACTCCTTTTTATGACGAGAACCAGATTTGGCTTAATTGTCTATGCATTTCGTAGACTATTTATAAACTGGCTGTATCAAACATTATTACTATCTATATTTAACCCTAATTGATTCCGAAGATACTTTTATGAGTATTAGAAATTTTTGTTGAATTTTGCGATGGATATATCAATACGATTACTTGAAACAATGACCAAAAAAAGGGGACGATCTCCCCTTCCCTTCTTAAAATGGACAGTTAGTCAAAATATACTCCACAGCATTTTGGGCTTTTGAAGCTGCTTCGAGCAATAGCTTTTTGTCGGATCTCAGCCTATCCAGCCAAACTTTGATATAAGCTGCTGAATTGTCCAACAACTTTTCATTCATGATCCCTGAATGGTTGCAGAGGTAACTTGCTCCCATTTCCGCCGTCAATTCTTCCCTACTGTATCCATCTGATCCAAATTCATTGTATTCAACAATTTCTTTCCTGTTGAGTCTACCTTTATGGCCAGTTGCATGTACAAGCTCATGGAAAAGCACTGAAAAATAAAACTCCTGAGATTCAAAAAGCTTTTTATCAGGCATTTTGATGCAATCTGATACTGGCGAATAATAAGCTTCTGGGATTGTATGTATAATCTTCGGGGGGTTGACCATTTCCCTGATGATCTGCTCACATCTTTCAATCGGTTCAGTCTTTTCCAAAGTCACAGTTTTGGGAGTCTCAAATTCAACCCCTTCCACATCGCTGATATTAAAAACAGTATAATACTTTAGAAACCCCACCTTTCTGATTTTAGAAGGATGCATCTTCTTGGCTTCCTCCTCCATTAGCTTCCTTCCACTCTTTTTATCAAAGTAGCTGAAACCCCAATAACATACTGGCAATCCCTTAGATCCTTTCCGAATCGAACCTCTCAGGCTTTGTGCTTGCTTAAAGGTTAAAAAGTACGGCTTTTCAAATTGGGCTGATAACAGGATCCATATATTGATTCCTCTATAGCATTTCTTGGTTATGTAATTTGCAGGAATATCTCCTCCCTGCCAAACTTGTCTCCATGGGACAATCCCATTTTCAAGCTTTTCAATAATCAGATCAGTTACCATCTGATAAACATCCTTCTTTTGTTTTTTTGCAATAGTCTTCATGATTTCTTCTTTTAGGTTAAAGATTTAATTATGAAGCATCACCAGGATTCAGCCTCCACTGAATGCAAGAGGAAACGGAATAAATAGTAAGCAAAGCGCCACGGCTTTATGCCGTAGTCTCTTGCCATGTGTGGGGGATGATATCCTAAATTGCTGAGAAATTGAATAGAAAATAAAAGGGACAGCTTCAAGCAATCATTAGTATTTGAGAAATGAAAAATTCATCTTAAAGCGGCTGCTTTTAACGGTTATAAACAGGAGAATTTCCACTTCAAATCCCAAAGAAAAAAAAGACTTCCGCGTTCCAAGTAAAAGACAAAACGGTGATTACGGAACTTAATTCAAGAGCAGAATCTCATAGACAATCCTACATCTTTCTGATTGCTCCAAAATGCAATTTTTAAGCTTGGAAGGATCTGATAAAGATTGTGGTAATCGGGGGTATTGATCAGTTCGGCATTGTCAGTTTTCACGCAAAATCTTCAAAAGTATCTCCACCTGTCCATTCCAATCCTTTTGCAAGGGTAAACTGTTTCTCTGCACCTTCTTTCTTGGAAAAACTTCCAAGGTTTGTATGAACATACAAATTGCTATCAAAAGTTACCTGTGCCAAAGACCAAGGTTTTATTGCATTATCATCGCTGCTCTTACACATAATCCACAAAGAATTCCCGTCTTTGGATGTCGCAAAATCTGAAACAATTGAGTTTGAATATTTATTGCGAGAAAATACTTCGTCAATCCCAAGATTTGCTGCATAGGTCTCTATTGGATTACCAGTACCTCCCTGTGGGCAACAAGGAAATTCGGATGGAGTTTTCCAATTATTTTGAACGGCATTTGGTGTAAGGGAATTTGTGAATTCTGAAATTTCTATATTTGAGGATGGATTTTGGTTGTCCTTGAATATCCATTCGCCCAATGAACCACCTTGAGAAGAAGTGCCATCATTTTCCTTGTCTGCCCAATTACCCAAACGCTCCCAAGATATTCGAGCTTCTTCTGGAGTAACAGCTCTCATCCATCCAAAATTACGATCTTCGTTTATGTGGTTTTTTAATATTGATGGGTCTTCGAGAAATGCCTCAATGCTTCCACAGAGGTGTACTATTTTTTTTACCGTAATCGGGTTGTTCAGTATGTTCTCCAATTTTGTCAACCAACGGAGGTTTTCAGGGCGATTGTTCTGGCGATTTGTGTCGATGTGATCAACAATATGTTGAGTAGTTGGAGGTGCTCCTAAAAAAGCGCATGCTACGATGCGATGAACAACCTCTGAAACTATAAGCAAATAACCATTATTGTTTGGTTTTCCAAAAGTCCAATGATTATCATATTTACGCAATGGCTTGTTTTTGCGAGGGTGTCGTAATACCGCTCCGTTATCCCGAACCGAGTAACGTTCATTCTTGTAAAAGCACTCAGCTTCTCGCTCAAAATCATTCAGGTTGACGGTCATCTGTTTTTTTATTTGGTATTTTACTACCTATACCTAGTTTATTGGTTTCTTAAAGACTAATTTACATATTTGCATAATCACTATTGCGTTGATTGCCTTTTTACTAAGTGGAGTATCAATACAATTACCTTTGATAGATAATGCCATTTAAAATTGATTCTTCAACAATCAAGAAGAACTTCTCTTCTTAATATTAGTTTTAATAGAATCTAGCTTAATTAGCTCCTCTAAAGGCCTAAAAACCTTTAAATTGTATCCTTTCACACTGACACCTTTTCCATCTCTCTTAACAAATGTAAGAAAAACTGACATGGGAGGAACCATTATGGTGGAATTCTCCGACTGTTCCAAAATATCCTGTAGTTCTCCTTTTTTGATCTTTTCATAGATGTAAATTGATAACTGAGGGTTGTACGCAGTATTAACTTCAAGATCAATTAGCTGGGGATCCTCTAGTCCCTTCGCTAAATAATACAACATTGAATCGCCAAAAAACGCACAACTATAATTAGTCTCAAGATGTACTACACGCTCAATGAGAACCAGAGAATCAAACTCTCTTAAAAATGTTTTTGGAACTTTGTTCAAAACAACTTTCCTATTCTTATAAACATAATCACCTCCCAGCATTTTTCCATCATCATTTAAATATTCCTCCTTTATCTTCTCGTTGATTATTCTTTTCAATGAACACGAACTTAAAAACAAAATTATAGCCAAAGTAATTATCGAAAACCTGATCATCATTTCTTTTTGTATGAAATTGGAATATTTGTTTTTGTTTCTACTCCTCGAAAATGAAAAGTAACATTGAAGAACTTACTGGTACCATTTGCATTTAAAATCCTTGTGGGCTCATACCCTCCACTTCCTTGACTTGCATAATGAGTTCTTAAAGGTAGCCCAGCTTGAGCTCTCATGTTGTTTTCAATATGAGTAGCATACTTCTCGGATTGTCTAAATGGATTTCCCGGACTATCAGGATTATTGACCCAAGTATCATACACACTTTCCCCATTAACTAAAAAATCTCTAGAATGAGCAAGTTCGTGTCCCAAATCCAGCCAAAAAGGGCTTTCCTTAACACCCTTTTCAGTAGGGATATTAGATCCTCTTAGAGACGGATCAATACTGATATCACCAAAACCCTCTCTATGTCCTTCTCCTTCCACTCCCATTTCAATAAATGCATTGTTTTTTTCATTAGCAAAGAATCCGACTAAGTTTTTCCCATGATTAGTTTTTGAAGACAAATCATTTAAGCCTTGTAGCAACCCTGACAAAAACCTATCGTTTTCTGAATTAAACTCAACATACTTGTTATTTTTTTCATCATACGAATAGAGTTTCCCTCGATCATATTTATAATTCTGCTCTTCATGAATAATCCAAATCCAATCACCATTAACATCTATATTAATTATGGGATTATTGGCTGCATATTGATAAGGCGACATTCCGAAGTACTTCTCAGAGAATCTGTCTATCCTGCTAAAACGCCCTAAAGCAGGATCATACATTCTCGCCCCATAGTCGTATAGATTAAGGTTTAAGTCGGTCAGGTGTTCTTTCCCGTTGTAGAGATAACTATTCTGCGTAAACTGGTTCAATTATTTCTATTCCTGTACCTTCCTTTGGTGAAAATAGAAGATAATGAATTTTTAAAGGCTCTCGAACATTAAGGTTTTTTATCCTAGTTTCTGTAAATGGAGGATATTTAACAATAAATACCCAATTAATTTGTTCAGGATAACTTATTAATTCAAAATCAACTTTGGGGAAATGAAGATTATGATCATCAAATTTAAATATAACTTGAACAAAATCTTCCTTCTCACAAAAAACTGGCAATGTTAAATAATTACCTTTAACAATTCCTTTATATATTTTGTCATTTATAATAAATTCTATCGAAAATGTGTTTGAAATTTCAATTTCGACTTCTTCTATTTCAAAAGTTATCTTGATATCTATATCTTCATCATTATGTATCATTTCATTTGAATGTTTACACATCATAGAAAATGGGATTACGCAAAACAATAAAAGGTTGTACAACATATTTTTAAGTCATTTTTTCCCTATAGTTCTAAATTTGTCTAATGGTAGAGTACCAATAGTCTGAGTTGCATTATAGATAAAAACCTTATTCAAACCAGCACCTAAGACATAATGAGGACCACTCCCTTTAATAGCTACATTTTTGGCTGCCGAATAGTCCCCTGGTGATGGTGATTGCTCAAAGCCTTTACCATCTTTTGTGCCACTTGGATGTACATGGTAAGTTCCAGAAATTCTATAATCTGATGGCACTGAACTCGGGTCTGCTGGGTCAGTTGTGTTAATTTGGGCTTTGGAATTTAATTTCATATCCATATTAGCCAATCCAGGTTTGGCTTCAATAGCTAGTTCTTTCCCTCTAGATACTCCATATGAACCTCCTTCTTCATGAAACCCGCCCTTTGTATCGCCTACTGAGACATTTGGTAAATTTGACCGATCAACAGCATCTCCTATTTTTTGACGTACATTAATACTTGGTAATCTAATTGCCGAAGAAATTTCATTTAGTTGAGTTGTTTCCCCGACTGAATTGTTTGCCATAATAATTCCTCTTTCAGTAGCATCGGTTACTAAATACAATTCATCATCTTTCTTGCCATCTTTACCTATTACATTTCCATTTTCATCAAGGAAATCCCCTGGAGCCATCCCATCCGGATCAATAAACCTGATCGGATTATTGAAGGCATAATTGTAAGGGGAATATCTCCGCATCTGCTCGGAAAGCGGATCTATGACGCTCCACCTGCCTATCGTAGGGTCATAGCCTCTGACACCATAGTCGTAGATGTTCAGGTTGAGATCGTCAATCAGCTCCTTGCCGTTGTAGAGATAACGCTGTACTCCCGCACAACCTTTTCCCTGCTCTTTCCAACTCACCTCACACCCCTTTAAAGAACGTTATGCCCTTCCGGCATATCCCGATAAAGATAGTTTTTTTCTTTCAGTTGAAGATATTTTCAGTTGAAAAAAAGAAGGGCAGATGGATGGCTTTTTTTAAAAACACCTTCTTAAAAGAAAAAACGGAAAAAAAGAAAGCCCCTGGATCAGGCGGGTATGGGCAAAAAGCAAGGGAGTGGGGCGGTTTAAGGTGTGGCTGGTCTGCGGGCGGATAAATAGCCCTGCGGACTTGCTTTTTGACGGCGGGCAGGCCCCGTGCGACCCGCCTAACTTTGCTCTTCTTTTTTGTTGTTTTTTTCCTGCACCCAACCTGGTTTCGGAGATCTGTCCTAGCTTTGCGGGCGGGAAAAGCCCCCGGATGATCCCGGGGGTTGGGGGTTAGACTTTTAGGCGGCCGGCCTTTTCGTGCGTTGGGTTGCGGGCCGCCTGCGGGTGCCGCCGACAGCCTGCCAGGGAAAACGACCGTAGGAAGTGGCTGGCAGTGAGCAGTGCCCATGATACCGCTTTCTTTTTGGACTGTCCATCATGGGCGCTGCGGTCTGTCGGTGGCCCGCAGGCCCGCATTAACCCTGGCTGTGGGTGGATGCGTGGCGGCTGAGCGCAGTGGAGTGAGGAACGAACGGAACGAAGGGAAGCGGCCTAAGCAGACACGGGAACAGCCGTGAGGAAGAGGAAGGAGCGCAAAAGACATGACAGCCTCGGAGCGCAGCGGAGACCCGAAGGGCGGCAGGTGGGCTGAGGAACGAAGCTTGCCTGACGGGCTGGCGTGGCTTTTTGCCGGATGACGATGACGAACGCCGCTTAACCTGTGACCGTTGTCCTTACTCCAAACCTCCTTTCGGAACGGTTTCCCATTCCTGCAAAAAACAATCAGGCAGGCTCTTTGTCGACCCTAAACCGGATCGCTTCGGCCACAAAGTTGTTCAGGGAGGTCTTGGCCTCCATCGCCAATAAAGCTGCTCTTTGGTGCAAGGTAGCCGATATCCTTACATTGAAGCTCCCTTTGAACGGCTTCTCGGGAGACTTGCCCTCTTCTTTACAATCTGCCAGATAAGCATCTACAGCCTCCCTAAAATCCTCTTCCAGATGTTTCCCTGTCTCTCCTTCGTAGGAGATCAGACCCCTGATTCCCAACACTTTTCCATAGAGCAGACTATCCTGGGGACTGTACTCAATGCTGCCCGTATAACCTTTGTATTCCAGATATTTCATAACTCCAATAGTTCTCTGACCTGTTTCATTTGGTATTGCTTCATGATCCCGCTTGGGTGAGGTTTGTGGAGCATGACAGGAACCCCTTCACCGTTCTCGAATTTTACCCTCGAACCGGAGGTCTTTCCTTTCTTTACTTCCTCAAAACCAAAGTATCCTAGCAGTTTCACCATCTCGTCATAATGAAAGTCGGATGGCATGCCCAAAAACCTGGCGATCAGTTTTTCCTTCTTAGACATAAACTCAAAGTAACTGTATTTAGTTGCATTTTCCAAATTTTTTAACACTACCCCAGCGGATGGTGTTTCTGTACCGCCGCCTTGAGTTCCTCCAATCCCGTCTGCCTGTACCGCTCCGTCGAACTCGGGTTTTTATGTCCCGCAAACACCTGGACAACCCGTAAGTCCTTTCCTTCTTTCAACAGGTGGGCGATCACGCTCTGCCGGATGGTTTGGGCATTCAGTTTCCTGTCGGGGAACAGGTCCCTAAAAGTCTCCACCAGATAGTTGATATCATCGGCCTTGATGGCTTTCCCCCGGATGTTCAAGATCAGTTTTTCCGTTTCTTCTTTCTGTATTCCCGGTCGTATTTCGTGGATGTAGCGGTAAAAAAGCATGATCTGTTTTGGTTTCATCTTCAGGGTTCTCGGCAAAGTCTTGGCCATGCCCCTGCTGTGGATTGTCCCCGCTTCCAGGTCAACATCCTGTAACCGCAACTGTTCTGTTTCCTTCAGCCGCAATCCCTGGTAGATCAGCAGGCTGACAACCACCTGGTTCCTTATCCTTACGCTTTCATAGCGTTCCTTCCTTTCCATCAGCTGTTCAAGTTCAGTTGAAGAAAAAAGATCCTGCAGCTGGATATCCTGTCCCTTGGCATCCCTCAGCCTCAAAAACTTGCAGGGATGGTCATCCCGCTTTCCGGTATGCAGCAGCCAGTTGTGCCAGGATTTTGCCCCGTAAAGCATCCTGTTGACCGTCCTTGGGTTTTGGTGTTTCTTCCTCAGGTAGTCCACGTACTGCAGGATGTCTTGGTAGGTGGCTTTTTCCGCCCGCTCCTCGGTCATATAATCCAGGTAGATCCTGATGTCCCGGAGGTAGATCTTCGCCGTCTCCGGGGTGTGCCTTTCCAGCAGATAGGTTTCCAGTTCTTTATCTTTCAACATATCTGTTTGGATAGGTAATGTTTGCTGATTTTGGCGTATAGCTGGGTCGTCTCAAGATGGCGGTGGCCCAAAAAGTCCCTGACCTGCTCGATGCCCAGGCCGCCTTCCAAAAGGTGCGTGGCGATGCTGTGCCGCAGGCAGTGAAGGCCGATCCGATCTGTAAAGCCCGCCTGTTCGACCAGGTATCCGAGCCGTCTCCAAAAGCTGTCCCCCGACATCCTGTTCCCGTGGTTGTTGAGCATAAAAGCCTTTAGGCTGTCGGCGGCCGTTCCATTTCTGTAGGACTCCCTTTCATTCAGGTAATAACCTTTCAGGTCTTGGGTTACCTGTACGCCCATCGGAACGGCCCTTCTTTTTCCGCCCTTGCCGGAACGCACATAAAGCAGCTGTCCCTTGAAGTGGATGTCGGATATGTCCAGCTTTTCCGCCTCCGACCTTCTCAGCCCGCAGCCGTAAAACAGGCTTAGCATGGCATGGTCACGAAGGGTCTCACATACACCGTAGAGGGCCTTGATTTCTTCCCTGCTCAACACCTTTCTGGGCGGATGTTCCGGCCTCGGGAAGGCCAGTGCGCCGAAGGGGTTGCTTTCGATGTCCCCAGCGGCCTGCCGGTAGTTCATGAAGGTTTTCAAGGCGTACAGGTGATGGTTGATCTGGCTTTCGCTCAAACTGCCGCCCCTTTGGCTCGGCCTTGTTCTCAGGTACTCCCAGTGTTCCAGGATATGCCCGGGCGTGATGCCGTCCAGTCCATGGATACCAAGGCCTTCCATCCGGTGAAAAAACTCCCGCAGGCAGGATGGCAGGGCTTCACAGCTCCCTTTGTTGTAGCCCGTACGTTCCAGGTACAGCCTAAAGTCCAGGAGAAGCTCCCGGTATTCCTTGTTATATATCGGTAAATGCTTCATGGTGGTGGTTTTTGGTTTTCAAAGTGGCATGCCTTGCCTTTCGTCGTAACAGTTGCTGAAGGGGGAGCGTACGTTTTCCTGGGTCACGGGTCGCCAGCTTGATTTAGGGCCATTTTCAGCCTTTTTGGGCTTTAAAGGTAGATTCTTGCGACCCAAAACGGCTGGGTCGCTAATGGGTCGCCAAGATCTCAAGTTGATCCAATTGCCCCTGTAAATGCCGTTTCACCTTGCCTTTCAGCTTGGCCACATCGTCCCAGTACACAATCTTATAGCGGTAGCCCTTGTTGATATGCCCGCCTGCCTGGCATATGTATTCCAGGCTCAACAGGTCATGGATATAGCGCTGCAGCTGGCTCTTGCTGATGTTCAGCGTCTGCCGGATCTCCCTTTGGCCAAAACTGTATGATTCATACGCCTCTCCCTTGCTTTTGACATAGGTCTTTAGCTGCTCGTAGAACAGCCGAAGGCTGCCGTCCAGCTCGTCTATCTTCAGCACGATGCTGTCAAACATGATTTCTGCGGCTACCTGCAGGTCTTCCTTCTCCGTGATCAATCTCCCTTTCTGATCTTTTTTCCTCCTGTACTGGTTCATCAGGGTCATCTGCTTCACGAAGCTCTGGTACAGCCCGTTCAGCCGCCTGATCTTGTGGGCCTCTTCCGGCAGGTTCACTTTATCTGCGTATGGATTCACCACTTCATGCGGTTTCAGCATCCGGATACAGTCCTGTATAAACTCCGTGGCCTTCCTTTCTTCCTGTCCGTCAATCTTCCCGGATGCCTTTTGGTTCTGGTATTGGATGATCCTTTGCGTCTGCTCTTTGGTCTCGTCCACGGCGATCAAAAAACAGCGGTTCATGTTGTCCTCGTATATCTCCCCCTTGGTCGTGCAGGCCATCGATGCGATCGGCCCGTAGACGATCTTTTCATACGCCCGGTTGTTGCCCTTCTCGTCCTGTCCCGTGGTGCTGCTCGACAGCATCTCCCTTGACTGCAGTTCCCGGAAGGCCAGCTGCGCCTCTTCCTTCATCCCGTCCAGGTCTTCCAGGCAGATCAGCTTGTTTTTCAGGTCGTACATCCCGTAGTTGTAAAAACTGCTCTCCGTGACCCTGGTGAACCTTTTCACATCTTCATCGGGGATAAAGCTGCTGATCTTCACCAAAAGGTGGGTCTTGCCCGATCCGCTCGATCCCTGGATCAGGGCGTGAAGCGTGTCGGGCATCCCGTAACTGGCGGCGATGCAGAACAGGAACACCCGGTTGTTTTCCTCGCCCACCACGCCCGCCTTGCCTATCAGTCCGTTGATCCGCTGGATCAGGTTGGGTTTGCCCAAAAAGTCCCTGCACCGCCCGCTTGCAGTACTGTCCAGGGCTGCCCTTGTGCTTTCCTGCTTCTGCCCTGTTTCCCTGCTGTCCCGGTAGTCCTCCAGAAGGTCGGTCAGCCTGCACAGGTCCAGCTCCAACAGGTCTGCCCTGAGGTTCAGCTTTTCGGCCGCCTCCCTTGCTATCCGTTCCGTCTGTTTGTTCTCGTACAGGTCCAGGCGGTTGCGGTAGCGGTTGTAGGCACTGTTGCCCTTCCCCTCGACCATCAGGCTGATCTGCAGTCTGTCGGGTTCCTGGCGCACCCCGCCCTTTACATAGTAATGCGCCGTGTCGGTAAAGTATATGATTCTGTGTGGGTTGGAAGTATCAAACCTGCCTGCCGCATGGCATCGATTGGTTTCCTGCGTATTGACTTTTGGCTGTGGGACGGATTTGGACGGTTCAGGGACTGCCGGTTGGATCACCTGTTTCCGCACTTCTTTTTTTATTTCATCTGAACCATTCTGATCTCTCTGATGATCCTTCTGTTCGGTTTTCAGCGGTATCTGCTCCCGGATTTCTTTTTTTTCATTTGAAGAGTAAAAAGATCCGTTTGGCGATTCAAAATGGGTACGGCTGTCCAACAGGTGTCTAAAGAGTTCTTCCGCACTGTCCGCATGGTTGACATACAGGCTGTTTACATCCTCGCCCTCAGGTGTATTTACCCGGCTGATTTTGATTTCCGGCAGCAGGCCTTTCAGCTTTTCGCCCTGTTTCCTTGCCCCTTCCAGTCCGGCGGCATCACCGTCAAAAAAGAAAACAATCTCTTCTAGGTTGTTGAGTGATTGGATTGCGCTGATATGTTCCTCTGTCAGCCCGTTGGTGCCGTAGCAGGCAAGTATTTGATAACCTGTCCCGTCTTGGCGGGATTCATTGGTGATCCCGGGGATTTGGAGCAAGGTGGCCGCATCGATGATGGCTTCGGTCAGGATTAGTTTGGTGGCCTCCTGTTTCGGATAACACGGGTAAAGCCCCTGGCGGTCTTTCAGGTAAAAGTGGCGTGCCTGCCTGTCGTCTGCCGTGCTGCGGAAGTACAGGCTGGTTATTTGGTTCTCACTGTTTCGGAGCGGGAACACGATCCCGCCCTTCCCGAAGGGGCTGTAAGCCTTCTCGCCCGTGCGGTTGTTCACGTGTCCCCTGTCCAGCAGCAGGCCGTATTTAAGGCAGGCTTCGATCAGTTCATTGTCCTTCCTTGTGCCGTGGTGGAACTGGCCACTGTTGTAGCCAACATCCGTTTTGCCATGGTCCAGTCCACGGCTTTCCAGGTATTCACGGGCAGGTCTGCTGTTGTGCATGGCGTTCTTGAAGTAGGTGAACATGTTTGTGAGCAGCGCAACCCTAGTCAGTTTCTGGGCAGGGGAAGCCGTGCCTGTGATCAGTTCCCCAGCTTTGAGGATTGCCTGATGCTTGTCCGTCTGTTCCATATGCATGATAAAGTCGATCACGTCCAGGCTCTTGCCATGCGTGGGGCAGTTGGAACTGAAGCAGTAGGCAGTCTGGGTCTTGTAGTACACCTGCATGCTCGGGGTCTTGTCATCGTGGAACGGGCAGTTCAGCCTGCTTTGCTTGTCCGGTTTCAAGCCGTAATGTTCCAGGACTTCCTTAAGCGTCAGTCTGGTTTTGATCTCCTGTATTTCCATCGCTTAATCCGCCTTCTTTTCCAGATTACCGAACAGGTCTCTCAGATCGCTCAGTATCGCATACAGCTCCAACAGTTCCCGGCCGCAGTCCGGCTCCCTTTCCACAAGGCACATGTGGGTGACCAGTATCAGCAGCAGCTCGTCCAGATGCCTTTTCAGCTCGGGGGCATCCACGAAGTTTTCAAGGAACAGATCCAGTCCCCCGTAATCGTATAGGTACTCTTTTTTCTCTGCCATAAAACTTTCTTTAAAAATTTACATCTGATAAATACCTCACAAAACTAACCCATTTAACTTTTACATGCAAGAGCTATGTTAATTGTATTTGACCTATAAGTGATGTATTTTTGTGAATCACTATCATATAACTCTCAAAAACGAGGTATTTATGGCTTTTTCAGACAGATTGGCGTTCGCCCGCAAGCAGAAAAAAATCAGGCAGGCAGACTTGGGCAAGCTCGTCGGGACTTCAGGGGATATCATCGGTAAGTATGAACGGGGCGAAAACATCCCCTCCATTGACGTAGCCGCCAAGATCGCCGATGCCCTCGGCGTTACCCTGGATTACCTGGTCAAGGACGGGGAGTATGAGCGCATTGACAACGAAACACTCAAAAAACTGAAGGAGATCCAGAACCTGGATCCGGAAAACAAGTCGCACGTCTTCGCCACCATTGACGCTTTCATCAAAGCTGCAAAACTCAAAAGTATTGCCGCACTATAATAAAAAAAGCCCGGATGTTAATTTACCGGGCTTCTCTACGTTCTACTTTATATTGATTTTAAAGAATCTTAAAGTAGTCAAAAAGAACGTAAATACCTATTAAGGTAAAAATTATTCCCGATGCATATCCTTTAAAATTGATAGCTCCATCATCATATTTAAAAGGATGTCTAATCATTTTATAAAGTATAAGGGCACCGAGAATCAAACTTATTATTCCTAATAGTAGCATATTTCTTATTTTTTACGATTTTGAAAAGCAGGTACTATTAAGTGATTAGTAATCTCCAAACTCGTGTTTTGGGTTCCTCTTAATAGGTATTGTCCAGTTGAATTCACCGCTCCTCCCTCGAGGCTTTTAATTCCTGCACTTCCGAATGAACCAATGGAAAGTAATGCAGCATCAGTAAAAGCTGCTCCAATATTTCCACGATTTAAATTTAGCGCAGCACTGGCTGTTCCAGAAACCGCAGAAAATGTTTCTCCTATCGTTATTAAACCAGCACCAACAGGTGGAGCAAAAGGAGCAATAACAAGTCCTGCAACCGTAGCACTGGCTCCGACCTTTCCAAACGTTTGACTGGTCAAATCAAGGGCCCCAAGGGCAAAATCCCTGTTCCCCTTGTATATAGCATCCGTGACCGGGTTACCAGAAGATACTGTGACCTCTGGCAAACTTCTTACCCCTTCATTTATAACTCCATCAGGGTTGTACACCTTTGTATTTCCCGTTTGTTCATCTACCCCAAAACCCATTTTCCCAAGATAGGTCTCACCCGTCTTCGTTGTTGCCTGAGAAGTCGCATTTTCATCCCAATAAACCTCGTTATCCTTATTGATAACCCAATCAAACCTACCATCAGGATCGATCCTGTTCAGCGGGTTGTTTTGCACGTAGTTGTACGGGCTTACCCAGCTTCTTTCACTGGCCATGGGATCCGGGCTTGTCCATCGCCCTATCACGGGGTCAAAATACCTCGCCCCAAAGTCGTATAGATTAAGGTTTAAGTCGGTCAGGTGTTCTTTCCCGTTGTAGAGATAACGCTGTACTCCCGCACAACCTTTTCCCTGCTCTTTCCAACTCACCTCACACCCCTTTAAAGAACGTTATGCCCTTCCGGCATATCCCGATAAAGATAGTTTTTTTCTTTCAGTTGAAGATATTTTCAGTTGAAAAAAAGAAGGGCAGATGGATGGCTTTTTTTAAAAACACCTTCTTAAAAGAAAAAACGGAAAAAAAGAAAGCCCCTGGATCAGGCGGGTATGGGCAAAAAGCAAGGGAGTGGGGCGGTTTAAGGTGTGGCTGGTCTGCGGGCGGATAAATAGCCCTGCGGACTTGCTTTTTGACGGCGGGCAGGCCCCGTGCGACCCGCCTAACTTTGCTCTTCTTTTTTGTTGTTTTTTTCCTGCACCCAACCTGGTTTCGGAGATCTGTCCTAGCTTTGCGGGCGGGAAAAGCCCCCGGATGATCCCGGGGGTTGGGGGTTAGACTTTTAGGCGGCCGGCCTTTTCGTGCGTTGGGTTGCGGGCCGCCTGCGGGTGCCGCCGACAGCCTGCCAGGGAAAACGACCGTAGGAAGTGGCTGGCAGTGAGCAGTGCCCATGATACCGCTTTCTTTTTGGACTGTCCATCATGGGCGCTGCGGTCTGTCGGTGGCCCGCAGGCCCGCATTAACCCTGGCTGTGGGTGGATGCGTGGCGGCTGAGCGCAGTGGAGTGAGGAACGAACGGAACGAAGGGAAGCGGCCTAAGCAGACACGGGAACAGCCGTGAGGAAGAGGAAGGAGCGCAAAAGACATGACAGCCTCGGAGCGCAGCGGAGACCCGAAGGGCGGCAGGTGGGCTGAGGAACGAAGCTTGCCTGACGGGCTGGCGTGGCTTTTTGCCGGATGACGATGACGAACGCCGCTTAACCTGTGACCGTTGTCCTTACTCCAAACCTCCTTTCGGAACGGTTTCCCATTCCTGCAAAAAACAATCAGGCAGGCTCTTTGTCGACCCTAAACCGGATCGCTTCGGCCACAAAGTTGTTCAGGGAGGTCTTGGCCTCCATCGCCAATAAAGCTGCTCTTTGGTGCAAGGTAGCCGATATCCTTACATTGAAGCTCCCTTTGAACGGCTTCTCGGGAGACTTGCCCTCTTCTTTACAATCTGCCAGATAAGCATCTACAGCCTCCCTAAAATCCTCTTCCAGATGTTTCCCTGTCTCTCCTTCGTAGGAGATCAGACCCCTGATTCCCAACACTTTTCCATAGAGCAGACTATCCTGGGGACTGTACTCAATGCTGCCCGTATAACCTTTGTATTCCAGATATTTCATAACTCCAATAGTTCTCTGACCTGTTTCATTTGGTATTGCTTCATGATCCCGCTTGGGTGAGGTTTGTGGAGCATGACAGGAACCCCTTCACCGTTCTCGAATTTTACCCTCGAACCGGAGGTCTTTCCTTTCTTTACTTCCTCAAAACCAAAGTATCCTAGCAGTTTCACCATCTCGTCATAATGAAAGTCGGATGGCATGCCCAAAAACCTGGCGATCAGTTTTTCCTTCTTAGACATAAACTCAAAGTAACTGTATTTAGTTGCATTTTCCAAATTTTTTAACACTACCCCAGCGGATGGTGTTTCTGTACCGCCGCCTTGAGTTCCTCCAATCCCGTCTGCCTGTACCGCTCCGTCGAACTCGGGTTTTTATGTCCCGCAAACACCTGGACAACCCGTAAGTCCTTTCCTTCTTTCAACAGGTGGGCGATCACGCTCTGCCGGATGGTTTGGGCATTCAGTTTCCTGTCGGGGAACAGGTCCCTAAAAGTCTCCACCAGATAGTTGATATCATCGGCCTTGATGGCTTTCCCCCGGATGTTCAAGATCAGTTTTTCCGTTTCTTCTTTCTGTATTCCCGGTCGTATTTCGTGGATGTAGCGGTAAAAAAGCATGATCTGTTTTGGTTTCATCTTCAGGGTTCTCGGCAAAGTCTTGGCCATGCCCCTGCTGTGGATTGTCCCCGCTTCCAGGTCAACATCCTGTAACCGCAACTGTTCTGTTTCCTTCAGCCGCAATCCCTGGTAGATCAGCAGGCTGACAACCACCTGGTTCCTTATCCTTACGCTTTCATAGCGTTCCTTCCTTTCCATCAGCTGTTCAAGTTCAGTTGAAGAAAAAAGATCCTGCAGCTGGATATCCTGTCCCTTGGCATCCCTCAGCCTCAAAAACTTGCAGGGATGGTCATCCCGCTTTCCGGTATGCAGCAGCCAGTTGTGCCAGGATTTTGCCCCGTAAAGCATCCTGTTGACCGTCCTTGGGTTTTGGTGTTTCTTCCTCAGGTAGTCCACGTACTGCAGGATGTCTTGGTAGGTGGCTTTTTCCGCCCGCTCCTCGGTCATATAATCCAGGTAGATCCTGATGTCCCGGAGGTAGATCTTCGCCGTCTCCGGGGTGTGCCTTTCCAGCAGATAGGTTTCCAGTTCTTTATCTTTCAACATATCTGTTTGGATAGGTAATGTTTGCTGATTTTGGCGTATAGCTGGGTCGTCTCAAGATGGCGGTGGCCCAAAAAGTCCCTGACCTGCTCGATGCCCAGGCCGCCTTCCAAAAGGTGCGTGGCGATGCTGTGCCGCAGGCAGTGAAGGCCGATCCGATCTGTAAAGCCCGCCTGTTCGACCAGGTATCCGAGCCGTCTCCAAAAGCTGTCCCCCGACATCCTGTTCCCGTGGTTGTTGAGCATAAAAGCCTTTAGGCTGTCGGCGGCCGTTCCATTTCTGTAGGACTCCCTTTCATTCAGGTAATAACCTTTCAGGTCTTGGGTTACCTGTACGCCCATCGGAACGGCCCTTCTTTTTCCGCCCTTGCCGGAACGCACATAAAGCAGCTGTCCCTTGAAGTGGATGTCGGATATGTCCAGCTTTTCCGCCTCCGACCTTCTCAGCCCGCAGCCGTAAAACAGGCTTAGCATGGCATGGTCACGAAGGGTCTCACATACACCGTAGAGGGCCTTGATTTCTTCCCTGCTCAACACCTTTCTGGGCGGATGTTCCGGCCTCGGGAAGGCCAGTGCGCCGAAGGGGTTGCTTTCGATGTCCCCAGCGGCCTGCCGGTAGTTCATGAAGGTTTTCAAGGCGTACAGGTGATGGTTGATCTGGCTTTCGCTCAAACTGCCGCCCCTTTGGCTCGGCCTTGTTCTCAGGTACTCCCAGTGTTCCAGGATATGCCCGGGCGTGATGCCGTCCAGTCCATGGATACCAAGGCCTTCCATCCGGTGAAAAAACTCCCGCAGGCAGGATGGCAGGGCTTCACAGCTCCCTTTGTTGTAGCCCGTACGTTCCAGGTACAGCCTAAAGTCCAGGAGAAGCTCCCGGTATTCCTTGTTATATATCGGTAAATGCTTCATGGTGGTGGTTTTTGGTTTTCAAAGTGGCATGCCTTGCCTTTCGTCGTAACAGTTGCTGAAGGGGGAGCGTACGTTTTCCTGGGTCACGGGTCGCCAGCTTGATTTAGGGCCATTTTCAGCCTTTTTGGGCTTTAAAGGTAGATTCTTGCGACCCAAAACGGCTGGGTCGCTAATGGGTCGCCAAGATCTCAAGTTGATCCAATTGCCCCTGTAAATGCCGTTTCACCTTGCCTTTCAGCTTGGCCACATCGTCCCAGTACACAATCTTATAGCGGTAGCCCTTGTTGATATGCCCGCCTGCCTGGCATATGTATTCCAGGCTCAACAGGTCATGGATATAGCGCTGCAGCTGGCTCTTGCTGATGTTCAGCGTCTGCCGGATCTCCCTTTGGCCAAAACTGTATGATTCATACGCCTCTCCCTTGCTTTTGACATAGGTCTTTAGCTGCTCGTAGAACAGCCGAAGGCTGCCGTCCAGCTCGTCTATCTTCAGCACGATGCTGTCAAACATGATTTCTGCGGCTACCTGCAGGTCTTCCTTCTCCGTGATCAATCTCCCTTTCTGATCTTTTTTCCTCCTGTACTGGTTCATCAGGGTCATCTGCTTCACGAAGCTCTGGTACAGCCCGTTCAGCCGCCTGATCTTGTGGGCCTCTTCCGGCAGGTTCACTTTATCTGCGTATGGATTCACCACTTCATGCGGTTTCAGCATCCGGATACAGTCCTGTATAAACTCCGTGGCCTTCCTTTCTTCCTGTCCGTCAATCTTCCCGGATGCCTTTTGGTTCTGGTATTGGATGATCCTTTGCGTCTGCTCTTTGGTCTCGTCCACGGCGATCAAAAAACAGCGGTTCATGTTGTCCTCGTATATCTCCCCCTTGGTCGTGCAGGCCATCGATGCGATCGGCCCGTAGACGATCTTTTCATACGCCCGGTTGTTGCCCTTCTCGTCCTGTCCCGTGGTGCTGCTCGACAGCATCTCCCTTGACTGCAGTTCCCGGAAGGCCAGCTGCGCCTCTTCCTTCATCCCGTCCAGGTCTTCCAGGCAGATCAGCTTGTTTTTCAGGTCGTACATCCCGTAGTTGTAAAAACTGCTCTCCGTGACCCTGGTGAACCTTTTCACATCTTCATCGGGGATAAAGCTGCTGATCTTCACCAAAAGGTGGGTCTTGCCCGATCCGCTCGATCCCTGGATCAGGGCGTGAAGCGTGTCGGGCATCCCGTAACTGGCGGCGATGCAGAACAGGAACACCCGGTTGTTTTCCTCGCCCACCACGCCCGCCTTGCCTATCAGTCCGTTGATCCGCTGGATCAGGTTGGGTTTGCCCAAAAAGTCCCTGCACCGCCCGCTTGCAGTACTGTCCAGGGCTGCCCTTGTGCTTTCCTGCTTCTGCCCTGTTTCCCTGCTGTCCCGGTAGTCCTCCAGAAGGTCGGTCAGCCTGCACAGGTCCAGCTCCAACAGGTCTGCCCTGAGGTTCAGCTTTTCGGCCGCCTCCCTTGCTATCCGTTCCGTCTGTTTGTTCTCGTACAGGTCCAGGCGGTTGCGGTAGCGGTTGTAGGCACTGTTGCCCTTCCCCTCGACCATCAGGCTGATCTGCAGTCTGTCGGGTTCCTGGCGCACCCCGCCCTTTACATAGTAATGCGCCGTGTCGGTAAAGTATATGATTCTGTGTGGGTTGGAAGTATCAAACCTGCCTGCCGCATGGCATCGATTGGTTTCCTGCGTATTGACTTTTGGCTGTGGGACGGATTTGGACGGTTCAGGGACTGCCGGTTGGATCACCTGTTTCCGCACTTCTTTTTTTATTTCATCTGAACCATTCTGATCTCTCTGATGATCCTTCTGTTCGGTTTTCAGCGGTATCTGCTCCCGGATTTCTTTTTTTTCATTTGAAGAGTAAAAAGATCCGTTTGGCGATTCAAAATGGGTACGGCTGTCCAACAGGTGTCTAAAGAGTTCTTCCGCACTGTCCGCATGGTTGACATACAGGCTGTTTACATCCTCGCCCTCAGGTGTATTTACCCGGCTGATTTTGATTTCCGGCAGCAGGCCTTTCAGCTTTTCGCCCTGTTTCCTTGCCCCTTCCAGTCCGGCGGCATCACCGTCAAAAAAGAAAACAATCTCTTCTAGGTTGTTGAGTGATTGGATTGCGCTGATATGTTCCTCTGTCAGCCCGTTGGTGCCGTAGCAGGCAAGTATTTGATAACCTGTCCCGTCTTGGCGGGATTCATTGGTGATCCCGGGGATTTGGAGCAAGGTGGCCGCATCGATGATGGCTTCGGTCAGGATTAGTTTGGTGGCCTCCTGTTTCGGATAACACGGGTAAAGCCCCTGGCGGTCTTTCAGGTAAAAGTGGCGTGCCTGCCTGTCGTCTGCCGTGCTGCGGAAGTACAGGCTGGTTATTTGGTTCTCACTGTTTCGGAGCGGGAACACGATCCCGCCCTTCCCGAAGGGGCTGTAAGCCTTCTCGCCCGTGCGGTTGTTCACGTGTCCCCTGTCCAGCAGCAGGCCGTATTTAAGGCAGGCTTCGATCAGTTCATTGTCCTTCCTTGTGCCGTGGTGGAACTGGCCACTGTTGTAGCCAACATCCGTTTTGCCATGGTCCAGTCCACGGCTTTCCAGGTATTCACGGGCAGGTCTGCTGTTGTGCATGGCGTTCTTGAAGTAGGTGAACATGTTTGTGAGCAGCGCAACCCTAGTCAGTTTCTGGGCAGGGGAAGCCGTGCCTGTGATCAGTTCCCCAGCTTTGAGGATTGCCTGATGCTTGTCCGTCTGTTCCATATGCATGATAAAGTCGATCACGTCCAGGCTCTTGCCATGCGTGGGGCAGTTGGAACTGAAGCAGTAGGCAGTCTGGGTCTTGTAGTACACCTGCATGCTCGGGGTCTTGTCATCGTGGAACGGGCAGTTCAGCCTGCTTTGCTTGTCCGGTTTCAAGCCGTAATGTTCCAGGACTTCCTTAAGCGTCAGTCTGGTTTTGATCTCCTGTATTTCCATCGCTTAATCCGCCTTCTTTTCCAGATTACCGAACAGGTCTCTCAGATCGCTCAGTATCGCATACAGCTCCAACAGTTCCCGGCCGCAGTCCGGCTCCCTTTCCACAAGGCACATGTGGGTGACCAGTATCAGCAGCAGCTCGTCCAGATGCCTTTTCAGCTCGGGGGCATCCACGAAGTTTTCAAGGAACAGATCCAGTCCCCCGTAATCGTATAGGTACTCTTTTTTCTCTGCCATAAAACTTTCTTTAAAAATTTACATCTGATAAATACCTCACAAAACTAACCCATTTAACTTTTACATGCAAGAGCTATGTTAATTGTATTTGACCTATAAGTGATGTATTTTTGTGAATCACTATCATATAACTCTCAAAAACGAGGTATTTATGGCTTTTTCAGACAGATTGGCGTTCGCCCGCAAGCAGAAAAAAATCAGGCAGGCAGACTTGGGCAAGCTCGTCGGGACTTCAGGGGATATCATCGGTAAGTATGAACGGGGCGAAAACATCCCCTCCATTGACGTAGCCGCCAAGATCGCCGATGCCCTCGGCGTTACCCTGGATTACCTGGTCAAGGACGGGGAGTATGAGCGCATTGACAACGAAACACTCAAAAAACTGAAGGAGATCCAGAACCTGGATCCGGAAAACAAGTCGCACGTCTTCGCCACCATTGACGCTTTCATCAAAGCTGCAAAACTCAAAAGTATTGCCGCACTATAATAAAAAAAGCCCGGATGTTAATTTACCGGGCTTCTCTACGTTCTACTTTATATTGATTTTAAAGAATCTTAAAGTAGTCAAAAAGAACGTAAATACCTATTAAGGTAAAAATTATTCCCGATGCATATCCTTTAAAATTGATAGCTCCATCATCATATTTAAAAGGATGTCTAATCATTTTATAAAGTATAAGGGCACCGAGAATCAAACTTATTATTCCTAATAGTAGCATATTTCTTATTTTTTACGATTTTGAAAAGCAGGTACTATTAAGTGATTAGTAATCTCCAAACTCGTGTTTTGGGTTCCTCTTAATAGGTATTGTCCAGTTGAATTCACCGCTCCTCCCTCGAGGCTTTTAATTCCTGCACTTCCGAATGAACCAATGGAAAGTAATGCAGCATCAGTAAAAGCTGCTCCAATATTTCCACGATTTAAATTTAGCGCAGCACTGGCTGTTCCAGAAACCGCAGAAAATGTTTCTCCTATCGTTATTAAACCAGCACCAACAGGTGGAGCAAAAGGAGCAATAACAAGTCCTGCAACCGTAGCACTGGCTCCGACCTTTCCAAACGTTTGACTGGTCAAATCAAGGGCCCCAAGGGCAAAATCCCTGTTCCCCTTGTATATAGCATCCGTGACCGGGTTACCAGAAGATACTGTGACCTCTGGCAAACTTCTTACCCCTTCATTTATAACTCCATCAGGGTTGTACACCTTTGTATTTCCCGTTTGTTCATCTACCCCAAAACCCATTTTCCCAAGATAGGTCTCACCCGTCTTCGTTGTTGCCTGAGAAGTCGCATTTTCATCCCAATAAACCTCGTTATCCTTATTGATAACCCAATCAAACCTACCATCAGGATCGATCCTGTTCAGCGGGTTGTTTTGCACGTAGTTGTACGGGCTTACCCAGCTTCTTTCACTGGCCATGGGATCCGGGCTTGTCCATCGCCCTATCACGGGGTCAAAATACCTCGCCCCAAAGTCGTATAGATTAAGGTTTAAGTCGGTCAGGTGTTCTTTCCCGTTGTAGAGATACTTGTTGATTTTTTACTTACATCGTAGGAGCAGCCTTAATACTTTCCTTCAATGCGTTCAAAAACTCCTTATCATCGATATGGCTTGATGATTGCATTAATTCTATCTCCCTTATCACTTTTTCCTTTTCTTCAAACTTTAATTTAGTGTAAAATAGATCAGCTATTGCTTCTTCACTCGAAGGGTTGGAAGATATATAGTCCTCAATTTCTCCGACAAGCTCTTCAAAATGTCCATCTCTTCCGGCAATGTCTCCCTTCTTTTCAAGAGACAAGGCTTTAAAAGTTTTAAGGTATAGCGCCTTTTTGTAGGACGGCTCAAAGCTAGATTCTTCTAAAGAATCTATAAATGAATACCCCCTTTCATATTCTTTCATCAACAATAGCAAAGTGATTTTAAGATCTACAAATCTACTTTCAAAATCGGGGCATAAATAATAGCCTTTTTCAATAATGGACATTGAAAGCTTAAGGTTGGCTTCATCATTGTCTAAATAGTAATCATTCAGACTGGAATTAGCTTCGACATACCATTTATCGCAGTTTCCCTGCCCGTTACTTTTACAACCTGTAACGAATATCACTATTGTAAATATCGATACACATTTAATTAATTTTATCATTTTCTTTACTTATTAGGGAAGGTCCAACTGTGTTTAAAAGAATGTGGATAAGGGGTGAGCGGATGATATACAACCGGTGTCCTCATATTAGCTGAGTTTGTTGCCCACCAACCGCCACTCACGCTGATTCCGGTAAAACTTTTTGACTGACTTGTCTGAGAAGCCGGTATCGTAACACTGCCTACCCCTATTTGTGTCCCTGTTTGTTTGGCATAACTGCCCTGAGGGTTTCTTAAGGCCGTGGTATAGCTTTGCCCCCCGTAATCGACACTCAGACCAGAATGAGCATCCACCCTGCCATCCGTTCCGGAATTTGAACCGACAACTATGGCAGAAATTTTGACACCCTCAAATTTCCGTCCAAGAACATTATTTTCTGACCCCTCAGACATGTTATAGCGTACATCTGCAGATATAGTCACGTTGCTTTTTGCTTTCACATTTATCAGATGGTTGGCGGCATACCTGCCTTGCTCAACATCCATAGCTACATACCCGACCCTGTTAGATTCCTGTCCTGGAAGCTTGAATGCTACTCCTAAATCTCTTAAGATGTCCGAATCTTTGGCCCCAACATAAGAGTAACCTTCAGGGGTGTCGCTGGCAGAGGTGACATTATCCATCCAAGTATATTCGTTCGTCTCCCTATTCACTACCCAATCAAATGCACCATCAGGATCAATTCGGTTAAGCGGGTTGTTCTGCACGAAGTTGTACGGAGAAACCCACTCCCTTAGATGGGCCATTGGATCTATGCTGATCCAGCGTCCTATGGCCGGATCAAAAAGACGTGCCCCGTGGTCGTATAGATTGAGGTTCAGGTCATCCAGCAGTTCCTTGCCGTTGTAGAGATACTTATTCACTTTCATCCCACTTGCCTGAAAACCAAGTCCAGTAAGTTCCAATCCCCAAGGATCATAGTGCGTTTCCTGTACGATTGGTGTACTTAAGCTCATAATGCTAAAGTCATCAAACCATACGTTTTCGTCTGTTTCATTGACTAGGAAAGTCTCCATGTATCCGTCCTGCGGAATATAGAGATTATTTTCCAAAACCTCATGTTCATTTGCTGCATTTTTACTCAAAACATGCTTACCAAACTCATACAGGTTACTATCTGCATCATAAAGGGCATAGCCCATGTATGCTTCTGGGGCGTCACGCTTCTGTAGGTCCTTGGCCATGATATCTATGATGCTTATCAAGGTGATCGCATTGACTCCACCGGTTCGGGAGGTGACATTGCTAAATTCCAGCAGATCGTTCACCAACCTGTCTTTTGCTCCAGATGCCACAAATGCTCCCTTACTCAGCTTACTAGATTTCTGGTCTTCATATTTGGCAAAGACTTTCAGGTTTATGCTATCACCTGCTGCCAAAGGAATCGTTGTCGATGGCCCCAATGTCCTCCCTCTTGAAGCATTCAGCCAAGCTACTTTGTTGCCTCCAGCAGTCACATTATGCTCTAAGCCACTCTGTCTACTTTCTGCCAGCATGGTGAAGTTCTGCTCTTCTTCTTCGGCATGGGTATCTTCCATAGTAGCCATAAATCCTTGGGCTGTCGGAACTCTCATAACCTGTCTGACATTACCCAGGTGATCCTTGATATTGTATTCATAAAATGATTCACCTGTCTCATATACAACTCTTCCTTCTTCATGAAGAATGTAATCTATGGCTGTACCATTGAAAACAAACTCACCTATGTAATTTGTAGTGGAACTAGGGCTCGTAGAACCAGTGTATACCCGCTGCCTTACCTTGACACCATCAGCATCATAATCATACAGAATTCTTCTATTCGTACCTGTAAATACGATTTCTGTAGGCAGGTTCAGGTGGTTATAGGTGGTGCTAGTTATTCCTTTGTCAGAATTTACCGTTTGGTTTCCATTGACATCATAGCTATAATTTGCCCCTCCTGATACTGGCTTAAAATCCTTTGAGGTATAGTTCGTAGTTGTTATGCCATCTGCAACTTTCAGTAGTCTATTCGAATAGCTCGACAGGTCTGCATTCGACTCATAGGTATAAGTCAAATTATCCACAGCCCCATAGGTGCTTGTTGTTCTCTGTCCACTTCTGTTCATGGTCAGGATATTCCCGTTGGCATCATAGGTGATGGCATTGACAGTATACCTACCATTCTCTGCCGTAGTACTGGGAACGGTATAGGTTGCTGAGTTCAATCTCTGGGCATTGTCATAGACATAACTATACTTCCGCCACTTGTTATCTTCTCCCTTCCAATCTATCGCCGAAATATTACCATTCCACCTGTTGGTACCTCCTCCTGTTTGATAGTAAAGTTTCTGATGAAACACCCTACTATCTGTACTTGTCATATCGGTCAGCCATCCCCTGATATTGTATTGATAACCAAGGCTTGTCGCTGGATTTGATTTATTGATCAATTCCCCTACTTCACTATAGTTGTTTTGAACTATTGTGTGTTCTGTACCTGTATTTACTTTATGCTTGACCTGAGCTATAGAACCATTGTTATTATATATCCAAGTTTTCAATACATTGTAAGTACTCCCATTGTACTGGGTAAGTGTTTGCTCTGGTTTGTTTTCAAAATTATACCTGGTAGATACCCTAACACTATTGCTTAAGTGATGCTGAGACACAGATTGGATCTCTCTTCCTTTGCTATCATAGAAAAATAGGGTAGTCAGCAGCGAATTGCTTGCGTAATTCTTTACTTTTTTTCCCGCCAATAGCCCATGAATGTTACTATCATGATCATGAAAATTGGTATAAGGACTGGATGGTTTAAGGTAGCTAAAGGTAGTAAGCCCTGCATAGCTATCATAGTAATATGCTGACAGGATCTCCCCTAGGTTACTTGGCCATCCCCCTGTCGTTGTCGGTGTAGCTGCTGTGGAGAGTACGGAATTGTTGTTGCCTGTCACCAATGCCTGTACTGTAGCTCTTGATCCCGTCTGAGTCGTAATCCCTGTCAATATAACCCTACCCAAAGCATCATACTTATTGTAAAGCCACTTCGAACTTGCAGCCAATACCCCATCCTGTGTGGCTACCACACGATTTTGTTCATCATATATAATAAACTCTGTATTTTTGCCAGGCAGCTTTTTTTCGACAAGCCTACGTCTTCCATCATAGGTGTACCTATAATACTGTGCATTTGCTAAGATCGTATTTGTTGTACTTGCTGTAGCCCAACTTTTTGAAACCAAGATCTCAACAGCTCTTGGTGGGATAACAACCCTCAAATCTCCAAAATCATCATACACATAATAGGTACAGAGCCAACCTGTATAACCTGCTCCTGTTGGACTTGCAGTATGCTGTACTTTTTTGAGTATTACCCTACCCAACTTATCAGTATAACTCATCGTGCGCATATTGTCCTCATCATCCACGATCTCTACCCATAGCATGTTGGCAGCATATACCGCCGAGCTTTGGGGAAGACCACTTGCATTTACAGTAAAGATCCTCACTGCATCGGCAGTGGTATTTGGACGTCTGCTAAACTTCACTTCCCTGCCTGTCCCCATGCGCCAAGATGCTCCCTGAGCAGCCTGTTTGTCTACCCTATTCAGAGGTGAAGGTTCGAACTGAGCTTCTGTATAACCATAAGCATCCGAAAATTTGGTTTGATAGTAAGTAGCCTGTCTAGAAACACCTGCAGTCCTAAACCTTCCATCGGTAATCCCATCTGATTCCGCATAAGGAAGATGGCTTCTTGCTTGCCTGCCATAGGCATCATAAACTATTGGTTTTACTATATCCTTCCCATTGACTGCTCCTTGCTGTACAACTTCCTGCTTTGGTCTTCCCAGTCCATCAAAATAGGTGATTGACTTATACGATTGTGCGGCAGTTCCTGTCTTGATGGTAGTTTGATTTGTACTTGCTACTTTGGCTGTATAGGTTTTGACATAGTTTTCATCTGGAGCAGCGGCTGTTATTATTGCTTGCACAGGCACCTTTGTGGTTAGACAGCCAGAGGTATTATTTCTGTAAGCCAAATAATAAGTTGTAGTGGAACTGATACTAGGCGTGGTATAGCTTTGACTAGTAGAAAGCTCTGTAGTCTGATTAGAAGCAAACCACCTGTAACTAAATCCGCTAGGTGCAGCATTGGCGACCAACGTTACTGTACCAGGACCTACCCTAGACACATTGTTTGCTGATGCATTTACCCCATTACATAAATTTGTAGATCCAGTAACCGATACAGGCATGTATGGAGAAAAATAATTATCAAATGTAGCAAAATCATAGGCCACATAATGACTTCCCGCTGTATTAAAATTCAATTGCATTTGTGTAAGAGTATTAAACAACTCTGTCCCTCCAGAATGGCTCCACTGGTAATCTCCTGATCCAGGAGGAGCAATTTGTTGAGAGTTACTCCAAAATTGGGCATTGTAGGTCACATTAGTCCCAGAAGTCGTTGTAGTAGGGCCAGAAATTGTAACATTTGTGATATTTTGAGCAATGGTTACTCCGACGAACCCAAATACCATGAACAATGAAAGAAAACTTATATTTCTCATGGCTATTTTACTTTAGTAAAAAATAATTGATTCAGCATTCCACCGCTCATAGCTTGGGGTTTAAGCATTAAATTAGATTTCTCCAAGACTACACTATAAACTTTGGTTTCACCATTCACTATTATTTCAAGTATAGCCTCCCCATCGTATTTCCAAGTACCCGAAATCTTTTGAGGTTTGTTGTTAGATATCCACTCCGCTTGAAAGCTTTGATCATCATTAAAAAAGTAAATCCTACTTTCTAAGGATTGGTTAAAAGCACTTTTTTGTACTTCACTCGCCTGATCCATTTTGTCCTTATCTTCACTTTTGAGGCTTTGGAAAGTCTTTGTCCCATCCATTCTCCAAACTCCGACTAACGATGAACCAACACCTTGTGCAATGGCACAGTTAAATCCAAGTATTACTGATAGAAGTAAAAACTTGAGAACTAGAATAACGGTAAATATTTTCTTCATACTGTTTTTTAGTTAGTCCCTTTATATTTGTACTCATACGTTTCTATAATCTCTTTACTGTCATTTCTGACATTCAACAAGCGATTGGCATTGTCATATTCATAGTAAGTTATGTTGTTCCTTGGGTCACTTACCGACGAAACTCCTACAAGTGGTTTATAGGTATAGGTTGTCATCATTGCATTTGCAGGATGAAGTCTCAATTCATCTATATGAATACCAGTCCCAGTAATTGTAATTGAACTTGAAGTAATTGTCCTTTGAATCAATTTCCATTCAGTGGTCAAATTCTCTGAAGTACCTAAAAAATCCCATGTCCCTGATCCTGATGCTCTCCTTGCCCAAAAGGTTAATTTGTAAGGAGTGGACGTACTTGCACCTATACCACTCTTAGAAATTGTTCCTGAATTCAGATTATAATACTTTAAGCCTGTTTTAGAATTAATATTTGTGACCGGTGCACCTGAATAAGTCCAACCACCTTTTTCATTGGTTTCAAAAGAAGAGAATGCTATCTGGGAGATTAATGCATTCTTACATACCGCAATTGGATATTTCAGATTGTACCCCCAAATTTGAGCAGAGAATATACCATTTGTAACCCCATGTTCAGTAAGGTTGCCAAGTACATCAAACTGAGTAAAAGAATCCTCTTCAACATAGCGGCTGTCCATACCAAAGATTCCAGAAGAAGTTTGTGTAGGCAATACTCCAATATTTCTATCACTAAATTTAAATGCAGTATGGCTAATGGGAACATTTGAAACTAAACTAAACCGCTTATCAGGTTGAGCTTTAAGGTTATCTTTGTATTGTACAATTTCTCCAGAGAGGATCTCATAAATGCTGTTCTTTTGAATAAACTTTACATGTTCGACTGGGTAAGACTTTTGGTGACTATCTTTCATTTTCTTTAAAAATCCAGTTGTATTATTATAATCTAATGGGTAAGAAAAGAATTCAAATAGATTATGCTCTGAACTATTAATAATATTTTTTCTTGTTAGTTGCGCATGAATAGGTTTGTCAAAAAAGTAATTAGTCTCAATTCTATTTGCTTCAACCCCTGCTTCATTATAAGAATAACTGATAGATTTGTTTTTAAAATACCATGCAGAAATTAGCTTATAGCTAGTTATTTCATACATGGCAGCAACCCTAAAACTAAGCGCATTTTGATACACTCTAAACTCAGGAGCTAAAAGTTGAATGTTTACACCCAAAGCATGTGTTTCATTAGGTGCTGCAGCTGGGGTATAATGAGCAAAAATTTCTCCTGTGCTAATAGATGATGGAGGCGTATACATAAAAGTATAGAAATTTTCTATTTTGTTTACCCTAATAAACTGATTTGTGCCACTATTATATTTAAAATGAGTCGTTTCTAAAAGCAACCCCCTTTGCCAGTCATAGCTAGTTGGAATTGTCGCAGGATAAGAAACATATGCCATGAGATCCTTCACAAAACTAAACTTACTTTGCGTCATGCCTATTTGTCCATTTGCATCACTATACTCATGAACCTCTTTATACATTACATGATGACCTTGCATTCCAGATAAGTTGTCTATACTTGTTGAATTTTGAACCCAGTAATTGACTTGAATATCTTCCATTCCTAATTCTGAATGATACCTTCTTACATATTTTGTATGCATCCTTGTATATTTAGGTTTATTAGAAATCATTCCACTTGAAATGTTACTATTATCAAACAATGTATATTTGTAATCCTGCCTCTTTACAGGAGTTGTATTTCCAAAATCATAATACTTAATCGATTTTATTCTTAGCCCGCCTAGATTATAATTGTCGATGACTTGATTATTTCCACCTGGAGTGTTTTCATTCCAACTTATTCGGATAAAACCTTCTTCAAATTGACCAACTTGCTCTACATTTAAATTGTAAGTAGCCTTTGACAAAGCAACAAACTGACTACCATATCCATTTACAGACTGGAAATTCATGTTCACTCCATTCCCTGTTATAAAAGCATCAAACCTTAAATTTGCTACAGGTGGAGAAGTCGTTGTGTGGAAGTCAACCCTAATACTAGCTAAATTTGCGTTCTGACCAATTGTAAATGGGATACTTTGGTAGCTAACATTAGGTGAGTAGTAGATTGATGCAGATTTATATTGAAGTCCATTAGAAACAGTAACCAAAGTATCTCTTGCCATATTCAACTCATACTCAAACTCCGCATGTCCTTTTGTTGGGTATATCACTTTTTGTATTGTGCCATACCTTGTTAAGCTTAAACTTGGCTCTCTATTACCACCATCAGTAAACCCAAATTGAGGTTCATGAAAGTACTTTCCTCCTGTATTAATGTAATATCCCCAATGATCTGATTCGATCTCAGACAATCTATTAGGCAATGAATTGTTTCCATAGTATTCAAAAATATATGGCTCTTCCCCTTCTCTTTGAATTGAATTTAACTTTAATCTGTATAAAGACGAATTCTCCTGTGTTTGGCATGGTTGATAATTTGAAAGGTTAAAATAGCTTTGTTGTAATTGAAATTTGCTAACCAACCCAGAGCTCCGTATTTGTATTTCTTTAAGTGCTTTTGAGCCAGTTTGATTTGAAGCTTTTTTCATGTCTATCCTAGGACATGATTCATAATTAAACAAAACAGTATCTCCCACATTTGAAATAATAGATCTCAATATTTTGCCATTTATTAAAGTACTACTTTCAACCCTTGTTTCTACATTTGTAGGTAAACCATTAGAAATGCTAGAAATACGGCGGAATCGTGTATATGACTTTGGGTTTTCCAAGCTATATTGAACATTATCATATGATAGATCAATGAATTGACCACTTGGTGTCTCTATTTTTGTTAAATAGTATATAAAGTTTATCGATTGAGAGCTCCCTCCTCCAAAATCTGGACTACTTGAAAATTCGGTAGAAGTTGTAACACTAGTCTCTACAGTACCAAAAGTGAATTTATTTCCTAATTCATCTAAAATTATGAAATGCTGAGCCTTTGTAATTGAAATTGGAGTAAAAGGGATAGTTTTTATCTGTCCATTTTTTGCAAAAAAGAATTTACCTTGTTTATCCCCAAACGAATAATAAAAGATATCAGGTTGAGAATCTATTGGTGTACTAGCAGGCATTGGATTAGGCACACCAAACGTGTAGCTAACAACCTGATTACCTATGATTTGTTGAGCAAGTGTATAATCAGCATTTTCAGAATAAGTATTAGTATCTACGTGAGTTAGCCTAGGATCTAGTACCCTTGTATCAGGTATATTTACACCTGTATATAAGTATCCATTCCCCTCTAAATCAGATATCCCCAGTACCATACTTGAAATCATACCACCAGCTGATAAGCTCCAGCCTAATCCTACATTACTAGCAGTCTCAGATGTCTTTATTCCTGAAGAATTATAGTTTATAGAAATTGGAAGTGAAAAGCCATTTAGATCAATGGTATGGATTGGGATTGAAATATTAGGAACTCCAGTTGTTAAGCTTACTGGAATATTCACATTTTTTAATAGTGCACCTGCTTCAGGAGGAGGTGGGGTTGCATTAATCTTTGGTAGACTACTGGTTTGTGAAAATGCCTTATTCGTAACTACAAAAATTAAAAAGAGCACCCTAAGCGAACTTTGAAAACTTTTAAAAACCGCTCTATTTTTATTCAGTTTATATTTTAGAACAGATCTCTTCTTAAAGGTATTCAATTTAAGTTGAATGATTGAGATTAGAATTTTCATATTTACGAATTATTGAATTACGTTATATAGTAGACCCACCTTAATTTGAAGCATGTTACCATGTAAGCTTCGCTCTCTTTCAAATAATGGGGTATAATCGATTTGAATAATGTTGTTTACTCTTGATGACAGTTTGATTTCTTTTCCAATTGAAATAGCCATTTCACTGGTGAAGCCCTTAAAGTTTAGATCACTAATCGAACTCATTGTATTAAAATCTAAATAGTTATGCTCAAGCACACCTTGAAAGAACCAATCATTCAAGACATACTTTCTAAATCCTAAATATCCTCCATACCCACTTTTAGTATAATCTCTATTATTTTTGCTAGTAGCTTTAAAGCTTACTCCAAGTATGCTGTAAAAACTTGGAAAGACTTGGTACGCCACATTCCCTTGAATCAAGGAATTAAAGGAGATTCCCTCATTCAAGCTATACAGTACACCTAGCTTTAATTTATTTTCTGCTAGATGTTCCCTTTTCAAAACCTCCGACTTCACAACCACCTCCTTGTATGCTATTTGCTCAAATCCAACTTTTCTGTTGATCCTAGATAAAGCTGAAGTTTTACCATCTTCCATAAGCTTTGACTCCAGCTCTGTTACCTCTGTTAAGTATGATTCATAATTACCATAGTCTACATCAGAGATTCTAGCAGATAACACTTCCAACTGCTCCATCTGAAATACTTCAGGCAGCATTTCCTCCATCTGCTGTTGGAAATCAAGATCAGCAGCATTTAACTTTTCAAAGAGAGCTTTGTAATCATTGGCGGTATGGATATCATTGAGATTTGAGGGAATTAAATCATCTTGATTTATCCCCATGTTTTGTTCGATTCCGTCACTTAGGTTCGATGCTTGCTCTTGTATTAATTGTTGTTGATCTTCTAAATGTGACTTAACTACCGCATTGATGCTATCCTTATGTTGGGCATAAAAGGTACTGTCAGAAAGCAGCTTTTTCAGCTCTTTTGACTTTTCATTTATGCTGTAAAAATCTGATTTGAGTTTTTCAATATCTTGTACCTCTTGAAGTGATTGGATTTTTTTAACTGGTATGCTCGTAAGGTCTGGTGAAGACAGGGATTTGTTAAACACTGATTTTACGCTTTTGGCTTGGGCTTTACATTCAGCAATACTGCCCCAAATCATTACCAAAAAAATCAAGGTCCATGGGATTTGGGACTTTTTAAGAAAAAGAGAGTCAATCAGCTCCATAATTGTTGATGTTTAAAATAACCGTATAATCAGTAGCTACTGGATCACCCAACATCAACAAACATTAGCCAGGCAAAACAATGATTTATTATTGATTGATTTGACAAACTATTAATTGGATCAAATAGATATTTCACAAATATTAATAATTAAGTGAATTTAAAAAATACCTAGTTCTAGGTATTTTATTGTTCAGAAAAAATTCCTAACTAGCTGAATTTTATAGATCTAAACAAGAAAATTTTCAAATACAAATTATTGAATTTGAAACCATTAATAGATCATTTCATTTTAAGTCTGAAAACACCCCCAAATTTAATTTCTTACACCCCTCGAAAAAAAATAGAAGATTTTTTTTCGTAAAATATTTTTATTCAAAATTTCAACAAAAAATCAGCTTAATATTAAAATCTAAACCCTTATTCTTGACCCAATTACAAACCCTTAATTCATCAGTAATCAACCGAATTTTCATCACTTACTTAGAGCAAGGATACATTGCTTTGCTTTTTCGAGTAAGTATGTTTAAAAAATCAATGACTCATTTAACCCAATTTCCATAATTGCCAAACAAGGAGGTCATAACAACCCCTCATCGTCAAATGAATAGTAGTTTGAATTGTGATTTATTAGCTCTTGTTTAAAAATAATAAGACGAATTATTTCAACTTCACTTTCATCCCTTTCCAATGTGCTTTCATTTTCGATAGCATTAAAAAAAAACTGCAATTAGACCAGAAACTTCGCTTCAGCAACAGCTTCAATATCCTCAAAAAAGTTTGACATATTACCGGTCCTCTCTACAGAACAGGCAGAATAGACAAGAGTATAGTCCTTTCTGTTTGCACTCGTAAATTTGACTCCACAAAACCAAGAATAATAACCCACTTCCAAAATACAGTGTGATTTTTATCAGGTCATATACCTCAAATTGAGTCCTCTTTCTTTTAAAAAACAAAGAGGACATGAAAAGCAACAAATATGATATTCATCCAGATGAAATAATAAAAATCTGCAAACAACATGGATTGGATGTTAACTTAGAACAGGCAGAGTTCATTTTGAATTTTATCAGTATTTTAGCTGAAGTAACATTTAATCTAGATACTTATGAAAACAGCGATTCTATACATTCGAGTGAGTACAGACGAACAAGCGGACAAGGGGTACTCCCTCCAACATCAGGAGGAGTCACTTAGAAAGTACTGTCTGCACAATGATATCGAAGTTCGGAAAGTTGTTCAAGAAGATTACTCAGCTAAAACTTTTAGACGTCCTGCATGGACAGAAATGTTGGACGACATAAAAAAGCGTAAAATGAGCGCCAAATTAGTCCTTTTCACAAAGTGGGATAGGTTTAGTAGGAATGCTGGGGATGCTTATCAAATGATTAGTATTTTAAGAAAACTTGGGGTGGAACCTCAAGGAATAGAGCAACCACTGGATTTATCTGTCCCAGAAAATAAAATGATGCTGGCTTTCTATTTGGCTGCTCCTGAAGTCGAGAATGACCGCAGAGCCCTCAATGTTTTTCATGGTATGCGAAGAGCCAGAAAGGATGGTAGATGGCTTTGGAAAGCACCTTATGGTTATCGTAACCGAACTACTCCTGAAGGCAGACCTACAATAGTTGTCCATGAAGAAGAAGCCGCTCACCTTAATTGGATTTACACAACCATTGCAGAAGGTAATTACTCTTGTGAGCAAATTATAAAAAAAGCTAGGGAAAATGGTTCCAAGCTCACGAAAAATAACTTCTGGTGGCTTATCAGGAATCCATTCTACTATGGAAAAATCTTTGTGCCCCCTTACAAAGATGAACAAGGTGAGTTTGTAAAAGGCCAACACCAACCAATCATAACTGAAACTTTGTTTAATGAGGCTCAGTTGGTACTTGATGGCAACAAGCGCAACAGAAAAACACAAATAGTTACCAGTGAGCAAATTCCTCTTAGGGGGGTTCTTGACTGTCCAAAATGTTCTAGGTCTTTAACCGCAAGTGCATCTAAAGGCAGAAAGCAATACTACCATTACTATCATTGTACTTCCAAATGTGGGATACGGTTCAAAGCTGATGAAGTAAATGATTCCTTTGTGAAACATCTTGCTAACTTCAAGCCCAAACCTGAATTTATTGGTGTGATCAAAACTATTTTTTCCCAACTTTTTGATAAGGAAAAAAAACTCAGAAATAAAGGTAAAACACAAATTGTTGATCTTATAGATCAGGAAAACGATAAAATGGCTAAGGCTAGAAAATTGCTATTAAACGATTCCATAACCCCTGAAGATTATAAGGAAATGAAACGAGATTGTGAAGCTGAAATAACCAGTCTAGAAATCGAGTTGGCTAAGGTTGCACCACCACTTGACCTGCAACCTATTAAGTTTTTGGATAGTGTTCTGAAAATGGCTTCAAACATTGATAATCTGTACGTTACAGCTAATGTGGAGTTGAAAAGGCGTATAGTTGGTTCGATCTATCCCAAAAATTGGTGTTTTGACGGAACACAACATCGAACCACTTTAGCCAATGAAGCACTTCGAAGTTTCTACCTGATTAACAACATGTTAGAGTCTAAAAAAATAAGTCCAAAGTCGAAAATTTCGACTTTGGACAGTGTGGTGGTCCAGTCTTGACTATTTCCGAATTAAAAACTTGTCCCTACATTTCGCAATTAACCAATGAATTGATATCATAAGTAAAAAGGTGTAATAGCAAAAAACAAAAAAATGGGTAATAAATCTTAGCCTAAGCAGTTAAGCGCTTAAAGCATCCATCAATCGAAATTAAGCAGGTAGAAATTATGGTTAGTGAATTTATGATTGAATTCACGTCATTCAAAACATCCTTGTTATGAATTGGCTACATTTTTTGATCTAAAAATATATCTTCTAAATATCCAAAATATAAATACCGTCAAAAGAGCCAGAGCAAAAACATAATACATTGAAAATTTTGATTTTACAGGTGTCAAATCCCCACTTAGAACAAATCCTGCCCAATAGTAGGGTAAATCCTTTTTCCCCGTATTTTCTCTTAAATATTCAATCTGTGCCGCTTGAATTGCTAAATCCTTGTCCATTCCAGTATCTAAATATTTATAGAATTTTGAAATTAATTCTGCACTAGCATAATCATCAACCTTCCAAAGTGTATAAACAAGACTTCTAGCTCCTGAATTTTCAAAAAGTTTGGCCAAACTAGAAACGCCTTCTCCAAGTTCAAAGCGGCCATAGCCTGTTTGACAGGCACTCAAAATCAGCATGTCCACATTCAAATCAATTTCTGGAATTTCATACCCAAAGAGGCTATGTTCATTTTCCATTTCTGAACCAGAAAATATAATTTTTGAAAATAAGACATTAGACTCAGCAAAAGCATGGGTGGCTAAGTGTATCAATCGACTTTTTTTGCACTCTTTTAAAAAATTTAGTTTGGTTGCATTATTTCCTTCAAATAAGCTCAGATTGAAAAAGTTTGATATTCCAGCAATTTCCTGCTTTGTTCCTTTGAGACTTCCATAAAGGTTACGTTGTATGTCCTGTTCAAAGCTTTCAAAATAAGGAGCAAATGCTAGTATTTCATTTGAAGCAGGCGTAATATTCCATTTAGCTTGATTAATTTTTGTGCTATTATTTAATGAAACCGCATGATTTTCAATCAAATATTTACCATTTCTATCCAACAATGCTGCAAATGGTACTAACCCTATATTACCATAAGGAAAAATCACAATTCTCTTAATATCCTGATTTATGTAATCTTGTAATAAAATTTCATAAAGCCTTCTAGACTGAGACTCCCAATCCTTGTGTGAATAATTTTGAAAAGCATTGAGCGCATCTATAAAAGTCTTTTCCAAATTTGGCTCATCGATTGAGTTCCAAGTCCACTTTTGATCTCTTCCAGTTCTTACAAAGACATGAAGGTGCTTATCAGAATAAAAATAATGCAACTCCTGCTGATCATGCTTTGGCTTTTGACTTTCAAAATAGTTGACAAATTGATTTGATTTTGACCAATCATATGGGATGGATTGCTGCTCATAAAAACTATTTTTGAGACCTTCTAACTCATTGAATACTATAATCAATGAATCTAAAACCCCTTTATCATTTGTTTCTTCATATTTTCTCTCTAATTCCCCCAGCTTTCGTTTAAGCTGTTTTTCTTGACTAAATAATCTTTGATCTTGGCTGTTCGTCCACAATGAAGAGTTTATTCTTTGTTCATTGAATCTTTGGTTTTTGGCGAAATTTATAACATAAATAGCTTCTTTCAATGCATCGGTATTGCTTGGGTTTTGAAGGTGAATTTTACGGAGGTTTTCTACGTAGCAATCTATAGCTAACCTAGTTGGCTGTTTTAGGTTTGATTCAAGCCCCACGCCATTTATTTTACTCAATTGGCTAGAAAGACTTATTGCCTTTCTGTTAAAATCCAGGAAATCATATTCCGATTTACCCTTATATTGAAGCTCTTTGTTGGCAAGAGAATTTGCCTTGAGAGCATAAATTGCAACTATTTCCTCTCCAGCACCACTAAAATACAATTGAATCGGATCCAAATCAAAATCAACTTTGGAAAGTAGGTCATCCCCTTTCTTATTCTCTCCAATAACTTGGTAAAAATGGATAATAGGAGAAAGGTATTTCAATTTAGACGATTCTGAAACTTTTAAATCATTTAGTTTTCTAAGACTTATATCAAAATTAACCCTTGCGGAATCATAATTCCCTCTTTGAAAAAATAGTTTTGCCAAGTTTTGCCTTGCTTCAATATTCATTTGCAAATTGACACGATCTTTGTATTTCTCAATTTCGATTACACGCTCTTGCATATACTTTTGAGCCAAATTATAATCTCCTAACATTAAATAATATTCGCCGATTGTATTATTCAATGCCGCTTGCATGGGAGAATTCGCATAATAGGGGTCACTTTTCAAACCTTCGAACGTAGTCAATGCTGAATCTAGGTATATCTTTGCAATGTCTAAATTTCCCGCCATGATATCATTGTTTGCAACATTTTTGTAAAGTATTACTTTGGTAAACTCATAATCGGAGCTTTCAGCATAAACACCATCCTCAAAGGCCAAGTGCAGCAATTTTATAGAATTTAAAAAACTGATTTTTGCACGTCGATAATCTCCATATTTTAAATAATTTAGGCCTTTACCATTTTCATGCCTTTGTTTGGTTGAATTTTGAAGTTTTACTGGCACTTTAGATATCAGTGCTTCTGCTTTCTGCATAACTACCTCCGAGTATCCGATATCCCCTTCTTGAGATAATATACCCGAATAAATATCATAAATTTTAAACTTATTATGATCGTCAATGATTTTTCCCTCATCTGACATCTTCATCAAAGAGTCGTATAAAATACGTGAACCTTTAAAATTCCCAAGATAAAGCTCAAAACTAGCCAAGGCTTGCATGAAATTTACCCAACTATCCTCCCAATTATTCCTGAATGAAATCTCAACTAATTTTTCAATATAAATCTTAGTAGTTTTTTGATCCCCCTTTTCATAATACTCCATTCCTTCATTAAAGTACTGAATAAAGAGGAGTGTGTCTTTTGACATCTCTTGAGATTGTAGCGGATTTATATTAAAAATAAATAAGCAAAAACTTGCTACAATTGAGTTTAGGAGTAATTTAGATTTCATATATAAAGCAATAAAACCAAAAGAAAATTTAGTGAAAAATACAAATTAAAATTTTAACACATTCAAATTGACAAAATTAAATTAAAGATAAACCTACTTTACCCTTTCCAAAATCAAATGGCTGAAAGGATCTTCTGACCTTAATATGATCATGTCGTTGGATATCCGCTCTATTGTCCCCTCACCAAAATCATTGATGATTTTAATTCCATTAATAGAATAAGTAAGCACAAAAGGTGTACTTGTCACTGGTGCACAATACGGTTGATCATTGGTGTCATAATATGTCCCAACTGGTGTTACGATGTACTCCATAGCAGTCGTAAACTCTATTATGGATTGTCTCTCACATTCATCCTGAGTCATCTCTGAACCATTTCTATCAAATTCCTGTATGGTGTACCACTTTCCTATTACCAATGTAGCAAAATTGACTTCTGGTTCATCCTTCTTTTCACAGGCTGTAGAAAGTATCATGAAAGCCAAAAAGGTTAAATTTATTATGAGCAAATTCTTCATGATTTATTAGATTTCGTTTTCTTTAGGATTGTTGATAATATATATATCCGTTTTTATATAAGAAGAAGTATTTCATTCATATAATAGATTTCTTCGGGATTAGTATCAATTAATATCTGGACCCTAAAAACCCCAAATATGAATTGGTTACTGGTATCCTTGCGGATATATATTGATGATATCTATTTGACTCAATTGAGAATAAATTCAACTCTTCTGTTTTTAGCTTTACCCGTAGGAGTATTGTTTTCAGCCACAGGAGAAGATTCTCCTTTTCCAATTGAATTGATTTCATTCTGGACACCAAATTCATTTTGCAAAGCTTCTTTTACAGCCATAGCCCTTTGTTCAGAGAGTCTCTGATTCAATTCCTCTGCCCCATCGCTATCAGTATGCCCAATGATTTGGACAGTTTTATTCGCTTGAGCCTTCAATGCTTGTGCTATTTCTTTCAATATTCCGTAAGATTCTGGATTAATATCAGGTGAGCCCGAAGCAAAAGTGATGGCAGAAGTAGTATAAGAACCACTTTCTAAAAGTTTACTTCTGGTATCTGGCTGCCCTACGGCATATCTGATGTTGCTTAAATAGTAATTGTCATTGTCCGTATGATTATAGACAAAAAATCTTGCACTTGTGAGTTTGACATCTTTCTGAAAAGCCGCAGTCAGGTCAAGGACTTTTTCTTCATTAGCAAAGACCTGAACCCTTCTTCCCATTCTAGAAATTGAAATATGAATTGGTTCATTAATGCCTTCTTCATTTATCAAATGCTTAGCAAGAAATTTATTCTGGAAATTAAGCCCCTTCTCCGTGTGTACCACTTTTCGCCCTGTGATAAATGGTCCTCCATTGGAACTGGTCCCTAAAAACTCGATTCCTAAATAATTATTGGAAAGCTTTTGAAGGTTGAAATACTCTCCATCACCATCCCAACCCAGGTTTGCTTCTGGGTTTTCAATGTCGCTGAGCACTAGCGTCAATGTCCTGCTATGACTATAAGTTCCAAATTCAAAATCATACATTAAATCAAATTCTAAGGTGAAATTCTCAGGAAAGTCTTTTAAATATTCAGGTATGAAATTGCCCTTTGTTTTGTTAAACCAGACCCAGTGCCCTTCCACTTCATCAAAGCTTACAACTTCAGCTGAACCTGTGGTAATCCAAGAACCAGGTAAGTCTCCTTCCTTATCTTGTAGAAAGTCATCAAAAGCAATAATTTCCTCTCCTTGAACAAACGAAAAATTGGAGTATCTGCTCAAGGATTTCTTCTCCTGAGTTTCAAATTCACCTGAATCTTGATTTGATTCAAAATCTTGATCTTGACTAACTTCCCAGCTTCCATAATCACTACCATCTTGCTTTTCAACTGGTGCTTGCTTCTCCTTTTTAGGCTTTTTTTTGAATAAAGATTTCACTCCATTGATCATCTCATCAGCTACTTCCTCTATAGACTGATCGACTGTTCTTTCGGCTTTGTTGGTAGAACTTTCTTTAGCTCTTTCCTTTACTCTTTCCTTAATTTGCGCATATGAATTGGCACTTATTCCTATCAAAGAAATAAGAAAAATAAATCTAAGTATAACCTTCATGTTGTTAGTTTTTGGTGAAAATTGAAATACCATTCTTTACACCTTAGTATAAAAATCTTCCTGATGGTAAACATTATTTAAAAAAATATTTATTTACAAAATATGGGTTTTTGTGGGATTGAAAAATAATATAAAAAAAGGATTTAAATCAATTATAGGGAAGGATTGGGCAAAAAACTCGTTGAACCTTTTGATTATACTTTGTCAATACTTAAACCTCCTTATACTTAAGGACTCCCTCTATTCTTCCTTTAGAATCAATCTTACCTGTCCTGGCAAATTGAGCCCAAAGGGCACAGACCCTTTTCGAACTATCTGAAATCTCCTCTTCCGACATTCCTTCTACCAACTTGGCACCTTTCCATAACGAACTGTCACCAAATAAAAGTGGTAAATCAATCGCATGTGTAGCACCAAAACCATTAGTTTTAGAACCCCAATATATCTCATATAGATAAACATTGTTTTCATCTACGGAGCAGTTTCTAGCAAACGCCTTGGCCTCCTTTTTATAAACTTTATTTGTTGTAATACCTACCAAAATGGATTTAAGCCCCCCTCCCACGACTGGTAAATTTGAAATTTTCCTAAACTTAGGTATCTGGGGAACAAAGAATGTCGTTTCTTCTTTGGTGTATCCGATTAGGATGTTTACTTCTCTTGCCCTTTTTTGCCAAATTCCCCTTAGCTCAGATTCTTCGGGAAAAGGATCCTCACCATATTGGTTACCCAAAGGCATCCCTGCTTGAAGGCCATAGTTCTTAGCAGCTGCCAAGACCTCTTCTTGTTTGTTAAGGATAGTGTCGATCGGGGCATGCAACGGTATTTCTTTGGCTACCTTTATCATATCCTGAATCATAGCCTCTCTATTAAATATCAATCCCAAAGGCGCACTTTGTATGATTACGTTTTGGAATAAACCTCTTGATTCTTCAATTAGCATCATTTGAGCGATGGCTTCACCACCAGCAGATTGTCCGAACAGCGTAATTTTATTGGAATCGCCTCCAAAGGAATCAATATTCTTATTGACCCACTTGATGGCTTCCAAAATATCCAAGTAGCCTAGGTTGGCAGGAATATCATTGTATCCTCCTAAAAAGCCCAGTAACCCTAAACGGTAAGTAACATTTACTACGATGACATTTTGATCTTTCACCAACTGGGTAGGATCAAAAATAATTGCATCGCCAGCTCCGGAGACATAACTCCCACCATGAATCCATATCATAACGGGAAGGCTATCCAATTCATTGTTTGGCCTGGTGATGGAAAGGTTCAAACAGTCTTCAGATTGCTCCATTAATTCTAAGGCTTCAACGCCAAACATGGTAGAAAACAAAGGTCTTTCTTTCTGAGGACATGCGGGAGAAACCTGCTTTGAATTGATGGATGAATCATAACCTTGAACAGGCTTTGGCTTTTCATAGCGCTTTGCCTGAGCATAAGGGATATTGGTCACTTTGATAACGTCTTTTTCCTGGAATGTTTTTATTTGTCCCATAGGTGTTTGAATTGTATGCAGTGCATAAGAATAAATACTCACACAAAATATAAATGCCAGAGATAGAATTTCCTTCATTGTTTAGGTTATTACTTCAAGCTACCTAACGAATAGCAAATTGAAATCGTTGGTATTTACTAGCTTAATTTTTTACCAATAGCAGTGAAAATAACATCCAATTACTGCACAGCAGTTTAAAAAACTTGACTTTAATCTTTCCTTACAATAGTTTATGATTTTCTAAATCAAACAATTACTGTAATCTTGTCTCATCCATTGAATTGAACAATTTGACTAAATTAATAGGATAAAGTATGTAACATTTCTACAATGATACCAGCAAATAAGAAATCAAAACCAAATAAACTGGCATAAATATGCCTTTGATCTCCCTTTAGATTTCGGGCTTTTTTGAGATAAAAGAGCATACTGAATGTTTTTTCTATCATTTTTGCTCAATTTTAGGATTAAACTTAATATAAAGTGAGTTCTTCGGCAAGAGATACGATCACAGAACATATTGTAAACCATTAATTTACAAGCGTTCTGGTGAGTCATTTTCATCAATAAAAAAGACTCACCGATTAGCTTTTCTTAAGATTAAAATATTTGTAAAATTTGACTAAAAGAAGCCTTAAAACGCAAAAACTCACATCTTTTGAATGTGAGTTTTTGCTATTGAATTTGTAAAATATTGGTTAAAACCCTGTTTAAGCCTGTTTAGGGCATTTTTGAGTTTTTTTTTTGGTGAGAACTTTCCAAAATAAATATTTATAATTAATTGATTTTGAAAGATTTAAACACCCATTTTACAGAAAAGGAGGTGTGGTCTTCCCCCACCCCATATTTTTGGGATTTAAATTTTCGGTATGACTTGGATCAAATCTTTGACTTCTTTGATCATGTAAATAGATCAAGAAGGAGAAAGTAAGGGGATGGATTTGATATTATACTGTTACTTATTATATACTAAGGTCGATTTCATTTCACCATCGCGTCCTTGTGAGGTTGACTCAATGGTTAAGGTGCTTTTATCGGCACTTAATTTCCATTTTTCCGACGATTTCATTTCCCTCGTTTGGCCATTCATCTCGAAGTTCATCATTGAGTTAATTTCAAGAATTTCACCATCGGCTGACCAAGTTGCGGTTGATTTTCTTGTTCTATCTTGAAACACAACGTTTTCACTTACTTTTCCATCTAAATTAATTTTTTCATTGGTAATCCTTTCTTCACCATTACGGCCAGTTGATACCCTTTCGGCATTAAGTGTTAGGTTGTCTTGCTTAACTGTAATCTTACTTGCTGGACTAAAAAAGCCAGATTCAGGCCTTGTACTTTTACTTTCATTAAAAGTCCAAATTCCCGAAAAGTCTGATTTCTGGGCAAATACATTAGTTGAGCCAATCATTAAGAAACCAATGATCAATACAGCAATTAAGCTTAAGCTTTTGTAACTAAAACTTATTTTTTTTTTAACATCTTAAATTAAATTTAGAATTAAAATTAGTTCTCTAAAACCCACAATAGGATTTATTTAAATTAGACTGACTTTTTTCATTAAGGTTTAATTTATTGACAGCACTATCGAATAATTTTTTTTAATAATAATTAATATGACTATCCGTGATTTTATACGGAGTCAAATATTCCATGAAAGCTAGTGTCAACAAGTTTCTCAAAAGGATAAAATGATGTTACTTGAAGAAAATTTAAAATCATCAACATCATTGACTATATAACATAACTCATTTCCCCAATGAAGAGAGTTGTGAGAAATATCTGAAAGCATACAGGGAAAAGGAAGGAGTTTACTGCAAAACCTGTAGCAGTTTCACCAGACAATATTGGTTTAGTGGAAAGAAATTCTTCGAGAGCTGAAGGAGGACTTCTGTAAAAGCAGTAACAATAATGGAATCCAGTAATCTTCCATTGCTCACTAGGTTCACGGCTATTCTGTTGACGTCTGCGACTAAGAAGGGATTTCCTTGTCTAGAATTCCAAAGGCAGCTAGGCTTAAGCCTGTTTGAAAAAATACAACTAACAATTTGCCCACTAGCCTAAAGCCTTTGCAAAAACCCCCTGATTGATGCACTCATCTATTAGGGATTTTGGCTAGTGGCTTCCGTGTGCAAGTGGCGTACATCCGCAGGGTGAAGGGTTTGCTATGAGGAGGTCAAAAAAGTAACAAAGGCCGAAAGCTTTCGAGGCAAGACGGAGATATCTTATCTGCCCGCATCCTACCGCTGGCCTCCCACATGGGAGGAAAACCCAGATCACCGACGTCCAGCCCTTATTATACAGATAGAAATAAATCAAATGAAATTGAGTAAAAATACCCTGATCGGGGTGTTCTTTTTGTTTGAGAAGAAATTAGTAGGTTTGGAAACAGGAAAATATCGGCAATATTGCTGATCTCGCTCTAGAATGAAATGATATCAACTATTGTGTAAAGTAAACGTCGGCAACAAGCTTTAAAAGCTAATTTATGGCTATGCATTCAAAAGGATGAATCAATTCAATTATCCCATCTGGCAATCTGCATGACCCATATTGGAGAATTCCTCAAAAATCAGGGAAGGAGCCGTTTTAGAATCACCCGAAAAATGCTCATGAAAAACTCACAGGTCAAATCTCTGAGCCCTTACCACAGATGCATGAAAGATTTGGTGAAGAAAAACATCATCACCTACAGCCCTTCCTACCACCCAAAGCTAGGAAGTGAGATTGGTTTTTTGCAAATCACCGAAAACTCTATTTTAGAAAGCTGAGAACTTTTTAAATCCCAGAATACACTAACTGCGAAAACAAATACCCCCCCATCTTTTGGCTTCTATTTCTTCTTTATAATCCTCCATTCACCACCTTTTGTAGGTCCATGGCGTTCGATGGTATTTTCAATTTTTAGTCTATTTAAGTGATACTCCACACCTCTCCTCGTTAAACCAGTCAAAAATTGAAGTTCTTTTCCAGTAGTCTTGGGATTTTTTTCAATCGCTTTTAAAATTATCACCACAGTTTCTTCCACAGTTTCTTCCACAGTTTCTTCCACAGTCCTCATGAAGGTTACTGTAAAGATCCCATCAGTTATAAACTCTGGCTCAGGGAGAGAAGCTGCAACCATGGAATCCTTCATCCTATTAATCCCTGACCCAACTTGTTCTACTAGGCGGACGCGAACAAACAACCCGAAAAGCAAAGGGTTTCTACTGTGGCTTTTTGTACCAAATTCAATTGGAGATATCGCACTTGACAAGCCTCCAGGATTACTCACAACAACCCTATCTTCAAAAACCTCAATCATAATCCCCCCCCCTTTGTCATAATAGTCTCTATGTACCAAAGCGTTAATTATCGATTCCTTAAAAACAATCTCTGGAATTTCCCAATGTTCCTTCCGAGGCCCTCCTCCTTTAATTTCGTAGCGTACGTTCAATTTCCCTTTAAGCCAACGCATTGCCAACTGGTATTGCTTAACCAACGATCCTCCAAAAAATTTATCGTCAACAATATTCGTCTTTGTCTTGCCTTCAAAAGCTACGCATCTTACTATGGCTGTATCGAAGAATTTTTCTGGATTCTTACCAAAAAACAAAACACCACCATTCTTCATCGCTCCATTTGGCAATAAAATCCTTAGGTTATTTAAAATCTGACCTTGTGGTATGCTTTTAGAAAGATTTGCATCTATCCTAAATTCCTCCAGCCACTCTAGATCAATATCCACTCGCTTGTTAAAATCTGCACAAGGAGCTTCATCAAAGTATATCCGACCTGATTGCTGAAAAAAGTCTCGCATTTTTTCAACATTTGTCAATTTTTGTGAATTGGCTCCCTGCCTTACATAAATTGACCCCGAAAGGGCATAAGGCTTTTGCTCCCCCGAATTAACTTCAATTACCCAAATATCTTTCCCTTCTACTTCAACCTTATAAATCTCAGTAGTTAGATTAGGGTTGATTTCATTAAGTGAATTCTGAATTGCGGATCTTTTAGTGTTATTAATTGTAGCTCCAACAATTTTGTTATCATCATCTATACCAATAAGAATTACACCTCCTGCTGCATTGGCGAACGCACAAATCTCCTCAGACAATTCCTTGAGTTTGTTTGGAAGACGAACTTTAAATTCTGCATTAAAACCTTCACCACTTTGGACAATACTTAATATACTTTCTTTGTTAAGCAAAACATTCTGAATTTTATGGTTTTTAAAAATATGACAAGATCCTTTATCAATCTTATCATATATATCAACTATCAACTTTTTATAAGCATTTCTAATCAAATACAAAGTAATATCAATCTGACTTACTTTTAAGCCTACCCCTCAATTGCATCATGTCCTCACTGATCTTGTTGTCGAGGATCTTGGCGTAATGTTGTGTCTGCTTGAGAGAACTATGTCCAAGCATCTTCGAGACGGTCTCCATAGGAACCCCATTCCCCAGCGTCACAGTCGTTGCAAAAGTATGTCTAGCGATATGGAAGGTCAATTCCTTTTCTATCCCACAGACATCCGCAATCTCCTTTAGGTAGGCATTCATCTTTTGGTTGCTCAATACTGGCATTACAGTTCCTTCAGCAGCACATTTTGGATGATCCTCGTACTTGTTGATGATGTCCATTGCGGTGGGCAACAATGGAACCCTAACTGATGAATCTGTCTTTTGCCTTTTTGTTACTATCCACTTCTCTTTGTCGATACCTATCACTATCTGATTTCTCTTGAGATTCTTTACATCGATATAGGCAAGCCCAGTATAGCAACAGAAAAGAAAAACATCTCTTACCTGCCCAAGTCTTTCTATCCTAAAATCCTTATCTGCAAGCCGAGTCAATTCCTCTGAGGAAAGATAATCCCTAACAACTTCTCTCTTGGTCATCTTGAATCCAAAAAAAGGATCTTTTGAAAGCCAACCTTTCTTGACACAGTTCAAAACGATCTTCTTAAAATTGGCAAGATATTTCACAGTGGTGTTATGGGAGCAGCCTCTGACTGTCTTCAGCCAAAAAGAATAATCATGGATGAAATCATAATCAAGCTTCTTGATGGCAATATCGTCTGTCTTGTATTTCCACTGGATAAAAGACCTTGTATGATCTAATGATGTCTTATACCTAGTCAATGTCCCCAAAGCAAAATCTATCCCTACCAACGCTTCAAGCTGTTGGTTATGTTCTGCAAATATCTCTAAGACCATTCTGTTGTCTGGGGTATTTCCACGCAATACATTCTTAATACTTTCAGCCGTTATCTCAAGGTCATTCTCCATCAGGTATTTCCTAGCTTGGTAAACCTTCAATGAAAATGCTTCAAGGTAGGCATTGACTTGCTTTGACTTTTCGGATTTTCCAATTGCTCTATTTGCCAAAGAACTCCATTTGTCACTATCGCATGAAAGTTTGGTAGAGATTTCTACACGTACGCAATCAACCGTAATTCTGGCATAAATATGCCTTTGATCTCCCTTTAGATTTCGGGCCTTTTTGAGATAAAAGAGAATACTGAATGTTTTTTCAATCATTTTTGCTCAATTTTAGGATTAAACTTAATAAAAAGTGAGTTCTTCGGCAAGAGATACAATCACAGAACATGTTGTAAATCAATAATTTACAAGCGTTCTGGTGAGTCATTTTGATCAATAAAAAAGACTCACCGAATAGCGATTCTCAAGATTAAAATATTTGCAAAATTTGACTAAAATAAGCCTTAAAACGCAAAAAACTCACATTTTTTGAATGCGAGTTTTTGCTATTAAATTTGTAAAATATTGGTTAAAAACCCTATTTTTAGCCTGTTTAGGGCGTTTTTGAGTTTTTCTGGTGAGTACACTTCAAAATCAATATTTATAACTTGTTGATTTTGAAAGATTTAAACACCATTCTGGCAGAGAGGAAGGGATTCGAACCCTCGATACCCTCACGGGTATACACGCTTTCCAGGCGTGCTCCTTCAACCACTCGGACACCTCTCTAGTTCAATGGGAGTGCAAAGAAAATTATAAATTCTTGCCCAAACAAGCTTTAAACACTTTTTCTAGCTCATCAAATCCTTTTCCTCTAATCAAATAAACTAGACTCAAGACTGCAAAACACATAAACTTCTTACATCTAGATACTTATCACAATCACCTTTAAGACTGCGCAGTCAGTGACATCTCTCCTGCTATGGGCGTGATCAGCTTTCTTCTGATATCGTGGTCACTTGGCTCATTGGCTAGCAAAAACATCAACTTGGTCACTGCTGCTTCGGTAGTAATATCCCCACCACTTAGTACACCTATACGTTTCAAATCCTTACTCGTCTCGTACCTTCCTTGAATAACCCGACCGCCATTACACTGAGACACGTTTAGGATAATCAAACCCTGCTTTACTGCCCGCTCCAAAGAGGCGATAAACCATGGTTCACTTGGACTATTTCCTGATCCGTAAGTTTCTAAAACCACACCTTTGAGCCCATCGGTGGCAAAGCAGCTATCCATAAGCTTCTCCGTAATGCCAGGAAACAACTTCAAAATCATCACCCTATTATCTAGCCTATTGAAATATTTCAACTTCCTTCCTTCTTCAAAAGGCTTGATAGCTGCATAATTATAATCTATCACAATGCCTGACTCTGCCAATGGTGGATAGTTTTCAGATTCAAAGGCATCGAAATGTACACTCTGTACTTTCTTAGACCTATTGCCTCTGAGTAGCATATGATTGAAAAAAATACAAACTTCTGGAACTATAGGCTTTCCATTGGCTTTGGCAGTAGCAATTTCCAGAGAAGTCATCAAATTCTCCCTTGCATCTGATCGCATCGCTGAAATTGGAAGCTGAGCACCAGTAAAGATCACAGGCTTGCTGAGTCCTTTGAGCATGTAGCTGAGCATAGATGCCGAGTAGGCCATCGTATCAGTACCATGGAGTACCACAAAGCCATCATAGCTATCATAATTTTCATAAATGATATAAGCCATATCTGCCCAATGCTGCATATTCACATTGGAAGAGTCTATAGGTTCGGGAAACGAGATCACTGTGATGGCAGCATTCATGCTGGTAAGTGTTGGAATCTTATCCAATATCTGACCAAAGTTGAATGGAACAAGGGAACCACTGTCGTCGTAGGCCATACCTAAAGTACCACCAGTGTATATTATAAGTACTGAAGATGTTATTTCACTTTTTGCTGCTGTATTGAGTCTTACGATTTTGTAATTCATGGCTGAAAACTATGAAAGATATTTTGGGTGTTATACTGGGTTATTTTTGCTACTTCTTCTAATGTTGTCTCACAAAGATCTGCCACACGCTGGCCGATCACTGGAATAAATTCGGGGGAATTTCTTTTTCCTCTATACGGCACAGGTGCCAAATAGGGCCCATCTGTCTCTAAGACCAAGTGTTCCAAACCTATCTTTGGCAATACTTGATCCAATCCTCCATGCTTATAAGTAGACACTCCTCCTATCCCTAGCAAGAAGCCAAGATCTATAATCTGCTGAGCTTGCTCTACTGATCCTGTGAAACAGTGAAAGATGCCTTTTAAGTTCTCGTCCTTGGCCTTTTGAATGATGGCAATGGTTTCATCCATTGATTCCCTACAGTGCAAGATCAATGGCCATTGCTTTTGCTTTGCCCATTGAATTTGGATCTCCAAAGCCTCTTTCTGTTGTTCAAAAAAAGTCTTGTCCCAATACAAGTCCAATCCTGTCTCTCCTATTCCTGCAAACTCACGCTTTGAAATCCAAGTCTCCATCACATACAGATCCTTTTCAAAGTCTTTCTTCACATCACATGGATGCAAGCCCATCATGGGAAGGCATTGTGTAGGATGTTTTGCTTCTACTTCTAGCATAGCATCTATGGTATCCACATCTACATTGGGCATGTAGATCTTGGAAACTCCAGCTTCAAATGTCCTCCGAATGACATCTTCTCTATCTGAATCATATTTATCGGAATAGATGTGCGCATGTGTATCGGAAAATGTAATGGAATCCATGATGTAAGTTAATAATTAAATGCAAACCTTCACTCTCCTGAAACTTACAGGCTAAGTGATCAATACTTTCTACCCTTCCAAGTAGTATTCGAAGGCCAAAAATAACAAACTATCGTCGCCCATGCCGTAAAAAGATAATATATTTCAAAGAAGATTAGGTTGATCAAACTTATATTCTGCCCAAGCTTCTTTTGGATAAGGATTATAAAAAAGGACTGCAAGCACCATTTGGTAAGCCAAAAGAGCCAACCTAGAAACACATAATTGATCAGTAAAAGTACAACCAAAGGCAAGAAAAGTGCTTGTAAAGCCAGCAAAACCTTTAGCTTGAGCGGCAACCTCATCGCTCCATACATCCACCTCTTTCGCTGCATCAATAAGCCAGACATATTGGATTCTGGCTGTGTGGTAACCATATTTTCTTGACTTACCAAATGTACGGCTTCAAAACCTTTCCTATGTATAGCCTTGGCTATTTGAAAATCTTCTGTCATAGAAAAACCAACCTCCCCAAATCCCCCAACTTGCATATATGCCTCTTTAGAAATGAGCATGTTATTGCCCATGGTAGTCACCTGCTGACCAGTATCTGAGAGCACCTTGACCATTCCAAGTGTGAACAACCAATCTAAATTCTGCATCTTTGCCATCAATCCTGCCCCTCCTACTTGAGTAATCCCTGTCACAAGGCCACGGGATTTTCGATATTTGAAACTTTTCCTGACTTTATCATCTCCATCAACCTCAGCTGCATTGACCATACTCTTGACCCAAGTACTAGGCACTATGCAGTCAGCATCTGTGAAAATCAAGTATTTTCCAGTCGCACAAGGTATCATTTGAGCAAGTGCATTTGCCTTACCATTGACGGTTTCATTAGGAATAAATGCATCTATGGCGATCACTTTGACATGATTCCTACCTTCTGCCCATTGCTTGAGGATGACACCTGTATCATCCTCGCTGTGGTCATCAGCAAGGATAATCTCCAGTTTTTCTGCTGGATAATCTATTTTTTCAAATGCCAACAGACAAGCTTGCATAACCCTAGATTCATTGCGAGCCACCATGAGTAGGGTAACTTTAGGCCACTCTTCTCTAATTTTGGCTGGATATCCTCGGAAATTTGTACTCCATAAGATGACAAGAAAAAGCATCTGGGTCAAGAGTAACATTACTCCAATGATTTCTATAGCCACCAGTGTCATAGCGTATCGGTTTGGTACTTGTTATTTTTGATAAAATACAAATAAGGCTCTAGTACTTGCTCAAGCACGGGAAAGGCCTTGGGCTGATCATGAAATACAATCACCGAGCCATTTCTAGTATATTGCTGTGTTTTTTCAAGGCAAGTTCTGCTAGATTGATTTTGATCAAAGTCTCCAGATAATACATCCCACATGATCAGTTCCCACTCTGATTTTATAAGCTCATACTGACTTTTCTTCAATCTCCCATAAGGTGGTCTAAAACAGCGTGCCTCTACTCCTAATTTTTCAGATACAATATCATGGCATTTCCGAATATCTTCAAGATAAATTTCATCCTTGGTTTTGAAACCATTGAGATGGTGAAAGGTGTGATTTCCTACAGCATGGCCTTCATTTATCACACGCTTCGCCAGCTGAGGATACTTGCGTACATTGTCCCCAACCATAAAAAATGTTGCCTTCATATCAAATGACTGAAGTAGGTCTAGTACATAGTCCGTCACTCCTGGCACTGGACCATCATCAAAAGTCAAATAGATTTTATTGATATCCCTTGACTTGTTCCAAGTAAAACCCTTGAAAAGCCTAGGAATAATACTTGGCACATGGTGTATGACCATAGTTTATTGAAATCTTAAGCTAAGCAATGTGATATCATCTGACTTATCGTTTCCATTTGAAAAAGCATCAAGCTCTTTGAAAAAATCCTCATGAAAAACATCTGGATCTTCACACAATTTGGTTTTGATGTACTTCTCAAATCGCTCATCTCCATATTCTTCACCCTCCAAATTGAAGCTCTCGGTCAAGCCGTCAGTGTAGAGGTGGATATTGAATCCTTTGAGGTGCTCTCTTTTACCAACTTCCAAAAATGGTAATTCTTCGAAAGCCCCAAGTATAGTCGTACCTGCATGCAGCAATTCACTCCTCATTTCCCCTTCCCAACACAAGACAGGTGAATTATGCCCAGCATTGACATAGCTTAATGATCTTTCTTTATAGTTGTAGTGACCTAAGAAAAAGGTAATGAATCGCTCCCCTTTGGTATTGTCGAAAATGGTAAAATTCAATTGCTCCACGATCATTTTGAGGTCAGAGGTACTTCTTAGCAATGTCCGGAGAGCTGCTTGGAAATTGGACATAAGCAAAGCAGCAGGCATCCCCTTTCCAGAGACATCTGCTATACAGAAAAAAACCTCCTCTTCAGACTTCCAGATCAGGTCATAGTAATCTCCTCCTACGGTAGAATGAGGAATGTATGTCACCTTGGCTTTCAATTTCCCATCTTGAGGAAGCACAGCTGGAAAAAGCATCTTTTGTACATTTGATGCAATTTCAACTTCTTTTTTAAGTCTCTCTTGTTCAAGTTGACGCTTGGCAAACCTTTTGTTCTCTAATGCCACTACCAGAATATTTGCAAGTGCTTGGGTGAAATCCAAATCCAATTCAGCATCGTCATCTTTCCTTTTGAGAAAAAGCACAGCAAGCATCTTATCTTTATGATACACTGGCAAATAAGTCGCTAGTTCATCAAAGGAATAACCCTCATCAACCACAATATTGAGTGAACCTTGAGATTTATCGTCTTGAATCTTATCCAATGGTATCAGCTCTGGGACCTTGGATTTGATCCCGTGGATGATACTTAAGTTATAGCCTTCTTGGCTGATCACATACAGCACAATAGAGCGGATATTGAGGTGAACTAGACAAGTAAACTTGAAAATATTTAGCAATACGGATGAAGGTTTATTTTCATTGATTGCCTGTGTGATTTCAAGCAAAGCCTTTAGCTCCAACTCTTTTCTTTGATATTTTACTATTTCTGTCGTCAACACGGATTTATATTATATGGTATTGTGATCCATGAGTCCTTTTTTGGTAGCGAGGTAGTAATAATTCACTCCTTGATTTGGCAAGTCTACACTATTAAAGACTTCTTCATCTGGACTCTTAAGACATTTGATATAGCCTTGATCATGCAAGGACTGCAAGGTAGACAAAAGAACATCATCCTCCCAATTCAATGCTTCTTTCAAGTAGCTGTAGTGTTGTACAAAATACAACTCATCTAACAAATCAAATTCTTTGGTAGTCATTGGCTTTAATTTAAAGTAAAATTATGGTTTTTTGATGGACTACACAGGTTTTTTAGAATATTTAAGAGTATATACTCAAAAACTTACCCTTCCTTTCCATTTATACCTCCCCCTAATACTTTTGATTCCGACTATCATCACATAAAAAGGGTGTATCAGACTCGTCAAAAGCCTATACTTCCAAGATAGCCGAATGTCATAATAACTACAAACATTCCCAAGCATCTTACCTTCCAAAACAACCTTTAAAATCCAAAGAAATACCCATGAAAACAAACCATAGAACCCGTATAAAAATGGCAGTATGACCGTTGCCATCCAGTAAAGTTGAAATGTAAATGGAAGCAAGGAAAATAGGCCATGAATAAAATCATGTCCTCGCCACTTCGAAGCCCAGCGCACACGCTGCGCCAGCATGGAATCCCAATCCTCATGTGAATGTGTGACTACCAAAGATGAATTTGATCTCTGATATACTATGGATTGACTTCCGAACCTTTTAGCTATTTTTTTGAGCAAAAACTCATCATCGCCACTCATTAAGCTCCTATTTCCTTCATAGCCTAAAACTTCCAAAAACGCACTTTTTCTATAAGCCAAATTGGCTCCACTGCACATCAAAGGACTTTTCATTTGAATAGCTGTGTAGGACACCAAAATAATACTAGACCAATCCAATTGCTGAAAAGCATCAAAATAGCCAGCTTTCGGCTTATTCATCACAGGACCAGCAACTAGCATCACTTTTGGATCAATGAACCCGATCAGCATACTTTTGATCCAGGAAGAAGGAACTTCGCAATCTGCATCAGTGGTAAATATCAAATCACCTGTAGCCATCTTTACGCCTTTTTCCAAGGCTGCTTTTTTTCCCTCAACATCAGCACTCAGAAGTATATGCTGATAAGTTGATTTCCCCTCCTTGATCATATCAGCAAGCATTACCATAGAGCCGTCATCACTATGATCATCGATCCAGATTACCTCCATTGGCTTGATTGTCAACCGCTCTATGGAGTCAAAAAGCAGTCGTAAATTATCCATTTCATTTCGAAAAGGAATCAGCAAAGAAACATGACTATCAATGACTTGCATTCTATCCACTTGTTTGCTTTTGCCCCAAACAAGACGAAGCATGACCATAAATGAGCCATAAACAATCCCAAGAAAAAGGAATAATGTTAACATGAATTAAAGTAAATTGCGGCGATGAGTAAAGAAGAGAAAAAAGCGTCAAAGGAAAAAATAATATTAGGAATAGATCCTGGCACCAATGTCATGGGCTATGGATTGATTATGGTGGTAGGAAATAAGTACAGCCTGATTCAGTTTGGAGTGATCCATCTCAAAAAATACTCAACTCATGAGCTAAAGCTCAAAAAAATCTTCGAAAGGGTCACAGGCATCATTGATGAATTCCATCCAGATTCAGTCGCACTTGAAGCCCCTTTCTATGGTGAAAATATCCAATCCATGCTCAAGCTAGGTAGGGCTCAGGGTGTAGCTATGGCGGCAGCACTGGCTAGAGAAATCCCCATCACAGAATATGCTCCCAAGAAAGTGAAACAATCTGTAACAGGAAATGGAAATGCTTCCAAAGAACAAGTAGCCGAAATGCTCAAGACACTGCTGGGCATCAAAGAATTGCCAAAGCTTCTGGATGCTACAGATGCTTTGGCAGTGGCAATATGTCATCATTTCCATGAAGGAAGAATTCAAAGCCGTGGTAGAAATGCGGGATGGAAATCATTCTTAGAAGAAAATCCAGACCGAGTAAAAGGCAATTAACCTAATCACTTTTCTATCTCACCTTGGTAAATCGTTCGCCCTTGCTTATTGATAATATCGAACTGTATCTTTTTCGCATCCAATGCGAACAAGATAAAGCCTGCTTCAGATGCCGTAAACTTGGTATATGGTAACTCCTTGCTCGGAGTCACTTCTGATGCTGAGCCTGATATGATCTGACGAATTCCATCTTTTTCTAAATATTGTAAACTATGGTCATGACCACTGATGTATAGGTCAACACCCAACTCCTTGAAATATGCTTCGAGGGATTTTCTGATTGCAATGGTATCATATCCTTCTACCCTTCCACCAGTATACATGGGATGATGGCCCACTACGATCTTCCAAGCTATTTCCTCATCCTTGCTCGTGAGCATCTCCTTCATCCAATTTTTTTGAGCTAGGGTATCTGTTTTGGCCACATTTGGCCCATAGGTGGGGTTATCATAAAACTGTGGAATAAGGCTATTGGTATCTATAAATAGGAAAATAGCTTTCTTTTCCGAACCTCTCACACCGATAGTTTTTGCAAAATATCGCGCTGGCATGTTCCATCTACGCGAGAGCTTGCTGTACTCGACCTGAGCATCAGGATCACCTAAATAATCATGGTTGCCCAAGATAGCATACCAATCGATCTGAAGGTGGTAACTCTTATAGATATCTTCAAAAGAGTACTTCCACAAAGGATCATGCACACTTCTTACCCCATTTGGATAGAAATTATCCCCAGTAGAAATAATAAACCCGGGCTTGTATTTGATCACTTGGTGAAGAAGCTGGTCTGCCACCTCTAGCTGATGATCGTCACCATTTCTCCCCCAATCTCCTATCACGATAAATTTCCCAGCTTTATCTGAAGGATCAATGGTCTGGGACTGAACTTCCAGTCCCAAAACCATGAATGTCAAAATGAATATGGAATGAATAATCCTCATACCTACCTATATCCTGGATTCTGAACCAACTTTGGATTTGTAGCCAATTCCCCTTGAGGAATAGGATAGAATCTTCTATAAGTTTCTTGATTTGTTTTGACAGGTAATCCTGTGGCTGCATCTCTTCCCCATGCTGATTCGAAGGCCCCAAACCTGATCAAATCATTTCTTCTCCATGTCTCTCCCGCCATTTCTCTTCCACGCTCCTCAAGCAGAGTCGCCAAGTCTATAGAGGAAAAAGGCGAAGCCTTTCTTACTGATCTTACTTGATTCACCAATTCCAATGCACTTTGTCCAAGTGGGTCAGCAGCTCCTCTCAAGATAGCTTCTGCTTTCAACAAGACGAAATCTGCATACCTAAACAGTATAAAATCATTTCTTGAATCTCGACTTGATGTCCAAGTTCCATCTGGTGTATATTTCACATTTCTCGCACCTTGAGCTATCTGTTGTGGTGATCTACCTCTGTCAAAAGTCTCTACATTTACAAATGCTATCTCTGGATTATGATTGACATGATAAGTTCCATCCATCATGGGTCTTCCATCATTATAGAACTGAGGACCTGCAAGCCATATCTCATTTCTAACATCATTAGGATCTTCTTCAAACAAGTAGTAGAAATCCGCCCAAGTATGCTGACAATTACCCACACTAATCGTAGTAGGCAAGCCGTAATTTACCCTTGAAAGTGGGTGAAGTGGGAATCTACCCAATCTCATCCCATTCGCCCCAAAATTCTGGTCAAATGGGATAGCAAAGATAATCTCTCTAATCTGTGGGCCGTTATCTACATCAAACATCCCCATAAAATCTGCCTCAAGTTCAAATGGTCTATTTCCGCCATTTGCAGTTGTATTCATGATCAAATTGATAGATTGAACGGCTTCCTGATATCTTGGAGTCCCTGCGTAAATTTCTGCATTCATGTGCAATTTGGCCAAGAGTGCATGTGCCATCCAGAAAGATGGCTTCCCATACGTTACCGTACCGATCTCTTTGGATAAGAAAGGTAAGGCTTCATTGATCTCATTGACAAGAAAAGCATATACCTCTGCACTGCTGCTATTGGAAGGGAGTTCTAAGTTGCCATATGCAGGACTGATGGGAACATTACCAAAAAGGTCTAGTGCAAAGAAGTAATACAGAGCGCGCATCGTGCGGATCTCAGCCAATGTCCGTTCTTTGGTTTCGCTTTCAGGTGCCGGCTGTAAGGCTGCAAGTATCTCTCCACACAAGCTCACTCCTCTGTAAGCCCATGTCCAGGTCGTAGCAATATGCGGATGCGTCTCATCCCAAGTATGAAGATTGAGCTGAATGTATCGACCTCCATCATAATAATCAGCCCCCCTAGCAGTCAATACTGCTTCATCGGTTGACAATTCTTGCAAATAGTAGTAGTCTAGTGCAATGTTATTTCTCATCTGAACATACACCGGTCCTGTCACAGAAGCAAATTCAGCTTCTGTTTTAGGAAAAACATCAGAGGTGTAGCTGGATTCGATTGGTACATCCAAATCTGTACATGAGAGCGCAGCTAAAGATAGGATTGTATAGAATAGTTTTTTCATGTTCTTCTAGTTTTAGAAATCTAAAGTCATCCCAAGCATGAATCCTCGGGTTCTTGGATAGAAATTGTTATTATCAAACCCTGGTGTCAATCCACCGAGGTTCACTTCAGGGTCAATTCCTGAATATTTGGTAAAGACAAACAGGTTGTTTCCAGTCAGATAGACATTTAAGTTTTTGACATGGCTTCGATTTACCAGTGGGAAGTTGTATGCCAGCGTAGCATTATCTACCCTGAGAAATGATCCCGACTCTAAGTACCTGTCTGAGTAAAAATTATTATTGACATCAGTCATAGGTTCATCTGCAGCAGAAAGTGGGATGTTTCTGAGGTAAGCTTGACTTACACTGCTGAGCACTGCACGAGTTGAATTCAGGATTTGATTCCCATATACTCCTCTGATAAAGACATTCAAAGACCAGTTACCATAGTGAAAGTTATTGCCTACGCCATAGGTGAACTTGGGTTGTGCATGGCCCATAAGCACAGCATCTGCTGGGAATCTAGGTGCAGCAGTCACTCCACCGTCTGGGGTAAAGAATGTTGAGACGCCGTTTTCATTTCTTCCAGCCCAATGATAAAGGTTGAAAAGCCCAATAGGATAACCTTCCTTGATCAATTGGGTATTGACCCCACTTACACCAGCACCAGATCCACCTGCTGTAGGTATAGAGTCTAGCTGATACTCGAAGTTCGAAAGCTTTTCTACCCTATTTTTATTATGAGCGATATTTCCAGTCACATCCCATCCAAATTTCCCCTTCTGCATCAGATTAGCCTGTATGGTGAATTCCACGCCCTTATTCGAAATTTCTCCTACATTGGCTGTCATAGTAGGGTGTACAAATAGCGTAGTAGATACTGGGTAGTAAAAAATCAAGTCTGATGTGTACTTATTGTACCACTCAATTGTACCACTGACTTTCCCTTTGAACATGCTGAAATCTAACCCTAGATTTAGCATGGATGTCTTTTCCCACCTCAAATCATCGTTGACATTGGCTACTGATCCCATGGCTTGCTCATATACTCCATTGTTGTAATACATCCCAGAGCTTCCAAACCTGAAGACAGTCAACAATGGATCAAAACCTAATGAGTTACCAGTCACACCATAGCCAGCTCTAAGTTTTAGTTGTTGGAAAGTGCTTTGATTGGATAGGAATCCTTCTTCGTGCATAAGCCAGCCGAAAGATGCCGCCGGGAAGTTCCCCCACCTATTTTGTTCACTAAATGCCGAAGAACCATCCCTACGCATGGACACTTGCAACAAGTATTTATCCAAAAAGGAATAATTCAATCTGGAGTAAAAGGAAATTATCCTCAATGGAACTTGGCTGAAGCCTCCATAATCTACCCTGATATTACTGGAGCCTAGCCCCAGGTTTTCAGCACCAGTCACGTCTGACACAAAGCCTGTATTGGTAGATTGAAAACCGTCATTGTTCACATCATCTTGCCATGAGTATCCCCCTAAGATTTTCAGTTCATGAGACATGGTGTTGATAGGTGTGTAGTCAAAAAATGTCTCTAGTACTTTTCTTTTATTCTGTACACTGAACCGCTTAGCCACTCCACCTGCCTGAAGGCCTGAGTAAGATGTTCCTTCATAGTTGATGGGTAATATGGATGCACTATTTTGGTATTGCTTACCTTCAAATTTCTCCAATTGGTATGAGCCTAATACATTGACATTGAAATTCTTGGTAACATCAAATTTTGCAGATATAAAACCAAGAAGCGTATTATTCTGTCTATCATCTTGATTTAACGCTATGATTCCTAGCGGATTAAAATAGTTCGAAGTATGATCAATGGTGTTTTCCTTGAAGCTATCATCTGGATTGTACACATTCACCGTAGGCAAGTAAGAGATCATTTGTCTATAGACTTCTCCCCTAACCAACTTCTGATTATCAATAGAATTGGTCAATTGAAAGTTTAGCTTAAACTTATCGTTGAATCCTTTCTGATCTAGAGAAAATTGAGCGATCACTCTTTCTCTGCTTGAACCTCTTATGATCCCTTCTTGATTGAAGTAATTCACACTGGCATTGAAAGTGGCTCGATCGGTACCTCCACCATAGCTTAGGGTGTGATTCTGGCTGACTCCTTGTCTGGTGACTACATCTTGCCAGTTGGTATTGACAAAGGTGGTGTCACCTTGATTTATTGTGTAGTCATTATCATTAGGAAAAAGGTCCTGTCCATTTCGTGCTAGGTATCCTCTTAACTCATCCCCTGTCATCATTCTGAGGGAATTGGAGGCGTTTTCTATACCTGCGTAAGCATGATAACTAAAACCATATGTAGGTTGGGCTTTTCTGGTAGTGACCATAATCACCCCATTGGCAGCCCTGCTACCATAGATTGCGGTTGCGGAAGCATCTTTCAGTACCTCAATAGAGACTATATTATCTGGTGCTACCAAATTGATCGAAGCTCCTGGCACGCCATCGATCACATAAAATGGCTGCTGAGCCGCTCCTTCTCGCAAAGTGGATGCTCCTCGAAGTACTATATTTGCTCCTCCATTTGGATTCCCATCTCTACTGATCACTAGACCAGCCACTTTTCCTTGAAGTAGTTGTTCTGGTGAAGCAAGTACTCCTCTGTTGAATTCTTTTGGAGAAACACTGGTCACTGAACTGGTAAGTTTCTCCCTACTTACCTCTCCGTAACCAATTACAACTGCTTCTTCCAAAATATTTTCTTTACTCTTCAATCTGATGAGGATATCAGTTCTATTACCTACCACCAATTCAACAGACTCATATCCTAGCATAGATATCACCAAAATATCTGACTCTGCCAAACCTGAAAATTTAAATCTTCCATCTATATCACTGATCTGTCCAGTGTTTTTGTTCTTTACTTGAATGGTGGCACCGAAAAGCGGTTCTTCTGTATCGGAATCTATTACTTGGCCTTTGACTTCTGCCATTCTTACAGGGGTGGTTAGTAAAGAAACGTCAGGAGTCTTGGTACTTGAGACTACCTGTACCAAGTGAACACCACCTTTTTCTATGATTTTGACTTGATGACTTTTTTCGATTTCGGTAATTACTTCTTGTAATTTTTTGCCATGAAATTTCTGATTTTTGATTTGGATACCTTTAAGTTCATTTGCATTGTAGACCAGATTCAAGTTATGCTCTTTCTGAAGCATCTTGAGCACTTCTACTAGAGCTACTTCTTGACTGTCTAATTTGGCCAAAGCCAGTTGTCCATAACTTGGATGACTCAAACTTGCGCTATAAAGGAATACCCCTACGAGCAATTTCACCCAAACTGCTTTGAAAGCAGATTTTCGCCTTTTGTTTTTTTTCATTACTTTCGTATTTAAAGCGTATTAATTGGTTTATCTGCTTGACCTTAGGTCATTGGCGGTAAGCTGGTGATCGATACCCGTTGGCGCGGGTATCGATTTACCGAATGACATAATGATCAGCATTGGTTTTTATTAATTCATATTGATTGTTTTTCAAAAGCTCTCCTATCGCATCTATGACTATTGCTTGTGGCAAGGTTGCATCCAGATTTGCAGAAAGACTTATGTCTAATTCTTTGGAAATTTCAATACTGGCTCCAAAGTAATTTGATAAAATTGTGACTACTTGATCCATACTTGCCTCTTCGAAGATGGCTCTTGCTTGATCTAGACCTTCTACCTGCTCTACTTTTCTTTTTTTGATCTCTCCAGTCTGTTTATTGACTTTCCATTGATCTGATTTGGTCAAAAATGTTTTCTGCCCTTCCTTATACTTTACAGACACGATACCACTCGCTACTGTAACTTGCTGCTCAAGTGCTTCTTTGTAGCCAATGATTTCAAATGAGGTCCCAATTACTTCTATGGATGTCTCTTCAAAATGTATCGAAAATGGCTTGGTTGGATCTTTGAATACATCAAAAAAAGCATTCCCCTCAAGTTTTACCTCTCTAGATTCACCAAACTTTTCGGGATAATATAGCTTGGTGTTGGGCTTTAGGGTGACGATTGTTCCATCTGGAAGTGTCAATTCCTTGAATTCTCCCACACCTGTACTTGCCATTAGGTTGGTAATCGGAGTATTGAAAAATGTCATCAACCAAAACACAATTCCAATTCCGAAAAGTGGAATAACAGCAGCTGCAATTTTCCAATTTCTGCTAGGGAATCTTTTTACTGTCCTCTGATCAAGCTGATCAAGCAAACGTCTCCTTGCTAAGCTTTTTCTAGCTCTAGTGATATCAATAGCTTGATCGGTCTGATTGCCAATAGCATCAAGCCAATCATTTACTATTTTCTGTTCTTCCACAGTAGCTTCACCAGAAATGTAGCGATTGATGAGTTTTGAGAGTTTTTTCTTTTCCAAAGTTCCTTCGTTTACAATGAAGTTCCTTTGGATCGCTTTTCTAACTATCCAAAAATGTGAATTAACATAAACTTAGCAATGAAGCTAATTTGGTAACAGGATGTTAATAATCTCATCAGAAACGGGGAGAGCTTTTTATTTGCAGTAGCCGCTTGATTTCTCACGGTCTGCTCTGATACTTGATGCATTTCGGAAATCTCCCTAGTGCTGTATCCTTCGAGTTCATGGAGAATAAAAACCTGCTGCTCTTTGTATGGAAGAGAGGATAATTTTGATTTTATCGTATGGATCAATTCATCATACATCAAATCCTTCACAGGATTCTCAGATCGATCATAAGTCAATATCAAGTTTTCCAAGTGCTTTCTTTTGACCCCTTTATCTCTAAATAACTTTAGGATTTTTTTCCTCAGTGATGCAAACAAATAAGTTCTAAGATCATTCTGAAGCATAGGAAATGAATGATGTTTTTCCCATAAGTTCAAAAAAAGCTCTTGGACCAAGTCTTCTGCATCATCCTGACTCTCAAGTGTATTGCCAGCATATCTCATCAGTTCCTCCCAGTGCCTATCAAAAATTATGGAAAATGCCTCTTTGTCCCCTGAACGAAAAGCATCGATCAATGCTGCCTCCGATTGGTATTTGAGAATTATTTCCATAAGCACAAAGTTATGCTTAATTATATCTCAGGGTAGCTGCTTCACACGATACAACAAAATGTTGATCTGGGAATAATATAAAATTAATATGCTTATAAAAAGATAGTGTTAGGGATACTCAAATAACCGAAAATAGCTTGAGAAGATTGCCCACTCAAGCTATTTAACATACCTCAGGCTAAGCAAGAGTAGTGTTCTTATCTTTTGATTTTCTTGTACCTCAACATAGCTTCCAAGAAATAATAGTCTGCATAAATCAGCGGAACATCTACTTCATTGCCACTAGGTAAGTTCCCTGTGCTGTGCTTTAACAGAAAATATGGATTGGCCTCACCTGAATTCAAATAGGCATCAGAACTTAAAGATTTCAACATTTTCTCTGCTGCATCAAAATACTTTTGCTTTTGTTCACCTTCAACATAAGTCGACAATTCTAATAAAGCTGAGGCCGTGATGGCAGCAGCTGATGCATCCCTTGGCTGCTTGTCAAATAGTGATGGATCAAAATCCCAATCAGGAACAAAGCCATCCTCTCCTACATTGAAATCCCAGACCGGTATAAAATCCTCGGGTAGATTTGGGTGATCAAGAAAGAAATCTGCCAGACCAATAGCAGTTTCCAAAAACTGCTTGTCTCGGGTAGCTCTGTACATGGTCGTAAAACCATAAATTCCCCATGCCTGTCCTCTTGCCCATGTAGAATTGTCAGAAAATCCCTGCAATGTCTGCTGATGAAGAACTTCTCCATTTTTAGGGTCATAATTGACTACATGGTAGGTGCTAAAATCTTCCCTGATATGATTTCTCTTCGTTTGGGTAGCATGCTTTACAGCTACATCATAATATGTAGAATCTCCAGTAATCTCAGTTGCATAGAAAAGCAATTCCAAGTTCATCATGTTATCCATAATTACTGGATATTCCCAAGTATTAATTTCTCCCTTTGATTTTCTCTTGTTCCAAGATTGGATACTTCCAACTATTGGGGAATATCTTTTCAATAATGACTTCGCTGACTCAATCAGTATTTGATCATACGCTTTCTTTTTCTCAAACCTCAAAGCATTGCCGTAGCTACAAAACATCATGAATCCAATGTCATGATGACTTGTATTGAATTGATTAGACTCCAATGAATGCGTCCAATCCAAAGCGGCATTTTTCCACTGCTCCTCCTCCGTGTATTCATACATATACCAAAGAATACCAGGCCAAAAACCACCTGTCCACTCATCGATTTGCAAATATTTGATGGTGCCATCCGCATTTACAGCATGTGGGTAGTCCTCGAAGTTTCCTTCAGTTTCTTTGAGCAAATTCAAATAAAGTGGTTTTGCAGCTTCGAAACTTTGATTTACAAAATCGACACTTGGAACTTCAGATGCTGTCTCTTCTTGTACTTTTTCAGAACAAGCAAAAAAAAGTGGCAGAATCAGTCCAAAAAGGAGGAAAGAAGTGATTTGTGTATTGAAAGCTTTCATTTTTATTAAATTTTCTTAGTAAACAAATGTCTCATCAATTGGACTTTGGCTTGTATGACCAAAGCTCTGTCGCTTTTCTGAAGAACAATGTGCCATCATCACCCATCACCAATAGTCCTGTATCTTCTGCAACTTTAGTGAAAGCCTTAGTCGATGGATCAATTTTGAAAAGCATCCGGTTATCTGTCCCATAGATGTTCCCATCTGGGTGCAATACCAAAAATGCACTTCTCCAAATATGACTTTTGAACTCCGGGAAATCATAAAGCTTATGTGTGGAAATCAAGCTATTGCTGTCAACGTCAAAGATAAATAGCGTACCATCTGCCATACCCCAAATATTCCCGTCTGGCCCTTCGATCATCCCAGTGATGGCAGAAGCACCTGCTACTGGAACTAATTCCTCCACCACTTTCATTTTACCCAAATCCCACACAAACAATTTTGCTTCCTTCGTTTCTGGCATTTTTCCCAATCCTCCAGAAATGGTCGTGCCTCCGACCAAAGCACCTTTGTTAAAAATCAAACTCGAAATACCTTGTTTTGGAACTGGCTGCTCGAAAGTCTTCAATTCTTCTGAATCAATATCATAAATCACCAAAGCACCTCCTAGCTTGCCATACTCTGGAATCATCCCAAATGCCATTTTCCTTAATTCAGGAATTGCCGCTAAGGCAAATGACCTACTTTGACCATCTATCTGACCCAGAGCTTTTGGATTGCTGTCTGCCATATTCCATTCATTTTTGGTATCCAAGACATAAAATTTCCCTTTAGGATAAATCCCAATATAGATTTTATCTTCAAAAACAGCCATTCCTTCTGTTTGATCTAAGCCCTTATGCTCTTGGTGAATTCCTGTAGAAGGATCAAAAGATGCATGCCCACCAGCTAAATATCCCCCTGTCCACACCTTTCCATCAGGACCAAAGGTGATCGCATTGATGGGAATAGGCTGCCCAGGGATTGCCAGTTTTGTTCTATTCTCAGTCTTCGCTTTGATGTTGTATTCGATTAGATTTCCACCTGAGCTTAACATCAGAAGATCTCCATTCTCTTTATGCAAAAATGCATTGGCAGTTCCTGATTCTTTCAAAATCACTTTGCTCTTCCCAAAGTTTTTCTTTGGATCAAAAGCCAGAGTATTGCCTTTGGAAGTCAGATAGACTTGTTTTCCTGCCTTATCTGACGTGATAGCTTTCATATCCATCCCTGCGATTTCCTGCTCAAACACCTTAGTTTTCAGATTGTAAATCAGCGTCTCGCTACCCGCTGTGAGCAGTGCAAAAAGCCTATCCTCGCCATTTTTACCTGGGATGATTTCTAGGGAATAGACAAACTCTTTGTCTTGATATTTCTCTGGCAGCAAACTCTTCTTATTACCAGTCTTTGGATCTATCTCAATCAGATGCGCACGCGAACCAATTCCTGCATACAAAAGTCCTGTTCTATGATGAAATGCCAAGCTTCTCACATAATTCTCCCCCTCCACGACTGGTCCATTGCCAATATCTGAAAAACCATGGTCAGGATGATACCTGAAAATCCTACACCCAGGATAAGTTGCTCCAAAAACTTCTCCGTCAAAACCAGAAGTCAAATTCCACAGATAGGTCTCACCATCTAATACAATGCCTAAGTCTTCGATTTCCTGAGTACCGGGCGTATGTTTGAATAGACTTCCATTTGCTCCAGGAATGTAAAGATCACCATCAGTTGATTGGGTAAGGTCCCACACTCCGTCAGCTTTTGGCAAAGGAACATCCAACACCAGCTTCTTTGATTCCACATCAAAAGCCAAAAGATGTGCTGGTTCTCCCCTAACTACCGTATAAATTAATGTATTGCCATTTTTATCATCGACAAACAAACTACCTTGAATCATAGAGGCAGTCAATTGGATTCCGTGATTGATAAATTCACCATATTTCTCTTCTTGTGCCAGTACTGAATGGGTTACGACACAAGTGATCAATACAATGGAAATTATTCTAGTTAAAATCATCACATTAAGCTTTATCATTTTCAAAAAAAGAATTGACAAAATCATCATCATTCAGCTCTGGATAGCTTTCATATACCCTATCCAATTCCTCTCTTTGACCTGAAGAAAGAACTTCTTTGGGATTCAAGCACCAAATACCTTCCAATAATCCTTGCCTTCTCAAAATCTCGTGAATACCTGGAATACATCCATGGAAGCTATTTGCAGGATCAAACATCGCTGCATTTACATCTGTGATTGCGATGCCTTTTGTCAACAGTTTTTGGTAGCCTTCTCCATCACTTGAAGATTTGAAAGATTTGATTTCATCCAAAAGCGCTACAGCCTTCTGTGTCCAAACGGCCCAGTGACCAAGCAATCCTCCAACAAATTCCTTTTCATGGATTTCGCCATTGACATTGAAGCTGTATTTGGTCAAGAGATCAGCTACAATATTGTCATCATTTCCAGTGTACATGGCAATATCATCCTTGCGGCTACTTGTGGCTACTGCCCGCATGACATCCAAGGTTTGGTACCTATTGAAAGATGCGCATTTGATTGCTTCCACATTAGGGATTTCGGCGAATCTTGACCAAAAATCAAAGCTGAAAATTCTACCTCCAACCGAAGGCTGAAGGTAGAAACCAAAAACAGGGATGATTTCGGCAACTTTTCTTACTCTTTCAAGAATTTCAGACTCTGACCATCCTTGTAAACCGCCCATACTTAACAAGCCCATATCATAACCATATTTCGAAGCTAATCTCGCCTCAGCTATGGCCTGATCTGTAGGACCACAGATTCCGGCAATTTTCAAAAAAGGCCTGTCCAAATGCTGCTTTTCTACTTCTTCCGAAGCCAATCTGAGGACAGTTTCAAAAAGATTGATCTCTGGATCTCTAATCTCAAATTGTGTCGAATGAACTCCTACAGCAATACCTCCTGCACCAGAGGAGATATAATATCTTGTCAATTGCCGCTGTTTTGCCTCGTCCAAAGATCTATCAGCTCGCAGTGCCAAAGGGTGTGCAGGAATAACAGTCCCTTGATGTAAATGTGTCTTTAACTTTTCGCTTAAATGTGTCATTAGAATTTACCTCCTCTTTCTTGAAAATGTGTTGATTTACCAAATTCATCACCGCCTTGCAGCATCCATGTCGCTGTGACATCGATGATTTCTCTGACAGAGACTTTCGGATAGCCAAAAATGCGATGGCATTCAGAAGCATTATTGAGTAAAGCAGTACCCGAAGGTTCATTGACAAACTGTGGCTTTTTACCAAACAATTCTCCGAATCTATTTGCAATCCACCTGATCGATAGGATCTCAGGGCCAGTTACATTGAGTATTTTTGCAGGAGCTTCAGCGTGCAGCAAGGACCTGATAGCTATTTCATTGGCATCATGCTGCCAGATGACGTTTACATTTTCTGTACGAAGATCGATAGGGTTTTCATTCAATACCGATTTGGCAATTTCCATCATCACACCATACCTGAAATCCACGGCGTAATTGAGTCTATATATCAGTGTTTTAGTTTGATTTTTCTTTGCGAAATATTCAAATACCCTCTCTCTACCAAGACATGATTGGGCATATTCACCTATTGGATCTGGGGTAGTCTCCTCGGAAGCTCCTCCAGATGTCACGGGAACAAAAGGAAGCACATTTCCTGAAGAGAAGACGACTAAATTTGAATTCTTGAATTTCTCTGCTACCCTTCCTGGCAAATAGGCATTCATGGCCCAAGTAAACCCTTCATTGCCAGTAGTTCCAAACTTATTTCCTGCCAAATAGATAACATTCTTCACATCTGGTAGACTTTGCAGCTTTTCATCATCAAGGAGATCGCATACAATGGTCTCTATACCAACATCTTCAAGTGCCTTTTTCGCATTTTGGTCAGAAAACCTTGATGCCCCAATGATTCTTTTCTCAATACCTGCTGCTTTGCAAGCGTCTACCGCAAGCTTGCCCATACTCGGCCCCATTTTCCCTCCAATACCAAGAAGTAAGATATCACCTTCGATCTTAGCCATATCATGAATCAAGGCCTCAGATGGCACCGTCATCTCTTGCTCCAATGTTTTTAAATCTTTCATATTTTATATTTTCATTTTGTCTTACCAGAAGCATTTATTTAATAAAGAGTTGATAGAAATTCCATCCTGCAAGACCTAAAAGCAAAAGCAATCCTATCATACCTACATACCTTGAAAACCAGCCATTCACCTTATTCTTCATAATCTTTGCATCATTTGCTATGGCAAACATGGCCATACCTATGAAAGGAACAAGAAAAATGGTGACGCTTTGAGCGAAAATGATCAGTTCTAATGGTAACTTTCCGAATATCAATGAAATACTAGCTCCACATACCATTACCAAAGCGATGAAGCTTTTGACAATTTTATCATTCAAACTTTTTCCAAATCCTAATGAATCAGCCAACAAACTCCCACCCACGGTAGCATTGCCAACCAAAGAAGAAAAAGATGCTCCAAACAAACCTGCCAAAAACAAGTGAGATGCATAGGAGCCAAATAGTGGCTGCAAGGCCATGGACATTTCTGAGGCGCTATTCACCTGGATTCCCTGTGGATGCAATACTGCTGCCCCACATATAATTACTACCGCACTCATCACACCCAAAATCATGATCCCTGTAGCACTTTTGTTCTCTCCCTCCTGTCCAGGCTTTCTGTTTTCCTGCACCAAATACGACTGATAAAATGCTCCTACAATAGAAAAACATGATGCCACAAAGGCTATCAGCAATCCTTCAGACCCATCAGGAATCGATGGTATAAAACCATTTACAATCCCTGAGAAGGAAGGCTTAGCCAAAAAAACTGTTGTCAAAAAGGAAAAAAGCATGATGCCCACCAATGTGATCATTAATCTTTCTAAGGTCTTGTAGAAGCTCCTAAAAAAAAGTAATGCAATTCCTAAAGCATTGAAAACCAAAACCCAAATCCATGCAGCTGTTCCCGAAGCTTCAGCGACAGCTATTCCCACACCAATTGAGTTTCCTGCCTGAAATGATGTAGAAACGAGAAAAACACCAAAACCAATCGTAATTCCTGCAATTTTCCCCCATTTTGTTCTAATCAGGGAAAGTAAACTTTCTTGGCTGCTGATGCCGATTCGAGCTCCCATCCCTGTGAAAACCAACATAAAGAAAATAGCGACCACCACTATCCAAAGCATGTCATACGCATACTCAGCACCCAATCTGGAAGTTATGGTCATTTTGCTAGGACCAAAAACCAAAGCAGCGGTGATAATGCCTGGCCCTAATGCCATTAATTTCAAAATAAGTTTATTGCTATTCTTTTGATTAGACATGATTATCTATTTTCAGTAATTGTATTTGCACTTATCGGAGGAGCTGAATTCCCCCATTCTTGTCTGATAAATGTCAAGATCGCAGCTAGTTCTTCATCTTTCATAAAGGAAAATGAAGGCATCATCTGTCCATTTTCTTTGTTTTCTATGCCTTTCAGCATGATTTGGATCAATGGCTCTTTGTTTCCCATCACTGCTTCACTACTTATCAAAGAAGGAAAAATGTCTTGGACACCAGTCCCATCTTCCTTGTGACAGGAAGCGCAATAGCTGCTATATAGCTGCTTTCCGTCCAGTCCAAGTTCAGCTTTTGGCTTCTCTCCTTTCAAGGGATCTTTGGCTGTAGATTTGGTCAAGCTAATTTTTAGGATTTTATCATCTCCTTGTAAAGGAAACCCAGGCTGAGGATTCCAATCATTGTTGCTTGTCGCAACATAAATCTCTCCCGAAGGAGCTACCGCCACATCTCGCAACCTGCCATAATGATTGTCAAAAAACACCGTTTCATCAATGATAGATCTTCTGTCTTCGCTGAGCTTCAACACCCTCAAACTTTTACCTTTCAAAGTGGTCAACAGCAAACTATTTTTCCACTCATCAATGGCCAAATCACCATAAAAATCAAGTCCAGCAGGTGCTACGACAGGAGTCCATGAATAGACAGGCTCTAGGGAGTTGTTGATTTTGGCAAATTGCTTTTCTGCGTCCAAATCATGAAATCCTTCAATATGTGGCCATCCATAATTTCCTCCTTTTTGAATCAAATTAATCTCATCTTCTATGGCATCTCCATGTTCAGAAGTAAAAATATTGCCCTTGTCATCCAGCGTAAGCCCCTGAATATTTCTAAAGCCTTTTGCCCACACATAACTCTTGGGATCAGGATTATCTTTTGGAATGCTACCATCCAGATTGATCCTTAAGACTTTCCCATTGAGGCTTTCATCACTTTGGGCATTATCGAAACCATAAGCATCACCCGTCGCCCAAAGGATTTTTCTATCATGACTAAACTTGATCCTTGAACCATTGTGGGCTGTATTCCCAGGAATTTCTAACAAAACTTGCGGAGAAACCAATGCATCATTCTGAAAGGTATATTTCACTAGTTTATTGGAAATGATGCTATCCACCATGACCGTGTAATTCACAAGAACAAATGGGTTGTTTTCAAAATCAGGATGTACCGCCAAGCCCAACAAGCCTGCTGTTCTTTTTTTCCACACTTCATCAATCGTCAGTAGCTTTTGAATTTCGCCAGTTTGCAAATTGATCCGTGAGATTGTACCTATCTGCTCATTGAACCAGAGGTATCCATCATCAGCATATTCCAAATCCCATGGGACATCCAGATCTTTTGCCAAAACCTCCACTTTTAATAGGCTTCTTTCAAGTGCTAAGTTGTCGACCAGTGGAAGTTCCAGCTCCTTGTCCGATGAACAGGACAGTAGGACTGAAATTATTAAAAGTATGGTAATCTGAATTTTCATGTTTTTAGATTCTTTTCAATGCTCAAAGAGAGAATTCGATGGGGATAAGTATTTTCTGGCAATAGTCAAATCGAATCTGTATTGGAGGCATCCAGTGTGACAGGTATCTTTTTCATTGGTTGAATGGATGATTTCATTATGAAGCATTTCGCTCTTTTCATAGTGAATATTTCATCTCTTCCAATGATCATTGAAGGCATCATTTTTTTGAAATTTTCAACCTTGAAGGCTTTACAAAATCCTTTTTCATTTTCTCTGGAAGTTGGAAAACCTGGCCTTTTTTATTGGCGAAATAGAGTTTCGAAATATCATGTTTTCTACCATGTCCATCTGCCCAGAACGCATAGAAATCATCATGAACATGGACAGGTCTCCTAGCATATGAATGATTGCGTTCGCTGTTACTTGTCATAGTTTTGCTTTTCCAATTTTCACCTTGATCTGAGCTTGACCAAAGCACCATTTCACCACCTGTATTATAAGCCTGAGGCCCTGGAGTGGTAGGGCCGATTACTATCCAATCACCTTTGGAATCTACATAGAGCGAACCCATATCATAGTTGTTGTCAGAGTCAGCTAAATGCTTGACATCCCAGTCAGACCCGGTAAATCGCGCGGTAAACCATGACCTCGGTCCATTTGTAGGACCTGATTGGTAGCCTTTACTCGTGAGATACAGTATGATGGGATGACCATCTCGGTCATAAGTCAGGTCATTGATGTATACATTCAAACCTAAAGAACTATAGTCTTTTACCAAAGCCGAATTATTGATGTCTTTCAGTGGGATTTCCTGAGTTTCTCCAAAAACATTTTGCCAAGTTTTTCCAAAATCACTTGTCTGTAGGTAGTATAGATTGGTTCTGTAATTCAGTCCGTTTTCACCTTCTTTATAAGGATGAAAATTGAATGTAGTTCCGACAGTATTTTCATATTGGCCACTTGTCTGATAATGCCCCTCCTCAATGATTGCCAAATCCTTCCATTCAGAATAGGTGACACCATCTTCACTAGTCATAAAACCAATAGTTCTTCTTGGCTTAGAAGGCTGATTGGGAATCACATTTCGATCATAATGCGTAAAAAGGTTCAAGAAGCCATTACCTTTTTGATACCAAGTCTGTAGATAGGAAAAATTATTCATTGGCACATTTTCTCCTTCTACCTCTTTAGTAGCAAAGACCTGTTCAAACTCGGAAATATCATATGGTTTGGAGCTTTTATGAATGTAAGCTGGTGTATTGGTGCCATGTGCAGTCGAAAAAATCCAGATGAAGCCTTCATCATCAATGTTCATCACGGGATTATCGTGTGCATTGTCAGTTTTCTTATCCAAAACAATCGTAGGTTTTGGTACTTTTTTACTTTTATGGTCAAAAAATGAAACTGCATGAAGCAAGGTTTTACCTTCTTTGTCTGAACCTCCATAGCAGAAAAAGGTCTTATTTATTTCTTTTACATAAATAGAAAAAGGGTAATGGTTTGCCGGATAAGTCCCAAGACCACCGCTGTATTTGTAAACATATTCATCATTAGATGGCTGATCACTATACCAAATCCCACGATACCCGTCATCCTTGGTGTTCAAAGTCAATACATCTTGGGCAAAAGATTCAGAAGCTTGAATAATCAATACAGCTACAGAGCAAATTAATAGGGTAAGTCTCATGCTTATTATTTTCAATTTTGACAATAGGATATCAGTCCTTACTGTGTAAGGTGAACTTTAGTAATCAGGAAGATATTATACCTTACTACTCCATCCTATTGATGAAGCAGTAAGGACAATCTAGCTTTAAGTGGGATTAAAATTAGTAATTGGGATTTTGAGATATCCTTGTAGGGTTGATATCTATCTGACTTTGAGGAATTGGGAAAATAGACATATGAGCTTGCATTCCTTTGTCAGCCATCAATGCCAAGGCCCTATCAGTTCTGATCAAATCAAACCAACGATGTCCTTCAAAAGCCAATTCAACTCTTCTTTCTTGTTCAATGGCGAGTCTAAAGGCCGCTTGATTGGGGACGCTTAGATTTGGATCTGCATTATTACTTGTTTTGCTTGGTAAACCTGCCCTAGTCCTGATCTGATTCAAGTATTCAAAAGCAGGTCCATCAGCTACGTATCCTTGCTCGTTCAATGCTTCAGCATACATCAAAAGTACATCAGCATATCTTAGAACGATCCAGTTGTTATCACTATCTAAGTTAGCAACAGGCATTCCTGAGTATTTGACTACGTAATTGTGATTCACAGTATTCCCATTGAGCACATAGCTAGTACGCATAGAAACGTCCTTTCTCAAATCATTAGGCTCATAGGCATTGTTCATATCTGCTGTAGGAATATTCTGTCCCAGAGGATTTCCCACAGATACCACCGCATTGCCCGATCCTATAGGAGCAAACTGATTCCTAAAAGGGCTTCCTTCACCGCTAGAACTACTTTTGAATTGTACCTCAAAAATCGACTCCGCATTATTTTGATTGGTAGGACCGAAGACAGAGGCGTATTGAGGAAGTAATCGATAGTTTGTTTGACCCGAAGCGTCAATCAATTCTTTTAACTTTTGTGCAGCCGCTGGAAAATTTTTCATCGTGAGATGGACTTTTCCCAAAAGAGCCATTGCGGCACCTTTGGTAGCCCTTCCTATATCTGCTGTTCCATATGTGTAAGGCAAGGCTTCTTCTGCGTCTGTAAGATCTGATATGATTTGGTTGTATACATTATTCACAGATTCTCGACCATATTCATAGCCTTGCTGAGGATTATTGATCATGGTAGTGACCAATGGGACATCTCCAAATATCCTAACCAAATTAAAATACATCAACGCTCTTAAGAACTTAGCTTCTCCAATATATCTAGCTTTTAAGGTTTGATCCATTGACACGCCCTGTATCTTTTCGATCACAATATTTGCAGATTGGATTCCTTGATAATGAGCATTCCAAGTGTTGGCACTAATTGAATTGACGGCGACGTTGGTAAAATTATCTACCGCCTGAAGGTCTGCCCCTGCATTTGGATTGGTGATCTCTGTATTATCAGACCGCATATCTCCTATCACGTGCATAGAAGAATAGTATTGTCCTCCATATTGAAGTGCTCCGTAGACTGCCGTGAGTGCACTTTTCATATCCTCAGCATTTCTATAGAAATTGTTGCTATTCTGCTGTGAAATCGGTGCTCTGTCAATAAAATCTTCACTACAACCGGTCATCACCAACAAACTAGCTATTCCAATTATCAATAAGTTTTTAATATTTTTCATCGCTATACGAATTTAGAAGCCAAAGTTTAAACCAAACATAAAAGAACGAGCTAGTGGATAACCTCCAGCATCGACACCAGGCACTAATGGACTTCCTCCTTGTGCACTTACTTCTGGATTGAATCCTTCATATTTTGTAAAAGTGAAAGCATTCTGTACAGTGAAATTCAATCTAGCATTAGATACTTTTAATCTTTCCAACATGGAAGGTGGCAAAGTATAACCTAGAGTAATATTTCTGATTCTCAGGAATGACCCATCTTCTACAAAGAGAGACGTAATGTTATTCACTACATTACTTCCTGCGTAGGCATTGAAGTTTCTATCAAGCATTGGGGATACACCATCACCTTGGTCCGTTTCGGATCTCCAGCCATTGGACGCACTTCTCAATACATTGTAAGAACCAGCATAATTAGCGTAGTACCTTCTGGCAGCATTCAGGACTTCAAATCCTTGAACTCCCTGCAAAATGAAAGAGAAGTCAAAGTTTTTATAAGCAAATGAATTGGTCATACCATAAGTAAAGTCTGGAAAGGGATTACCCAAGATCGTTCTATCATTTGTATCAATGATCCCGTCGCCATTTACATCTTCAAATTTCAGCTGTCCTGGTCTTGACTGAACAGTACCATTACCATTCAAGATGACTGCACTATTTTCAATATCTTGCTGGTTTTGATATACACCGATTACATTGTAGCCAAAGAAGCTACCAGGTGCAGAACCTACCTGAGTAATATGAGTAGGTGCAGTGGCTGATGTTGCTTGTCTGGAGATGATCGGTGATCCATCAGGACCCAATGCAAGGACTTTGATATCATTTGTCGATAAGTTGAAATCAGTAGTCCATTTGAAAGCTTTGACCATGTTCCTGCTAGTCAGCGTAAATTCAAAACCTTTATTCTGAATTTCACCTATATTCTGAAGCGCTGTAGAATACCCTGTCAAAGTAGGAACTGGGACATTTAGTAGGAGATCAGACGTTCTTTTGTTGTAATAATCGAAAGACAGGTAAAATCTATCTCCTAGAACCCCAAACTCTAAGCCTATATCCAATTGCTTATTTCTCTCCCACCCTAGTCCACTGTTAGGAATATTGGTCAATCTGATACCATTGTTTACTGTCCCAGAGCCAGATCCAAATGGATAATTTTCAGGACCGGTAAGACCGATTGCTCCATAATTGGTAATGAAATTATTCCCCGTGAGACCATAACTTGACCTCAATCTAAGCTCAGAAATCCAGCTTACATCTTTCATGAAATTCTCCTCAGAGAGTCTCCATCCCAAAGAAAGGGAAGGGAACACACCCCACCTATTTTCTGATCCAAACCTAGATGATCCATCTCTTCTGACAGTAGCAGTGAGCAAATACCTGCTGTCAAAATTATAATTTACCCTAGCCAAATATGAAATCAATGACCACTCATCTTTAGTAGACAAGGCATTGGTAATTAATCCTGCTGCATTGAGTGTCTTAACTTCATCATTTGGGAAATTAGTACCATTGATTCTATTGAAATCCAATTGCTCTTGCTGAATGGTGTAACCCGCCACCGCATCAAAAGAGTGCTTTTTTATGGTTTTGGCATAACTTAAAGTAAATTCAGAAAGCCAGTTTCTAGTCTCTGAGGTTGTATTAGTCCCAGTTGCTGGTTTTGTTGGGTTTACACTATTTGGATTAATGATCGAAGAGCTAAAGATATCCTCTCTAAAACTTCTCATATCTGCACCTACTAGCGTTTTGAAATTCAAATTGTCGACAATATTGATTTCAGCGAATGCAGTACCCAAAAGTCTTAAAGTACCTTGTTGGTGAAAATATTCATTAGCAATCTTCACAGGATTATCTACTTCACTAGTGCCAATTCCTTGACCAGTTATCTGGGTGTAATTCCCATTTTCGTCATAAGGAGTCAAATGAGGACCTGCTGTGATAGCTGATTGTATGATGCCTCCCCCCTGCCAATTGCCTTCGGCTAAGGATTGATTCGAAAAAGTATAAGAAGGTGTAATGTTAGCACCAACTTTGATTCTTTCATTGACTTTTGAGTCAACATTGACTCTGAAAGAGTATCTTTTTAAATCGGAGTTGATTATAATACCCTCCTGATTCAGATACCCTCCAGAAATAAAGTATTTGGTCTTGTCATTTCCTCCTGAAAAGTTCAACTGGTAATTACTCATTTTCGCAGTTCTGAAAATAGCATCTTGCCAATTCGTACCTTCCCCTAAAGATTCTGGATCACTAAATTGCTCTGGCAGTAGATACATTACATTATTGAGTCTAACTGAATTTGGATCAGAAGCAGATCTTCCTGGACCTGAATTTACCCAAGCGTTGTTTCTTGACTCATTTATATACCTAGCAAACTCTGTTGCGTTGAGCACATCTAATGTTTTCTCGACTTGCTGTATACCAGTACTTAGGCTAAAATCAATTTTGGAGACCCCTGATTTGCCTGACTTGGTAGTGATTAATACTACACCATTTGATCCCCTAGACCCATATATAGCTGTCGCTGATGCATCTTTGAGGACTTGAATGTCTGCGATATCGTTTGGGTTTATTGTATTCAAAGGATTATTCCTTTGATCAAAATCATTGGTTACAGGAAATCCATCAATAACATAAAGTGGCTCATTACCAGCAGTCAAAGAACCGGCCCCTCTAATCCTAACAGCAGCTCCACCTCCTGGGGCACCTGTAGCTTGAGTCACTTGTACACCTGCCATTTGAGCAATCATGGCTTGATCTAAACTTATGATTGGTTGATCTTCGATTTGTCTTGAGCTCATTGAGCTTACCGCTCCCGTGATATCTCTCTTTTGTTGTGTACCATAGCCTACTACGACAAATTCGTCCAGATCACTTTCCTCTCTTCTTAAGGTCACATTGATAACATTTGCCCCACCTACTACTCTTCTTTCTCTTTGGAAGCCCAAAAACGAAAATATCAAGGTCTGTCCTGCATTGACTTCTATCACATAAGCACCATCAATATCTGTAATTGTGCCGTTTGTGGTGCCTTCTACCATGACAGTCACACCAGGTATGGGATCACCCGTATCGTCGATTACCTTACCCGATATGGTAATGCGTTCTACTTCAACGGCTTTTACTCTTGCCACTTGCTTATCAGTATTCAATATCACACTGATCGTATTATTGACTTGCTTGAAACTCAAATCCGTCTGTTTTGCTATCTGCAATAGATAATCTTCCACACTACCTGAGTTGGTCACTAGAGATATATTAGAACTTGTCTTTATTGCTTGATCTGTATAGAAAAATTTAAAATCTGTTTTGTTTTCTGTCTCTTTAAAAAATTGTGCAAGCGTATAATTTCTTTTTTCCAACTTTAAGAATACCTCATCGATACTCTTTACCTGCGCTTTCGATGTGTTTGCCATTAAGGGGCCCAATGTCAAACAGAGCAATGCAACTCCTTTCAATATTAACTTGATTGACATAATTACCGCTAGTAATATTTTTTTCATATTTTTGGAAATAGTAAATGAAACATTGATTTTGACTATGAAAAGCAGCTACCACACGTTTTTCATAGCTTATTAAGATTTGATGTTTGCAGGGACGTATTCGCAGTACGTTCCTGTTTTTTTATCAGTTTTTTTTATTCATACGCTCTTTATTTGAATTCTATAAGTACTTCCTTTTCTTTCAATTTGTATTCAAAACCTATGGATGCACTTAGCACTTGAAGCACATTTTTCAAGGTCTCATTATTTTCAAATGTTCCAGATGCCAACACATCCTTTTGCTTTCCTTTTATACTGATCTGCACACCATACCATCTTTCTAGCAAAGTGACCATTTCATCCAGTGAAGTTTCTTCAAACCGCAACACACCATCCATCCAAAGTATCCTTTGATTTGCATCGACTATTTTTTTATCCACTGAAGACATGTTCTTAGAAAGCACTGATTCTTCTCCAGGATTTAATATCAAATAGTCATCCTTATCCTCCAGATTTAGCTTTACCATTCCAGTCAAAAGTGTGACAGTAACTTTTTCATCCTTATGGAAAGTGGATATGTTAAATGATGTCCCCAAAGCTGTAGTAACAATACCATTCGATGCTACAGCAAAGGGATTGTTTTCATCTTTTGCTACATTGAAAAATGCCTCTCCTTCTAAATTAATGTAACGATTCGTGATAAAATCTTCACTATAAGTAATTTTACTCTCAGAATTAAGGTAAACTGTAGAGCCATCAGGTAGATGAATCTTCGTCTTTTGACCGGCAGGGTTGAACTTTTCGATCATCCTCACGGATGATGCTTCCACTTTTATTTCTGTTTTCTCAAATTCGATAAATTGAATGACCAACAGTGATAACACGCTAAAAACAAAGAAGGAAGCAGCAATTTTTAACCATCCTGGAATCAATCTTTTTTTCACAACGCTATCTTTATGCAAACGCGGAGAGGGATATCCTGCTTTATCTTTATTGATCTTCTGCCAAAGTGATTGAGAATCCCATTCTTCATATTTTGTATTTCCTGACTTCTCTGACCACAGCTGAAGTATATCTGCTGACATAAATTCCTCACCTTCGGAGGTATTCAGCCATGCAAGTAATTCTTTTGCCTGATTATCAGTCAATTCTCCTTTGAAAAAATCCTCTATTTGCTTTCTTCTATCCATTTTTCTGCTTGTTGATACATATAGCCACAAGTGGATAGAATTACTCACGTCAAGTGAAAAATTTTTATAAAAAATGAATTTGATAGAAAAATGGTAATGAAAAAATATATGGATATACGGAACTTTGCCAATGACATTACAAAATTCCGATTTATCTAACTTCCGATATAAATTGATATTGGATACTTATGGATATTGACCATTAGCAACCTGTTGAGCCAATGAATTTAAGTTACTGGCAAAAAAGCGTATAATCAGAAAAAAATAAATTTATATCAGCAACTTTTATACTAACTAAATGAAAATATTGATTTTACCTAGCTTTGATCCGCCGAACGGAACTATTTATTCATGGACACTAGATCTGGCACGACAGACAAGTTATTGATGAGTATGGGACCAAAGAATATGTACCAATTATTTACACAAAACAATTTTACCACTGTAAATGCAAATAATCACAAGAAATATTGGGCAATTTGTATTTTGACGAAAAACCAAAAAATTATTTTCAAATGTTCATAAGACACGCCTTCGTAAGAGAATGCTTCACTTACATTTTTAAAAATTGAAATTAAGAATCAATAGCAATATCCCCGCTGAAATTATTTTAAGCTTTTGAAGCTTTTCCTTTATTCCTTTTGAAGCACGAAATATCTGATTTTCAACAGTTCTCTTGGACAGATTTAGCTTTTCAGCAATTTCATCAGTACTTAGATTTTCGAAATTTTTCATGATAAACACTTGCTTCTGGCCTGGTGGCAATAGCTCTATAAGGTCAGATGATACTTGATGAAAATCAGCATAAATCAACTCTAATTCTGGATCAGTATTGGTTTCAAAGGAGATCAGTGGAATCTTATACTTTTGATAAGCAAAAAATCGAGCTTCTTTTTTAACTTTTTTGATAACCAAAGACCGAACTATTGCTATCATATAGGCATTAATGGAAAGCTCAGGATCAAGATTCTCCCTTTTTTTCCAGATTTTCAAAAAAACTTCCTGCACAACCCCTTCTGCATCCTCGTGATTCAAATTCATTTTTCTGGCAATGTGATATACTTTCTCTCCAAATAATTGGTACAGCTTCCCAAAGGCCTTCTCATCTCCTTTGGAAAGATCCTCTACCAATTGACGAAGTGCATGTTCTTTCATTTCCATAGCTATAATGAATCCATAGTATCTATCGAGTACTTCTCAAAGAAACTAATTATATTTCATCAATCAAAAAAAAATCCATGCATGGTACTTTTTTAATTCAATCATACATTTTTATTGAATAGGAATTAATTTTCCTTTTGATTCCAAGTATTCCCTGTTTAAGTTTGACCAATCACTTCAAAAAATGAAAAACAGCATCCTATTTACCCTGCTATTATTTTGGCTATATGCCTGTAGCCAACCTGACATCATCATATCTATAGATCCAGGAGATCACGATAGAATCGCAATCCCAATTCAAATTTCATTGAATGATCCAATCGATACCACCGCAAATTATCACCTGAAGGATTTGGATACTAAAAAGATATTACCAGTTGAAATTATGGACGAAATGACGATTCTGACGTTTGCTGATAGTCTTAAATCAAATAGCATTTCAAAATTTAAATTAGTAAAATATACCAGTTCCAATTCCCGAAAAAATACTCTGGAAATAATCGAAAATCAAGAAGGCATTCAAGTCAAAATAGACAAAAACGAGGTTCTGTACTACCAAAAAGAATTAAAGTCACCACCATCGGGAGAGAGCAATCTCTATGCGAAAAGTGGATTTATTCATCCTCTAAAAAGTCCAAATGGTGCTACGCTCACAGATGATTTCCCCAAAGGTCATTTGCACCAACATGCAATATATAATGCATGGACAAACACCACCTTCAAAGGGAAAAAAGTGGATTTCTGGAATCAATTGGATAGTATGGGGACTGTGAATCATAAAAAAATGATTAAAGTAAAAACAGGACAAGTGACAGGTCAAATCAAAGCAATGCTCAGCCATATTAGCCTAGAAAATGGGGAGATTCTAGAGGAATTGTGGGAAATCAGAATCTATCCAGTTTCAGATTTCTATATGTTTGACCTGTACTCCGAGCAGACTAACACTAGCAAAGACACTTTATTCCTCAACAAATATATCTATGGAGGAATGGCTTTGAGAGGTAGCCGAGAATGGAATCCAGATGATAGTATAAATTACCAACAGCAATGGAAGGTATTGAGCGATCAAGGCAAAACATTAGAAAATGTGAACCATACCCAAGCAAAATGGATTAGTGTAAGCGGAAACCTTTCTGAGACCGCCGCTGGAGTAACAGTTTTTGGTTTTCCTGACAACTTTAGGTACCCTCAATTTGTAAGAGTTCATCCAACTATGCCCTATTGGGTGTTTACTCCAGTATTTGAAGAAGGATTCAGCATCAATCCTGGTGAAACCTATAAAAGTAAGTTCAGGTATGTGGTTCACAATGGAGAAGTTGATAAAAAGTTGATGGAAATGATTCAATTAAATTTAGAAAATCCAGTGAAGGTCAGCATAAACTAAGCTCGAGGCTTGACTTAGTACATAATCTATTGCAAAAAGTTACAACATGGACTATAAAAGTAACTTTAAAAAAATAAGTCTTTGGTCAAAATATAGTTAAGCACAAAAAAAGCCAACTCTAAATTCGAGTTGGCTTTTTTTAATTTAGCTTTCTGATTAGAAACTATAACCTAAGGATACTTTGAATCCTCTGTTATAAATGTCAGCATTGGAGTTTTTGAATACAGGTGAAGTTCCATAATCGTAGCTACCTTGGATATTCAATCCTTTAGGAAGATTATAACCTACACCTACTACAAACCCAAGGTCTGTTTTGGTGATCTCGTCAGTGTTTAAGGAAAAAGAACTACCTCCAAAATTTGCTTCAAAAGTAGAAGATGTTAAGAATGATGCCTGAGGTCCAGCGAAAATATTAAGTCCATCTGTAACGTAAAGCCTTAATAGTAATGGGACATCTACATAGTTCAAGATGGCTCTTGGATCACCTACTGCGTCATACTGTGTACCTTTCACCGAGTAGTACACACCAGGCTCAAGAGCAATTCTTGAACCCAAAAACAAGTTGGAATAAATACCCCCATGAAATCCTACCCTGTTATCGTAGTCGTTATTAGGAGCATCAGAGCCTCCAAATGTAAAAAAGTTGGCACCACCTCTAATACCGAATCCACCGATAGCATCGTTCCTGTCATAATTCTGTGCATTGATTTCAAATGAAAAAAACGCTAGCACTGCGAATAATAAAATTGACTTTTTCATAATATATAATAGTTGGTTTTTTCCCACTTATAATCTAAGATCATGCCAAAAATATTACTAGAAAATCTAAAAAATAGTGGATAATAGCGAAAAACACTCAAGATCAACCACTTATTTTTTTATCTACATAACTAGAGTTCATGATTCCCAAAGCCCCCATATACTTCAATCCGAATTTTATGGTGTCGCCAACTTTATAATCTTTTGGGTTTAGTCCTAGATTTAAAATGATCATGTCAGAACTAGCACCTAGGATTTCAAATTCTCCATCTTCTGCCAAGAGGTACTTTGGGTCTACATCTAGTAATCCTATATCCAAAATAGCCCTAAAGGATGATTTTCCATATAGTGACTCATCTATAGAAAGTACCTCTCCCTGAGGGTTTGCAGCAAGCGACCCTGTAGGCAGCATGGGCTTCTCTTGCATTTCTATGATTTCGGCATACAGTTCAAATACATCTCCATGCATGCCTGGGATCACTTTCTCTTCAAACAAATCCACGCCAAAATAAAGCGTTTCGCCCACTCGAAAATGATTCACACCCTTTGGAAGCTGCTTGTGTAGCAATAGAGGTATCGTGACAGAAGTGCCAGCTGATACCCATGGGATCTTTTTATTAAACTTCAATTCTATGATCTGCTTATACAGCGAAAGCTGTATCAATTTATCGGCAGAAGGCATGACACCATTTAGGCAATTGAGGTTAGTTCCAAGTCCAATTATTTCTATGTTTGGCAATTCAAATATTTGAGCATAAAAGTCAACAAGGTGATCACCCATGACTCCTTCACGTAGATCTCCAGTCTCCACCATAATGATAATTTTATGCTTTTTACCTTGCTTCACAGATTCATCGCTTATCCATTGGATCGTAGTTAGCTCACTGTTTAGGCTCACATCCGCATACTTAACCATGCTTGGTATGTTACGCTTAGACACTGGTTTTATATATACAGTTTGTACATTCTCATCGATTTCTTTGACTTTTGCCAAATTACTGATCCTTGAATCATGAATTTCTTTGACCCCAAGATCTATAAGTTCCTTTAGGTAAGTTCTATTTCCGCAAAACAACTTGGAAACGACACCCCAAGAAATATCTTCTGCCGTAAAGGTGCTTTTAAGATATTCAAAATTCTCCTTAAGTTTCCCTCTATGCAGGTTCAAAAATGCCATTGTTTTTATATTTATTTACCACTTTGTGATGGTGATAATTCGTTCAAATTAGAAATTTTTAATATCGTGCTATTTATGTTAAAATCTATAAGCAATCGTACATTCTGAAACACAAGACTTTCGCAAATGCTAATGTAAAAAGACACCTATCTTTAAACTTATTCATAGACCTGCTAATCACTTCTTCAACCTCATTTCAAGGTACTTGTTAGTGAATCCCAGACTTTCATATAGTTTTTTGGCGGGATTATCGGGTTCTACATGAAGTGCTATATCACCATTTGCCATGTCTATAGCTGTTTTCATGAGTTTTTTACCTACCCCTTTGCCCCTTTGTGAAGCATCTACTGCTATATAGACTAGGATATTTTCAGGTATATATCCTGACATACCCGTTTTGTTTACCACCACTGCCCCAACGATTTGATCGTTTTCTCTTGCCAAAACTGCAAATCCTCCCTTGTCAACAGCCTGATCCAAAGCATAATCCAAACACTTCATAATATCTTTCACTGGATCACCATATTGCTCCAAATGAGCAAAAAGAAAATCTGCTACTTCTTTTTTCTGCAAATAAGTTGCATGGTCTATTGCTGATAGGGTTTCAATTTTAAGCATACTCTATTATTTTATTTTGATTGATTCAATTTTTGAACATTGTAAACAAGCAAATACATTGCTAAAGAAGCCGAAACTCCAAAAAAGTTTGGATCTAAGCCAAAAGGAAGACTCACTTCAAGTAAACTTAGAAAGGCTGTCACTGTACCTCCAATGATCATTGACCACAATGCTGCTTCTGGACTTTTCCTATTGGAAAAGAGCCCAAATAACACAGGAATAAGCAATCCTGACACCATGAAGGCATATGAATAAAGCATCAGATCTAGCACATTGGTCATTTGAAGAGCTACTAAAAGTGCTATGATTCCTAAAATTAAAGTGAATAGCTGAGCCCATCTCACTTGAGAATTTTGTGACAGGTCATTCATCCATTTGCCAAATATATCTGAATTTAGACTCCCTGATGCTGCCATCAGGCAGGAATCCGCTGTAGACAAAACAGCTGAAAAGTAAGCCGACATCATCAATCCCAAAATTCCTGAGGGTAAAATGGTTCTTAACAATACAGGCAAACCCATCTCAGGATCTAAAGCATCCACATCAATTATCAAAAGCCCTTGCTCAAATGCTACTCTGGATAACAAACCCAATGCTACTCCCATGAATGCCATAATTGGCCACTCGAACAAGCCTGCAATAAACCAAGCCTTCTTCGCCGATGCCACGTCTCTACTTGCAAATATCCGCTGATACAAAGTCATCCCAATAAACCAAACTGGTAAAATTGTGATACCCCAATTGGCCAAATCTTGCCAGGTAAGGTTACTTAAGCTAAAAAATTCAGCAGGCAAAGTATTTTTGATCACATCCCAACCTCCAACATGATAATAGGATACTGGTAAACCAATAAAGATAAAACCAAGCATCAATACAATCCACTGAACAGTATCTGTGTAAATCACCGCTTTCAAACCTCCTAATACAGTATAAACAACAGCTATCACACCCATAATCCAGAGCGCATGATTGACTGTAAGACCTTCGAAAGTTCCTGAAGCGAGTTTTGCACCAGCTAAGAGCTGCGATGATGTAAACCCCAGATAACCTATCAAACAAATCAATGCTGCAACTAGCCCTGCTCGACGATCAAATAAGTGCTGGATAATTTGTGGAAATGTATAAAAATTAGCAAATGCACGATCACTCTTAACCCTTGGTATCAAAAAAACAGCGGCTAACCATGCTCCTAACAGTCCTGTAAACAGCATCCAACTACCTGAAAGCCCCATTACAAACCCCAGTCCTCCCAGACCAACTGAAAAACCTCCACCTACATCAGTCGCTACGACAGACAAACCAATGTGCCAACTTCCAATATCTCTTCCTCCTACATAATAATCGTCTTGACTTTTATTGCGACGCATGAAGTAGTACCCTACCCCAAGCATCACCAACATGTACCCGACGAATATGCCGAGGTCTATGATATGCATCTATTTCCCTTTCTTCTTGAATGCGTAAAATTTTATCCAATATCCTAAAGTTACAAAATCTTAAGTCGGGCAAAAAGTATATCCCTATCTAAATGAGGTTTTAGCAGAATATTCAAAACCAGCCTTAATATAGTACCATCCAAAAAAAAGAGCTGGACTCGCCAGCTCATTCTTTCAAAACTCTTTGGTTTATTATCCATCTGCTCGAAAGTTTGTACTATCACAAACTTCAAGCTTGGATTATTTCTTTACTAACACAAATTCACAAACCAATGATCAATAATTAAACATTATCACTACTAGCAATCGCAGAGAAGTACTCTCTGTTCATCCTAGCAATATTAGTAATGCTAATACCTTTAGGACATTCAGCCTCACAAGCGCCAGTATTTGTACAAGCACCGAAGCCTTCAGCATCCATCTGTGCTACCATCTTCTCAGCTCTGATCTTTCTTTCTACCTGACCCTGAGGAAGCAAGGCTAGCTGTGAAATTTTAGCTGAGGTGAATAGCATTGCAGAAGCATTTTTACAAGCTGCGACACATGCTCCACACCCAATACACTGGGCTGCATCCATCGCCAAATCAGCAATTGATTTAGAAATTGGGATCTCGTTGGCATCAGGAACACCACCAGTATTCACAGATACATAACCTCCAGCTTGGATGATTCTATCAAAGGAAGACCTATCTACCACCAAGTCTTTCAATACTGGAAAAGACTTCGCTCTCCAAGGCTCGATCGTGATCACATCTCCATCTTTGAAGGAGCGCATGTGTAGCTGACAAGTCGTCGTCTGCTGTGGTCCATGTGGCTTGCCATCTATATACAATGAACACATCCCACAGATCCCTTCTCTACAATCATGATCAAAATGAACAGGATCCTCTCCTTTTTCAGATAATTCTTCGTTCAATACATCAAGCATTTCTAAGAATGACATGTCCTCAGAGATGTTTGATATCTTATATTCTTTAAGTGCACCTTTATCGGCGCTATTTTTCTGTCTCCAGATTTTCAAAGTTAAATTCATAGCTCTGATAATTTTAATGCTTTAGATTATTTGTAACTTCTTTGTGTCAACTTCACATTTTCAAAAACAAGCTCTTCTTTGTTCAAAGCTTCTTCTTGTCCTTCACCCTTGTACTCCCAAGCAGCTACATAAGCAAAGTTTTCATCATCTCTCAATGCTTCACCTTCAGGAGTTTGGTACTCTTCTCTAAAGTGACCTCCGCAAGACTCATTTCTGTGAAGTGCATCATCCACCATTAACTCACCCAATTCTATAAAATCGGATACCCTATTTGCTTTTTCTAAAGAAAGATTCAATTCATCGTTTCCACCAAGAACATTCACATTTGTCCAGAATTCCTTTTTAAGTTCTTTGATCATGGCTTTAGCTTTGGATAGACCTTCGGCGGTTCTTGCCATTCCACAGTATTCCCACATGATCTTCCCAAGCTTTTTGTGGAAATAATCTACTGTTTTCTCTCCCTTGATGCTCAATAGTTTTTGTAACCTTTGAGTCACTTCTTGCTCTGTCTTCTTGAAGTCAGGATGATCGGTAGAAATTCTTTCTGCTGAATTTTGTGCCAAATAATCACCAATAGTATAAGGAATCACAAAGTAGCCATCTGCCAAGCCTTGCATCAATGCAGAAGCTCCCAGCCTGTTTGCTCCGTGGTCAGAGAAATTAGCCTCTCCTAATGCATACAAACCTGGAATAGTCGTCATCAAGTTATAATCAACCCAAAGACCACCCATGGTATAGTGTACTGCTGGATAGATCATCATAGGGACCTCGTAAGGGTTATCTCCTGTGATTTGCATATACATATCGAACAGGTTGCCGTATTTTGCTTCGATTACATTTCTTCCATCTCTCTTGATGGCATCTCTGAAATCCAAGAAAACTGCCTCTCCTGTTTCATTTACACCTCTTCCTTCATCACACACATATTTGGCATTTCTAGAAGCTACATCTCGAGGGACAAGATTCCCGAATGAAGGATATTTCCTTTCCAAGTAATAATCCCTATCTTCTTCCTTAATGTCATTAGCGTTGATTTGCCCTTTTCTGAGCTTTTCAGCAATCTCTACAGTGGCTGGAACCCAAACTCTTCCATCATTTCTCAATGATTCTGACATCAAAGTCAATTTCGACTGATGATCTCCCGACACAGGAATACAAGTTGGGTGAATTTGTGTGAATGAAGGGTTGGAAAAGAATGCCCCTTTTCTGTGTGCTCTCCAAGCTGCCGTCACATTTGAACCCATTGCATTGGTAGATAAGAAAAATACATTTCCATAGCCACCAGTACAAAGAAGAACGGCATGTGCACTATGCGACTCGATTTTTCCTGTCACCAAATTTCTGGTCACTATACCTCGTGCTTTGCCATCGATCATTACCACATCCATCATTTCTGTTCTTGGATATAGCTTCACCTTTCCATTGGCTACTTGCCTACTCAAAGCTGAGTAAGCACCAAGCAAAAGCTGCTGACCTGTCTGACCTTTGGCATAAAAAGTTCTTGAAACTTGTGCTCCACCAAAAGATCTGTTTGCTAAAAGCCCCCCGTATTCTCTTGCGAAAGGTACACCTTGAGCGACACACTGATCTATAATATTTACAGATACCTCCGCAAGGCGATAAACATTAGCCTCCCTAGCTCTGTAATCTCCCCCTTTGATCGTATCATAAAAAAGCCTATATACTGAATCCCCATCATTTTGATAGTTTTTAGCAGCATTGATACCTCCTTGAGCAGCAATAGAGTGAGCCCTTCTAGGGCTATCTTGGAAACAAAATGCCTTTACATTGTATCCTAGCTCTGCTAGAGATGCCGCAGCAGAAGCTCCAGCAAGTCCTGTACCTACTACAATTACATCGTATTTTCTTTTATTCGCTGGATTCACCAGCTTAATATTGAATTTATGTTTGGTCCACTTTTCGGCTAATGGCCCTTGTGGTATTTTGGAATCAAGTATCATTGAATATTGATTTTAAATTCTTCTTAATTAACTAACGAACAGCTTACTGGTTTTGAAAAAACATCACCAATGGTATCAATGCAAATAAAGCAGGTATCAAGATCGAGAATCCTAATCCAACCTTTCTGATCAAAGGTGAATACTTGACGTGATTCAAACCCAAAGTCTGAAATGCACTTGCAAAACCGTGAGAAAGGTGAAACGCCAAGAAGCCCATACTCACTACATAGAATGCTACATAAAGGATGTTTGAATAGGCATTTGCCACGATTGCAAAGACATCTTTATATTCTTCTCCATCGTATGAAGCCATTGGGACTGAACCGAATTTTATCTCATAGTAGAACCCTTTGAGGTGAACGAGCAAAAATATCAGGATAATCGTCCCCAATATCCCCATGTTTCTCGAAGCCCAGGCAGAATTGGTAGAAGGTTTTGTAACTGCATAAGCCACTGGTCTAGATTGCTTGTTCCTTTTGGTAAGAATGATCGAATAGATCACGTGAATCAGGATAAAAGCAAAATTCCCAATAGACACCACCCTGATAAGCGGGTTGTTGGCCATATTGGCTGCATACTTATTGAATGATTCCCCTCCGTCAGGGAATAACAACTGGAGATTACCTGCTAAATGTACTACCAAGAATAGAATTAGAAATAATCCAGTGAGGGCCATCAAAACTTTCTGGCCCAATGTGCTACTTAAGGTCTTAGATACCCAGCTCATATGTTTTATTTAATTGTAAAATGTTTACAGTTTATACTTTGGGCTCAAATTTACATTTGGAAAGTTTAGCAAACAATCAAAGCCCAATGCTTTAAACTTATTTTAAAACGTTCTAAATAAACCACCAATTTTGAAGGGTTTTGAACGTTTTTGTTTGAATTAGTAACCAAGTGTCTAATTTTATTGTTTGATATTAGGTAATAAATTTCTACTCCCTTTAGTTATTTTCGTATATCTTGTAATGTTATAAGAAAGACATCCATGAAAATCAAATCTTTACTTTTATCCCTAATGGTCTTGATTGCTATAGCATATAGTCATCATGCATCTGCCACCCACATCCGAGCTGGGGAGATCATAGCCGAAAGGGTTTCTACCCAATCCTTGACCTACAGAATCACCGTAGTAGGTTACACAGATACACGTTCAAATGTCATATTTGGGCCTGGAAACATAAACTTTGGTGATGGAAGAGAAGTGGCACTCAACACAGAAAGTGACTTTATCTTAGTCGAACCATTGGGAAATCAGATCGAGAAGAATACATTCGTAATAACACATACTTATCAAGGACCTGGGGAATACATCATCAGATTCAAAGAATTCAATAGAAATGATAACACGCTGAATATGGATAATTCAGTAGAAACACCTTTCTACGTCGAAACTATGATTAGAATAGATCCATTCTTTGGAGTAAATAATTCACCGGTTTTGACAATACCGCCCGTGGACAATGGAGGAGTAAATATCAGATATATCCACAATCCTGGGGCATATGATCCGGATGGCGATAGCCTAGCCTACCGTATGGATATTCCAAAACAAGATTTTCAAAGAACAGTAAATGGTTATAGCAGCCCCGCATCATCAGCATTCAGCTTTCAAAGAGAGGATGGAACTACCCCTCCATTTTTAACGCTAGATCCACTTACTGGCGATTTGATTTGGGATGCTCCTGGTCTTGCTGGACAATATAATGTAGCCTTTAGGATAGAAGAATACAGGAAAATCAATGGAAGCTTTGTCCTCATTGGCTATGTGGTCAGAGATATGCAGATCATTATCGAAAACACGAACAACAGGAGACCCGAGTTGGTAATGCCAGAAGATATCTGCGTAGTAGCAGGCACCAATATTGAAGAGATTATTCAAGGATCTGACCCAGATGGAAATCCTATAAAAATAGAAATCTTTGGAGACCCAATAGAAATAACCTCTTCTCCAGCAAGTTACTCTCCAGAATCCACCTTTCAACCAAGCCCCGGAATAGTCAATTTTAATTGGCAAACGGTGTGTAGTCATGTGCGAGAAAGGCCTTATCAAGTTAGGGTAAGAATAACTGACCAGCCCAGCTCTGGTCCAGCATTAGTAGATATCAAAACTTGGAATATCACTGTAGTAGGACCTCCACCAGTCATCGATGATATCGTCCAAGAGCAAGGAAGATCAGTAGATATAAAATGGGATCCGTACTCCTGTGGGTCAACCGCCCAAACCATGCAAGTGTGGAGACGCTTAAACAGTGATCCTTATGAACCTGAATCATGCGAAACAGGCATTAGGGATGGTTATGTATTGGTAGGAACTACAGACATGAACACCTTCAATTTCCTCGATGACTACGAAGGAGAAGGCTTAGCACCTGGCAACACCTATTGTTACCGACTAGTTGCTACTTTTCCTACCCCACGATTGGGAGAAAGTATAGTCTCAGAAGAATTCTGCGTAACAATAGATGTAGACGTACCACTAATAACCAATGTGAGTGTAGAAAACACAAGCACTGACGATGGAGAAATTTTGGTGAGATGGACTCCTCCTTACGACATTGACCCAATACAGTTCCCTGGACCTTTTACTTACCAACTCATTAGAAGTACTGGATTTTCAGGTAATCAAAATAGGCAAACTATTATAACTACTTCGGACACTGTCTATACAGATACTGGACTGAATACAGAAAATCTAGTGTACAATTATAAAGTCTTGCTAAGAGAGAACAATACACTTATAGATAGTTCCAGTGTGGCTTCATCCGTGCGCCTAGAGCCTGTGATTATCAATGAGGCCATAGAATTGAATTGGTCATTTAATGTACCATGGAACAACGCTGTCTCTTCATTCAGACATGAAGTATATAGAAACAAAACTGATCCTGAGGCACAGGATGAGGAGAATTTCACCCTCATTGCTGAAGTCGATGTCACCAATGGTGGTTTTACCTTCTTAGACAATGGCAATCATAATGGCATCCCATTGAATAAAGAAATAGAATATTGCTATTACGTAGTCACCAAGGGTTCTTACAATATAGATCTACTGACCTATCCTTTAGAAAACAAAAGTCAGATCATATGTGCAAGACCAGACGATGATAGACTCCCATGTCCTCCAGTGTTAACTTTCGAGGGTCCAGATTGTACAGAATATCTTTCAGATAAAACCTGTGGATTTAATGTATTCGAACATGACTTGAGTTGGGAGGGAGATTTTAGCGGTGTATGTGATACGGAGTTGAGTTCATTCAGATTATACTTCAGTCCAGACGGAGAAGAAGGGGTTTTTACACTGATAGAAACTTATTCTGCCCTTACCAATTCGACAAGAATTACAAACTTACCTACCTATAAGGGCTGCTACTACCTCACAGCAGTAGATAGGTCTGGGAATGAAAGTGATCCAAGCAATATCGTCTGTGTGGACAATTGCCCTAATTACGAACTTCCAAATGCATTTACGCCAAATGGAGATGGAGCCAATGATACCTTTATGGCATTCGACAATCCATTTGCAAAATGTCCGAGATTTGTCAAAGCAGTGGAGATTTTTATTGTCAATCGATGGGGAGTAGAAGTATATACTTATAATAGTATGACCTCTACTGAGGCAAACATTTATATCAACTGGGATGGAAAAGACAAAAATGGGAAAGATCTTCCAGCAGGCACATATTTCTATAGTGCTGTGGTGAGGTTTGACACTTTTGATCCAAACTTGAGGGAGAGAAAAATGAAAGGAACCATTCAACTTATCAGATGAGAATACAAGACAAGTATCATATAGTATTATTCGATGGAGTCTGTAATCTTTGCAACGATGCTATAGATTTCATTATCCGAAACGATAAGAAAAATAGATTTAAAGTCGGTGCTTTGCAAGATGATAAGGTGAAGGAAATTTTAAAAAACTATCAAATTGACGAGTCGTATCTAGACTCTTTGATTTTGGTATCAGCTGATGAAGTGTATTACAGAAGCACAGCTGCACTGAAAATCGCAAAAAATCTTTCAGGATTGTGGCCGTTGTTATATGGTTTTATAATTTTGCCGAGATTTGTAAGAGATCCTCTATATGACTGGGTAGCAAAAAATAGATATAGATGGTTTGGGAAAAAAGAAACGTGTAGGTTGCCCACAGAAGAAGAAAAAGCAAAATTTATATAGAACATAAAATATAAACATGGACATCGCAAAAGTATTTGAGAATAACGCTACGTGGATAGAAAGTAAACTAGAAAAAGACCCAAATTATTTTAAGGAACTGGCAAAAGGTCAAAATCCTGACATTCTTTATATTGGGTGTTCAGACAGTAGGGTTAGTGCAGAAGACTTGATGGGTGTTCAGCCTGGGGAGGTTTTTGTACATCGAAACATCGCAAACATGGTCATCAGTATAGATTTAAATTCTATGTCTGTACTCAACTATGCCGTAGATAACCTAGGTGTAGATCATGTTGTAGTATGTGGTCATTATGAATGTGGTGGGGTAAAAGCTGCTATGAACGCCTCTGATCTAGGAATACTAAACCCTTGGCTTAGAAATATCCGAGATGTATATAGGCTTCATAAAAAAGAATTGAATGCAATCGAGGATGAATCTGCACGCTACAACAGGCTGGTAGAACTCAATGTACAAGAGCAGTGTGTCAATGTACTCAAAACAGCCGTCGTGCAAAAAGCAGTAAGGAAAAGAGGGCTTAAAGTACATGGATGGGTATTTGATGTAGCAGAAGGTAAGCTAATTGATCTCAAACTCGATCACGAAAAAATTCTAAAAGAAATCCGAGAAATTTACGATCTAGGTGTCTAAATCAAGAAACACCTTTTTAATTTAAAATAAATTTTATGACTAAAAGAGCATATGTTTTTCCAGGACAAGGAGCACAATTTTCTGGAATGGGAAAAGAGCTGTATGAATCAAACCCAAAAGCCAAAGCTTTATTTGATAAAGCAAATGAAATTTTAGGTTTCAGCATTACAGATATCATGTTCCATGGGAGTGATGAGGACTTGAAACAAACCAAAGTCACGCAACCAGCAATTTTCCTTCATTCTGTAATCCTAGCCAAAACAAATGAGCAATTCAAGCCTCACATGGTAGCAGGACATTCTTTGGGAGAGTTCTCGGCATTGGTGGCTAACGGAACCTTGGCATTCGAAGATGGTCTTAAACTTGTTTACCAACGCGCTTTGGCCATGCAAGAAGCATGTGAGATCAACCCTTCTGGGATGGCTGCGATCTTAGGTCTAGCTGATGAAAAAGTCGAAGAAATATGCGCAAGTATCAACGATGAAATCGTGGTAGCAGCTAATTACAACTGCCCAGGTCAATTGGTAATATCTGGCTCCAATAAAGGAATAGATATCGCCTGTGAAAAAATGAAAGAGGCAGGTGCCAAGAGAGCTCTACCACTCCCTGTAGGAGGAGCATTCCACTCCCCTTTGATGGAACCCGCCAGAGAGAAACTTCAATCTGCTATAGAGAATACCACTTTCAACCAACCCACTTGTCCTGTATACCAAAATGTAAGTACTACAGGTATCAGTGACGTGGATGAAATCAAGCAAAACCTGATTGCGCAACTCACAGCACCCGTGAAATGGACACAGTCTGTGCAACAAATGGTTGAAGACGGTGCAACCGAATTCATCGAATGTGGTCCCGGAAAAGTCCTCCAAGGATTAGTTAAAAAAATTCATAAAGAAGCGGAAGTTTCTAGCATCTAAATCAGCGAAAACCAATACTGATTACTCCAGGCTGCCTCTAGTTTAGTGGCAGCCTTGATTTTTTTTATACTTGATGTGGTGAGGGGTTAAAATATCCGTTGACTTGGGAAGCTGTTTTCAAAGAAGAAATACAAATCAATCATCCTAAGCGGATTGATAAGATTTTCAAGAAAGGGCTCTCTTATTACCTTGATCCAACTCCACCAGTCATCAGTAAGGAGTCAAGTATTTTTTTTCGGAAAGAAAAATTCGGAACAATTCTAAATCTTGCTTCAAAAAAAAATCGTCAGTCAGTTTGAAGACCTCAAGATTTCTCTTTCTGGATTGGCCAAACTATCTGACATCAATCTAGAAAGAAAACTTCCTGTGTTCCTCAGTTATGATAATCCTGTTTCGGTAGCAGACAAGGTTCCTGAACTATTAATGCCCCGCTTCAAAAAAGACCCAAAGAAATTTCTCAATGCCTTAATTGATAAATTTGCTCTATACAATATTTGGTTTTTGAATATGTAGAACATCCATCTTTAAAGGAAAAAACCAATTCACAATTCTTGGTCAGTTGAAACGATTAACCGATACAGCGTTCGAAGTTCAAAAGTCTAGATTTTTGGAATCAGCCGATGCAAAAATGATTATGCATAGTCAGCACATGGCTAAGGATTTTCCTGATGAAGAGGTTTTTATTGTGACAGAGGAGAGCAATTCAGAAAATGATCTGAAACTATTCAAAAAAATTCCTGCAATCTGTCAAATTTTAGACATCAAGATAATGAACCTTCCAGAACTCTCGGGTAAGTTTGCTGAATTGGATCTTGGGATAAACTTCAAAAAATAGATTTTTTAATATTCCTACTACTACTACTCCCCTTCCCTAATCTCTCGAACATCACATTGATCTTCACATGCTGACAGCATTTCTTTCATACTCATTTTCAAAACAGGGTGTATCCAGTCAGGTAAAATCTCCACAATTGGTACTAGTACAAACTTTCTTTCTTTCATGAATGGATGGGGGATAATGAGGTCTGGTTCATCGATGATGCTGTCACCATAGAATATGACATCAATATCCATTGTTCTATCCCCCCACTTTTCAACACGCTCTCTCCCCAAGCTTTTCTCAATACTCAAAGCTACATGAAGTACTTCTTGCGCACTCAAAGTGGTATATATAAGCAGAGCTTGATTGATAAAATCCATGGTAGATTTTTCACCCCATGCAGCAGTCTCATATAGGGAAGATTGTTTTTTTACCTCCCCAATTTCCTTTAGTATTTTCCTCTTAGCATCAGCTATCAATCTAAACCTATCCCCAAGGTTTCCTCCAATGAGCAAGACTACTTGATGCAAAGGATTTATTTCCTCTTGTAGTTTATCCATAAATAAAAATACAGTATTTTAGTAGCTTAAACATAATATGCATGAAATTTCTAGGGAATGTTTTAGCAGTAATCGTTGGCTTATTAGTCTTTACTGTATTGAGTTTTTTTATTTTAGTGGGGATCATAGCCATAGCATCTTCTTCGGATAGTGAAGTAAAAATCAAGGAAAAGACGGTCTTGGTGCTAGACCTCAATGGTAGAAGCATTGTAGAGAGAACAAATGATGATGACATTGACCTATCTTCATTTGGACCTTTCACTTCGGTATCTACAGTTGGGTTAACAAACTTAAAGACAGCCATCACTACTGCCAAAGAGCAAGATGATGTCAAAGGTATCTATTTGCGAACAGGGATGGTGTTCGCTGGTCAAGCCATGCTAGAAGAGTTGAGAAATGAGCTGATCGCATTCAAAGAATCAGGAAAGTTCATCATAGCATATGATGAAATCTATTCCGAGAGCGGATATTTCCTGAGCTCTGTCGCTGACGAAGTTTACCTCAATCCACAAGGAGGAATTGAATACAATGGCTTTTCAAGTGAGATCACTTTTTTCAAGGGACTTTTTGAAAAACTCGAGGTAGAGCCAGTTGTCTTTCGAGTTGGAGAGTTCAAAAGTGCTGTTGAGCCATTTTTGTTGGACAAAATGAGTGAAGAAAACAGGCTACAAACCACTGCATTTTTGAATGATCTGAATGACTTTGCCATCAGCAAAGTGGCAGATAGTCGAGGTATACCAGTCGATAGCCTGAAGGTAATCAATAGCAAAATGCTAGTTCGCAAAAACAAAGATGCTCTTGAACTAGGCTTAGTAGACGGTCTGTGGTACGAAGATCAGGTAAGAGATCTGATCAAAGAAAAACTGGAACTTGATGAAGATGATAAAATCAACACCATAAATGTCACTACAATCAATAAATCAGCAAAATCAAAAAACAAACTCTCTAAAAATAAAATTGCTGTGATCATCGCAGAAGGCGAAATCGTAAGCGGAAAATCTGAAGGTGTGATCGCTTCTGAATCCCTCGTACAAGAGATCAATAAAGCGAAAAATGATAAAGACATTAAAGCGATTGTACTTAGAATCAACTCCCCAGGAGGGTCAGCATTGGCATCGGAAGTTATCTGGAGAGCACTAAGTGAAGCAAAAAAAGAAAAACCAATCATTGCTTCCATGAGTGAAGTTGCTGCTTCGGGAGGCTATTACATCGCTGCACCTGCGGACACTATTTTTGCTCAACCAAATACAATCACTGGCTCTATCGGGATTTTTGGATTATGGTTCAATGCAGAAGGATTGCTAAAAAATAAACTAGGTATAACCACAGATGTGGTAAAAACTGGAGAGCTCTCTGATTTTCTAAGTGTCACAAGAAAGTTAACTGACTTAGAAAAATCAATCTATCAAGAATCGGTAAATGACGGATACGATACGTTTATCTCTAGAGTAGCAGAAGGGAGAAGCATGGAAAAAGAACAAGTACTTCAAGTAGCTAGTGGCAGAGTGTGGTCAGGAATCCAAGCCAAAGAAAACGGGCTGGTTGATCTACTCGGTGGACTGGAAGATGCTATTCAAGTGGCTGCTGCAAAAGCTGAAGTGGCTGACGACTTTAAAATAGTCTACTTACCTCAACAAAAAACATGGTTTGAAACACTCTTTTCTACGATTGGGAATGATGTCCAAGTAAAATACTTGAAAAACAAGTATGGAGACCTCTATCCTATTATACATCAATTGGATAAGCTACAAAAGTACGAAGGAACTTTGTACAGAACCCCATATGATCTGATCATCAAATAATAAAAAAGGGGAGTCAAAAGCTCCCCTTTTTTATTATCTCTCTTTATTCAAGTTTACCTACGAAATTACCATATGGTTAAGTTTGCAATAAAACCATCCAAGCTTCCGCTACCAAGCCTTGCTCTAACAATTCTTTGGCATGCTCTTGCAGGTAATATTGAAGACTTTCTGGATCATTTTGAAAACGCACTTTCATCTCTGCGATTTCAGGACGGTCACCATAATTTAAAATATCGAATTTGGAAGGCAAAGCTTCTACATTCCCTAACCTCCCAAGATTATTCCCCGTCAAAACATGGCTATTTTTGATAGCATCAGGAATCTGGTCTACGCCAATACCTTTGGTTCTGAGAGGCTTTGGAATCTCAAACAAAGCTGCGCCATTGGCCCTACAATACCAATTCCCTCCCATCCTGGACACTGCATCAAGCTTAAAAGGATCAATACTTCCCTTGGCATCTAGGACTTCCTCCTTGACTCTAGCAAGTAGCACTTCACAGATCACCAAATTGCCCGCTCCACCTTGATCTCCGAGCGAGATTATATCAGTCACTTTGCATTCAAATGCAACAGGAGCTTCTTTTACCCTTGGAGGGGTGACCAATAGTGAAGGTTCTTCTGTCAATCCAGATTTTTGAAACTCATTAACCCCTTTTTCATACTCAGTGGAGGATAAAGACATTTGCTCTACCATAGAAAAACTCACAATATTGATCACAACCTCCCTTACTGCCTCTACATTTTCTAGGGTATGCTTATTGGTATTGTCACGAACTCTTCTTGCCGGAGAGAATACCAAAATTGGTGGGTTTGCACTGAATACATTGAAATAGCTGAAAGGGCTCAAGTTTACTTGACCATCAGTGTCAATGGTACTAGCAAATGCAATTGGACGAGGAGCTACTGCACCTTGTAATATTGCTTGAAACTCTCCTGCCGTTGCATTTTTTGGGTCTATAATCATCATGTCTTCATCTATTAAACCTGCTTAAAGCCAGTTTCCAAAAACTTCTAAAGAAGTTCGACTTTTCTCAAGTAACCTAAATACAATTATATAATAAACTTATACACCGATTGTCTATTTGGTAATGGCTTCTAAAATATCATGTTTGGTAATGATATGAATCTGATGATGATCATCCCTTACCAATACTGCTTTTTCCTTGTCCACCATAGAGGACAATACATCCAAAGTACTATCCAAAGCCACAAATTTCATAGAATCTTCCATTACCTCAGATACAGGTGCATCTTTCAGCTCTGGGTTCTCAATGATTTTGCTTAACAACTTATTATCTGTCAAGCATCCTACCACATGGCCATCTTCCATTACGGGTATTTGTGACACACTTGTCTTGTTCATCAAGGCAATGGCATCTTTGATTTTATCTGACTTCTGCGTAACGACAAGTTGATAACTGCCATTTCTAGATGATAATATATCTCTAGCAGTACCGAAGGTTTTGTTTTCCAGGAAACCATGATTTCTCATCCAATCATCATTATATACCTTTCCCAAATACCTTGTACCATGATCTGGCAAAATAATCACCATAGTATCTCCTTCTTTCAAGTGTTCTTTGGCATACTCCAATGCACCATGTACAGCAGAACCACAAGACCAACCCACAAAAAGTCCTTCTTCTCTAGAAAGCCTTCTGGTCATCACAGCAGAATCTTTGTCCGTAACTTTTACAAAATGATCAATCATATCAAAGTCCACATTTTTAGGCAAAATGTCTTCTCCAATTCCCTCTGTCAAATAAGGATAGATTTCGTTTTCATCAAACACGCCTGTTTCTTTGTATTTCTTGAACACAGATCCATAAGTATCTATCCCTACAGTGATGATATCAGGATTCTGTTCTTTTAGATACCTGGCTGTACCACACATCGACCCCCCAGTACCTACTCCTGCTGCATAATGGGTGATTTTCCCTTCTGTATCCTTCCAGATTTCAGGACCTGTGGTTTCATAATGCGCCTTCCAATTTGACAAGTTGTCGTACTGATTTGGATAAAATGAATTAGGTATATCTTGATTGAGCTTTTTAGCCACAGAATAATACGACCTTGGATCTTCAGGAGACACGTTGGTAGGACATACAATTACCTCAGCCCCCACAGCCTTTAAAATATCTATTTTCTCTTTAGATTGCTTATCAGCCATGGTAAAGATACACTTATACCCTTTGGCAATGGCCGCAAGGGCTAATCCCATCCCTGTATTACCACTAGTGCCCTCGATGATTGTTCCCCCTGGCTTCAATATTCCTTCCTTCTCTGCATCTTCTACCATCTTGATCGCCATCCTATCTTTCATAGAATTCCCCGGATTGAAATATTCTACCTTCACTAAGATATCTCCTTTGATACCTTTGTTCAGATTGTTCAGTCTGATAAGAGGTGTATTACCTATTGTCTCTATTATTGAATTGTAAATCATAAGATCGCTATTGCTAATTTCAGGGCAAGTTACAAATAATTTTAAAGTAGAAAGGAAGGTGTTGAGTTTTTAGAGGACAGGATTCCGATAGATCATGCATCTAAACCCTTTAGCATAAGCCTGAATCAGAAGAAATAAATAAGAATTTAAAATAATTCCCGATCTTTATTTTTAGGATAAAGCATTCAATTAATACAAAATACTTCAAAACTAAAAAAGTCTTTAAATTTTGTATATTTATATCAAGAAGCCATGGCAAATGAAATGCATTATTCACATTAATTACCCACAAAATGGACATTCAATCATTAAAATTTTATGCAAAAATTTAGTTCTATCATCAAATTCCCAACATAACACCCTTAAATTATTAATTGAACTAAAGTTCAAACAATTAAAAAATCGATTTAATATGATTCGGGAATTAATAGAAAAAAATATTCCGTGCTTTTTAAAATTATCAATAGCTGCTACAATATTATTTTCTATAACTAGCTGCAAAAATAACAAAGAATCAATTTTGACCTTTGCTGAGGAAATATCTATTCAAGGAAAAGCCATTGAAGACATAATAGTATACAGCAAAAAAAACGTCAATTTAATGGTTGTTGATACATTTTTGGTAATTCAACAAAACCATGAAAAAATTTTAAAAGTATATAGTACAAATAGTTTTAAATTACTGGGTGAATATGGGAATAATGGTCATGGAGAACTTGATTTTGCTGATCCATATTTACTTAAACAAGTATCTTTTGATGAGTTAGATGGCACTCCCGAAATTACATTGTATGATTATCAAAAGATTGAGTTAAATAAAATCAATCTACTAGGGATGATTGATCAAAAAAAGAACTTCCATAAACAATACCGCTTAGAAGAAAAGGATTTTTATTACTTGCATTTTTATTACGATTCACCTGAATTCTATTTAGGAATTCCTGAAGGATCTCATAAATTCACGCTTTACAACAAGCAAGACAAGGCTTTTCAAAGCATCTCATATACTCCCGAATTAAACTATAAATTAGATCAATCTTTACTATATCCAATATACAGATCAGCGATTGCGGTAAATGAAAAAAAACAAAAAATTGCAGCTGCTACTCTTCTGATTCCAAATCTTGAATTATATAATTTCCATCTTGAAAGACTTAAAAGCATATATTATGATAACACTCAAAGTATCGAAAATGCACTGATAGCATATGCTAAGAGCGGCAAATTTGATTCAAAACACTATATCAGTGAATTAGACTCCAATGAGGATTATATCTTTGGCTTAAGCTACAACAATACTTCAGAAGATATTTATTCAAACTATTCTTATTCTGATTTAAACTTCTTGGTTTTTGACTGGGAAGGAAATCTTATAACTAAGTACAGTTTATCTGACGATAAGTTTATTGAATCGTTTGCAGTAGATTTCAAAAAAAATAAGGTCTATTGCTATTTACCTTTTGAGAAAGACAATAACATCTATGTCTACGATTTAAACAATTCACCAAACAATTGATTACCAACAAAATACAATGGATTATATATTACTCTGAACGGTACGAGAAGAGACTTTAAAAGATTTAATTCATTAGAAATTACATGAACACACTTTTTTCTATATTGATGCAAGTATTACACTCACCCCTCTTGCTCTTTGAACTCTATCTTGCTGATCAAATCCATGGCTACATGTAGCATCACACCAGTCACCAAAGCCATCCCAACACAAATCCCAATCATTCCATAAGCAAACTGCTTGCTGATGATAAATACAAAAAGACCCGTACCAATGGCTGGCACGAAACCAAACAGCAACACCCCAATCGTCATCACAGGTTTGATCAGTTTCCTATCCCACCCTTCTTCAAAACCAACATTGGTCACAGTAGTCATCGCAAACCCTGATAAATAAAACATCAACATGGCTAAGACAAATGCTGGAATAAGTAAAAGACTCAACTTAGCGATAAAAACAGTAGGAACTATCAATATTAACGCAAAAATTAAGGTCTGCATTAAGTCTAATTTGATCAGATTCCAAAACTTAGCAGCCCATGAAGCTGGAATAAGGATAAAATACGGCTTCTTCAAATCCCCTACATTGTTTCTTCCCATTCCAGCTATCCAATAGATAAAAATCAAAATCAACAAATAAAAATAAATCACTTGATGTGAAAACCAATCAAAGTATGTAAGGCCTGCAAATATAAATGACAAGCCCGCAAATCCTAATCCATAAAGTCCAAAAAGTGGATGAAAATCTTGTCTGGAACTATGTACATAATTCCTCCAATACAAAGCTTTGGCTCCAAAGCCAAAATCTGGAACATCAAGCTGCTTTTTAGCATTTAGACTCAAGCTAGACTCATTAGCTTCTTTCTTGCCCTTTACTTTTTCTTTGGCTTCCTCTTTACTTTTTGTGGATTCCAATACATCTTCATAATAATATCCCGAATGGCGTATTACAGTATGAAGAACTAGCCCAAAAACCAGAAAATATACGGTAGAAAAACCAGTCACCAACCATATATTCTCATGAGAAGGATAAAGCATAATAGCCCTACTCCACCCTACCAAAGGAAAGAAATCAAACCATGGAGATGCAATCCAAGCAAACATACCATGCCAAAATTTATCTGCCATCAAACCTGGTATGATTATCATCAAAAACAATATCAAACCTAGTACAAAGACACCTCTCTTGACATAATCTAAAACATTGTACTTGGTGTGTAAAGTATATATCAAAAACTTCAATGGAAATAGCATAAACACAAACAAGGCCAATCCGAACCCCATCATAATCACTTCAGCAATACCCATCCCAATCTGATTCACTACCTGTGCACTTGCATATAGCATAAAAAAAATACTCCCTCCCAAAACAGGCAGAATAGATCTGATCATATAATATATCAAAATATTGGAAGGTGAAACTGGTGAAGTAAACAGCATATTCACATCCGCCATCGTAAAAAAACTGATATTTTTCTTCGTAGCTCGAAACAATTGAAACATCAAAACGGCTACTGCTATCAAGGTCAACCCTCCGATCACGGCCAGCTTTGCATAATACTTATCTGGAACTACATCTAGTGCATTTGCAGCATCTTGTATCTGATCCAAATCCACCTCAGGCATGGACTCTGTGGACTTCACTGTTCTCCTGAAATAGAAAAAACTAAAGTACCCAACCACAAACAAATAAGGCAAAAGCCTTAATGGATTCTTGAGGATCAGTTTGATATTATTGAACAGAATGAGGATATCCTTTCTGAACAGTAACTTGATTTCATTCATCTTTTGTCAATTCTAAAAATAAATCTTCCAAACTATAACCTGCCTCTACCATTTGTAGCTTCAGCTTTTCCAAAGTATCATTCCCAACAATACTTCCGTCTTTCATGATCATGATTCTGTCTGCAATACTTTCTACCGAATCTATCAAATGAGTACTTACCAAAATTGTTTTCCCTTGATCTTTTAAATCTTTGAAAATCTTTTTTGTATTCCTGATAGCTTTTGGGTCTAAGCCTATCATAGGCTCATCAAAAAACAATAACTGTGGATCAGGAAGTAAAGCACAGCAAATAGAAACTTTTTGCCTCATTCCTTTAGAAAGATCTCTCCCTAGCTTATCCTTTTTGTCATGTAAATCATAGTACTCAAAAAGCGCTGTAGCTCTCGTCTTCCAATCAGATAGGCCATATGCTTGTGCAATGAACTGCATGTGTTCTTGTACAGTAAGCAAATCATATACACTTGGTGTCTCTGGAATGTAAGAAAAAAATCGCTTAGCCTCTACACTCAGATGATCGTGACCACCTATATACACCTCTCCAGCTGTTTTTCGTAACAATCCCACGATACATTTCATGGTTGTACTTTTACCCGCTCCATTTGGACCTAACAAGCCCACCACTTCTCCTCCTTGAAGTGAAAAAGAGATATCGTTGACAGCATTTTGCTTGTCATACTTTTTGACTAAGCCGATTACTTCTAGCATATCTTGTCTAAATTTCAAGCAAGATAATGATTACCTGACAAAAAACTTAAAAAAGAATGCCCCATCTGAGGGTAAGGCTGTTGAACACATAGCTCTCTTCAAAAATCGAATCATACCCAGGACGAATCCCCTCAATGGTACTAAGTCCGGAAGACCTTACTCCCTCAAAAGTAGAAGCAAACTGCTTTCTGAATCCTAAATTCCAAGTATAGGCCATAGTACCATTCTTTGATTTTCTTACAATCCCAACCAAAGGACTAAGCATAACCCCTCCCTCATTCCATTTCTCAAAAACACCTTCTATTTCTTTCCTATCCAGCCAGGACGAACCATACCCTAAATCAAGTCCTATATTTAAACTATTTCTCCTATTAGGATTCAGGGAACTTCGCCATCCAAAACCAAGAGGCATCAAGACTTGCTTAGGATAAGAGTCAAAGCCTACAAAAAAACCAAGCTTATTTTTCTGATCAAGTTGGATACCATGAAATGATTGAATCGAATAGTCAAGCCTTATGCTATTGTTCAACCTACCTGAAATTGCACCTAGTTCTATATGATGCAAATATGAGCCAACTGCCTTCTGACCAAAGGCAAATTGGCTCATTACCAAAATTTGGATTAATACACAAAAAGTTAATTTCATCATACCACCACCGGATTCTTCACGTCTATACAGCTCAACTGTATCAATTTACCTGGGTTAGAGTAATCGAACTGGCAAACACCATCTGGACCAATCACTATCAATGACTTTGGACCTGGAATGATATCCACAGACTTTAGGGATTTCAAATACTCAAGCTGATTTTTATCTATTGCCAAAACATCTGCTACATTAAAACTTTTCAAACCATGTTTCCCTTCTGCTAGATAAAGAACATCTCCTGCTAAACCTAAGCCATGAGGATTAAGCATTGCATAAGACTTCAGCAGCTTAGGCTGATATAAATTCGTAATATCTAATACTTGAAGCTCATCTACACCAAACCTACAATTCACTCCTGATCTTAAGGTCACAAAGGCATGCTGTTCGTTGACGACTACTGGATCGCAGGCAGTGACGTGTTCATATACCGACATCTTGGTAGGAGATGAAGGCTCAGTAGCGTCATAGATGTGCATTCCTGAATTCGAACCTATAAAAAGTCTGTTTTGAAAAGGGAAAATAGTCTCAATACCCCAACCAAGATTTATAGTACTTAGAAACTTGGGCATTTCTTTGTCTTGGACGTCAAAAACCCTCAGAGTAAAATCATCTACTGCATAAAGGTGAGCATTCATCAAGGTAAACCGAGCCATCGAACCACCTTGACCATAACTCTCTCCGCCTGAAACACTTGCTGCATCGTTACTAAATGATAGCATGCCTCCTCTATTCCAAAAAAAGTTTCCTCCCCACCAACCACTCATAAAATTGGATTCTCCTGTCAAGACTGTATCTTTCAAAGTCATAAAAGTCCCACTACTAGCATCCGTAATCATATTTTGAAATACATCTTCGACTCTTTGTACTTGCTTGATCGCTCTTGGATTGGAAATATCAAAAACCAATAAGTCCAAGTAGTTATCCGCATAGAGCATATTACTATTTACAGCGAGATCTACATTTCCCGGAATTTTGATAAAATTGAGGCTTATAGGGCTTGAAGGGTTTGTATTATCAAGGATGTGAATACCTTTTTGAGGCTCATTGATCAACAAAAAGTCTCCATAAATATAAATTTTACCAGGGTTTTCCAATTGCCTTCCCGGCTCTATCAAGGCTTCATTTGTACGGAAATCACTCATTTGAAGGTATACTGGCATCATCGCTCGATAAGTATAAGTGCTTGATACTTGGTCCTCGCATGATGAAAAAAATGTAACACTAAATATGGCGATGATTCCCCATACTATCAGAGTCGAGTTTGAGTTGAAGTTCTTCATATTTTATATAGTTTGGTAAAATTCTTGTAAAATAAAATTAAATATGGTCACGCAAACTCTAGACGTAATCAAACTCTAAAACGCTACAATTGTATATAAAAAAATTAATTTAATTTATTCTTGAAGAAACCTTTCTTGCAAAATTCTCAAATAAACTTATAAAATCCTTCTTCACCCTTCCGAGTAACTCATTTTGAGCACTTTCTGGATAAATTGGATTATACTTGATCCTAAGGATGATCATATCCATCCAGCCTTTTCCATCGTCGATCAAGTCCTCATTAAAAGCCTCTACTGTAATATCTCTTGATCCCGAAAACCTCAAGCTATGCTTTTGTTGCCTAAAGAACTCTGTCATAGTTTGCAGAGCCAACTCATGCGTCAATTCAAAACTCCTAACAATCTTTGCTTCATCTTTCTGACTCAAATCTTGGGACTTAGCTTTCTGAACTTCATGTTTCAATTGCTCTAATGCATCTTGAAAATCAACAAAACATTTCTCGAAGGTTAAAGGAGTGGGTTTCATAGCGTAATATTTTTATTAAAATCTAATATAACTTTTACATCGCATCATGCCTATTCCATAAGCAATTTTTTATAACAAAGGTGATTTTAATTTAATAGACTTGTGAAGATTTTTGGATTCCAAGATTTTCTTTCCAATCGTTTTCTAACAGTAAACCTTCCTGAAAACTACTAACTCCAAAAGGAATAACTTTCAAGAAAGACTCTTTTACCCCATTTTTCGACTCTCAGTCACATCATGGATTTAGATGATATTCCCTTGTTTTCTTGTCTCACACGCACATGTTTCTCTATCTTGCTTCTTTGACATTTGCTTCTCGCTTCTTGAGTCTTGAATCTTAAGTCTAAACTCTCGTCTCTCGCTTCTCACTTCTAATCGCTCTCACGCTACAATCCTTAATCTACCTCACACTATAGCTTTGCATAAAAGGTTGACCATTTGGGGAAACTCCTTCCAAGCGAAGCCTTCCAGAGAAATCCTCCAAAAACTTACCTACTTTTTCTGGATTGCGAGCAGGTTCCCCATTGATCTGAGTGAGAACAAAACCACTATTGAGACCTAGTTCTCTCAAATATCCCCTGCTGATTGCAGAAATCTTTACACCATAATCAATCCCTAACCTATCCCTTTCTATAGCATTGATGGCTTCAAGTCTCGCTCCTAAGAGATTTGAAGTATAATATTCTCTCTTGAGAACGCCTGTTCCTCCGTCTAAATTTTGCAAAATCAATTTGGCACTATTTCTATTTGATTTTCTTAAATAGACCATATTCAACTCATCTCCTGGGTAGTAATATGATAAAACTTCTTCAAAGCTACCTTTTCCAGCCACAGGATAGCCTTCGATTTGTATGATCACATCATTTTTTTGTATACCAGCCTTCTCTGCACCACTTCCTCTTAAAACATTCGTAACTATGACCCCATCTAATGTCTTGAGATTCATTTCTTCAGCCAATTCAGGTGTGATTTCTACTACATCTAAGCCAGGAAGTGCCTTCTGAACTTCTCCGTATTTGATCAGGTCATTGGCAACTTTCACTGCAATATCCACTGGAACAGCAAATCCATACCCTGTATATGATCCAGTTCTTGACAAAATTGCCGTATTGATACCCACCAGCTCACCTTTGGTATTCACCAATGCTCCTCCCGAGTTGCCAGGATTAATAGGGGCATCTGTCTGAATGAAAGACTCAAGAGGAAAGTCTCCACCAAGTATATTGATCTGACGCTCTTTGGCTGAAACAATGCCTGCTGTCACAGTAGAAGTCAGATTAAATGGATTCCCGACTGCAATAACCCACTCCCCAATCCTAAGCGTCCTACTACTTCCTTGCCTGATTGCGGGAAGATTTGCTGCTTCAATTTTCAGGACTGCGATGTCTGTATTTTTATCTGTGCCTACGAGCTCTGCCTTGTAGGTGCGCTTTTGATGCACTACTTCTATCGTTTCGGCTCTGTCTATGACGTGATTATTTGTGATAATGTATCCATCTTTGCTTAGGATGACACCTGAACCCGTACTGACCCTTTGAGAGGGACCATTGCCAAAGAAATAATCAAAAATACTATAACGCCTATAATCAGACCCTGAAAAATTCTTAATAAATACCACCGATGGCGTACTTGCTTCAGAAGCCTCGACAAATGACACAGGAGTATTGACATCTCGTCTTTCGAGATTTTCTGTGGCATAATTCACCTTGTATGAAGCCGAAGGATACATATACTCAGAATTCATGTCCTGGACACTTTGGGGATTTAGGAAAACCACAAAAACATAAGCCCCAGCAATTCCTGCTATAAACGCAAGTAGAGTCAATTGCAAGTATTTCTTCATAATTACCTAATGAATGTTTTTTAAGATAAAGTTAACGTACAGTCCTTTCAAACAATCAGAAAAAGAGCCGTTTTTTTATCTTAAACGAAGAAATGTCAAAAAGACTGAAAAATCACGTGGAAAAGTCTTTGATCCTTGTAATTTTGTCAGTCAATTAATCTGATTTGGAGAATCATCTAGTATATTCCAAATCCAAAAACAGGCATTAAAATTTTCATGTCAGAAAAAAGAAGCGTAGCTATTTTAGGTTCCACAGGCAGTATAGGAACACAGACTCTAGAGGTCATCAGATCGCACCCAGAAAAATTCGAAGTAGAAGTTCTCACTGCACAGAACAATAGTGAGCTTTTGATTCAACAAGCTATTGAATTTAAGCCCAACTGTGTAGTAATCGTCAATGAGGCACTTTATGACCAAGTCAAAGAGGTACTATTACCTCTTGACATCAAAGTGTTTGCTGGTGAAAAAGCATTGAGTCAAGTAGTAGAAATGGATAACATAGACGTGGTACTTACCGCGCTTGTAGGTTATGCTGGACTAATCCCTACGATCAAGGCAATAGAAAGCGGAAAACAAATCGCATTAGCTAACAAAGAAACACTTGTCGTGGCTGGTGAACTGATCACCAAGCTAGCTAGAGAAAAAGGCGTAAACATCTACCCTGTTGACTCTGAACACTCAGCCATATTCCAATGTCTGGTTGGTGAATTTCATAATCCCATTGAGAAAATTATCCTAACAGCTTCTGGAGGTCCTTTTAGAGGCAAAGACAAAGATTTCTTAAAGTCAGTAAGCAAAGAGCAAGCATTGAAACATCCCAACTGGGATATGGGAGCGAAAATTACCATAGATTCAGCATCTATGATGAATAAAGGACTAGAAGTGATTGAAGCCAAGTGGCTTTTTGGACTCACAGCTGATCAGATAGAAGTTATCGTTCATCCCCAGTCTATCGTACATAGCTTGGTGCAGTTTCAAGATGCCTCTATCAAGGCACAACTTGGACTCCCTGACATGCGTATTCCAATACAATTTGCTTTGAGTTATCCTGAAAGATTCAAAACTGATTTCCCAAGGTTCGATTTCGCACAATACCCTAGTTTGACCTTTGAAAAGCCCGATCTTGATACATTTCAAAATTTACAGCTTGCATTTGATGCAATGAAAAAAGGTGGAAATGCCCCTTGTATACTCAATGCAGCCAATGAAATCGTTGTGGCTGCATTTTTGAGAGATGAGGTGGGGTTCTTAGAAATGTCAGAAATCATAGAAGCTACAATGACAAAAGCTGATTTTATTGAAAAACCTGGCTTACAAGATTTTGTCGAAACAGACAAAATGGCGAGAGCATATACAAATGAATTAATAAAGCGTAAAAAATAAATAATGGATACATTAATCATGGTAGGTCAACTTTTGTTAGGTCTATCGATTTTAGTTGGATTGCACGAGCTAGGACATTTGCTTACTGCAAAGATGTTTGGTATGAGAGTAGAGAAATTCTCGATAGGTTTTCCGCCAAAAATCATTGGATTCCAATGGGGTGAAACAGAATACTCTATTGGTGCCATTCCTTTGGGTGGTTTTGTCAAAATCTCCGGGATGGTAGACGAATCCATGGACACTGAACAATTGGCTTCAGAACCACAACCTTGGGAATTTAGAGCAAAACCAGCTTGGCAGCGTTTGATTGTGATGCTTGGTGGTATCATCGTCAATGTGATCACTGGTATATTAATATTTGTAGTACTTGTATACCAAAAAGGTGAGACTTACTATTCACAAGAGCAAGTTATCGAACATGGTATAGTGGCTTATGATATTGGAAAGCAAATTGGATTTCAAGATGGTGATAAGGTATTAGATATCAATGGACAACCTTACAGGAGTTTAGGAGACCTAAGCAGTGGAGAGGCATTGCTTAGCACAGATGGATACTACACTGTAGAGAGAGATGGAGAGATCATCAGGATAGATATCCCAAGAGGTTTTATAAATTCCTTTTCCAATGAAGAAAGCTTGTCAAAGTTTATCAACATTAGAATGCCGTTTGAAATAGTTGATGTATCCAAAGGTGGAGAGGCGGCAGCAGCTGGGATCGAAAAAGGTGACAAAATCATCGCTATCAATGAAAATGAAATTTTTTACTTCAATGAACTTCAGCGTAATCTAGCCAATAATGCAGGCTCTACAGCTTCGGTAAGAATCCTTCGAAATAACACAGAAATAGAAAAAACGCTAGCTGTAAATGAAGAAGGTCTCATTGGAATTCAAATAGCTCCACTTCTAGATCCTGTCACTAACAGATATGGTTTCAGTGAATCCATAGTAAAAGGCACAGAGCGAGCTTTTGGAGTTGTGATCATCAATGCAAAGGCACTGGGAAGAATGTTTACAGGTGAAGTATCCACCAAAAACGTATCTGGACCAATAGGAATGGCTAAAATTTATGGTAATCAATGGGATTGGACAAAATTCTGGAGCATCACAGGTTTGATCTCTATGATCCTCGCCTTTATGAATTTACTACCTATTCCTGCTTTAGATGGTGGTCATGTAGTTTTCTTACTTTATGAAATGATATCAGGCAAAACCCCTTCCGAAAAATTCTTGGAAAATGCACAGAAAGTAGGTATGGTTATGCTTTTGGCTCTTATGGTTTTTGCAATAGGAAATGATATTTTGAAATTATTCACTGGAGGGTAATTCACTTTATTTAACATTAATAAAAATTATTTAGTAGATCAATGAAAAACTTCATTGATCTATTTTTTTATTCAACAAATTTGAGTAGCATTGGTGGCATTTAAACCAAATTTATGATTAGAGTTTCCACCTTTGTTAGCTTGGTTTTAATATTAAGCTTATATTCGTACAATCATGTGATAGCACAAGAAGAACCCTTCCCAAAAGGCACTGTGGTACTGAAAGATGGCTCAACCTTAAAAGGCCACATTCAATATAACCCAAAAGCATCTTCAAACTCAATAAAGCTATTCATTGAAAATAAAGAAATGATTCTCAGTACAGGTGATTTAAGTAGCTTCCATTTTGACTATAATGAAAAATTCATAATTAAAGATCTTGGTTCCAAAGAAGTCGACTCAAATAGTCAATTTACTAGACTAATCTTTGACGGAGAATTAAAACTCTATAAGCTTTTGGATAAGTTTTATTTAGAAGACAAAAAAGGGGAAATCTTTCCACTTCATAAAGAAGAACTATCAAATTCCAAACAACATCATAAGGATAATAAGCATCACCTTTATATACTGAGTTATGCTTTACAAGGTGAATGTAGGGGGAAAATAGAATCAAATTTGCAGAATATTCCTTTAAATGAAAAAGCTTTAGTCAAAATACTGTCCACATATTTAACTTGTGAAAACTCAGACTTCAATATATTTGTTGATAATCGAAATAACATCAAACTAAATTACATTGCTAAGGCTGGTTTTGGTATTTCAAGATTTAAAAACTCTTGGGGTGATAATCCAATAGAACTAGATAAAAAAAGCAACTTAAGCCCTATATTTTTGGCAGGTCTTAGGCTAGATGAACTAAGAAAACTTAAGAGAGTTTCTATTGATTTTTTAATTGGAGCAAACACCCAATCTAATGTTCTGGACTTTCATTACACAACAGATATTTATGCTATCTATAATGGAACAACAGAGTACACAACCAAAAGTCTTTTAGGCCAAATGTATTTGAATTACTCATTTATAAGAACTGAGAAAATTGAATTTTATACTGGAGGTGGTTTATTGTCAAGGATCAATCGACTCAATGTTCAATCCTCAAGTTATGAATCAATCAATAAGCGAAATGGTTCTAAGCAGTTTTATGAAAATGAGGTATATAACCTTAACTCATTTACAATGGGTTTGGGACTCAAATTTGGAGCTATCTTGTACAAAAGCAAAACAGGAAAGATATTTACCGAATTAGACTTGGAGTATATGCCTAGAAACTCATATATAAGCTTATCTAGATTTGTAGAGTTAGATCAATACAATACAAATTTCTTTATTGGTTATTCTTTTTTAAAAAGAAAATAAAAAATAAAATCAATCCCTCAGGAATCCAAACATAAATAAATTTCAATTTATGGCTTTACTTCTTTAAACTAGAAGAAGTTTTTGACATGTATAAAAGACTACAAAGGGATAAAAACTTAACAAACGAAATTAACTTTCTAAAAAAGTAATTTCATGACAATATGCCATCAAAATAACCTTGGCATAAGCATTGAATTATTAACAAGAACCTTCTAAATTGAAGGTTCTTTCTTATTGTACCTTATTAACATGGCAGCTTACCTGTCATATTGTCCTTTATGAACAATTTCGAAAATAAATTATATCAATCACTTATGGTCGGAGAATTTGCAAGCGAAGGTGAACTTATTCAGTTAATCACGGATGATGAAGCTGATGATGCCAGCCAGCAAGAAAACTTACCAGATCAAATCCCAATTTTGTCAGTTAGAAACACCGTTCTATTCCCTGGAGTAGTGATACCTATCACCGTGGGAAGACAACGTTCTATCAAACTTGTAAAAAAAGCTCAACGAGGCAACAAATACATTGGTGTCTGTGCTCAAATAAATCCAAACAATGATGATCCGGCATGGGAAGACATCTACCATGTGGGAACTTTAGCCAAAATTATCAAAATGATTGTGCTTCCCGACGGAAATACCACAATCATTATCCAAGGCAAAAAAAGATTTCAAATTACTGAGACAGTAACAGATGACCCATATTTCGTGGCGAAAGTCGCTTATATGGAAGAAAGCTTCCCTAAAAACAATAAAAAAATTGAGGCACTTGAAGAATCTCTAAAAGAAGCTGCGGCTAAAATTCTTCATTTAAATCCTGAAATCCCACAAGAGGCACAAGTTGCACTTGATAATATTGACAACACACCATTCCTGACTCATTTTCTATCCTCCAATATCAATGCTTCAGTAGAGTCTAAGCAAAGATTATTGGAAATCAACGATGGAATAGAGAGGGCTACTTTGCTTTTGGAATTCATGATGAAAGACATTCAAATGTTAGAAATCAAAAGTGAAATTCAGAAAAAAGTACATACGGACATTGATCAGCAGCAGCGTGATTATTTTTTGAGACAGCAGATGAAAGTACTCCAAACTGAACTTGGAGAAGAAGGTCCTGAAAAGGAGGTAGAGGAGTTACGCTTAAAAAGTCTTAAAAAGAAATGGCCTAGTTCAGTGGCTCGCCATTTCAATAAAGAGCTTGATAAGATATTACGAATCAATCCCTCCGCAGCTGAATATCCAATCGCTCTCAACTATGCTGAAACGTTAGTTGAACTGCCATGGAATGAATTCACTTCTGATAACTTTGATCTGAAAAGAGCCAAAAGTATATTGGATAAGGATCATCATGGACTTGAAAAAGTAAAAGAAAGAATCATAGAATACCTTGCCGTTCTCAAACTTAAAGATGATCTCAAAGGCCCAATCCTATGCTTGTATGGCCCTCCTGGGGTAGGAAAGACATCTCTTGGAAAGTCTATTGCGAAGGCATTGGGTAGAAAATATGTCAGGATGTCGCTAGGAGGTGTACACGATGAGGCTGAGATCAGAGGTCATAGAAAAACCTACGTAGGAGCTATGCCTGGTAAGATCATTCAAAACATGAAAAAAGTAAAGACAAGTAATCCTGTCTATGTTTTGGATGAAATCGACAAGCTAAGCTCTGACTTCAGAGGTGATCCTTCTTCTGCATTTCTGGAAGTTCTGGATCCAGAGCAGAACAGCTCTTTTACTGACAACTATTTAGAAGTTGAATATGATCTTTCCAAAGTATTGTTTATTGCTACGGCAAACTCACTGGAGTCTATACAACCTGCTCTTAGAGACAGAATGGAAATCATTGAAGTGACAGGCTACACCATGGAAGAAAAGCAAGAGATTGCTAAGAAACACTTGATCCCAAAACAAAGGAAAGAGCATGGACTGAAAGCTAAAGATTTGACTTTTGACAATGCAGCAATTGCAAAAATTATCGAAGATTACACCAGAGAGTCAGGTGTAAGAAGTCTAGAGAGGGCAATCGGTAAAGTAGTCCGTAACGTAGCCAAATCCATAGCCATGGAAGAGACTTATTCGAAAAAAATATCGACTCAGGCAGTCCGAAAAATATTAGGAGGTGAGATCTTTGACAAAGAAATATACCAAGACAATAGTGTGGCTGGAGTAGTCACTGGCTTGGCTTGGACTTCTGTAGGTGGAGAGATCTTATTCATAGAATCTGCACTTAGCAGAGGCAAGGGAAAACTCACACTTTCAGGACAGTTAGGTGATGTAATGAAAGAGTCAGCCATTACTGCATTATCTTATTTGAAATCCAGAGCTGAAAAGTATGGTATAGACTATAGAGTTTTTGATCAATATGACCTACACATTCACGTGCCTGCTGGAGCTGTGCCAAAAGATGGCCCATCAGCAGGGATCACCATACTTACAGCCATTACTTCACTTTATACTCAACGGAAAGTTAAGGCAAAAATCGCTATGACTGGAGAAATTACACTTAGAGGTAAGGTGATGCCTGTCGGGGGTATTAAAGAAAAAATCCTGGCAGCAAGACGATCTGGCATAAAGGAAATTGTACTTTGCAATAAAAACCAAAGAGATATCGATGAGATCGATGAACAATATCTCAAAGGCATTACTTTTCATTATGTAGATAATGTGGACGAGGTTTTGGAAGTAGCCTTGATGAAGACAAAAGTGCAAGACCCAATGAAGTTTACATTTACAGATGACAATTCAAAAAATTGAAATCGAGGTGGTCACATATCCTTGTGATCCTGCTGGGAGCTATGCTTATCAGCCAGCAGGATCTTAAGGGACAATCTAGCCACGCAGCATATCAGTTTGTTGACCATCCGACCTATACCCGATTGGCTTCCTTGGGGGGTGTGAATATAACTGCTCAAAAAGACCCTTTGATGTTCCTGTCGAATCCTGCTCTTTTGGATAGTAGTAACATAAGGCGTCCAGCATTGCATTATTTGAATTTTCCAGGAGGTATCCATGCTGCCACGTTGGGGTATAGCTTTAGCGGATTTTCTAATGGAATCATTGGTGTCGGCATTCAGTATTTTAATTATGGTGAACTAGAAGGTTTTGATGAATTAGGATTGCCGACAAATAATTTTCTGGCAAATGAATATGCAATAACCTCATCATATACCAAATATACTGGGGTTTTTAGTTATGGAGGAAGTGTCAAATTGATGGCTTCCGTCTTGGATAGCTTTCAGGCATATGCGCTTGCAATTGACTTCGGGGTCAATTACTTACATCCCTCTCAAGACTTAGTGCTAGGATTGAATTTAAGAAATATAGGATTAAATTTAAAAAACTACATTGATAACCAAAACCTTCAGCTTCCTACTGATGTTCGAATAGGGGCAAGTTTCAAACCTCAATACGCACCTTTCCGTTTTCATTTTACGCTAAGGAATCTTCAAGCAAGAGAGATGGATTTTTACAATCCGAACATTACTTATGAGGGAAGAGCTAACGCTTTTGTTCAAAAAGCATTCAGAAGGGCTATTTTAGGAATTGAAATTTTACCTTCCGAAAACTTTAATCTACAATTTGGATACAATCATTTGATAAGAAGTGAATTTGAATCTAACAATGGATCTGGAGCAGCTGGTTTTACAGGTGGATTCGCTTTCAAAATGAAAGAATTTGAATTTTCATATGCTCGAATGTTTTATCACGTGCCTGGCGGATCAAATGTAATTGGAGTGAGTAGCATTATAAACAATAAGAAAAGATCGTTCTAAAACGCAAAAATATGAGAAGTGATTTTAAAGATTTGACACCAAAGCAAATCGTAGCTGAACTAGACAAATACATAATCGGTCAACACGATGCCAAAAGAAATGTAGCAATAGCATTGAGAAATCGGATCAGACGATTGATGGTAAAGTCAGACATCCAAAAAGATATCGTACCTAACAATATATTGATGATAGGTTCTACAGGAGTGGGAAAAACGGAGATTGCTAGAAGACTTGCAAAAATAGCCAACGCCCCCTTCACCAAAGTAGAAGCTTCGAAATTTACCGAAGTAGGTTATGTAGGTAGAGACGTAGAAAGTATGGTGAGAGACCTAGTGGAACAGTCTGTCCATCTGGTTCAAGCTCAAAAAAATGAAGAAGTCAAAGAAAAGGCCGCTGCTGCTGTCGAAGAAACTATCCTTGACATCCTTATCCCGCCTGTAAAAGTGTCGGGATTTGGGAAAATGGAGACTAATTCGTCTACTGATAAATTTGATCCTAGCAATTCGACTGATGAAGAGCTAAATGAACGAACCAGAGAGAGGTTTAGGGAAAAACTCCGAAATGGAGAAATGGAGGATAGAAAAATCGAGATCAATGTGAAGCAAAGCCCACCTGTAGGTATTGGAATGATAGGAAATGGCATGATGGACGATGCTAGTATGGCAGGACTTCAGGACATGATCAGTGGCATGATGCCTAAGCGCAGCAAAAAGCGGAAAGTCACTATAGCCGAGGCTAGAAAGGTCCTTCTCGAAGAAGAAGCAAGTAAGCTGATAGATTTTGATGAAGTTAAAGAAGAAGCTATAAAACTGGCCGAAAACAACGGCATCATATTTATAGATGAAATCGACAAAATTGCATCAAAGTCAAGTAAGTCCTCTGGCGGACCTGATGTATCCAGAGAAGGTGTACAAAGAGACCTCCTCCCTATCGTAGAAGGCTCTGCTGTCAACACCAAGTATGGTATTATCAATACTGATCACGTCTTATTTATAGCCGCAGGAGCTTTTCATGTATCCAAGCCTTCTGACTTGATACCGGAGCTCCAAGGCAGATTCCCAATCAGGGTAGAATTAAATAGTCTTACTGAAGGAGATTTTTATAAAATTCTAAAAGACCCTAAAAATGCCCTTACTAAGCAATACCAAGCTCTTTTTGAAACTGAAGAGGTATACCTAGAATTCAATGAAGAATCTATTAAAGAGATCGCTAAGCTTGCTTTTCAAATCAACGAGGAAGTAGAAAATATTGGAGCAAGAAGGCTTCATACTGTCATGAGTCATCTTCTCAATGATTTCTTGTTCGAAGTGCCAGATACCATTGAAGCCAATTCCAAAATCATGATCACAAAAGAAATGGTCAATGAAAGGTTGAGTGTTTTGGTAAAAAACAGAGATCTATCTCAATTTATATTATAATAACCAAAGGGCTACTTGCAAAAAAGTAGCCCTTTGGTTTTGCTTCCCATTATTTCTCAATCGAAGAGGTCATTTATCTTTAAAAAAAATCAAACCCAAAATATTGACATGAAATCTTTATTTATCATCACTGGAACGAGTAAAGGCATCGGTGAAGCCCTTCTTCAATTACTATCCAATAATAATGAAAACACAATAATTAGTATTTCTAGAAGTCAATCGAACATATCCTTATCAAATGTGACTCATTTTGAAATTGACTTAGGCAGCTTTGATCAACTGGTTCAGCACTTGGACAAGATATTTCTAAAAGATGATTTTGAGAAGGTTGTGCTAATCAATAATGCTGGCTGGATAGGGGAAATAAATCACTTCGGAAAACTTAGTCACAAAAGTATCTCTGATATCTATAAAATCAATACAGTAGCTCCAGCCATATTGATGAATGAATATTTTAGACATTATGCTGACCTAAAATCCATTAAAATCATCATCAATATCAGCTCAGGTGCTGCCGAAAAAGTAATTGACGGATGGTCAGGTTATTCATCAACAAAAGCCTCTTTGAATATGCTGAGCAAAATTGCTCAAGCTGAAGCTGATCAAGCAGGAAATGGAATCAAAGTTTTCGCTGTTTCACCTGGTGTAGTGGATACTGAAATGCAAAAAAACATAAGATCTGCCCCCAACTCAGGATTTTCTAACCTTGAAAAATTTAAAAATCTTAAAAAACAAAACAATTTGAGCTCTCCAAAAGAAGCTGCAGAAAAAATTCTACAAGTAATATCTGATTATCAAAAGTTCGAAAGTGTACTCTTAGATGTAAGAAAAATTTAAAAAAATTGAAAATAAATTTAAATAGGAATCCATTTAAAGCCAAATATCAACTTAGTTTCAAAAAAAAATAATTTTTCTTCACTTTCTATTCGTGAATAAAATTTTGAACTATTCCAATATTACAATATACTCAAAAAGATGTATTTTATTTACAATTTATAAACATTTACCTCTACTTTTTTGGATTTGAACAATCTGATCCTACTATAAAATCAATTATAATACGTCTTAAATACCTGTCCTAAACAATGATTAAAATCAGGAATTTTTGGGAAAATCATAATCAAAAAACTTAACTTTTTTAGGAGAGATTGAATTCCATGAATTCAATTCTGCTTCAAATATAACTACTCCACAAGTTGGCAAATTGTTTAATTCAAATCCAAAAAAATTCAACAAATCATTGAATCCCGGATTATGCCCCACTAAACATAGTTTTTCGACATGATTTGGAACTAGTTTGATCACATCTAATATACCAAAATGACTCGCATGATATAGCTCAGTTTTATAATGAATTTGACTCTCCGTCACCCTAAGATTTTGAGCAAAAATTCTAGCTGTACTTACTGTCCTTATAGAATCAGAAACCAGCATATAATCGGGAATAATTGCCTTGCGCTTCAATCGCTGTGCCATCTTAGGAGCATCCCTGTATCCTCTCGCTGAAAGTGGTCTGCTATGATCATCCAAAAATGGATTATCCCAAGATGATTTTGCATGTCTTACAAGTATTAACTTTTTCATAATGCCAATTTTTGAAAATTATTTTTTGATAGTTTCTGCAATTTATTTACATTTATCAAAGATTTAACCACATAATTTTAATATTCATGCTCACCGGTATAGTAAAATTCTACAATGACGCAAAGGGTTTCGGTTTCATCATTGATGATGATACTCAAAGCGACGTATTCGTTCACGCTACAGGCTTAGTAGACAAAGTAGCACAAGATGACAAAGTAACATTTGATGTCAAAGAAGGCAAAAAAGGCCCTAATGCAATCAATGTAAAAAAAGCTTAACATCTTGTTAAAATCAGGCCTAAAATGGGATAATGAATTGATTCATTATCCCATTTTTATTTTATACACTTCTTGAGCATATTGCTTACAGCAAATTAGTCAATTATATTTTTTTTCTCTATTTTCATCATTGTATTTAATTTTAAGATGATTCGGCCCACAGATATTCAAGCAGACAAATTTTACTCCAAAAAAGTTGGAGACTTGCATCATAGGAATCTACGGAAATGTCCTTCACATACGCCTATATTCGAAGCAGCGCAGATCATGGCTAAAGAAAAAATCTCCTGTCTTTTTATTGGTAATGACGATCAAGACATTATGGGTTTCGTGACGGATATTACTTTACGTGATAAAGTAATAGCAACCAAACTCGATCCCACCACAGCTATCGTCGAAGTAATGGATAGGGGTATTGTGGCTATTTCTGAATCAGCTTTTCTATATGAGGCCTTGCTTTTGATGTTTCAAACAAAAACGAGGTACTTATTAGTAAAAAACATGGATCAGTATGTAGGATGGATCAGTAGAAACAAAATACTAACAGAACAATCTCAAGGACCTTTTATTTTTATACAATCTGTAAAGCAAGCGCTAGATGTAGATGAGCTTAAAGAAAAGTGGAATCAAGTTCCAAAAATCATTCATCAACTAGTTACCAATGGGCTCAAAGCTGAAATCATCAATCAAATCATCACAACTGTATCTGACACTATAGCCCTTAGGGTGATTGAGAATACAATAAGAGAAATCGGCATGCCTCCAGCCAAATTCGTATTCTTTGTGTTAGGAAGTGAAGGAAGAGGAGAACAAACCTTAAAAACTGACCAAGATAATGCTATCATCTATGAAGACAAGGCCAATGAGCAGCGTGAACTAGTTCGTACCTATTTCCTTGATTTTGCGGAAAGAGTTTCTACTGATCTTGATAGAATTGGATTTAGCTTTTGTCAGGGAGGTCTCATGGCCAAAAATCCTAAATGGACTCACTCCCTTTCTCATTGGAAAAGAAACTATGAGAGCTGGATTCAGGAACCCTCTCAAGAGACTGCCATGAAATACTCCACTTTCTTTGATTGCCGGGCCATTTATGGTGAATTCTCTTTACTCGAAGAGCTCAAAACATTCATGGATACTCAATTACAAAATCCAACTGAAAGGTTTTTTATGAATATGGGCAACAATTCATTGCAATTTGAGCCACCACTTACATTTCTCAAAAACATACGAACTTTCAAAATAGAGGGAGAAAAATACTTTGACATCAAAAAAACCATGAGTCCGATTGTAGACCTTGCTAGAATTTTTGCATTAAAAAATAGAATTTTTGAAACGAATACGGGTAGAAGAATCACGGCACTTAATCATGCCGGTGTGTTCACTGACAAAGAAGCACAAGAACTTAGCCATGCTTATTATTACCTGATGTCTCTCAGGCTTGAAAAGCAAGCTCTAAGCATTATGGATCAAGAGAAAAATCCTGAAAATTATGTCAGTATCAATGAACTTACTAAGGTCCAATTAGTCACTTTGGTAGAAATATTCAAGGTAATCAAAGAATTCCAACTCAAAATCAAAGTGGAATTTACCAGAAATATTTTTTAATATGACTTTTATCATATAATTGACCTTTTTTAATCATCTTTTTCTTATCCTTTAGCATGCATTTTTGTCTCTTCTAATCAGAGATCTTAAGACATATGCAAACACAAGAAGCACTTATCAAAAAGTATAATGTACCTGCTCCAAGGTATACCTCATACCCCACTGTCCCGCTTTGGCAAAATGACCTAAAAGAAGGGAATTGGGCAATTTTGGTAAAAAAAGCATATCAAGATTTTGGACTCAAAGAGGGTATTTCGCTGTATATTCACCTTCCATACTGTGAAAGCCTTTGTACATATTGTGGTTGCAATAAGCGAATCACAAAAAATCATGCTGTCGAATCTCCTTATAAAAATTCGCTTATGAAGGAATGGGACATGTATATGAAGATCTTTGGTCGAAGCCCCAGAATAGCTACCATACACCTGGGTGGTGGAACTCCTACATTTTTTTCTCCAGAAACTTTAAAAAGTATTTTGGAACACATCTTAGGACAAGCAGAACTATCAGAAAATGCTGAGCTAAGCTTCGAAGGACACCCCAACAACACCACCATAGATCATCTAAAGACCTTGTATAAATTGGGGTTTAAGAGAGTAAGTTATGGTATCCAAGATTTCAATTTGGAAGTGCAAAAAGCAATACATAGAATTCAGCCGTTTGAAAGAGTCAAAGAAGCTACTGAAAATGCCAAACAAATCGGATACGAATCTGTAAACTTCGATTTGATTTATGGTTTGCCTTTCCAAACTTTGTCCACGATTTCTGATACTTTAGAAAAAGTTAAAAAGTTAAGCCCTGATCGAATAGCTTTTTATAGTTACGCACATTTACCGACTGTATTTCCAGCACAGAAATCTTATGAATCACACCTCCCCCATGAAGCTGAAAAAAGAGCTCTCTATGAAAGAGGTAGGGAGATACTGTCTTCCATGGGATATATGGAAATAGGAATGGATCATTTTGCTAAGCCAAATGATCCACTTTCTATAGCAAAAACTAACAAAACTTTGCATCGTAATTTCATGGGGTACACCACCTCACCTTCCAAGATACTCATCGGCCTTGGGAATAGTGCAATATCAGACATTCACTACGCATATAAGCAGAATGCAAAGGATATAAAAATCTACCAAGATCAAATTGACAATCATCTACTCACCGCTTCAAAAAGTCACATGATGTCCTACAAAGATATTCAAAACAGAGAAATGATCCTCTCTCTGATTTGCAACCAAAGTGTATCCTGGAGCAAGTCATTTCTTCAACAAGTCAATAAAATTAACCTAACAAAACTCAATACCTTTCAAAATGAAGGACTGATCAAGTACAATTCAAATGGTCTCAAAGTATTAGCTAAAGGACAACCATTTATTCGGAACATTTGCAGTATATTCGACGAAAGAATGCAAGAAAATGAAGAGAAGCTTTTTGGTTTTAGTAAAGTGATCTGATTTAAAATTGATTTTATATTATTTTTTCCCCAGTTTCACCTTTCAAAAGGTGAAACTGTCCTGTTTATCTACACATCGTAACCTCTACCTGCTCACTGCCATAATCAAATACTTGCAGCTTTGGACTTACATAGTGAATTCCCAAGCCCAAGCCTCTAACAATAAACAAGACACCTATAAACATTGCGAAGTATGGTAAAGCAGCAGTAAGTTTTTTCCGAATTTTCAGGGAAAGGATTTTTCCAGAAACCATCACACCAATCAGCATAGGAACAGTCCCTATGCCAAAGAAAAACATGTAAACAGCACCTAAAATTGGACTTTGCAAAGCTAATGATGCAATCAAGGCGATGTATACCATCCCACAAGGTAATAATCCATTTAACAAGCCCGATGCAAAAAAGGCTGGGCTTCCACCTTTTTTTAAGAAATATCCCAAGGAAGATTTCAGCTTATAAACTGCTCCAAACAATCCAGATTGTGCAATAATCCGCTCAGAACGTTTGTAAAAAAATGACATTAACAAAATAACACCCCCCATTATGATAGAAACCCATTGCTGTATTCCTGCCAAAGCCAATGAAAATCCTATCATTCCGATGACTACACCCAATAAAGAATAAGTGATTGTCCTTCCAAGATTATAGATGATTTTGTTTCGGAGAAAAGGATTATTATCCTTGGCAGAAACCACCAAAGCAATAGGTCCACACATCCCTAGACAATGGAAAGAACCCAAAAACCCTAATATAAGTGCAGTCCAAATCATTTAGATGGTGATTTTTTTCTCTTCATAATACGCTACTCCATTCTCTTCCCAAGTCAATTTCACCTTCCAATAGCCTGATTTCAATGAAGAAACATCTATGGTGTTTTCATCTTTATTTAACATTTGAAAATCAATCTTCTTATCCAACCGAGCATCTGATGGTCTAAAAAGATGTAATGTTCCCTTTGACCCTAAAGGTAAGTTCATTATCACTTTTTTGACCTGTGTGTTGTAAGTCAATACTTCATAGTCCAATGAGTTTGCATTGACAATTTTATCAATTTGATCTTGATACTTGATTTCTTCTTCGTAATAATTTTGCGTAACCAAATGTATATCATCCTGTTTTACACATATGGTAACTAGTCCTGCCATAAACATTACAAATACAGCAATCACGATAACTATTCCTTTTCCCCAGTCCATATTTTTTACCTTTATCAGCTATTTATTCTTTTAAAATCGGCCCTACAAAACTTGTCTTAATCTTGTCAATAACTTCTCCATTTTGAAGTAGTAGTAGCACCACATTATCTTGGTTTACTAGTATATCTTTTGAATTTTTGACAAGAAAGAATCTTCCGTCAAACTTAGATTGCCCTTCCAAAGTCCAATCATGACTTCCCACCACTTCTACTTGATATGAAGGATCCTCGGCTTTCAACTCAATGTGCTGGGTAGCGAATGTTTTGTTGATAATCGAAACTTCATATAAATTGCTAATCTCACCTGTATCTCTTGTCTGATAAGTCATTCCCCTGAACCTTGTAATTGTCGCTCCCAAATCATCTCTAGTCGCAATTAATGTGACAAAAGCTCCCAATAGAATCATCAAAAGGACAGAATAAATCTTTACTCTTGTTGTGAATAATCTTTGCGTTTGATTCAACACACTATTATCCGAAGCATATCGAATCAGCCCCTTTGGCCTATCCACTTTGATCATTACCTCATCACAGACATCGATGCAAGCGGTACAGTTTACGCATTCCATCTGTACGCCGTTTCTGATATCAATTCCCGTGGGGCAAACTTGGACGCAAAGACTACAATCTATGCAATCACCTTTTTTTGGTGTTTCTTCTAATTTACCTCTCCTGATCATCCCTCTTGGTTCACCTCTGATATGATCATAAGTCACATTGATGGAATTCGCATCGAGCAATACACCCTGAAGTCTACCATAAGGACAGACTACTATGCAAGCTTGCTCTCTAAACCATGAGAAGACTAATAAAAACACTCCCGTAAATGCCATCAGCCCAATAAATCCTGACAAATGTGCTGAAGGCGGTTGGCTTATGATTTCTTTCACCTGATCCACTCCTATCAAATAAGCCATGACCGTATGGGAGATCAATAGAGAAATGAAAGTAAAAATCGCCATCTTAGAACTTTTTTTCCAGATTTTCTCTGAATTCCAAGGCATTGCATTGAGTTTACGCTGCTGATTTGCATCACCTTCGATCCAATATTCGATTTTTCTAAAAACCATCTCCATAAAGAGCGTTTGTGGACAGGCCCAACCGCAGAAGACCCGTCCAAAAACAGCAGTAAATAGAATGATGAATACAAAGAAAATCAATAGAAGAAAGATCAGCAAATGAGTATCCTGTGGCCAAAATGCTGACCCGAAGATGATGAATTTTCTCTCGAAAATATTAAATAGCATATAGGGCCTTCCTCCGATTTGGATGAATGGACCAGCAAATAAAATTGCCAGCAAAACCCAAGACAGGTAGGTTCTCCAACGGTAAAATTTCCCAGAAACCTTCTTCGGGTAAATCCAGTTTCTTTTACCGTCCTCCTGAACTGTCCCTAGAGAATCCCTAAAGCTGTCTGGGTCAAAAGCCCCTTTTTTACTACTCATCTTATTGTAATTCTAATTTTCTTCCTCCTCTGTGGGCACCAATTCTAATTCATCCTCAGTCAAAGCATCTAATGGCTCTTCAATAGCTGGCTCGAACATTTCACCTTGAGGTTCTTTCGGATTGGCTGGAGTAGTTCCTTGAAGGGTGAGAATATAGCTCGAAACTTGCTGAATCTGCTCTGGGCTCAATTGATCCTGCCAGGGAATCATACCTTTCTCTACAACGCCATATTTTATAACTTTGAAAATATCAGCTATATTTCCTCCATGAAGCCAGTATTCGTCTGTAAGATTAGGACCTACCCCTCCTCCACCATCCGCAGCATGGCACGCTGCACAATTTGCTTCATAGATTGATTTTCCAGCATTGATAGCAGGTGTAGATGAATCGAAAACTACAGAATGCTCGTCAATAGAACTCAATGCAAGTGCTTTGTATTCCTCTGCCTTGATCGCTGCTATCGCAAGTTCAGTCTCATACTCTTCTATCTGATTCTGTCCCATTCCTAAAACAGTATAATATGTGAAATATGCCACAGCAAACGCAATGGTGATATAAAACACTCCTGCTAGCCATGGAGGCATGTGGTTATCCAATTCTACTATACCATCATAGCTATGATCTAGCATCAAGTCCTTTTCTTCTTTGCTACCGACTGGTTTCATCTTTCCGACGATGTACTTCTTTTTGAAAGAATCCCACCAAGTAGATTCAGGTACAGAAGAGACCCCTTGCTGTTGTCGTAACACTGTGACCATAAATGACATCAAGTAGATCATCAAGATCAATAACAGAATGATTACCCCTAGCACTACCGCAAGAATTATCATCAGCGTCAATTCACTAGCATCCAATTCTTGGAGCTTCATCACCCATGGCAATTCACTCGTCTGAGCAATAGCAGGAATAGAAAACATTACTCCTATTAGCATCAAGATTACTTTCTTAAATCTTTTCATTTCCATTGGCATTTTTAGATTCATGATCAAATGGCAAATCTTTCATGTGATTGATATACTGACGATCTGCTTTCACTACCCATATGAACATCCCGACGAAAAAGATCACAAAGATCAAAAGGGAAATAACTGGATAGATTTCGATGTTCTCAATAGAACTCAATATGTCCTTTTTCATAGCTTAGCTTTTTTGAGATTTATGGCTGATTTGTAGTTGTCTTTTTGATATCAGTACCTAAGCGCTGTAGATAAGCGATAAGAGCTACGATTTCTGATTGAGGCAAAACTTCCACTCCAGAGGATTTCAAGTTTTCGGTAATCCTTTCTGCCTGTTCCCAGAGCTCCTTCATCACCACCTGCTCATAATCTTCTGGGTACGGTACTCCCAGCTTTCTCAGTGTATGGATCTTATCAAGGATATCATCATGAGACATCATATTCGTCTCAAGCCATGGATATGGAGGCATCAAAGAGCCTGGCGACATACTTCTCGGATCTACCATGTGATGGTAGTGCCAGCTGTCAGGATACTTACCTCCCACTCTGTGCAAATCTGGACCTGTACGCTTGGATCCCCACAAGAATGGACGGTCATAGACAAATTCTCCAGCCTTAGAATACTCACCAAACCTCTCCGTCTCTGATCTGAATGGCCTAATCATCTGAGAATGACAACCTACACATCCATGAGAAATATACAAGTCTCTACCTTGTAGCTCCAATGGGGTATATGGCTGCACGCTAGATATTGTAGGCACATTAGATTTTACTAAGATGGTAGGAATGATCTCAATAGCTCCACCTATCAAAATAGCAACTGTGGCCAAAACTGTAAAGAAAACAGGCTTGCGTTCCCATGCCCTGTGCCAAAATTCCCCCTTCTTCTCTACATGATTCTCAAGTGCGGGTGCTTCATCTGCTTCCTCCGCTACAAACTTGCCTTGACTTGCAGTCTTGACCATGTTATAAACCATCAGAAAAACCCCTGATAAGTACAATAAACCACCGAAGGCTCTCAGCATATACATGGGTACTATCTGCACTACGGTCTCAAGAAAATTAGGGTAAGCCAACCTGCCTGCATCTGTGAACTCTTTCCACATGAGTGATTGTGTCAATGCTGCCACATACATAGGAAGTGCATAGAAAAGAATTCCGATAGTTCCCATCCAAAAATGTGTATTCGCTAATTTTGTAGAGTATAGATTGGTCTTCCACATTTTTGGCCATAACCAATATAGCATCGCAAAGGTAAAGAAACCGTTCCAGCCCAATCCCCCAATATGCACGTGTGCTACAATCCAATCTGTATAATGTGCAATAGCATTTACATTCTTCAGTGACAACATAGGACCTTCAAATGTCGCCATACCATAAGCAGTGACTGCCACGACCATAAACTTCAGCACAGGATCAACCCTTACTTTATCCCAAGCTCCTCTCAATGTCAACAGCCCATTGACCATACCTCCCCAAGAGGGTGCTATTAGCATAATTGAAAACACTACCCCAAGGATCTGCGCCCATTCTGGCAAGGCTGTGTATAGTAAGTGATGCGGACCAGCCCATATGTAAAGAAATATGAGTGACCAAAAATGCACTATTGACAGCTTATATGAATATACTGGTCTATTTGCAGCTTTGGGTAAGTAATAATACATCAAACCCAAGAAAGGTGTGGTTAGAAAAAATGCAACTGCATTGTGTCCATACCACCACTGAACTAGAGCATCTTGAACACCTGCATATGCAGAGTAACTTTTGAAGAAAGAAACAGGCAGCGCAAGTGAATTAAAAATATGAAGCACAGCTACCGTCACAAAAGAGGCTAGGTAAAACCAGATTGCAACATACATATGCTTTTCTCTTCTTTTGATCAATGATCCTATCATGTTTGCTCCGAAAGCAACCCAAACTACTGCAATCAGAATATCAATTGGCCATTCCAATTCTGCATACTCTTTTGAAGTCGTCAAACCCAACGGTAAGGTGACTGCGGCCAAGAGAATAATCAATTGCCAGCCCCAGAAGTGAAACCAGCTAAGTGCCTTACTCCACATGGGTGTCTTGAGCAATCTTGGCATAGAATAATACACCCCTGCAAATATGGCATTACCCACAAAAGCAAAAATGACTGCATTGGTATGCAGAGGCCGGATACGGCCAAAAGTAGTGTAGGGATTACCCAAATTAGCCTCGGGCAAAAACAGCTGTGTGGCTGCCAATACCCCAACTAACATCCCGACGATGCCCCAAGCTATGGTAGCAACACCGAAATACTTTACGATCTTATTGTCGTAACTGAACCTTTCTAATGTAGTTCCTGACATGCTCATTTCGATTTAGTTGACTTTACTTTTTTCTCTTTTTTTGATTGGTTATTTTCGAATAATATTCGAATAGCTGGCGTATGATTATCTTCAAATTGCCCTGATTTCATGGCCTTGAAAAACAAGAATAGAAATGACCCTGCCATGATCAAGCTGACTGCGATCAATATGAATATCACCTCCATACGCTAGAATATTTTAGTTTTCAATCCTCGTCTATATGCCATATAATTTGTACTAATGGTAGTGAACAAGATTACAGATATACTACTGATAGGCATCAGGATCGCACAAAACACAGGACTTACCAAGCCCTGCACTGCAAAGAATATCCCGAGTATGTTATAGGCAAAGCTCAGCATGAAGCTGGCTTTTATGATCTTTCTACTCAATTTGGAAAAGCTCAAAAAATCAGCAAGTTTTTCCAAAACCGATGCATCAATGATAGCGTCCGAAGCTGGTGAGAAATTTGTAACTTTATCAGTCACTGCTACTCCTACATGACTCTCTTGAAGCGCTCCAGCATCATTCAACCCATCACCTACCATCATGGTCGTAAAGCCTTTCTGATTGATAGACTTGATATAATTAAGCTTATCAGTGGGGCTCTGATTGAATTTCATGGATACATCAGTACCAAGTAACTTCTGCAATTGAAATCTCTCATGATCCTGATCTCCAGAGAGTAAATGAATATATCTATCTATTTTTACCTTATCCATTGCATTTTCTACTCCTGATCTTAAGCCACTCTGAATGTAAAAACAACCTAAAACCACCCCTTCCACTGAGAAATACACACGATTTCCTTCATTCAATGGCCAAGCAGCATAAGCTCCCACAAATTCAGCGGAACCTAACCTGATCAATTGATTATGATACTTCCCTTGCAACCCCTTACCAAAAAATTCCTCTATATCTGTAAGTTTTGCTTTCTTCACTTCACCTAACCATACATTTATTCTGTTGCTTAATGCATGTGTAGACTCACTCACCAAAGCCTTTAGTATACCTTTTGATACCAGTGATAGACCTTCGCCTTGATAGTCAACCTTTGCCTGATTTGGATCTGTCAAAGTGCCAGTTTTATCAAAAATGATGGCATCTACTTCAGCCATCTTTTCTAATACTTGAGCATTTTTTAGGTAAAATTTTCCTTGGCCAAAAACCCGTAAAGTATTGCCCAAAGTGAATGGTGTAGACATAGCCAAAGCACATGGGCATGTGATGATCAAAACTGATGTGAAAGACAATATTGCTATTGAAAGCTGTCCTTGAGACATCCAGTATCCGAATGATAAAACAGCTATAAGTAATACGGTAAAAGTGAACTTCCCTGAAATTTTCGTAGCTAAGGAAATGAGACTATGATCTTTCTCCTTTTGAAATGAATCCGTATCCCACAAGCCTGTAAGATAGCCTTGAGAAGGAGACTTCTGAACAGCCATAGTCAATGATTGTCCCTTTTGCCTCCCTCCAGCATAGACCAATGATCCTTTACCTTTGACAACTGGTACCTCTTCACCTGTGACAAAGCTATAATCTACATATCCATCCCCACTGATCAAAATGCTATCGGCTGGTATCAGTTCTCCATGCCTTACCTTTATCAAATCTCCAACCTTAAGCTTACCTAGAGGTATTACCTCTTCCCTATCTTTGACTACTTTTGTAACAGCAACTGGAAAATATGACTTGTAATCACGATCAAATGAGAGCGTATCATAGGTTTTTTGCTGATAAAGTTTCCCTATCAGCAAAAAGAATAACAACCCACCTAGAGTATCCATATACCCCTCCTGATGAAGCATAAAAATATCATAAAGACTATATAAAAAGAGTGTGACAATGCCTATTGCTATGGGTACATCCATGTTGACATTTCTACCCTTGATAGAAAGCCAAGCTGATTTGTAATAATCTGTGGCAGCGTAAAAAAATACAGGTAAGGAAAGTAATACATTGAGGTAATTGAAGGTTTTCTTGAAACCATTCCCTAATAGTTCGGCCTCTGAAAAGTACTCTGGAAGGCTGAATAACATCATATTTCCAAAACAGAAGCCTGCTACTGCTAGCTTTTTAATTAATCTCCTGTCAACTGTTGACCTGCCCTTTTTACCTTCAACATCTGACAGATTCAGTCTAGGTTCATAGCCAATACTTGACAAAAGTACTACCACTTCCCTCAAAGAAATTTCTTGATGATTGAATTTGACCTGTACATTTTTCCGAATAAAGTCCACTCTACCCGAAAGTATAGCTGGATTTATCTTGTGAAGATTCTCCAATAGCCAAATACATGATGCACAATGAATCAGTGGTATATTAAATGTCACATGGGACAATTCATCATTCTTAAAATCCAACAGCTTTGCCGTAACGTCTTCATCTTCTAGGTAATCAAACCTATTATCCCCAGATGTGGAAATCTTTTGACGTTTCCCTGGCTGATTTTCAATCTCATAGTAAGTACACAGGTCGTTTTCATTCAATACTTCATATACTAACTTACATCCAGTGCAACAGAATGGTTTATCTTCAGCATACAGAATTTCATCTACACATTGTTCCCCACAGTGATAACAAGTAGTAGTCTGATTGGCGATATGTAAGGTTTTGCTTGACATGAATCTGCTGAGGTCTTAGTATGCTAAGTAGAAAGAAAGTTTGCTATACCACATCCCTCCTTTGTAAAAATGAAATAGGACTTTGGCCAAATCCGCTTGATATGCTTTTGTGGTGACTAGCACCGTACATTCGTGTTTTACGGCATAAGACCAAAAGTCTCCTATTCTATTAAAATTCAACTTAATGAATGACGTCTCGGCAGTAGCACTACCTACCAACTGGATGATATCTTGTTCTTCCTTTTGCTTTGATTTTGGTATAAATGATGGTGAAATAATTGTGGCTCTGCTGGAATTAATGTTTTTTTCAAAAAGCATGATAAAATTCCGGATCAATGAAGCTGAAGACGGAGTTCCATCATAATGAAAGAGCAAATGATCCATAGAAAGCTCTTCATCATATAATAACACAGGAGTAGGGCATGGTACAGACAGCATGTCTTTTGGAATCTCCATGCCATGAAGCCAATTTAGAACCTCTGGCAGATGCGCCGTCATCAAAGTGGCTGAGGAATGCAGATCACAATTGATCCCAGATGCTGAACTCCTTACATGTTCAGAAAAACCCTTTGGCAAACTTCCACAAAAATGCCTTGTTATAAGCGCTTCGGGCATTGCTGAGTTTGATATGTTGTTTGAATCACCTTGCATCTTTTTTCCATTTATCACATGACAAAACTAGCGGAGGGGACAATGGAATTAACTGACAAGAAAAAGGAGCAAACATGATTTAAATCATAAAAAATGGTTTTTTAAATGTCAAAAATACACTAATTTTATACTGCTAAATTTTCACTTAGTCAAATGAATAATATAACCCGATGAAAAATTTAACCTGCATCACAGTGGCTCTTTTGATAAATATCGCCACCATTGCAACATCAATTGCTCAAAACACCGAAATTGAATTTCAAAACCCAATCGCAGAACAACGTGCGGATCCGTGGGTTTATAAGGATTCAGATGGCACTTACTACTTGATTGCTACCGTACCAGAGTACGACAGGATCGTACTTCGAAAAGCAAAAACTATAAATGGACTAAAACAAGCAGAAGAAAAAGTAATATGGACTAAGCACCCCACTGGAAAAATGGGACATCACATCTGGGCGCCAGAGTTACACAGAATCGACGGAAAATGGTACATCTATTTTGCAGCAGGTGAAGCTGAAAACATTTGGAACATCAGGATGTGGGCACTTTCTCTTGATGCAAAAGACCCTATGCAAAGTGGCTGGAAGGAAGAAGGTCAAGTAATATCCAAGATAGATTCGTTTTCTTTAGATGCCACTGTATTTGAACATAATGGAAAACTGTACACCATCTGGGCTCAAAATGTACGAGGTGGTGATCATGGGACAGCTTTGGTTATGTCCCAAATGAAAGACCCCATCACACTCACCGGGCCCGAATTGGTGCTTACAGAGCCTGAGTTTGATTGGGAAAGGGTGAAGTACAATGTCAATGAAGGACCAGCAGTACTCAAAAGAAATGGGAAAATCTTCGTAACCTACTCTGCAAGTGCGACCAATGAAAACTATTGTCTAGGTATGATGTGGATAGATGAAGATAAAGATATCATGGATATTGCCAACTGGAACAAATCTCCAGGCCCAGTCTTTTACACCAATGAAGATCTTGACAGGTATGGACCTGGACACAACTCTTTTACTTTGGCTGAAGATAATGAAACGGTCATTATGATCTATCACGCAAGAGATTACAAGGAAATCATAGGACACGAACTCTCAGATCCAAATCGAGCCACTAGAGCTAGAGTTGTGAAATGGACAAATAGTGGTTTTCCTGACTTTGGTCAAAAAACTAAAGACTAAAAAAAAGGAAGCGCCTTTTAGAAAAGTCGCTTCCTTTTTTTTACATTATATTAAAATTCAAGCCTATTCTCCTTGAGACAAGCTATAAGCTCTTACGCCATCAAATGAATATAAGTTTTCAGACTTGATGAAATCGAATCCTAATCCAGCCACTTGATTCATCAAATCTAATATTTGAGAATGTGTCACAGGTGATTGATCGGCCTTTTGGAACCTGCATCTCCAATGATCCGTGCAGAATGTCTCTTTCATGCCACCTGGATAGACTTTGATACCTCTATTTGTAATCAACTGCAACACCAATCCATCAGCATCCGCTTTCCTCAAAGCATCACCTAGTGCATTAGGGTCTCTACCTTCTTCATCCCAATCTACAAAGACATCAACCCCAATCAGTTTTTTTTCAGTCTTCACTGCTGGAGATAGCTTGATGGTGATCGGGTCAGTAGAAGATTTATCAAATACAGCAGGCTTCATATTATTAGGCATCTGACCTAGCCTCTCAATTACAGCTTGTGCAAAAGCTTGAGTTCCCACTTTTTCTTTAGATTTACCTTCTTGGTAAATATCTCCTGTATGAATACCATCTTCCAATGTTCTCATCCATGCATTGGCTACTTTCTCTGCTACTGCTGGTTGGCCAATGTGAACCAACATAGAAATAGCGCCATTCAATAACCCTGAAGGATTCGCCATATCCATACCAGCAATATCTGGAGCAGAACCATGTATAGCTTCAAACATAGCCACTTCCTCGCCCACATTAGCGGATCCACCAAGACCCACAGATCCTGTTACTTGTGCAGCAATATCAGATATAATATCACCATACAAGTTCAAAGTAACAATCACGTCAAAGGTTTGCGGTCTCTCAGCAATCAGTGCTGAACCTATATCAATGATCTTGTGATCCGTTTGAATATCAGGATATTCCTTAGCGACCGCATCGAAAGTTTTGTGAAAAAGACCATCAGCTAATTTCATGATATTGTCTTTTGTCATACAAGTGACTTTTTTTCTACCATATTTACGGGCATATTCAAATGCATACCTGATGATCTTTTCAGATCCTGGTTTAGATATTAGTTTGAGACTTTGAACGACTTCCTGGGTCTGTCTATGCTCAATTCCAGCATATAAATCTTCTTCATTCTCACGGATGATTACCAAATCTGTCTCTGGATAATGCGTTTTGATGTATGGAGAATATGCCTTACAAGGTCTCACATTTGCAAAAAGACCAAAAGAAGTTCTTGTGGTTACATTAAGGCTTTTAAATCCTCCGCCCTGAGGTGTAGTTATCGGTGCCTTCAAAAATACTTTGGTCTCCTTCAAGGACTCAAAAGCTTGAGGCTCCATTCCCGAACTGATTCCTTTCAAATATACTTGTTCGCCAATCTCTATCACATCATATTCCAGTTGGGCTCCAGCGGCTTCTAGAATTTTGAGCGTTGCTTCCATGATCTCTGGTCCAATCCCATCCCCATAAGCGACAGTAATTTTTGTTTTTGATGACATATGTATTTTATTAAGTTGAAAATTCGAATTGTGACAAAAATAACAAAATTGATTTAAGGCGAGTCTTAAACCTATTATAAATTAGCACAATATCATGTTATAAATAATGCACTTTTTTTTACCACAAAAACCTTACCCAGTTTATGTAATGAGTAATTTCCCCATATTTCTTTTGGGATTGAAATCCCTACTTGTATATTTGATCCCTAACATTCACCAAAACACATGGCTGAAACTAAAAACATACTTTCTGAAGAAAAAGAAGGCATTCTCTATCTGACAGTTAACAGAGAATCCAAACTCAATGCGCTCAATTTTGATACCCTTGAGGAAATCAGAAATATTTTTAATGAAGTAGTAGACAACAAAGAAATCAAAGGTGTCATCATCACTGGATCAGGAGAAAAATCCTTTATTGCAGGTGCAGACATTAGCGAAATTGCAGAACTTAATGAGCTAAATGCAAGAAAGTTTGCAGAGAATGGTCAGGAAGTCTTTAGCCTGATAGAGAATTGCCACAAGCCAGTAATTGCTGTAATCAATGGATTTGCTTTGGGAGGTGGCTGCGAATTAGCGATGGCATGTCATATGCGGGTAGCAGTAGCCAATGCGAAGTTTGGCCAACCTGAAGTAAACCTAGGTATCATCCCTGGCTATGGAGGCACGCAGCGACTCACCTTTCTCATCGGAAGAGGAAAAGCCAATGAATTGATGATGACAGGTGATATGATCGGTGCTGAAGAAGCCAAAAGACTAGGATTAGTCAATCATATTTTAGCTACCAAAGAGGAAGCTATAGCACAAGCCGAGGACATCCTCAAAAAAATCATGACCAAAGCGCCATTGGCTATAGGAATGATCGTGGACTGTGTCAATTCTGTATATAATAGAGAAGAAAACGGATACCAAACAGAAGCCAACAGCTTTGCAAGGTGTGTGAAATCTGGAGATTATAAAGAAGGAACTTCTGCATTTCTAGAAAAAAGAAAACCAATTTTCAAAGGGGAATAACTCCCCTTTTTCTTTTTTTCAATGAGTCAACTGAAAAAACTTGCTGGTCAAACTGCCATCTATGGTATTAGTAGTATTCTAGGAAGGACGATAAACTTTTTCCTTCTACCCCTATATATCATCTATTTGGACAAAGATGCCTTGGGGTCATTTACTAATTTATATGCATTTATCGCATTTTTCAATGTAGTCTTTACATATGGTATGGAAACTACCTTCTTTAGATTCTACACAGGTAAAGGACTAGACCCGAAAAAAGTATATGCACAAATACAGTCTCTCCTCTTAGTCAGCTCATTGATTCTCGGTTCATGTATTTTCTTTGGCTCAGAAGCACTAAGTATATGGCTAAACTACCCCGGGAAAGCATATCTTTTCAAATGGGTGGCCGCTATTTTGGCTATTGATGCTGTCCTTGCTATACCTTATGCAAAATTGCGCGTTGAGAACAAGCCTTTGAAATTTGCGCTTTCAAAACTAGGCAATATTTTATTAAATGTGGGTCTAAATATCCTGATGATTTCAGTTGGATACCATATTTGGAATGGTGACTATTTGACAGGACTTCAAAATACCGTAGGAGCCCTATATCAGCCTGACTGGGGCATAGAATATATTCTTATAGCGAATCTTATTGCAAACGCAGTCATGATTCCAATTTTGTTTATGCTAAGTGGATTCTTCACTTTCAAAATTGAATGGGAATATATCAAGCCCATGTGGAAATACGCCATCCCTCTATTCTTTATGGGTTTGGCAGGGGTAACTAACGAAGTTTTCTCTAGGTCAATTTTTGAATTCGTCATCCCGGAGAATTTTTACCCTGGATTGACCCCTAGAGAGGCTGGTGGTATTTTCGGAGCCAATTTCAAGCTTGCCATATTCATGAGTTTGATTATTCAAGCTTTCAAGTTTGCAGCAGAGCCTTTTTTCTTCAATCAATCTACAGATAAAAACAGCCCCCTGCTTTTTGCCAAAGTAATGCATGCATTCATTATATTTTGCAGCTTATTGATGATCATGGTGTCTGTAAATCTTAACATTTTGGGCAAGTTCATCTTGGTAGAAGAGGAATACATGGAAGTCATGTACATTGTACCGATCCTCCTTTTAGGGTATTTGTTTTTAGGGATTTACTTTAACTTAAGCATCTGGTTCAAGCTCACAGATCAAACGAAATACAGTTTTTATTTCACCCTGATTGGAGCTATCGTAACCGTTATCGTCATCTTTATTTTCGTTCCGAAAATAGGCTACATGGGCGCAGCCTTAAGCACCATTTCTTGCTACTTCATCATGTCGGCACTTTGCTATTTCTATGGTCAAAGGTACTTCCCAATTCCATACAAACTTCTAAAAGGTCTAACATACATCCTGTTAGCATCTACTTTGAGCTATGCAGGATTCTTTTTAGAAACAGAAAACCAAATTTTACAATTTTTACTCAAAAACCTGATGGTCATTCCTTTTGTTATTCTAATTTTGGCATTTGAAAAAAAGGAAATTCAAACCTTATTCAGAAATAGAATACCATTGTAAGTATTTTGATCAAGTTCAAAGGTCTCTTAAGTATACCCCATCATGAAAGTAAAAGTAATCAACCAATCCAAACACGCACTTCCTGAGTATCAAACACCCCTTTCGGCAGGCTTAGATTTGAGAGCAAATTTAGAAGCCCCGATCACCTTGGGTTCTTTGGAAAGAAGGCTTGTGGGCACTGGTTTGTACCTAGAGCTTCCTGCTGGATTCGAAGCACAAATCAGACCCAGATCAGGCCTTGCCTTCAAGCATGGACTGACTGTACTCAATAGTCCCGGAACAATAGATGCAGACTACCGAGGAGAAATCAAGGTACTCTTAGTGAACCTTTCACAAGATCCTTTTACAATTGGAGACGGAGAAAGAATCGCTCAAATGGTAATAGCCAAACACGAACAAATAATTTGGGAATCGAGTGAAAGCTTATCAGATACAGAAAGAGGCGCTGGTGGATATGGAAGTACTGGGAAATCTTAAGGTATAAATGCACCATTATGCGCTAGTTTCCGTTATAAATTATCTCCAGATCAGTATTTAAATTTAGGGCATCAAGTTTGCACTCAAATTCAGTTATTGACTATCCAAAAAAGGACAAACTCCGTCGCACAATGGACGATTCTCATTGAAAATTTTAAAACATACCTGTGAAAGCAAATTTCAAATCATACATTCTAAGCCTTCTTGCCATCCTCCTTTGCTTTAGCACATACGGCCAAAGCAAATCATCAAGAAAAGATAGAAAAAGTAAAGTAAACGACACAAAAACAAGTAGGCTATTCATCGAGGGTCAAAAGCACCTCATGCTTGAAGATTATGATAAAGCTTATTTTTATTTCCAAAAAGCAAGAGAACTCTCCCCAGAAGAACCCGCAATAAACTTCAAACTTGCTGAGGTTTATCTTAAGGCAAATAAAGTAGAGTCAGCTTTGGAATACGGAATGAAGGCTGTCGAAGCAGATCCAGAAAACAAATATTACAACTTGATGATGGCTGAAGTATATACCAAGCAAAGGCAACCTTTAAAAGCTGCTGCAATCATTGAGAATCTAATGAGCACATCAGAAGAGAATCAGAATTATATCTTGGACTTAGCATCACTATATCTAAATGCAGGTGAAAACGATAAAGCACTTGAAGCTTTGGACAAGGCCGAAGAGTTTTATGGTGTTGCTGAACCATTGACTGCTCAAAAACAAAGAATATATCTGAGAAAAAACAACTTAGCCAAAGCAATTGAAGAAGGTCAAAAACTGATCGAAGCTCATCCCGGCAACTCTCAATACGTATTGAGTTTGGTGGAAATCTACTTCAATAATGGGAAGACCAATGAAGCATTAGAAACCATCAATAATTCTTTAAAAACTTATCCAAATCAACCAGAGCTTCAGATGGCAGCCTATGCGCTCCACAAAGACCTTGGCAACTTAGAAACCGCTGAAGAGTTGATTTTGAATGCTTATGCTAATCCAGACCTCGACGGAATGATCAAAGCTCAGTCATTTGCGGAGATACTTCAAGAGATCAAAACTGAACGAAGGGATAGTCTACTAGATCAACTAGAGGCTTTGATGCTTGAATCCAATGCAAATGACGGAAGTGTCCAGACTGTCATAGGGGATAGAAAATTATTCAATGGACATAAGGCAGAAGCTCTTGAGTACTATAAAAGAGCCATCGCAATCAAGCCGGAAAATCCCCAAGTATTTCAAGGGGTAATTACAATCATGTTCGAAACAGCTGGAGATTTTACTGAAATCGAAAAATACACCAGCATGGCAGTTGATGAGTTCCCAGAAAGAGCTGAATTTTGGTTTTTTGATGGTACGGCTAAGTCGGCTCTTAAAAAAAATGAAGAAGCTGAAGAATCACTACTTAAGTCACTCGAAATCAACGAAAACAAAAACAAACAACTCACCATGCTAGTCAATGGGCAGCTTGGAGATGTTTACCATAATTTAGGCAAAGAAGAAAAAGCATTTGAGAAGTATGAAAAAGTCTTGGCCGACAATCCAAATGATGAGCATGTACTTAACAACTACGCATACTATCTTTCTCTTTCAAAAAAGAACCTAGAAAAAGCTAAAAGCATGTCTGAAAAGCTTGTCAAAAGATTTCCTAAAAACGCTACTTACCTTGACACTCATGCATGGGTTCTTTTCCAAATGCAAGATTATGAAAATGCAAAAAAATACATGGAATTGGCACTAGAAAATCAAGAGACTCCTAGTGCAATCATGCTAGAACATTACGGTGATATACTGTACCACCTTGGCAATAAAAACGAAGCTATCGCCTATTGGAAAAAAGCAGAAGGCGGAGATGAAACTACAGACCTTTTAAATAGAAAAATAAAGGATCAGAAATATTATGACTAGAATATTTTTGAGCATTTTCATGCTCGCAATCATCCTTTTGAGCAGTTGTGCTAAAAAACCCAATCTATATACTTCCGATGAAGTAATGCAGGAGTTTACACCCGCATACTTTGATTTTAATTACCTCAGCGCAAGAGCTAGAATCGTTATCGAAGAGCCCAATGGAAAGACTACCCGAGGCACGATGAGCATGAGAGCTAAAAAAGACAGTGTCATTTGGTTTAGCATTACACCAGGATTAGGAATAGAAGCTTTGAGAGGCATTGTCACAGAAGACAATATCCGAATCAAAGACAGAATAAATGGACAAGACATCAACATGAGCTTCACAGAATTCGAAGATAGATTCGGTCTCAAACTCTCATTGGATCTTTTCCAAAATCTTATCTACGCTAACATTCCAGAAGAATTCAGCTATAGAGATCGATTGATTAGGATTGGAAAGGCATTTGAACTCACACAAGTCAGAGATGGCGTACGTTATCATTCAAAAGTCAGTACAACAATAGGAAAGGTAGAGGAACTCAGTAGTAATACGCTCAACGATTCAGGGGCATTATTAGCAAGTTTCCCAATTTTTGAGGAAGTCAATGGCCAGCCTTTCCCAAGTAAATCACTAATCAAAATATCTTTTAATATGGAAGGAGAAATGCAAAACTCTCTCATTCATATAGAAATGTCTCGCATTGAGACTACAGATGAGCCACTAAGTTTTCCTTTCCAATTTTAGACTATGAAAAGTAAATTCTATTTTTTGTTGACAATCTCACTAGGCATGATGCTCTCTCCTGGCATGGATCTACATGCACAGACAGCAAAAAGCAGAGCTCAATTGGAAAAAGAAAAGGATTTGGTGCAAAAAAGACTGCTGGAATTTGACAAAATACTTAAGCAAACAGCAGAATCCAAAAGGGTATCATTAGGTCAACTCAATGTGGTCTCCAAACAACTGGAAACTAGAGTCACATACATTCGAACATTGAGTAGTGAAATATCTTTGATCAATCGAGAAATAGCAGAAACTGAAGTTAGAATCAAATCTTTAGAAAATGATTTAAAGAATCTGAAAGAAGAATATTCCAAAATGGTCTACACCTCTTCAAAACTCAATCAAGGATTGACGATGACATCGTTTATCTTCAGCTCTAGCACTTTCAAACAGTTCTACATGAGAATCAAATATCTCAAACAATATACGGATGCCCGAAAAAAACAAGTAGAACAAATTGAAAAAGTGACTGCTGAGCTTGCCAATCAGAGGGTAAAGCTAGAAGATAAAAAAATAGAGAAGCAACAAGTAATCAATAAAGAAGAAGAACAAAGAAAACAACTATCTGCTGCTAGGACAGACCAACAAAAAATTGTCACTAACTTAGAAAAACAAGAAGTTGACCTCAGAAAAAAAATAGCCGAAGCAAGAAAGCAACAGGAAAACCTCAACAATTTGATCAAAAGAGCCATCGAAGAAGAAATTCGCAGGGCAGAAGCAGAAGCTAAAAAAGCAAATTCAACAGCAACAAAATCATCAGGTAGTGCGATCCCACTGACACCAGAAGCAGCTGCTCTCTCTAGCTCATTTGCAGGCAATAAAGGCAAACTTCCTTGGCCTGTTGAGTCAGGTTTTGTGTCAAAAAGGTTTGGGACTCATCCCCACCCTACTCTCAAAGGAATAGTAGAAGACAACGATGGTGTAGATATTCAAACCAATCCAAACTCAAACGTAAGAACGGTATTCGATGGAGAAGTGACCAAAGTGGCTACTGTACCAGGTTATGGAGGTACCATTTTGATCAAGCATGGGGAATACTATACCATGTATAGCAAACTCAAGGTAATCAATGTGAAAGCTGGTGAGAAAGTAAAAGCAAAACAAATCATAGGACAAGTGTATACAAACAAAGAAGGCATTGCCGAAGTACACTTCGAAACATGGAAAGGTCTACAACCTCTTGACCCCTCCACATGGCTAATGAGGAGATAGAAATTAATAATTCGTATATTTACAAAAAAACAAGAATATCAGTACAGTAAATCCTTTGTGATAGCCTAGTACTCTTATATCTTTGTATTAAATTCAAAATCTAAATAACAAGATCATGACTACATTAGGTTTTATCGGAGGAATGAGTCCAGGATCCATGATTCTTATCATATTGGTGATTGTGCTATTCTTCGGTGCCAAAAGAATCCCTGAGTTAGCAAGAGGGCTGGGTAGAGGTATCAGAGAATTCAAAGATGCTACTAAGGAAATCCAAAATGACCTAGAAGAAGGTTTGAAGGATGACAATAAGAAAAAGGACTAAAAGACTCAAACATTGGAAAAATTCCTTTCATTTGACGAAATAAAACGAGCGCTAGAAACAAAAGAAGTAGATTGTAAAGCGATCGTAAATTATTACCTCAAAAACATTGAAACGAAGGCGCATCTCAACGCCTTCGTTGAAGTTTATACAGATTATGCTTTGTCACAAGCAGAAAAGGTAAATGAAAAATTGGCTATTGGCAAAGCTGGAAAACTTGCAGGAATGGTCATAGGTATCAAGGATGTACTATGCCTTCAAGGCCATGAGATCAATGCTTCAAGTAAGATTTTACAAGGGTTCGAATCGCAGTTTACTGCCACTGCTGTCCAAAGATTGATCAATGAAGATGCTATCATCATCGGAAGATTGAATTGCGATGAGTTTGGTATGGGTAGCTCCAATGAAAACTCGGCTCATGGCAAAGTGCTCAATGCTATAGATGAAGATAGAGTCCCAGGTGGTTCTTCTGGTGGTTCTGCAGTAGCCGTACAAGCCAACCTTTGTACAGTATCTCTAGGTACAGACACTGGGGGATCGGTAAGACAGCCAGCTGCATTTACTGGATTGGTCGGTATCAAACCAACCTACTCAAGAGTCTCGAGATGGGGTCTCATTGCCTATGCTTCCTCATTTGATACAATTGGAGTGTTTTCTAGAAATGTCCCAGACAATGCACTTGTGATGGAGATCATGGCTGGCACCGACGAGTTTGACAGCACTGCTTCACGCAAGCCCGTTCCCGCCTATAGTGAGTTGCTCCATTTTGAAAAGAGAGCAAAAGTTGCTTATCTCAAAGAGACCATAGAGTCAGAGGCTCTTCAGCCAGAAATAAAAGCCAATACGCTCAAAGCTTTGGAAAGACTAAAGCAGGAAGGCCATCAGGTGGAAGAAGTGAAATTCCCTCTATTAAAATATACCCTCCCTACTTACTATATCTTAACTACTGCCGAAGCTAGCTCAAATCTTTCAAGATTTGATGGCGTTAAGTATGGCTATAGAACACCCAATGCTCATAATTTGGAAAGCATGTACAAGCTTACACGTTCTGAAGGATTTGGGGAAGAGGTCAAAAGGAGAATTATGCTAGGCACTTTTGTATTGAGCGCAAGCTACTATGATGCCTATTTCACTAAGGCTCAAAAAGTTCGGAGATTAATCAAAGAGTTTACAGAAGACTTATTGAATAAATATGACTATATTGTTATGCCAACTACGCCATCTACAGCGTTCAAGTTTGGAGAGCACAGCAATGACCCTGTAGCCATGTACCTTGAAGATCTCTTTACTGTGCAAGCCTCAGTATCGGGTGTACCAGCGATATCTATTCCTAATGGGACAGATGCTAATGGTCTACCTATTGGTCTCCAAATCATTGCAAACAGTTTCAAAGAAGCCGAGCTATATGCATTTGCCAATTATTTGACCAAATCAGAAAATTAATAACCAACCTGACCATGAAAAACATCTTCAAATCTCTTTCTATGGTTCTACCAACTTTCATGCTTTGCAGCTTGTCAGTTTATGGTCAGGAACTTTACAACTTCAACTCCCAAGGAATCCAAGATGAATTGATAGCTCCAAACTATCAGTACGACTATATCCCTGACTTTACTTTTGATGAAGTTGCAAAAAAAATAAAGGCAATGAAGACTGACATGCCTTTTGAACTCAACGATAGAATATTCTCATTCATTAATTACTTTGCTGTAAGGAATAGAGAATATACTAGAATGGTGCTACAGAGAGAAGCAGTTTACTTCCCAATGTTTGATGATGTCTTAGATAGACATGACATGCCTTCAGATATCAAGTATCTCTCCATCATAGAATCAGGTCTCAATCCTCGAGCAAAATCTAGAGTAGGTGCGATGGGATTATGGCAATTTATGCCTGCAACAGGAAAGATGTATAGTCTTCATGCCAACAATGACGTAGACGATAGAATGGATCCTGAGCTCTCTACTGATGCCGCTGCTAAATATCTCAAGTCATTGTACAAAATGTTTGGCAATTGGGAATTGGCACTAGCAGCCTACAACTGTGGACCTGGAAACGTCAGAAAGGCAATTAGAAAATCTGGCGGTAAGCAAACATTCTGGGGAGTATATGATCATCTTCCTAAGGAGACTCGCAGTTATGTACCGCAATTTCAGGCCATGATGTATATCATGAGGCATGCGGCAGATCATAACCTACACCTTGAAGAGCCTACCTATCCTATCGCTCATAGAAAAATCCAATTCAATCAAGAGTTGGATTTAGAAGAACTTGCTGCATTGACCAATATCTGTGTAGAAGATCTTGAAAGGTTGAATCCCTCTATTCAGAATAGAATGATCCCTTCATCACACAAGCACATCGCTCTAAAAGTACCTGCTTCAAAAGCAGATTTTATAGCACAAAATAAAGACCATTTTAAACATGCAGTTGCACTTACCGATGAGAGAAAATTAGCCCTAAGAGCAACTAATAACTTTAACATAGAAACTCCCAAAACAACAACTTCAACAATCCCAGGTAATGATTTGATTACATACAGGGTCAAAAATGGAGATGTATTGGGAAGCATAGCAAAGCGTCATGGTACCTCCGTCACCAACATCAAAACTTGGAATAATCTGAATTCAAACACAATTAAGGTTGGGCAAAACCTTAAAATATACACCAAAAACGCTCCTGCATCATCATCTCAACAAACTTTAGCCGAAAACACCAGTGGCACCAAAACTTATACTGTACAGCCGGGAGATTCTTTGTGGCTGATTTCTAAAAAGCTAGATGGAGTTACAATTGATCAGATTAAAAAGTTGAACAACCTCAACTCTAATCAGATCAAACCAGGACAAAAGCTTATAATTGGTTAATCAACTAATTAATTATTTTTGTTTACTGTTTATTTAGTTATATTAGTAGCTAACACAGACAAAATCGTTATGAAAACATTCAAACAAATACTTCCAGCACTTCTTGTCCTTATCACAATTTCGATATCGATATCCTCCTGCGATAATTCAGAAGAGAGCAAAAATGCAAATAAACCAAAGGCTCGGGGCGCAATCGGTGAGATCATCCTTGCCATAGACTCTACCAAGTGGCAGGGCCCTGTAGGAGATGCTTTGAAAGAGATATTTCAAGCAGACGTCAAAGGCTTGATCAGAGAGGAAAGCATGTTTACGGTAAGAAGAGTAGATCCAAGAGCCGTCACAGGAATTCTCAAGCAGGCAACCAATGTAGTATACGTAACTACATTTGATGATAGGTCTTCAGCAAGTCAAAGAATAAATGCACTTTTTAGCAAAGAATCTAAAGAAAAAGCAGCTTCAGATCCCTCACTTTATATGCTTAGGAGTGCTGATGAGCATGCGATAGGTCAAGAGCTCATATACTTATTTGGTAAAAATGATGAGACCTTGATCCAAAACCTTCAAGCCAACAAGAACAAAATACAAAATCTCTTCCATGTACGTGAACGAGAGAGACTTGAAAAACTAATTTTAGGAAGAAAAAGTGGCGCTGCAAGAGTAGCTGGTGAAAAACTAGGCTTGAACATCCAAGTACCTACTTCCTATCAAGTTGCTAAATCAGAAGATGACTTTCTCTGGTTAAGACAGCCTACGCCTCGATCTGATAGAGCAGACATTAGCCTATTTTTCTATGAGATGGACTATACTAGCGAAGAGCAAGTATTTCCAGAAGAAATCATCAAACTAAGAGAAAAAATAGCCAAAGCACATCTATACAGTGATCCTGACAATAGAAACTCTTACTTAACCATTGAAAAAGTTGATCCAACACCTACTTTTACCAATTTCAACATCAAGGGAAATTATGCTGTAGAATTGAGAGGTGGATGGAAAACAGCTAATTTATCAATGGGAGGTTCATTTATGTCATATACCATTGTAGACACAGAAAAAGGGAAGCTATATTACATGGAAGGCTTCGTATACTTCCCAAGTCAAAATCACAGAGAAGCGATTCGAGAAATTGAAACACTACTTTTGGCAACGGATATAATCCCCAAGGAAGAAAAATCCAGCTAAGAGACTAAACTACATACCTTTATGGCGATTAAAATTAGAAAAGAAGACGCTTTAAATTATCACACCCTGGGCAGTCCAGGAAAAATAGAAGTAATCCCAACAAAACCATTATCTAGTCAACTTGACTTGGCTCTAGCCTACTCACCTGGAGTAGCAGAGCCATGCAAGGAAATAGAAGCTAATAAAGAAAATGTATACAAATACACCTCTAAAGGAAACCTTGTAGCCGTTATTTCTAATGGTACAGCAGTGCTTGGTCTAGGAGACATAGGACCAGAGGCTTCCAAACCAGTTATGGAGGGAAAAGGTGTTCTTTTCAAAAAATTTGCGGGAATTGACGTTTTTGATATCGAAATCGATGAAAAAGACCCAAAAAAATTAATTGATATCATCAAATCATTAGAGCCGACTTTTGGAGGTGTAAACTTGGAAGACATCAAAGCTCCTGAGTGTTTCGAAATTGAGACTACCCTTAAGCAGCAAATGAAAATTCCTGTGATGCATGATGACCAACATGGTACAGCGATCATTTCAGGAGCAGCTTTGTTGAACGCACTAGAAATCGTAGGCAAAAACATAGAAGATATTAGGCTTGTAGTAAATGGTGCAGGTGCATCAGCAGTATCTTGTACACGATTCTACATGAGCCTTGGTGTAAGGCGGGAAAACATTGTCATGTGCGACAAAGAAGGAGCAATTCGCACCGATCGTGTCAATTTGGATGAAATCAAAAGTGAATTTGCAACTACCCGAAGAGATATCACTACATTGACAGAAGCCCTGTTCAATGCCGATGTTTTCTTAGGTTTGTCAGCTGGCAACATTGTGTCAGGAGAACAAATCAAAGTGATGGCACCAAACCCAATAGTTTTTGCGCTAGCTAATCCAGATCCGGAGATACCTTATGAAATTGCTATGGCAGCAAGGGAAGATTTAATCATGGCCACTGGAAGGTCTGATTATCCTAATCAGGTGAACAATGTCCTTGGGTTCCCCTACATCTTCAGAGGTGCATTAGATGTAAGAGCTACGGCTATCAACGAAGAGATGAAACTTGCCGCAGCCAAAGCTATAGCCAAGCTAGCCAAAGAGCCAGTGCCTGAAATCGTGAATAAAGCCTATGGTGACAATAAATTAGCCTTTGGTCCAACTTACTTGATACCAAAACCATTTGACCCTCGACTAATCACTACCATATCTCCTGCCGTTGCCAAAGCTGCTATGGACTCTGGAGTGGCAAAGTCTGCAATCTTAGACTGGGAAGCTTATGAACTAGAGTTACAGGAGAGAATAGGTATCGATCAAAGACTCATGTCAAGAGTCATTGCAAGAGCTAAGAAAAATCCAAAACGAATTGTATTTGCTGAAGCAGATAATGTTAAGATACTCAAAGCAGCTCAGACAATACGTGATGAGAAAATCGCTATACCAATCTTGCTAGGAAATCAAGAAAAAATCAATCAGCTAATCTTAGAGAATAAGCTAGACTTGAATGATGTAACGATCATCGATCCATATAGCCAGCCAGATAAGCTCCAGATGTATGGTGAAATTCTATTCAAAAAGCGTCAAAGAAAAGGATTGACTCTCAAAGAAGCCATGAGGCAAATGAGAGATAGAAACTACTATGGAGCCATGATGGTGGAACTAGGTGAAGCAGATGCCTTAATTTCTGGCTTGACCAAAGATTACCCTAAAACAATCTTGCCATCTCTTCACGTCATAGGCGTAAAGCCAGGTACAGAAAGAGTAGCGGGTATGTACATTATGAATACAGATAAAGGCCCTTACTTCTTTGCTGACACCACTGTCAACCTCAACCCTTCAGCAGAGGAGCTAGTTGAAATCATAGGACTTACCGCCAATGGTGTGAAATTCTTTGACATAGATCCTAGAGTTGCCGTCTTGTCTTATTCTAATTTTGGATCAGCAAAAGGGGATGTAGCTTCAAAAACAGCTAAAGCTACAGCTATGGCAAAGCAAAAATATCCTGATTTGGTCATAGAAGGAGAAATGCAAGCTAATGTAGCACTCAATGAAGAAATTCAAAGAGAAAATTATCCATTCAGTGCTTTGATCGGTAAAAAAGCTAATACTTTAATTTTTCCTGATCTCAGCTCTGGAAATATAGCATACAAATTACTCTCAGAAATCGGAAATGCAGAAGCTATCGGACCAGTTCTATTAGGTATGAACAAGCCCGTACATATCCTCCAGCTAGGCAGCTCCATACGAGAAATCGTCAATATGGTCGCTATCGCAGTAGTAGATGCTCAATCCACAAATCAATTATGATAGCATATCTAAAAGGTAAATTGGTCTTCAAAGACCCAACTTATGTAATCATTGATATCAATGGAATCGGTTACCAAGTGAAAATCTCACTGCAAACCTATTCCAAAATAAAAGATGAGGAGCAAGTCATGCTCCTCACTTTTTTGCATATCAAGGAAGATGCACATACTCTCTACGGCTTCAAAGAAGAAAAAGAAAAAAGACTTTTCCTCAATCTGATATCTATAAGCGGTGTAGGACCAAATACAGGTTTGATGATTTTGTCTTCATTGAGTAGTGAAGAGCTTGAAACTGCAATTGTTCAGGAAGATTTCAAGACAATACAAAATGTAAAAGGTGTAGGGACAAAAACAGCACAGCGAATAGTTTTAGAATTAAAAGATAAAGTAAAAAAAGATTCCATAGCAGATGGCGGAACGTCTACAGCTGGTTTCATTTCCAATAACAATAAAATTAAAGAAGAGGCGTTACAGGCACTAATCACTTTGGGATTTTCAAAAGCAATTGCAGAGAAAAATATTGCAACGATTTTGAAAAAAAATGGTTCGGAAATTTCCTTAGAAGATTTAATTAAAGCATCTTTAAAGTCTACTTAGTCCTTTAATTGATAAACAATTGAGATTTTGTTTTAGTAATTTTTTGCCGCTAGTTCGAATACGCCTTTTTGTAACAACAGTGCCTTTATTACTGTTGATGTGTGGACTATTGTCTACCGCAAAGGGTCAGCAAATCCAAACAGATAGCACATCTTCAAAGATAGACTCCCTAAACACTAGAAGGAAACTTCCGTCATTTTTGCTTTGGCCAAATCTATACACTAGGCCATTGTATCAAAGTCAGAGTCCTTATTCATACAGGTCTCCCTTCTACCCCATCTCACCGAATCAAGAAATGGTTCAGGTGGAAATGGACTCAACTTTGAGATATAGGGTACAGGAAGAGTTAGATTCGACTATGATAAGCCCTGGCTATCAATATGACTTTGAAGAATATTCCAAACTTCAAGAATATAGGTTGAGACAAGAATATTGGAGAAATAGGTCTAGAGAAGTTGATGGAATAAGTGCTGTGAGTGGCAGAGGGCTCATCCCTCCTGTGACCACCAGTCCTAGTCTCGATAGGATTTTTGGGGGTAATCAAATTAATATAACTCCGACTGGGTATGTTAACCTAGATTTGGGTGCTATTTTCAGAAGAGTAGATAATCCAGCTATACCTATCAGACAACAGCAAAATGGAGGATTCAACTTCAATCAGCAGATTCAAATGTCAGTAAACGGATCTCTTGGCGAAAAGATGAAGCTTGGTGCCAATTTCGATTCTAATAATACCTTTGATTTTCAGAATCAACTAAAAGTAGAATACACTGGGTATGAAGAAGACATCATCAAGTCAATAGAAATAGGAAATGTCAGCATGCCAGTCCAAAACAGCTTGATCCAAGGGGCGCAAAACCTTTTCGGTGTCAAAACACAGCTACAATTTGGGAAATTATTTGTTACTGGTGTGGCATCTACACAGCGTGGAAGAAGGGATGAGCTAATCATAGAAGGTGGCGGACAAGGAAGATCTTTTGAGGTTCAAGGTTCAGAATATGATGAAAACAGACACTTTTTCTTAGGTCATTTTTTCAGAGACAATTACGAAAGATGGCTTCGTGGTCTTCCTCAAATCCTATCTGGTGTAAATATCACCAGAGTGGAAGTCTACATTATGAATAGAGCAAATAATACGCAAACGCTCAGAAATTTTGCGGCATTTATAGATCTGGGAGAAGGACAGAGAGTTTTTAGGCCTGACAATCCAAATATTGGATCAGGTACACCAGGTTCTCCAGCAGCAAATAACGCTAACCTTCTTTATAGCAACTTAAATGGTAACCCTGCATTCAGACCTTTTGATACAGGGTCATCAGCCATCGAATCTACACTCAACCTGGTAAGAGGGTCTGATTTTGAGCAAGTAAATGGAGCTAGAAAGCTTGCCCCTAATGAGTTTGTCTTCAATAGAGAGCTCGGCTATATCTCTTTGATCAGGAAATTACAGAATGATGAAGTTTTGGCTGTGTCCTATGAGTATACCCACAATGGTACCGTATACAAAGTGGGAGAACTTTCGGAGGATTACCAAAATAGACCCGAAGATCAAATCATCTTCATGAAAATGTTGAGACCTGCTAGGATTAACACAAGGCTTCCTACATGGGATCTTATGATGAAAAACGTCTACAACCTGAATGCGAGCCAAATTCAAAGAGATGGTTTTCAACTTCAAGTGATATATAGAGATGACAGGACGGGCCTTGATAATCCAAGCTTACTAGAAGGACAAAATCTTAGAAATGTACCTTTGATTCGGGTCACAGGACTAGATAATCTCAACCCACAAAATGACCCTTCTCCAGATGGAAACTTTGACTTTATCCCGGGTATCACTATTTTCCCTGATAGAGGGATGATCGTATTTCCAGTTTTGGAGCCTTTTGGAGCTACTTTGAGGAACAGGTTCTTACCAAATGAAGCTGCACTCATTGACAAGTTTGTCTTTGACACATTATACCGAACTACCCAAGCAGACGCTGAACTTGTCACCAGACTCAATAAATACTTTCTCCGAGGAAGACTTACAGCGGGTTCAGCATCGGATATCATGCTTCCGGGATTGAATATCTCGCCAGGATCTGTGATAGTCACCGCAGGAAATATCCCTCTGACCGAAGGGGTAGATTACACCATAGATTATAATATCGGTAGACTTACGATTCTCAACGAAGGCATACTCCAATCTGGTAAAAGAATAAATGTATCTTTCGAAAAAGCTGATTTGGTCTCTTTTCAAACCAGAAGCTTACTAGGAACTAGACTAGACTACATGTTCAGTGATAAATTCAACCTTGGTGGTACATTTTTATACCTCAATGAGAGGCCAAATATCACGAGGATTGCTGCTGGTAGTGAAACATTAAGAAACAGCATGTGGGGTCTGGATGCGAACTATAGTGACGAATCTAGGTTTTTGACAAAACTAGCTGACGCACTACCATTTACAAATACAAAAGAAAACTCACTGGTACAATTCAGCGGGGAATTTGCCCAACTTCTCCCAGGCACGTCTAATAGAGTCAACGGGGAGCAGGCTGCATATATTGATGATTTCGAAACCGCCATTACACCTTTCAACTTAGGAGGTGCTGCTGCTCAGAACTGGCACCTAGCCGCCACCCCCAAAACCGAAGATAATCAGTTTGATCTCAGTGACCTAACCGAGGATAGACTCGGTAATGCCTACAGAAGAGCGAAAATTTCTTGGTACAATATTGACAATGTATTCTATAGAGAATCAGGACCAGGAGTACCTACCAATATCACAAGAGAAGATAGACAAAATCACTACGTAAGAAGAGTAATTCCACAAGAGATCTTCCCAAGAAGAGACAGAGATGTCATTATAGTACCTGAACCACTATTTGAAATGGCATATTTTCCAGAAGAAAGAGGGATGTATAACTATAATACAAGCTTAACTTCTGAAGGACTATTACCCAATCCACGAAATAATTACGGTGGTGTTACCAGAGCTATTACTACAGAGGTGGACTTTGACCGCACCAACATAGAATATATTGAATTCTGGCTACTAGACCCATTTATCCAAGGAGAAAATGGACGCGTTCTAGATGGAAGGTTAAATGCCAATAATACCACCGGTGGAAAGTTACGATTCAATCTAGGAGACGTATCTGAAGATTTGATCAAAGATGGAAGACATGGATTTGAAAATGGTCTTCCAGCCGATGGCGATGTGTCAAACACCCCTACTACCGAATGGGGTAGAATTACAAGAGAGCAGTTTTTAATACCGGCTTTTGACAACTCTCCTGAGGCAAGGCAGAATCAAGATATTGGTTTAGATGGATTGCGTGACGAAGATGAAGTGGAATTTTTCAGAAATCGATTTATCAACAGGTTGAGTGTATCACAGCAAGCCATGAATGAAATTATGAGCGACCCATCTGCTGACAATTTCCAGTACTACCTCGATGAAACTTTGGACCAAAACAATATTAAGATCCTTGAAAGATATAAAAACTTTAATGGCATGGAAGGTAATACCCCAATCACTGCCAACCAAAATCTAGCCTTCACGCCGTCAGGTTCGAATTTGCCCAACAATGAAGACCTTAATAATGACAACACGATCAACGAACTCGAAAGCTACTATGAATATGAAATAGACTTAAGACCTGGTCAACTCGAAGTAGGCTCTAATTACATAGTGGATAGGGTGACAGCGACACAAAGTGGTGATGAGGTAAGCTGGTACCTTTTCAGGATCCCTGTAAGAAACCCTGACAGGGTTGAAGGAGATATTTCTGGTTTCAAGTCTATTAGATTTATGAGAACATATCTCACAGATTTTGAGCAACCTGTAGTAATGAGAATGGCTAATTTCCGCCTCGTAGGATCTCAATGGAGGGTTTTTCAAGAATCCCTTTTTGAGAGAGGATTTTTTGAAATTCCAGAACCTGACAACTCTAATTTGACCGTAGGAGTTGTAAATATCGAAGAAAATAGTCAAGGAAGTGCTACGCAAAGCCCATACGTATTGCCACCTGGTATTACCAGAGATCGCGACAATTTATCTACTGTGGAAAGGCAACTTAATGAACAGTCTCTTAGGCTGTGTGTAGAGGAACTTCAGGCAAGAGATGCCCGTGCAGTATTCAAGAATACCAGACAAGATTTAGTACAATTCGAGAGGTTGAAGATGTTCTTTCACGCCGATAGTGATGATGCAGAAGATGGAGAACTGACTGCATTCCTGAGACTGGGAACAGATTATACAGATAACTACTATGAAATTGAGGTCCCATTAAAAATCACGCCAAAAGGCACAAGAGATCCAAGGCAAATTTGGCCACTGGAAAACGAAATTGATATCGCAATTTCTGAGATCGTAGGCGTAAAAGTCGCACGTGACAACCAAAGAGTCCCTCTTAATTTGCCTTTTACACAAGAAGTCAACCAATACAAAGTAACGGTAATAGGTAGACCAGAACTCAGCCTCATACAAGGGATGATGATTGGGATCAGAAACCCTGGAGAATCTGGTACTGCTTCAAGATCTGTATGCGTATGGGCAAACGAACTGCGAACGACTGGGTTCAACGAGTCCGCAGGATGGGCAGCAAACGCCATTTTGAATGCTAAAATTGCAGATATAGCGACTATCTCCACTTCTATAAGACATAATACCTTCGGATTTGGAGGCTTGGAGACTAGACTAACTCAAAGAGCTAGAGAGTCAACGACACAATACGACATTTCAGCCAATGTGAGTGTAGAGAAGCTTCTTCCTGAGGCTCTAAATGTAAGCATACCCATGTACGTCAGCTTAGAAAATTCGAGCACTAGACCAGAGTTTGATCCTCTGAACCAAGATGTACCTTTTGAACTCGCATTGAGCAAATTCAGTAATGATGCCGAACGAGCAGCCTATAGATCCCAAGTACTAGATCAGGTAAAGAGAAGAAATATCGGTTTTACCAATGTCAGAAAAAACAGGAACCCAGAAAAAGTCAATGCTAGAATATATGACCTGAGCAACTTTTCATTTTCCTATGCTTATGGATCTGTCAGGCAAAGTAATATCAATACGGAATCCTACATTTTCGAAACCTACGTAGGAAATATTGCTTACAATTATCAACCCAAGCCCTTAAATTTTGAACCTTTCAAGAATGCCTCTTTCTTAAGTGGAAAGTACCTGAAATTGATCAAAGACATTAATTTTAACTTCTCCCCTTCTCAAGTCGGTGCACGAATAGATGTAGACAGGAGATTTATGAGGACTCAATATAGAAATGATGATCTGAGCATTGATGGTGTGGATCCATTTTTTCAAAAAAGCTTTTTTATCAATAGGTTTTACAATCTAAATTGGGACTTGACCAAAAATCTTAGAGTGGACTTTATGAGCAGGGTCATGGCTGTAGTTGATGAACCGGAGGGAGACATTGATTCGCAAGCAAAAATCGACTCTATTCGAAATAATATCAGAAGACTTGGCAGGACGACGAATTATAACCATAGAATAGATGCAAACTACAAGCTCCCTCTGAACAAAATCCCGGTTATAGACTGGATCAATGCAGATGTGAGGTATTCAGCTGATTACACTTGGATGACAGGAGCTATAGGTCAAAGAGATACCCTTGGTAATATGATCCAAAACACTAGGGAACAAGTGTATCAAGGAAAATTAGATTTCACCAAGCTCTATAACAAAAGTGCAAAATACAGAGCCTTGACAGCTCCAAAAAGGCCATCTATACCCGGTAGACCCTCTTTGAATGCGGAGGATACCATAGGTACGCCATTTACCAATAAGCTCATCAAGTTCTTGACAATGGTCAAGGATGTCAATTTTAGATATTCTATCATAGAAGGAACATTCTTGCCAGGATATATGGCCAATACAGGCCTTCTTGGAATGGATAGAAGCTTCCTAAATCCTGGACTAGGCTTTATATTAGGAAATCAAAATCCAAATATGAGATTTGGAATAGCTGAGAATGGACTGATCGCACCAAGTGCCGAACTCACACAACAATTCAGACAAAATCAAGCTAAAAATCTTCAAATAAATGGTATCGCTGAACCATTCAAAGACTTCAGAATAGCATTTGAGGCCAGAAAACGAGAGTCTGGAGAATATAGCGAGATATTCAGAAGTTCACAAGATATCCCAGGACAATTCGGATCCTTGAGTCCAAACAGGTTAGGCGGATATAGCATAACTTACTCCATGATAAGAACCACCTTCGCACGAGATGATCGAAACAATAACTCCAGACTTTTCAACGATTTTGCGAGTTACAGAAGTATCATTCAAGGAAGACTAAATGCTAGCAATCCAAGTGGAGGAGAATATGCTATCAATGGTCAAGATGTGCTTGGACTTGCATTCTTGGCAGCTTATGGAGGATCAGATCCAAACACAATGAACCTAAACCCATTCCCGACCTTCCCAATACCAAACTGGAGGCTTGATTATAAAGGTTTGTCTCAAATCCCTGCTGTAAGAGAATATTTCTCCAGTATCAACATTACCCATGGATATTCGTCTACTTATGAAGTGAGTAACTTCTCAAACTCGCTATTATATCAAAGTGGTCTTGAACTTTTCAATTCTTTACAAAATTTCCCAGGTGCTTCACTTACTGATGAATTTGGTATGTATATCCCAATTTTCATATTGAATCAAGTGATTTTGACAGAGCGATTCGCACCATTGATTGGTATAGATTTCTTGACAAAAGACCGCTTGAACATTGCTGTAGAGTATAATTCAGAAAGAAATTTGGGATTGAACTTTTCCAATGCCCAAGTCACAGAACAAAGAAGCCGAGACTTTGGGTTTGATTTAGGCTACACCAAATCAGGTGTTAAAATCCCATTCAAAATCCAAGGCAGACAAGAAGTGCTTGAGAATGATCTGCAATTCAGAATCAATACAAGAGTAGTAGATACAAGACAAATACAGCGGAAGATTGATGAAAACAGCACGGTAACTAACGGGAATTTAAATATTACCATAAGACCTACCGTCGGCTACGTAATCAACCAAAACTTAAATATTACCTTGTATTTTGATAGAAATATAAATGACCCACGGGTAACCACTGCTTTCAGAAGAAGTTCTACTGCATTTGGTGGCCAATTACGATTTAATTTAGCACAATAGGTTTTATCATACGCTCAAAGCTTGTATTTTTGAGCACTTATAAAAAACAAACTATGAATTTTCCTAAAGACCTCAAGTACACAAATGATCACGAATGGGTAAAAGTAGATGGAGACATCGCAACCATCGGCATTACAGAATTTGCTCAAAGAGAACTTGGTGACATTGTCTATGTAGAAGTAGAAACTGTCGGTGAGACTATCGCTACAGGCGAGGTGTTCGGGACAGTGGAAGCTGTCAAGACTGTATCTGACCTATTTATGCCTTTGGAAGGTGAAATCATCGAATTCAATGACGAATTGGAATCAGCACCTGAAGTAGTAAATGAAGATCCTTACGGCGCTGGATGGATGATAAAGGTAAAGTTCTCTGGTGAACTCCCTGCTGACCTTTTATCTGCTGAAGATTATGCAGCTTTGGTAGGTGCTTGATTATTTAAAAAAAAACAATAGGCTTATACTTGGATTGCTTTGGTTAGGAATGCTTCTGTTCCTAATGCTACGGCCTGGCGATAAGCTACCCAAGGCTCCAAATATTCCTCACATTGACAAAATAGCCCATTTTGGACTGTTTTTTGTTCTGATTTTCTTATGGCTGAGAATCCCAAAAAAGAAAAATATTAAAATATTTTTCACTATTTATTTAGTTTTTGGAGTTTTATTCGCTATATTAGTAGAGTATTTGCAGGGTATGGTACCGATGAGATCATTTGACTATATGGACATAACCGCAAATATCCTTGGAGTAACCGTTGGCGTAATTTGTTTTTATATTTTGTATAAGTACCAATCGAGACTTGTATAAGTAAAAATAATTAACTAGAATTGTTCTCTCCAAAGGGAAATAAATTAATAACCTTTATAAAGTAAACAACCATGGAAGCTAAGAAGACGCCAAAAGCGGATTTAACCAAAAGATCAGGGATGTTCCTGAACTTGGGTCTTCTTGTCAGTGTAGGTCTAGTTCTACTTGCTTTTGAGCATAAGTCTTATGATGCACTTGCTCTGAAAGATTTAGGACAGGTTCCTGATGACTTTGAAGAATTGCTGGATATTCCGATTACAGAACAACCACCACCGCCACCTCCGCCAGTGGAGCAGCCAATCATTCAGGAAGTTCCTGATGAAGTTGAGATTGAAGAAAAAATCGAGGTAAACTTCGATGTGGACGTGAAAGAAGAGACCGTAATCAAAGAAATCGTAATCTCTGACGCTCCAGTAGTGGAAAAGGCAGACGAAATCTTTGACGTAGTAGAAAACGTACCTATGCCTCCAGGTGGCTATGAAGGATGGAACGAATACTTAAGAAAAAATCTTAAGTATCCAACCCAAGCTAGAAGAATGGGAATTGAAGGTACTGTATACGTAGTGTTCGTCGTAAACACTGATGGTTCTATCCAAGACGTAGAAGTACTTAGAGGAATCGGAGGAGGATGTAACGAAGAAGCTATGAGAGTAGTACAGAACGCTCCGAAGTGGGAACCAGGTAAACAAAGAGGTAGACCAGTAAGAGTAAGGATGAGATTACCAATCAAATTCAAACTTGGTTAATCATAAAAAAAAGAGGAGTTTAATCTCCTCTTTTTTTATGACTTTTTTGAAAGATCACACGCAATATACTCAGCGAATCAGGCTTGATTCAATTATAAAATATTTAGAGACTGTTCTTTGATTTTCTCTAACTCATCTTTCATGATGATGACGTGCTTCTGAATAGAAGCATCATTTGCTTTAGAACCAATTGTATTGATCTCTCTACCTATTTCTTGACTTATAAATCCTAATTTTTTACCTTGACTTTGTTGTTCTTTAAGATTCTTTTCAAAGTAATCTAAGTGCGTAGCTAATCTGACAATTTCCTCAGTGATATCAATTTTCTCAAAATAGTAGATTAACTCTTGCTCAAATCTGTTTTCATCAAAACTATTTTCTTCTAGCCAATCTTTGAAATTATTTTTTATCCTTTTTCTGATTCTGTCCTTTCTGATAGGATCTTCTTCTTTAATATTTTCTAATCCTGACCTAACAATAGATAAATTCTCCTTGAACTTCTGAGCGAGAACCTCTCCTTCATCTTTTCTGAATACATTGCAATTATCCAAAGCTTCCTCTATCACTTTTTTTACCACATCCCAATCTTCTGAGATTGAAGTTTTCTCCACATTTTGAATCATCACATTGGGAGATTGAACAGCAAGTTTGAAAATATCATCTTTCTCTGCCCCTACTAGATCCGCTAATCCTAAATACTTCTGGTAATAGGAAGCAAACAATTGCTCATTGAATCCCACAGGTAAGTCCTCGCCTGATTTTCTTGAAAACTCAATGGACAAATTAACTTTACCCCGCTCAAGTTTTGAACTTACCAGATTTCTTATTTCAAATTCTTTGTCAGAAAATTGTCTTGGACTTCTTATAGAGAGATCCAAAAACTTTGAATTGAGTGTTTTGACTTCTACACTTATCACAAATGTATCATCTTCAAAACCGGCCAATCCATAGCCTGTCATTGATTTTAGCATGTTGGTTTTTAATCAATTGGTTTAGAAATTGTAACCTAAGGTCACATAAAATTTAAGGTTGTCTGTTTGAAAATTCCTGACTGGTCTAGCCAAATCAAACTTCACATAGTAATTTAATAATACTGTTCTTAAACCCGCTCCATAACTTTGAAGCCAAGGGTTATTAAAGTTATTTAAGGTAATGATAAAAGGTGAGCCTTCCGAATTGATTACCTCTGTATTTTGATCATTTATCCTCTCCCATGGTGGTGACTCATTCCATGAGGTCCCTATATCATAGAAAGCTACTAGCTGAAAATTCTTGACAAAGTTTGAGGTGATATTTCCTCTAGATAAATAAGAGAAAAGCGGAAGACGAAGCTCGGATGTAAATGTGATGACATTCCTCCCTCTGATTTCATCATAATCGTATCCCCTCAAGTCCACAAACTCTGAGAACAAGATATTGGAGTTCTCTACACCGCTAGAATTACGAACTGGAGAAGCCTCTGGCCTATTGCTTGGAGGATTGTAAAACTGATTGAATAGCCAGTTATCCATACCTCCCACCAAGTAAGTCTGTGGATTATTGCCAAAAAATGTACCAGCAAACAATCTAGTGGCTAAAGTTATATTTTTATGAATTTTCTGATAGTTTCTCACATCTAGATAAGCATTAGAGAATGATCTATCGCTTTCATTGAGTCCTTGATAATGCACTGCCCCAATCTTCCCTTTCAAACCTTGCTGCATGTAGAGTCCCAATTGCTCTGTCTTGTCTACTACAAATTCAACTCTTGCTCCTCCATAGTTTACATCAAATCGATTCTGCTCAGGTACAACTGCCCTTAACAAAGAGTCCGACCGCAAATTAAAATATTGGGTTTTCGCAACAAATGGTGCTAGCATTACCCTACTATGCACCGAGAAAGGATAAGAAAAACCAAGCTCTGTTTTGGTAAGTACATACCTTTGGAAAGTATTATTCCCATCTGCTACTTGTATAGCCCTTCTATCAAAACGTGCTCTCAGATCTACACGCTGCTTCAGGTATTGGTAATCAAAGAAGATATCACTACCCGACCTGAAATCTAGTGTAGTCATTATTCCACCTTCGATACGATGATTGTCCAAAAGATCTGACATTTGACCGTTCAAACTGATCCCAAAACCTCTCAAAGGATCTACCACAAATGTCGTTTTGAGACTCGTAGTAATGAATTGAGGAGTCATTTTTGAAGGACCTACGATCCTTTTTTGCATGGATTGTCTTCTGAAATTCTCCAATAGAGAACTCCTTGAAGCTACTGTGTTTGGTTTCTCTGCTAGCTGTCCTAGTGGAGGGATAGTGTCAAATGAATAATTATCAGTATCTATACCACCTCTTGTCTCGAACCTTAACCTTTCAGTATTGATACTACCAGTTTGGTTTGAAGGTGGAGGAAGGGTATCTAGCATTATCTCATTGCTGGAATTGCTATTAAGTTCAATCGGCTGACCTTGCTGGGATGCCCGAGAAGGAGCAGTGGTGCGTCCCCCGATCATCAGATCTTCTAATCGAATGCTTAGTGCGGTATCTATTTTGGTCTCCTCCACCTTCAATTGCTGGCGGTTGATTTCTACTTGAGTAGATTGACTTCTGGTCTCTTGCTGCTCCACTCTACGGGAAGCAATGCGTTCATTGAGTAGTTTGGCTTGCTGAATCTGAACCCTTGGTGTACTTGGAGTAAACTGATCTGAATTGGAAAAAGGCTCTACAATAAGAACACTCTGGTTTCCGTCTCTGTATGAATATGCTACGCGATTTAATCTGGAATTATAATCAAAAGCTTCCAGACTCCGGTTGAAAGCTGACATTTGACTGGAAAGCGAACCATTTGTACTTGATCTCATAAGATTCATAATACCGCTCTGATCACTTAAGTGAAGAATAAAGTTAGCATTCATCACCGCTGGTCTGAGGTTGCGGTAGTTTGAATTGGTGAGTTTAGTTACCACTTCTGAAGAATCTGTCAGGTCAATTCTAAAAAGATTGAAATAATCAGGTAATTCCCTTACGTCTGGATACCTGACATTGATCACAGAATCAGGTAAAGTAGTAGCATTGGATGTAAAAATAATAGTGGAATCATTCAAAAATACGGGATGGAGATTATCGAAAGCGTCATTTGTCAACCTTTTCCCTACTCCTCGTACATTCAGTGTGTATATATCTGTTTTGCCATTGGTCAAAGCCGACACAACCATGTTTCTTCCTGAGGAATTATAATCTATACTTTTGACCTGGGTGATATTCCTAAGGTAGATTTTATCTTGATTGGAACCATCTATTGCTCGCTGAATCAAGGTAGTAGTACCTCTTCTGAATGTAGCAATTGTCAAATTCAAAGTGTCTCTCCATGCAATTACAGGACTTGTAAGATTTACAGGCTGATCATCTGATCTGCTTCCGCCAGAGAGGATGATACGTTCTCTTTTATTAGCTACTTCTTGAACCCTTACCTGAAACTTCCCTCCGTTGTTTAGTACATATGCTAGATGCTTACCATCAGGGCTGAATTTAATGTCATTGATCGCGCCCAAATGCATAGATTTGGTCTTGGTTACCACATTAGATTCATTGAATGATTTAAAAGTGCTTAGCACAGATTCATTGGTCTTCACGTAGTAATTTTTCCAATCTTCCTCAAACACTTTGTAATTTACCCCAAGTGTATTAGCTATACTATTTTCTTCATTTCTACTTATACGGCTTAAGTTGAGTATACTGGACACATATCTCCTTCCGTATTTCTCAGAAATATAATTCCAAATTGACTGCCCTACTAGGGCAGCTTCACCTTCTTTTATTCTATGAATTTTATTTTTTTTATCTTTTCTAAAGTAATGTCTGATGTAATCATCCATTTCCATGCTCCATCCATATCCTATATACATGGCTATACCATCTACGTACCATGAAGGGAAGCTATTGATCAAATTCGATTGAAAAGCATCAGCAATGGTAGCTCCATAAAGCATCTCCTCAATGATTACCTTAGACGTGGTGTACAATAGATCCTTTTTGAATTGTTCCCAAGTACCAGGGTAGGCTACTTCTCCGAGTAGTCTGCTGAAAAATGTCTGACCATCTACAGTATAATCATCTTTGTTCAAATTTAAGTTACTCTGTAAAATCTCTTCAGGTGAATTGTATATAAAAATCTTTGGCTTGCTGTAGGCCACATATCCAATCAACTGCGTCAGCCTATCAAATTCATTTTCAAGATAATCTATTGCCATTCTAGCATTGGTAACTCCTCCATCATAATAGTAAACTTCAAAATTATTGGAGCTAAAGTAGTACCATTCGATATTATTGTGTTGCACTCTATTTTTCCCAAATCTCTCTTGGTCAAACTGGGCATTGGCTGACTTGACAAACAATGTCAGCCCAACAAATAAGATAAAGTAGCGTAAGATCTGCTTCATTAGTCAATTTTCGCTTAGATTTTAAATATACTTAAAAAAACGACTTATGTTTACATCTGAATGAGGTTCATTCTTTTTAATTAACAAATCGACCATCATTTTACTATAATACGGTATCAGCGACACACCCTTAGCTCCAAAACCATTGAAGATATAAACGCTATCATGCTTCGGATGTTTCCCCAAAAATGGTCTTCGGTCTTTGGTTGCTGGTCTTATTCCGACTTTGTGATTCACAACTTCTCGTTGTCTGATGCTCATCAAATTGTCTAATCTTTCTAATATTTCATTTTTGGCTCGCTCTGTAGGTCCTTCTTCTAAATCATGCCATGAATAGGTAGATCCTACCCTCAACAAACCGCTTGGTAAGGTAATTCTGAAAACCCCTCGATTGATAACTTCTTTGGGGTGAAATAGTTGATCAATATCCAAAATTTCTCCCTTTACAGGTGCAAATGGCAAATATGAAAAATACTTACTTTTCATGCTCCCCAATCCATTACAATATACGATAGCATTTGCGGAAATGTCTTTGTACTGGATTACATCATCTTGTATTTGCACAAAAGCTTCTTCAAATGATTCCAATCTGATCGAATTTATATTCATCAAATATGAAGTGTATGCGTCTAGCATCGTATTCACATCAAGATATCCAGCATGGGTCAATAGTACTCCTCCGAACTGATCCTCAAGTTCTTTGTACTTGGAAGTAGTAGCGATTTCTCCTATAAATACCTTGAATTTATCTTCTCCACTATGTCCCATCCACTCATTCTGCTCTTCTATACTCAAGAAAGGTCTATAAATCCCACATGAATAAAGAAACTTCTCCCCTAAGACCTCTTCCAATTCGGAATATAAAGTTTCTATCTCTGGAAAAAGCAAATCAGCATTCCATGTTTTGACCATCTTTCTCCCTGTCACAGGATTGTACAGTCCAGCAGCAATTCTGCTGCTTAGATTTTGCTCAGGCAGATCCAACACCATGACTTTGAAGCCACTTTTGATAAGCCTATAGGATAGTACTGTGCCAGCTATCCCTTGTCCAATAAGTAAAAAATCTACTTCCATGCCCAAAAATAAATTCTTTCTTTGTTATTTTGACAGATAATTCAAAATCATTCACACACTATGTTACAACTCCGCAGTTTTACTTTTAACCCCTTTATGGAAAATACTTATGTATTGTTTGATGAAACCAAAGAAGCAGTAATCTTCGATCCGGGTTGTTATGAAAAAGCAGAACAAGAGACACTTTTAAATTTTATAAAAAAAGAGGGACTTACTCTCAAATACCTCCTCAACACGCATTGCCATATCGACCATGTGCTGGGGAATGCATTTATCAAGAGAAATTTCAATGTCCCTTTATTAATTCATCAAAATGAAATTCCTGTCTTAAAGTCGGTAATAGCATATGCTTCTAACTATGGTTTCCCAGCTTACGAAGTATCAGAACCCGATGCATTCATAGATGAAAACATGACAATTGATTTTGGCAATACACAACTTGATGTAAGACTAGTCCCTGGACATGCTCCAGGACATTTGGTTTTTTATCATGAATCTAGCAAAATTTGCATAGCAGGAGACACATTGTTTCAAGGCAGTATAGGACGAACAGATCTTCCTGGAGGAAATCACGACGATCTGATCAAATATATCAAGTCCGAACTTTTTTCACTTCCTGATGATATGATTGTATATCCAGGTCATGGTGAAGAGACAAGCATTGGTTTTGAAAAAGAACACAACCCATTCGTAGGTAAAAGAGCAAGATTTTGAATATCAAAAAACATATACCAAATTTTATTACTTGCCTGAACTTATTATCGGGCATGATTGGCATCTATTTCGTTCTGAAAGGCGAAATACATTTTGGTGCATATTTCATTATTTTAGCAGCTGTCTTTGACTTTCTCGATGGTTTCTTGGCTAGAATACTCAAGGTACACAGTGAAATTGGCAAACAGCTTGACTCTTTAGCAGATTTAGTGACTTTTGGTGTGCTTCCTGCATTCATTATGTTTCAATGGATCAAAGATATCAACCCAGAATCAATACTTTATTTCTTCGCACTTATTATCGGGATTTTTTCGGCGCTGAGGCTTGCCAAGTTCAATGTTGATACCAGACAATCTGATAGATTCATAGGTGTGCCTACACCTGCCAACGCACTATTGATCAGCACACTTCCATTTTTGTACGAAAGATTTCCTAGTTCATTTGAGTGGCTTGCAAATCCTTTCATGCTCCTTGCCACAAGTGTAATAATGTCTTTCCTTTTGGTTGCTGAACTTCCTCTTATTGCGCTCAAGTTCAAAGACTTTAGCCTTAGCAACAATGGATTTAGATACCTAATTATCTTTATAGGAGTGATTTGTGTCTCCTTCTTTGGTCTAGCAGGCTTCCCGCCTTTGATAATTTCTTATATTGCACTTTCCGTTTTGGAATTTGCTTCGCAAAAAAACAAAAAGAGTTAGTTTGTATGACTATTCTTAATAGCTTTGAGAGTAATGATTCCCCTAAATTTTAGATATTTATCAAACCATCATAATTCTGACCTCGGGAGTCAGCGTCGGAAGAAGGTGATAATTATCTTTTTAAACCTATTGGTGAATATTCAGCAGCATCGAAGCTTTCTATCCTTCCTACTTTTCTCCATTTCATTTTGGCTTTTTTTCTCTGCCTCATTTGCTCAAGATGGACACTATAAATTCCCCATAACCAAGTCTGGAGTATATAAAATCAGTCAAAATCAATTAAACTCTCTGGGATTTGATCAAATAAATCAAGTCAGCATCTATGGGAATGCAGGAATGCTACCTCAAAAATTAGACGTCAAGGATCTAAAACTTCGAGAAATCCCCACACAGATAATCGATAACGAATTATTTGTTTTTTTAGAAGGCCCTCACCATAATGCATTCTTAGAAGAAGGATGGGTGTATCAGCATCACATCTATACAGATACGGCATACTATGTCCTAGGAAAATCAAACACACCTCTCAAAGTTGATGAGGAATCAACGCAGGCAGTACCCCCTTATAGTCCTGTATATCAAATCGCTACTATCAAAGAAGACCAAACAAACCTACTGACCTCTGGGAGAAACTGGTATAGTCAGCCCATATTTTCAGGCCAGAACTACAGTCAGAACATTGAAATACCTATTCACGAGGAACCAATCAGGGTCAAGTTTGAACTGATGGCACAATCTCTTCAAGAAAACAATATCAGAATAAATATCAACGGTCAAGATCAAGCTTTACAATCTTTGCCAGCTATTCCTAATAGCACCTATGGTATCAAAGGTAGAGAGGGGCAATTTAACTTTGATTTTTCAGCAAGTAGTTCAAGCACACTCTCCTTCAGGATCAATTATCAAACCAACGATCCCAATGGAGCATTGTATATCAACAAAATAATAGCCGAGATACCTATAAATAGTCAACAACTACCAGAAGGAATATTTCATCACATAGGGTCAAATACGATTTCGGTGCAAACAAATAACAACCTTCGGATTTGGAGAATACCCAATTTGCATGAGGTTACTTCCCTGGGATCCAATGGACAGTTGAGAGAGGGAGATAAATTAGCAGTATTTTCTAGTTCACTTACGCCAAGATTGACCGTCTTTACTCCCGTAGATCTCTCGTTAAGAAATTCTAATGAAAGACCACGTTTCATTATTATTTGCCATCCTACATTTACATCTGAAGCCAATCGGCTCGCTACACACAAAAGACAACTTGGAATAAACACCAAAGTGATCGAATTGCAGGAAATATTTAACAATTTCTCCTATGGCACCTATGACATTACAGCAATCAGAAACTACCTAGCCCATGAGTATCATCAAGGAAATACACTAGAACATGTCCTACTATTGGGTAAAAGCACCATCGACTACAAGGGCAAATACAGTAGTAACAGACCAAACTTAGTCCCTTCATACAGTTCAAGAAATAGCCTCAATCCTCTGGCAACTTATTCTTCTGATGATTACTATGGTTTTTTGGATTGGGGAGGTGGAGAATGGGAAGAGTCTACAAATGGAGATGAGAGGATGGTGATAGGCGTAGGTCGAATACCCGCCATCAATCATACCGAGGCTAGAGAAATCGTCTCAAAAATCATCAGTTACGAGCTAAAAACAAACCAATACGGGGAATGGAAAAGAAAAATCACGCTCTTTGCTGATGATGGTGACGGCAATATCCACCTAAATGATGCCGAAAGTCATGCTGCCTATATTCAAGAAAATTTCCCTGCATACCACATCGAAAAGATTTATTTGGATCGATTTGAGCAAATCAGGATCGGTGGAAGACAGACCTCCCCTGAGGCGCGAGCAGCATTGAGAGAAGCAATAGATCAAGGCACATTAATTTTGAATTACATAGGTCATGGAAATGAGACAACACTAACTGCTGAACAAGTATTTCAGATCAATGACTTTCGGAATTGGCCAGAAAATAAGCTATTGCCACTTGTTGTGACTGCCACATGCGAATTTGGTAAACATGACAGTCCATTTGTCAGGTCAGGAGCTGAGGAGATGTTGTTTGCTCCGAGAAAAGGAGCTATTGCTTTACTGACCACAGGAAGGCCAGTATTTTCCAGCATCAATTTCGTCCTTAACAAAGCCTTCATAGAATCTGTGTTCGAGCAATCTCACGGTGAACCTCTCGCATTGGGTGAAATCTTCAAAAGAACCAAAAACAATAGTCTCAACGGATCATTTAACAGAAACTTTTCACTTCTTGGTGACCCTACCCTGAGGTTGGCTACTCCAGAATTGGAAAGTCAAATAGATGAATACTTAGACATTGAACTGGAGACACAGGTAGACACGCTGAAAGCTATGCAGCGAATTCGACTGACAGGCACAATTATAGATCCAATCACTGGGGCTCAAGTCATGCAAGCTGGTGAATATCAAATTACGCTAAGAGACAAACCAATAACTCGTCAAACCTTGGGAGATGAAAGCAATCCCACTGATTTTGCTGAAGAAGGTCATATTTTATTCAAAGGAACAGGATTAATTGCTGATGGTAAATTTGAATCAGAGATCTTTATACCTCAAAACATTAATTATACTGTTGGGAATGGTAAAATCAGCACATTTGCTACACTAAGAGATGGTACAGAAGCAATGGGCGCAAACAAAGTACTCGTGGGGGGTAGTGATAGTCCACCGAATGATATTTTAGGTCCAGAGATAAAATTAAAATTTGGGTATGAATATGGTGATGATTTAGAATCAATGAGATCAGCCAATATCAAGCTTCAGGCTTTTTTTACTGATGAAAGCGGGGTGAATATTTCAAGCAACAATCTGGGTCAAGATATTCTTTTATACATCAATGATCAAGAACCTATAGTACTCAACTACAAATACGCTTCATTAGAAAATTCATTTCAAAAAGGAATGATAGAAACTCCACTGGAAGGTTTGAGAGAAGGTGTAAACACCATCAGAATTGAAGCATGGGACAATGTCGGTAACTTTGGATTCACCGAAAGGGAAGTCTTGATAAATGGAAGCCTTGATGCAAAAGTGCTTGAAATCAAAAACTATCCAAATCCTGCTACAGATTATAGCAAATTTGTACTTAAGCACAATCAATCAGGAAAACCTATATCCGTCACTCTAAAAGTATACACTATAACAGGTCATAAAATATATGAATCAGGCAAACGTTATGTTGAGGCTGATTATGAGATCAATGATCTTGAATGGATTTTTTTCCATTCCAAAACAAATTATCCCACAAAAGGAACTTATATTTACGAATTACAGCTAATGTCAGAAATAGATCAATCAACTGATACGGTTAGCGGAAAAATATTGATTAAATGAAAATATCGATAAGCCAATTATTCAAGCCATTTTTTTTATCAATGGTATGCTTGTCCTCGGCAAATGTCTTGGCACAAAACTCTACAATCATCGCTGGGCAAGACCCAAATCGTAGAGTAATCACTACAGCAGTTCCATTTTTGAATTTTGCACCAGACAGTAGACATTCAGCCATGGGTGACGCCGGTGTAGCTACCTCCCCTGATGCCAATTCGGCACATTGGAACGCCGGTAAGTTAGCTTTTATCGAGAAAGACATGGGTTTCTCCCTTTCTTACTCACCATGGCTTGGAAGGTTAGTGAATGATATGTCTGTAAGCTACTTGACTGGTTATAAAAAAATCGACGAAAACTCTGCATTTGGATTTGACCTGAGGTATTTCAATATGGGTGACATCCAATTGACCAATGAGAGAGGAGAGGAATTGGGAGAGTTTACACCTAGAGATATTGCTATAGGCGGGACGTATTCGAGAAGACTTTCAGAAAATCTGGGCTTGGGTATATCCGCAAGATTCATTCATTCCAATTTATCAGGAAATATCTCCTCCTCAACTGGATCTGAAAGCAGACCCGGTGTATCGGTAGGAACTGACGTCGGCTTGTATTACACAAAGGATGTGTTCTTTAGCAATAGAGAAGGTGTCTGGTCCTGGGGCGCGATGATTTCGAATATAGGTCCGAAGTTAACTTACAATAGCTCAGAAGACTTGGATTATATCCCTACGAATTTCAGAATAGGAACATCCTACAAAGTTATATTTGATCAATACAATTCTTTGACTTTTGCTTTGGACTTCAATAAGTTAATGGTCCCTACACCTCCGATATATAGAAGGAATGAAGATGGTACGCTATATACTGATCCTAATGGTGATCTTGAGGTCTTAGAAGGTAAAGATCCCAATAGACCACTTATCGCTGGGATGTTTGGTTCATTTGCTGATGCTCCAGGAGGTTTTAGCGAAGAGTTACAAGAATTCATGATTTCATTTGGTATGGAATACCTATATGATGAAAAACTAGCTTTGAGAACAGGGTATTTCCATGAAAACATCAACAAAGGCGGAAGAAGATATTTCACAATGGGGGTAGGGTTCAACTATAAGATGCTTGGCTTCGACTTCTCTTATTTGGTTCCAATGGAACAAAACCATCCGCTCGCCGAAACGCTGAGAATTTCACTGGCCTACAATATATTCAACAGATGACATTAGACAGAAGTAAAGCTCCTGACTTTCAGATACCGCAGGAAATCAATCTTCCATCACCAATAAAAAGGACTCTGGCAAACGGAGTCCATTTGTATTTTATGCCTACTCCTGAAATTGATGCTTGTAGGTTAGAAATTTGTACAGAAGCACAGCGTTCCACTTTTGAAAATGAGAAAAAATTAACTTCCTTTTTCACGCTTCATATGATGATGGAAGGCACTGAGGGAATGTCAGCCAGTGAAATAGATGATTTTTTTGACTTTTTTGCAAGTGAAGTTGATGTGACACCTGGCTTTGAACACAACAGTATTGCCCTGCTTACTACAAAAAAACATTTTGGTAAGGTGTTCCCGATATTCGCATCCTTGCTCACAGATGCTACATTTCCTGAAAAAGAGCTTGCCAAGAGAAAATCTCAAAAAGCACTAAACATTAGTATTCAAAAAGAAAAGACTTCCGTAAGTGCTAGTCAATTGTTTAGACAACAACTTTTTGGTGCTGATCATCCATTTGGACAAATTGCTGATGAAAACGACGTGGAAGATGTCCAAAGAGACGATCTGATCAAATATTACAAAGAATCACTCCTCGTGAATCCTGAAATATTTGTGACTGGAAATCTTGATGCATTTGAAATGGATCTTATTACCGAAACACTTGGCAAAATCCCAGTATCATTCATTCCTCAAGAAACGGAAAAATTTGAAAACAAGCCACAGGAAAGGCAATATGAGTTAAGAGAAGATGCTTTGCAGTCTTCATTGCGAATTGGCTTTCACCTTGTCCCAAAAACACATGTTGACTATTTACCAATCACTATTTTCAATACCATTTTAGGTGGCTACTTTGGCTCCAGATTGATCAAAAATATACGCGAAGACAAGGGACATACTTACGGGATATATAGCACTATAGGCTCACTGAAGCAGTCAGACTATTGGGTCATCATGGCCGATGTACAAAAGTCTTTTGTACATGATGTGATAGAAGAAATCTATAAAGAGATTGATATTCTAAAAAGTGAATCGGTACCAGAAGAGGAAGTGGAACTAGTAAGAAACTACATGATTGGTAATTTTTTATCTACATTTAGCAGTCCATTTGAATTAATCAATAAGTTTAAAGCTGTGCACCAGTCGGGTCTTAGCATGGACTTCTATGCTAAAAAACTAGCATACATTAGAGAATTCAGTGCGAAAGATATAAAACGAGTGGCTCAAAAATATTTTGACACCAAAGCTCTCATTGAAGTGATCGTGGGATAAATAAAAGAAAAATCTATCCTATATTTTAGAGCCTGCTTTATCAATTTTGCTTGAAGATCTTCTGGATATAGCTCTAAGAGTAAATCGGCCAATTCGCTAGCTGGTTCGAAATTAGCAGAAAGGAAGGCATGTTTTAGTTCAAATGAAATTCGTTTTCTAAGTGACAGATTTTCCTCCATAGTTTTGTTCATTGACCTGATTTTTTTACAAACTTTCACTGTGGAAGGTAGCATTTTGGAGTTTCTAGGCTGGTATTGAAATTGAGAAAAAGCTTCGGGATGGATACGTTTTTTCATACCAATATGCTCAGAAAAAACTACCTCATGGATTCTTGTCAATCTGACTAAGATATCGAAGTCTTCATAAGAAAGAGACTCATCATACCCTCCTAAGGCCTTGAGCTTTGCAGACTCATACACTACTGTTGAGGCAGATATTGGATTTCCTTCTATCACAGCTTTGTATGCATCACCACTTTCTATTGCAATGATAACATCCGCTTTCTCTTTTTCACTATAAAAAGGGCTGCACTTTCCATTATCATCGAAAAGTATCAAATCTGAAAAGCAAAATCCCGCCTTCTTGAACCTTTGCAATTTTCCAATACTCTTTTCTAAATGACCTTGACATATCAAATCATCCCCAGAAAGGTCTACGACATACTCCCCTTGAGAAGAAAATAGGCCAATGTTAAAAGCCTTACAATAACCAAGAGTCAGGTCAATAGGTATAAATTCAATCCCCCCCTGTTTTTGGCTTTCAATCCACTCCAGCACAATCCTCCTCGAATCATCCTTGCTACCATTATCGATGATGATCAATTCGAAATTCTCATATCCTTGGCTTATGACAGAATCCAATGTATGCGCCACATATTTTTCTTGGTTGAAAACAGTGCATATGATAGAGACAAGTGCTTGATCACTCATGACTCAATACTTTGACCCATGTCTCTCTGTTCTCATAAGCCTCAGCATAGTTGGATTTGAAAAACATCAATTTGTGATTGATCAATTCATTGACTTCTGAAGACCCGAAATCCAGTAAACTCACCTTTTGCTCATAAGCTAACTTTATCAGATTTGCTATTAGCAATTTTCCCGTTAGATTTAGTTGATTTTTAGGATTGATAGCAGAATAAAAGTAGTATAAGACATCTTGGGTAAGCTTCACTGCCAAAGCATGCGCTACTGACTTACCTTCATGTATGATCGTAATTACAAAATAACGCTCAGGAAAGTTAGATACTTGTAATATTAATCTGTCTAAATCCTTGTGTGGCATATGCCCTCTATCCTCTTTCCAAGATGCGATTTCGTCCAAAAAAGAAAAACTTTGAATATTACCCATTTTCACATTGTAAGCGTTTTCTTTAGCTTTTTTATTGAGCTTTGGATAATGGCTCTCTACCCATTTTTTGATTAGCTTTTTACTTTTCATCAGCTGATGACTCAGCACTTTTTCAAGTTGAAAATTCGACTTAAACAATAAATAAGTAAATAGTGCAGAGCATTTTTCATACGAACTAGGAGCTTGAATGATTGAAATTTTGGAAATCCCCAAGTTTCGTAGACTACTAGTGACAAACTCTATAAATCCCAATAAACTCTCAGATTCAATTTTACCCATTGACCATAATCCACCAAAAGGTGACTGAGGTAAAGAGGATGCTTCTTTTGCCTCATTGATAGAAAAAGTAATTAATGCCAAACAATTGCCTTTTTTGATTATAGATGCTTCAAGTAGTAATTTGGTATCAGAGGCATCAAATGCTTGTAAAAAATAATCATGCTGTTCCCCTTCTGTTTCTTTTATCAAAAAGGAATGACTATCATTCCACTTTTGCTCAAGCTTGATCAAACTCATCCCTATCTCTGATATAATCTTCTTCATCAAACCCCATATTCCCCATTCCCAATAGAATGGCTTGCTCTCCAAATTCTACAGAAGACCAATACATGGCTGGAATAATCAGACCTTTGGATGGACTGTCCAATACAAAGCGAGACCTGTCCCCCATCTTTCCTTCCAACTCAACTATCAAAACACCCGACATGGCTATCAAAAGTTGTACTTCTTTCTTATGCGCATGGACACCCCTTAAGCTACCTTCTGGCACATCGCTGATCCAGAACACCCTTTTGACATCAAAGTCAAATTCATCAGTAGAACTCATAAACCGAATTTGTCCATCTGGTCTAGCATGACCATCAAAACTTATCAGTTTAGGAAATATAAAATTATTCATAGACTTTCAAATTTAAGAGAAAAATTTACACTTGAGGACATGGGAGATTGCTATTTTGTTAATTTTGAGATTTGAATTTACGCAGATTAGTCAGTGGTATCGATTCATTTGCAAAATCAGTTACCATATCAATATTCAGGAATATCAAAGCTAATTAAAATCAATATTGCCTTTAGACACCGAAAGCTGCATTTATACCTATTTTGAAATCTGGAAATCAAAATGAAAGACACGTATCTTACCTTATCACATACTTCTGAAGGACTTTACAAAGAAAAAGGAAGTAAGTTCCTATCTTTTGCATTTCCAGTTTCAGATGAAGATGAGATCAAAGAGCATTTGGAAACACTAAAAAAACAATACTATGATGCGAGACATCATTGCTACGCTTACATTATAGGGTCAGAGCAGGAGAAATTCAGGGCCAATGATGACGGTGAACCAAATCATTCCGCCGGTGATCCAATTCTAGGACAAATAAGATCTAACCAACTCACAAATACTTTGATAGTGGTCATTAGGTACTTTGGAGGTACCAAGCTTGGTGTGGGAGGGCTTGTTTCTGCATACAAAACAGCAGCAGCTGAGGCAATTTCAAACAACGAAATCATAGAAGAAATCGTCAAATCAAAATATAAGCTCCAGTTTGATTACATTGCTATGAATGATGTAATGAAACTTGTCAAGGAATTGGAATTAGACATTTTGGACCAACATTTTGACAATACTTGCCTCCTAACATTAGGAGTAAGAAAGAAACTAATCGATCAATTTGAGAGTAAAATAGAAGATTTGGACCTAGTCATACTTATCGATTGAATAAGTCATCCAAGTAGCCCCCAAATTGAAGTTTTTTATAGATTTCTAGACAAACCCAAGCATCTGTGGCGGCATAAAGTCTCTGCTTTTCTGAAAGGTCTAGGGCCTCCCAATTGGAAACTTGCTCTGATTTCGAAACTCTAAATTGGAGTACCATAGCAGCTAAATTTCTAACACCAATATTTTCAAAGCCAACTTTTTTCAATTCATCATTTAGGTCAAAAAATCCAGCAGGCTTAAAGCTCGGAGATAGTTTTTTTAATGCTCTTAAATCGTCTAAAACTGCGGCACCCACTTTCAAAATATTCGCATCTTCCATGATATCTTGAACTGATCTTGGCAGTTGGATTTCATTCAACCTAAATAAATAGGCCACATCAGGGGTAGCCAATTGTAACAAAGCCACATGATGATGAACACCTTTCTTAAAAGCGGGTTTAGTCTCGGTATCAAATCCAATAAATTCTTGGCAATACAGATCCTCAACTGCTTCCTCTACCAACTCCAATGAATCTACTAATACAATATCACCTTCAAATTGACCAAGGGGTAAGCCATTAACCTCTTCTTTGGTTATACTTTTCTGAATCATCCTGCAAATTCTTTTTTTATTTCTTCCATTTCTTCTTCATTGTAGAAATTGATCCCGAGCTTGAAGTATCCGTACATGATAGTCATGAAGGGACTGATTATATTGAAGAAACAATACGGTGCATAAGTTAAGGTAGCTACTCCTAATACTGAAGCTTGAGTCGCACCACAGGTATTCCAAGGCACCAACACTGAAGTCACCGTTGCACTATCTTCTAAGGTTCGACTTAGATTCTCTGGTTTCAAACCTCGCTTTCTGTAAATATCGGCATACATTCTTCCTGGAACCAAAATAGCTAAATATTGATCAGAGGTAGTCACGTTAAAAAACATACAAGTAGCAGCAGTAGAAGCTACCAAAGAACCTATGGAATGAACTTTCTTGATCACAGCCTCTGCCAATACAGCCAGCATCTTACTCTCTTCCATAATTCCACCAAAAATCATCGCACAAATAATCAACCAAATAGTATTAAGCATGCCCGCCATTCCTCCCGTGATGAGGAGTTCATTCACTACATCATTGGAAGTCACGACGCTAATCTCTCCATACAACGCCATCATCACCGCTTTGAAACTACTGTAAGCATAGCTAGTTGATTCTTCTGCTGCTATCAAATAGATGATCTGTGGCTGAAAAATAACTGCAAACAATCCTCCCAGTAAGGCACCAGCCAGCAATGCAGGAACAGCTGGTACTTTCTTCACAATTAAGACTAACACAACTGCTGGAACTATAAAAAGCCAACCGTTTATATTGAATTTTTCTAAAATAACACTCGAGATCCCCTTTACTTGCTCTACTGATCCTTGAGCCCCAGAGGTAAAGCCTATAACCCCAAAAATCACCAATGTGATCAGAATCGATGGTATTGTGGTCTTTGTCATGTGTCTAATATGCGTAAACAAATCTGTGCCTGCCATTGCAGGAGCCAGGTTAGTAGTATCCGAAAGTGGAGACATCTTGTCACCAAAATACGCTCCAGATATAATTGCTCCTGCAATGATTCCTTCACTAAAACCCAATGCTTTTCCTATCCCCAAAAGCGCAACTCCTACCGTAGCTACTGTAGTCCAACTGCTCCCAGTGGCTATAGACACTACGGCACTGACTATACATGCTGCAATCAAAAATATGGTAGGATTCAGCACTTGAAGTCCATAATAGATCATGGCTGGTACAATCCCACTAAGCATCCATGTACCTGCCAAAGCCCCAATAAGCAACAAAATCAAAATACTTGACATGGCTGAACTGATACTCTTAACAATCCCATCTTGAAGAATTTCCCATTTGATTCTCAATCTGAATACAGCTATCAATGCGGCTATAGCAGATGAAATTATCAAAACAATCTGATTGGACCCTTCAAGTCCATCCGTGCCGAAAATACTAATGTTGATTACTAGCAGTATGATCAAAAATAAAATCGGTACCATAGCCTCTATTAGGCTGGGTTCTTTACGCGTCTTTACCATTCAATATTTTTTGGAATTCATATAAAGTTTGAAATTAATAAAATTTTGCAAATTATCCTTCACTAAAAGAACCAGATAAAGACCTGCCTAACTCCCACCCTATAGCTACACCCATTCCGCCAAGTCGCACAGCCACACTCAATCTATCAGATATTTTTTTTACGATAGGCTCTTTCGTGTTCCCAAAAGCCATGATCCCAGACCATTCAAACTCAATAGTAATCTCTTGCTTTGGCAAAATTACTTCATGAATCAATGCCTGTAAATATGTTTTGATTTTAGGGTTGATACCAAATAATGTCGTCTGCTCACCTTCAATGTCAACGTTTCTTCCTCCACCAACAAGCAACCTGTTTTGCCCAACTTTTCTAAAATAGACAAAACCCTTATCGTAGTGAAATGATCCTGACCAAGGTATTTGATCTGCCAGCGTGTTGCTCACCATAATCATCCCTCTGCCCGGATCAATATCTAACTCTGGAAAAAATCTTTTTGTAAAGGCATTGGTACACACAGCTACTTTTTTTGATAAAAAGGCTATCGGCGATCCTCCAAGCGGATCTTTAACCAAAACCTTTGGTTCAACTTCAATTACATCCGCCCCTGTTATGATTCTTATATCTTTAAGTTGGCAAGTATTTAGTAAAGAATCAATGTATTTTCCCGTCTCTAGTTCACCCTCGAATTTATTTTTCACCAGCCTTACTACCTGCTTTCCAAACCCCATGTCTTCAATCTCGTCCACTTGTTCAAAAACATCCTCCATGAATATAGGCCTGAGAAGTGCATTGATTGTGGGAATATGATCTAGAATAGCCTCTTCTCCTTCACAAATAAGTTCATATCCACCTGTATGATTATAACCGATACGGTTGTCTCCAAAGTATGACCTCATGGCGCAAAGACCATCATATCTTCTCTTGACCAGAGCCCGAACTTCACTTTCACTCATCACTTTCAAATCATCAATCAACTCTGTCAAGCTACCAAAACATGCAAATCCTGCATTTCTTGTACTAGCACCGCTCGGAAGCAATCCTCTTTCTAATATTAAAACAGCCGAATTGGGATATTTTTCTTTGTACCAAATCGCTGTGGACATGCCTACTATCCCACTACCGATAATGATCAAATCATAATTTATCAAATACTCCTTTTCCCAGTAGCTTAACATATTTATTTTGAACAGTTAGATAATTATCACTACTATTTATTAAATTAAGAATGATTTTCCAAAAGATAAGGTATTCTACTACGCACGATCATGAGAAAAATAGACATTTTATTGCATGAATATGGACTAAGTCACCAAAATGAAACTAACAAAACTATACACTGGATTTGTGTCCCAGCCATTTTTTTTAGTATTGTTGGTCTGATTTTCAGCATACCTTCAGGTCTCATTGAAGAGTATCTTCCTTTTCTACAAAACTTTGCAAATTGGGCGACAATTGTCCTAGCTGTGGTTCTAGTTTATTACCTTACCATTTCACCACCTTTGGCACTAGGAATGTTCTTTTTTTCTGCATTATGTTTGGCTGTAGCTAATTTGATCTACTTGATTTCACCTATTCCATTATGGAGTATATCTATTGGAATTTTCATTATTGCGTGGGTACTTCAATTTTACGGTCATAAGATCGAAGGTGAGAAACCATCCTTCTTGAAAGACATTCAATTCCTTTTGATAGGTCCAGCATGGTTGATGCATTTCATCTATAAAAAGATGGGATTTGCTTATTAATGGCTGTGAAATAAGACAAAAAAATGGTGATACACCTACATATTCAAATTCTCAGTACATCTCTAGATTCGGAAAATAAGCATAAATATTGTATTTTTGAGAGTTAACTAAGTATTATAACAATCAATTTTCATTCTTTTTTCATGAACAACTTTATTATTGCTAGTGCCGAAATTCCTTTACTTTCTGACATTGTTGTCATCTTTGGATTAGCTACTTTGGTAATCCTACTTTTTATGAGACTCAAAATTCCAACTATCATTGGATTTCTATTTACAGGAGCTCTTGCTGGCCCATATGGCTTATCTTTGGTAAACGCTTCCACCGCGGTTGAGGTCTTATCAGAAGTTGGCGTCATACTATTGTTGTTTGTGATAGGCATGGAGTTTTCATTGAAAAGTTTGCTCTCAATTAAAAAAGCCGTTTTTGTAGGAGGTTCTCTTCAAGTAATACTAACCATAGTAGCAACTACCCTTTTAACTTACAGTTTTGGATTTGATTGGAATGTGGCTGTATTTTTCGGATTTCTTTTTGCCTTGAGTAGTACTGCTATAGTGCTGAAGATGCTGCAAGAATCAGGGCAAGTAAACACCATTCCAGGAAGAACTACATTGGCTATTCTGATATTTCAGGACATTATTATAGTTCCTTTGATGCTATTCACTCCCATGCTTGCAGGTGAATCCGACAACATCGCACTTTCACTACTCTACATGGCCATAAAAGGAGCCATAGTGATAGTCATTACGATTGTCAGTGCCAAATACATCATGCCAAAAGTACTTTTTCGCATCACCAAAACTAGAAATGAAGAATTATTTTTGCTTTGCATTATTTTAACCTGTTTTGCTGTTGCCTATTTGACTTCCCTTTTGGGTCTTTCGTTAGGTTTGGGAGCATTTTTGGCTGGCTTGATCATCAGTGAATCCGATTATAGTCACCATGCCACAGGAAAAATCCTCCCATTTAGAGAGATCTTCTTAAGCTTTTTCTTTGTATCCGTAGGGATGTTGTTTGACATTACTTTCCTATGGGAACACATAGCGATCATTTTTGCATTGACCTTGCTTACTTTTGGAGTAAAGTTCCTAATGGTAGTCTTCTCTGTCAAAGCCATTGGACAAGGATATAAAGAAGCTTTAATGGTTGCTTTTTCCATATTCCAAGTGGGAGAATTCTCTCTTTTATTGGCTAAAGAGGGAGTGAAATATGAGTTATTAGATCCTGAAACTTACCAGTATTTTTTAGCGATCTCGATCTTGACTATGACAGTGACGCCATTTGTTCTCAAGAAAAGAGAAAACTTGGCCTGTGGCGTATTGAACCTTCCTCTTCCAAATAGATTTGCTAACAAGCTAAACAAGTCAGATGATATAGAAAATATCAACTTAGATGAAGATAGCTTAAAAGATCACCTCGTCATCATAGGCTATGGACTCAATGGAAGGAATCTTTCAAAAGCTGCAAAATCAGCAAAAATCCCTTATACGATCATAGAAACTAATCCTGAAACAGTAAAAATAGAAGCAAGCAAAGGAGAACCAATCATCTATGGAGATGCTGCAAACGAAGCTATTCTAGAGCATATTTTTATCCACAAAGCTAGGGTCGCCGTGATCGCAATTTCAAATCCCGATGCTACCAAAAGAATCATCTCTTCAATTCGCCACATTACCCAAAACCCCTACATTATCGTAAGAACACGCTATCTTGGAGAGATGGAAGCTAATATCAATCTGGGTGCCAATGAGGTTATTCCAGAAGAGTTTGAAACATCGATAGAAATTTTCACACGGGTATTGAACAAATACTTAGTTCCAAAAAATGACATCGAAGAGTTCACTTTGGAAGTGAGGTCTGGCAATTATGAAATGTTCAGGTCAATTACTGCCGAGGGAGGAGCAAAATTTAAAATAGACCTCCCACAAATCAATTTTGTGAGTCTAAAAATTGAGAAAGACAATAGTCAAATATTGAACAAAAGCATAAGAGATGCCAAAATCAGAGAGAATTTTGGAGTTAATATCGTGGCGATAAAAAAGGGCAATAAAACAATCTCAGAAATCACAGGGAATGAAAAACTGAAGCTTGGTGATGTAGTCTACGTGGTAGGTACACCGACAGCTTTAGAAATCTTTGAAGAGGAAGTGGAAATTGTTTAACTCACTCATCTGTAGCTAGGAAGCGAATCCTAGCTACTTTTTGTAATGCTCCTCTGTTCAACGGGCTATCTATTGCTTCCAAGATAGATTTCTTTTCTCTACTAGTCAACCGCCAATTGAGCGATGCACGCTGTATCTCATGCGCTTGCTGAGCCGCATCACCATCTTGATTCAAAAGTCCCCTATCTCTCACAAATTGGCTAGTAGAATATTCGAACTCAATTCTATCAAGCTCAAAAGGAAGCCATTCTTTGTGCTTGTAGTACAAAACCTCATTATCGAGTGTTTGCACATTATCCCAATTGATATAAATATTCTTGAGCGGAGTGATTAATTTTTCGAAAATTCTAGGTTGAAGCTTGGGTTCGATTTCAGAAAATTTCTCAGAGTCCCTAATGGTGATCAAAGTGACTCCAGAGGTATTTTCTTTGATCCAATCTTGAAATACATGTAAAAACCTGAGCGCATCTTGCATTCCGAAATTATCAGAAAGCCCCGAATCCATCACATCCATCTGCGGATCGGAAGGAAGTTGAATATTTGGGGTGATAAATGGAAAAGTGGCTCCCATCCTCAAAGCACTTATGAAATGTAAATTATCAGCCTCTTGCTCTGCAAAAAATCGTCTAAAATCTATACTTTGACTCTTTTCATTTACCGCATCTACCCTAGATACTGAGACTCCCATATATGACATGCTATGGGGTGAAATGAAAAGCTTTCTTCCATCATTGATAATCAATGGCGTCACCGGAAGCATAGGTATTTGACTTTTCAGCTCGGGTTCAGCATAATCCTTCAATGATTTATCCAAAAATCCTTTAGTATTACTATTAAACTGCCTTTCAAAAGAAAAACCTCGATCCTTTAAGTATCTTCTACCTTTATATTCATGATACTGACTTCTAATAAAAAGATCATTTACCATCAAAGTAAAAATGATCGGGTTGAGGTTATCCGCTGATATTTGGTCGAGATATATCTTATCAAGAGGATTAGGAATTTCCTCCTTCTGGTGCCGCAGATAAATTTCTCTAAAAAATGCAGCTCCAACCAAACCGCCAGAGGCACCTGTAATCAACTGTGTGTGTTTGAAAACTTGTCCATCTGAATGCGCTTGTATTTGTTGTAAGACATTCATCGTCCACAGTGCAGCCCTTTGTCCACCACCACTTGTAGTGATGAGGATCATTCTAGGCTTGGCATCATTAGGAAACTTCCCTTTCCAGTTATTCAAAATTTCCAAAGTACCTGCTTTATCTTTGGCAATAGTGTCTGGATGAAGGTTTGCCTCTAATCTATCCAAATTATACCTGGCAGGTGACACTTCGTAATCCAACCCTACCGCTGTATGAGGTCGATTGAATAGGGAGATGTTTGAAAATCCATTGAATAAAATAAGAACTCCAATCAAAACAGGTGTAGAATAGTCTCTCAACCAAAAAGCCAAAGCACCTACAAGCATGGTAATGATAGAAAACAAAAGAGTTGCACTAGTAGCTGCTGGGATTTGTAGCACCGGATATTCTTGAAAAAAACCAAGTAATAAAATCAGACTTATCAGTATGGTCTGGATGATAAATAAATTTAAATGATTTTGATCAAAAACGCGAAGCAACTGGTATTGCTTAAACTTTGACAAATCACTATTCACAAAGCGAACCCTCATTCTAAAATCCAAATAATCAAGAACTTTATACTTCGACTCTTTACTCTCTTTTATTCGTTTGAGCATATTTGCTCTAGTGATTGGATTCTTCTTCAACCTCTTCTCTACAGAATCAGCAAAAAGTAAGAAAGCATCCTTATTGGTAAACCCAAAATAAATAAATATCAGCATATAGCTCAAAAAGGTACCCGCCAGGAAACCGATAAGCAGTTTGAAAACACTCCATAAGTTTTCAGGATCATTATCAAATTGAAAACTCATAAAAGAGTAAACATAAATCAAGTAAAAAACTAGAGGAATAAGTGCATTATTGACACAGAATTGGATGAATGGCCTAGAAACAACTGCTAGAAATTTAAACTTCGCTCCATCCAAAATATACGTAGTCATGTGAAATGACATGGTAAAAACCGCCAGCGAAATCCCCATCAAAAAAAAACCTTTCCAATCCACAACATTCAAATACTCAGGATCTAAAAAAAGGTATGGAATCCCCAAGACAGTCCCAAAGTTTTGAGTGATAATCAAAATTAAAATCACCCATAGGAATAACAAGGCTAGATTCTTTTTCAGATGTAGCAGAAGGAGTTGGATGGGAAAGCTATATTGAATTTTTTCTAACATACTTGAATGGAATATACGAGAAAAATCTCACGAAGGACAATATGCTCAGGACAAGTTATCAAAAGTTAAATTATCTGCCTTTTCGTTCCTGTTGGATTGTGGCTTTTCACAATTAGTCTTACCTTCGCAAGCACAAAAATTAATTTAATATGAGAGTTTGGTTCCTGTGTAAAGTAAAGTATGCCAAAGAGAATGAAGAAGGTCTTTTAAAAAACGTATCCGAACAATATTTAGTGGATGCGGTATCCTTTACTGAGGCAGAAGCAAGAATATATGACTTATTGGGGTCAGTCATTAGAGGTGACTTCCAAGTCACAAATATCAGCAAAAGCAATATTGTGGATGTATTTCCTTACGAGGATATTGACATCTGGCATAAATGTAAGATCACTTACATAATTACAGATGCTGACAGCGGAAAAGAAAAAAAGGTCACGCAGTTCATGCTTGTCACTGCCCATGATGTAAAAGAAGCATATGAAAGGATTTTTGAAAGCTTGAATAATATGCTCGTTACTTTCAGAGTTCCTGATATTACAGAAAGCCCAATTGTAGAAGTATTTCCGTATGAGCGCGACGACGAAGAACTATTGCCTCCACCACCTTCGAACCTTAAGCCTTTGAGTGAAGTGAAAGCTGAACTGGATAGAAGAGATGAAGTACGTGCATCCAATCGGCCAATAGAAGTCCCACAAGAAGAGGAAGCCTTTGATGATAACGGGGAAATCGAAGAAAAGCCAGAATTCACTCAGTATGAAGAGGAATCCCTAGACGAAGACGACACAGAAGACCCAAATCGGTAACTCTGAGTATTAGGCCTAACATAAGCCTCTATAGAAATTTCAATTGCATTATGCGTGAAATATTTCTGTAGAGGCTTTCAAATTTTAAGGTTTGAACATTTTTTTTTCTGGTTATACGCTTTTTTGCCAGCAACTTCAATTCATTGGCTCAACAGTTTGTTAATGGTCAATATCCCTAAGTATCCAATATCAATTTATATCGGAAGTTAGATAAATCGGAAATTTGTAATGCTAATGGCAAAGTTCCGTATATCCATATTTTTTTATTCTAGATATTCTCAAAAATGAACATTTGAAAAAAAGTAATTTTTACAAATATAAATTCAAATAGTACTAAAAAAAGGCAAAAAATATCAGCAAACACAGCTCAAACAAGAATTAAGCATTTCGCAAAGAATATTAATTTAAAAAAATAAATGTTATACCTACATTTTTGCATCTCAAATAATATTTTTTGCTTTTTAAATAAATTTAGCCTATTATTCGTTACCTTTGCAACTGCTACACATCACCGAAATGAAAGCTACTGAAAAAAGACCAATCATAGAATCCAACTATTTCTATCATTTAAAAATAGACGAACAAGGAGTCATAATAGACGCCAACAGTAAACTTAGAAATCAAATATCCTTCCTATCAGAGTCAATATCAGAAGAAAGTATTGAAAATATGCTTCATCCAGAGGATTATACCCTCTTCCAAAGTCGAACGGAAAATGCCATGAGAGAAAATGAAGCATCATTCACTATGGAGATGAGAGTCAAGACAATAGAAGAAAATGAGTTTAAATGGACTCGCTGGGAATTTCAATTGATTCAATCTCCTGCTTCTCAATTTAGAATGATTGGTTTTGGTCATGATATTTTAAATGATGCAGTCAAAAAGACTGTCTCTATACCTGTTTTGAAATCCGAGAAAAAAAAATCCTCTAAAAGAAAAGAAAAAAAGTCTATTGGGATACTTGAACAGCAAAGTGAATTTTTGAAAAAACTCACTTTTAATCAATCACATCTCATGAGGTCAAAACTTGCTAATATCATAGGAATATTAGAGGTCATACAGCCTCAAAATAACCCTGAGGAAATCCCAGAACTGATTGCGATTCTAAAAGATGAAGCTCAGAAGCTTGATACGGCTTTGCAAGAGAGTATCCACTCTTCAAGTTCCATGAACACAAAGTTTCGAAGACCAACAGATTAAATTCGGGGGATTAGCCAGATCAAACGTAAAAAGAAAATGGCGATTCATTCGCCATTTTCTTTTTGTTTTTTTAATGGATAATATCATCAAACTCGTATTTACTTTTCACCTCACCGCAGGTCAACATCACATCTCCAAAATATGGGTTTTGTATCTCTTTGACAGAACTCAACCAATATGCGCCTTTATCTCTGAATGCCATAGGACAATATTGTCGATAAAGATTCAATTCCCTCACCCCAAAATACTCTACTGCCTCAATTAAGTTATCTGATAAAGTTTCGAAATGCCTCCTCTGTTCATCAATATCTTTGCTTTGGCTGATTCTGTCCAAGCTACTCTTCAGAGGTGCTAACAAATCCATCCAAATATCATGTGCCTTTCCTTCTAGCAGCTTCATATCAACTTTGGACAAGCTTACTTTGGCTGGACTGACTGCTTTCTGCGTAACATCCACATCGGATTTGACCAAGGCATCTTTGATAGGAAGATAGCTTTGCACAAATGCCGTAAGCTGTTTTCTAAATTCCTCAGGCGTATCCAAAGTCTTCACTTCTGGCCTGGTCATCATGCTGTAATTACCACTCAACTGTGCCGCTGCATCAATGGCAAAAACCCCATTACTGACCACCAGATCACCTTCTTCTACTCCTGACAAAATCAAGTAGTCTTCCCCTACCCTTGGCCCCAACTCTACCTCACGCATCTCGAATGCCGGAGCTTCCTTATTCCCTACCTGCACATAGACCACCGATCTAGGACCTGTCCAAAGTATCGCTGTCTTAGGAATCATCAAACCTGACTGGCCTGCTTGGCTAGTAGAGATATTGGCAGAAACAAACATCTCCGGTTTCAACTCAAAATTCCGATTGGTTGCTTCGGCACGGACTCCTACAGTTCTGCTATCTGGGTTCAAGACCGGATCTATGTAAGTCACCTTGGCATTGAAAGTCCTTCCTGGATAAGCGGAAACCGAGAAACTCAAATCATCACCTTTTTTGATAGCATCTAGATCAGGTTCGTAAGCATCCAAAATCACCCATACCGTACTCAAGTCCACAATCTCAAAAAGCACAGAACCCCTGCTGACAAAGTCACCAACAGACACATTTCTAGCCGTTACTACACCTGCCACATCCGCATAGATATCAAACTGTGACTGTACCTCACCAGAACTTTCTATCTGTGCAATCTGCTCCTCCGAAATCTTCCAAAGTCTCAGTTTTTCTCTAGCAGCTTGGTAGAGTGCCGGTTGACGCTCTTTGATTTTGGCCGTTTCCAACAGTTCCTTTTGGGCATTGACCAGTTCGGGGGAATAAAGGGTCGCTAATTTTTCACCCCTTCTGACCTCCTGCCCGGTAAAGTTGACAAACAATTGATCTACCCTTCCTGCATAATTGGCGGTAAGGCTTTTGACCCGTTGTTCGTTGGCTTGAATTTTCCCGGTCAGAGTTAGTTTTCCTGAACCTGATCCAGATTTCACCCTAGTGGTCTGAACATTGGATAATGCAACTGCCTCGGGAGTCATTTCCAACACAAAGGGGCTTGATTCTCCGCCCTTTTTATTGCTGACTGGAGTAAGTGCCATCCCGCAAAGCGGACATTGCCCAGGTTCATTTTGACGGATTTGAGGGTGCATAGAGCAAGTGTATTTTACCCCGTTTTCGTCAATATGCGTATGTTCGTGATCAGGATGCTCTTCCCCTCCCCCACGAATCAGATATCCTGCTACCGCCCCAAAGAAAAGGCAGCCGAGGATGATGATTACTATATGTTTATTTTTGTTCATGATGTTTTTTAAAATCTACCTCTAATTCATTTTATCAAAAGATATTGATAGATATTAGATCCGCCATGGCGGATCAGATATTCATAGATATTGAATTCGCTACTAGAACATGGATCCAATCAATAACACGGCACCGAAAGCCAATATCTTAATATCAATTAGTATCCATAAATATCATTAAATATCTATTTCACACCCCAACTAAGGTTTCTAATCTCGCCAACTGAATTTCCCTCTCAATCTTCGTATTCAGCAAATTCAACCTAAAATCCAGTAATTCTCTTTGGATGCTCAAGATCTCTTCGAAGGAACTGCCCTCCGTTGCGTATGAAGTCACGGAGAGCTCCAGCGTTTGCTCGGTCAATTCAATTTGATCTTCAAAGAGTCGGATTTTACGGTCTGCATCTTTGATGGCCACCAAGATGGTTTCAAACTCGGCCTCCAAGTTCCTTTGCAAATCTTCCTTCTGACGCTCGTTGGCTTCCCAGTAAAGCTTGGATTCTGCTTCCATGGCTTTGTACTTTTTGCGGTAAATGGGTAATGATACCGTAGCCATCGGCATGATCATATTATTGCCCATACCTGCTGGCATATAATCCATTCCGCCCATGCCTCCTGGCACACCTGATTCAGGCCTAGGGGAAAAGACCATATAATTCAATCCCAACCCAAACATAGGCTTTCCTTCAAATTTCGCCATTTCACCTTGCTTCTGATAGGCCAACCCTTCTTTTTCCAGCATCAACAGCATGGGATTGGTTTCCAGGATCTGCTCGAGCATTTCCACTTCCCAACCCATGGCCTTTTGACTTTCCAACTGGCTTTCTATGGCTACAAATTCGTTTTTATCCCTACCTAACAGTTGATTGAACCTTACTATCAAAGGGCGCTTGTCCACCTCCAACTGTTCCAAATCAGACTCTAAAGCCTTGATCTGAACTTGCAGTCGAAGCACATCGGTGAGCTTTCCAGAGCCTCCACCTGAGCCCATACTGTTCATGGAAGCAGCACCTGAGGATTGCCTAGAAGAAGAAGTAGCGGAAGAACCTCCTCCACCCATGCCCATTCCATCATTTCCACTTCCCTGCTGGCTGCCACTTGTTGGTCTCCTTACCGCTGATGAAACAGATGAAACAGCCTCAGAAGTACTTCCTCCCTGATAGCGGATGATGGCCAATTGCTCCAATGATTTCAAAATCTCCAAATTGGATGCGGTAATGTCAATGGTGTTTTGCAATTGCTGCAATTGGAAGTAAGTTTCCTTGACCTGATACAGAAGTACATTCCGCTGCTGTCTGAATTCCTCGTATTTGGCTTCAGCCATCAATGTAGCTTCATCCTTCTGCGTCCTGAGCATCCCAAACCAAGGAAACATCTGCATGACCGATGCCTCCGCCCGCTGATTCCCCATCAACAGTTCCATAGGTCTGGTAAAAACACCAATGTTCAATTGCGGTGATTCAAGGCTTACTTGGTTTGTTTTTTCTAATGAAGCCTGATACCCTTTAAAGGATGCTTGAAGTGCGGGGTTATTTTCGGCTGCTTCTTCTAGGTATTGGTCTAGAGACTGGGTGTAGGATGGAAATATGGTGGAAATAAGTAGAAATATTATCAGAACTAGATATTTGTGGATATTGGATATTGATTGATATTGAAATGTGGTAGAAATAGGTGGGAATTTTATTAAGAATAGATATTGGTGGACAACTTGTTCCGATTTTTCGGAATTCGATATTAATAGATATTTTTTCTCTTGAGAACCCTTTGTATTAATATTGAATACCCCCTTTGTATTAAGCTTTTTCAATTCGTTTTTCATTTCAATTCCTTTTTTGAATTGTAAATAGATTGAATGTAGTTGTTGAGTTTGAGTGAAAGTTTGTCAGATACTTGCTTGAATTCACCAAACTCCTCCTTTGAAATAATTTCTCTTTCAAGCATTAAGCTTAACCAGTGATTAACGGATTCAATCATAGAACCTCTGCTATTGTAGAGAAACCTGATTCTATCCAGATAATGAAACCGACCATAGGACTCGGCAATATTTGCCCCAATAGAATCCGTCGATTCAATAAATTGATCACCAATTATTTTCCGTGTCTGCCAATCCATTTTTTTATAAATAGTCCATCCCATCCGTGACAGCTCTCTTGACAATTTATACACCTCCAATTCCTCTAATTTTATATATCCTCTTTTCTCTTCCATAACTTTAAAATATTACTTAAACCAAAGACTACTAATGATACCTATCCCCCCCTCATTTACCAACCAGCTAAATATTCAAATTAAACACCTGAAGACCAGAATAATATCTATAAATATCTAATATCAATGAATATCCATAAAAAACACTTCATCACTTTCTCCAATCCAGTTAAACATCTGATTTCAAAATCAATATGCACTAATATCCAATATCTATGAATACCAATTCAATTTCCTCAACCCCTTCTCCAAAACCAAATAAACATCTGATCCCAAAACCAATATCTACTAATATCCAATATCAATTTAATATCTATCTCCTTATCTGATACTCCCTAAGTTTCCCATAAAGCACCGGCACAATAAATAGTGAGATAAGTGCCACCGTCATCCCCCCAAAAGCCGGAATGGCCATAGGGATCATGATGTCGGAACCTCGTCCGGAACTTGTCAGTACAGGAAGCAAAGCCAATAAAGTGGTTGCTGTTGTCATCAGACAAGGTCTAACTCTTTTCAGCCCGGCTTCCAGCACTGCTTTGCGAACTGCTTTGATGTCTTCTGGCTGGGATTTTTCGAAGCTTTGTTTTAAATAGGTCCCCATCACCACTCCATCATCAGTGGCGATACCGAAGAGGGCGATAAAGCCCACCCAAACAGCCACCGAAAGATTGAAGGTGCGCATTTGAAAGAGTTCTCGCATGTTGGTCCCTAAGAAGTTGATGTCAAAAAACCAGTCTTGACCATACAGCCAAAGCATCATAAAGCCTCCTGAAAATGCCATGGCAATGGCTGAGAAGATCATCAAGACCATGGCTGTGGAGCGGAACTGAAGGTAAAGTATCAGGAAAACCACCGCCAAAGACAGCGGTATCACGATCTCCAGTCGCTTTTCGGCACGGATTTGATTTTCGTAACTTCCGGAGAAAGTGTAGGATACCCCAGTTGGTACTTTCAACTCACCACTGTCAATTTTTTGTTGGATAAAGTTGCGCGCATCATCTACCACTGAACCTTCTGCAAAACCATCTCGCTTATCAAAAAGCACATAGCCCACCAAGAAGGTATTTTCCCCACGGATCATCATGGGGCCAGGTCGGTAATTGATCTCTGCCAACTGACCCAAAGGAATCTGTGCACCTGTAGGCGTGCTGACCAAAATCCGCTTCAAAGCCTCGGGATCATCCCTGTACTCTCTGGCATATCGGGCACGTATGGCATAGCGCTCCCTGCCTTCTACCGTAGTGCTCAAAGTCATTCCGCCTATCGCCACTTCGATAAATTCCTGCACATCGGCAACGTTCAGCCCAAACCTACCCAGCTGGGTTCTATCCAAATCAATCTCCAAATACGGTTTACCCAAAGATCGGTCTGCAAAAACTGCCTCAGACTTTACGGAAGGCACTTCTTTCAGCACCGACTCCAACTTCAAGCTGAAATCCTCTATGGTTTCCAAATCGGGGCCATACACTTTCATCCCCATAGGCGCGCGCATTCCCGTCTGTAACATCACCAAGCGGGTTTCGATCGGCTGGAGTTTAGGTGCGGAAGTTACCCCCGGAAGATTGGAGGTTCGCATCTGGATTTCATCCCAGATATCATCAGGCGTGCGGATTTCATCCCTCCACTGACGGAAGTATTGACCACGTCTTTCATTTGGCACCAAGTATTTGGCGACATTTCTGGCCACCGACCTGCGCTGGGACTCCTCCATGTAATTCTTTTCATCATCCCATATAGCTCCATCCTGACGGTCATACCACCAGGTTTTCCCATTAACCTCAAGCTGATAATTTCCCTCACGATCTACTTCAAATCGGAGCTTGCGGGCATCATCATCCTGAAGGTATTCAGTCTTATAATTGATGATATTTTCATACATGGACATGGGAGCAGGGTCAAGCGGGCTTTCTGCACGGCCTGCCTTTCCAACCACCATTTCTACTTCAGGAATGGCTTGCACCAACATGTCAAGCTGCTTCACAATCTGCATATTAGCCTCCACACCGGAGTGCGGCATAGAGGTAGGCATCAAAAGGAAAGAACCTTCATTCAAGGCAGGCATAAATTCCTTGCCCATTCCCGGTAGTGCATGGGTAAGACCTGACCAAACAGAAGTCGTTCGGATATTCCACCCCACCTGATCGAAACCTTTGGCGACAAAGCCAAAAACACTATTGAATCCGAGCCAGATATTGGCAGCAAATAGGATAACCAATGCAGGAAGTAGAAGAAAAACTCTAGCATGCTCCAAACACCATTTCAGCATGTGAGCATAATATTTGATGAATAAAGAGAAAAGACCCAAAACCAAACCCACTACCAGACCAATAAAAAGAAAGTTAACAAATACTGATTGTGTCAGACCTAGAGGCCTCCATTCAATCGCCAATAAAACGGATACTGCCACCACAGCTATCAGCATGGCAATCTGATTTTTATATTTTCCTTCGCTGGTTTGTTTTGGGAAAAAGTGGTGGATTAAATGATTGATCGCAAAAGCCAATAAGACCCATCCTGCCCAAGAGAAGTAGAACAGTAGCACAAAGCCCAAAGCTGCCATAATTATATTCAGCACCGTCTTATAATTCTTGGACTTCACTTTCGCTCCGAACACCCAATGGGCAAAAGCCGGCATAAAAACCAATGTAAAGATCAATGCTGCGATCAAAGCAAAGGTCTTGGTATAAGCCAATGGCCCGAACAACTTCCCTTCCGCTGCTTGCAGAGTAAATACGGGCAAAAAGCTGACAATCGTAGTCATCACAGCCGTCAAGATCGCCGAACTCACCTCTGTGGTGGCATCATAAATGATCTGGAGTTTGGACTTTTTATCATCTGATTCTTCGAGATGCCTAAGTATATTTTCATTCAGAATAATCCCCAAATCCACCATGGTTCCGATGGCAATAGCAATTCCTGATAGCGCCACGATATTAGCATCCACGCCCACATACTTCATCATGATAAAGCACATCAAGACTGCCAATGGCAACAATGCAGAGATCAAAATCGAAGCCCGAAGGTTATACACCATCACCATGATCACCATGATGGTAATCAAAATCTGCAAGCTGATGGCTTCATTAAGCGTATTCAGGGTTTCCTTGATCAAACCAGAACGGTCATAGAAAGGTACTATAGTCACCTTGGAGACCGTACCATCTTCCAGCGTTTTGCTCGGAAGTCCTGGGGTGATTTCATCGATTTTAGCTTTTAGCGCATCAATTACCTGAAGAGGATTATCTCCATAGCGGGCCACTACCACGCCACCTACTGCTTCAGCACCTCCTTTATCCAAAATAGCCCTTTCAGCCCTACTTGCAGGTCCAATGTTCACTTTTGCAATTTCTTTGATTCTCAAAGGAACATTGTTGGTAGTTTTTACAACTGCCCCTTCGATATCCTCCAAGGATTTTACATAGCCCAAGCCTCTGACAATAAACTCCACCTGATTGATCTCCATGGTATTGGCCCCGATATCGAGGTTGGATTGCTTGATGGCATTCATTACCTGCATCATGGACACATTATGCGCCTTCATGGCCACAGGATCCAGGTCCACCTGATATTCTTTGACATGGCCCCCTATGATCGCTACCTCAGCAACTCCTTCCGTACCTGCGAGTCCATAGCGCACATAGTAATCTTGAATACTACGGAGTTCGTGCAGGTCCCAGCCACCGACTGGGTTGCCATTTTTATCTCTTCCTTCGAGTGTATAAAAATATACCTGCCCAAGACCTGTCGCATCAGGCCCGAGCTTGGGTTGTACCCCCTCTGGTAGCAATCCTGACGGAAGGGAATTGAGTTTTTCCAAAATCCTGGATCTACTCCAGTAGAATTCCACGTCATCTTCGAAAATGATGTAGATGGAAGAAAAACCGAACATGGAAGTACTACGGATAGATTTTACTCCGGGCATTCCCAAAAGAGAAGTGGTCAAAGGATAAGTAATCTGATCCTCCACATCCTGCGGAGAGCGTCCCATCCAATCGGTAAATACGATTTGCTGATTTTCCCCGATATCCGGAATGGCATCGACCGGCACAGGGTCATTGGGAAGAAAACCGGTATTCCAGTTGAACGGTGCCGTCACGATTCCCCATGCCACTACAAGGACAAGTAGGATGACGGTGACCAGTTTATTTTCGAGGAAGAATTTTATGATACTATTTAACATAAATTCTGAATTTAGTTTAATCCATCTGCAACTCTTCTGAGTGATGGAGGCAGATATTGATGGATACTTGACCGCCTGCGGCGGACTAGATCCGCCACGTCGGACAAGTTATTGGTGGATATTAGATTTCTAAAATTGTGTCTTCAAACCGATTTTAAGTAATAAAGAAGCGGATTAGACCTGCCAGGTTTCTAAAACCTGGTAGGTCTTCTAAAGAAATTACATTGTGGATGACTTGTTCCGCTTTTTCGGAATTGGATATTGGTAGATACTAAAACCCAAAGCAAAACTTCACTTTGATAAAGAGGTGAAATAGCGGGGAGAGCTGTGGCTAGACCTGTCAGGTTCTGAAAACCTGACAGGTCTTCAACCTAAAATAGATGCAATAAATAATTCTTTGCAGTCTTTGCGCCTTTGCGTGAAACAAAAAAATCAAATCAGGAATACCTGACAAAAAATATAAATCGGTGTATCTTGAAATATCGGTGGAGAGGAATCAGCAAAGGCTGTTTTCTCTTCTGTAGCAGTTAAATCTAAGGGTAATTCAAATCTAACCTCAGCATTCAGCAACTCAAAAGTCTGAGGTTGGAAATTCAAGATATCAGAAACCTGCTGATCTGTATTGGGAAGATCTAGGTTAGAGACATCATCACAACAGCCTGGCATAGGCGTATTCGATTCACAGCAAGTTTTGTATTCTGTAAATACATTAATCCTCTGAAAATCATCTCCACAAAAATGCATGGAATAGCTCAACCCTGCGTTGAAAAACACATAGAAAACAAGGAGTGCTATTTTGATGAATGACTTCACAGTATAAAATTACGCTTCAAATGTAATAAGGTTATAAGAGTTAAAGGTATAAAATTTTTGTAAAAGTTTACAACTTTGTTGATTATACAAAAAGAATAGCCTATAAAATTAATTAAAAACCATTTACATCTAGCCAATATATAAAAGCATTATAGTTATACTTTTTAATTATGCTTGACTCAGACTTTCATTCTTTTTGAAACAATCGACCAAAAACGCTTATCACAACAAGCAATTTTTAGACATTATTGCTTGTTACAATAAGCAATAATTTATATATTTGCTAATTATAACAAGCAAAATATGGAGTCTTTTGAGGAAAGGTTTTTAAAGAAAATGGAAACTACATCTTTGGCATTTGTCCGAAGTATGATCCATAAAATTCACTGGGAAGCTAGATTGATAGGAATAAAAGGACAAAGAGGAGTTGGAAAAACTACTTTATTACTACAATACATCAAACAAAACCTTCCGATAAATAATCAAACCTTATATGTCAGTCTGGATAATATTTGGTTTGCACACAATAGTCTGATAGACCTAGTGGATGAATTCGTGAAAAAAGGAGGCAAATACCTTTTTCTTGATGAAGTTCACAAATACCAAGATTGGTCAGTGGTTCTAAAAAACATCTATGATGATTACCCAGAACTGAAAATCGTTTTCACAGGCTCTTCTATGCTTGAAATACTGAATGCACGAGCAGATCTCAGTAGAAGAGCTGTGATTTACCATTTGCAAGGATTGTCTTTTCGAGAGTATGTCGCCATTCAAACTGGCCACGAGTTTTCTACTGTAAATTTGCAAGAAATCGTAGAGAGCCATACTGAAATTTGCAGGAACATACTTTCCAAAATCAAGCCTTTTGAGCTTTTTCCTAAATATCTCAATGCTGGTTACTTCCCATTTTACAGAGAAGTTCCTATACTCTATCATCAGCGTTTAGAAGAAGTTGTAAACATGACCTTGGAAATAGAACTGCCATTATTGAGAAAAGTAGATATCTCCTATATTCCCAAAATCAAGCAACTTCTTCAAATAATTTCTGAATCAGTGCCTTTCATGCCCAACATCAGCAAATTAAGTCAACAAATTGGAATCAACAGAAATACTTTGATTAGCTACTTGTTTTTTCTTCAAGAAGCACATATCACTAAAAACCTGTATAAGGATATAAAGGGCATTACCCAGATGCAAAAACCAGAAAAAATCTACTTAGAAAACACCAACTTTCAGTTTGCATTTACTCCAAAAAATACAGATTTGGGTAACCTAAGGGAAACATTTTTCATCAATCAGGTTTCCTATAAACATTCTCTTGAGTATATCAAGGACGGTGATTTTCGAGTAGACCGTAAATATACTTTTGAAATAGGTGGGAAAAATAAAACTTCTGAACAGATCAAAGGTGTCAAAAATAGTTTTATCGCTGCTGACGATATCGAGTATGGCAATCAAAAAAGAATACCACTTTGGTTGTTCGGTTTTTTGTATTAAAAAACCTTTAGAACTAGAAACAAATCTTCACGTTCATTGGTATACATTCATTCAAATTCTCATAAACATGATCAAGAGACTTTTCATATTCGGATTTATTATTTTATCCAGTGCTTGCGCCCCATCTTTAGTTGGTTTGATGAAGCTAGAGGACATTCAAGATCTGCATGATGATACATTATATGTATTTCTTTCTGACAGAGATGATGATATCAATCTACACAGAAAGTATAACCAAAACAGGCGTGCTGATCGTCTAAAAAGGCAAACAGACAATTTCAACCAAAACCTGGAGGATGCTTTTCGCCAAAACTACAGCTTTTCACAATTTAATGTAACGAAAGATTCAAAGACTGATGAGGCAAACTTCTATGTCACGATAGACATTACTGAAAACTATGGCGAAAGAAATGATCAATTTCTTATCCAACTCAATGTAAGGAATTCTAATGATGAAATTGTGGAGACTGTCTTCAAAGAATCTTCAAATGACACCAATTACAATTTAAAGTTCTTGGTTCGCCAGCTTGACCGAAAGCTAAAGCGTAAGTATAAGCAAGCTTTGAAAATGCAAGGAATCTGATTTATCAAAGCTTGCTGAATTTCCATTTTGCCTTCAAATAGCCCCAAAGCAATTTGGGGCTTATGGCTTTTTTCCTCTAGATGCTTCAAGCATATCCCACATTTCTTGAGGAATTGCTTCTAGGTTATTGAACTCCCCAGCGCCTTGAAGCCACTCACCTCCATCTATCGTAATCACCTCGCCATTGACATAGCTTGAATAATCAGACATTAAATAAGCAGCTAAATTGGCCAGTTCTTGATGTTCGCCAACCCTACCTACTGGTACCTTCTTTGCGGGATCGAATTTCTTAACCAAATCCCCAGGCAACAACCTACTCCAAGCTCCTTCAGTGGGAAATGGTCCGGGTGCAATAGCATTTGACCTGATGTTGTATTTTGCCCATTCTACAGCAAGTGATCTCGTCATAGCAAGTACTCCAGCTTTAGCCGCTGCACTCGGCACTACATAGCCAGATCCAGTCCATGCGTAAGTGGTTACAATATTCAAGAATGTACCCTTTTGTTTATTTTGGATCCATCTTTTACCTGCTGTCATGGTGACATTTGCACTCCCTTTGAGCACGATATCAATGACAGTATTAAAAGCATTGGTTGAGAGCCTTTCTGTAGGGCTTATAAAATTTCCTGCTGCATTATTCAATACACCATCTACCTTTCCAAAGGTAGCTTCTGCTTGATCAAAGAGGGATTCAACTTGATCTATTTCCCTTACATCACAAGACACCGCTAATACTTTTCCACCAGTCTCCTTCTCCATTTCTTGTGCAGTACCTTGTAATACATCAAGTTTTCTTGATGTAATTACCAAGTTTGCTCCAAGTTTCAAAAAATACAAGCCCATAGATTTACCTAATCCAGTACCACCTCCAGTGATAATGATTGTTTTGCCATTGAGGGCACCTTCTTTCAACATTCCTTCTGTGTGCATCATTGATTTTTGGGTTTAAAAACTTAAGATATCAATTACATTCTTCAAATGAAAGAATCAAATCAGAATTGGCATCATTTTTTTTATATGTGAAAGGAAGTAAATTCGCACTTATAAATTACCCTCATGAAAAAGCTATTCATTTTCCTAATAAGTATATTCACCACTTTATCTTGTTCAAATGATATTGACAAAGAAATCACTACTGATTTACAAGTTGAAGCAAATGAGATTTTTGAAATTTCTTTAGCCATAGAAGAAAGTTTAAGATTTGCACTTTACAGCTTTGAAGACTATAAAACCAGTGGGACCACCGCTATTATGGGTTGCCCATTGATCGAATGGTCAGATGATGATATGTCGGTGAAGCTCACCTTTGTAGATATTGAAACTGGTAATTGCCCAACCAAAAAAATAAGCAGAATGGGAACTATCAAATTATCGTTTGAAGGAAAAAGTTCAGACAGTGAATTGGTGACTATAGAATATGACAACTACAAAGTGCGAAAAAAAACCTTGGAGGGGAAAAGGACATTTTATGAATCCTCTGGAATAGGAAGTACTCGCAGGGTAAATGAATCCTTTGAAGATCTTTTGATCATTGATGAAGACCTTAATAGCTCAAAAATAAGTGGAAATTATCAATATCAAATCCAATATCTCAACGACTCGATTTCTAACATCAATAGTAACGGCATACTGACAGGTAGAAACAAAACAGGAAGGGCAATCAAAATGCAACAAACAGCTCCGCGGGTCTACCGAAAAGAATGTCTCAATGAAGGCTTAGTAATTGCCAGTTCAGGAATAGAAACTTGGGAAATGTCAAGATCAACAACACATTCCGTCACGCATACCCTCACGTTTACGCAATTAGAAAACTGTGAATCTAGAGCTAGTATAAGGCTAAATGATGGCAGGGTATTGAATTTCACTCCATGAAATATCGCTTTTATGGGATTATAGAAAAATCAAAATCTTGAACAAATTCAACTTAACACTAGCTCATCAATTCTTCAAAATCGTCTCTGACATAAATCACGTTCCGACCAAGCTCAATCCATTTTTTCTTTTCTAGTTGCTTAAGAAGCCTTGAAATCACTTCCCTTGAGGTACTTAATTCATTAGCTATTTCTTGATGAGTTGTATGCAATTCATTTGCTTTCAATTGCTTCATTTTCATCACTATATAGCGCATCAATCGTTCATCCATCTTTTTGAAAGCAACAGCATCCAGTGCAACGAGCAGCTCTTGAAACCTTCTCTGGTAAGTACTTGAAACAAAATCTTTCCATTGCTTGAACTTATCCGCCCATAATTCATGCAACTGTACAGGAATACCAAGAATCTTTGTCTGCTCTTCTGCGACAGCTTTGATCTCAGAAGGCCTGGAAGCAGAACAACAAGTTAATGATAGCGCACATGTTTCTCCAGGCTCAAGGTAGTACAAAAACAACTCCCTCCCTTCTTCATCCATTCTTAAGATTTTGATGGCTCCTTCTAGGACAATGGGTACCATTTTCACAAATTGTCCAGGCTCAGTAATTGTCTTACCTTGTTCAAAATTATAAACACCTCCTTGTTTCACCATCTCTTCTAGTAAAAAAGGATCTGTTATTTCAGGTAAAATTTGTTTCAATGCACTCAATTCAATTTCATTCATATTTTTAAAATTAAATATTCGTATTTCACAGCTTTGTAACAAAAGTCACAAAGAAGACAATTCGACTCTTTCACTTACTTGTGTAGCTCACTCAAAGGCAAATCTATCACATTGGTCTCCAAATACTTTCTGTGCAGTAAAGCATCTCCATAATTATCTAATCCAGAGATAGTCTGTTTTATTACATTAGTTAATGTCGAAAATGGCAAGGCTAACTTTCCATCTTTAGCATTCCGATAGAGATCATCAATCATCAACTGATAGGTATTATCATGCAAACTGATCCATGCATTGCTTTCAATATTTAACTTTTCGTCAATTTGTTCATTCATCCTCAAAATCTCATCATGTGTGAAATTTGTTAGTGATCTATACAATTCTTTAATATACAAATCATCCACATCTTTCATTTCCTCTACATTATGAATGATATCTTTGAAATCCTTTGCAGCATAGACTGCCAATCTTAAAGCTAACATCAAAGAAGTAGCTTTGTTGGCCAAGTCTATATCTAGCTCTTCTTTTTGGATGATGATGTGATACGCTGTCAGTTCATCTTCCAGCACCTTGATATTCTGATAATCTACCATTATGTTTTTGGGCTCTCGAACTATCCTTTTCCATATAGGCCCCTCTTTTTCGACATTGTCACTACTACCCCAAACTTGCTGGATAAAGTTTCCCGATAAGTGTATTGCCAACAGAACATCCTTTTCTAAAGCAGCTATTGCAGCCTCAGGGATGCTTGGACTCACTTTATGAATATATTGAGCGACGTTATCACTTACTCCTTTGACAAATTTTGAATTCAACCATTTTTCTAATTGACTGATAAAAGGGAAGAATAAAATCAAGCCAATCAAATTAATGACCGTATTGATAAATACCAATTCCATCAAAGGATCACTGATATGAAAAAATTTCATGGTGTAAAAAATCAAACGCTCAATAAAAATAAACACAATTATACCTGTCACTGCATTGAATAAAAAGTGAGCCAAAGCCAATCTCTTTTTATCAGGAGTTCCTTTTAAAGACCCCAAACCTACAGTAACGGTGGTTCCAATATTGGCTCCTATGATCACAACTGCTCCAGCAGTCAAATCAATAACTCCGGAACTCATTGCAGAAAGCACTATCACAATCATAGCAGAACTGGATTGGATCAATGCAGTGACCACTATGCCAATAATCATAAAAACCCAAAGGCCATAAGAAGCAAATATGCTCAAATCTATCTGTTCAGCAACTGCTTCGATAGCTGTCTTCATGAAATCCAATCCTAAAAACAACAATCCGAACCCAATAGCAAATGCACCAGTGTTTTTTAAAATGGGCCTATTTGTCAAAAACAAATACAAAATACAGCCAACTCCCAAAAAAGGTAAAGCAAAAGCCGCTACACTAAGTTTGAAACCTAAAGTGGCCACTATCCAAGCTGTAATAGTAGTCCCCAAATTAGCACCTAAAACCACCCCTATCGCATTTTTTAAATTAATTATCCCAGCTCCCAAGAAAGCGAGTACCATGAGGGTTACTAAGGAACTACTTTGGAGTACAGCGGTAATCAAGGCACCAATAAGCACACCTTTAAGAGCTGTATTGGTAGATTTCTGTAAGAGGTTTCGAAATGACTTCCCTCCTAATTCTTTGATAGCTCCCTCCAAAAGATTCATTCCCCAAAGGAATACACCGATCCCAGCTAAAAACTTCCAAAAGTCAAAAGCATCGTTTTCCATAATTTAGAATTATATTTTATGACAAATTAACTAGAAAAGGCAAAATCAACTAGGGAAACCTCATGTGATATGAAAATTAAACTATCTGATTTTACAAAACTTGTAGGGCTTATAAAACAACTGTGGTCTGGATAAGAAACCTATCCAAACCACAGTTTAAAATAATAATGTATCGAAAGAAGTTTATTTCGCAGAGAAGTGGAGTTCAATGTTGTGAACGTACTTTTCTCCAGGATTCAATCTGGCAGAAGGGAAGCTAGGTTCGTTTGGTGCATTTGGAAAAGTCTGAGGCTCAAGGCAAAGCCCCATGTATTGAGAATATGTGATGCCATTGGTCGTCAATGCGCCATCTAGAAAGTTCCCTGAATAAAATTGTACAGCTGGGGAATCTGCATAAAGTTCCATAACCCTACCTGAACCAGCATGATATAAAGTTGCCATTTTGGCAAGTTTCCCATCATGCTTTTCTTTGACTACATAATTATGGTCATATCCTCCTGGTACATCTGAGATTCTTTCACCGATTGGAGTAGATTTGTTAAAATCAAAAGGTGTGTCTTTAACTTCCTTGAGCTCTCCCGTTGGGATCAATTCTCCGTCTACTGGTGTGTATTTTGCGGCATTGATGGTAAGTTCATGACTTAGGATATCTTCTTTCATGGCACTCAAGTTGAAGTATCCATGATGTGTAAGATTCACTATAGTCGGCTTATCTGTCACTGATTCAAAACTTATCAAGAGCTTATTATCTTCTGTCAAAGTATAGACTAAAGTAGTAGACAGATTACCTGGATATCCTTCTTCTCCATCAGGGCTTCTATAAGTTAACTTCACTTTGATTGCTTCATCCTCTTCTTCTAGTGTACCATCCCAATGCTTGCGATTGAAGCCAAGTGTACCGCCATGTAGGTGATTATTTCCATCGTTTGTGGTCACTTGATAGGCTTTACCGTCTAGCTCAAACTTTCCTTTGGCTATCCTATTGGCATATCTTCCTGCAGTAGCTCCCAAGTAGTAATCATTGGTATCATACCCATCTATAGATTCATATCCAAGCACTACATTCTCCAACTTTCCATCTCTATCGGGTACAATCAGCTTGGTAACGATACCTCCAAAGCTAGAAATCTCAACGACCATTCCATTACTATTTTCTAGATGGAATACTTTTGCCTGCTGATCTCCTACTTTTATTTCGGAAACATTGGACAAAAATTTCACTTCCTCAACTTCTTCAGAAGTCTCTTCTGATTTGGGAGCTGAACAGCTCCACATTCCTACTAGGAATGCTGAAAACAATAAGGCTATTGTTTTAAAGTTTGTCTTCTTCATGTGTTTTATTTTTTAGCAACCTTGACCATAGTATGCGTCCTTTCCATGCTTTCTTTCGTAGTGCTTTTTGATAAGCGCATTCTTTAGCCTGGCTGCATTTGGGTTAATTTGCAATGTAAGGTAAGCCATTTTCGCCACCTCTTCAAGCACTTTGCTATTATAGACTGCCTTTGCGGCATCTTTTCCCCAAGCAAAAGGACCATGGCTTCCCACCAATATCATTTCCACCTCTTCTGGACTCAAGTTTTTCTCTGCAAAGCAGTCCAAAATCTGCTGTCCAGTATTGTATTCATAATCCCCTTCTATCAAATGATCCGCCATAGGTGGAGCACATGGGATGTCAGCCGTAAGGTGATCTGCATGAGTAGTCCCAAAGTTAGGCACATCCATAATGGCTTGTGCCCAAGCTACTGCATAGGTAGAGTGCGTGTGACATATCCCACCAATATGCTCCCAGTGCTTGTATAAAAACGCATGGGTCTTGGTATCTGATGAAGGTCTCATTTTTCCCTCCACTACCTTGGCATCAAAGTCGACAATAACAATATCATCAACCTTTAAGCTCTCGTAAGGTACTCCACTAGGCTTGATAGCAAACACTCCATTTGCCCTATCCACAGCACTCACATTTCCAAAAGTATAGACCACCAAGTCCAACTTCGGCAATTCCATATTCGCCTCGTAACAGGCTTGTTTTAGTTCTTTGTACATTGTTTATTTTAGATTTTATTAAAGGATGAAGGATGAAATATGAAGGATGAAGGATGAAGGATGAGGGATGAAGGATGAGGGATGAGGGATGAAGGATGAAGGATGAGTTGGAATCCTGTCTATTTGTTTTTCATTTTTTTCACAATCGAAACAAAAATAGCAACTAATTCAGAAGCCTCGGTCTTAAGGGAGTTAACTTCTAACCATCCTTTATCTTGTATCAATTCTAGCCAAAATTCACTTTCATCAGCTTCTTCGATTACGACTCCTAATTTTGCTATAAATTCTTTATTACTTCTTCCTCTAGTTGCAGCACGATAGTTAGCTGGAACAGATGTTCCACTCCTTATCAATTGATTTGCTATCGCTCTTGAAGAAATAGTGTTAGGTAGTTTTTCCACAAGATCAATAATATCTAATGCAAACCTTTTTGTTCTTGCTTTAAGATCTCTTTCCATAATCGTTATAGTTTCTAACTAAAATATGGAATTATGATCATATTCAAATTTAATCCCGCTACAATTCATCCTTCTCAATTCATCCTTCATCCTTTACACCTTCTACTAGCTTCCCGAATTCCACATATTCAGCATAGAGCTTCTCATATACTGGGACATTTGCTGGGATTGGTTCATAGACTTTGTCGAAGCCGTTGCTCATGGCTTTGATTGCGGATGCTGTGTCTGGATGAATTCCTGCTGCCACTGCCGCATACATTGCTGCACCAAGTGCGGGAGCTTGATCAGAAGTGGCTACTTTGATCGGCATGTTGAGCACATCAGCTAATGTTTGCATCACCAAAGTGGATTTCTTGGCGACTCCCCCTAGACCAATTACTGCATCTATTTGAACCCCTTCTTCTCTAAAACGCTCCACTATGCGTTTGGATCCAAAACTGATAGCTTCTACTAAGGATTTGAATACTCTTGCAGCATCAGATCCCATGTTTAGGTTTCTGATAGCTCCTTTCAAAGACTGATTGGCATCTGGTGTTCTTCTACCATTGATCCAATCCAAGGATACAATCTTGGACTCAGAAACGGGGATATTTAATGCATCTTCTGAAAGTTGAACGATGATCCTATCTTCTATTTCAGCTATTAAGTTATCTTTTTGTTCTTGATTGATATGATCAGAATCCTTAATCACAGAGATAGTTGGCTTGACCACAAGATTTTTGAACCAAGCAAGTACATCACCAAAACCAGACTGTCCAGCTTCTAATCCGATTGCCCCAGGGATCACGGAGCCATCTACCTGTCCACAGATTCCTTTGACTAGCTTATCGCCAATAGTTTCTTTAGATGCTACCATTACATCACATGTGGATGTACCCATTACTTTGATCAGGGTGTTTTCAGTGATTTCCCCACCCACAGCCCCTGCATGGGCATCAAATGTCCCTACAGCCACTATGGTATCTTCTGACAATCCCAAACGACTTGCCCATTCGGAGCTCAAATTGCCTGCAATCTCGTCTGAAGTATATGTTTCTGTAAAAAGCCTGTCTCTCAATTCTGCCAAATAAGGATCAAATAGCCCCAAAAATTCCTTAGGTGGCAAACCTCCCCAGGACTCATGCCATAGCGCTTTGTGACCAGCTGCACACCTACTTCTTTTGAATGCCAATGGATCTTTACTTCCAATCAATTGAGCTGTGATGAAATCGCAATGCTCCATCCATGAAAAAGCTGCATTTTTCACTGCCTCATCTTCTCTGGCCACATGGAGGATTTTTGCCCAAAACCATTCTGAAGAGTAAATCCCACCTTCATATTTGGTATAATCTTCTCCTCCCCACGTTCTAGACACATGATTGATTTCATCGGCTTCTTTGATTCCTGTATGGTCTTTCCAGAGCACCATCATAGCATTTGGGTTTTCTTCAAACCCTGGCTTTAGTGCCAAAGACTGACCTTGCTCGTCTACTGGCATAGGCGAAGAGCCTGTGGTATCTACACAGATTGCTTTTACAGATTTGCTGTCCACCCCTGAGCTTGCTAGTACACCTTTGATCGTCTCCTCTAGGCCTTCAAGATGATCTTTTGGATGCTGTCTAAACCTATTTGAAACAGGATCACAGTATTTTCCTGCTTTCCATCTTGGATACCAATAGACCTGACTGGCAAGACAGTTCCCATTTGAAGTATCTACTAATACTGCCCTGACAGAGTCTGAGCCATAATCAAGTCCGATTACAAATTCATTATTCATTATTACGCTTGTTTTTATTTCGATAAATGGATTACAAATCCACCGTTTGGATTCATTTCTACGGATAAATTGGAGGAATCACCCAAATCTTCAAAACGCCATGATTCACTAGATTCATCATCGGTGATTAAGAAGCCTTTGGAGGATGAAAGCCCGAGTTTGGAAAGATCTATATCGATAGATTGAGAAGTTTCAAGTGCATTGATTCCTGAAATATACCAATCAGATCCATTTCTTCTGGCTAATACCACATAGTCTCCAGGAAATCCTGCTATAAATTTAGTCTCTTCCCAAGATTTAGGAAGCTTTCTGAGAAAATCCTTTATCTCTTCAGGCTGTTTGGTCATTCCCTCAGGTGATTCGGCAAAATGTTGGATTCCAGAATAGAACAATACTGATAATGCCAACTCAAAGCCTTTGGAACTTCTTCTTATAATATTTGGGATTTCATGTAGTGCCATGGGCGTAAAATCCATCGGATCATACACATTCCTTGTAAATGGAAGTATAGCCATGTGCTTGGGTGCTTCATCAGCAAACTTCTGATCGAAGGTAATCATCTCAAACCCCTTGACCGCTTCTACAGTGACCAAGTTGGGATATGTTCTGTGCCAACCTCTAGGTAATGTTGCCCCATGGAAGTTGACCACCAAACTAGACTTAGCCGCATCCTCCAAAATATCGTGATAGTACTGCATCACAGACTGGCCATCACCTCCAAAAAAATCAATTTTCACTCCTTTGACCCCCAAATCTCTGATCTTGTTAAACTCTACTGTACGCATTTCTCTAGTTAACAATTGATGCTTTGGTGTGTAGGGAGTAGAGTTCCAATCACCTGCGGAATTATACCACAAAATCAAACCTACACCTTTGCTTTGGGCATATCGTGCCAATTCTCCTATCTTTTCATAACCAATATTTGTATCCCAATTCACGTCTACTAGGCAGTAGTTCCAGTTCATCTCAGATGCATAATCGATGTGTCTTTTTTGAATATCATAGTATATCGACTCGTCCTTTCCTAAAGCCCAGCTCCAGGACGCAGCTCCTGGTCTCACGTAAGCGAAATCCAAATCGGTTCGTTGTGGGGTTGCAAGGTCTGTCCCTAATGTAGAATGAACTATATCTTCTAATGAGCCAATTGCTAAAATCCTCCAGGCACTTTCCCAAGATTTGGTTGCCGAGGGAAAAACTGCTCCATCAAAAATTTTCTCTTGGTCTGAAGGATAAGTAATTCTGTATTCGCCATTAGGAGAATCTGCTGCTAACCTGCTAGCTGCATGATCAGCTCCTACTCCTGCTTCCGAGATCAGTACCCAAGTATCATCCGATTGAAAAAGTGCTGGATAAATCCATCCAGAGGCAATTGGTGATGGGCTCCCTACAGCTACTCCTTTCTCATAAGACTCTTCATAAGAAGGGTTGGTTTTTTCCCAACCTGTCTTTGGGTCAGCCATAGGTTGAATCCAAGTCTTTGCAGATGTCTTAAAATTATAAGTGGTCAATTCTTCAAGCATTTTTACTTTTGAAGCACCAAGATTTGGAAGTACATACTTGAAAGCTAAGCCGTTGTCTGACACTCTGAATATCACTTGAAGCTCTTTCCCCTCATTATTTTCCAAGGTCAAGATTCTTTCGTTAGCTTGATATTCATGAGACTTCTGCTTTCCATGAACAAGCTCGTAGGTATCACTTACAATAGACACTTCTGATACAGCTGTAAGCTGAAGGTTATTGGAAAAATCAAAGTTTTCCCACACCAAACCTAACCTTGATGGTTCTAAAATTTGCTCCTGCTTATAATATATTTCATAGAAAAGCTCCCCTGATTCTATGCTAAAAGCTACTTGAGTCTGTTTATCTGGACTACCTACAGTGTAGTGTTGATGATCATGGTTTTGAGCGCATGCAATTGCACACACTACGAGCAAAGCTAGTATAATTACTCTGATTGAACTTTTCATTCTGGTGGTTAGATTTTACTTCTAATGCTAAATATTTTGAAACCAACAATGTCAACAGTCGACTACCCTCACGAAATGCCATGATCGGAATGTCAACTGTTGACAGGTTAAAGTAAGGAATGAAACCACCGCTGATGCATTGGACACTCCCCATTCGATCAAGTTTACTTGACCCGAACCATCATCACAGAGTTTGCTGGAACGGCAATTTTCAAGTTATCCTTGTTCAATTTAAAATCTTTGAATTCTGCTTTTTTCACTACATTCTTATTTTCAAATGTATTATGAGAATTTACAGCTGGAGCAGTGATGAATTGTGCAGTCACAGATTTTGCGTCAATGCCTCTTAGCACTACATCTAGGTCAATCTTTTTATCAGGATTGATATTGGCGATACTGATATTCACGGTTCCATCTTCTGATTTTGATGTAGACACATGTAAAGATTCCATCTTCTCTTTTCCGAAGCTGACTTCCTCACTTTTCAAATCATGCGAAAGCAAAGTCGCATCTTTGTGTGGTTTGTAAAGATCAAAGACATGGTACGTTGGGGTCAAGATCATGTCGGTTTCATTGGTTAAAATCACCGCTTGAAGGACGTTTACAGTCTGAGCAAGATTAGCCATGTGAAGCCTGGCAGCGTGCTTATTGAAAATATTAAGTGAAATGGCAGCTACTTGAGCATCTCTCATGGTATTTTGCTGATACAAGAATCCAGGGTTAGTCCCTGGCTCCACTTGGAACCACGTTCCCCATTCGTCAAGGATGATACCTACCCTTTTGTTAGGATCATACTTATCCATGATTGTACTGTGCTTGGTAAGCAACTCATCCACTCTAGCTGCCTTTCTTAATGTCTCTAAGTATTCTTGCTTGTCAAACTCTGTGGCCTTACCTTTATTTTCCCAAGTCCCAGTGACTGTATAATAATGTAGGGATAATCCATCCATCATGTTCAAAGGGATATTTTTCATCAAGACATCTGTCCAGTTCAGGTCCCAATCATTGGCACCACCAGCAATCTTATACAGTTTTGATCCTTCATAATTTCTAGCAAAAGTGGCATACCTTCTGTATTCATTGGCATAGTACTCTGGTGTCATGTTTCCACCACAGCCCCAACTTTCATTACCTACACCCCAGTATTTTATACCCCAAGGTTTATCTTGTCCATTTTTTCTCCTAAGATCTGCCATCGGACTTACACCATCGAAATTGATGTATTCTATCCACTTTGACATTTCTTCTACAGAACCACTTCCGACATTACCTGTAATATATGGCTCTGTACCTATCTTTTCTACAAAATTCATAAACTCATGGGTACCGAAGGAATTATCCTCCGTCACACCACCCCAGTGTGTATTGACCATTTTTGGTCTATCTGCTGGATCACCTATACCGTCTGTCCAGTGATATTCATCAGCAAAACATCCACCTGGCCATCTCAAATTTGGGATTTCCAAGTCAATCAATGCTTGCATCACATCTTTTCGGTAACCATCTTCATTGGGAATATCAGAATCAGGTCCTACCCAAATTCCTCCATAAATACACCTTCCCAAATGCTCTGCAAAATGTCCGTAGATATGTTTATTTATGGTAATATTCCCTTGGTCCGCATTGACGATCAACCTGTTTTGTGCATGAGCAAAGAATGTCACAAACATCACAGTGATAAGCATCATTCCTTTTAAGTTTTGTGTCTTCATTTATTTGTAATTATAGGTTTATTATATTCAATTTTAATTCTATCGTCCTCTCTTTAGGACCCTGATAAAGTGCACAGGTGCTGTTTCTTCACCATCTACACTTTCAAATTTAACTTCCAAAGTGTCTTGATCTAGGCCTGCGATATCATAATCTCTGTCTATAATCAAAGCCTCGCCTTCTGAGGTAATTTGCTCTTTGGCTATCACTTCCCCATTGATCAGTACATGGAAAGGTTTTCCACTCTGGGCAGGAAGGTAGGTCACTCTAAGCGTAGCTCCTTCATTTGCTGGATTCTTTAGCGTGTATTGAAAAGAAGTAGAAGTACTTCTCCAGAAGCGACCGTCTACTTGTCCGGTCTTGCTACTTACATCTCGGAAATCATGCTCTGATTCAGGCTGCTGCTCACCTGCTGCAACTTGATCTAATGTCATCGCTTCCAATCTTAGCATCAATTCATCTTTTGATTTCAAAGATTCCCTAAAACTTTCTACTTCTTCTACATCCAATATGGGCCAATATACTTGGTATCGACTATCATGTAATTCATAAAATGGTATCAATTTCACAGCTTCTTTTCTATTATGAAAGCTATTTTCAGCAAGTAAAAACCTGAAACTATCCCCTTGCTTTTGAGGCATTTCATTTAGCTCAATTTTGCTAAGAATATCAGTCTGATAGATTGGATGCATTCTGCCACTTGCTACATGTCCCATTCGACTATCATCAGCAATAAGCCCCTTGAGTTCATCTGTCCCTGTTTCAGCTGCTAGCACTATGGGGCCATGTACAAAAGAACCCCAAGGTGATCCATCGGCCAAATACTCCACTTTGGTTTTCATCGGTAATATCACTTCTACCTGATCTCCTTTTTTCCATTTGTGATTGAGCAGTACATAGCCATCAGAAGCTAGTGTTATAGGCTGTACTTTTCCATTAATTTTTACTTTAAGAGAACCTCTTTCAACCCAGCTTGGGTATCTAATCTTTAAATTGAAATCTTTTTTCCCTTTGTGATCAAATGTCAGTGTAGTAGATTCTTCGTATGGGAAATTTGTCTGCTGGATAAGCCTGACTCCCTTGTCAGACCAAGTCAATTCTGAAGGAATAAATAGATTTACAAAAAGATCATTTTCTTGATTAGCATAGATCACTTGACCATACTTGGTGTGATTCTCTAGACCAGATCCCACGCAGCACCAAAAATTCTCATGAGGCTGAGAATATACCCTATAATGATTCGGCCTCATTGGGGTAAAATATACAAATCCACCATGCTCTGGATGCTGTGAAGATAGAATATGATTGTACATAGCCCTTTCATAAAAATCTATATACTTTCTGTCTGGAGCACTTTCGAATAGTTTTTCTGACAGACGCATCATGTTGTATGTATTGCATGTTTCTGGTCCTTGATCCGAAGATAGCATCGGCGAAAAGTCATCAGTTCCATGGAAATGCTCTCTTACACTATTACCTCCTATAGAGATCGACCTTTGTTTGGTGACATTTTCCCAAAAATATTCCGCAGCATTATTCCATTCAGAAGATTCATCTAACTGAGCTATTCTTTGGAAACCTATCACCTTTGGTATTTGTGTATTGGCATGCTTACCTGTCAATTGATCTTTACCTTGAGCTAAAGGATCCATGATCTCACGGTGCGACATTTTGATAGCCAAAGACAAGTATCGCTGATCACCAGTAATCTCAGCAAGATCAGCAAATACCTCATTCAATCCTCCATGCTCGCTGATAAGTATTTCTTGAAATTGCTCATCTGAAAAATCCTTGGTCAGCTCAGCAAACCAATCTGTGAGATCTACCAACATATCCTTCGCTTCATCAACTCCAGCTATCAAATAGGCATCACGCAAGCCTGCGTATATTTTATGGATGTTGTAAAGTGGTACCCACCTATCATTTAGAGAAAATCCACCAGCTTTAATTTTACCTGCTCGGATCTCTTCCCATATTTTCTGTCCATCCGGCACACCACCAAGATACCCATTACCGTTTTTGTCTTGAGCAAATTTAAGTTGGGCTATCATGTAGTCAAGCCTTTCTTTAATTTCTACATCACCAGAGGAAGCATATAGCATGGCCAGCGCCGAAAGATAATGTCCTCCAATGTGGCCATCCAGCCCTGTGTTTTCCCAGTTCCCATAGTTCTCGGCTTCCCAAGTGACCCCTGCATCCTTCATGTAAGGAGCGAGAAGTCTATCTACATCCATTTCAAGGATGTATTTTTTATTTACCTCTTGAGCTTTTTTGAATGGGCTATCAAGGAGTTTGACTTTATCCAAAGGGAAGTAATGTAGCCGCTCTTTCTGAGCAAAGGCGAGCGTACTTACACAAAGCGAAAATGAGAACATCACTATTTTGATACTTGAGGTCATTTTAGAGGGTTGTATGGTTACTGATTATAAAATTCTAAATGATTATAGTTATTATAACATCAACAATAAGCGTAACACCAAAGCCTTGTTATTCAAATGCTATAATAATTAAGAATAGACATTACATTTTTGATTATTGAAAGGCTATTTAATACATTTAATATATGCTTTGGACTAAGCAAAACTGATTTTAACAAGAAGTCTTCGAATCTTCATTTACTTGTTTAATTAACTGAATAGCATTTAGAACGAATATTAGAGAATATAATCCAAAGTCACAACTATTAATTGTATTTTATACACTATTAAAAATGATTGATCATTTTAATCAAAAAATCTTATCAAAAGTATCTTATCATTATCACAAAAAAAGCAAGCCAAACAACTGACTTGCTTTTTTAAATTATAGGTTTGAGATTAATTTGAGGGGAGAATCACTCCTATATCTTATGGTAAAAGTAAGAAAGGCAAGGTTTCTAGCGATTCACCAGAAACCCGCTTTTACAAAACTACTTACCCTATTAATATCACATAAAATAAAGTTAATAATCTAATATTAAACGACATAACCAAACAAGCTTGTTCGAAACATAGTCTAAAATGAGCTTGAATAATTCTTTAAGATGCGAATATTAAAAAATAAATTATAAACAGACAAATTATTAACTGTATTTTTTACACTATTAAAAAATATAGCCTAAGTCCCTTCTTCAAATGTTGTCACAAAACAAAAATTCTTTCAATTGATTTAGATTAAGTGTCACTACTGGATTTATATCCTAATTTTACCTATATTTCAAACTTGAACTAACGCGAGCGAATCATTTATCTCAGCTTTTATGAAATATTCAAACCAAACCAGGCTACTTGTAGCTGTTGATTGTGTAATATTTGGTTTTGACGGTGCAGACTATAAACTTCTCCTGATACAGAGGGGATTTGCTCCAGAAAAAGAAAAGTGGAGTCTTATGGGTGGATTTATACAACCTAGCGAGTCAGCAGATGAAGCTGCTTCAAGAATTCTTGAACAACTCACCGGTCTAAAAGAGGTCTATATGGAACAAATTCAAGCGTTTAGCACTCCTGAAAGAGACCCAATAGAGCGGGTTATCGCCCTTCCCTATGTAGCCCTAATAGATATTGAAAAGTACAAAACACAAATCAATGATGATTTCCATGCACGTTGGTACAATATCAAGTCACTCCCTAACATGATCTTTGACCATAAAGAAATGGTTGAACTCGCCTTGAACAAGCTTCGATACAAGGCAGCTTTCCACCCTATCCTCTTTGAACTGTTACCGGAAAAGTTCACCTTACCGCAACTTCAAGCCATGTACGAGGGACTGTACGATACCAAAATTGACAAACGAAATTTCACCAGAAAAGTACTGTCTACTAACTTGCTGAAGAAAGAAAATGAAAAAGATAAATCAAGCTCTAAAAAAGGTGCTTATTACTACTCTCTTGACGAAGAGCACTACAAAGAGAATTTTACCAATATTCATAATTTCATCCCTAGAAATGAAATCCCAGTAGGTAATGAATAATCTTATGAATATTTTGCATCAAAAATATGACTCCAAGAACCTTAATCATATCAAAACAAGCGATTGCTTACTAAATAGAGGAATACAATTGTTTTACTCCCATCACTTTTATGATGGTTTTCTAAAAAAGAACTTTAACCAAGAGATCTAAAGCAACAAAACCACAACACCTTTTAATATCTTATAATCAATAACATACACCTAGACCCTAGTCTTTTTAATCTCTTTAGTGTTTCACTGACACTTATTTACTTTTATTTGTCAAAATTAATGTGTAAGATTGACAATTAAAACTATTAGACCCATCACACCTTATGGAAGCAGGATTTTCTACCCTGGATTATATTGTATTTGCAGTCTATGCCGTAGTCATAGTAGCCGTTGGACTTTGGGTCTCACGATCCAAAAAGGGAGTTCAAAAAACAGCACAAGAATATTTTTTAGCAGACAAATCACTCACTTGGTGGGCAGTAGGTGCCTCATTGATTGCAGCCAACATATCTGCTGAGCATTTTATTGGCACTTCAGGATCTGGCTTCGCTATCGGTCTTGGAATCGCTGCTTATGAGTGGATTGCTGCTATTACTTTGATCGTAGTAGCTAAATATTTTCTACCAGTTTTTTTAAAAAACGGCATTTATACCATGCCACAATTTTTACAATCTCGATTTGATAAGCGAGTAAGTACAGCTTTCGCTGTTTTTTGGTTGTTGGTATATGTCTTTGTAAATCTGACTTCCGTAAGTTATCTCGGAGCATTAGCCCTAGAAAAAATCATGGGGGTTCCTCTACAATATGGCATCATTGGACTTCTTGTATTTTCAGGAATCTATTCTATCTATGGAGGCCTAGAGGCTGTAGCATGGACAGATGTAGTACAAGTAGTGGTTTTAATTGCAGGAGGATTAGTTACTACTTTCTTGGCTCTAGACGCAGTAGGTGAAGGTTCAGGTGTGATTGCGGGTATGGCTAACCTGTATGAAGGCGCAAGAGAACACTTTGTGATGATCATTCCCAAAGGAGAAATTATGATCCCAGATGGTACTGGCGGTCTTAAGGATGCTTTTCAGGACTTACCCGGTATAGCTGTAATCCTTGGAGGTATGTGGCTCACCAATATTGGCTATTGGGGCTTCAATCAATACATAATCCAAAAAGGACTAGCTGCCAAAAGTATTGAAGACGCTAAGAGAGGTCTAATCTTTGCGGGATATTTAAAGATTCTTATCCCTCTATTGGTTGTGATCCCAGGGATTGCCGCATGGGTTTTGATCAACAAATCTACTCCTGAAGAACTATCGGCAATGCTAAATGTACCTTTCGAGCAAATCGGCACCATTGACAAGTCCGATGAAGCATATCCATGGCTTTTGAAGAATTTTGTACCAGCCGGAATCAGAGGACTTGCCTTTGCCGCATTAGCTGCTGCTATCGTGTCTTCTTTGGCATCTATGATCAACAGTACCTCTACCATATTCACCATGGATATATATAAGGTATACTTCAAACCAGACGCATCAAACAATCAATTGGTAAGATCTGGAAGATTGGTAGCAATTGTCGCTTTAGGTATAGCCATGCTTGTAGCTCCACAGCTGGCATCTTTAGACCAAGTGTTCCAATATATCCAAGAGTACACAGGGTATATTTACCCAGGCGTGGTTGCTGTCTTCTGTATGGGACTCTTCTGGAGGCAAATCACCGGAAACGCGGCCCTATGGACAGCTATAGCTACGATACCAGCTGGCATAGTATTCAAAGTAATATATCCTGATATGCCATTTATTTTAAGAATGGGATATGTATTTATTATCCTATTACTTATCGCTTCTTTGATAAGTTTTGCAGAGAAAAAAACCTATCAAAACCCAGGTTACAAGGCAGATGGAAGAGGAAGTACCACCTTGAATGCAGGATATTTCTTCATGCTACTCGGTATAATGATGACAATAGTAGGTATCGTTCAATTCAATACTTGGGCGTCAATAGGGATAGAGTCTGCTTTCATGATGTCAGCAATGCTACTGATGCTAGGAGTAATACTATATACTAATGTAAAAATGAAAACGGCAGATCCAAAGTCACTTACAGTAGATCCTGAACTCTATAACACTGCCACTCCTTTTAACCTTGGTGCAGCAGGCATCATTCTTATAGTAGGATTACTCTACTATTTCTTCTGGATGTAATTAAAATAATGAATAAAAATAAAATAGAAACATGACTAACCTCAAACAAAATGAGGTTTGGTTTCTCACAGGAAGCCAACACCTATATGGAGAAGAAACGCTTCGTCAAGTTGCTGAACACTCTCAAATCATAGCCAAAGAACTCAATCAAGCTGAAGAAATCAGTGTAAGTATAATCTTCAAGCCTACGGTAAAGACCACGGAAGAGATCTACGCAGTATGCCAAGAAGCAAATCAGAGCAAAAATTGTATTGGTGTAATTGCTTGGATGCACACTTTCTCTCCAGCAAAAATGTGGATCAATGGATTGAAAATTCTTCAAAAACCCATGCTTCACCTCCACACACAATTCAATCGAGACATTCCATGGGAAAGCATCGATATGGATTTCATGAACCTCAACCAAAGTGCTCACGGAGACAGGGAGTTTGGCTTTATCGTGTCTAGAATGAAGATCGAGCGCAAAGTTGTCGTAGGACATTGGCAAGCCCCACAAGTAAAGTCACAAATTGACACATGGGCAAGAGCTGCATCAGGATGGAATGACTGGCAAGGAGCGAAGTTTGCAAGATTCGGTGACAACATGAGAAATGTAGCCGTGACCGAAGGGGACAAAGTGGAAGCTGAATTGAAATTTGGCTTTGCTGTCAATACTTTTGCAGTGGGTGACTTGGTAGAGCGAATCAATGCGGCTACTGATGCTGAAGTAAAAGCCCTAATAGAGGAATATGAATCAAGTTATACTTTAGCAGATAACTTGAAAACCAACGGAGCAAAAAGATCTTCACTTATCGATGCTGCACAAATCGAAATTGGAATGCGAAATTTCTTAAAGGATGGTGGCTTCAAAGGCTTCACCAACACCTTCGAGGACTTGCATGGCATGAAGCAACTTCCTGGGATTGCTACCCAAAGACTGATGGCAGAAGGATACGGCTATGCCGGAGAAGGTGACTGGAAGACAGCCGCTTTGGTAAGGGCCATGAAGGTAATGGGGACAGGCCTTGAAGGTGGAAATGCATTTATGGAAGATTATACCTACCATTTTGACCCAAGCAATAGCATGGTACTTGGTGCACACATGTTAGAAGTAGACCCAGTCTTGGCAAGTGGAAAACCAACTTGTGAAGTTCATCCTCTTGGAATCGGTGGAAAAGAAGATCCAGTGAGATTGGTATTCAATGGTAAAGCTGGAGCGTCGCTCAATGCATCCCTTGTAGACATGGGCAATAGATTCAGATTAGTAGTCAATGAAGTAGAAGCTGTGGAAGTTCCTCATGCTTTGCCGAAACTTCCTGTAGCTAGGGTAATGTGGAAACCACTTCCTGACATGAATACAGGCTGTGCAGGCTGGATCTATGCAGGCGGAGCACACCATACCTGCTTTAGCCAAAGCTTGACTTCGGAGCATTTGACTGACTTTGCAAAAATTGCTGGTATAGAAAATATCATTATCGATAAAGATATCAACCTTAGACAACTCCAGAATGAAATCAAATGGAGTGACACTTTTCATAAGCTAGGTCTTTAAGCTGATAAAACTCTAGAAAAGAATAAAAGGAGATTGGCTGACGCCAATCTCCTTTGTATTTTCAAACACTACTTGGCTTGTGTCTTCACAAGCCAATTTTTAATGAATTACCTTCCCCATGGTTTGTATCCCCACAAACCAATTTATAATATGATTCCTCCCCCGTGGTTTGTGTCTCCACAAACCTATTGGAATATTGGGAATTAAAGTTCTGTAAGTACGTAGAACTTGGAACATTATTGATAAAAGATTATTAGGTTACAAATCTTGGGAAGAGGGAACCAACTCTAGTCGATATAATTTATTTAATCTGTTCATTTGATTTAATTCATATGAATTCAATGCTTCAATTTAGAAAAATCAAATACTTCTATATTGATCTCGTCTTCCTTGGCTTCTGGATCATCTGGATGGTTCAAGAAAAGATTCAAGCCATCTTCACTGACAAAGTAATGATGCGCAAGGTATTTGTTCCTTGGAAGGTCAAACTCAGCCAGTAATTCAAAGGTCTCAGCATCATATACCCCAACCACAAAGTGGGGCAAAAACTCCGAAAACTTCATAAAATTAAAATTCTTCCCGATTTCTTCTCCTTTCCAACCCATTCTATAAATCAAGCCTCGATGAGAATCGTAAAGTAAACCAAGATTTGAAGAGTTTCGATAGATCATCCGAACATTTTCACTTGCAGAATTATTCCTTGGGTCAGATTTGAAATACGTATCAGAAAAGTTATTAACCAAACTAGATGCTAAAGTAATAATCTTAGTCTCCTCAGTGCTAGCATTATAATGATGAATTAAATCACTGTATTGGGTAATCACATACAAATCATCTTTATCTCCTGAGTAGCTACACCCTATGAGATTAGCACCATTATCAAACAACTTTTGATCAAATCTGAATGGAAAATCTTTAATTTCTTCATTTACTGAATCAAAAATCACAAATGGATAATAGCTATCCAAAAAACTTTTATTCAATAAATTTTTTGAAACTAAACCAGAATTTAAACCAATTAAAATCCCATCTCTAAGTCTCGTAAACTGATGAGAATACCTTGTTCGAGAAGACATTGGCCCAATAAGTTGAGTTGATGAAAAATCATAAGTTCTTAAGAGTTCTGCCCTGTGATTAACAAGAGAAAGCCTATGCTGTACTGGGAAATATAGAGAGTCTTGATTCACCACATAAAAACCCAATGGACTACCCAAACCATCTGGCCCCTCTTCCTGATATTTAAATAATAGACAAAACTCCTTGGACTTCAAATCAAATATATGGACTGTTCTTCTATCTCTGCTCATCCAGTACAATTCTCCATCAACATATTGCATATATAAAGTGTTGGGTACTACCGTATGGTCAATCGGTATTATTATAGATTCAGTACGATAAGTTAAGATATCTTCAAAGTCAACGTTTTTTGAAACACAAGAAAGAAATATTAAGAAGCTAATAAATAATCCTAAGTATTTAATTTCAGGCATTTTGTATAAACAGTTTTTAGTCAAAAATCATAAAATCAAAACCACCGATCAGATACTACAGATCGGTGGAAAAGTCAAACTATTCAACGACAACAACATCCGTACAACCATCAGGTACCGCACAGTGACCATCTGCATATGATGGATCACAACCCAATTCAAAATCACTCCACATACAACGACCAGAAAGTGCTTGAGTAGGTTGAGAAGTAAATGTCGTAAAAGCTACTAGGGACATAAGCCCAAAAGAAAATAGAAACACTTTACGCATACCAGTTATAATTTCATACCCTTAACAATATGCAGACAGGGCAAAAGCCTAACCAAACTAAATTTGATTTCCTCAATAATAATAATATGAAATTACAAAATTAGCCCATTAAATCTATAGTTTTTTTGATAGAAGCTTGAGGAAACTGAAATTAGTCCCTTGGCATGTGTCCTCACAAGCCTATTTTCATTAAAATCCCTCCCCATGGTTTGTATCCCCACAAACTTATTGGAGTATTCGGCATTAAAGCTCTGTGAGGACACAGAACTTGGAGGATTGAAGGTGTGTGAGGAAACAGAACTTGGAGGATTGAAGGTGTGTGAGGAAACAGAACTTGGGAAAAATCCTGTAGGGGAAACAGAACTTTAGGTATAAAAAAAGCCAGTGAAACCACCAGCTCTTTTCAATCAGAAACAAACTATAATAAAGTTTACAAGATATGGGAATTCACCCAATCGATTTCTTCTTCTCTTATCGTATGTTCAGGATCTGGAAATATCAAGGTTTTTACTTTTCCATGCATTTTCTCCAACACTTCTACTGAAGCATAGATCCTATCCAATGGAACATGCATATCTTGTTGACTTGAACCGATAAAAATCGGTGTGCCATCGAAATCGCCCAGGTACTTGGAAGTGTCTAGCTTTTCACCTATCAAACCTCCTGTAAAAGCCACAATTCCTCCATATTTCTTGGCATTTCTCGCCACGTACTCTAATGAAAGACAAGCACCTTGGGAAAACCCAATGAAGTAAATCTGAGTTGAAGAGTATCCTTGCTTCAAAAAATCATGAACGATACTTTCAATCTTATCTAGCGCTTGGCTCAAAGAGGGCTCATTGCTTTGATCTGGAGCCATAAAACTGTAAGGATACCAAGTATTTCCATACGCTTCAGGAGCAATAAGTGTAAAATTATTCAACTTGAGATATCGCTCCAAACTCAGGATACTTGATGCCGAAGCACCTCTACCGTGGATCATGATAGCCACTTTTGTGCTTTCACCCAAAGGCAATCCTGCTATTTTCATATCACTCATACTTGCTTGTGTTTAGATGTATTTTTGGAAGATTTGAGGCAATCTGTCCCCTATGAGTTTCAGCCCATTCTGGTAATTTTAGCAATTCACCCAAATGTGCTTCATCTTCATCTATAGCGAATCCTGGCTCATCAGTGGCTATTTCAAACAACACTCCTCCAGGCTCTCTAAAATAAATGGATTTGAAGTAATTCCTATCCTTCACCTCAGTGACTTGATAGCCATTGTTGATTAGTAACTTTTGTACTTCTAATTGAGTTTGAGTGTTTGCTGTTCGGAAAGCTATATGATGAACTGATCCAGCACTTTGAATACCTTGTCTACCTGATGGACTTGTCACTATATCGACGATATCCCCTGCTTTTCCCTCAGTACCATAGCGATATCTCCCATCTTCGTCTGCGATGAATTTGTAGTCCATAAATTGGGTTAACAATTTCACAGTTAATTCCTTCGCTTTCAAATTCAGCGTAGCACCATAGAATCCCTTTATCACATATGCTTCTGGCACAGGTCCTCCAATCCAACCCTTGCGATCATCTTTATCCGTAGCGATCAGCTCTATTCCCATCCCATCATGATCTTCAAACCTAATCAGCTGCTCACCAAATCTAGTCAACACATCTGAAGTAGGCACTCCAAACCGCCCTAACCTTTCCTTCCAGTAAGATATGGCATCTAATGGAATAGAGAATGCAGTATAGGTAAGCTCTCCAGTTCCTTTAGAGCCTTTGCGAGCACCATCGAATGGAAATGTGGTAAATACCGTCCCAGGCGTACCTAAAGTATCTCCAAAATAGAAATGATAAACATCAGGTGCATCAAAGTTGATCGTTTTTTTGACCAACCTTAGCCCCAAGACTCCCGTGTAGAAATCTACATTTTTTTGAGCATTGCCTGCTATCGCAGTGATGTGATGAATACCAGTGATTAAGGCTGTCATATTTTGTGGGATTTATAATTCTAAATAAGGCCAAAGCAAAATTGCTTCAGCCTATTGTATTCTATTCAATATCTAGGTTTGAGTTTTTGAAGTATTTGAAATCCAATTCAGATTATTGCTTCACCAATTGTACACTCAGGATAAGCTTAACTGAATCAGAAACAACAACCGATCCAGCTTCAGTTACTGCATTCCATTTTAAATTAAAGTCCTTTCTGCTAATCTTTCCTTCGATTTCAAATCCCGCTTTTGTATTTCCATATGGATCTTCTGCTACTCCTCCAAAGTCTACATCTAGCTCTATTGATTTGGTAACTTCTCTGATGCTTAGGTCACCTTTCAACTTTCCTCCGCTTACCACACCTTCAAATGAAAGCTTAGGATAAGCCTCAGCGTTGAAGAAGTCATCCGACTTTAAGTGACCATCTCTATCTGCCTGATTAGTATCTATACTATCGATATCGGCAGTAAAGTTAACTTTTGCTCCCTCAAAATCATCTGAAGAAGACTCTGCTCCTCCTTCAAATTTTCTAAAGTAACCAGTAACTGTAGAGATTACCAAATGCTTCACTTTAAAGGATACTTCTGAATGTGTTGGGTCTATAGACCATTTTGTTAAGTTGCTCATAATTTTCTTGTTTATTGAGTGATTTGAAATTTATTTGTGATTACATTTTATGTATATACAATTATTAGATTAAATATTTTACCTCCGAAGCTTAGCCTCTGAATTTGTCTAACAATTCATTAAGTTGAATTGTTTCTTCTTCAGACAGGTTAACGACAGTTTTATTGAAAGCATACACAGATTCTTCCAGTTGATTCAAAATATCAAGCCCACTCTCTGTGATAACTATATCCACTTGACGTCTATCAGAAGGGCACTCCTCCCTGACCACATAGCCCTTTTGCTTAAGTTTTTCAACCAGTCTGGAAGCATTCGACATCTTATTTAGCATCCTATCTTGAATCGAAGAGACTGTAATTGGTTTCCCCTGCTGACCCCTAAGTATTCGCATCACATTGTATTGTTCTGGGGAAAGACCATACGGCTTGAACAAGGCACTTTGCTTGGTAACGAAGTAACTGTGGGTATAAAGTAAGTTTACCACTACTTTATTATAAGGGTCTTTGAAAGCTTTTTGCTTGATCTCATCTTCTATCCTCATGGAAATACCTTAAATTGTATATAATGTATATACATGCAAATGTATAAAAATGTTCCTCACTTTCTAATAAAATATTTTAACACCTTGTTTTTCAGTCATTTAATTTCATATGATAAAAAAAATGGATGTGAAAAGAGTTGATTCTATAGTTTCATTGCAAAAAAACTTGATTCTAAATTTCAATTGGAGAGTATCCTTGAATATTGCTTGATCAAGGATTTAAGTGAATTTCTAAAAATACATTTATGCGAAAAACTATTCAGCTATTTAAAAGAATCTAACCAATCCAAGAGTAGTTTATTCACTTCATGAGGCTTTTCAATGGTACTGGAATGACCTGCACCCGGAATCATGTGCAAAGTGGCGTTGGGAATAGACATTTGAATGAATTTCGCTTTTTCAGGTTTAGTTGCTACATCTTCATCCCCTGCAATGATCATGGTGGGAGATGAAATCAACCTGATCTCGTCCTCAATACCGGACCTGCTCATTACAGCATCTACAGATCTAGCAATAGATTTTTTATTTGATTTGAGGATTTTAAACCACTTCTTAACCTCTGTCTTATTTTTAGGGTTCTCTAGCCAACTCTGAGCAAACAATATTTTCATCACCTCTTGTGCTACCATTGGTAAAACTCCAAACCACTTCACCGTTCCATTTAGCATCTTATACTTTGGAATATTTTCTACAGGTTCTGCATTAGCAGATGTCTCTAGCAGCACCAAGCTCTTGATCAACTCTGGATATCTAGCAGCCAATCTCATTCCCACAAAACCACCCATAGACAAACCTACAAAATGAACAGCACTACCTACCAAATGAATTATCAATTCACGAGCATCTTCGGTGAGATCATCCATATCAAACTCCTCATTTGATAAAGAAGACTTCCCCTGACCTCTGTGATCAAAGGCTATCACGCGATATTTGCTTTTGAGTACTTCCACTTGCTTGTCAAACATCCTGTGATCCCAAAGCAATCCATGTGACAGGACTACAGTAGCCTTTCCCTCTCCAGTATCGGTATAAAATAATTCAACTTGATTGATCTTTATGGATGGCATGATGGATGAGTTAAGGTCTCAAGTTAAGGTTTCAACCATACAAATCCAAAATCTTCAAAAAAGTTACGGCATCAAAACAAAAACTTTATCAAATCAACAATTTTCTAACCTCCATTCACTTTCTCGGACTAATAGAGTAGTTTTTTCATGGACATATACTTCTACTTTTTTTTCAGTCAAACCCAAAAGTCGATCGTAAGGACCTACAGGGGAGATTAGCTTTACAAATATCGGAGCTGTTTCTACAGCGATAAAGAGCAAGACAATCATTAAATTAGCAAGTTTGACAGACTCACTCTGACTACTGATGGCAGAAAGCGCATCTATTCGCGCTGCCATTCCATCAAAACCATCGATTTGCGGTTGAATTTTGGCAAACTCAGCTTCTTTTATCTTTGATAATTCTACCAATCTATCGTCAATTTTATCGATTCGCACTTGGTGTTCTTTTTTAAATTGATCCAAATCTCTTTGAGCCGCATCTAATTGTTGTTCTTTCTTTTTTGCATTTGTCCCCAGTCCAACTATGCCCGAGCTCCCACTTGTTTTTACCCCAAATCGCTCCAGATCATACTCCTTTTGCAACTGATCTCTAAAATTTTCCATAGCTTTGAGTTCAGCCTTTAGACTATCCTTTTGAACTTCTAAGTGCAGCACTTCTGGAAACCCTAAAGCAATCTTGGCCTTACTTTCAGCTACCATTTCAATCTTTTTCTTGTCTAACTCCCTATTGATTTCCCTTTCAAAAATTTTTAATTCTAAAGGCTTTGATATAACCAATGCCAATATGATTGCCATCATAAATCTTGGTATTGCCATTTTCCATTCAGACTTTTTACTGACTTCCTTTCTCATACTTGAGACGATAAACCGATCCAAATTGAAAATCATAAGACCCCAGAGTACTCCAAAGCCTACAGCATACCAAAGTGATTGAAATACAGTAAAAAGCGCATATCCAGCAGACAATGAAGCCAAAATACCTGTGAACAATACAGTCCCCCCAATTCCAACATATTTGCTTGATTCTGTGGGAGTTCTTTTAAGCAAATTAAAGTTAGCGCCCGAGCAAAACCATAGGAATCTTTTCAGATTGTTCATTTCGTATTTAGATTTAGATGTTAAGTAAAATCCAATGATAATTTCAAGCCAAATTATGAACAGACAAAATATTTGAGAAAAAAATGTGACCAAACGCACAAATTTGGGTCAAAGAGTACATAACCTGTTTTGAAATACAAAACACTAAATGCTTATCAACCCAGCTTACCTATTTTCAAGGTGTTCCATTTCCAACATTTTCGAACAATAAGTGTTCGATATTGAAAAAGAATCAATTTATAATTAAACAATTAAGAGAAGGGCTTGCCAATTGGCCCATTAAATTATTTTCATTTTCCAAAACAAAATTTTATGAAAAAACTGGTTTTACTTACGCTTTTGGTTGGCTTGATGAATTTCAGTCAAGCACAAATTAAATCGGTAGCTTTTGATGTAGTTGCAAACCAAATTAATTCAGGTGTAGCACTACCTGCAGAAGAACCTTTTTACATCAGAGGTTCATTACCAAGAGGAATCGAGTATGTTAAAGTAAGGGTAAACAGGCCAAACAAGGGTCTAAAGCAAGCCGATACCTACGAATGGAAAAGAGCTTTCGATTATGAAGTGAATCAATATGAACTATTTATTGGTGAACCACTAAAAAGCAATACGAACTATGATTTTGAATTCACTTTTTATGAAAGAGCAAGTGAAGAACAAATGCAAGAAGTAAAAGAGTCAATATCAAGCAATTTATCTTCTTACATCAGAGCAAATTTTGAAGTTACCGCAAGTGGTATTAGGTCGTCCAATAGTGATCAAGTGATGATAACACAGATGAATCAAATAGTAGAAAATGGACTAGAAGACTATAGGCATTTTCTGGGTAGAGATTTTAGTGGATTTTCTGATTTGGTGAGACAAAAATTAGATCAAAGGAATAAATTGAAGCTGAGAAGAGCTAGATTCAATATCTTAGGAAAAGCAGAAAAAGATAATGATAAGGCAGCCTACGCCAACAAATATATAAGTGAACTAGAAGAAGCTGTAGAAAATGAACTTAACCAATACTTATCCCGAAGCTTGATGTCATTGGTAGATGTGAGATATATCAGTTCGTATCCTACTGAGAGAAAGCCTGGCGTTTTGCCTCTCAATTTCGGGTATGGCGCATTTGCAGTCAAAAGACACCTAAGCTCTACTGAATATTTTAACGGTCCTTATGTCGGTCTTTCTTTACCATTAGGCAACAAAACCTTCAAAAGATTTCTGGGTAATGCTTCATTTTCTACAGGTGTATTTCTTCAAAATTTCAATGCAAGTAGTGGAGAAAGAATTTCAGGACCCATAGTAAATCTACCAATCTACGCAGGTCTTGGTTACAAGTTATTCAATGTGATGAGATTCAATGCAGGAGCTGTGCTTATCAATATGGACGATTCTAATATGAATACGCGTACTGACTACATCCAACCTTATGTAGGTATGAGTTTGGAACTCAATCTTTGGTTAGGGTTTAATAATAGGAGGTAATCCATGAAAAAGCTGATGATCATATTTTGCCTCAGCTTATTCACACTATCTGTCCTAAATGCACAGCAAAAAGCATATGACTGGAGGATAGGAGTAAGTGGAGGCTATAGCAACTATTATGGGGATCTCACTCCCCATAGAATACGTGGAATTTCAAATCTAGATGCCATTCAGCATTTATTATATTTCAATGAGAACTACTTCGACCAATACTCTTGGAAAGTCTCCTTGGAAAGACAATTGAGCCCTACCATTGGCTTGCAGTTTAGTTATGGTCAGTATCAATTTGCCATGTCTGATAGGTACAGAATGCGCAATGGTCAGCTTATGACTGATGCAAGAAACTTTGACCGTGCACTCAACTTCCAGACTGATGCAAGAGACATGGGAATTGCTTTTGTCTTCAAAACGGACAACGATAGATTACTTCCCGCTAAATCTTGGATAGCACCTTATGCTACCTTGGGATTTGGATTGATAGACTATACTGTCAAGGGAGACCTTCTTGATGACAATGGGAATCCTTACAATTACCTCGATCCCACGGTTTCCCCAAATGGGATTTATGAAACAGAATTGTCTCCGCTCAGAACAGAACTAGAGAATGGCTATGACTTAGGGGTATTCTATGCCAATTTAGGTCTTGGAATTAGATTTAGATTAGGACACAGAGTGGAACTCTTCGCTCAAACAGATTTGATACACTCTTTTACAGGTTATCTTGATGATGTGAGTGGTACCTATCGGGAGACCTACGACAACGCTTTTCAAGCATATGCCGCACAGCCAGGAACCAATATAATTGATCCGAATACTAGAAATAGAGGTGAAAATAATGGTCAAAATGATTGGATAATCTATCATGGAGTTGGATTGAAATATAACTTTGGAGCAAGAAAATCTTCATTTAGAGCACCAAAACTTAGCACACACTATCCAGATTATAATGAGCCAGTTGGGTCTAAGCCAACAAAAATAGAAGCACCTAAAAAGATCGACGAAGAGATCCTTACATTGGACTCCATACCGAGTAAACCATTTGGAGGAAATATATATAACTACTTCAATAATTTTCAAATAACCGATCAAGAGAAATTAGATAGCCTCCAATTCCAAACACAAGCTCTCTCGTGGAACCAACAAATAGAGGGAAAAAAAAGACAAATCTTAGAGGGAAAAGTTAAAGAAAAATCTCTGGTGGATATTCAACAAAGAGTCGCTGACCAAGAACTTGCTCTTAAAGCTGATACATTATTAAGAGCAACTTCTAAGGATTCCTTGTTGAAAGCCACAGAAGCCAAAAGGTTCGACTTAAGGTATTCATTGGATAGTATTAAGAGAAGAGAGGCGGAATTGCTTATTCAAGTTGATAGTTTGAATAACCTGATCAAGAATCAGCAATTGAGGAAAGGAAGAGCTGTCTTCTTAGATAGAAGTATTTTTGGATTCGATGTAAACAAATCCAATCTTGACAGCACTTTTGGTAGAGAAGAACCTAAAATACTTTCAGATACGACCGGTTTATATGATAAAAAGAATGCTCCTGTAAGCAGAAATAATATATCTAATGAAAATTCAATAAAACCACTATCAGATCTACCAAGTGAGAGCTTGAGTAATAATTCTGCAAGTAAGCAAACAAAAGAAGTAGCTCCGAATTCAAAAGAAAACCTGATCGCAACCAACTTAGCAAATCAGCAGCTAAACGACAATAGAGTGGCGCAGCAGGAACAAAGGATAAGACAATTAGAGGATCAAACAAGGTCACTTCAGAGACAAAAAGATAGCTTAAACGCTCTCCCACGAGAGGTGATATATTTGGGAAGTAATAACACCAACACTTCACAAGCAAGCACAAATGAAAGGCCATCCATGATCAACCAATCATTTAGAGACACAAATAGACCTCAAGAAACTGTCATATATCAACAACAGCCAGCTGCTACTTCCAATAATAATGTAGCGGTACAAGAAGAAAGAGAAAGACGTGGCCTATGGAGGTCGATCGCTGCTTTTTTTGGAGGTGCAGCTGCCTCTAGGGCTTTGGATTCAAGGTCACAAAACACAAATAACAACTTCCCAATGGTAAGCAGAGAGGTGGTTAGTGGGCCAGTTCAAGAATATAGAAACAATCAAGCCAATCAAACAGAACTGCAAAAAGAGCAACTTGAAAGATCCAAAAGAGTAGCTCAAAGCGTGGGATTTGTAATGCTTGGCATAAGCCCTGACATGTTAGCTCAGCAAGAGCGAGCCAATACCCAAGAAAAAGTGGAACAACCTACTGACGAAAAACTGATCAATGAACGTCCACAACCAAAAGCTGACACTGTATTTATAGAAAGAGATCCAGAGATTGAGATTAAATTATTGAGGTTTAAGGAGACCATCTTTTTTCAAATAAACCAACGCAGCCCAAATATAGAAGAGGTAAGAAAACTTGCTGATTTAGCTGATTTTATAAAAGAAAATGAAGGCCACATTCTTATTTTGACAGGATTTGCTGACAATACAGGCAATGTCGCTTACAACTTGAAGTTAGCCGAAGATAGAACAAATTCAGTAGCAGAAATTCTTTCTGAACAATTCGGTATTCCTAAATCAAAAATCATAACCGAATCAGGTGGGCAAGTGATCCGAGGATCACAAAGAAGTAGCAATGATCAGGATAGAAGAGTAGAAGTCAGGGTAGAAAAAAACAATTGATACCCACTAAGGATCAATGGTGATATATGATTCTATTGTCCGATGGAATAAAATTATTTTTTTATAGCTAATTGGTAGAGGCTTTGGATAGATATTTCCAAAGCCTTTTTTTCTAAAATAATGAAAAGGATAATTTATCTGTCAGTAATTCAAGAGCTCTGATTGCCTTTACAGAATTCCCCTTTTCATTGAGCTCGGGACTCCATACTGCAATGCTAAATTTATGAGGCATCACAGCAGCCACTCCACCACCAACACCACTTTTACCAGGTAGACCCACTCTGAATGCGAATTCGCCAGCCTCATCATAGAAACCACAAGTCAGCATCAAAGCATTGATTCTCCTAGCATGGCTTTCGGAAACAATTTCTCTGTCCGCAAATATAGAATAACCATCATTGGCCAAAAATGAAAATGATCTTGCCAAGTCCACACAACTCATTTCCATCGCGCAGTGAGAAAAGTAAACGTCTAAAACCTCGTCTACTTCATTTTCAAAATTCTGATAAGCTTTTAGAAAATACGCTAACGCTGTGTTTCTTTCTGCGTGGTTTTTCTCTGATTCCTTTACAGAAGAGTTGATCCGAACACAAGACTTGCCCGAAAGCTCATTGATATAATTAGAGATTTGTTCTATTGGATTTTCAAACTTACTGCACAAAGCATCAGTAATGACCAAAGCACCAGCATTGATAAATGGATTTCTGGGTATCCCTTTCTCAAATTCCAATTGAGCTATAGAATTGAAAGGGTTGCCGCTAGGCTCTACATTCACTCTAGACCAAAGCTTACTTTTGAAAACATGAAATACCATTACAAGTGTATGAACTTTGCTAATACTTTGGATAGAAAACGGTACTTCGTAATCACCAACACCAAAAACATTACCATCCAAATCTACCAATCCAATTCCAAATTGAATTGGATCTACATTAGCTAATTCTGGAATATAATCTGCTACTTTTCCGCGCAAATTCTCTGACTGCACTTCTTCGTATACTTCCTCTATAATTTTTTGATAATCCATAATAAATAAATAGGCAAAAATCAGACCTCTATCATGGATTACTACCTTTTGAACCAACTCTTCGAACTAAACCCATAACCAACAAATAATCCCGTGTAGGAATTCCTACTTGTCAATGGAAGTCCTCCCGTTTCTTCACTACCGTACGGAGTAGTACCATCAAAACCTTGCTGATGTCTAAGCCCTATATTTACATAGTTACTTTTTCTCGTGTACAACTTAACTCCAGCTTCCACTCTCGCCACAAAAACAACTTCTCTATAATCCTCAAAAACAAGCCCAAGCAATCTTTTATTATACTTATGGTGCGAAATACCAGCAGAAGGCTGAACATAGAAAGCTTTTTCCCCTTTGTTAAAATTATACCTTGCACCTATGGCATAGTTACCATAGTTTCTGTAAATAGTATTTTCATTTAAGTTAGTGGTTTCAACATGTACTCCAGACCTCATCCATTCTCCTTGTAAACTCAGTTGCCATTTTTCATTGATCTTCGGAAGAAGGTTTGCTCCAGCATGCTGACCTAGTCTACTTGAAAGTTCAGTATCTTGCAGATTAGAGAATTGTCCCATTTCAAAATAGTTAATATTTAACCCACCATATAGCTCTAAGTCTACTAAGCCTTGCGCCTCAGCTCTAGTAAAAAACAAAACACCGATAAATGCAATAATCACTTTAAAACATGTTTCCATTTTACTTCTAATTTGTTTTATACAAATATACATTAATTTTTCACCAATAAAACTAATTCAATATTTAATCAATATTAATCAAAGCTACTCACCCTCTTGATTCAAATACCATAATAAGTATGCACGGCTATACTTTTGTTTACAGGCAACAAGGAGTACAAGAGGGCTTTTTTGCTAAGTTATTTATGGGAATGATTTTAACTTCAATAGCTTTTCTATTTGTCAGTATTTTTATCTTACCTCGTATTTTGGACAGAAGCATTGCTGACACCGAGGCTTTGATTCAGTTATATGGAGAGTGATGATTTACAGAGACCATATATCAAGCATGCCTAGAGCCTGTCGTTCATGCCTACTCTCAACGAGTTGAAACCCGTTGTCAAGATGTCGACCGCTCCTATGGAGCTACTCAATGCCAAATCAACAATTCTACAATGATTACATAAAAATCAGAATCCATCCATCTCGAAAAAGCTATTCAGCACCACCCCAAAGTGCCAGCGGCACGAACGACATCTTACCCGTGGTTTTCAACCCACGGAATCAAAAACCTCTCCACCTTCCAAAAAGTCCCGCAGGGATGATTTACATACGAACCCTTCAATTTCCATTCTTAGATAGAAATTAAGACATTTCAATTATAAAAAACTTCGTTTTCCCAAAATCTCGGCACTACGCAAATCCAAAACACAAAACAATCAATTGATTTTTCTTTTTTAACTACGCAAAATTGGAAAAATGAATTTTAATTTTATTTCTTTGCATCTCGCCGTTTATCAGGAATAAGAACTGCTTATCAGGAATTTTCAACATTAGGCATGAGACTTTACTGGCAATGATTAAAAATAAGAAATACTTTTATCAAATAGACTAACATCATAATAGTTTAAATTCTAGATCATTCGAGATGCTTTAAGCTGTACAATAATGTATCTCCTAAAAATGAACACACTAAAATTTTACGCTGCAACTGATTTCCGGAATATCTCTCGATAGGTAATCGCTTTAGAATATGAATAAATTTTAAGATGAAAAGGCATCTTCTCTTTTCGCTTTTTTAAACAATCACTATTTAAAATAAACTATAATCCTATGAAGAAACAATTACTATTTTGCTTGATTTTAGGGCTCTTCAGCTTTAGTCAGACAGCATTTGCCCAATCTAAAATTGTCAAAGGGCAAGTGACTACGGATGAAGATGAGCTGGGTCTTCCTGGTGCGTCTGTACGCGTAAAGGGAACAAGTTTGGGAACTACAACCGATATTGATGGGTATTTTAGTATTGAAGTACCCGCAGGTAGAGACATTATTATTGTCTCTTTCGTAGGTCTTAAGGCTCAGGAAATCAACATTGCCAATAGAAGCGAGGTCAATGTGGTACTCGAAAGTGACGATAAAGATCTTTCTGAAGTAATCGTAACAGGAACTAGAGTAGGCGCCAGATCTCGAATCGACTCTCCAGTACCTGTAGATATCATCCCCGTATCCAAAGTTATAGATGCAGTAGGCCAGATTGACTTGAATCAAATCCTTACCTACATAGCCCCATCGTTTCAGTCAAGCCGTCAGACAATTTCTGATGGAACAGACCACATGGATCCAGCTCAATTAAGAGGTCTTGGAACAGACCAAGTATTAGTCTTGGTAAACGGAAAAAGGAGGCATCAGTCAGCCCTGGTGAACGTAAACGGCACCGTAAACAGAGGACAGGTTGGAACAGACCTAAATGCGATCCCAGCCAATGCAGTAGAAAAAATAGAAATCCTAAGAGATGGAGCTGCCGCTCAATATGGTTCTGATGCAATTGCTGGTGTAATCAATATTGTTTTGAAAAAGCAAGAAGGTATATCTGGGAATATCGCCTCAGGAACACACCTTACTAATTATGACAGGAATTTTGCGATCAATAATGGACAGAATGCAGGTGCGTCAGCAAATGATGGAACAATGGTCAGCGCTGCTTTAAACTATGGTGTAAAACTAGGTAAAGAGGGATTCTTGAACCTTACTGGCGAATACGCACGTAGAGGCTACACCAATAGATCAGGCACTTACACTGGACAAATCTTCCCCGCTGTAGGTGGAAATAATGTTGACGACACTGAACTAGCCGCTAGAGGTTTGACAAGAGCGGATTTTGACATGAGAATTGGTAATTCAGCAATCAATAGTGGTGGAATCATGTACAACCTTACATTACCTATCAAAAAAGACTTGGAGTTCTATTCATTTGGTGGATACAACAACAAAAGAGGAAATGCAGCTGGTTTCTACAGATACCCAAATGCTGTCCCTGCTGCTGCTAGAAACAATGTATTTCAAACTTACCCAAATGGCTTCCTGCCAGAGATCAATACAAACATTACTGATTTATCGGGTGTAGTTGGCATAACTGGTAAGCTCGGAGAATGGAATTTTGACCTATCAAATACATATGGACAAAACTTGTTTGACTTCATGATTGGAAACTCAGTCAATTATTCTCAAGCTATTTCTACACCAAACTTTCAGACTGAATTCAATGCAGGTGGTCTCAATTACTTACAAAACACCATCAACTTTGATGCATCAAAAAAATATGATGTGATGCATGGATTGAATGTGGCAGCTGGAGCAGAATATAGAATAGAAAGCTTCGGCATCAACGCCGGAGAAGAGTCATCATATAGAAATTTTGATCCAAGTGCTGGAGTAGCAGCTGGATCACAAGTCTTCCCAGGATTCCCTCCTGCTACTGAAGGATCATGGAATAGAAGCAATGTAGGTATATACCTAGACTTAGAGCAAGAATTTAGCAAGTCATTTATGCTCGCGGGTGCTTTAAGATTTGAAAACTACTCTGATTTCGGAAGTACTTTGAACTATAAGCTTGCCTCTAGGTATAAAGTTTCAGATGCTTTCGTATTGAGAGCTTCGACTTCTACTGGATTTAGAGCACCATCCATGCAGCAAAGATTTTACTCTAATGTAAGTACGCTATTCATTACTGACAATGCTGGAAACCTTACTCCTTTCGAAGTAGGTACTTTTAGAAATGATAGTCAGCCAGCCAGAATTCTTGGTATTCCAACTTTACAGGAAGAAACATCACGAAGCTTTACATTGGGCACTACCATTACCCCATTTGACAATCTCGAAATCACAATCGATGCTTATCAAATCGACATTGACAATAGAATTGTTTTGACGAATAACTTCACTGCAGGTGGGGACCCAAATCTAGAATCTCAACTAAGAGCTGCCGGAGCAGAAAGAGCTACTTTTTTCACCAATGCCATCAACACAAGAGCTAGAGGAATAGAATCCGTAATCACATACAATATATTTTTCCAAAACAACTCTAGTTTGAACTTGATCTTAGCAGGAACCTTGATAGACAATTCAGTGGAAAAAGATGCCAATGGCAATCCTATCATCAATGGGTCTCCAATACTTGAAGCCACTGGACAACTTGGGAACTATTTCAATAGAGAAGACCAAAGTAGAATCGAAGTTGCCAATCCAAGAGACAAAGTGAGCTTCATGGCTAATTACAATGTTGGGAAATTTACTTTTATGGCTAGAGCTGTTAGGTTTGGTGCAGTCACATACCTTGATCCTACTATGGGCACAGATCCTAATACTTGGCCTGTAAATACTTTCACTGGACAGCGAGAAACACTTGATCAAACATTCAGCCCTAAAGTAGTTACTGATCTTACAGTTAGCTATAAATTCAATGAAAACTTCAGGTTCAATATAGGAGCTAATAATGTATTCGACACGTACCAAGATGTACATACACACAGCAACAACTTCAGCCTTGGAAGATTTGTATACTCTAGAAGAGTGCAGCAAATGGGTTTCAATGGAAGGTTCTTGTTTGCTAGATTGAACTTCAACTTCTAAACCACCAACTTTTTTAAATTAATATTAAAAGCCTCTTGATTTTTTCAAGAGGCTTTTTTTATCAATCAACCAATTTCTCTAAAAACCCATCCAATTATTTCCATCCAGTCATTTTTCCTTTGACAAGATTCTTATAGGCTGTAGGTGTCATTCCTGTGACTTTCTTGAATTGATTTGAAAGATGCTGAACTGAGCTATACCCTAGATGATATGAAATCTCGCTTAAGGTCAATTCCTCATAAAACAAAAGCTCTTTCACCTTATCAATCTTAAGTTCTATAAAAAATTTCTCTATAGTAACCCCCTCCATACTGCTAAATAGATGACTCAACATACTATAATCTTCCGTAAGCCTTGATTTTATATATCCAGATAAGTTAAACTCTGATGATAATTCATTATTTAAGAGAACTTCTCTAAGACTATTTTTGATCATTTCAATTCTTCTTATGTCTCTATCTTCAAGAATCTCAAAACCCAAGTTTTTCAGCTTCAACTCCACTTTCGATTTTTCTTGATTTGTAAGTGGTTTATCAAGCAAAACTTTCCCTAAAAACACATTCTGGAATGAAATTGACTCCTCGATAAGTAATTGCTCTACAGCCATTACACATCTCGGACATACCATATTTTTGATCAATAATGTATCCATATCAGTAAAGTTACAAAAGAATCCCACTTCTAATGAAAAGCTTTTTAAACAAAATGTATGTAAAAAGTATTGAGGCCTCACCTTATGGTCAACTTTTATTTATAATTCCTAATGACATAGTGCAAGGATGAGAAAAGGCTAATTACTTGTTCTCGATAAATTAAGTCCAAGTGTACAGTCTAAGAGAATGTAATAAAAGGATTGTTTTATCAAAATGAGGGATCTGGGGTCTTTGGGGATACAAACCAAGGTAGAAAAAATTACAAAATTGTTAGTGTGATTTAATTTTTTCAAAAAGAAAACTCTATTTTGGTATACCAAAATAAACCCATAATGAATAGAGATATCACAGCCGAGACTCCTGTTATTTTTGACCGAAAGGCCTACAGCGATCAAACGTTAATTTCATTGTATAAGTCTCTACTTTTACCTAGAAGGATTGAGGAGAAAATGCTCATTTTGCTAAGGCAGGGGAAGATATCAAAATGGTTTAGCGGCTGGGGACAAGAGGCAATCTCAATTGGCGCTGTGAATGCCTTGCAAAAAGACGAGTATATTCTTCCTATGCATAGAAATTTAGGCATTTTTACAGGAAGAGAAATTCCTTTAGAGAGATTGTTTGCGCAATTTCAAGGAAAAAAATCTGGATTTACTAAAGGAAGGGATCGGTCGTTCCACTTTGGAAGCAAGGAGCATTTTATCGTTGGAATGATATCACACCTTGGACCACAGCTTGCAATTGCTGATGGAATAGCACTTGCTCACAAACTATCTAATGAAAACAAAGTTACTTTGGTCTTTACTGGAGATGGAGCAAGTTCGGAAGGGGATTTCCATGAAGGTTTGAATGTGGCAGCAGTTTGGAAACTACCTGTGATTTTTGTGGTAGAACATAATGGTTACGGACTAAGCACGCCAAGTGAGGAGCAGTTTGCATTTCGCTATTTCACAGAAAAAGGCCCAGGATATGGCATGGAGACCATTAGAATTGATGGAAACAATGTGCTTGAAGTTTATGACTGTATAAAGGCACTGGCAGATGATATTCGTCAAAACCCTAGGCCCGTACTTGTAGAAGCGATTACATTCAGAATGCGTGGTCATGAAGAAGCTTCTGGCACCAAGTATGTCCCTAAAGAACTGATGAAAACATGGGCACTCAAAGATCCTGTAGATAACTATGAAAATTACCTTATTGAATCAGGAATTCTGAATGAAAAGGAAAAGGCAATAATTTCAAGTGAGCTAAAGGCAGAAATAAACAAGGCCTTAGATGTCGCCTTTTCAGAGGAGAAAATCATCCCAAATACCACCGAAGAACTCCAAGATGTCTATTCACCTTTTATACAAAAGGTGGTTCAACCTCGTTCGGATAGATCTACCGAAAGAAGATTTATAGACGCTATTTCGGACAGCTTAAGCCAGTCTATGGACATATTCCCAAAGCTAATCCTTATGGGGCAAGATATTGCTGAGTATGGCGGAGCCTTCAAAATCACAGAAGGATTCAAGGCAAAATATGGTGCAGAAAGGGTTCGAAATACCCCCCTTTGTGAGAGCGCAATCATTGGAACAGGCCTGGGTCTATCAATCAAAGGTTACAAAGCAATGGTAGAAATGCAGTTTGCAGATTTTGTTTCAGTTGGCTTCAATCAAATTGTGAACAATCTAGCTAAGATTCATTATCGCTGGGGTCAGCACGCCGATGTCGTGATTCGGATGCCAACAGGGGCAGGTGTAGCTGCTGGCCCATTTCACTCTCAATCCAATGAAGCTTGGTTTTTTCACACTCCAGGACTCAAAATCGTCTACCCTTCAAACCCTCATGATGCCAAAGGGCTTCTTAACGCAGCCATAGAGGATCCCAACCCTTTTCTTTTCTTTGAACACAAAGCACTTTATAGATCTATCAGCGAGCAAATACCTGACGATTATTATACTGTAGCGGTTGGGAAAGCTTGTTTAACACAAACAGGTGATACATTATCCATCATAACCTACGGGATGGGTGTGCATTGGGCAAAGTCTGCTATTGAAGAGCTTCAAATAGATGCTGATATTTTGGATTTGAGAACACTGCTTCCTTGGGACAAAGGTGCTGTAAGAGACACTGTGATGAAAACTGGCAAAGTTATTTTCTTACAAGAAGATTGCTTGACAGGTGGAATAGGAGGGGAAATATGTGCATGGATATCAGAGCACTGTTTTGAGTATTTAGACGCACCAGTGATGCGCGAAGGAAGCCTGGACTCTCCTATTCCTTTTGCGCCGAGCTTAGAACAAAACTTCCTTCCGATTCAGCGATTCAAGCAAAAGCTCATCAAGCTAAAAGACTATTAACGCAATTTGACCTGACTTCTAACCACTTAACAAAAACCCCATCAAAACAACCTTATTGGTTTTGATACATTTTTTGTAAATTGAACATATGAAAAATGATAAAAAAGATGCTAACATTGTTGATGAACCATCTTCAACATATGGTTCATATTCCTATGCGGATTATTTAACATGGGATTTGGAAGGTGCTGTAGAATTAATTAAGGGAAAAATATTCAGACAAGCTGCTGCTCCAAGAAGAATTCATCAGGAGGTATCTTTTAAAGTTGCCCGTTTATTGGCTGATTTTTTAGAAGGAAAAAAATGCAAAACATTCATCGCTCCTTTTGATGTGCGGCTCACAACTCGATCTCAAAAAAATGAAGAAATTGATACTGTAGTTCAACCAGATATTTGTGTGGTTTGCGATTGGGAAAAACTAGACGAAATGGGCTGTATAGGTGCACCAGATTTGATCATAGAAATCTTGTCTCAAGGCAACAATCAAACAGAGCTAATCAATAAATACAATATCTATGAAGAAAGTGGCGTCAAGGAGTACTGGATCATTCATCCTGCGGAGCAAACAGTATTCATTTATACGTTAATCGATGACAAATATGTTCCTTCTAAACTTTTCACAAAAGGACACCAGGTAACTTCATCCGTTTTAATAGGTTTTGAATTGAACCTTGACAGGGTATTTGAAGGTTTAACGTATTGATCCTATACCCTCAATGTCTTCCATGGTATATTTATGTGTACCTCCTTTTTGACTTGCTACATAAGCCCCTATTTTGGTAGCAAAATCCAAAATTTCTGATGGCCTCTTTCCTTGGAGATAATTTTTCACAAAACCAGCCAAAAAAGCGTCTCCTGCGCCTACGGTGTCTTTTACCGCTACTTTATAACCTTCATGTTTGTAAAACTTCCCATCTTGATACATCATTGCGCCTTTACTGCCCTGTGTGATACAGATGCATGAAATGGGATATTCCTCCTCCAAGTATTCGCAGAGGACTTTTTCTCGGTTTTCGGCACTAGCCTTCAATTCGAAAAAATCTAGCAAAATGGCTAACTCATCTTCATTGATCTTCAATACATCAGTATACCCTAACAAACTATCGATTTTGTAAAAATCGATAAATGGCGCTCTAAAATTGATGTCAAAAACAGTAAGTAAAGGCTGATGAACCAAATGATACAGGGTCTCCCAAGAAACATCATTTCTTACTGCCAAACTCCCAAAAATCAAAGCGTCAGCATTGGCTACAGCTTGTTGATTCTCTTCAGTAAGTGAGATAAAATCCCATGCAGATGGTTCTACGATTTCATATTTGATGTGTTCCTTTTCAGTATTATCGACTTTGACTAGCCCTGTCGGATTGGATTCATCAGTCTGTACCAAATCCATAGAAAAATTGTAAGACTGCAAAAAAGCTCTCATCCTATCCCCGTATTCATCTGAACCTAATCGAGAAATCATCCCTACATCAAGCCCCAACTGCTGAAGGTTCAAGGCTACATTCATGGGTGCTCCACCTGCAACTTCTTCATCTGGGAAACAGTCCCATAGCATCTCTCCAAAACAAATAATCTTCTTAGCCATTTTTTCCTAATAATTCTCTTTGTAATTCTTCCAATGATCTACCCTTCGTTTCTGGCATTTTCCAAGCTACCCAAAGTAACTGTAGCACCATCATCACTGCAAAAAAAGCAAAAATATTCCCAGCACCATACTGATTGGCGATTAAAGGAAAAATATTTGCAATCAATGCCGCCAGAATCCAATGAGTAAATGAACCCATAGATTGTCCAAATGCCCTGAGCTCATTTGGAAATATCTCTGAAATAAACACCCAAATCACAGATCCTTGACCTATCGCATGAGAAGCGATAAACACAAACACAAAATATGGTAACAAACTACTATCTATGGCTCCTCCGAAGTAGCTATAAGCCATTAAGGAAAGTGAAACTATATACCCTATCGAACCAATATACATCAGTAACTTCCTGCCAAACTTATCAATCAAATATAAGCCAAGCATCGTCGTCACTAAATTGATCACACCAATACCAATCGTGGACATTAAGGCTGTCTCACTCGCAATTCCTGCAGATTCAAAGACCCTAGGAGCAAAATATATAATGGCATTGATCCCAGACACCTGATTGAAAAAAGCCATGAGAACTGCCATGATACTGATTTTTCTAAACTTACTATTGAAAAGCATCCCAACACTTGCTTTCCCTTTGATTATTTTACTTTCTTCTATTGCCAAAGCTATAGCTTCATCCACGCCTTCTGGGTCAGTCTTGGTCAAAATCTCTCGCGCTCCTTCAAAATCACGCCTTTTTGCGATAAGCCACCTCGGACTTTTGGGTACTTTAAATATCAAAACAGTATATATCAAAGCTGGTATAGCCTCTACACCCATCATCCAACGCCAAGCTTCATTAAGATTTGCTGTTCCTATCAAGTAATTGGAAAAATAGGCCATCAATATCCCAAACACTATATTGAACTGGTATAGGGCAACCAATTGCCCTCTTCGTGCGGCTGGAGCTATTTCGGAGATATACATTGGTGCCACTACAGATGACGCACCTACTCCCAAACCACCCAAAAACCTAAACAGCATAAAGCTATTCACATCTGCAGCTAAGGCTGAACCTAGAGCCGACACAAAGTAAAAGAGACCTATCCACAAAAGTGAGGTCTTTCTTCCCCATCTATCCGCAGGTATACCTCCAAAAAGTGCGCCTAGTACAGTCCCATACAAAGCGACCGCTACCGCCAAGCCATGCTTAAGATCAGATAGCTGCCAAAGGGCTTGAATATCTCTTTCTGCTCCAGAGATTACAGCTGTGTCAAAACCAAAAAGAAAACCACCAAGCGCAGCTGTAATGGATAAGAAGAGAACGTAATGTTTATTTTGCATAGGGTAAATTGTAGGTTATTTCAAGCTAAAGCACACCTAAACCTCCGCTGGGCATTGTTTATACGTCCAGAACATCAGCTTATGTGCGCTTTAGATCATAGGTTCATTTTTAAATTAAAACATCATCATAAAGCTTGCTAAATTGATTTAACTATCCCAAATAGAAACTTTTGCTATGAATGCGAAGATAATGTAATATTTCAATTCACCGTTTAATATTGGCGAAAATCATCTTACCACCATCCACTATATCTAAAGCAAAGTAATTTACCAAATTGATTTAAGCTGATGAACCTTTTTTGAATCACCAAAGCCTTTTGTTTTCAGCTTGCTATAAGGTTGTGTAGGGAAAATGATTTCTGTAAGGACCAACTCACCCTCATTGAAGAAGAATTCAATGGAAGCTTTATCTAAAAACACCCTCAATTCTTTGAAATTTATTCCTAAATCTGGAGCAGTATGTAGCTTCTTGAAGGCAACTTCAAAATCTGTTTTTCCTGAGTTGCTGCGATCAAAGTAAATTTTATCATCAATCCTTTTCAATGTGACTGATTCCCCAGCCTCATTAGAGAGTTCAAATTCAAAATCAGCCTCTTCTATGACCAATGCCATCTCAAGAAGCTCATGTTCAAGTTCAATTTCATTGCCTTGGAGATCAAGAGTATTCCCTTTTAGCTTATCTAATTCTTTCACAGGCTTTGATGCTAGGTAGGATCTACCTGCTATTTCGAACAATTCAAGTGATCTAGGTATAGTTTTGGCAGACCTCCAGACTTCTGTTGGGACTACATTTGCATAATCCCAATTGCTCATCCATCCTATAAACAACACACGTCCGTCTTCCTTTGGAACATTAGACCATGTCACACCTGCATAATTGTCCGCCCCATAATCTAGCCACTTTACTTCTTCTTCCGTCGTTGTAAACTCCATACCGTCAAAATCCCCCACAAAGTACTGTGTAGCCGAACCACCATTTGGACCTCCTGGATTGATGCTTACGAAAAGCACCCATTTATCTATACCGTCAGGACTTTTTACTTTAAACAAATCAGGACATTCCCAAACACCACCATAAGCAGCCCATAAAGGCTGAAAATCAGATTCATATTCCCAATCGATCAAATTCTCGGAACTGTAAAATGATATCCTGTCTTTGACAGCCAAGCTCATGATCCACTTTCCTTTGCCATCATTATCTTCATACCACATTACTTTGGGATCTCTGAAATCCTTGATTCCAGGATTCTTTAGAACAGGGTTATTTTCATATTTCTCCCAAGTCCTCCCTTTGTCAAGACTATAAGCAATGCCTTGAGTCTGAAAATCTATAGCACCTGCTTTTTCAGCTTCTGCATCATGATAGGTGAAAATTGCGATCAAAGGTGGATTTTCTTCCGTTCCTAATCCGGAAGTATTCTTCAAATCAGCCACAGCTGATCCAGAAAAAATGGTTCCGAACTTATCTGGATATAACGCTATCGGAAGATGTTCCCAATGTACCAAATCTTGAGAAATTGCGTGTCCCCAATGCATGGGACCCCAAGTGTTTCCCTCTGGGTGATATTGATAGAAAAGGTGATACTCTCCTTCATAATAAACCATCCCATTGGGATCATTCATCCAGTTTGCCTCTGGACTAAAGTGAAATTGAGGTCTGTATGGCTCTTGATAGTAATCATTAGCCACTTCTTGGTGCTTTTGTTGTTGGCAAGACAAACAAAACACTACTAAAATCAGATGGATAATTTTGGGTAAAGTAGTTTTCATAGATAATAAATTTGCAAGATTGCAAAATACAAGTAATTTCATTCAAAGACAAAATTCTCTTTCACACCCTTCCAAAAGCAACGCAGCACCAAATACCCCAGCACTATCACCCAAGGCTGCTTTGACTAGAGGTGTCTCAAACTCATGGTTGAAAACCATTTCCTTGAGTAATGAATGGTCATTATATAGCAAGTCTATATGACTCACGCCGCCTCCAAGCACTATCAAATCAGGATCTACGACATTGATGACTATGCTAAATGCTTTCTGAAAACCTTCGATTAGCCGTGTCATTGTCTGTTTAGCAGCTGCATCACCATCCTTTGATCTCTCATAGATTTCTTTCAAAGGACGCTTGACAACTGTCAGGCTTTCATAGTATCGCTCCAGAGCTGGTCCTGAAATGATTTGCTCATTGCAGCCTTGCTTGCCGCAATAGCAGAGATTCCCTTCTCCAGGATAAAGGTAATTATGCCCCCACTCTCCTCCTATGCCATGTTTTCCGTTGATAATCTGACCATTGACCACTAGACCTCCACCCACTCCAGTTCCTAATATCACTCCAAAGATAACTTTGGCTTCTGGATATTGCATTTTTCCAACTCCAAGCCTAGCTTCTGCCAATGCAAAGCAGTTGGCATCATTTGCAAGTGCAATAGGAAAACCAAGAATTCCTTCCAAATCTGTCTTCAGGTCACGCCCGTTGATTACCGTCGCGTTACAATTTTTCATTATTTTTTTGGTAGGAATGTATGTCCCTGGACTGGCTATTCCCACCATCTTAGGAGTTTCGCCAGATTGTTGAATCATCATTTCTACAAGTTTCTTCACTTGAGATAAAATATGTTCATAGCCTAGATGCGCTTCTGTAGGTACTCTAAGCCTCAACAATTCCTCTATTCCTGAAGAGGTGTTTACTATCACGCCCTCTATTTTTGTTCCTCCTAGGTCTATCCCCCAAAGATTTTGCATATTTTGTAGTATTTTATCAATTTTTATATCGCTATCCGCAATAAAATAACATAAAAGCAAAGCTAAAACGTTTTACTTGATCCAAAAATACATTTAAAAGCATATATAACAAACTCTTTTTCATGATTTGTAAAAACAGGGATAAAATATTTCTATCTACTGATAACTATACCGCTTGGAGCAATATCAAGTAGAGTATCTAGCAATCAATTTGCCTGGAAGCGATTTTTGAATAAATCCGTGCTGCTGATCGGCATCACTAAGGAGCTTGATCGTAGTTGTAATCAATTCCTCTGCTAATAATCCCACCGGTTGAGAAATTACGGATATCGGCGGATTGTACAATTCAAAAAGCTCCCTATCATCAAAGGTAAGTACACCAAGAGAATCTGGAATATTGACTTTATGCTTTTGCATAACCCTCAGGCCAGCAATGGCCAAGCTATTGGATGCAAATACCACAATATCAAACTGTCTATCATAAATTAAAAATTGCTCAAGCCTTTCTATTGTGACTTGGGACGTGATTTCTTTAAAGTCAATTTTTAAAACAAAAGCAGTTTCTACTTGATCTAGGTAGCCATTTTCCCTTTCCTTCATGGTGGAAAGGTCTGACTCAAGCCCTACAAAACCAATCCTACTGTATCCTTTCTGTTGCATAAATCGAACAGCATCTCTTATACTTCGATAGTTATCCAACACTACATAATGGTGATCAAAGCTATTGTATCTTCGGTCAAAGAACACCGTCACTTTACCCTGCTCCATTATGGATTTTGCTTCTTCTTCAAAATGCTCCGGGGGAGTAATGATATAGGCATCAATGCCTTTATCTTTGAAGAATGTCAAGTGAGCAATAGCCCTATCTTTATTGTTTTCTGTACTACAAAAGACGATTTTGTAACCATGCTCAAAAGCGAAAGACTCCATTCTTTTAGCGATTTTGGCAAAAAAAGGATCGGAAATATCCTCCGCCATAAATACTATCGTATTGGATTTACCAGTCCTCAGGCTTTGAGCTGCGACATTGGGGATATAGCCTACTTTTTCAATATAGGCTTCTACCTTCTTTATAAGTTCTTCACTTACTTTGTTTCGAGCTTTTCCGTTGATCACAAACGACACAGTAGTGATAGACACTCCTAGTGCCTGCGCTATATCTTTGATCGATACTCTCTTGTGATCTTTTCTCATCCATATGAAGGTTAATTGATAAAGTAAACTATTCCTAGCTTAAAGACCATACTATTTCTACCAAAGGCTTGAAATCTCACTTCTGGATTCACCCCTAATTCATCTGTCAATCTAAGCATACCACCAGCTCCAAGATTTAGCGAGCTAAAATCAAATCGTCCCATGGGATTAAACTCAAAAACTCTTCTATAAAATCCATAACCTGCTGTGACATACCATTGCTTTTCTTTTTCTGTCAGATAATATCTGGCATTGATATCAAACGCTCGTGCGTTACCAGTAGCAGGAGTAAAAAATGTGAATGAAGGAACTACAGAGAAATAATTTGCTGGAAAAAACTCTCCCGTAAAATTAAGCCCAAAGAATGGCTTATCATAAGCCATTTCATAAGCATGAATAGCTCTATATTGATTTTTGTATTGTGCAGAGGCTGTATTGACTACAATACAGAGTAAAACTAATATTATTATTCGCTTCATTAATCGTCCTTTTAAAATGCAAAATCTCTGGTAAGTGGCTTTCTCTTTCCTCTAAAGTCAAAAGTATACATCACATTTAACCTGATGATATGCCTATTTCTATATGTTCCTGGAGTGGCAGTAGGTCCATATGTCCACATGTGTCCTCCAAAAAACATATAGTTATTGTAAGTATAACCGATCGCAGTATACACCCTGTTTTCTTCAAAAATATTCCAAACCTGCTTTCCTGTTTCGAAGAAGAACTCATTGGAAGGTGCTATGAAGAAAGTTTTATTCTCCATTCTGGGTTTGTTAAGTGGCACATATGCTGTTATCTTGTACCTCCACCTATCTGTATAATTAAACTCAGCCCCCAAATCATTATTTCTCTTGAATCTGTGCTCAAATCTGAACTGGTGCAAAACTTTCACCGATCCTACCGATTGTGTCAATAACCATTGGTGCCAAAACCTTGGCTCTAACACGGAATCAACATATTCGGGATTACCTCTTTCAGGTGCAAAATTCCAAACTAATGTAGGGCCAAAGGTTACTTCAAAATACTCCGTGAACATATAAGTCATCCCAAACCTATTATAAAGCTGACTCATTCTACCAACGAAATCTAATCTATTGTCCACACTTGATCTTCTTCGGTAGTGATTCTCTTGGTACCACCACCACTTATCTGAAAATCGAAGTTTCAGATATAGGCCATTCCAATTTTCTGTAGTGGCTGGTAATCCGATTTTTTCGTCTGGTATAGTTATACCTTGACCACTTACAATACTTACTTTTGACAACAAAATGATAACTAACGGTATTGATAACCTAAACACTTTACTCAACATACTCCTATTTTTCATCTTACAACCCTAAATCAGATTCAATTCTTTCAATAGAAGATCTTCTGTTGAGCCTTCTTTCCAAGCTTCTTGTGTCTTCATTTCTTAATTCTGACATCCTACGAATCAAATTCTCAATTTTACTCGTCCAATCTTTAATCTCTGTATAATTTGTCTCTTCTCTTAAACTCTTTAAATAGTGATTGTATAGCCTTTCACCACTTTCAAATAGCCTTTCTTTGAATCTAATTTCGTATCTCTCATTGAAAAATGGATTGAAAGTCTCTTCCATATAAAACTCATCAAGAATCTGCCAATTACTAGAGATATTTTTAATAGTTTCAAATTGCATTTCCAACTCTTCTAATAAATCTAACATCCTTTCAGCCTCATCTCTTTTTACCGAGAATTTTTCAGCTTGAGCATATCGTTCATTGATTCTACTGAACTGCGACTCTACAATGTTCTCTCTCACATTAGAAATTAGTGATCGTGAAAAACTATCCAAATCATCAAGATCATAATATAAGGTATCTACCTTTATCTTTCTTTCTTGTATCTGTTCTTCTAGAGAAACTAAATCAGAATCTTCTTGAATTCTACTAAGCTGAGCATCAGCATAAATCCTAAACTCCCTAGTTTTATCTTTCATTTGATTTAGATAACTCTCCAAAGACACTAAAAAATCATTTTCAAAGTCACCTATTTCATATTTAAGAACTAATTGTTTTTCTTGATCTTGGAAGGTGTAATTAATCTTATCTTCTTCTGTCACAAAGTTTAACCCTATATTTGCTATCTCTGCAAGATCGTAGTATTGAATCTCTTTCGATCTTATCAAGTCAAATAATTCTTTCGCCTGAGTTAGCTTAATATCTTGAAATTCAAAAAATGAATAAACGGCTGATAAAGAATCAGAACGCTGTCTATTCAATCTTAAAACATTTCTGTCTTTGTATTGACTCACTGTTTTTTGTAGCTCGTCAAATTTGCCTGGCAACTCCTCAACGAGCTTCTGTTGTGACCTAGTTAATTCAAAGACAAATTTCCTTGTATGAATTGGATAATCTATAAGGACTCCATCTTGATTCACATAAGCTGGGTCAAACTGCAAAAATTTTACCAGAAAATTAGTCAGGAACTCATTCCCTGACTTTTGAACTTGATACTGGTCTGCATCCGACAAAAAACCATCATTGAAGAAGATTCCGAATTTTTGATCAGCTACTCTAAAGCCTATTTTATTTCCTTCATTCACTTGATTTAGCTTAGCAATTGTCTCATAATAAACCATTTCTTCGATAATTTCATCATCATTCAAATCTCGCTTAACCAATCCCAAAAGAAATCCATTTTCATAATTTCTAACTTCACTTATCAACCTCTCTTCTTGACGATACACAAGCGTCCATTCACCATGCATCACACCGTCTTGATTTAATTCTCCTCTGATGAAATGAGTCCTATTTCCTACAAAAGATTTAAATTGAAATTTGCCTTGAATATCTCCATTGTTGAATTTAAACTCCTCTGCTTCTGCCTTTTTTCTGAGGCTTCCACCACTAAATTCATTTTCTACAAACTTCCAGCTTCCATTAGGAACGCCATTTAAGTAATTAGCCTTTAATCTAATTTGATTACTCGTCAATTCAGAATCAATCGAAAAGTCCACCACGTCATTGACTTCCACCATATGGCTTTCATCTAAATAGTCCCAAAGGCCTGATTTTTTATCTGCTTCATAAAACCCAGCTATGATGGTTTTCAAAAATCTCATGTTATCTGTGGCATCCTTCTCCTTCCTTTCAAATCGAAACTCACCTTGTTTCAACATAGATCCTTCCTGTCCTTCTACCAATTGAAAAGTTGCATAACCTTCTAGGTTATTAAATCTATACTCTCCCTCATATGCTTCTTGGGCAATTAATAAAGATGGAAAAATGAGTATTACTGATATTAATGAATAAAATGCTACTTGGAAATTTCTCATACTCTGAAATTACAGATTGGTGATTTATTAAATCTTTTAGAATATTTTCAAACAACAAAACTCCAAAATTTAGACCAAAATGGCAAAAATTTCAACCATTTCCTGATAATTTCTCCTAAAAAAAATGAAAAAATAACTCTAAAAACAAAATAATATTCCAAATCATCAAAAATTCATAAAACATCTAATCAAAAAAACAGGTGATCCTAAATGAATCACCTGTTTTTTTGATTCTAAATTTTAAAGAATTTATTGCAAATTACCTATAGCCCAGTGTCTTCAGCATACTGTCACTAGTCTGCTCTGGAGCAAATAACCAATGCTTGATGCTTCCATCTGTGTCTCTATCTACTATCACGTGCTTTGGGGCAGGTATCAGGCAATGCTGAATCCCTCCATATCCTCCAAGTGACTCTTGATATGCCCCTGTATGAAAGAAGCCAAGGTACTGTTTCTTGCCATTATCTGGCTTTGGGAGATAGATATTGAATTGATGCGCTTCGGAGTTGTAGTAGTCCATACTGTCGCAGGTCAAGCCTCCAAGGTTGATGTTATGATATTCCTCATCCCAATTGTTCACCGCTAGCATGATGTACTTTTGATTCAATCCCCAACTATCTGGTAGCTGGGTGATAAAGCTTCCATCTATCATGTACCACAGCTCCTTGTCATTCTGAAGCTTTTCATCGAGAATCGAATACAATACCGCACCACTCTCTCCTACTGTATAGCTTCCAAACTCTGTAAAAATATTTGGCTCTACGGTATTGTTTTTGGCACACATCCATTTGATGTTTTTGATGATCTGCTCAGCCATATACTGATAGTCATAGTCAAAGAACACATTGGTCTTGATCGGCCATCCGCCTCCTATATCCATGGTATCAAGGCTAGGTGCTACTTTTTTCAGATCTACATATTTCTGAATAAATCTTGTCAACTCTGACCAATAATAGGCAGTATCCCTTATACCAGAATTGATGAAAAAGTGTAGCATTTTCAAGCTCACATTTGGATTGTCTTTGATCTTTTCCTCATAGAGCTTGATGATATCATTGTATCTCACCCCAAGTCTTGAGGTATAGAATCCAAACTTTGGCTCTTCATCTGCGGCTATCCTGATACCAACTTGGAAAGGTACCTTTACATGCTCTAGGTAATAATCTATCTCGGAAAGATTATCAAGCACTGGCACGCAATTCACAAAGCCGTCATTGAGCAGTTCAGTAATGTACTGCTTGTACAGCTCTCGCTTGAATCCATTGCAGACGATATATGTTTGCTTGTTGATCTTTCCTTGTTCATATAGACTCCTTACCAAAGGAATATCAAAGGTAGAAGAGGTCTCTATATGGATATCATTTTTCAAGGCTTCATCCAGCACAAAACTAAAATGAGATGATTTGGTACAGTAACAATAGGTATACTGACCTTTATAATCATGTTTTTCGATAGCATTTCCAAAGTAAGTTTTCGCATTCTGAATGTTTTCAGAAATCTTTGGCAAGTAGCTAAGCTTCAACGGTGTCCCATAGGTCTCAATGATTTCCATCAAATTCACCCCATTGAAAGTAAGTTGGTTGTTTTCGACGGCAAACTCTTTGGTAGGGAAATCAAAAGTCTGCTGAATAAGATCTATGTATTTGTTCATGCCTTTGGATAAAGTTGTTGCTTAATTTGTCTGTCACAAAATTTGTAGATATTCTCCGTAAATCATAATGAAAAAGGGGAAAATCCATTTGGACTTTCCCCTATAATGCTAATATGATGCCATTGAACAGTTTATGCAAAGAGTTTTTGGAGTAATAAACTTTGCTCAGCCTTAATTTTTCTTTGATTTTCTATGATCTGATTCAGAATCTGTTTGAATCTTAATTCATTTTCTACAGTCTCGATCAATGTAGCCAAGTAAGATTTCACTTTTCTCTCATTGCTTTGATAATACTTAAGTGTAAATAAACCCTTACTTGCATCGTTTTCTAATATCACTTCTCCTGGCTTACCTAAGCTAGTCAGACCTCTAAAAAGTCCTCTCAAAGAACTAAACGATTCATTTATTGTAAAATAAACCACATGAAATTGCTTTTTGGCTTCAGGAAAGTTTGGAAAATCAAAACTAGATGATTCTACCACGTCTAGCATACCACACATCTCAAGCATACCGATCACGCTTACTGCTGTTGATTCGGATCTTCTTGCTCTACTGATATTTTGAAATGCAAAAGCTCCTGCTTTTTGGATTTCAGTTGAAATGCTCGCTGTGTTTGACATGGTACGCTTTATTTTGATTAAACTTTCATCGTAGCTGATTTGCTTTGACTCTTCAAATGTAAGGCTATAATTCATATATTCCTAATTTCCCTATAATTTTTGTAGGGTAATGAAGCATTCATAATATATAAACCTGTTTTTCAGTGTTATAAATTTGAAAGCTCTACAATAGATTTGTTCAATACGCCTACCATTTCGGAGCGGAGTTCAAAGAAAAGTTTACGGATTCTACAAGTCTCTTCATCCTCACATTCCCCACAAGCTTCATAAAATTTTTCTGACACACAGGGGATCAATGCAACTGGTCCGTCGATGATTCTCATAAGTTGGGTCACGGTGATGTCATTTGGATCCTTGGCAAGGGAATAGCCACCTACAGGACCACGAGTACTCTTGACAACTTGATGAGTCCTCAAATCCCTCAATATGTTCTCCAGAAATTTGTAGGGAATGTTCTCCTTTTCTGAAATATACTTAGCAGAAACAGGTACAATGTCCTTGTTTTCAAATAAAAATAAAATCGTTTTGATGGCGTATTTGGCTCTTTTGGACAGCATGCGGGGTATAGTTTACATGCCAATTTACGGAAATTTAATTTTTGCCATAAAATATGATCAAAATATTGTCAAATAGAAGGTCCTAATACTTAAGAAAACAATCAGTAAACCTACGATAAACATGAGAATTTTGGCATTCATCTTTTTACAAATGATAGCAGCAAAGGGAGAAGCTATCACACCGCCTACTATCAAACCCAACACAGGTGCTAAACTTAACTCTTTGATAAAAAAAAGAAAAGTAACAGCACTTCCTAAAGAAACAAAAATCTCTACAAAATTCCCTGTACCAATAGCATACCGCGGTGTCTGACCTTTACCTAACAAAGTAGAATTGACAATAGGTCCCCAGCCACCTCCACCTATGGCATCAGCAAATCCTCCTACTCCAGCGAGATAAGAAATGCTCTTCTCTTTGGCATCGAAAGTTTTTTCTTTTTTCCTAAATACTTTTTTCAAAATAACTATACCCATAACCAACAAATACAAAGCAATCACAGGCTTAATTACTTTGCTGTCGATGTTGCTAAGGAAAAATGCACCTATCACAGCTCCCAGCACCCCAGGAATGATTAGTCTCTTGGCCAAACTCCAATTCACATTACCTAATCTCCAATGAGAAAAACCAGAGGCCAAACTCGTGAACACTTGAGCAAAATGTACCCAAGCACTTGCCATAGCAGGCGGAATACCAATACCCAATAGCATGGAATTGGATGTCACTCCGTAAGCCATTCCTAAAGCACCATCAATGGTTTGCGCCACAAAACCAACTAGCAAAAACCAAAAAAACATCTCCCAATCCAAACCCTCTAATGTCATAATTCCTGCGAAGGATTTGAAACTAATCAATATGATCAGCAAAAAACTTATCAGGAAAAACAGTGCCCATAGTGGCTCTGCTTTTACTTTCAAGATGATTTTGTCCATTACTATTTAATTACAAATATTAGAAGTTAAGTCTTAATCCTACAAACATAATAATTCCTATTGAATTTATATGAATTATAGAAAAACTATTTGACATTAAATTTCAATGTAAGCCCCATCGTTCTTGGATCACCAAGCACTGCTGCATAATGTCCTGCATTCCCTGCGCCAGGCAACAAGATTTCGAAGTAATTAGTATTGGTTAAGTTTCTAGACCATAGGAAAAGTGAAAACCCATTATCTCCTCTAAATCCTAACCTAGCGTTAGCTACGGCATAGCCATCAATATTTAGAAATTGAGAATGGGAAGGGCTACTGGAGAATTCTGATCTATAAAACAAGCTCTTACACAAGAAAGTAAAATCAAACTATTTTTATTTTTCACTACCTCCAAAAATTGCTTTTAATTCACTAAAAATCAATTAGTTTTGAGACATAATTTTACGCTCAAAATGAATCTACTTCTTAACATTCGAATCACCTTAATCATAGGTATCTCATGCTTCGTTAATGCTTCGGGGTTTTCTCAACAAGCTTTTAAGTTTGGCAAATATGATCTAGAAGAAATTGAGTTAGTAAACTGCTACTATGAACCTGATGCTAATGAAGTGATACTTTTTCATGTAGGTATTAGCAGCTTTGCTAATAATAGCCTACAAACTTATCACCATCTCCGAAAGAAGATTCTCAAAGAAGAAGGAAAAGACAAGGCAAATGTCATTTTAAGATTTTACCATGGAGACGATGCCATAGAATCAATTAAAATAGACAAAGCTCAACTCGTGAATTTTGAAAATGGTAAAGAGGTAGTCTACAAGCTAGGTAAAAACGAAATCTTCGAAGCTAACTTACCCAATGGGTATAAAGAAATAAGAATGGCCTTCCCAAATGCCAAAGAAGGCTCAATTATTGAATATACTTATGAAAAAACTGATAAATACCTGACATTCATAGATGGCTGGTGCTTTCAGTCCACATCACCAACACTATATTCAAGATATACTATTGGTATCCCAGAAGGGATGAATTACAACATGCTGACTCAAGGTGCAAAACTTACACAGTTAAGTCCAAAACCTACCAGCAATGGCTATTACTACTGGGAACTTAATGATCTCCACTCTATCAAACCTGAACCCTTTCTAAGTAATGCGGTGGATTATGTAGAAAAAATTGAGTTCCAGCTTTCAAACTATCAAACTTTAAGCAATCCAGGTTATGGAGCACGTACTCAAAAGCTTGTCAATGTGCTTCACACATGGGAAAAAGCAGGTGATGAAATCCGATCGACCTCTAATTTTAACACATACCTAAAAACAAAAAAAGGTCAAGCCGTAATCCCAGGAGCTGTTTTAGATGATCTCAAAAGTATCTACACCTATGTCCAAAACAACTTTGTAGCAACCTCAAAGAATGGAATACTACCTAGTAAAACCCAAAAGGACTTAATCAATTCTGGGTCAGGATCAAAAGCTGACATCAATTTACTATTATTGAGCATACTACAAAGTAAAGATATAGAGGCATATCCAGTACTAATCAGCAGCAAAGGAAATGGGAGAAGTAATTTGGTTAAGTACCCATTTATTTCTCAGTTCAATCAGCTAATAATAAAGGTAATCATCAATAATGAGTCAATATTCTTAGATGCTTCAGATCCAAATCTAAAAATTGGATACCTAAGCCTTGACAACCATGTAAATGAAGGATTCTTGCTTGATCATAAAAAAAGCCATTTGACTGAAATAAACTTAAAACATAAATCTGGAATCAATTTACTTTCCAAAATATCTATAGATAAAAATGCTTATATATTTGATCAAAACATCCGCATGTCTGATTATGAGGCGCTTCAATTTGATCATTATTATGAAGGCGATGAAGACGCCATCAAATCCGCATTAGCTAAAAACAATGAAGGTGAAATAAATTCCTTTTCCCACATTTCAGACGAGGAAAAATTTATAATTGATTTAAAATTCACGCTTTTAGAGGTTTTCGATACAATGTCAACAATAACCTTTGTTACACCTTTGCAATTCAAAAAATTTGAAAACAATCCATTTCAACAAGAACACAGGGCATTCCCAATTGATTTTAACCACTTATTTGCGGACCGATATTCAATAGTCCTACAACTCCCAGAAGGCTATGCTTTTGATCATAAACCTGACAATCTTAATGTCAGCATGCAAGAAAAGGAGGTGTCATTTTCTTACAAAAGTGAGCAAAATGATAAAATACTCACCTTAAATATTCTTTTTGCAATTAACAATAAAATTATAATGCCCTCGAAGTATGAAGAACTTAAAACAATTTTTGATCTAATAATCAATAAACTTAACGAGCCAATTGCGATAAAGAAGATCTAATTCAATCTGATATGCAACAATCATTTTCCCTGCCTCGAAAACATCAATTGCTTTAAACTGACTTGCAAAAGCTTTTATTTTCAACTTAGCTATAAATCTTGAAAATTGAGGGGGAATGACTACTTTTGCCTCGCTAATCACAAGCGCAAAGAAGATAGACCCAATTATTCCAATAATAATTATGAGAAAAATCAAGTTAGTAGAAGTTCGCTCGGAAATTGCCGCAGGAACTAGGGGAGCAAGTTTAGGGATTGATGCACTTAAGATTGCTAGTTTGGATAAAAAATCCAATTTTTTCACAAGGTTTGACCCGATCAATGTGCCAGATGCAAATAATTTTTTATGGAAAGGTAACAACCATCCGAATGCTAAATACATTGAGGGAGTGTACCAAGTATTGAAAAATGTATACAGCACCATCGAATCCCTTCGCTTGGAGAAAAAATTCCCAATCGTACTTGCTGGGGATCATTCTACAGCAGCAGGCACTATCATGGGAATCAAAGCAGCAAATCCTGAAAAACGATTGGGGGTGATATGGATAGATGCTCATGCTGACTTACACACGCCCTACACTACGCCTTCAGGAAATATGCACGGGATGCCACTTGCTATGTGCATTCACACAGACAACTTGGAATGTCAAGTCAATGAGCCTAGCTCAGATACTATTCAATATTGGAACAAAATCAAAAGCATAGGTGGTGATACGCCCAAGATAGCTCCGGAAGACATTGTTTTCATCTCAGTAAGAGATACAGAAGAACCCGAAGATCATATCATCGAAAAGCATGGTATCAGAAACTTCACTACCAAAGAGGTAAGAGAAAAAGGAGTAGAATCAATTGCTAATGAGGCACTTGAAGTGCTTCGTGCATGTGACCAAATATACATTTCATTTGATGTGGATAGCATGGATAGCTCGATTTCTGTGGGCACAGGGACACCAGTACCGGATGGTCTTACAGTAGAAGAAGCTATAGCGCTCAACGTAGCACTCATACGGGATAAGCGCGTATGTTGCTGGGAGATCGTAGAAGTCAATCCCACCCTCGATACGGAAAATCTAATGGCAGAAAATGCTTTTGAAGTCCTAGAGGCAACGACCAAATCTCTCGTGGACAACTACTAAAAAGCAGAATCATTTTGCAGCAATGATTCCAAAAAGCTTTCATTATCTTTGTCCCATAAGCATATAAAATCAATCTGACACAAGACCTAGTACAAATGAGTTTAGAATCACAGATTATTCCATTGATACAGAAAGGATTCAAAGAAATCTTTGACCACGAGGTGTCCTTGGAAGAGCTAGCCTTACAGCCTACCAGAAAAGAATTTGAGGGTAGCTTTACTTTTGTCATGTTCCCTTATCTCAAGGTAACTAAAATGGCACCTGAGGCTGCCGGCACCAAACTTGGTGAATATTTAATATCCAAAAGTGAACTCATCACCGCTTTCAATGTGGTCAAAGGTTTTCTAAACCTATCGGTTAATGAAAATTCTTGGATTGATATTTTTCGTGAATTATACACGAACACGAATCTTGGTCAGCTCCCTACCAATGGTCAAAAAGTTCTGGTAGAATATTCTTCTCCAAACACCAACAAACCATTACACCTCGGACATTTGAGAAACAATTTCCTTGGCTATTCAGTGGCAGAAATATTAAAGGCAAATGGCTATAAAGTCATCAAAGCGAACCTTGTCAATGATAGAGGTATACATATCTGCAAATCTATGGTGGCCTATTTACACTATGGAAAAGGAGAAACACCTACTTCATCTGGATTGAAGGGCGACCACTTAGCGGGCAAATATTATGTCATATTTGACAAAGAATATAAAAAGCAAATCTCACAACTCATTGGAGAGGGTCAGTCTGAAGAAGAAGCCAAAAAAAACGCCCCTTTATTACTAGAAGCTCAGGAAATGCTAAGAAAATGGGAGGCAAACGATGCTGAAATAGTCTCCCTTTGGAAGCAAATGAATGAGTGGGTGTACGAAGGCTTTGATGCGACATATACCAAAATGGGAGTAGACTTCGATAAATTCTATTACGAATCAGATACTTATTTATTAGGGAAAGATATCGTAGAAGAAGGTTTAGAGAAGGGAGTTTTCTTCAAAAAAGACAACAACTCTACCTGGGTAGATCTAAGTGCAGAAGGGCTGGACGAAAAGTTGGTACTCAGAGGTGATGGCACATCTGTCTACATCACACAAGACATGGGGACTTGCGACCTGAAATTCAATGATTTCGGATTTGACAAATCGATCTATGTAGTCGGCAATGAGCAAGACTATCACTTCGATGTACTTTTCAAGATCATGAAAAAACTGGGTAGACCATACGGAGATGGGCTTTATCACCTTTCATATGGCATGGTGGATCTTCCTACTGGGAAAATGAAATCAAGGGAAGGTACTGTAGTGGATGCTGACGATCTCATGCAGGAAATGATCGACACAGCTGAAACACACACCAAGGAATTGGGTAAAATTGAAGGATTCTCGGAAGAAGAAGCTAAAAACCTATATGAAATTCTAGGCATGGGAGCTCTTAAGTACTTCCTGCTTAAAGTAGACCCTAAAAAGCGCATGCTTTTCAATCCAAAAGAATCCATAGAGTTCCAAGGAAACACAGGGCCATTTATTCAATATTCGCATGCTCGAATAGCTTCAATTTTGAGAAAGGCAGATCAGATAGGTGTAGATTATCAAAAAGGTTTTGAAAACTTAAGTAAGTTGGAAGCTGTAGAAAGAGATCTCATCATCACATTAAATGATTATGAGAAAAAAATAAAACAAGCAGCTGAAGATTTTTCACCAGCTACGATAGCTCAGTATTTGTTCGAAGTGGCCAAAGAGTATAATAGATTCTATGCGGAGTGCTCCATATTCAACGAGGCTGATCAAGAAGTCTTGGCTTTCAGAGTCGCCCTTTCTTCACTTACAGCCAAAACAATCAAATCTGGTATGAAGTTATTGGGAATAAGTGTACCTGATAGAATGTAAGTCAAAGTTCAATTGTCGAGATTGATTGCTGAGAATTTTCTATAACTTGTACCAACTATTGAATGATCAAATTTATTCTTATGAAAAAACTATTAGCCTTCACCATTCTTATTGCATTTGCTTGTACTTCAAGCGTTCAAAAAGCTGATCAAAAAACAGCAGTCTCCCTAGACCAAATGCTCATGGAAAAATCTATCTACGACTTCAAAATCAATGACATAGACGGAAACCCAGTAGATTTCAGCCAATTCAAAGGGCAGAAATTACTGTTAGTCAATGTCGCTTCCAAATGTGGCTATACACCGCAATACGCAGATCTTCAAAAACTGCACGAGGAGTATGGTGATAAAGTAACGATCTTAGGTTTCCCTGCCAATAATTTTGGTGGGCAAGAGCCTGGCACCAATGAAGACATAAAGCAATTCTGTAGCGCAAACTTTGGGGTTACTTTTCAGATGTTTGACAAAGTTTCTGTAAAAGGTGCGGACAAACACCCACTATACAGATGGTTATCTGATAAGGATCTCAACGGCTGGAATGACAAGGAGCCTACTTGGAATTTTTGCAAATACTTAATTGACGAAAACGGTGAATTGAAAAAATTCTTTGGATCCTCAGTAAATCCAATGGATGACGAAATCATAAATTTGATCAATAGCTAATTAGTAAGTCTGAAATTCAGACTTGAATCATTTAAGTAAAAGAAAGTTATAGTGGAAACTACTCTCGGGAGTAAAAGACAAGCTTGGATGCATGCAATAAGGCTTAGAACTTTACCTTTGGCATTATCAAGCATTTTGATGGGATCATTTCTGGCTGCGATCCAATCGCATTTTAGACTGGTGGTATTCCTACTTGCTGCCCTGACGACCATTTTCCTACAAGTTCTGTCCAACTTAGCAAATGATTACGGAGATAGCATACATGGGGCCGATAGCCAATCTAGGCAAGGTCCCATAAGGGCTGTCCAATCAGGTATCATTAGTCTACCTGAAATGAAAAAAGCAATGATTTTGCTTGCTCTACTTTCCTTAGCAAGCGGGCTTACCTTACTTTATTTTAGTCTTGATGATTGGAAGCTATTCATAATATTTTTGGGACTGGGAATAGCAGCCATTATAGCAGCTATCACCTATACATCTGGAAAAAAACCCTACGGTTATGCAGGCCTTGGTGATATTTCTGTGTTTATTTTTTTTGGATTATTAGGTGTATCGGGTACTTATTTTTTACATACCTTGAGTTTTGACTGGATCAATTTCATACCAGCTATTTCTCTTGGGCTTTTCAGCACAGCAGTACTGAACATCAACAATATACGAGACATAGAGTCTGACACGATAGCAGGAAAAAAATCGATCCCTGTGCGGATAGGTAAAGATTCAGCAGTTGCCTACAATTGGTTTTTGATCATAGGAGGCAATCTACTCATCATCTGCTATGCTATGATAAATAATGCTTCGTGGGCTTTACTCCCTTTGATTACTTTACCTATGATGCTAAAAATTGGACTCGGAGTAGCACGAGGCAAAGACGCACAAAGTATAGACCCCTTTTTGAAAAAAATGGCTATTTCAACTTTGATTTGGACGATAAGCTTTGGTGTTGGTTGGTATTTTTTTAATTAAACCAGCAGGGAATTCTCGAGAATTGCATAATTTTTGTAAATTCCAGTGCTTAAACCAAAACAATCACCATGAAAACTATTCTCGTACCTTTTGATTTTTCAGAACAAGCTGCAAACGCATTTGAATTTGCCAAAGGGCTTGCCAAAAAGAAAGCTGCTCACTTGAAACTACTCCATGTCTTGGAAACACCTACAATGACATCCATGAATACTATGGGTACAATAGATGCTGGGCCTGAAATCGACCAAATTTATGTATTAGAATTGGTCGAAAAACGCAAGCAACAATTAGCCGACATAGAAGCAAAGACAAACGCAGAAGGATATAAGTTCTCAACTAAACTAATTTTTGGAAATCCCTATGCAGGCATCACCAAAGAGGTGGTTGATTTTGATGCAAACCTCATCGTAATGGGCTCCAAAGGGAGTAGTGGAATAGAAGAACTACTGATAGGAAGCAATACAGAAAAGGTAGTCAGAAATGCAAAATGCCCTGTAATCACGATCAAAGACCGTATCACAACTGACGAAATTAAGAAGATAGTTTTTGCCAGTGATTTCAAAGATAATTCGATTAAGCTTGTCAATAAATTAAAAACTTTGCAGAACACATTGAATGCTGAGCTTTATTTTGTGAAAATCAATACGCCAAGTCTTTTCGAAAATAGTAGAGTTTCAACTAAAAGCATGGAAGCATTTATAGAAGATCATCAATTTGAAAACGCCCATTTTGCCATATATAATAGTGGGTCCGAGGAAGAAGGGATCAGAGATTATGCAGAAGATATTAATGCTGATATGATAGCCATGGCTACTCATGGGCGTACAGGCTTTTTACACCTTCTAAGTGGAAGCATAGCCGAAGACGTTGTGAATCATGCCAAGCGCCCTGTTTGGACATTCAAAGTAAAGTAATGAGATGACAAAAAAGAGAAATAACGACTGGAAGAAAAGAGATGGTGTAGTATACTCTACGAGTGATGATTTTGAATTTGACCTCGGAATCGATCATAACCTAGCTACCCTTCCACCTGCTCAGCAAAACCTTAAAGTAATGCTTGATAAAAAAGCCAGAGGTGGAAAGCAAGTAACACTTGTCGATGGATTCCAAGGTACAGAAGAAGACCTTAAAGAACTGGGGAAGTTACTCAAGAATAAATGTGGTGTAGGTGGAAGTGCTAAAGATGGAGAAATATTGATTCAAGGCGACCATAGAGATAAAGTATTGACCATCTTGATCGAAGCTGGCTACAAAGCCAAGAAATCAGGAGGTTGAAACTTAAATTAAATTTGGCATGATCAAGACTCCTTTGTCGACTAGGTTACTTTATTATTTAGAGTTGATATGCATGGTTCCAATTTTACCCTATCTAGTCATCAAAGGCAAAAAGTTAATCAACTCGATCCCAAAACTCAAACCATGGAGTGAGTTTCAAGCACATAATCCTGTAGCGACCAATGCCAATATACTTATCATAGGAGAGTCAACGGTGGCAGGTGTTGGGGCAAGTTCGGAAGATAACACCATGTTTGGCAACATTCGTATAATGTTTCCATCTATATACAATTTATATAATATAGGTAAGGTAGGTTTAAAAGCGGCTTACCTTACCAAATTCAAACAAAAAAACCAGTCAAAACTCCCTCAAAAATTCAATAAAACCATTTTGTTGATAGGTGCAAATGATAGTTTTGCTTTTACTGACCCAAAAGTATTTTTGTCTGAAATCAATACATTTTTAAGCGGCTTAGACACAGATGAGATTTATGCCTGCACCATCCCACCAGTCCATCAATTTCCCGCCATTCCAAAATTAATGAGACATTTCCTCCGTTTTCAACGTTACCTTTTGATAAGGCAATTGAAACTATTGGAATCACATCACCCTAACCTGCATATTGTCAATTTTTCTTTTGAATCCCACCCAGACTTTTTTGCCAAAGATGGAATTCACCCTTCTGATCTCGCCTATCGAATGATGACTAAAGCCATTTGGACCAAAATCAAAAGTGTGGGAGAAAAAGGTGATCAAAGCTGACCACCTTTTTACTGAAAAATTGAACCACAAACTAAACCTTTTTACCTTCTATTGTAAAAGGTAACTCGTTTGATGTTTATTTACGCACTTGAGGCATTCTTTGGATTGGTTCTTTGAAAAAACTTTTGAAAAGGCTCTTATGCAGAAGATCAAAGAGCTTATATTTGAGCATTGCCAGCATTTCACTACCATTTCCTGAACCTTCCCATAAGTAATGGATAAAATATTAAAAAAGATTGCCTTTTTCATTTCCACTATAGGACATCCACTTATACTAGGAACTTTATATGTAATCTTGATTTCCAGTCATGAACTTGATCCTTTGACTGCTTTGATAATATCTGCTATAGTTATCTGCTTGATCACCATACCCATCACGGTGCATAACTGGATCAAATTAAGAAAAGGACATTACTCCAACTTCGATGTGTCTGACAAAGAGCAAAGAAAAGGTTTTTACCCCTTTAGCATTTTGCTCTTTGTAGCTTGTTTTGCTACTTTCTATATTCTCGACCTTCCAAAAGTAGTTTTAGTTACGACTTTCTTTTTTACTTTGATGCTTTTCATCATGGCAATCGTCAATGAAAACTTAAAAGCTTCTTTGCATATCGCCATTGCTGCATTTATCCTTGCAAAAATCTTGAGCTTATCTTGGCTTTTTGGAGGTAGTTTCTTGATATTCGTTTTTTTGATAGGCTGGTCTAGGTGGTTTTTAGGTAGACATAGTCAAGAAGAATTGCTAGTAGGTGCTATTATTGGCACACTGTGTGGATGGCTTACTTTGTTTTTCTAGCCATTTAGATGGATTTAATTCTGTTTATCCCAAAAACTCTGAAAAACATTTAGACTGGTTTGCAAGTTTAATTTGCATCCTTAACTTTGTATTCATCAATGAGCAGAAACTTCTTACATATCAGGTCTTTTTCAAATACAGCGCAAGCTGTGACTGTTCATCATTTCCACCATTCCTCTTAAGGAGGAACATTATTTACATATCGCCCAGGGTAGGCTGCATGACACATTTATTCAGCTATATTACCAAATCAAAAATTCTTATTGAAATACAAAAACGTATATTATATACTAATGGAAAATATTATCCGAATAGCCGTCCAAAAAAGCGGAAGATTGAGTGATGATTCACTAAGCCTAATCAAAGAATGTGGAATCAAATTTTATAATGGTACAGGTAAGCTCAAATCAACCTCCACAAACTTTCCAATTGAATTCCTTTTCTTAAGAGATGATGATATTCCAGGCTATGTGGCCGACGGGGTAGCTGATTTAGGTATTGTCGGAGAAAATGAGCTGGTAGAAAAAGACAAAGATGTCAATGTCCTAAAAAAACTCGGTTTTTCTAAATGTCGTCTATCACTTGCAATCCCAAAAAGCGAGTCTTACCCAGGCATTGGGTATTTTGAAGGTAAAAACATCGCAACTTCATACCCAAAAATATTGGGAGACTATCTCACCTCAAAAAAAATAAACGCTGCAATCCACGAAATCTCAGGATCAGTAGAAATAGCACCTAGCATTGGATTAGCAGAGGGTATTTGTGATATTGTGAGCTCTGGATCCACCTTGATGATGAATGGGCTCAAAGAAGTAGAAGAAATATTCAAGTCTGAGGCAGTACTGATAGCTAACAAAAACCTAACACAAGATAAGGTCTCCATAGTAGACAAGTTGCTTTTCAGAATGAATGCCGTACAGACTGGAAAAAGCAATAAATATATCCTTCTAAACGCTCCAAATGAGTCTTTAGATAAAATCATCTCATTGATTCCTGGCATGAGGAGTCCCACCATCCTACCTCTAGCACAGGAAGGCTGGTCATCTGTACACTCTGTACTTAGTGAGGATCAATTCTGGGAAAACATCGAAGAATTGCGCTCAGCTGGTGCAGAAGGCATCCTAGTAGTACCAATAGAAAAAATGGTGTTATAAAACTCAATGAGAATCTTTAAAACAAACCTGATCGATAGGAAGCATGAAAATATTAATCAATCCGATAAAGGCTGATTGGAAATCTGCGCTCGCTAGACCAGTCCAGAAAACCAAAGACATAGAGAAAATTGTAAAGCCTATCCTTCGAAAAGTAAAAAGACAAGGAGATAAAGCACTAAAAAAATTTGCTCTTGAATATGATCACGTGGCTATCAAAGAGCTTTTAGTCTCAAGAGAAGAAATAGCAGCAGCCAAATTACTCGTATCAAAGGAACTCAAAAGTGCGATCATTTTGGCTAAAGAGAATATAGAAAAGTTTCACAATGCTCAACGCTCACCTGACATCTCCATGGAAACCATGGATGGCGTCACGTGTATGAGAAAATCTGTTGCTATTCAAAAGGTGGGATTGTATATTCCAGGTGGTACTGCACCACTTTTCTCAACAGTCTTGATGCTAGGTGTCCCCGCAAATCTTGCTGGCTGCGAAGAAATCGTACTATGCACACCTCCCAACAAAGAAGGTAATATTCACCCTGCAATACTTTTTACAGCAGACCTGATAGGAATAGATAAAATCATCAAAGTAGGAGGCGCACAAGCGATTGCTGCCATGACATATGGCACGGAAACTGTCCCCGCAGTTGACAAGATATTTGGACCAGGCAATCAATATGTGACAGCCGCAAAGCAGCTTGCTGTGAAAAAAGGAGTTTCCATAGATATGCCAGCTGGACCTTCGGAAGTTCTTGTATACGCTGACCAGTCAGCTATCCCGGCATTTGTTGCTGCAGATTTACTATCACAAGCAGAGCACGGGGTGGATTCACAAGTCATCTTGGTCGCTAGCTCAGAAAAAGTCGCACAAAAAATAATTAAGGAAGTCGAAATTCAGGTAGAAAATTTGAGTCGAAAAGAAATTGCAAAAAAAGCACTTGACAACTCAGTAGCTTTCATCATGCCCAATCAAGACAAAGCCATTGATCTTATCAACGCCTATGCTCCTGAACACTTGATCATCTGTGTAGAAGAGCATGATGAAGAAGAAGTAGTGAATAGAATCATCAATGCCGGATCAGTTTTCATAGGCAATTTCACCCCAGAATCTGCTGGAGATTATGCATCTGGGACCAATCATACACTCCCTACTTATGGATACGCCAAAAGCTATAGTGGTGTATCTCTTGATAGCTTCACAAAAAAGATCACATACCAAAAAATAAGTGCAAAAGGCATCCAAAATCTTGGCCCTACAATAGAAATCATGGCTGAAAATGAGCTACTAGAAGCCCACAAGAACGCAGTCACATTACGCCTAAACTTCCTAAAAGAAAATCAATAATGGCTTTCAATTTAGAAAAGCTACTTAGACCTCACATCAGTAGCATCAAACCTTACTCATCAGCAAGAGATGAGTATTCTGGTAAAGCTGGAATATTCTTAGATGCCAATGAAAATCCTTTCGGATCTATGGCCACGGGAAATCACAACCGATATCCAGACCCCTACCAACATGACATCAAAGAAAAACTATCCACAGTAAAGCAAATACCAGCCAATCAGATTTTCCTTGGAAATGGATCAGATGAAGCTATCGACCTCTTGATGCGTGCATTTTGTTCACCAGGAATTGATAATATTATCATCCTCCCTCCTACCTATGGCATGTATGAAGTAAGTGCAGGTATCAATGATATCGCTATCAAGCGTGTAAATCTTTCTGATTCATATCAATTGAAACCGCAAGAGATCATCTCAGAGGTAAATGATAACACCAAAATTATTTTCATCTGCTCTCCCAACAATCCAAGTGGTAACAAGCTCAACCGTAGGGACATATATCAAATTTTGACTCAATTTGAAGGAATTGTGGTCGTCGATGAAGCCTATATTGACTTTAGCGATGAGCCTAGTTTCATAGAAGAGCTGAAAAATTACCCGAACCTGCTGGTAATGCAAACATTTTCAAAGGCTTGGGGATTGGCATCATTAAGGATCGGGATGGCTTTCGCATCTGTGGATATCATCAAAATTCTTAATTTGATAAAACCACCCTATAACATTTCAGGTCTTACCCAAGAAAAAGTACTTGAAGCATTGGACAACGCTGCTGACATCAAAGATATCGTCACTAACATATTGAAAGAACGTGAATTCTTGGAAAATGAGCTTGTAAAGCTTCCCTTCGTAAAGAAAATTTTCCCTTCTCACTCGAATTTCATCCTCATAAAAGTCACTGAAGCAAAAAAAATCTACGAATATCTAATTGAGCAGACCATCATCATTAGAGATCGTTCTAAGGTCACCTTGTGCGAAGACTGCTTGAGGATATCTGTAGGTACAAGATCCGAAAACGACGCCCTCCTTCTAGCATTAAAACAATATCAAGCATGAAAAAAGTACTCTTTATCGACCGAGATGGAACGATCATCGTCGAGCCTCCAATAGATTTTCAGGTAGATAGCTTAGAAAAACTTGAATTTTATCCTCGTGCCCTTTCAAACCTTAGAAAAATCACTGAAGAATGTGATTTTGAACTTGTCATGGTCACCAATCAAGACGGACTTGGCACTTCTTCCTTTCCTGAAGATACATTCTGGCCAGCTCAAGACAAAATGATGAAAACACTAGAGGGTGAAGGCATTGTTTTTTCTCAAGTTCATATAGATAGATCTTTCGAACATGAGCATCTCCCTACCCGCAAGCCAGGTATTGCCATGCTTACGCAATACCAAAATGGTGAATATGATCTAGCTAACTCTTATGTAATAGGGGATAGAAAAACAGACGTGCAACTCGCAAAAAATCTTGGCTCAAAATCTATTTTTATTGGTGAAACTTATGAAGAAGCTACATTCAGCACCAAATCTTGGGATGAAATATATGAATACCTAAGACTACCAGAGAGAGTAGCATCGGTAGAGAGAACTACATCAGAAACCTCTATCAAGATCAAAATAAATCTTGACGGTACTGGGAAATGTAATATCAGTACTGGATTGCATTTCTTTGACCACATGCTAGAGCAATTGGGTAAACACGGAGGTACAGATCTAGACATCCATGTGAAGGGAGATTTGCATATAGACGAGCATCATACTATAGAAGATACTGCTTTGGCTCTTGGTGAAGCTTACCTCAAGGCACTTGGGGATAAAAAGGGAATTTACAGGTATGGCTTCTTACTACCTATGGATGATGTCTTGGCACAATGCGCGATTGATTTCGGAGGCAGGCCTTGGATGGTATGGGACGCTGAATTCAAGCGAGAAAAAATTGGAGAAATGCCTACAGAGATGTTTTATCATTTTTTCAAATCCTTCTCTGATACCGCTAAATGTAACCTGAACATAAAAGCTGAAGGCACTAATGAACATCACAAGATAGAAGCTATTTTCAAAGCACTGGCAAGAGCTATCAAAATGGCTGTAAAGAGAGACCTTTCCGCTTTAAATCAACTCCCTAGCACAAAAGGAGTGCTTTAATAGCACAAAGCCTGCTTCGATAAAGCAGGCTTTGTGTTTTTTTGTATATTACCTTTGTACAATTGGCTGTCTTACCGACTCTAGCAATTGTCCCACAGGACCTAGTACCTCTGTAGAGGTAATACCAGCTTGTGCTGCACCCTCTACTACCGCTTGGATAAACAGATCATAATCTGCATTGTTTACCCTTCCTGTCATCCTGGGATTTCTATTTGGATCATGGGCAGCTTCCATATCCAATCCTGAATATGTAAAGTTTCTTGCTCCAGTAGCTTCAGCCAAAAACTCAGAAAAGTCCATCACTAGCGTATTCAAACCTGTCGTTGTCCCATTTCCGACCTCTGTCAACAACACACTGAAATAAGGCTGTAAATCATCATACTTCCCACCTTCGTTTGTTGCTATTGTCAAAACAGTATTGGTCACTACAGTTCTCAAATTCAAGAATCCCTGCTCAATCATCTGACCCGAATTTTGAGGATCAGCTACCTTTGTTTCTCCTCCAAGCTGTACAGCATAGAAAGAATCATCCACCATATCAGGCTCATCCTCACTATTACAAGAAGAGAACCCAATCATTGTTCCAATCAGAGCACTGGCTAACCAGTATTTCACATTTTTCATAATCATTAAAGTTTGGTTTTAGTTTTATTTTCAAAAGACCTCTGGAAGAATGCACCTAATCTGTAGGTCAGTGATTCTTCACTGAATGCAGGGCAACTCTGCGCTAATGTTTCTTCAGAAGGTTGATAGACGCTTGCCATCATAGAAGTAGCTGAATGTAGCTTATCAGCGATCTCTTTAGGAGATACTTCTTTATGCATATACATACAAATCACGTGTCCAGAAGATTTATTGACTCTTACTTCTTGCACACCATTTATGCTTTCAGCCAATTCTGAAAGACTTCCAGCTTGAAGTGAATCTAAGCTTTGATTAAAATCAATTCTAGTCAAAGCCAAATGTGATATAGCTCCAGTCTTTGGTCTTGTGACTGCATAAATGTGTACAGCTAGAGTAGTCACCAAAATGACTAGAATTAATGTGGTCCCTAATAAAATCCGCTTTAACATGATACAATTCTGTTTGATTATGGACAAATACGAGCTTCGAATCTCAATTGGATTTACATGAAATTAAAATCGAGCAAAATTCTTTTTAAAAACCATCTATTTTATTAGTTTTGAAAAAACTAAATATATGAGAGGTACATATAAAATTCTAATAATCTTTAGCTTAGGATTAAGCTCATGTTTTGGAACATTCTCTGAAGGCGAATTACATTTCCGCAATGGTGAATATGAAGAGGCTATTTCAGAATTTTCAAAAACTCTCTTTTTGAACGTAACCGATATCAAATCCCTCCATCTGCGAGCGAGAGCATATGAGGAGCTAGAAAAATATGCAGATGCTTATGACGATTATAAAAGAATACTAAGTATTGATCCAGAATACGGTCAGGCACATGCAGGTATAGGAAAACTCTATTGGAAACTTGAAGACTACAGACAGGCTGAAAATCATCTCCTAAAAGCTGCAAAATATGACGGGGATGATTTTGAGACGATCTTTTTACTAGGTCGTACCATGCTCCAAAATAAAAATTTCAAGAGCGCCGATGAGTTTTTGGGTTATGCAAAAGATAAAAACCCTAAAGATCCACGTGTATATTTTTATCAAGGTATGGCTAGATCTGCCATAGGCGATACATTTGGAGCAGCTGGATCTTTTAACATGTCCTTGGCGCTTGATCCAGACAATTTGGTAACCCTATATAATTTAGGAATAGCCAACATGGCTACAGGGGAGTTTGAATGGGCACTGGAGGACTTTAACCAGCTACTCAAAAAAAATCCTAATCATGTAGATGCTTTGGCAAGAAGAGGAATGTGTAAAAAAGCCCTTAATAATCCGACTGCTTGTCAAGATTTGATGATAGCTGCAAATCGAGGAAGTCAGATAGCCAAAATGAACATGGACGACTGCTAACCTATTTTTGAAGAACAAATTTCTCTGCAAATATGACATAAAGGAATCCAAAAAGATAGCCTCATCAATTCTCGGATCTCCTTGGCTTATTCCTTACAAGTTATTCTTCAAAGCTCGAGTGACCAATTTTCTTTTTGCGGCCTTATCTAAGGATACATTTATTTCGAAGCATACCAATATAATAAGGGATGTAATAAAAAGCCATAGCATTACAGCTAGCATCGTCCCAATAGAACCATAAAGTCTATTATAATTTGCGAAATTATTCAAATAATAAGAAAACAGATAAAACCCAAGGGTAATCAATAAACCTGCGGTAATTGATCCAGCGGAGAAAAACCTCCACTTGTCATGAACAGCGGGTGCAAATCTGAAAATAAATGAAGTGGCTACCATAAAAACGGTAAGCAATACAAAGAACCTGAAAAATGCCAAAAGATAATAATACAAATTGCTCGACACGATCTCCCATTCTGAAATACTATAAAGCAAACTACTTCCAAAAATCATGATCACAACTGCTCCACAGATAGTCAATACCAAAACCAATATGATACCTACAGCGATCAGTCTGGTCTGAAAAAACTTCCTATTCTCCCTTGTCCGATACACTGCATTAAAAGCATTCATCAAAGACATCACTCCATTGGTAGCAAGAAACAAAGCCAAGAAAAACCCCAAAGACAACAAGCTTTGACGAGGTTTGCTCACTATGTCCATAAAAGTAGCTTCTGCTTCACTATAAATGCTCGGAGGAATGATCTCTTCAATAAACAAAAGAATATTCTGCGTGGTGACATTCGTGAAAAACAGCCCAATATAGGGTATCATATTTAACAAAAACAGTAAGAGTGGAAACATCGCTATAGTGAAACTAAACGCTACCGAACCTGCTCTTTCTATGATTTCATCTTTTCGAATCTGATCCAAAAATATTTTTCCTACATCATATAAATTTTGGTCTGGGTTCCCAAAATGAAATGACCTAAGCTTCTTTGCTTTTCTTATCAGTCTAAATGATAATAATCTTAGTCTGCTCTTTACCAAAAGTTCTAAATTTAAAAATATGGTTTTAAAATATCCAACAAATATTGTGGCGGCCTACTTGGCCTGTGGGTGTCAGTTTTCAGAAATGTCAAAATAGTTTTGCCTGTTGTAATCAAGTCCATCTCTTCATTATACACCTCATATTCGAAAGTGATCCTTGCGCTTGGCAAATAGGGAATCTTCACTTTTATTGTCAATAACTCATCATATTTACCTGGTCTAAGGTATTTAGTCTCTTGCTCTAGGACAGGCATCATTATACCATTAGCCTCCATTTGTTTATAAGAAAAGCCAACGGCCCTGAGTGCCTCTACCCTGCCAACTTCAAAATACATGGCATAATTCCCATAATACACATATCCCATTTGATCTGTCTCTGCGTATCGTACCCTTACTTGTGTTTCTGAAACAAACATTTTAGTTGATTTTTGCATGGTTTAGTGCCTGCTGATACTTTCTGGCATTGACCAGGTGGTCATTCAGGTTGGTGGCAAACGCATGATATCCAGAAAAATCATCTTTGGCACAAAAATAAAGATAATCATGATCCTGATAATTCAACACAGCATCTAAGGCCGATATTTCCGGTAAATTAATTGGCCCTGGAGGCAACCCTAAATATTTATAGGTATTATAAGGACTATCTAACTCTTTGTGAATATTTAGTACTCTTTTGATACTGAAATCACCAGTTGCAAATACTAACGTCGGATCAGCCTGCAACATCATGTTAATTCTCAACCTATTAAGATAAACACCTGCAACTTTGGCTCTTTCATCAGATTTCTGTGTCTCTGCCTGCACAATAGATGCTAAAGTAGACACCTCAGTGCGATTCAATCCAAGTGACTCCGCTTTTTGTACCCTTGCTGGGGTCCAAAACTTCTCGTATTCCTTATGCATTTTATCAAAGAGATTTTCTGGACTTGTATTCCACCAAACCTCATAAGTATTTGGGATAAACATGGCCATAATCGTCTCCGCTTCAAACCCAAATTTTCTTATGTTCACAGAATCCATCAACAAATTCATAAAATCACTTTCCTCCATTTCCAAATTCTTAGTGATCTTTTCTGCTAAATCCTCCTTCGTCCTGATATTATTGAAAGTTAGTCTTACTGGTGTTTGAGAACCAGACCTAAGTAACTTCACTATTTTGAGATTACTCATTCTTGGTTCAATTTTATAAAGTCCAGGCCTAACTTGATCTTGATATCCCAAAACCTTTGAAACAAAACTAAATGTAATTACATCATGAATTGCTTCAGCATTGTACAAGCTGTCCGATACTGTCTTGAAACTTGCCTGACTTTGTATCCGAAGCATATACGGCTCATCCTTTTCCAAAAGTGCATTGGGACTAAAAAATGCCTGATAGAAATAAAACGACAACGATGTCAGCAATACAGAGAAAGTAATCACTCCGATGAGGTAGTACTTCGTTTTTTTATCTTCAAACATATTTTTTATAAATTCTCTTTGATAAAGCGCAAAAATAGGGAATTTTGTTTAGCGAATTTTTCAATTTCTAATTTTCATGTTCAGAACCATCAAAGTTACTTGTGCCATAATTATACATCAAGAAAAAATTCTTGTAGCTCAAAGAAGCGAATATATGTCTAATCCTTTGAAATGGGAGTTTCCAGGAGGTAAATTAGAAAATCATGAAAGCTTGGAAGAATGTATTAAACGTGAAATTCTTGAAGAGTTGAATCTTAAAATTGAGACCTTGACAATTTTAAATAAGAATACTCATCAGATTGGAGAAAATCTAAAAATTGAACTAATTCCATTTATTTGTCGCTATATTGAAGGGGAATTATCACTTAAAGAGCACAGATCAGCACAATGGTTACGACCAGCTGAATTGGACACCCTTGACTGGTCTGAAGCTGATATCCCCATCTTGAATCAATTAATGAACCATAAATCGATTCAGGAAATATCCTAACAAATCAGTTGAATATTCAAATCTAAATTAAACCAACCATGCCTGCTGAACTTATTAAATTATATCCAGAAAATCCCGAGATCAAAAAAATAGATTACATTGTCAATGCCCTCAAAAACGGTGCTGTCATTATTTATCCCACAGATACAGTATATGGAATGGGTTGCGACATCCACAACCAACGAGCAGTAGAGCGTATCTGTCAAATCAAAGGAATCAAACCAAAGAAGCATAATTTCTCGTTTATATGTTATGACTTGAGCAACATCTCTGAGTATACAAGAGCACTAAATACACCTGTTTTCAAAATGATGAAAAAAGCACTTCCAGGGCCATTTACATTCATTTTGGAAGCAAATACCTCAGTCCCAAAAATTCTTAATAGTAATAAAAAAACAGTAGGAATCAGAGTCCCCGACCACAATATTCCTCGTATGTTGGTAAAGGAATTAGGTCAACCTATTTTGACCACATCTATCCGAGATGAAGACGACGTCATCGAGTATAGTACAGATCCTGAATTGATCTTTGAAAAATATGAAAACCTGGTAGACATAGTCATTGATGGTGGATATGGCAACAATGTAGGCTCTACTATAGTAGATTGTAGCGGTGAAGAAATTGTAGTAGTCAGAGAAGGTTTGGGAGATATTGACGCTATTATTTAATTGCATAAATGTGAAATACATGGCAATAATCACTGAATTATATCATCTTCCCGCGCTAGAATACTTCGTGGCGATTCAAGACTACGATATAGTGTATTTAGATATAGAAGAAGATTATCAAAAACAGACATACAGAAACAGAACACAAATTAGACTTGCAAACAAAGTAGAAACCTTGAGTATACCAGTAATAGGTGGAAACAAAAAGGTAAAATCAAGTCAAATCAGGATAGATAATAGTCAAAAATGGAAAAATGTACATCTGAGGGGTATTCAAAGTGCTTATGGAAAGGCACCGTATTTTGAATTCTACTTTCCTTATTTCGAACCAGTGTACAATCAAAAATGGGACTTATTAGCAGATTTCAACCACGCCCTACTGACAGTTTGTCTCAAAATGATTCAAAGCAAGACAAAATTACAAATACTTGATTATTCAGACGATTTAAAAGAATTTAACGATTTCAGAGGCGTAATCCAGACCAAAAAATCGTTTGAATGTAGAAACATCTATAGCCCAGTACCCTACCAGCAGCTATTTGGCTTAGACTTTGTACCAAATTTAAGTATCATCGATTTATTGTTTTGTATGGGACCAGAAACCGCAAACATTCTGAACCAATCACAAAAAAAACAATGAACAATATATGAAAGGATTGTGTTTTTAAAACAAATTCGGTATCATTAGAATAGATTTCAAATCATTTAGAAAGGATATAAATGGAAGCAAAATTTTCAAACAGAGTCAAAGAGGTGATCTCCCTAAGTCGCGAAGAAGCTTTGCGTCTAGGTCATGATTACATTGGTACAGAGCACCTCTTGTTGGGGATGATTCGAGAGGGGGAAGGAGTGGCTGTTTCCATACTGAAAAAACTTGGAGTTCCATTGGATGAACTTCGGAATTCGGTGGAGCGTGCCGTCAAAGGTACTGCAACCCATAACGTGAAAAATCTTGCCAATATACCATTGACAAGACAATCTGAAAAAGTATTAAAAATCACTTATTTGGAGGCCAAAATCTTCAAAAGCGCTTTGATAGGCACGGAGCATCTGCTTTTATCTATCTTAAGAGACGAAGATAATATCGCTACTCAAATATTGCAGAAATTTGACACGAATTATGATGCAGTCAAAGAGATGCTAGAGTTTCAAACTGACTCCAATCCAAGATCAAGAGCAGAGGCCGATGATCCGGATGAAGACAACAGCAAGTTGTTTGGTTCTTCGGGAAGCGGATCTCAAGGAGCATCTAAGCCAGGTACTGAGAAATCCCGTACGCCAGTATTAGACAACTTTGGAAGAGATCTGACCAAAATGGCCGAGGAAGATAAGCTAGACCCAATCATAGGTAGAGAAAAAGAGATCGAAAGGGTAGCGCAAATTCTGTCAAGGAGAAAAAAGAATAACCCTATCCTCATAGGTGAACCAGGTGTTGGTAAAACTGCCATTGCTGAAGGTCTTGCCTTAAGAATAGTTCAGAAAAAAGTTTCTAGAGTACTTTTCAACAAACGGGTGGTGACTTTGGACTTGGCTTCGCTTGTAGCTGGCACTAAATATAGAGGTCAGTTTGAAGAACGGATGAAAGCAGTCATGAACGAGTTGGAAAAATCACCAAATGTCATCCTCTTTATTGATGAGCTTCACACGATCGTAGGTGCCGGAGGAGCGAGTGGTTCACTCGATGCTTCGAATATGTTCAAGCCTGCTCTTGCCAGAGGAGAGATCCAATGTATAGGTGCTACCACACTCGACGAATACAGACAGTATATAGAAAAAGATGGTGCACTTGCTAGGAGATTCCAGATGGTAATGGTAGATGCTACCACGCCAGAAGAGACTGTACAAATCTTGAACAACATCAAGGACAAATACGAAGATCATCACAATGTAATCTACTCTCCAGAAGCAATTGAAGCCTGTGTAAAACTCTCTGACAGATATATATCTGACAGGTTCTTACCAGACAAGGCCATAGACATCTTAGATGAGGCTGGTGCTAGAGTTCACATCAACAATATCCACGTTCCAGAGGAAATCTTAAAACTCGAAGAAGAAGTAGAGCAAATCAAAATAGAAAAAAACAGAGTTGTAAAAAGTCAGAAATATGAAGAGGCAGCTCAACTTAGAGATAAGGAGAAAAAACTACTCGAGCAACTTGAAAATGCCAAAGTGAAGTGGGAAGAGGAAAGCAAGTCTAAGCGATACAAAGTAGAAGAAGATAATGTCGCAGAAGTAATCGCTATGATGACTGGCATTCCAGCTAAGAGAATCGCTCAAAAAGAGGGAGCTAAACTTCTTAGTATGACTGATGAGCTCAAAGGCAAAGTAATCGGGCAAGACGATGCTATCAAAAAGCTGACTAAAGCCATCCAAAGAACTAGAGTAGGCCTGAAAGATCCCAAAAAACCGATTGGTTCTTTCATATTCTTAGGCCCTACTGGTGTTGGAAAAACTGAATTGGCGAAAATGTTAGCGACTTACCTATTTGATAAAGAGGATTCTTTGGTAAGGATAGACATGTCCGAGTATATGGAGAAATTCTCCGTATCTAGGCTCGTAGGAGCACCTCCAGGATATGTCGGCTATGAAGAAGGTGGACAGCTTACAGAAAAGGTAAGACGAAAGCCGTATTCAGTAGTTTTGCTTGATGAGATTGAAAAAGCTCACCCTGATGTATTCAATATCCTACTACAAGTATTGGATGACGGAATACTTACGGATGGACTTGGTAGAAGAGTCGATTTCAGAAATACGATAATTATCATGACCTCCAACATCGGCGTTAGAGATCTAAAGGATTTTGGTGCAGGAATTGGCTTTGCCAACAAAGCAAAACAAGAGAACTTGGATGATATCATGAAATCTACCATTCAAAGTGCTTTGAAAAAAGCTTTCAGCCCAGAGTTCCTCAATAGACTCGATGATGTAGTTGTATTCAATTCTCTTGAGAAATCACATATCCATCAGATCATTGACATCAGCCTAGGTAAATTATTCAGCAGAATTACTGATTTGGGTTACAATATAGAGTTATCTGACAAAGCAAAAGATTTCTTGGCGGAGAAAGGATATGATCAGCAATATGGTGCAAGACCTCTCAACAGAGCAATACAAAAATATCTTGAAGACTCTCTAGCGGAAGAAATTCTAAAAGGAGAACTTTCAGAAGGTGATGTGATTCTAGCAGATTATCCTGGTGAAGGAGAAGCTCTGGAGATCAAGGTACAAAAGAAAGAAAAAGCCGAGTAGGCTTTTGTGATAGATTAAAAAGGGGGCTAGTGATTTTGCTAGCCCCTTTTTTTGCTATTACCTCACAAACCTCCACTCTGAACCATCTCCATGAAGCTCATATCCTGCTTCATTAAAGGTTTTCAAACCCTCAGGATCATTGATCCTATTTTTAATAATATAATCAGTCATTAATCCTCTTGCTTGCTTCGCAAAAAATCCAACCACTTGATATTTACCATTTTTGAATTCTTGAAAAGTTGGTGTCACCACATTCGATTGAAGCACCTTTTGATCCACTGCTTTGAAATACTCTATTGAAGCTAGATTTATTATAGGTGTAGACTGAGCGACCTCATTGATAGCTTTGGCTATTCTTGTACCCCAAAATTCATACAAATTTTTCCCCTTTTTATTCTCAAGCTTGATCCCCATCTCAAGCCTATAGGCTTGAATCAAATCCATAGGCTTCAATAATCCATAGAGCCCAGACAATATTCGCAAATGCTGCTGAGCGAACTCAAAATCAGCTTCACTATAATTATCGACATCAATTTTGGTATATACATCCCCTTTAAATGCAAGAATTGCTTGTTTTGCATTATCCGGATCAAAGGATTTTTTGAACTCTTTGTAGCGCTTTTCATTCAACGTTGCTATATTTTCACTCACCCCCATGAGTTGGCGAATCTCATCAGAGGTTTTTTTCTTCATGATTGAGACGAGTTCAAAAGTCTCCTTCTGGAAATCCGGCTGTGTATACACTGAAACATCCGACGAGCTTAAATCCAGCGTCTTTGCTGGTGAAATCAATGTGATCATATTTTTAAACTATTCTATTACTAAAATGGCATCTTTGAGTGTCTTTGTGACATTCTGATTATTACTTCTAAACCTCACAACTACTGGATATGTTCCAATCGGCACCGAAACTCCATTAACTTTTCCATCCCAAGGACAATATCCAGTAGTAGTATCACCTGGTAGATTAGTTTCCTCACAATAGAAAATCAACTCTCCCCAGCGATTGTAAATAAAAACAGCAAGTTCATCTACAAAATCGCTAGTGTAAACCACAAACTGCTTGCTGGGATCGCTTGGAATCATCGCATTTGGAAAGCGAATGGTGATATCACAATCATCTACAACCTCGAAGGTAACCTCTTCTTCACACCCTATTTCATCAAATACTACAAGCCTATAGCTTCCCGCTTGAGTTGGGGTAAAAGTAGGCTCAACCGAAAGTGGGCCTTCTTCACCTTCTATGTACCAAGCATAGCTTTCGTACTGACCTGCAACAATTTCCTGCAAGATATTCTCCAACTCACAAATCGTATAGCTAGGCTCCAATACTGGAGCTTCTATATCTGATTGCCTAATGGAAATTTGCTCACTTCCTATAATGCAATCAAAAGAGTTACGAATTTCCACCTCATACACTCCATCCTCTAAGACAGTAATCTCCAATTGATCATCAAATTCTGTGAGCTGCATCCTGTCAGAACCTATTATTCTATACCAAGAGATGCTTATGTTCTCAAAATCACCATTGAGAGTGATCAAAGTAAACACATCCTCTGAGCAGAATGGCAACACTTCCAGTTCATATTCTAGACTATTCTCAAAATCCTCAACTGTGAATGAAATTACAGGAGTAGGGCAATTACTTCCTATTCTTGGCTGTACATCTAAGCTATATTCACCAGGTGCTATTGGTGAAAATATCTGCCCCCTGCCCACTACTGCTCCATCAAAATTTCTCCAAATGAAAAATACTTCCGATGCATCTGTTCCGTCTAGCAATGCTTCGTAGGCAACCCCTGTATTACAATCGACTTGAGGGTCAGACAATTCAAATAGGATAGCATCATTTATTATGACATTGACCCTTCGTTCACTTGAGCATATTTCTCCTGTCGGGTCTTCACCTAATACTGTGTATTCACCAGATTCAGTTAACAAATAAACTCCTTCGCTATCAGGAGACAATGATACACCTGATGGATCAGTTACCGAAAAAATCAGATCCTGTTGTGTGAATACCGTAAGCTCAAAGGCTTCACATCCAATCACGCTTGAAGGAATATAGAAGTCTGCCAACAACCTGCGCTCTACAACAATTCCTCCTACTGGTACAGCACAGCCATTTTCATCTTCTACTTGTACTTCATATCTACCACCACGCACACCTGTGATAACTGTAACTTGCCCTTCGATTTCCCCAGTTAGATTCAATCCATCACCCTGACGAGTGATTGAATAGCTGAAATTTTCAGTAGGCTCATTTTCTAAGGTAATTGTGATGGTACCAGGAAGAATTTCATTATCCCCACAAGTTTCATCAGTAGATGAAAGTGTGACATTTTCCAAGGCTTCTATGGGGTTGGTATTCATTATAGAGATGGTTCGAGAGAATTGACAACCAAAGGGCGTCCTGCCTCGAATTGTATAATTACCGGGAGGAAGATTTTCGAACACAGGCAATACTTCATTTGCTGAAATATCGGTAAATAAAACACCAAGTTCTACAATTTCTATGGTAGAAAGATCTACCAGAACAGTAACCTCAAAACTCCCCTCATCTACACCACATTCCGTCTCTGGTATCAAAAGTACTATTTCGAAATCGGGTCTAGGAAACACTTCCAATTCTAGTATTTTCTCTATCAAACAACCCTCAACTATTGGATCTTCTGTCACAAAAATAATCTCATACTGACCAGGAGATGGCAAATCTGATGATGGCTGAACTTCTAACTCAAAGGCTTGTCCAACCGGGAATGGAACCCTCTCTGGATCACCTGCTCTCTGATAAAACCACTCACCTGCTATTGGGGTATCTGGGGCAAAGAGGACTGTGGTCCCATCAAAGCAAACTTCATCTGTAGACTGTGTCAACTCAAATTCAAAAGCAGGACCTACAAAGATGGAACCTACAGCAGAACAGGAATCGAATTCTTCTTCATCAGCTATACCTTCTGGTCTTCTAAAGGATACAGTAACGGTATAGATACTTTCTTCCTCTACAATAATACTGTTTGAGTTCTCGTCGCCGATCTGAAAACCAGCCGCATTCCTCCAATCGAAATCATATAAACCCTCAACAGGATCATATCCATCTATTGCTGTCAAAGTCACAGGATTTCCGACACACAAAATCACATTGCTCTCTAGTGTAATTGGAGGAGGAGCAATTACTCTCACTTGAATACTATTTTCCTCATTGTAATATCCCTCTTCAGTACATCGATCTACCACCAAAGTGACAGTATACAAACCTCCTCTTTGAAAAATATGTGTGTAATTCTGAAAATCCTCTCCAGGCCCACCGAAATTATCCTGCTCTACTTCACCATCCTCATGAACTACAGTCCAAAAATAGCTGTCTATATCTGGTTCTCCCGCTCCTTCAAAAAGTCCTTCAGCCCCATTTTCTGGATCCAAACACAACTGATCTGGACCACTGATAGCGGGTTCGGGAATACTACTCCCTGACTGCTGAACAAATGAAGGCAAGCCCAGATTAGAAGAAGTTCCAGGAGCCAGTAAAAATCCCTCAGTCGTACCAATACTCGACGCACAGTTTGACCCTGGCCTTATAGTCCCTAGATAGGATTGGCCTGGTCTCGCCACATAAATATCACCTAAGGGGCCCATCTGTATGGCTCCTATAGGCCCATTGATTCCCAAATCGTTTCTTGAATCTATAATACAAGCAGCTCTTTCAGCACTACTATTGGCATTTTCGAGACATGATCCACAATCATCGCCTTCATCTTCCGAAGATGGCGATTGAATTATAAATTCTTCAACTCTTCCACCATTGCCGGTATAAGAGACATAAACTCTATCACTGTCATTAGAAAATTCTACGCCATAGATGGCATCATTATTACAACCCAAGTCCAGTAAGGCATACTCTGTAAGCTGTCCGCTACTTTGATCAAAATCAAAAAGCTCTAACCTACTACATGCTCCATCCTGAATCGTCACTGCTATCTTAGTCCCATCTGGGCTAAATTTCATACTTCCCACACCAGTGTTGAAACCATGAGTAGAGCCTACAGATGAAAAAACAGGAGAACCTATGCCCAAGGCCCCTACTTGATATGCCCGGAAGGTATTATTCCCTAACTCATGAAATAAAACCCAAGTATTGTCACCAGCAGTTAAAGCTGCTGAATGCTGTGTAGCAGGGCTAAAGAGAAAATTATCTTTAGTAACGACATTTCCCACACCTGTTGGGTTCTCAGCCTTGATATCCACAAGAGAATATTTCACTTGGCTACCACCATCAGCAGCTGTGGAAGTAGTAAATAAGTAAAACATTGTCTCTTCTTGAGGTATTGGTATCGCAATAACTCCCTCTGACGCTTGATTACTTCCTCCAATATCTTGGCCATTTTGCATGACATTGCCATTGAGATCCCACACCGTAGATCCATCAGTGTAAAATAATACTTGCCCAGTTTCATCCGAAATAGTAGTTGTGCCTGCTGGAATATTTTGAGGGTGAGTAACTGGCCTTGGCATAGGGCCATCTGGATCATCTGGATCTGGATTGAAATCCATACCTGCCCCATCTCCAAAGTACCAAATATTATTGCTCTGATCTTCCTCGCCCCATATCCTAATGCGGATAGTTGCATAAGCATAGCATGTCGAGCCTTGCTCTCTAACCAATACCCAGTACAATCCAGGATCACACACTTCATTCGCAGCTTCTGGTCCCCAGCCTTCATCTCGCTTATTTGACCAAAAATACTCAAATTCGCCTCCACCTCCACCTCCTGGTCCACCAACCCCTGGTCCTTGACCGCCATCTTGCCCACCGCCTTGCTGTGCCTCTAACAAAGGCATCAAGTCAAGGCATGGCTCACAGAGGGTCGTATCTTGAGGTGTAAAGTTAGCTTGAAGATCATTTGGTGAAAGGGTAATCGTATTTGTAACCTCACGAGTCGTCCCATCTGCAAAAGTGACTACTAGGGTTGCTGTTACACTTTCTCCAGAAGTAGCTTCTGCGGGCAGCAATAAATGCTCTTGATTGAAATCCACATCAATAGGCTCACCGTCTTCATCAGTTAATTCTGGATCAAAAGACCATTCAAAACTTATAGGCCTATAATTTTGAGGAGTTATGTTACTTGTAAGCTGTACAGGATTGTTGCTGCAAGGTTCCTCTGGCTGCCAAGTAAAATTCACTTGCGCATCTATATCAGCATTTGGGGCAAACTGAGGGAATACCCTTCCACAAAAATCAACTCCATTAAAAGGATCTTCATTTATTTCCAACTCTTCCAATTCCTCTTCATTGGGATTATCTACCCTCCCAAGTAACTGAGGCCCACCCTCTACCTCTTCGTAAATATAATAAAGCCTGCCATCTGGGCCTAGCTTAACATCATAAATCCTAAAAACATCATTTTCTATTGGAATCAATGTAGGCGCAGCATCCAAATCACTAGTAGGAATTCTAAATAATTGATCTCCTCTAGAAAAATAAATAAATGCTCCATCTGGGCTATATGAAACCCCTTCGATTGGATCAACTCCAGCCGACTGAGAAATAGCACTAACTGCTCCAAATGTCCCACCACTTGTATCAAAATCAATAACAATCAAATTTTCCTCATTTTCCTCTGGAATAAGGATCATCTGACCAGTCTCTTCATTGAAAATAATGGCCTTAGGTGTGAAAGAGATATTGATATCATCAGTATTTGTAAAATCCCCTTGAGTATCCTCAATTCTTCTTGAAATCAAACTACCTCCAGAAAAACTAATCAGATAAGAAGGGGATTGGGCAGATTTCACTACAGCAATAGCGCCAGAAGCTGGGCCAATTACTTGATCGAAGACAGTCACTTCTCCCAAAGGTGGTTGATTTGCGATTGCTTGACCAGACGCATTCATATCGATGACAGCGTATTGAAGTTGACCTGCTGACGAAATATAAAACGTATAAAACAATCTATCTCCATCAGGCTCATAATCGAGCAGACCAATAGCTACTTGCTGACGGCTATTACTGTTACCATTTATCCCATTTGGTGCACCTTGAATGGGTGCATTATCATAGTTATATATTAATTCACCATTGGAATAAAAAATAATATTGCCAGAAAGTGGATCCACTGCAACAGCGTTATTATTTTCCCCAACAAGTATAGCTCCTGAAAGCGTCCTGACGATAGGCTCACCTCCTCTTCCAAAGGAGAGGTAATTGTTCGATTCAGAAGCACCACAATACCCAAATATCCATTCATTATTATTGACGCCTTGAGAAAAAGACGCAAAAGGAAGAAGTAAACAGAAAATCAGACCTATTTCCCTAAAAAACTTTAAAAACTTAATATTATTTAAAAGGCTTTTCATAATTTACAGCTGCTATCTACAACAACGAATGAGGTCATGCGTTCAGAGGTGGTGATGAATCCCTTAATTAACGAATAAACAATTGAAACGGTCTTATCTAAGCTTTCTTTTTTTCACAATTTTGGGACTTTGTGTCTCGGGCAAGCTACATGCTCAAGACCCGCAATATAGTCAATATTATGCAGCTCCCTTATACTTAAACCCGGCATTTACTGGAGCAGAGCAGACAACACGTATCGGTGCCAACTATAGAAATCAGTGGCCTGGCATGAATGCACAATTCACCACATTCTCAGCATACATTGATACTTATCTTGATGATTACAATAGTGGAATAGGCTTTTTGGTCATGAATGATGTAGAAGGAGCTGCACAGTTGAGATCAACCACCCTTTCTGGGCTATATTCTTATGAGCTAAGAGTTGGGCAAGGGGCATACTTTAGACCTGGATTTCAAGCTAGCTATATCAGAAGAGATATTGGATTTTATGACAACTTAATATTTGCCAATCAAATCAACCCTTCAGACCCTTTTGGTCCAACCTTGCCAGGCGATGATATACCGGGCTTTGGTGAGCCCGTAAATTTACTATCCCTATCCCTTGGAGGGCTATTCTTTACAGAAAAATTCTGGCTGGGGGCCTCTGTTCATCATGTAAATCAGCCAAATCAATCCTTTATTGATAATGGAATTAGTAATTTACCTATGAAAATTTCTTTTCATACAGGCTATAAAATCTCTCTAGGTTCAGGAGGGTATAGGAACGATTTTACCCATATGTATAAGCAAAGATATTTTGTCCCTACTATCAATTACAAAAGACAGGGGCCGTTTGAACAATTGGATGCAGGAGCTTATATATACATGGAACCTATTATCTTTGGACTTTGGTACAGAGGTTTACCTTACAAGCCAGTCGAACAACAAAGCAACCGTGATGCGGTTGTACTTATGGTAGGAGTCAACTTGCTTTCTGGTATTAACATGGGATATAGCTTTGACTACACGGTTTCAAACTTGGGCATACAGTCAGGTGGTGCTCATGAGGTGAGTGTTTCATACACATTACCAAGCAGAAATCAAGGTAAGCCAAGAAGCAGAGACACCATCTTACCTTGTCCTAAATTCTAATTATTATACTCATTAAACATAATGGATGCTATACAAGTGAAATATCTCTTGATAGGGATTGTCATTTTCGGATTTTTATTTGATAAAACATTAAGCTTCCTAAATACTTACAGAAAAACAACCAAAATCCCTGATACTTTAGAACAATACATTGATAAAAAAAAATTAGAAGAAAGTGACTATTACCAGAAATCCTATTTCAAATTTGGACTTCTCACAAGTCTAGTTAGTACAAGCATCACAATAGTGCTGATTTACTTCGGTATTTTTGGTGCATTAGATAATTGGCTTTCAGGCATAATTAATCAACCTATACTTCAATCAATCATTTTCTTCGGAATCATTTTTATAGGATCTGACATCTTATCCATTCCATTCGATTATTATCAGATTTTCCATATTGAAGAGAAGTTTGGCTTCAACAAAACTTCAGCTAGCACATTTTTTATAGATAAAATAAAAGGCTATTTACTCTCTATCATGGTAGGTGGAGGTCTTTTAGCAGTATTATTATGGTTAATACATCAAATGGGGATGAATTTTTGGTGGCAATTCTGGTTGATCGCAGGCATATTTATGATACTGATTAATCTTTTCTACACCTCGCTTATACTTCCATTATTTAATAAATTGACTCCTTTGCCTCAAAGTGAATTGCGAGAAAAGATCATGGCATACGCAAGAAAAGTAGATTTCCCACTAGACAACCTATTTGTCATAGATGGCAGCAAACGAAGTTCAAAAGCAAATGCATTTTTTTCAGGCATAGGTAAACGAAAAAAAGTAGTACTTTATGACACACTTATTGATCAACATACTCCCGATGAACTTGTAGCAGTACTTGCTCATGAAATCGGTCATTATAAGAAAAAACATATTATTAAAAGTATGATTTCAAGTATACTTCAGATTGGTCTACTTCTTTTCATTTTGGCTCAGTTTATTAACAGCTCCATCATTAGCAATGCCCTTGGAGGTGAGGGTATTTCTATACATCTAAACATCATAGGATTCACCATGCTTTTCTCTCCTATTTCCATGATCATCGGAATTTTCATGAATATGATAAGTCGTAAAAATGAATTTGAGGCTGACGCTTATGCCAAAGAAACATATGATGGCAGACCACTTGCCGAAGCTTTGAAAACATTATCAGTAAATAGTCTAAGTAAAATCAATCCCCATCCATGGTATGTCTTTGTGAATTATTCACATCCTCCATTGATGCAAAGATTAGAAAGATTAGAAAAAAATTAAGAAAAGAAATGATTATCTGCATAAAAATAAACAAATCACCGTGCAGACAATCATTATTTACAACTAATTTTTTTCGAATTCCAAAGAGTTAGAACCTAAAGAATTCTATCTATAATGGATCTATCGAATACAAATGTTGAAATTATTTCTTTTTAAATAAAGAATTGACAAATTCCTTTCTATTGAAGACTTGCAGATCAATCATTTTTTCACCAACACCAATATACTTTACAGGAATCTTAAATTGATCAGATATACCGATGACCACACCACCCTTGGCTGTGCCATCAAGTTTAGTAATGGCCAATGCTGATATATCAGTAGCTTTGGTAAACTCCTTAGCTTGGATAAAAGCATTCTGACCAGTAGATCCATCTAGCACCAAAAGAATTTCATGAGGAGCATCATCAATAAATTTCTGCATCACTCTTTTGATTTTGGTCAATTCGTTCATAAGGTTAACTTTGGTATGTAGTCGACCTGCCGTATCTACGATCACTACATCAGCATTCATTTCTACAGCTTTTTTTACTGTATCAAAAGCAACTGAGGCTGGGTCTGTATTCATACCGTGGCTAATTACTGGAACATCCACACGCTCACCCCATAAGATCAATTGATCAACTGCAGCCGCTCTGAAAGTATCCGCTGCACCTAGTACCACTGATTTTCCTGCTTGTTTGAATTGATACGCTAGCTTGCCGATGGTAGTGGTTTTACCTACTCCATTTACACCTACCACCATGATAACGTAAGGTTTTTTATCTTTGGGAAGGTCAAAATCACCCAGATCGGCACTTTTGTTTTCTTCGAGCAAAGCCATGACTTCATCTCTCAAAATTGTATCCAATTCATCTGCACCGATATACTTATCTTTAGCTACTCGGTCTTCTATTCTACGAATAATCTTAATCGTAGTATCTACACCGACATCAGAGGTAATCAAAATCTCCTCAAGTTCATCAAGAATTTCTTCATCAACTTTAGACTTCCCTACGACTGCTTTGCTTAGTTTTGAAAAAATGTTTTCACTGGATTTTTGTAGGCCTTGATCAAGGCTTTCTTTTTTTTCTTTTGAAAAGAACCCGAAAATTCCCATAGTATTTACAATTTGAGCCCGAATATAATGAAAAAGTCCCTCTTGAGTCGTACTCAGAGGGACTTTATATTTGCATTACGATGCAAATGGCAATTATTTCTTCAATGTATCCTGTACCGCAGTGGTAGGGACCATCTCTTCTCTGAAGGTGTAAGCACCAGTTTTCTCAGACTTTACAGCCTTGATAACCTTAGCGTAAGTTACACCACCTTCTTTTTTTAGCGTTGCTACTACTTTCTTAGCCATATCTTTGAGGGTTTAATATTGCCTTGCGACAATCAGTCCTTTGATTATTTAATTTCTTTATGAACCGTTACTTTCTTCAAGATAGGGTTGAACTTCTTCAATTCCAATCTCTCTGTAGTATTCTTACGGTTTTTGGTAGTGATATATCTTGAAGTACCTGGCATACCCGAAGTTTTATGCTCCGTGCATTCCAAAATCACTTGTACTCTGTTACCTTTCTTAGCCATCTTCTTGAACTATTTATAGAGAGTCAATAATTATTTAATGATAATGTAACCTTCGTTTTGAGCTTTTTTCAAAACTGCGCTGATACCATTCTTATTGATGGTTCTCAAAGCTTTCGAACAAACTTTCAAGGTGATCCAAGCATCTTCCTCAGGCACATAAAAAGACTTTTTGTGCAAGTTAGGGTAGAATCTACGCTTGGTCTTGTTGTTCGCATGCGATACATTATTACCTACTTGAGGTCTTTTACCAGTGATGTCACAAACTTTTGCCATGATATATGATCGTAATATTTAATGCGTTTTTCTAATTGAGTCTGCAAATATCGGAGTTTTTCACGAATAACCAAAAGCCACACGCAAAAATATTCCGTAAAGTTTTAAAAATGTGAGAGATTTGGAGTTAAACTTCCCGAACACTCCTATTCAATAAGCCTTACTTTTTAATTTGCCCACTTTGGGTTTCCAGAAAGCTTTTGATCTTTTGGAGATTTGTCCAAGACGCACCTCTCAAAACCTCTATGACCTGACCTTCTTTATCTATCAAAATATGCATAGGAATGACTCTAACTCCATCATTTTTGTCCAACTGTTGCAACAGTTTTACTGTATTCACATCACCAAAACTCAGCTCATATTTAAATTTAAAATTAGGTCTGCCTTTCCTAAAAGTCTTGTAATCATCAACTGACTCCTTTGAAAAGGCTAAAAACCTCACATTTCTACCTTCATAAGCTTCTACAAGCTCATTCAAATCTTTCACTTCTCTAATACAAGGTCCGCACCATGTCGCCCAAAGATTTATAACGACTGCTTCTTGAGGCTTCACCTGAAGAATATATTTATTGTCTTTCACACTTTGATTCAGCAGGTCTTTAAAGTCATCACTGCTATCCATGTTTAAGAAAAATAACGTAAAGATCAATTGAATGCTTAGAATACTATATATTTTCATAGCACCATATGTTTAAACTGATTGTTAGCCAAAACCTTTCTAGTTGGGTAATTCATTTCTGATTTCCAGTAACTCAAACTTGAATTTATCTTCTTCATTTTCTGGATTATCAGGATGATTGGTGGATATATACAACCCATCCTTATGGACAAAAAAATTGCTAGGCAAATACTTCCCTGCTTCAAAATAGGTCTCACCCAATACATTCAATTCTTCGTCAAGTACCATAATAATGAATGGTCCTGGCGCTACTCTTAACCTTAGAATATCATCTATATCAGTCAAGTCTATTGATGGGTACGCAAACCGATAATACAAGTTTCTAAAAGAATCATGGATCAGATTGTCATATCTAGAACTAGCATTGATATATTGCATTGTTTCAAGTCGATTACCACTTAAAGGAAATAGCTTCAATCTCCGATCTAAATATTGACTTGCAGCTTCTATTGCAATTAGCTTATCATCGAATGTTGATGCAAAAAACAATCTATGATCACCAAAAAAAGAATAAACAACTTTATCCTTCCCGAAAGCCATACTTGATTCAAATTGCTTTAAACCTCCAATCAGATAATCAGCTGGATACATGTGCTCCATCAACCTCACCTTTCTAGTGTTCAAATTAATTGCATAGACTAGATGCTTTGAACTTAAAACATCATTAGTAAATTCTCGATAGCTACCATTTATATGTGTCTTGACTATCATTTCATCACCTTCTATCACTGGCGGAGACACAAAATAATGAGGATGTATAAATGCTGAAGTATATCCCTCTGGAATCTCATATTGAAAACTGTCCTTAAAGATACCGCTTGTATCGGTCAAATAGACAATTGGCGAAACTTGACCAAACAAAAAAATGCTATCAAGATTATGAACATGATAACCAAATATCTGACCTACCCCCTTATCTCCCTCAATATCATATTTCAATCGTTTGACTAACTTTTTCTGCTCTACATCATAAATTTGGAGTTCATTTCTTTCCCATACCAGATTAAACAATAAGTCCTCATGGGCAATAAAACCTAGACTTGCATTCGGAGTATAGTCATCAATGTCCAAAGTGAGTATCTCATTGGTTCCAAACAAACGCTTCGAACTGGTCCTCGTTTCTGAACATGAAATAAGTAAAAATAGAAGCAAAACTAAAACGTTATCAACTTTCATATTGTAGATTTTAAGAGAAAGAAGGACTCTTCTTTGTGACTAAACTATTAAAACATTAATATATCACAAAAACATATTAAATCAAAATTAGTCAAAAACCCACGGTACTAGTAAATTATTTGTGTTAACGTTTTCAAAAAATGGAGGGCTTTCCCCTCCTATCTATTTAGCATTGCGAATTCTTTGGCGAAATAACTTAAGATAATATTGGCTCCTGCTCTTTTGATGCTGAGTAAAGACTCCAGCATGGCACGTTCTCCATCTATCCAGCCTCTTTCAGCTGAAGCTTTGACCATAGCATATTCACCGCTGACATTATAAGCAGCTATGGGAAGATTCGAATTATCTCTGAGAAGTCTGATCACGTCTAAATATGCCAAAGCAGGTTTTACCATCAAGAAATCAGCTCCTTCCTCAGTGTCCAAGTCAGCTTCTATTAAGGCTTCATTATAATTGGCAGGATCCATCTGGTAGGTTTTCTTATCTCCATGCTTAGGGGCAGAGTCCAAAGCATCTCTAAACGGTCCATAAAAAGCTGACGCATACTTCGCCGTGTAAGACATAATGGAAACATCTGTATACCCATTACTATCCAATACCTCCCGAATATAACCAACTCTACCATCCATCATATCAGAAGGGCCTAATATGTCTGCACCAGCTTGAGCCTGAGCCAATGACATTTTACCTAAAATATCCAGAGTTTCATCATTCAATATTTTACCTTCCTCAACCAATCCATCGTGCCCATCTGAACTGTATGGATCCATCGCTACATCAGTCATAAGAGCGATTTCAGGAAACTTTTGCTTGATGGTAAAAATTGCCTTGAGGTAAAAAGTATCGGGATTGTAGCTTTCTTTGGCATATTTATCCTTTTTATTTTCCGGGTAAGCCGGAAAAATATCAAAGGCCATAATACCTAAGTTCACACACTCTTCAATCTCATAAAGCATCAAGTCTAATGAATACCTGTATATTCCAGGCATGGAAGCGACGGGTATTTTCTGATTGACTCCATCAATGAGAAACATGGGAAATATAAAGTCTTTAACAGAAAGACGTGTCTCTTCTACCATGTTGCGGATAGCCTGCGTCTTTCTATTCCTTCTTGGTCTTCTTTGCATGTTTTTTTCTTATTTCAATGCAAAGTTAACACTATTCAGCAGAAGCATGTTCACTCAAGAAGTTCTTAATTTTTTGAATATTCATTGGGGATGCTCCTATAAATGTATCTACAACCTGCCCATCTTTATCAACCAAAACGTGTATTGGTATCGCTCGACCTTTATATTCACTTTGATCTAGCGCTTTGATTATGCTTGCAGCTTCCTTATTCCCAAAACTCATTTCATAGCTAAATTTAAAATCGGGTCTTTTCGAAAGAAATGTTTCGTAAACGCTTCTATTTTCCTCAGAAAAAGCTAAAAACCTCACGTTCTTCCCATTATACTCTTCCACAATTTCATTCATCTCTGGGATTTCCTTGATACAAGGTCCGCACCAAGTAGCCCATAAATTGATCACGGCAACCTCTCCTGGAGCTAAGGCTGGAATCTCCGCTGAATTAGATAGCACTTTATTGAAATCTTCCTTGAAACTTTTCTTTACATTTTCTGTAGCATTAAGGATAAAGACCAAAGATAATAGGACGCTAACGAGTGTTTTCATGTGAATATTTGCTTAGTTAAGACTAAAGATATATTCTTTATGCGGAATTTAAAAATTAACTTGAGCTTGAAGCCTGAGCAGACTTCCCTTTTGCCTATTAACTGGATTTAAGGAGTTTTCAAACGTCCTATCCGAAATCGTATACATTGCGACCAACTCAAAGTTTCTATGTGGCTGCCATTCTACACCAATCTCCAACTCTCGTACCCTATGCCTAGTGGCATCAAATTCAAACTTTTTTCCCCCATTATAATAATGATAGCGAGTAAATGGGATAAATAAATGTTTACCCGATTGATGAAAATAATTAGCGAGCACATATCCACCTTTCAAAGGCGCATCTACTACATCATCTAAATTAGGATCATACTCAGGACCTCTTCCCCAGTTAAACTCTGCCTGCAAGCCAAAAGGCTGAGGGTAAATGACAATCGTAGGACCAAAGCGGTACTCTTCAAATTCTGTCTGATCAGCATCTGTCTTCATCTCCCTGTTGATGACAAATTTACCCGTATATCCCTGAAACGACGCTTCAATAATCTGACCTGAGGCCAATTCGATAGGGTATGTCATCCTACTTACCACATGAAAATTTCTGTTTTGTTCAGGTAAATTAGCCGTCTGTCCGTTGTAAAGACCAAAGCCAAACATTCCATAATCTCCAGATCCTTTAAGTCCAGAATTGACCAAATAATTAAAACGTTTTCTTACCTCAGAGGGTGCGTAATAAAAAAAAACACCTAAATCACGTTCATTGAGCACTGCTGAATTCAATCCATCATTTCTATCCAAAGGAAGCCTATTTTGACTAGATTGTAGGTTTTCAAACCCAAATGGAACTTTGGATTGACCGATTCTAATTCTAAACTCTTGTTTTGCATCAAGGCCTAAATCAAAGTATGCATCTCTGATTTGGGCGGTGTTGTTTCCCCCTGATGCCAAATCTGGCTGTATATACATGAACACTCGTTCATGAATCTGACCAGAAAATATCATCCTGATCCTCCGGAAGAAGAACCCCCCTGCATCACCACCCCAAGACCTATCGCATTGTGCACATTGCAAATTGGGATTTGTTTCTAAAAAACCATTATAACGCATTTGAGCATAGCCTCTCAGCTGAATTGACTCGTACCAAGGTTTTCTAATAATAGGTTTAAGCTCTTCCGAAGAGATAGAGTCATAATGGTCAATGTTGGAAAATCCATGCATTGAAAAGACCATCAAGATGATGGTCATAATTACGAATTTGTTCATCAAATGAAAAATTGATAAATGGAATAATTGTACAGCGACACAAAAGTGATACTCTAATATTTCTTTATAATGACCATAAAATTAAAATATTGTTACATACCTATATATTTAAAAACAGCAATTTAATATTACGGTCTAGTAAATCTTTGAAAACAAACTAAAAAACAACAATAATACCCGAAACTGATATTACGTAAATGTTATGTAAATGACATATGTTAATAAATAGGCAAAAAATTATTAAGTCAATCTACCCATGATTCAGAATAATCACAAGAGATCTATGAAAAACATGATAAATAAAACATATCTGATACTAGCCTTTTTGCGAATAGATTAAAACGTGTTACATGTGGAAATTTAAAGATTCAGGCAATTAATCATAGAGGCCTTATCGATACAATCTCACTCTTCCTGTCGTTTGTTGACAAATCATTAATACATAATGAATCTCCATTCTGGATTAATGATTTGTCATGACACGCTCAAAAATGTGAATGCTAATTAATAAAAAAGATTTTTTTATCTGAATATACGCTTTTTTGCCAGCAACTTCAATTCATTGGCTCAACAGGTTGTTAATGGTCAATATCCATAAGTATCCAATATCAATTTATATCGGAAGTTAGATAAATCGGAATTTTGTAATGTTATTGGCATAGTTCCGTATATCCATGTTTTTTTTATAATTTATTCTTAGATCAGATTTAAAACAGAATCTATATGTAATGATTTATAATTTTCAATATAAAGATCACATATTGGCAACTCTTCTTTTGAATGAGAAGATAAGACGCCTACAACTTTCATACCTGCATTAATAGCTGCAGTCACACCCGAAAATGAGTCTTCAAAAACCACACATTGACTTGGTTTTACTTTCAAGTTATGTGCAGATTTCAAATATACTTCGGGATCTGGCTTATGTTTCTTCACATGTTCACTGGCCAAAACCGATTCCATTTTATTAAATAGATTTAATTTGTCACCAATCAATTTTAGATTAGCCATAGGAGCAGAGGTCGCTACTCCAGTCGTGACATTTCTCGCCTTTAATCCATTTAAGAAATCTAAGTACCCAGCGATTGGATCGATTGATGTTTCATAGATCTCTCTAAACAAGCTTTCCTTCTCATCTTCTAGCTGAAGCAATTCCTCTCCATCGATCTTTCTTCCGAAAAAATGACTCATGATATAAGAATTGCTTTTGCCATACATGTGTTGAGAAAACTCTTCCTCCGTAGGGAACATATCTCGCTTAGCAAAAAATGATTTGAATGCCATCGAATGAAAAGGATTCGTATGGCAGATCACTCCGTCCATATCGAAAATTACAGCTTTTTGCATCTATTAATAGGTTTGGTTTCGAGAACGTACAAAGATAAAAAATCCAAAGGATAACCTTTGGATTTTTAGAATAATCATGATCATGAAATAGACAATAAAGCAACATACCCTCTTGTCAGGATTTTAATTTCTCAATTGAATCATTTTGAAAAGCTCCTTACTACTTTTTCTATTATATCGCAGCACTCATGTAGTTGATCTTCGGTCATTACAAGAGGTGGAGCAAACCTGATGATATTTCCATGAGTAGGTTTTGCAAGTAAGCCGTTTTCTTTCAACGCCACACACATATCCCACGCAGTGGAACTTTCTTGGGTATCATTTACAACAACAGCATTCAATAAGCCCTTACCTCTTACCAGTTTGAGAATACTATACTCATCCACTAGCTTCTGCATTCTCTCTCTGAAAATATGACCTAACTTCCGTGCATTCAAAGCTAATTTCTCATCCCTGACTACTTCCAGTGCAGTCATCGCTACCTTTACCCCAAGCGGATTTCCTCCAAAAGTAGACCCATGCTGACCAGGTTTTATTACTCCCATAACTTCCTTATCAGCTAAAACAGCTGAAACAGGATAAAATCCGCCTGAAATTGCCTTACCTAAAATTAACATATCGGGTTTTGTATATGACGACTGCTTCTCACAATGACCTTCACAACTACAGTGTCCACATACAGCCAAAAGAGACCCTGTTCTTGCAATTCCAGTTTGAATCTCATCTGCTATAAAGAGTACATTTTCTTTCTTACATACCTCAGCAGCTTTTCGGATATAGTCATCATCTGGAGTGTATACACCTGCCTCTCCTTGAATAGGCTCTACTAGAAATGCTACCACATGCTTATTTTCTAAGGCTGATTGCAATGCAGGAATATCATCGTATGGGATTTTTTCAAAACCTGGCGTATATGGTCCAAAGTTTTTCCTGGCATTTTCATCGTTAGAAAATGAAATAACTGTAGTGGTTCTACCGTGGAAATTATTCTCAGCCACTATGATCACTGCCTCATTTTCTCTCACACCTTTCTTCTCATATCCCCACTTTCTCGCAATCTTCAATGCTGTCTCCACTCCTTCTGCACCTGTATTCATTGGCAATACCATATCAAAACCAAAGTACTCAGTAATGTACTTCTCAAATGGCCCCAAAACATCATTATAGAATGCCCTTGAAGTCAAGGTCAAAGTACTTGCCTGATCTATTAGCGCTTGCTTAATACGCGGATGACAATGCCCTTGATTCACAGCTGAATAGGCAGACAAAAAATCAAAATATCTTTTACCTTCAACATCCCATAGGTAAACTCCTTCCCCCTTACTTAACACTACAGGCAAAGGGTGATAATTATGAGCACCATACTTTTCCTCTAATTCAATTGCCTGCTTACTCGAATTGATTGTTTCCATCATAATAATTGTAATTTTGAATGACTGAAAATGTCTCAAGATCTTTTTCAGTATATAACAAATATAGTAAAAGCCTCAGAGGATTAAGCATGAAATCAAAAAAGAAGCAAATTGCTCCCTTAGAATTGATATCAGGAGACTATTATATAAATGAAGATGGGTTAATGGTTTTCACAACTCAATATCATAAACGAAGGGGATACTGTTGTGCAAATGAATGCAAACATTGCCCATATAAAAAGATCAAATGAGGCTCATGAAGTTTACTTGAAATACTTAATGAATGTTGAACCAAAGCGGTCAACGTTATTTAGGGAAGTACAATTGATTCTTTATCACATGGTTCTTGTCTCTTGTCTCTTGTCTCTTGTCTCTTGTTTCTTGTCTCTTGTTTCTTGTCTCTTGTTTCTTGTCTCTTGTCTCTTGTCTCTTGTCTCTTGTTTCTTGTCTCTTGTCTCTTGTCTCTACGAGAGATCGTAGATTATACATATTTGGTACTTTGTACATTGTACTTAATACACTCATCTCTTCTGCTTCTCGCTTCTCGTCCCTCGCTTCTCATCACTAATCTCCCGCTTGTTCCCCATAAACGCCAAAAGCCTCTCAGTTTCCTGAAAGGCTTCTTAATAATGTGGCGGCGACCTACTCTCCCGGGTGTAACCCCAGTACCATCGGCGCGGCAGGGCTTAACTTCTCTGTTCGGGATGGGAAGAGGTGGGACCCCTGCGCTAGGCCGCCTAATCTTGCTGTACCAGGTACAAAGTACAATGTACCATGTATCCCGATTACAGTCCCCTCTCGGGGAA